>NZ_JBKFTL010000009.1:0-21074 GCF_046507615.1 Alloalcanivorax sp. C16-2 | reverse complement strand
CGCGCCGCCGAACGCCGCCCATCTGTGATGGGTGGCCGGACCCGCTTGCGGGGGTTCACGGCGTTCCCGGAAGGGGGACCACGCCGAGACGCGGCCCGGATGGAGGATCCTTCGTCCGCCGTTACCCCGAACCCGATGGACCTTTTTTTACCGCCACCGGGCGCCTATCATCGAATCCCGTTATCGAGAACGCCGCCGCTACCATGTCGTTACCGTTCAGCCGCGAAGAAATCCTGCAGCACTGGAAGCCCCTCAACTGGGAAGCCTTCGACCCGCTGGACGAGACCAGCCAGCGCTACGCGCACTATTACGGCATCGATTTCGACGCCCGCCTGCCGGAGCTGGAGCACGGCTTCGGCTATTTCGAAGCCGCCGGCCACACCATCAGCGTGCACGCCTGGCGGCCCGTCGCTCCGCGCGGCACGGTGCTGATCTGCCACGGCTACTTTGATCACGTCGGGTTGTACCGGCATGTCATCGGCCATGTGCTGCAGCTCGGCTACGCGGTGCTCGCCTACGATTTGCCCGGCCACGGCCTGAGCTCCGGCCCCCGGGCCGCCATCGACGATTTCCGCATTTACCGGGAAGTACTGGAACAATGCCTGTCCCTGGCCGAAAACCATCTGCCGCGTCCCTGGCACGTGATTGGCCAGAGCACGGGCGGCGCCATCGTCATGGACTACCTGCTGCACCATGGCTTCGACGCCGACAGCAGCCCCTTTGAGCAGATCATCCTGCTGGCGCCGCTGGTGCGGCCTTTCAAATGGGGCGTGGCGCGCTGGCTGCACACCCTGGTGCGGCCGTTCGCCCGCTCCATCAAACGGGTGTTCACGGTCAATTCCGGCGATCCGGACTTCCTCGATTTCCTGGAGAATAAGGACCCGCTCCAGGAACGCCGCCTGCCGGCTCGCTGGGTGACCGCCCTGAAACGCTGGATTCCCGGCTTCGAAGCCGCGGACCGGGTCAAGATCTCGCCGGTGGTGATCCAGGGCGACCAGGACGAAACCGTGGACTGGCGCCACAATCTGCAGGTGATTCGCAATAAATTCGAGGATCCGGAGATTCACATGCTGGCCGGCGCGCGCCATCATCTGGCCAATGAGCACGGTGACTACCGCCAGCGCATCTTCGCCCTGATCGACCGTTATCTGGCATGAACCCTTCGCGTCGTCGTGACTTCACGGCGACCACACTGACCGAAATGTCCGGGAGCCGGGCCATGAGGATCAAAGCACTGTTCACCACCCTGCTCGTCGCCACCGCGCTGGCCGGCCCGCCGGCCCGGGCGGTCGATGACGAGATACCGCCGGACAACCGCCCGCCCCGCCTGGAAACAAACCGTGACGCCACCGAGACCCTGCGCCAGCGTGGCCGGGACCAGGCCGGCGAGCACCGTCGTATCATGCGCGAGCGCATGGATCGCCTGGACAGCGACGCGCGCGATCGCAATGACCGGGTCAGAGAGCGCTCACAGCGTGCCTTCGACGGCTTCGGCGCGGGCGCCGATCGCTAAGCCGGGCCGCTATTTTGGGCGGTGCATTGTCACCACCCGGTCACTATACTGGTGGGGGATCGTTTGGACCCCGATCGATAGGGATCGAAAAATAACGAAGGAGAGAACCATGAAAAAAACCGTACTGATTTCCGCTTTGCTGGGCGTTTCCGGTGCTCTGATGGCACCCGCCGCCCTGGCACAGCAGACCAATGTTGATCGCCAGGAAAACATCAAGGAAGAGTACCAGAAGGCCATGGAGGCTCAGCGCGAGGCCAAGGAAAAGGGCATGTCCGACACCGGCACCGGCCCGGATTACTCCGAGGGCCGCAAGAAGCTCGACTCCGAAGGCAACATCAGCGAGGAATATCGCAAGGCCATGGAAGCCAAGCGTGAAGCCGCGGAGAAGAAGATGGACGGCGCTGAACGTAAATCCAAGGATTATCTGGAACAGCGCGAGAAGATCGACTCCAGCGATAACATCAAGGAGGAATACCGCAAGGCCATGGGCGAGGATAAAGACTGATTCGCCGGTCAGCGGTAACAGAAAAGGGGCCCCGAGGGGCCCCTTTTTCGTTGCTGGAAGGTTATTCCTGGATCGACACGCTCTGATAACTCAGGTTGATGCCTCCTACCGGAATGTTCAGGTTCACCTTGCCGCCTTCCAGCTCGGAGAGTTTGATCTCCAGGCTCACCTGCTTGGGCTCCTGGTTTTCCAGGGCGATGAACAGACGGCCATCGGGCAGGAAGTCCAGGGTGCCTTCCAGGGTGATGTCGTCGATCGGCAGGCTCTTCACGTTGTGATCCAGGCCCAGCGGCAGAGACAGGGCCGGCGCGTCGAACAACAGGTCGAAGCGGATCACGAAGCGCGGCGGATCGCCGGCGGTCGGGTTGTCGCCGGGCAGGATATAACCCACCGGCGCCTTGGTCCGATTGCCGTTCTCATCGGGCTCGTAGCGCACCCGCATGATGTTCGGGCCGGTGGCGGTGTCGATGGGCACCAGGCCCAGGTTGCCCACCTGGCCGAGCACCGGTTCCTCAAGGCCGAGAATATCCAGCACGTCGCCCAGGGTGGTGACCAGACCGTTGAGCAGGCCGCCCACCAGCGGCACGGTTTCCAGGGTGGTGCCGCCGTCGGTGGTGTCCAGGTCCAGGCCGATCACGGCGGTGGCGTCCAGGTTCGTGAGCGCCACCGTGGTCGGATAGATGCGCACCGCCACGCCGCCCTGGCCCCGGGTGATTTCCTCGGGCAGGTCCGGGTCCGGATCATAGCCGAGAATATCGGTGTTCAGCGCGCCGGCGATGTACAGCAACCGCTGGGCATCGCAATCGGTCTGCTCGCCGTCCTCGTAAGGCGGTGCGCCGCCGAAACCACAGCCGGTATTGGCGGCCACCACCAGGCCCTCGCCGGAGCCGTTGGGGCCGTCCACGTCCGGACGGATGCGGGTGGCGTTGGAGGGCGTCGGCACGCTGTTGTCGGTGATCGGCGATTCGCCGTCATCCACCGCGAAGTTGCTGTTCACGTCCACGCTGGGCAGGTTGTTGAGCTCCTGGAACACATCCAGGTTGGCCGGCGCGCCACGGAACACGATGTCCATGTCCGGGCCGCCGGTTTCCCGGTCGCCGCCCAGCAGCGGAGCGGTTTGCAGCGGCAGGCCCGCCTCCGAGCAGATGGCGCCGGCGCCGCAACCGCTTTCCTGGGAACCCAGGGTGTAGCGGTACAGGCCGCCCACTTCCCACGGGTCCCTGGGCAGGAAGGTGAGCGCCCGGGTTTCCCGTTGCAGCACGCCGGGCACCGGCTCCAGGCAGGTACCGTTCTGGTCGATGCGCTCCACGCGCACGCTGCCGTCGCCGCAGGTCTGGCCCAGGGTCAGGCTGGCCGGGTCCATGTTCTGGGAGAAACGCACCCGGATCGGCCGGTTGCGGGGCAGGGCATCGATGGGCAGCGTGTCCAGCACTACCTGCTCACTGTCGGAGCTGGAGGACAGGCACACACCCTGGCTGCCCTGGCCGTTGAAAGCGTTCAGGTCGATGTCGTCGGAGCTGGCGCAGGGGAAGCCCGGGTACACCACCATGGCGAAGGGGCCGCGCAGCACGCTGTCGCCGCCCGCGCTCTCCACGTATTCCGGCAGTGAGAAGGTCAGGGTATCGCCGCCCTCGATGCGGTTGATGGGCTGCAGGGGATTGCCGGACAGGTCGGTGATGCCGCTGGTGGCGGTCACTGCGTACTGCACGCCGAAGTTGACCGGGTCCTCCGGGGTGATCACCAGGGCGTTGCCGTTCAGGTACCAGGAAAATGGCTCGCTGGCGCCGCCCTTGGTCAGGCGCAGGGTGTCGCCGGGCACGATGCTGAGCGGGTCCAGGGTTTCGTCGAATTGCAGCACCACCGGTTCGCCGGGCACCATGCGGTCGGCCACCAGGCCAGGCTGCCAGGACAGGCGCAGCTGGCCGTCCTGGGTCACCGCCTGCAATTGCGGGCCGGTGGTGTCCTCGATCGGCGCCGGCGCGGAGGTCTGGTCCAGGTAGGACGCCATGCGGAAGCTGAGCAGGCCGTAGCTGGTCTCCACGCCCAGCACTCTCGGTTCCACCACGGTGAGGGCGTCCACGGTGAGCCGGCCGTCGATCACTCGGGCACGGCCGATCAGCTCCAGGTGCATCAGGTTCTGGGTGAAGGCGCCATTGGCACGGGCGTCGGCGGTGGTGGTGGCCAGATCCATGAACAGGCGCAGGTAGCGGCTGGCGTCGTCCCGCCGAGACAGCGGGTTGGGGTAGAGATAGCCGGTGGCGTCGGTGATCATCTCCACGGTCACGTCGCCGGAGTTGAAGCCCACCGGCACTTCGCCACCGATGATCACCTCCAGGGCATCGCCGATCAGCCGTGAACCCCGCGCCACGCGCAGCGGCGTCACCAGCGGGAAGTTCGGTTGGAAGGCCAGTTCACCGAACACATTGCCGGTCTGCTTGGAGGCGGTCTGGTCCGCCAGGATGGTGCCCTTCACCGGCACGCAGTTGATCGGGGTGCCGGTCAACGGCGAGGTGAGCACATCCTGATCCAGACAGCTCTTGTCCGGGTCCGCCGCCGGCACCTCGGTGACCAGCAGCGACCGCTCGCCGAGCGGCGACGTGGTATCACGGGGCGTCACCTCCCGCTCGAAGCGGTCGATGGTCTCGTCGAAGCGGCTTTTCAGCCCATCCACGATCAGTGTGTAGGTGTCGCCGGGCGTCATGTCCTGCAGCGGGTCCACGGTGATGGCGTTGCCCTGGGCGACCAGCACCGCCGGCACCAGCTCGCCGCCACGGGTCAGCCGGATGGTGTCGCCATAGACGGCGCTGCTCTGATCCAGCGGGTGACTGGTGCGTAGCCGGAAAGCGGAGAAGTCCATGGTCTGGAACTGCTGGTCGTCCGGAAACACGGAGGCGATCTCGAACGCCGCGCTTTCCTGCTGCTGACGCACCGGGCCCTGCACGGCGGCCCGGGTGGTGAAGTCCAGGGTGCCGCCGGGTGGCACCACGTCCTGATCATCGATGACGATGTCCCGGAGCTCCACGGTGTAATCGGTGATCGGCGCCAGTGCCGAGGTGGGCGCGAGCACCACGCCACGGCCGTTATCCACGGAGCGCAGCTGGAAGTCCACCGCGTTGCCGTCGTCGTCCAGGAACTGGAAGTTGGCCGGCGTCACCGCCACCGGGTTGGCGAAGCTGAACACCACCGGCGCGTTCGGCGCGATGTCGGTCTGGCCGTCCGCCGGATAGGAGAAGAACAGCGCGTCGCTGCTGCTTTCCGGGGCGCGTGGTACCGCGCCACCACCACCGCCGCCGCCGCTGCCGCCGCAGCCCGTCAGCGCCAGGGTGACGCTCAGTGTTGCTGTCACGAGATAAGGACGCATGGAACACCTCTTATTGGAGTTATTGCTTCATATGCAATTCATAAAGCAAAAACGGGGTGCCCTGCCGTATGAAAAAGGTTGGAAAGCGTTCGCTGAGCAGCGGGAAATTTGCCGAACGTAGTCTTGGGTTGCGGAACGTAACGGCGCGGTTAAGGGTGGGCCGGCCGGGTAACCCGCGGTCCACCGGGAGGGTGCGCGAGGGTCAAGGCCGGGTGGCTCAATAAACCGATACGCCGCCGCCCTCGCCCACCAGCACCACGTCCGCCGGGCGGCGGGCGAACAGGCCGTTGGTGACCACGCCGGTAATATTGTTGAGAGTGGTTTCCAGCTCGATGGGGTTGAGGATGTCCAGGTTGTGCACATCGAGGATCAGATTGCCGTTGTCGGTGATAAAGCCGTCCCGGTATTCCGGGCGCCCGCCCAGGGCCACCAGCTTGCGCGCCACGTAGGAGCGCGCCATGGGGATCACCTCCACCGGCAGCGGGAAGCGGCCCAGGCGCTCCACCTTCTTGGAGCCGTCGACGATGCACACGAATTCCCGTGCCGCCGCGGCGACGATTTTCTCCCGGGTGAGCGCGCCGCCGCCGCCCTTGATCATTTCGCGATGGGCGTTGACCTCGTCCGCGCCATCCACGTACACCGGCAGGGTGCCCACGTCGTTGAGCTCCAGCACCGCGATGCCGTGGCCGCGCAGACGCTCGGCGGTGGCCTCGGAGCTGGCCACGGCACCGACGATACGGTCCTTCATGGCCGCCAGACCGTCGATGAAGTGGTTGGCGGTGGAGCCGGTGCCCACGCCCACTACCTCACCCTCCGGCACGTAGCGCAGTGCCGCTTCGGCCACCTGTTTTTTGAGCGCGTCCTGATCCATGCGATCCATCCTCGTTGCGACGGCGGGATTATACGGCCCGGGAGCCGCCGCTCCAATGGACGCTCCCGCCCTTGGGCCCGTAAACTAGCGCTTTTACCCTTCCGGACTTTCCATGCCTGCGATGCTTGATCAATACGTGAAACGGATTCTCCAATCCCGCGTCTACGACGTGGCCCATGAAACCCCGATCCATGCCGCGCCGCTGATTTCCAAGCGCATTGGCAACCGGGTGTTGCTCAAGCGGGAGGATCTGCAGCCGGTGTTCTCGTTCAAGCTGCGCGGCGCCTACAACAAGCTGGCGGCGCTCACCGACGCCCAGCGCGAACGTGGCGTGATCTGCGCGTCCGCCGGCAATCACGCCCAGGGCCTGGCCCTGGCCGCCAGCGCCATGGGCGTGCGCGCGGTGATCGTGATGCCGCGCACCACGCCGGAGATCAAGGTCAAATCCGTGCGTCAGCGCGGTGGCAAGGTGGTGCTCCACGGCGACGGCTTCGACGAAGCCCTGGCCCACGCCACGAAGCTGGAAGAGAAGGAAGGCCTGACCTTCGTGCACCCCTACGATGATCCGGACGTGATCGCCGGCCAGGGCACGGTGGGCATGGAGATCCTGCGCCAGCAAAGCCGCGACCTGGATGCCATCTTCATTCCGGTGGGCGGCGGCGGCCTGGCCGCCGGCGTGGCCGCCTACGTGAAGTACGTACGACCGGATGTGAAGATCATCGCCGTGGAACCGGAAGACGCCGCCTGTCTGAAGGCCGCCCTGGAGCGCAAGCGCCGGGTCACCTTGTCGGAGGTGGGTCTGTTCGCCGACGGCGTGGCGGTCAAGCAGATCGGCAAGGAAACCTACCGGGTGCTGAAGGACACCGTGGACGAGGTGATCACCGCCACCACCGATGAGATCTGCGCCGCGATCAAGGATTCCTTCGAGGATACCCGGGCGGTGTGCGAGCCCGCCGGTGCCCTGGCCCTGGCCGGCCTGAAGAACTGGGTGCACAAGCATGGCGCGGAAAACCAGACGCTGGTGGCGATCCAGAGCGGTGCCAATGTGAACTTCGACCGCCTGCGCCACATCTCCGAGCGTTCGGAGGTGGGCGAGCAGCGCGAGGCGATCCTGGCGGTGACGATCCCCGAGAAACCGGGCGCCTACCGCAATTTCCTGCAGGTGGTGGGCCGCCGTGGCATCACCGAGTTCAACTACCGCTATGCCGGCGAGCATGAGGCCAATATCTTCGTCGGTATTCAGATCCGTCCGGGTGGCACGGACCTTGCTCCCCTGTTGGAGGAGCTGCGCGAGGCCGGCTATCCGGTGGTGGACATGACCGGCAACGAGATGGCCAAGCTGCACATCCGCCATATGGTGGGCGGCCACACTTCGCGGCAGGACCTGGACGAGATGCTGTTCCGGGTGGAGTTTCCAGAGCGCCCGGGCGCCCTGCTGAAGTTCCTGCTGTCGCTGGGGCAGAAGTGGAATATCAGCCTGTTTCACTATCGCAACCACGGTGCCGCTTACGGTCGGGTGCTGGTGGGGTTCCAGGTTCCGTTCGGGGAGCGGGGCAACCTGCGCAAGGACCTCAAGAAGGTGCCGTACCCGATGGTCGAGGAAAGCGACAACCCGGCCTATCGGCTGTTTTTGAACTAAGGTCGGGCGGTTCTGTCCGACCCTTCAGAACCGCCGGCGGCTCGGCGCGGGTAAGCACGAAATTGCCGTGAAAAACCCGTGATCTTTGTGAGTTGGCCGGGGGTTTTGTTAAGAAGCGTGAGCATTGCCCTCTAACTGCTTGACTTTATTGAGGGTTGCTGTTGAATTTTGACACCGTTCTCATTCTGTTACGAAAAAAATGCCGTACCATCGTGAGTCTTTCGTCCGATATGGACACAGGGGATGCGGGAAATTCCGCGCCGACCCGGCCCGACCGGGTCCCATAAAGCGGAATTCCGTTGTTTTCGTCGTACCGAGCCAAGGGGCCCCTATGGTGCCCGGCCTTGAATTTTGGGGATTTGCAGCACAATGAAGAAAAAGCCCGACGCCCTCGTCGTTCTTGCTTTTGTATTCGCTATCGGGGTTCTGGTCAGCACGCTGACCCATGGCGGCAATGATACCGATCTGGAACGGTTCGCCAACTCGGCGGGCGTCAAGGTCAGCGTCAGCCGGTAACCCGCTCAGTCCGTAATCACACGGTCCAGCGCTTGGTCCCAGGCGGCATTCGCCAGGTGGTCGAGACGCTGGAACCGGAACGCCACGCCCACCAGCAGGGGGCGCCGGGGTCGGCGCGCCAGATCGGCCAGCGCGCGGTCATAGAAGCCGCCGCCCATGCCCAGGCGGTGGCCGCGATCATCGAAGCCCACCAGTGGCACCAGCATCATATCCAGCGCCCAGGCCGCCCGGGCCCGCTCCCGTCGGCGCGGCTCGCCGATGCCGAAGCGGTTGGCGCGCAGCCGCCGCTCCACCCGCCACAGCCGGAACTGCATGTGTCCCCGATGCACCCGGTCCAGCGCCGGCAGGTACAGCCGGGCCCTTTCGAATCGCTCCGCCGCCAGCCCCGGTAACGGGTCCAGCTCGCCGTCCCCGGCCAGATACAACGCCACCTCGGTGAACCGCCTCGGGCCCAGGGCCCGGGACAGATTGCGCGCGAAGCGCCGCTGCGCCTGGCGTCGCTGGCCGGCGCTCAGCGCCCGGCGTCGCGCGCGCAGTTCACGTCGCAGAGAGGCTCTTGAAGGGTTGGAATCGCTCATCAAGGAAGGACAATCCGTGCAGCGTGCAGCGTGCAGCGTGCAGCGTGCAGCGTGCAGCGTGCAGCGTGCAGCTTGAATAAAGCGTGCTCCCCGAACCGCCGCTGCGGGTGTGGCCCTTGAACCGAAAGGTTCAAGGCGGAGACCTCAGGCTAATGCCCTCAGGCTTTCCGCTCGCGGGCGGACATGCACACAGGCACGCCAATTTGATCCCCTTGGGGTAAAGCATCGGCTCAGGGACATAACCCGTCTGGCGCACGGTCCAGGGAACACTTGGGAGCGAGTATAACAGGGCGGGCGTGGCGGGTCAGGGCTTGACAGGCGCTTGCGAATGGCCTTCCTCGAAGGCGCGGATCTCGTTTTCCAGACGGTTGAGCAGGGCTTCCACCCGGGCGTCGCTGTCCGGGTCGTTATCCAGCCGTTCGCGGGCTTCCAGCAGCTCATGGCTCATGTTGAGCGCGGCCATGATGGCGATGCGCTCCAGGCCGATCACATTGGCCTGACGGACCTCGCGCATCTGATCGTCCAGGTAGCGGGCGGCGCGCAGCAGGTTGTCCTGGGCGCCGGGCGGGCAGGCGACCCGGTATTCCTTGTCGAGCAGGTGGATGACCAGGGAGCTGTCGCTGCTCATGAGTCCTCCTGCTCCAGGGAACGAAGACGGGTTATGATGGCCTCCACGCGGCTTTTCGCCAGGTCGTTTTTCTTGATCAACTGGGTGCGTTCGTCGAGCAGACGGGTCTCGCGTTCACGCAGCAGGCGGTTTTCCTGGCGCAGGTGCGCGGAAATCCGCAGCAACTCGTCCACGCGGGCTTCCAGTTGCCGGAGTTGTTGGTCCGTCGTCATGGCAAATTGGTCGCTGTTCGCCTAAGGTTAAGCCCCCGATCCGGGCCTGATTTCGCCGCCATTGACGGCTTTTTGTACTATAGGTGGGGCCCTGGTAAGGGTCAACGAAATTCCAAGGCGCAAGAGACACTTAGCGCCGTTTCCGTAAAGAGTGGCTGAACATTCCCATGCCCGATCTGCCCGATTTTGATCACCTCGTCCGCGCCGCCTCCGACGCTGGCGTGGCGGTCTCCCCCAGTGAACTGCACGGCGTTGTTTGCGGACTGCTGGCCACCGGCCAGGGCCTGAACGACGCCGCTCTGCTCGGCACCCTGGCCGCTCACGCGGAACAACCCCAGGGTCTGTCGCCGGATCTCGCCGGCGACTTGATACGTTGCCGCGACGCCGCCAGCGAAGGCTACGCCGACACCGGCCTGGAGCTGGATCTGCTGCTGCCCGACGATGAAGACGACCTGGGTCTGCGCGTGGCCGCCCTGGGCCAGTGGGCCGAGGGCTTCCTGGTGGGGTTTGGCACCGGCGCCGCCGGCATCAACGACAGCCAGCTTTCCCCCGGCGTCCAGGAGGCCCTCTCCGACCTGTCCGCGATCAGCCAGGTGAGCACGCCGGAGGAAGACGGCGAGGAAGAGCAGCGCATGCTTGAGCAGGTCACCGAGCACTGCCGCATGGCGGCGATGATGATCTACACCGACCTGGTCATGAAGCCCGCCGCCCACGACACCGGCGGCGACACCAACACCAACCCGCCCACGCGGCACTAAGCCGGAGCCCCCATGAGTATTGGTCTCGAGGAATTCCAGCAACGCCGGGCGGAGCTGATGGCGCAGATGGAGCCCAACAGCATCGCCATTCTCGCCGCCGCGCCGGAACGCACCCGCAACCGGGACGTGGAACACCCCTACCGCCAGGACAGTGACTTCTGGTACCTGAGTGGCTTCCCCGAGCCGGAGGCGGTGATGGTGCTGCTGCCCGGTCGCGAGCACGGTGAGTACGTGCTGTTTTGCCGCGAGCGCGACCGCGCCCGGGAAATCTGGAACGGCTACCGGGCCGGTCCGGAAGGGGCGGTGGCCGACTACGGCGCCGACGACGCCTTCCCCATCAACGACATCGACGACATCCTGCCGGGCCTGGTGGAAGGCCGGAACCGGGTCTACTACGACCTGGGTCGCGACGCCGACTTCGACCGCCGCCTGATGGGCTGGGTCAACGCCATCCGCGAGCGGGTGCGTACCGGCGCCCAGCCCCCCGGCGAGTTCGTCGCCCTGTCCCACCTGCTGCACGACCTGCGCCTGTTCAAGAGCAAGGCGGAGGCGGACCTGATGCGCCGTGCCGGTCGCATTTCCGCCGGCGCCCATGTGCGCGCCATGAAGGCGGTGCGCCCGGGCATGTACGAGTACCAGCTGGAAGCGGAGTACCTGCACGAGTTCATGATCCATGGCGCCCGCAGCCCGGCCTATCCGAGCATCGTCGGCGGTGGCGCCAACGGCTGCGTGCTGCACTACATCGAGAACAACGCCGAACTGAAGGACGGCGACCTGGTGCTGATCGACGCCGGCTGCGAATTGGAAAACTACGCCTCGGACATCACCCGTACCTTCCCGGTGAACGGCACCTTCAGCGCCGAGCAACGCGCTCTTTACGAACTGGTGCTGCGCTCCCAGTACGCCGCCATCGAGGCGACCCACCCGGACAACCACTGGAACGTGCCCCATGAAATCGTGGTGCGCATCCTTACCGAGGGGCTGGTGGAACTGGGCTTGCTCAGTGGCAAGGTGGACGACCTGATCGAGGAAATGGCCTACCAGCGTTTCTACATGCACCGCACCGGCCACTGGCTGGGGCTGGATGTACATGACGTGGGCGATTACCGGGTCGGTGGTGAATGGCGCCAACTGGAACCGGGCATGACCCTCACCGTGGAGCCGGGCCTTTACATCGCCCCGGACGACGAAACGGTGGACGAACGCTGGCGCGGCATCGGCATCCGCATCGAGGACGACGTGCTGGTCACCGAGAACGGCTGCGAGGTGCTCACCGCTGACGTGCCCAAGGACATCGACGACATCGAAGCCCTGATGCGCGAGGCGCGGGCATGAAAGGGGCGGCGCCGCTGATCGTTGGCGGCGGCATGGCCGGCGCGGCGCTGGCGTTGCTGTTGCGCCACCATGGCGCGCCGGCGGTGACCCTGGTGGAGAGCCATGAAATCCGCGCCGGCGAGCCGCCGGACACGCCCAGCTTCGACGCCCGCAGCACCGCCTTGTCCGCCGGCAGCCTGACGATCCTGGAACGCCTGGGGCTGCTGGACGCGGTGCTGGAGCGCGCCGCCGGCATCGACACCGTGCACGTGTCGCGCCGCGAGCGGCTCGGCATCACCCGGCTCAACGCCGCCGAGCACGCCTTGCCGCGCCTCGGTGCCGTGGTCGAGAACCGCTGGTTCGGGCATGTGCTGCTGCGCGCCGTGGAAGCGGACCCGGCCATCGAGTTGTGTGCTCCGGCGTCGGTCACCGCCATCGCCCGGGAGAGTGACGGTTACCGGGTCACCCTGGACGGCGAGGAGCGGCTGACGCCGCTGCTGGTCGCTGCCGACGGTGCCCGCTCCCGAACCCGGGAGTGGCTGGGCATCAGCGCCCGCCACCAGGACCTGGGCCAGGACGCCCTGATCGCCAACATCGGTTTGGCGGAGCCGCACCATGGCGTGGCCTTCGAGCGCTTTCTCGACGACGGCCCGCTGGCCCTGCTGCCCCTGCCGGACGACCGCATGGCGCTGGTCTGGACCGGGCCCCGGGAGCAGGTGGATGGCTGGATGGCCCTGGACGACGACGCCTTCCTGGCCGCCCTGCGCCAACGGGTGGGCGCCGCCATGCCCCGGCTGGCCCGGGCCGGCGAGCGCCAACGCTACCCGCTGATTCTCACCGAGGCCTGCGCCCAGGCGGTGCCCTTCGCGGCGGTGGTGGGCAACGCCGCCCACACCCTGCACCCGGTGGCCGGCCAGGGCTTCAACCTGACATTCCGGGATCTGGCCCTGCTCGCCGAGCGGGTTGGCGGCCGGCCGAACCCCGGGCGCCTGGCCCTGCTGGAGCAATGGGCCGCCGACCGGCGCCGGGACCAGGCCGACATCGCCCGTGCCTCGCGCTGGGTGCCGGAACTGTTCCGGGTGCGCAATCCGCTGTTCGCCCACACCCGCCAGCTCGGCCTGCTGGCCCTGGACCTGCTGCCCGGCGCCCGCAAAAACTTCGCCCGCCGCGCCATGGGGCTATGAGAGAAAACACCATGAAGGAATCCTCCCACACCGACATCCTGATCATCGGCGGCGGCATGGCCGGCGGGCTGCAGGCCCTGCTGTTGACGGATAAGAGCCTGGCGGAGCAGGGCTTCACGGTGCGCGTGCTGGATGGCGCTCCGGCGCCGGCCTGGCCGGAGGGCGAGCCGGCGGCGCGGGTTTCCACCCTCAGCGAGGCCAGTCACTGGCTCCTGCGCCACGCCGGCGCCTGGGAGCGGCTGCGTCCGGAGCGGGTGCAGGGCTATACCGCCATGCGCGTATGGGACCAGGACGGCACCGGCGAGGTGGCGTTCGACGCTCGCGACGCCGGCGCCGAGTATCTGGGCTGGTTGCTGGAGAACGATCATCTTACCGCCGCCCTGTACGCCGCCGCCGGCGAGCGCGACAACCTGGACTGGCAATGCGGCAAGGCGGCCACGGCGATCCGCCGGGAAGGCGGTCGCTGGCGGGTGGAGGCCGGCGGAGACACCTTCACCGCCGACCTGCTGATCGGGGCCGACGGCGCCCGCTCCCGGGTTCGCGAGCTCGCCGGCATCCCCGGCGGCCCCCGGAACACCGGCCACCATGCCCTGGTGGCCACCATCGATACGGAATTGCCCCATGGCGGCTGCGCCCGCCAGGTGTTCATGGACTCCGGGCCGCTGGCCCTGCTGCCCCTGTTCAGCGCACAGGAAGGCGGCCCGGGCCAGCAGTGTTCCATCGTCTGGTCCGCCTGGCCGGAGCGGGTGGAGGAACTGATGGCCCTGGACGACGACGCCTTCGGCGCCGCCCTCACCCGGGCCACCGGCGCCGCCCTGGGCCAGGCCCGGGTGCGCGGCCGCCGGGCCGTGTTCCCGATCCAGGAACGCCACGCCAGCGCCTACGTGGGCCCGGGCCTGGCGCTGATCGGCGACGCCGCCCACGTGATTCACCCGCTGGCCGGGCAGGGCATCAACCTGGGCTTTCTGGACGCGGCGGTGCTGGCGGAGGAACTGGGTCGGGCCCGGCAGGCCGGCCTGCCGGTCACCGAGCCGGCGGTGCTGGCCCGTTACCAGCGCCGCCGCCGCGCCGACAATCTGGTGATGCAGAACGCCATGCGCGGCTTCAAGCTGCTGTTTGAGCGCCAGGAATTGCCGGTGCGCTGGCTGCGCAACAGCGGTTTGAACCTGGTCAACCGGCTGGCCCCGGCCCGGCATGCCTTCATGCACCGGGCCCTGGGCCGCGCCGGCGACCTGCCCCGCACCGCGACGGCGGCAGGGACGCGCTGACAGGCGGCACAGCGCGCTTGCGCGCAACACGCTTACACGCAACACGCAACACGCAATACGCAACACGCTTGCACGCTAAACCCTTTGGCTGGGCGCGTCGGGGTGTTTCCTGCCCGGCAGAAAACACGCCATGCCTTTCCGCGCCGGGTTTAGCGTGTTGCGTGCAAGCGTGTTGCGTGTAAGCGCCCAACCTCACCCCGCCGCGCGCACTTCCCTTAGCTTCTCCACCGCCTGGCGCGAAATCGGCGTCAGGTCCTCGCCGCCGTCGTCGGCGTAGGCGATGATCTGCTCCTTCATGGCCCGCGCCCAGAACTTCTGCAGGTGCGTGGCCACCTTGTCGGCGGCCTGCTGGTCGGTGGCGCCGTGCATGTTGGCGCTGATCTGGTTGACCATTTTCACCAGTTGCTCGAGACCCTGTCCGCTCATGCTTGCTCCCTCATGGCCGCGCCCTCACTTGCCCATCGGCGCCGGTTCGTCGACGGTGGCGTCGGCCCCGGCGTTTTCCAGGTAGTCCTTCTGACGGCGGTCGAAGTCCTGGAAGTTTTGCTGCCACTGGGACGGCTGCGACACCTTCTCCACCTGCACCGCCGTGACCTTGTACTCGGGGCAGTTGGTGGCCCAGTCGGAGCTGTCCGTGGTGATCACGTTGGCGCCGCTGCCGGGATGGTGGAAGGTGGTGTAGACCACGCCGGGCTGCATGCGGTCGCTGATGCGGCAGCGCAGCACCGTGTGGCCCACGCGGCTGGACACGCCCAGCCAGTCGCCGTCGCGGATGCCGCGCAGCTCGGCGTCGCTGGGATGGATCTCCAGCACGTCCTCGTCGTGCCACTGGCTGTTGGCGGTGCGCCGGGTCTGCGCGCCCACGTTGTACTGGCTGAGAATACGGCCGGTGGTGAGCAGCAGTGGGAAGCGCCGGGTGGTGCGTTCCTCGGTGGGCACGTACTCGGTGACCGCGAAGTGGCCCTTGCCGATCGGGAAGTCCACCTCGTGCATGGTCGGCGTGCCGTCCGGGTGCTCGTCATTGCAGGGCCACTGGATGCTGCCCTGTTCCTCCAGCCGGGCATAGCTGACGCCGGTGAAGGTGGGCGTGAGCAGGGCGATCTCGTCCATGATCTCGGACGGGTGCGAATAATTCATCGGGTAGCCCAGGGCGTTGGCCAGCTCCTGGGTCACTTCCCAGTCTTCCTTGCCGGCCACCGGCGGCATCACCTTGCGTACCCGGTTGATGCGCCGTTCCGCGTTGGTGAAGGTGCCGTTCTTCTCCAGGAAGGTGGAGCCCGGCAGCAGCACGTGGGCGTACTTGGCGGTTTCGTTGAGGAAGATGTCCTGCACGATCAGGCAGTCCAGGCTGGTCAGCGCCGCCTGCACATGCTGGGTGTTGGGGTCGGACTGGGCGATGTCCTCGCCCTGCACGTACAGCGCCTTGAAGGTACCGGCGATGGCCGAGTCGAACATGTTGGGAATGCGCAGGCCCGGCTCGTCGTCGATCTTCACCTTCCACACCGCCTCGAAGCGGTCGCGCACCGCCGGGTCGGCCACGTGCTGGTAGCCCGGCAGTTCGTGGGGGAAGGAGCCCATGTCGCAGGAGCCCTGCACGTTGTTCTGGCCGCGCAGCGGGTTCACGCCCACGCCTTCGCGGCCGATGTTGCCGGTGGCCATGGCCAGGTTGGCGATGCCCATCACCATGGTGGAACCCTGGCTGTGCTCGGTGACACCCAGGCCGTAGTAGATGGCGCCGTTGTGCACCTCGGCGTAGGCGCGGGCCGCCTCGCGGACTTTTTCGGCGGCCACGCCGGTGACCGCTTCCAGGGCTTCCGGCGAATTGCGCTCTTCCAGAATGAAGTCGCGCCACGCCTGGTAGGCACCGGACTCGCAGCGCGCCTCGATAAAGGCTTTGTCTTCCAGGCCCTCGGACACCACCACGTGGGCCAGGGAATTGATCAGCGCCACGTTGGTACCCGGGCGCAGCGGCAGGTGCAGCATGCGCCCGCCGTGGGGCGTTTTCAGCAGGTCGATGCGGCGCGGGTCGGCGACGATCAGGGTGGCGCCCTGGCGCAGCCGGCGGCGCATTTGCGAGCCGAACACCGGGTGCGCGTCGGTGGGGTTGGCGCCGATCACCAGAATGGTGTCCGCCTTCATCACCGAATCGAAGGTCTGGGTGCCGGCGGATTCGCCCAGGGTGGTTTTCAGGCCGAAGCCGGTGGGCGAATGGCACACCCGCGCGCAGGTGTCGGTGTTGTTGTTGCCGAAGGCGGCGCGAATCAGCTTCTGCACCAGGTAGGTTTCCTCGTTGGTGCAGCGCGAGGAGGTGATGCCACCGATGCTTTCGCGACCGTACTTCGCCTGGATCTCCTTGAGGCGCCGGGCGGAGAATTGAATCGCCTCTTCCCAGGATACTTCCCGCCACGGCTCGTTGATGGAGTCGCGGATCATCGGCGTCTTGATGCGGTCCTTGTGGGTGGCGTAGCCGAAGGCGAAGCGGCCTTTCACGCAGGAGTGGCCGTGGTTCGCGTCGCCGCCCTTGTAGGGCACCATGCGCACCAGCTGGTCGCCTTTCATCTCCGCCTTGAACGAGCAGCCCACGCCGCAGTAGGCGCAGGTGGTGACCACGCTGTGCTCCGGCACGCCCTGGTCGATCACGCTCTTTTCCATCAGCGTGGAAGTGGGGCAGGCCTGCACGCAGGCGCCGCAGGACACGCACTCCGAGTCCATGAAGTCCTCGTCCTGCCCGGCGGCCACCTTGGAGTCGAAGCCGCGGCCGTCGATGGTCAGGGCGAAGGTGCCCTGCACTTCCTCGCAGGCGCGCACGCAGCGCGAGCAGACGATGCACTTGCTGGCGTCGAAGCTGAAATAGGGGTTGGAGTCGTCGGTGGGGGCGTCCAGATGGTTGGCGCCGTCGAAACCGTAGCGCACCTCGCGCAGGCCCACCGCGCCGGCCATGTCCTGCAGCTCGCAGTCACCGTTGGCCGGGCAGGTCAGGCAATCCAGCGGGTGGTCGGAGATGTACAGCTCCATGATGTTGCGGCGCAGCTTGGCCAGCTTGCCGTTCTGGGTGGTCACGTCCATGCCTTCCGCCACCGGCGTGGTGCAGGAGGCCGGGTAACCGCGCCGGCCCTCGATCCGCACCGCGCACAGCCGGCAGGAGCCGAACGCCTCCAGGTTATCGGTGGCGCACAGCTTGGGAATGGTGATGCCGGCCAGGGCGGCGGCGCGCATCACCGAGGTGCCTTCCGGCACGCTGATCTCCAGGCCGTCGATGGTCAGGGCCACCTGCTGTTCGGACAGCCGGGCTGGCGTGCCCAGATCCTGGTTGGGATCGGGGCGATGCTGGCTGGGATCGTAATAATTCAACATGGCGCACCTCCACGGGAGCGGGTCAGGTCGTCCGGGAAATGTTTGAGTACGCTCTGCACCGGGAACGGCGTCATGCCGCCCATGGCGCACAGGGAACCGTCCACCATGGTTTCGCAGAGCTCGGAAAGCAGTTCGAGGTTGGCATCGCGGTCCTCACCGGCGCGCAGGCGGTCGATCACCTCCACGCCGCGCACCGAGCCGATCCGGCAGGGCGTGCACTTGCCGCAGGACTCCACGGTGCAGAATTCCATGGCGAAGCGGGCCTGCTCGCCCATGTCCACGCTGTCGTCGAACATCACCACGCCACCGTGGCCCACCACCCCGCCGAAGGCGGCGAAGGCTTCGTAATCAATGGGGCTGTCCCACTGGCTCTCCGGCAGGTAGGCGCCCAGCGGGCCGCCCACCTGCACCGCCTTCAGCGGTCGACCGCTGAGCGTGCCGCCGCCGAACGTCTCCATCAGGGTGCGCAGGGTGGTGCCGAAGGCCAGCTCCACCAGGCCGCCGCGCTTCACGTTGCCGGCCAGTTGCAGGGCCAGGGTGCCCAGGGAGCGGCCCTGGCCGTAGTCGGCGTAGGTCTGGCCGCCCTGGTCGAGGATGAACGGCACCGCCGCCAGGGACAGCACGTTGTTGACCACCGTGGGCCGACCGAACAGGCCCTGGATGGCGGGCAGCGGCGGCTTGGCGCGCACCATGCCCCGTTTGCCTTCCAGGCTGTCCAGCAGGGAAGTTTCCTCGCCGCAGATGTAGGCGCCGGCGCCCAGCCGCACTTCCAGATCGAAGTGCCGGCCGCTGCCGAGAATGTTCTCGCCCAGATAGCCCGCCGCGTAGGCGCGCCGCAGGGCTTCATTGAAGATTTTCTGTGCCAGCGGGTACTCCGAGCGCAGGTAGATGTAGCCCTGGGTGGCGCCCACCGCCAGGCCGGCGATGGTCATGCCCTCGATCAGCATGTACGGGTCGCACTCCATCACCAGCCGGTCGGCGAAGGTGCCGGAGTCGCCTTCGTCCGCGTTGCAGACGATGTACTTCTGGCCCGGCGGTTCGTCGTGCACCGTCTGCCATTTGATGGCGGTGGGGAAGGCGGCGCCGCCCCGGCCGCGCAGGCCGGAGGCTTTGACCTCGTCGATGATGCCCTGGCCGTCGAGAGTGAGCGCTTTCTTCAAGCCCTCGAAACCGCGCAGGCCGGTGTAGTCGTCCAGGGACAGCGGATCGGTGATGCCGATGCGCGAGAAGGTCAGGCGCTGCTGATTCTTCAGGTAGGGGATGTCCTCGGTGAGGCCCAGGGCGAGTTCATGCTCCTGGCCGCCTTCGAACAGGCCCGCTTCCACCAGCGCCGGCACGTCCTCGGGCGTCACCGGGCCGTAGGCCACGCGGCCTGCCGGCGTGGCCACTTCCACCAGCGGCTCCAGCCAGAACAGGCCCCGGGAGCCGTTGCGCACCAGCTTCAGTTCCACGCCGCGCTCGGTGGCGGCTTGCTCGATGCGCGCCGCCACCGGGTCGGCGCCCAGGGACAAAGCGGTGGTGTCACGGGGTACGTAGACGGTGACGGTCATGGCTTCATCCCTCCCCGCAGGCTTACCACGCTGGTGGTGAGTTCCTCCACCAGGGCGTCGAAGCGCGCCGGGGTCACCCGGCCGTGCACATCGTCGCCCACCCGGATGGACGGGCCGCAGGCGCAGTTGCCCAGGCAGTACACCGGCTCCAGGGTGAATTCGTTGTCCGCGCTGGTCTGGTGGTAGTCCACCCCCAGGCTGGTCTTGGCGTGGGCTTCCAGAGCGCGGGCGCCCACCGCCTGGCAGGCTTCCGCGCGGCACACCTGGATCACGCGGCGACCGGCGGGGTGGGTGCGGAAGTGGTGGTAGAAACTGATGATGCCGTGCACCTCGGCGCGGGTGCGGCGCAGGCCTTCGGCGATGATGGGCACGGCGGCATCGGGAATGTAGCCGAGGCGATCCTGGATCGCGTGCAGAATGGGCAGCATGGCGCCGGGCTGGTCCTTGAGGGAGTCCACGGCTTGCTGGATTTGCTCCGGCTGGCTCTGTGGCTGGTCATCCGGCGGTGGCGTGGACAGCCCTTCCGCGGACGGGTTATTGTGCTTATACATATGAATAACCGATCCTAAATTTTTGTCGCTCTCACAGCGTGACCCTTGAAATTAACACTCCCGATAACCCCAATAAATATGAACGACAATGCCTAAAAAGAAGCTCCACATCACCCCGGCCTGGGTGTTTCGCACCGACCAGGGCGAGCTGTTCGAGCCGGTTATTTTCCGCCTGCTCAACGGCGTCCATGAATCCGGCAAGCTTACCCAGGCCGCCAAGGCGGCGGGCATTTCCTACCGCCACGCCTGGAACCTGCTCAATCGGGCCGCCGACTTCTTCGGCCTGCCCCTGGTGGAGATGCGTAAAGGGCAGGGCACCCGGTTGTCCGCCCTGGGCGAAAAACTGCTGTGGTCCGAGCAGCGGGTGAAGGCGCGGCTGGGGCCCCAGCTCGACAGCCTGGCCTCGGAACTCAACACCCAGTTACAACAATTGTTGGCCGGCGAGCATCCGGTGCTGCGCCTGCACGCCAGCCATGGCTACGCGGTGGCGCTGCTGCCGGAGTTTTCCGACCGGGTGGAACTGGATCTGCAGTACACCAACCCGGCCCACGCCCTGGACATCCTGGCGCGGGGCGAATCCGACCTGGCCAGCTTCCACTTCCCGGCCAGCCCGAGGCGGGCGGAGCGCATCATGGCCCTGTATCAGGACCAGCTCGATCTGGACAACCTGCGGGTGATCCGTTTCGTGACCCGGGAGCAGGGCCTGATGGTGCGCGCGGATAGCGAACGTCGCTTCGAGGGGCTGGCGGACCTGGCCGATCCTTCGGTGCGGTTCATCAACCGGGACCGGCACTCCGGCACCCGCACCCTGTTCAACCTGATGCTGGAAGAGCAGGGCGTGGACCCGGCGGCGATCCACGACACCGACCAGGAGGAGTTCACCCACACCGCGGTGGCCGCCTACGTGGCCGCCGGCATGGCCGATGCCGGCTTCGGCGTGGAAGCGGCGGCGCGCCAGTTCGGCCTGGGTTTCGTCAACCTGGCCACCGAGCATTACCTGCTGGTGTGCCACCGGGACCGCCTGGAGAACCACAACATGCGCCAGCTATTGGCGCTGATGCGCTCGCCGGACTTCCTCGCCGAGATCGACCGGCTGCCCGGCTACGCGCCGGACCGCTGCGGGGAGATCTGTACCTTCGAGGAGCTGCTCGCCAGCGACCGGGCCGAATAGCCCGGCCCGGCCGGATCGCGACTAAAGTCGCTCCTTGTGTCTCTCCGCAGGGAGATGATTAGCTACCATCCCCTGTCAGCCCGGTGGCAACCCGAGTCGCT
>NZ_JBKFTL010000008.1:0-37914 GCF_046507615.1 Alloalcanivorax sp. C16-2 | reverse complement strand
GTACTGAATCGACAAACCCCATTCCAGACCCAACCCCTCGGGGGTTGAGTCCGGATAGGAGAGACGGTATCTACCGCGGCGGTGCGGGCCAAAGAATATAAAGCAAGTTGCCTTAATGGTCTTCATGTAATAAGCTTGCTTATTATAAGTTTCCTTATGAATGGGGTCTCCCATGAACAAAGACACCACCGTGGGCCTGGGGCTGCACGATGTGGCGCGCATGCTGCGTCGGGAATTCGACCGGCGCGCTCGGGCCCAGGGCCTGACCCGCGCCCGCTGGCAGGTGCTTTGGAACCTGTCGCTCCGGGAGGGCATTCACCAGGCCGCCCTGGCCGAAATCATGGATGTGGCGCCGATTTCCCTGACCCGCCAGTTGGAGCGCCTGGAGGAAGAGGGCCTGGTGGAGCGCCGCGTGGATCAGACCGACCGCCGCCGGCTGCGCCTGTACCTCACCGATCAGGCGGCGCCGGCGTTGGAGAGCCTGCGCGAACTGGCCATGGGCGTCCGTCATCAAGCCCTGGCGGGCATCGAGGCCGACGACATCGACATCCTGGTGCGCGTGCTGGGCCGTATGCGCGCCAATCTTTGCCAGCGAACCGAAAAAGAGGAATAACGACGTGACCACCACGCAACGAAATCGCCGCTTCGCCATGGGCCTGGGCCTGATCGTCGCCCTGGTCGTGGTGCTCTGGCTGGTGTTTGGCGGCCGACGCTATGTCGGCACCGAGAACGCCTATGTAAAGATCGATATGGTATCGCTGACCGCCGATGTGAGCGGCCCGCTGGTCAGCGTCACGGTGGACCGCAACCAGGCGGTGAAGAAAGGTCAGGTGCTCGCCGAGGTGGATCCGGAGCCCTACCGGATCGCCTTGGAGGAAGCCCGTGCCGACCAGCAGGCGGTGCGCAATCGGATTCTTTCCGAGCGCGCCGACTATGCGCGCCTGGAAGCCCAGCAAGACCAGGCGCGCCGGGATCTGGCTTACTACCAGCGCGAACTGGATCGTTTCCAGGGGCTGGATCGGGTGGCGGTGTCCAAATCCCAGTTGGACGGCGCTGAACAGAAACGTGATCAGGCCCGCTCCCAGCGGGATGTGATCGGCCAGGAGCTGGCCAGCCTCAAGGCCCGTCTGGGCGGCGGGCCGGATGTGGCGGTGGAAGAACACCCGGACTATCAGGCGGCCACCGCCAAGCTGGAGAAAGCCCGCTACGATCTGGCGCACACCCGCATCGTGGCGCCCTCGGATGGGGTCATCGGCGGCTCCACGCCCATGCTGGGCGAGCGGGTCAACGCCGGGGTGCCGGTGTTCACCCTGGCCAAGAACGGCTCCGCCTGGGTCGAGGCCAACCTCAAGGAAACCCAGCTCACCAACGTGCGTGAGGGCCAGGAGGTCGAGGTGGAGGTGGATACTTATCCCGGCGTGACCTGGAAGGCCAGGGTGCAGAGTCTGAGCCCGGCCACCGGTTCCGAATACGCGCTGATCCCGCCCCAGAACGCCAGCGGCAACTGGGTGAAAGTGGTGCAGCGGGTACCGGTGAAGCTCCAGCTTACCGACCTGGATGGCAAGCCACCGCTGCGTGCCGGCATGAGCGCGGAGATTTCCATCGATACCGGGGCGTCGTTGTTCGCCGATGACCCGGCGCAACCGGCCAGGACCGCCGATGCCACGCATTAACGACCAGCGCCTGGTCACGGCCAGCATCATGCTGGCCACGATCATGCAGGTGCTGGATACCACCATCGCCAACGTGGCCCTGCCGCACATGCAGGGCAGCCTGTCGGCGAGTACCGACCAGATTACCTGGGTGTTGACCTCCTACATCGTGTCGGCGGCGATCATGACGCCGGCGGTGGGTTTCTTCGCCGGGCGGTTGGGCCGGCGTCAGCTGTTCCTCTGGTCGGTGGCCGGGTTCACGGTGGCGTCGGGACTGTGCGGGCTATCCGCCAACCTGGACCAGATGGTCATGTTCCGCATCCTGCAGGGCATCTTCGGTGCCGCTCTGGTGCCGTTGTCGCAGTCCGTGCTGCTGGATGCCTACCCGGTGGAGAAACACGGCCAGGCCATGGCGATCTGGGGCATGGGCGTGATGGTGGGGCCGATTCTGGGGCCCACCCTGGGCGGCTGGCTCACCGAGTGGTACAGCTGGCGCTGGGTGTTCTACATCAATCTGCCGTTCGGGTTGTTGGCGTTCGCCGGTATCTGGCTCAGCGTGGCGGAAACGGAAACCCGTAAGATCCGCTTCGACTTGATGGGCTTCGCCTATCTGGGCCTGGCCATCGGCGCCTTCCAACTGATGCTCGACCGGGGCGAGCAGGAGAAATGGTTCGAGAGTTTCGAGATTCAGCTCGAGGCGCTGCTGGCCATGCTGGGCTTCTACCTGTTTCTGGTCCACTCGCTGACCCGCAAGGACCCGTTCATCAACCTGAGTCTGTTCAAGGACCGTAATTTCCTCACCGGCGTGGTGTTCATCTTCGTGGTCGGGATCATCCTGCTCGCCACCATGGCCCTGCTGCCGCCGTTCCTGCAGCAATGGAAGGACTATCCGGCGGTGACCACCGGCCTGGTGCTGGCGCCCCGGGGGCTGGGTTCCATGTTCTCGATGATGCTGGTGGGGCGGCTGATGCGAACCCGCCTGGACCCCCGCGTGCTGGTGGTGGCCGGCCTGGTGCTGATCACCGCGTCGCTGCATGAAATGGCGGGGTTCACCCTGGAAGTGAGCCGCGACATGCTGGTCTGGACCGGCGTGCTCCAGGGCTTGGGGCTGGGCTTGGTGTTTGTGCCCGCCAGCGCGCTCACGTACGCCACTCTCAAGCCTGAATTGCGCACCGAGGGCGCGTCGCTGTTTTCCCTGTCCCGCAACCTGGGTTCCAGCGTGGGCATCTCGATCATGACCGCCATGCTGTCGCGTAACATGTGGATTAACCAGCAGCAGTTGGGCGAGCATGTTCAGTTGGGTGCCTGGATCAGCCAGGGGCTGCCGATGAAGGACATGGTGGGTGGCGTGCCGGCGGCGCTTTATCAGACCCTGATGGCGCAGGCGGCGGAAATCAGCTACATGAATGATTTCCGGTTGCTTATGTGGATCAACATGGCGGCGATACCGCTGGTGTTGCTGCTCAAGCACAGCCGACCGGCGACTGCGTAGCTTTTTGGGACGCGGTACGCCACCCGGTCGCTTCTACGGCAATGCCGCTGATCCGCGAGAATAAAAAAGGGCGCCGTTAAGGCGCCCTTGTTCATGGTGGCCTGGCCGGCGTTAGTCGCCGTTGCCGTTCTTGCGGGTCTTGATCAGCTGGTCCACCACGGACGGGTCGGCCAGGGTGGAGGTGTCGCCCAGGGAGTCCAGCTCGTCGGCGGCGATCTTGCGCAGGATGCGGCGCATGATCTTGCCGGAGCGGGTCTTGGGCAGGCCCGGCGCGAAGTGGATCAGGTCCGGCTTGGCGATCGGGCCGATCTCCTGGGTGACCAGTTCGCGCAGTTCGGTGATCAGGTCGTCACTGCCCTCGGAGCCGCTCATCAGCGACACATAGGCGTAGATGCCCTGGCCCTTCACGTCGTGCTGGTAACCCACCACGGCGGCCTCGGAGATGCTCTTGTGCAGTACCAGCGCGGATTCGATCTCCGCGGTGCCCAGTCGGTGGCCGGACACATTGAGCACGTCGTCCACGCGGCCGGTGATCCAGTAGTAGCCGTCCTCGTCCCGTCGCGCGCCGTCGCCGGTGAAGTAATACCCCGGGTAGGCACTGAAGTAGGTGTCGATCATGCGCTGATGGTCGCCATACACGGTACGGATCTGGCTCGGCCAGCTGGCCTTGATCACCAGGTTGCCGGCGTTGGCGCCTTCCAGCTCCTTGCCGTCCGGGTCCATCAGAGCGGGTTGCACGCCAAACATGGGCAGGGTGGCGGAGCCGGGTTTCAGGTCCACGGCGCCGGGCAGCGGCGCGATCATGATGGCGCCGGTCTCGGTCTGCCACCAGGTGTCCACGATCGGGCAGCGGTTTTCACCCACCACCCGGTAGTACCACTCCCAGGCTTCCGGGTTGATCGGTTCGCCCACGGTGCCCAGCAGTTTGAGGCTGGAGCGGTCGGTCTTGCGCACCGGCTCGTCGCCCTGGCCCATCAGGGCGCGGATGGCGGTGGGCGCGGTGTAGTAGATGTTGACCTTGTGTTTGTCCACCACTTGCCAGTGGCGGGAGGCGTCCGGGTAGGTGGGCACGCCCTCGAACATCACCGTGGTGGCGCCGTTGGCCAGTGGTCCGTAGACAATGTAGCTGTGGCCGGTGATCCAGCCCACGTCGGCGGTGCACCAGTAGATGTCGCCTTCGTGATAGTCGAACACGTATTTGTGGGTGAGCGCCGCCTGCAGCATGTAGCCGGCGGTGCTGTGCAGCACGCCCTTGGGCTTGCCGGTGGAACCGGAGGTGTAGAGAGTGAACAGCGGGTCCTCGGCTTCCACCCATTCCGGCTCGCATTGATCGGAGACCTGTTGCACCGCCTCGTGGTACCAGACGTCGCGGCTGTCTTTCCAGTCCACGCCGTTGCCGGTGCGCCGCACCACCACGCAGGTGTGCACGCCGTCGCCACCGTTCATGGCCTTGTCGGCGTTGGCTTTGAGGGGCACGATCTTGCCACCGCGCACGCCCTCGTCGGCGGTGATCAGCGCGCAGGCCCCCGCGTTCTGGATGCGATCCTTGAGCGCTTCCGGCGAGAAGCCGCCGAACACCACGGAATGGATGGCGCCGATGCGCGCGCATGCCAGCATGGCGTAGGCCGCTTCCGGAATCATCGGCATATAGATCACCACCCGGTCGCCTTTCTTGACGCCGCGTTCCTTGAGTACGTTGGCCAGCCGTGAAACGTGCTCCAGCAGCTCCTGATAGGTGATGTGCTTGTCCTGGTCCGGCTCGTCACCTTCCCAGATGATGGCGGTCTGATTGGCGCGCTTGGGCAGGTGGCGGTCCACGCAGTTGTAGCAGGCGTTCAGTTTGGCGCCCTGGAACCAGGCCGCGCGGCCTTCCTTGAAGTCCCAGTCGCTGACGGTGTCCCAGCGGGTCCGCCAGTCGAGCAGCTCGTCGGCGCGTTCCGCCCAGAAGGTGTCCGGGTCGCGCACGGATTGCTCGTACCAGCGATCGTAGGTGGCCCGATCCATCAGGGTCTGGCGCTTGAACGCCTCCGGAACCGGGTGAATCTTCTTCTCTGACATAACTGCCTCCTTCGTACTGCCCGCTGGTATTTGTTATTCCCGCGTGACGCGGGAGCCGTATTCGTATGGCGACGCATTATCCCGTTCGCGTCGACCGGACTGAATTCCACCATGGTCTATAAAGCCCGTGGTTATACATACTGTAGATCGGATACGAAGGGCCTGCACCCCGGACTACGACTAAAGAACAATGGCCGCGATCGGCGGGGTGGTTAGCATGGGACGTTGCTGAAGGGCGCGAAAAGGCTATAAAAAGAAACGCCGGCGCGAGGGCCGGCGTTCATGAAAGGGTCAACCGTGCAAAACGGTCGAGGCGGCGGGAGCCGCGCGGAAGTCAGGCCACCTGCACCGGAATCGCGTTGCTGCTGCCTTTCACCGCGTTGCCTTCGCCCATGTAGATCAGGCGCGGCTTGTAATTGATCAGCTCGGAACTGCCGTAGCCGGCGTAGGCGCAGATGATCACCCGGTGACCCGGCTGCGCCTTGTGGGCGGCGGCGCCGTTCACGGAGATGATTTTGGAGCCTTCCTCGCCACGAATGGCGTAGGTTTCGAAGCGCTCCCCGTTATCCAGGTTGTAGATCTGGATCTGCTCGTACTCCAGGATACCGGCCATGTCCATCAACTCGCCGTCGATGGCGCAGGAGCCTTCATACTCGAGTTCCGCGTGGGTTACGCGGGCCTGGTGCAACTTGGCTTTCAGCATGGTGCACTGCATGTCGGGTACCTCTCTGAACAACCCCGGGCGGGCCCGTCGGGCCGGCCTCCGCGAGGGGCCGGCAGTATGCATGAACCCCCGGTCACATACAAGAAAACAGCCTGTTTCCTGACCAGCGGGGGATGAGTGTATCAGCCCGCCGGCAGTGACAACGTCAGATTGTCGATCAATCTCGGCTTGCCCAGCCGGGCGGCGGCGGCGATCAGCAGGTCCCGGTCGTCCGGGCCCGCCGGGGCCAGCGTGTCGGCATTGGCCACGGTCAGGTAATCCACCTCGAAGCCATGGTCTGCCAGGGATACGGTGAGGCGTTTCTCCAGGGCCCGGAAGTCGCGCTCGCCCTGTTCCACGGCGCGGCGGGCATCCTGCAGATGCTGTTGCAGCAGCGGTGCCCGGGCACGCTCCGTTTCGGTGAGAAAACCGTTGCGCGAACTCATCGCCAGGCCGTCCGCCTCGCGGGCGGTGGGCGCGCCGATGATGCGGATCGGGAACAGCAATTCGGTGGCCATGCGGCGCAGGATGGCGAGCTGCTGGAAGTCCTTCTCGCCGAACACCGCCACGTCCGGCTGCACGATGTTGAACAGTTTGCTGACCACCGTGGCCACGCCACGGAAATGGCCGGGCCGGTCGGCGCCGCACAGGTGATCCCCAAGGGCGTCCACTTCCACCCAGGTGCGGTTGGCGCCAAGCGGGTACATGGCCTCCACGGTGGGCGCGAACAGCATTTCCACGCCGGCCTCGCGGAGCCGTTCGGCGTCCGCTTCCAGGGTGCGCGGGTAGGCGTCGAAGTCTTCCCCCGGACCAAACTGGGTGGGGTTGACGAACACCGAGACCACCACCCTTTCGCAGTGGCGCCGGGCCTCCCGGACCAGGCTCAAGTGGCCGTCATGAAGATTGCCCATGGTGGGCACCAGGCCGACGGCGCGGCTTTCGCGACGCCATTGCGTCACGCGCTCGCGCACCTCGGCGACAGCGTGCAGTCGTTCCATGGTCAGAAGCAGTGCTCGTCGGTGGGGAAGCGGCCGTCCTTGACGGCCTCGTGGTAGGCGCGGAAGGCACCGGCCAGATCGCCGCCACCGTCTGGCATGAAATCCTTCACGAAGCGGGCCGGGCGAGGGTTCAGGCCCAGCATGTCGTGCATCACCAGCACCTGGCCGTCGCACTCCGGCGCCGCGCCGATGCCGATCACCGGCGCTTCCACGGCGGCGGTGATCTCCGCGCTCAGCACCCGTGGCACGCACTCGAGCACGAACAGGGCGGTGCCGGCACGGTCCAGCTCGCAGGCGGCATCCAGCAGCTCCCGGGCGCCATGCTCGTCCTTGCCCTGCACCCGGTAGCCGCCGAAGGCATTCACCGATTGCGGCGTCAGGCCCAGGTGCGCGCACACCGGAATACCGTTGCGTTTCAATACCTTGACCGCGTCGGCCAGCCAGGCGCCACCTTCCAGCTTGATGACGTTGGCGCCGGCCTGCATCAGCGCGGTGGCCGCCTCCAGGGTACGTTCCAGAGTGGCGGCGCCCATGAAGGGCACGTCGGCGATGATCAGGCTGCCCTGGTTGCCGCGCGCCACGCACTCGGTGTGGTAGACCATCTGTTCCAGGGTCACCGGCACGGTGCTGTCGCGGCCCTGGACCACGTTGCCCAGGGAGTCGCCAATCAGCATGGCGTCCACCCCGGCCTCGCTGATCAGGCGCGAGAAAGTGGCGTCATAGGCGGTCAGGACGGAGAATTTTTCGCCGTCCTCCTTGCGTTTCTTGAGGGTGCGGATGGTAACGGGCATGGGAGCTCCCTTGGGACGCTATACCAGCGGGCGGGGGTTAAAATAGTGTCGCCCCGTGCGGATGTCCAGCAACTCGTCCACCAACTGTTGATAGTCCGCCTCGCCATCGACCAGATCAATCTCGGCGGCGTTGACGATCAGCAGCGGGGCGCCGTCGTAGAAGTGGAAGAAACGGGTGTAGGCGTCGTTGAGGCGGGCCAGGTAGTCCGGGTCGATGCGCTGCTCGAAATCGTTGCCCCGTTTCTGAACCCGCTGGCGCAGCACGCCGGTGGGGGCTTGCAGGTAGATCACCAGATCCGGCGCCGGGGCGTCCAGCAGCATGTGCCGGTAGACATTGTCGTACAGCTCGAACTCGTCCTCGTCCAGGTTCACCTCGGCGAACAAGCGGTTCTTGTCGATCAGGAAATCCGCCACCTTGGGGCCGGTGAACAGATCCTGCTGACGCAACTGACGCAGCTGATCGGCACGCTGGAACAGGAAGAACAGCTCGGTCTGCAGGGCGTAGCGGGCCGGGTCCTGATAAAAGCGGGTCAGGAACGGATTGTCCTCGGCCTGTTCGAGCAGGGTGTCGAAGCCGAAGGTGTCCGCCAGTCGGCGGGTGAGGGTGGTCTTGCCCACGCCGATCGGGCCTTCCACGGCGATGAAGCGGGGCAGGTCGCCACTGGCGCGCAGCCGGTTGATGCGTTCAGTCAGCAAACTCATCCTCCTCCAGGCGGTGCAGCCGATGCAGCGGCTGATCGGACACCGATGCCCAATGGTCGGCCAGCGCAGTGCCGTCCGGCAAGCGGCAATCCGGCAGCCGGTCGAGCAGCGGGCGCAGCACGAAGGCGCGGCGGGTCATTTCCGGGTGCGGCACCACCAGTCTTGGCAGGCGGATCGTCGCCTCGCCCCACAGCAGCACATCCAGGTCCAGGGTGCGCTCGCCCCAGTGGCGGCGGCGCTCGCGGCCGGCGGCCTGTTCCAGGCCTTGGAGAGCGTCGAGCAGGGTGAGCGGATCAAGGGCGGTTTCCAGCAGCGCCACCGCGTTAACGTAGTCGGGCTGGTCCTGGGGCCCCACCGGCGCGGTGCTGTACAGGTCGGAGTGGCCGCTCAGGCGGGTATCGGGAAGGCCGGCCAGGGCCTTCAGGGCCGCCGTGACCTGAGCCTGCGGATCGTTCAGGTTGCTGCCCAGGCCGATCACCACCATGGGGTCAGTCCTTGTTGCCGGAAGAGCGGGGCCGCCGGCGCCGGCGGCGTCGGCCGCCATTCCCGCCGCCACCCCCGCCACTGCCCTGGTTGGGGCCCAGGGCCTGGACCATGTCGTAGCGGTCCTGCTCGTCGAGCTGCTGATAGCGGGTCCACCAGGCTCCCAGGCCGGCCTTGATTTCACCGGCGTCCTCGCGCAGCAGCAGGAAGTCATAGGCGGCGCGGAAGCGTGGATGCTGCAGCAGCGTATCCGCCCGCTTGCCGCCCCGGCGGGGCAGCCGTTGTTGCAAATCCCACATTTCGCGCATCACCGTGGAGAAGCGGCGCGGCACGGCGGTGTGGTCCACCTGGCGGGCCAGGGCCCAGCCGGCGGCTTTGTGCAGCGCCGGCGCTGGCGGCATGCCATCGGCGCGCAGCTTGTCGAAACGCGTCACCACCACCGGCCACAGCAGTACCGCCAGGATGAAGGCCGGCGTTACCGGCTTGTCCTCGGCCAGGCGCCGGTCGGTGTTGTCCATGGCGGCCAGGATCAGCCGTTCCCAGAGTTCGCCTTGCTCACCGTCCAGGCATTCCTCGGTTTCCGGAAACAGGAACGGGAACAGCCCCAGGTGGCGCAACTGGGTAAAGGAGGCGCGGGCATGGCCGCTGAGAAACAACTTGAGCACTTCGTCGAACAGGCGTGCCGGTGGTACCTGAAGCAGCAGTTCGGCGAGGCGCGGGATGGGGCCGGCGGTGGCGGGCTCAAGCTCGAAGCCCAGCTTGGCGGCGAATCGGGCAGCGCGCAGCATGCGCACCGGGTCTTCCCGGTAACGCTGCTCAGGATCGCCGATCAGGCGGATCACGCCTTTTTCGATGTCACGGCGGCTCTGAACGAAATCGTAGAGCGCGAAATCGGCGATATTGTAATAGAGGGCATTGATGGTGAAGTCGCGGCGCAGGGCGTCTTCCTCGATGCAGCCCCAGACGTTATCGCGCAGCACCAGGCCGGTTTCCTCGTGGGCCAGGTGCTGGTCCTCGTCCAGGTCGTCGCGCTGGAAGGCCCGGAAGGTGGAGACCTCGATCACCTCGCGGCCAAAGCGCACATGCACGATCTGGAAGCGCCGGCCGATAATGCGGCTGCGTTTGAACAGCCGGTGCACTTCATCGGGGGTGGCGTCGGTGACCACGTCGAAGTCCTTGGGCTTGCGGCCACTGAGCAGATCACGCAGGCAGCCGCCCACCAGGTAGGCCTCGAAACCGGCTTTGTGCAGCCCGTAGAGCACATTGAGGGCCGCCCGGGAGACGTCCTTGCGGGAAATGGAGTGCTGGTCCCGGGGAATGATCCGCGCCTGGGGAAGCCGGGGCCGGGTGGCGGAACCTTTGCCCAGGAGACGGGTCCAGAGGAGTACAAGCGGTCTAGATATGCGAGTCCAAAGGAGCGGAAGAAATGCCGCGGGGCGCTCTGAGAATCTGGATGTCATTGAGCAAAAAACGTCCTGACGAGATGAAAGGCGGCATGGTAGCACTTTTTGACCGCCACCGGTCACGCGATCTGGAGAAAGGGGCGGGTTTCGGGTTACCATCCCTCCTTGGCCCTGAAAGTAAAAAGGGACCACAACCTTGGTCGTGGTCCCCTATGCGCTGATTCTGTTGTTGTTATTGTTTGTGTTGTTTTCTGCCTTGCGCCGTAACCAATTTTCGCTACGGCATTTGTTTCGGGCTCAACGTTTATTCTTCTTCTTTTCTTGTTCTTATTGTGAGCCTTCGCCGCCGTGTTGTTTTGTTTATCTGGCGTGGGATTCATAGTGCATGGATGGATTTTGCATTGCAACAGGTTGTTAAAACCTTAAAAAACAACGACTTACGGAAATTTTGAAAAATGGGGTGGTGGCGCGGGGTGCGCGCGGTAACGCACCTGTTACCGCGCTGTGTAGTAAGGTAACACTTCTGGGCAGTCCGGCGAGCAGGGGTGACGACGGCGCCGGAAGCAAGAGCGAAAATGGGGAAATATTTTTCGTCATCGCTTGCTCCGGGCGTGGAATCAGCGGCGGGCGCCACGTTTGGGGCGTTGAATTCCGAGGCGCTGGCGCCGTTCCCACAGGCTCTTGCGGCTGATCCCCAGCTTCTGGGCCAGTTCGGTCTCGGTCATGTTGTCCTGGTTTTCCATCACGAAGCGGGTGAAGTAGTCCTCCAGGGACAGATCCTCGGAGGGGTCCAGGCTGGCCCGGCTGGGGCGCTGTGGGGTGCGGTTGGGGTTGAGGCCCAGTTGGGCCGGACCGATACGGTCCTCCTCGCTGAGAATCACCGCCCGCTCGATCACATTTTCCAGTTCCCGTACGTTGCCCGGCCAGGCATAGCGCTGCATGGCGGACAGGGCCTCCTCGGTGAAGGAGAGCTCGCCGCGATGCATTTTCTCGCGGCTGCGTGCCAGCAGGGCATTGGCCAGTTCCTCAATGTCGTCCTCGCGCTCGCGCAGCGGTGGCAATTCCAGCTCCATGACGTTGAGACGGTAATAGAGATCGTGGCGGAAGCCGCCATCGCTGACCCGCGCCGGCAGGTCCACCTGGCTGCTGGCGATCACCCGCACATCCACGCGGCGCGGGGCCAATGAGTCCTGACGGTGGATCACTCCCTGCTCGAGCAGGGTCAACAGACGGCTCTGAACCTCCGGGTCCAGTTCACCGACTTCATCGAGAAACAGGGTGCCGCCGTCCGCTTCCTCGATGCGACCGGGTTGTTCCTCGCTGCCGAACAATTCCTCCAGTTGCAGGGCCTTGGGCAAGGCGGCGCAGTGCACCGTGACCAGCGGCGCCGAGGCACGCTCGCTGTGCTCGTGCAGGGCTCGGGCGGTGAGTTCCTTGCCGGTGCCGGCCTCGCCGAGGATCAGCACCGGGGTTTCGGTGGGGCCGACCCGGCTGATGCGGTGCTTGAGATCACGCATGGCTTCGCATTCACCGATCATCGAGTGGACCGGATAGGTGCGCTCCAGGTCCCGGCGCAGAGCCTGATTGCCGCGATTGATGCGGCCCTCCTTGAGGACCCGCTCCACTGCCATCAGCATCTCGTCGTGGTCAAACGGTTTGGGGATGTAGTCCACGGCGCCTTCGCGCATGGCGTCCACCGCCGAACGCAGGCTGGCGTAGCTGGTCATGATCAACACCGGTACCGGCCGCGCCAGTTCGATCAGGGCGGTGCCCGGTTCGCCGGGCAGGCGCAGGTCGCTGATGATCAGATCATACTGTGTCAGGCCCTGATCATGGGCCTGTTCCACGGATTCCGCCTCCGCCACCGAGTGGTCATGTCGCTCCAGAAGCTTGCGCAGGGCGCCGCGAATAACGGGCTCGTCCTCGACGATCAGGATATGGCTCATGGTGCCGTTCCTTCTTTTAATCCGTGCTTTTTAATCTCCGGACGACCGCTGGCCGGCGAAAACAGGCAACTCGATCACGAAGCGGGTGCCGTGTCCGTCGATGATCGGGCTTTCCACCCGCACCGTGCCGCGATGGTCCTCGATAATACTGTAAACCAGCGCCAGACCGAGGCCGGTGCCCCGGCCCGGCGGCTTGCTGGTGACAAACGGTTCAAACAGGGCGTCGCGAAGTTCCGCGGGCACCCCATGGCCCTGGTCCTCGACGCGAATACGCAGGCGCTCGCCATGGCGCTCGCAGCCTACCACGATGGGTTGCTCGTCCCGGCAAGCGTCGGCGGCATTGCCGAGCAGGTTCACGAATACCTGTAGCAGGCGCTGCGGGTCGCCCTTCACTTCCTGCCCTCGCGGGCACAGATTATCAAATCGCTGGCCACGATGGTCCGGGTCGAGGCGCAGCAGAGCAATGGCTTCCTGGACGGTGTCGGCCAGATCCACCGGCCCCTGGATGGTGTCGCGCACGCCGCCGGAGTGGCTGAAGGTGACCAGGGATTCAACGATGCGGGTGATGCGGCGGGTCTGCTCGACGATCTGGCCGGCGCTTTGCCGCTGTTCCTGCTCGTCGCAGTGACCGTCCAGGTTCTGTGCCAGGCAGGCGATGGCGGTGACCGGATTGCCGATCTCGTGGGCCACGCCGGCGGCCAGCCGGCCGATGGAGGCGAGCCGCTCATTGTGCGCCAGGTGTGATTCCATCTGACGCAGGTCGGTGATGTCCTCAAGCACCAGCACCTGGCCGCCGGCCTGCTCGGTGGGCCCGGGGCTGTGGATGCGCGAGCGATGCAGGCTCAACCAGCGTGGCTGGCCATCCACTTCCAGTTGCCGCTGGGGGTCGTGTTCGGACTCGCCGCGGCTGAATTCCGCCAACAGATCCCCCCAGGGCGCGGGCAGGTGATCCAGGCGCGAGCCGATGGTGTGTTCGGCGTCGATGCCGGTCAGTGTTTCCACCGCCCTGTTCCAGCCGATGATTTCGCCGTCCGCGCCCAGGGAGATGACGCCCATGGGCAGCTCCAGCAGGGTCTGACGGTGAAAGCGACGCAGGCTGTCCAGCTCCGCCGCCAGCCCGGAGAGCCGGTCCCGGTATTGCTCCAGGCGTGATTCGATGAACTGGATGTCCTCCGATTCTCCTTCCTGGGGCCGATAGGGCAGGTTGTCGTCCATCAACTGGTGGGCCACGGACGGTCCCAGCAGCCCGGACAGATTGGTTTCCAACTGGTCGCGCAGGCGCCGCAACGCGTAGGGCCGGGTCTCGCCCTGCTTGAGGCGCAGGTCGCGCAGCGCCATGTCCACCTCGCGGGCGGCGGTTACCGGCCCCAGCGGGCCGCTCAGAGCCTTGATGAAATCGTCCACGGTCTGCGCGCCCAGGTCCCAGCGATAGGGCCGGCGCAGGCTGTCCACGGCACAGGCCTCGGCGGCGGTGCGTTCGGCCCGGGAGGTGGGGGTGACAATGGAGACGATGGCGTAGATCAGGCCGTTCAGGCTCAGGGAGGCGACCGCCACCTGATTCCAATGGGTCATGCCCTGTTCCGGGTCCAATCCCAGGGCGTTGATCAGGGTGGTGGCCCGCCAGTCCGGGAACACCATGGGAATCAGCAATCCCAGAACCCATACCGCGAAGCCCACGCCGAGACCGGCGAACAGGCCACTGCGGTTGCCGGAGGGCCAGAACAGCGTGCCGATAAGGCCCGGCACGAACTGTAGCGCGGCCACGAACGACAGCACCCCCAGCTCCACCGAGGAGTGCCCGGGGCCGGCCAGGCGGTAGAACCCGTAGGCCAGCGCCAGGATGGCGCCGATCAGAACCCGGCGGGTCCAGAGCAGGTTGCGGTACAGATCGTGGGCGGAACTCAGCGGGCTGGCGGGCAGCACCAGATGGTTGAGGCTCATGCCGGACAACGCCAGGGTGGCGACGATCAGCATGCCACTGGCGCCGGCCAGCCCGGCCAGGTAGCCGAGCACGGCGCCGCCGCCGTTGGCCAGTCCCACCCCCAGGGCGAAATAGTCCGGTTTGGTGGGTGCGTTGCTGGCCAGCGCCGCCCAAAGGATCAGCGGCACGCACAGGGCCATGACCAGGAACAGCAACGGCAGTGCCCAGCTTGCCGATACCAGGGCGCGCGGGTTGAGGTTTTCGGTGAACGCCATGTGGAACATATGTGGCATCACCACCGCGGACACGAAGAACGCCATGATCAGGCTGTGCCAGGTGCCGTTCTGAAGCGGACCGTAAAGCCGTGACAGCATCTCCGGGTGGGCATTGAGCCACTGGCCGAGGCCGCCGGGGCCGTCGAACACGCCGAACAGGCCGATCAGAGCCACCGCCACGAACGCCACCACCTTGATCAGGGATTCCGTGGCGATCGCCACCACCAGCCCTTCGTGGCGTTCCCGGGCGGTGGCGTGGCGGGCGCCGAACAGGATCGCGAACAGGGTGATCAGCAGGCAGAACCACAATGCCACCCAGGCCGGGTCCGGTTCGCCGGTAAGAATCTGGATCGATTCCGCCACCGCCTTGATCTGCATGGACAGCAGCGGCAGCATGCCGGCCAGCATCATCAGGGTGGTCAGGGCACCGGCCAGGCGGCTGCGGTAACGGAAGGCGAACAGGTCCGCCAGGGAGCTCAACTGGTAGGTGGTGGTCAGGCGGAGGATCGGCGCCAACAAGATCGGCGCCAGCAGGAACACCCCGGAAATGCCGAGGAAATAGGCCAGGAAATTGTAGCCGTAATCATGAGCATAGCCCACTGAGCCGTAAATCGCCCAGGCGCTGGCGTACACCCCCAGCGAGAACACGAACACCGCCGGATGGCGTACCAGTCGGGCGGGAATGTGCCCTTTCTCGGTGACCCAGGCCACCAGGAACAGGAACAGCAGGTAGCCGCCGGCGATCAGAATCAGTTCGCTAACACTATAGGTCATCGACGTCCCGGCTCCTGGCGATCCAATAGCTGAGCGCGATCAGGCCCAGCCAGACCAGATACGGACGGTACCAGGCACGCCCGCCTTCACTCCACCAGTCGATCAGCGCCGGTGACAGCAGGTAGGTGCCCAGGATGAAAATGATCAGCAGGCGGTCGGTATACATGGCGGCTCCCAGACGGCCAGCATATCAATCCCGCTCCGTGCGTAAAAACGCCGGAGGCGGCTGGCGTCGGCCGCCGGGCAGAAGCGCCGGGCGCCAATGGGCCCGTGCCCAGGCCAGTTGTTCGTCGATGCCGGCCCGGCCCAGGGCCGGCTCCGGCGCCAGGCCCACACAGGCCAGGGCGGCGAACAAGGCGGGCGCCGGATGGTCCGGGTCCAGGGCGGCGGCGCCGGCGGACTTGCTCATCTTGCCGCCGGTCGGGTCCATGATCACCGGCAGGTGGGCATAGCGTGGCGGCGGCGCGGCCAGGCATTCCAGCACGCGTAATTGACGCAGGGTGGAGGCCAGCAGGTCGCTGCCGCGCACCACGTCGGTAATGCCCTGGTCGGCGTCGTCCAGGGCACAGGCCAGTTGATAGGCGAACAGGCCGTCGCGGCGTCGAATCACGAAGGGGCCGCCCTCGCGGGCCAGGTTCGCGCACACCCGGCCTTGCAGACGGTCCTCGAAACAGCGCTCCGCGTCGGGCACGGTCAGACGCACGGCACGGTCCGGTCCGGGCGGCTGGGCCGCCGCCGGGCCCGGATGGACATTGTCCAGCGCCTGGAGCTGTTTGCGCGACAGGGTGCAGTAAAAGGCCTGTTTGCCGGCCAGCAGCCGCTCCACCGCGGCGTCATAGGCGTCGGCGCGCCGGCTCTGATGGAGCGGCGCGCCGTCCCAGTGCAGGCCGAAGCGATCAAGCTGATGGAGGATGGTGTCCACGGCGCCGGGTTGCTGGCGGGGTGGGTCAAGATCGTCCACCCGCAGCAGCCAGCGCCCGCCGTGATGGCGGGCATCCAGCCAGCTCGCCAGCGCCGTGACCAGGGACCCGAAGTGCAGCGGGCCCGATGGTGTGGGCGCGAATCGCCCGACGTAGGCGCGCTTCACCCCGCCAGTTGTCTTTCCTTGATTTCCGCCAGTTCCTTGCAGTCGATGCAAAGCTCGGCGGTGGGGCGGGCTTCCAGGCGGCGAATGCCGATTTCGACGCCACAGGCTTCGCAGAAGCCGTAGTCGTCCTTGTCGATCTGGTCCAGGGCCTTCTCGATCTTCTTAAGCAGCTTGCGCTCCCGGTCCCGGGTGCGCAGTTCCAGCGCGAATTCCTCTTCCTGGGTGGCGCGGTCCGCCGGGTCCGGCAGGTTGGCCACTTCGTCCTGAAGGTGGTGCATGGTGCGGTCGGCTTCCTCCATCAGTTCCTGGCGCCAGGCCAGAAGGATCTGACGAAAATGCGCGCGTTGAGCCTCGTTCATGTACTCCTCGCCTTTCTTGGGAACGTACGGAGTAAAACCATGAATGAGCGTGTCCGCCTTGGCGGCGGTGGCGGGGGATTTCTTCACCTTGGATGTCACCTGATCAGAAGCGGTGGAACGGGACGCAGCCCTTGCCTGGCTCTTGGACGCCGTCCTGGCGGTCCCGGTGGGACGCTGTGTGTTGGTTTTGGCGGTCGCCTTGGCGGCCGGCCCGGCGGGCTTCGCCGTCGTCTGTTTACGGGGCGCGGCCGTTTTCGCGGTCGCGGTGGTGCTGTTCGTGGTCTTGCGCGCCGGTGCCTTGCCAGCGGTCTTGGTCGCCGGGCGGCTGGCCGGTTTGCTCGCCGAGGTCTTCTTCACGGCGGCCTTTTTGGCCGTCGTTTTCGTGGTCACGGCTTTCTTGGCGGTGGCGGTCTTGCGAGTGGGGGAGGCCGCGGTCTTGCGGGCGCTGGCTTTCTTCGGCGCGGTTTTCTTGCTGGTGGCCTTACTTGCCGCCGCCGTTTTCTTCGCGACGGCCTTCTTCACCGCTGCTTTCTTGGTGGCTTTCTTGGCGGTGGTCTTTTTCGCCGCCGCCTTTTTCACCGTCGTCTTTTTCGCCGCGCTTTTCCGGGCCGTCGTCTTTGGGGTCGTGGCCTTTTTCGCCGGCGCGGCCTTGGCCGCCGCCTTCTTCGCCGGGCTCTTCTTCACCGCCGCCTTTTTTTTGGCGGTGCTTTTCCCGGCGCCGGTTTTACTGGCCGTCTTTTTTTTGCTTTTGCTACCGGTGGCCATTTTGATCAACTCCCTTAACATAGTCGCGACTCGCTGTCCTGGGCTCCCCCCGGAGGTGAAGGCCGGCCCGACGGGTTCGCCCGGGCGAGTACCGCCCCGGGACGGACGATAGTGTAAGCTTCGACCTTACCGTTTTATTGCGACCCTTGTCACCATTGGCCGGCGCCGTTCAAGGCGGCCCGATTATAGCCAACTCGGGGCGCTTTCCCAGCCCCCCGACAGTGGTCGAAGCGACGAACATATATCAGAGCTTTCCCCGCGGAAAAAGAGGTTTTTCTTGAGTGGTATCCAACTCTCCCGGCTGGCCGGGCAAACACCCCCCTTTCACGTCATGGCGTTACTTGAGCGGGCTCAGGCCTTGCAAGCGTCGGGCCGGGATATTCTGCACCTGGAAGTAGGGGAGCCGGATTTTCCTTGCCCGGCGCCGATCATGGCCGCTGCCGGGGCCGCTCTGGAACGTGGTGATACCCGTTATACACCGGCGGCGGGGCTGCCGGCGCTGCGTGAAGCCATCGCCCGCGATTACCGGCAACGCCTTGGCGCGCCGGTCGATGCCGGGCAGGTGGTGGTCACGCCGGGTGCCTCCGGCGCTCTGCAACTGGTGATGACGGCCCTGCTGGACCCCGGCGACGAGGCGTTGTTGTGCGATCCGGGTTACCCCTGCAACCGCCAGTTCGTGACCCTGGCCGGTGGCGTGCCCAAGCCGCTGCCGCTGGACGTGGGTGACCAGTTCCGGCTCAGCCAGGAGAAACTTGCCCGATATTGGGGCGCGCGCACCCGCCTGGCCATGGTGGCCAGCCCGGATAACCCCACCGGCAACCGGGTCGATACCGGTGAACTCGCGGCCATGGCCGCCTGGTGCGAGGAGCGAGGTGGCACCCTGGTGGTTGACGAGATCTACCAGGGCCTGTGCTACGGCGCGCCGGCCGACACGGTGCTGCGCCATGGCGGCCAGGCCGTGGTGATCAACAGTTTCAGCAAGTACTTCGGTATGACCGGCTGGCGGTTGGGCTGGCTGGTGGCGCCTCGGGAAATGGTGCCGGCGCTGGAGCGCCTGGCGCAGAACTGGTTTCTGGCGCCGGCCACCGTGGCCCAGCACGCCGCGCTGGCGGCGTTCGATGAGGAAACCCTGCTGATCGCCGAGCAGCGCCGTCAGTTGCTGGACCGCCGCCGCACCCTGCTGCTGGAAGCTCTGCCTGCGCTAGGCTTGCCGGTGGTTGGCGGTGCCGAGGGCGCCTTCTATCTGTATCTGGACGCGAGCCGGCACACCGATGACAGCTTCGCGTTCTGCCAGGATCTGCTGGAGAAGGCGGGCGTGGCGTTGACGCCGGGGCTGGACTTTGGCGAAGGCCATGATCCGCGTCGTTATCTGCGCCTTGCCTATACCTGTGACGAGGACCGGCTGCGCGAGGCGCTGCGTCGCCTGGCGAACTACCTGGAGGCCCGGTGAACTTCGATCCGCCACTGATGGCCGTCACCCTGCTGCGCCGTTATAAACGTTTCCTTGCCGATGTGCGCTTGCCCGGCGGCGAGGAGATCACCGTGCACTGCCCAAACACCGGCTCCATGAAATACTGCGTGCTGCCCGGTGAGGAACAGGCGGCGTTGATTTCCGATAGCGGCAACGACAAACGCAAGTACCGGCACACCCTGGAGGCGGTCCGGGTCGCCCACGGGCACTGGGCCGGGGTCAACACCGGGCGCACCAATGCCCTGGTGGCGGAGGCGCTGCGCGCCGGTCGTCTGCCGGGGCTGGACCCGACCGGCGGGGTGGAGCGGGAGGTCACCTTCGGTGACAGCCGTTTCGACCTGGCACTGGGGGAACGGGCCGCGCCGCACACCTATATTGAAGTGAAGAACGTGACCCTGGGGCCGGGGCCGGATGATCCGGACCACGGGGTGATCCGCTTTCCGGATTCAGTCACCGAGCGTGGTCAGAAGCACCTGCTGTCACTGATGGATGTGGTTCGCGCCGGCCAGCGGGCGGTGCTGTTTTTCTGCGTGCAGCACAGCGGGGCTCGCGCCGCCGGGCCGGCGGACCATGTCGATGCCCGTTATGGGCGGCTGTTGCGGGAAGTCATGGAGGCCGGCGTGGAGGTGCGTGCCTGGCGCACGCGCATGGCGCCGGCGTGCTTCGAGCTGGATGCGGAGGTGCCGGTGACCTTGGCGCCCCCGGAAACCGATATTGAAGGACATCGCGGCTGAAGCGGAGTCGCTCCTGCCGCGCCGGTTTAATCACTGTAGGAGCGGCTTCAGCCGCGATTGCCGCTAGCCGTTATCGTCCGAGGTCAACGCCGCCAGTTCCTGCTGAAGATCATTGAGGTGATCCTGCCAGTAACGGGGCGACTCGAACCAGGGAAACGCCGGCGGGAAGGCCGGGTCGTCCCAGCGTTGCGCCAGCCAGGCGCTGTGGCGCAGCAGGCGGCGGGTGCGCAGCGGTTCGATCAGCCGGCGCTGCTCCCAGGGGAATGGCAGGAAGGTCTCGTAGCCTTCAGCGAGCACCCGCAGTTGCTGGCGGTTCTCTTCCTGGTCACCGGACAGCAGCATCCACAGGTCCTGCATGGCCGGGCCGCGCAGGCTGTCGTCCAGGTCCACGAAGTGCGGCAGGTCGTCACGCCACAGTATATTGCCCGTGTGGCAGTCGCCATGCACGTTGATCGCTGGCCACTGGTGGTCGCCGAGCCGGGCGGCCATGGCGTCGAGCAGGGCGGCGGTCAGGTCCCGGTAGGGAGCGGCGAAGTTGGGGTCGATGACGCCGCCGCCGACATAGTCCGCCGCCGCCCGGCTGTCGGCGAGGATGTCCAGCACCGGGCGGGCCTGGAACGGGCGGTCGTTGCCGGCGGCGTGCCAGCGCGCCAGGGTGCGGCCCAAAAGACGAAGGTGGCTGTCATTGTCCAGCTCCGGGGCGTGCCCGCCCTGGCGCGGGAACACCGTGAACCGGAAGCCGGCGTGCTCGAACAGGGTTTCGCCGTCGCCGTTGGCGAGCGGCGCCACCACGGGCAGCTCCTGGTCGCGCAGGAAGCGGCTGAAGGCGTGCTCCTCGTGGATCTGATCGTCGCTCCAGCGGTTCGGTCGGTAAAACTTGGTGACCACCGGCTCGGCGTCCTCAAGCCCTACCTGATAGACCCGGTTCTCGAAGCTGTTCAGCGCCAACAGACGGCCATCGGTGACGAAACCGGCGCCATCCACCGCGTCGAGGATGACATCCGGCGTCAGGTCGTCGAACGGATGGTGGCTGGCACTGGTCTCGCTCATGCCGGCGTCTCGGCCTGGCCCACCCAGATTTCCTCGCCGCGTACCTCCAGGGGTACCGCGGTGAGGGCGTCGCCGCTGCACGGCCCGGACAGGCATTGGCCGTTCTCCGGTTCGAACAGGGCGCCGTGGTTGGCGCACACCAGGAAACGGCCCTCGTCGTCCATGAACTGGTCGGGCATGAAGTTCAACTCGATGCCCAGGTGCGGGCACCAGTTCAGGTAGGCGTGGAACTGTCCATCGAACTTGACCACCACCACCGACTGGTCGCCGACCTGGAATTCCCGGGCGCTTTCGTCGGCCACGTCGTGCACCGAGCACACCGCCCGCAGCTGCGCGGCGCTCATTCGCCCAGCACCCGCCGGCGGACTTCCAGATGCGCCTCGGCGGGCAGGCGCGGGCCGAACTCGCGGATCAGCCGCGCGCAGGCGGCGCTGGCCAGGCGACCGGCGGTGGGGAAGTCGTGCCCCTGAGTGATCGCGTAGAGGAAGGCTCCAGCGAACATGTCACCGGCGCCGTTGGTGTCCACCGGCTTCACCGGTTCCGCTTCCACGTGGTGGGTGTTCTCACCGTCCCAGAGCAGGGCGCCACGGGCGCCCAGGGTCATGGCCAGGCCGTTGCACATCGGTTTGAGGGCTTCCAGGGCCGCTTCCGGGGAATCGGTGCCGGTGAAGCCCAGGGCCTCGGCCTCGTTGCAGAACAACAGGTCCACGCCGGTGCCGAGCATCTCCACCAGGCCGTCGCGGAACAATTGCACCATGGCCGGGTCGGAAAACGTCAGCGAGGTCCGCACGCCATGCTGTTCCGCCAGCTCTCGCAGGCGCACGGCGGCGGCGCGGGCACTGTCGGAACTGACCAGGTAGCCTTCCAGATAGACATAACGGGAGGCGGCGATGGCGGCCTCGTTCAGTTCGCCCTTGCCGACGAACTGGGAAATGCCGAGGAAGCTGTTCATGGTGCGTTCCGCGTCCGGGGTGATCATCACCAGGCATTTGCCGGAGGTTCCCGGTTCGCGGTCGCCATCCATGTTGGTGTCCACCCCGGCGGCGCGCAAAGCGTCCACGAAAAAGGTGCCGGTGTCGTCATCGGCCACCTTGCAGGCGTAGTAGCCGCGGCCACCGAAATAGCGGGTGGCCACCACGGTATTGCAGGCGGAGCCGCCGCAGGTGTGGTTGTGTGGTTCGGCTTCGCCGGCCAGGGCGTCCAGAAGTTCCCGCTGGCGGGCCTCGTCAACCAGGGTCATCAGGCCCTTGCCCAGGTCCATGCGGGCGAGGAACTCGTCGCTGACCTCGATTTCGGTATCCACCAGGGCGTTGCCGATGGCGTACACGTCGTATTTCTTTTCCACGGGGACTCCGGACTCGATTGCGAAGGGGCCTATTATGGTGACGCCGTCTAACAGTGTAAAACCGGAACCGCGCCCGTAGGCGGCTTCCCGGTGTCTCTCTATACTCGCGGCCATGGCGAAGAAAGCGAAAACATCGAAGAAGCGGAAAACTTCCGCTAAGCAGCGGCAGCGCCGTTGGTGGAGCTGGCGTTTCATCGGCAAGCTGGCCTTGGTCGGGCTGGTGCTGTCGGCCGCCGGCCTGGTGTATCTGGATGCCTATGTGCGTGACCGTTTCGACAGTCACGTCTGGCAGTTGCCGGCGCGGGTCTATGCCCGGCCGGTGGAGCTGTATCCCGGCCGGGTGCTGTCGCGCAACGACATGCTCAAGCTGCTGGAGCTGATGCGCTACCGGCGCGCCGCCGGCGCGCCCACGCCTGGCAGCTACACCACCGACGGCAACTCCCTGGTGATCCATACCCGTGGCTTCCGCGACAGCGACGGCGGCGAGCCGTCGGAACGCCTGCGGGTGTCGCTCAGCGGAGGCCGTGTCAGTGGCCTGAGCGGTGGCGATGGCGACTCGGTGGCGCGGCTGGAGCCGCTGCAGATCGGCAGTATCCACCCGGGGCACACCGAGGACCGGGTGTTCGTGCCCCTCGACCGGGTACCGCCCCTGCTGGTGCAGATGCTGATCGCCACCGAGGACCGGGATTTCTACGACCACCACGGCATTTCCCCGCGCGGCCTGGCCCGGGCCATGGTCGCCAACGTCAAGGCCGGCGGGCTGGTCCAGGGCGGCAGTACCCTGACCCAGCAACTGGTGAAGAACTTCTGGCTCACCCAGGACCGCACCCTGGCGCGCAAGCTGGTGGAAATGCCCATGGCGGTGCTGCTCGAACTGCACTACAGCAAGGAGCAGATTCTCGAGGCCTATCTGAACGAGGTGTACCTGGGCCAGGACGGCAACCGCGCCATCCACGGCATGGGCCTGGGCGCGCAGTTTTACTTCGGTCGTCCGCTGGAGGAACTGGAGCCTCACCAGTTGGCGACCCTGGTGGCGTTGCTGAAAGGGCCCAGTTATTACGATCCGCGTCGCAACCCGGAGCGTGCCAAGTCCCGCCGCGATACCGTTCTGCGGGTGGCCCGGGATGAAGGCGCTCTCGATGATCAGGCGTTCCAGCGTTACAAGGAGCGGGACCTGGAAGTGGTGCCCCGGGGCGTCTCTCCCCTGTATGCCTTCCCCGCCTTCATCGATCTGGTGCGCCGCCAACTGGCCCGGGACTATCCGCCGGAAGTGCTCGGCGAGGACGGGATGCGTATTCACTCCACCCTGGATGTGCTGGCGCAGCTGGCCTCGGAAAGTGCCTTGCGTGACCATCTTAATCGCATCGACGGCTCCGGCGACCGCCTCAATGGTTCGGTGGTGGTGGTGGCGCCCTCGCAGGGTGACGTGCTGGCGTTGGTGAGCAGTCGCAAACCTCGTGACCATGGGTACAACCGGGCCCTGGACGCGGTGCGCCCGATCGGTTCGCTGGTCAAGCCGGCGGTGATGCTGACCGCCCTGGAGCAGCCCAAGCGTTACAGTCTGGCCACGCCGGTCCCCGACGAGCCGATCAGCGTGTCCTTGCCCAACGGCACCACCTGGACGCCCCAGAACTTCAGCGGCGAATCCCACGGACCGATCCCGATGCTCGATGCTCTGGTGCATTCCCGTAATCAGGCCACAGTGCAGCTGGGTATGGACCTGGGGCCGGGCAAGGTGGTCAAGACCCTGGATCAGCTCGGCGTGAAGCGCAAGGTGCCGGCCTATCCCAGTATCCTGCTGGGCAGCATCAACATGACCCCCTTCGAGGTAGCGATGTGGTACCAGCCGCTGGCCACCGGTGGCTTCGCCACGCCGCTTCGCTCCATCACCGATGTGCTCGACAAGAACGGCGAGCCGCTGGCCCGTTACCCGGTGGAAACCCGGGAAGTGCTCGATTCCGGCCCGGCGTTTCTGATTCAGTGGGCCATGCAGCAGGTGATCAACGACGGCACCGGTCGCGGTGCCCGCAAGGTGCTGCCCGCGGATCTGCGCGTGGCGGGCAAGACCGGCACCAGCGATGAGTACCGCGATGCCTGGTTCGCCGGCTTCTCCGGCAACCATCTGGCGGTGGTCTGGGTGGGCCGCGACAACAATCAGAGCGCCCGGGTGACCGGCGCCACCGGCGCGCTGCCGGTATGGAGCCAGTTGATGGCGTCGCTGCCGCAGACCAGCCTGCCGGAGGCGCCGCCCCCGGGCGTGGAAATGGTGTGGATGGACCCGGCCGGCGACAAGACCAGTGGCGAGGGCTGCGCCGGCGCCCGCCTTTATCCGATGCTGGAGGCCTCGATTCCGGAGAAGAGTGACGGCTGTGGCACCGTGCACAAGGCCGGCAAGGGTGTGGTGGACTGGTTCAAGGGCCTGTTCAACTGACCACCGGGGTGGGGCCATGCCGGGAGCATCGCGACTGAAGTCGCTCCTACAACGGTGATCGTAGGAGCGGCTTCAGCCGCGATGCTGTTGGCGGGCCGCCTGTTTTTCGAATTCCGCGCGGATCGCCTCGGCGCCGTAGGTTCGCTCCAGGCGTTTGACGGTGAAATGGCCCAGGGCCATGTCCTGGTAGAAGTCCGTGAACAGCGCATTCAGGGTGGCACCGGTAGCGGCGCCGATGATCGGTACCGCCTGGGCCGCCACCTTGTTGGTGATCACCACGCCGAAGCGCTCCGCCACCTTTTCGATCAGGCGAGCCATCCACTTGCCCGTCTGGGTGGATGTCATCAGTCGGGCGCTCTGGCCGGCGCCCTGGCGGGCGGCGATCTCCGCCAACTCCCGGGACAACTGGTTCATGGCCTGGGTGGCGAAGCCGCGCGCCATGTAATAGCCGGTCTCCGCCGCGTCGTCCTGGTCCGTGGGGCCGCCCATGGCGAACACCTCCAGGCAGGCCGCCTTGGTATCCATGTCGCTAAGGTCGAAGCCCTCGGCCCGGGCCACGTCCGCCACGGCGCGCATCATCAGGGTGGTGGAAACCGGTAATTCGGCGAGCAGGGAAGTCAGGCCAAAGGCGCCGCCCACCGCCCCGGAGGCCGCCGCGTAGAGCTTGTGGCGCCGTGTCGAGGCGGCGGTGTGGGGGCGGTTCTCCAGGCTCCACAGGGCGGCGTCCACGGCCTTGCGCAGCGCCGTTTCCACGGCCTCGTTGATGCGCGCGGACGCGGCGGCGGGCAGCCGTCTCACCGCGCCCTCGATGGGCGAGCCGACCAGGTTGGATAGCCGGGCGGTGACGCTGGGCGCGGTCAGCAGGGCCACCGCCTTTTTCAGCGCCGCGTAATCCTCGGGATGGTCGCGAATTTCCATGGAATATCCGGTGTGCGGGTCGGATCACAACTGTAGCCGTGGCCAACGGCGAGGAAAAGCAGCAGAATTCCGCCCATTCCCGCGAACACAAAACGAGGACTGCAACGATGCCGCAAGGACCGGTTCGACTGATTTTCCTGGCCGCGCTGCTGGTCTCCGGCTGTTCGGTGATGCCGCCGGCCGAGGAGGCCCAGACGCCGGTGACCGCCGACACCGAACTGGCCGGCTCGCCGGCGCTGTCGCTGCTGGAGCGTGCTGACCAGGCCCGTGATCAGGGGCGTATGGCCGCCGCCGGCCGCTATCTGGAACGGGCGTTGACCATGGCTCCCAACTCTTCCTGGCTGTACCGGGAGCTGGCGTTGCTGCGCCTGGAGGAGGGTGATCCCGCCGGCGCCGAGGGGCTGGCCCGGCGTGCCCTGCGCCTGGCGCCGGACAACGATGCCTACCGGGCCGATCTCTGGGAACTGGTGGCCGCGGCGCGCGCCGAGCAGGGTGATCCGGACGGCGCCGATGCCGCCCGCAAGCGGGCTGAAAGCCTGCGTAGGGATCGCGCATGACGCCGGCGGTGAAGGTCGCCGAGAGAGCCGGCGTCGACTTTCATCTGCACGCCTATGAGCACGATCCCCAGGCGGAAAGCTATGGCCGCGAAGCGGCGGAGGCCCTGGGGCTGGCTCCGGAACGCGTGTTCAAGACACTGCTGGCGGAGGTGGATGGCAAGGTTCAGGTGGCCATGGTGCCGGTGGACCACAGCCTCGATCTCAAGGCTCTGGCGCGGGCGGCGGGCGGTAAGAAGGCGGCCATGGTGGACGGCCCGAGGGCGGAGCGGCTCACCGGCTATGTGCTCGGTGGGATCAGCCCGCTGGGACAGAAAAAGCGTCTGCCCCTGTGGCTGGATGACAGCGCCGACCAGCAGCCGAGCCTGTACATGAGCGCCGGCCGGCGCGGGCTGGAAATCGAGATGGCGCCGGCGGATCTGCTGGCCTTGACCGGCGGTCGGCTGGCGCCGCTGGCGCGCTGATCGGGTAGCGCGGCTGAAGCCGCTGTAAAAATACCGTGGGAGCGGCTTCAGCCGCGATACCCTCTACAGCGTGGTGAAGGTTATAGCGCCGCGAAGGCGCCGCGCGCCGCCTCCAGGGTGGCATCAATGTGCTCGTCACCGTGGGCGATGGACACGAAGCCGGCTTCGAAAGCACTGGGCGCCAGGTACACGCCGCGATCCAGCATGGCGTTGAAGAAGGCGCCGAAGCGGGCCTGGTCGCAGGCCATCACTTCGTCGAACCGGGTGATCCGGGTTTGCTCGGTGAAGTACAGACCGAACATGCCGCCCGCCCGGGTGGTGTGGAAGGCGATGCCCGCTTCCCGGGCCAGGGTGGCCATGCCCTCGGTGAGTTTCTCGGTCTTGGCGGCCAGTTCCTCGTGGAAACCCTCGCGGCGCAGTTGCTGGAGAGTGGCCAGGCCGGCGGCCATGGCCACCGGGTTACCGGACAGCGTGCCGGCCTGGTAGACCGGGCCCAGCGGTGACAGGTGCTCCATGATCGCCTTCTTGCCCCCCAGGGCGCCCACCGGCATGCCGCCGCCGATGATCTTGCCCAGGGTGGTCAGGTCCGGGGTCACGCCATAGAGCGCCTGGGCACCGCCCAGGGCCACCCGGAAGCCGGTCATCACCTCGTCGAAGATCAGTACCGCGCCGTGTTCGTCGCAATACTTGCGCAGCGCTTCCAGGAAGCCCTGGGTGGGAGGCACGCAGTTCATGTTGCCGGCCACCGGCTCAACGATCACGGCGGCGATCTCATCGCCCCGGGCCTTGAACACTTCCTCCAGGCCGCCGGCGTCGTTGTAATTGAGCGTCAGGGTGTCGTCGGTGACCGCCTTGGGCACGCCGGGGGAACTGGGGGTGCCCAGGGTCAGGGCGCCGGAGCCGGCCTTTACCAGCAGGCTGTCCACATGGCCGTGGTAGCAGCCTTCGAATTTGATGATCTTGTCGCGGCCGGTGTAACCGCGCGCCAGGCGGATGGCGCTCATGGTCGCCTCGGTGCCGGAGTTGACCATGCGCACCATGTCCATGGAGGGCACCAGCTCACAGACCAGATCCGCCATGTCCACCTCGGCGGCGGTGGGCGCGCCGAAGCTGAGGCCGTCGGCCGCCGCTTTCTGAACCGCCTCTCGCACCGCCTCGTTGTTGTGGCCCAGGATCATCGGGCCCCAGGAACCCACGTAGTCCACGTAGCGGTTGTCGTCCTCGTCATAAAGCCAGGGGCCCTCCGCGCGGTGGAAGAACACCGGCGTGCCGCCCACGCCCTTGAAGGCGCGCACCGGGGAGTTCACACCCCCTGGAATATGCTGCTGGGCGCGACGGAACAACTGCTCGGAATGCGTGCGACTCATTGGGACTCCTTGGAAGATAAACGGGCCTTAGTCTACTCCCTGCCCGAAATTCTGTCAGACGGACATGGCACTTTTCCTACCGGCGTGGGTATTAACGGTGCGCGAACAGGCCGGCCAGGCGGCGGGCGGCGGCTTCCACGGCGGCGGCGTCCGGGGCGCCGAACAAGCCATGGATCACCGCTACCGCGTCGGCGCCGGCCTCGATCAGGGAGGCGGCGTTATCGGCGTTGATACCGCCGATGGCCACCAGGGGCTGGCGGAAGCGGCGCCGGGCCTCGCGCAGGGTATCCAGGTCCGCCGGAGGCGCCTGGGGTTTGGTGCGCGACGGGAAAAAACGACCCAGGGCCAGATAGTCGGCGCCTTCTTCGGCGGCTTGCCGGGCCAGCTCCAGGCTGCCGTGACAGGACACGCCGATCAGCTTGCCGCTACCCAGCATGGTGCGGGCGGCGTCGATGCGCCCGTCGCTTTGGCCGAGGTGCACGCCGTCGGCTTCCACCTCGGCGGCCAGGGCCGGGTCGTCATTGACGATGAACAGGGCGCCGTATTCCTGGCACAGCAGCGCCAGGCGGGCGGCGCGGTGACGGCGGGTGGCGGTGTCGGCGTGCTTGTCGCGGTACTGCAGCATGGCGGCACCGCCGCGCAGGGCGGCGGCGCCGGCGTCCAGCACCCGTTCGCCGGGGCACAGATCCGGGTCGGTGACCGCGTACAGGCCGCGCACGCGGTGGGTTTCGGGAGCGCTCATGGCTGGAACCTCCGGTCGGGAACGAACTGGCCGCCGCCGGGCCGCCAGGCATCACGCAGGCCCTGGTGGAGCCACGCCTGGGCGGTGCCGGTGGCGTCGTCGAGGGCGTCGCCCCGGGCCAGTCGGGTGGCCAGGGCGGAAGCCAGGGTGCAGCCGGAGCCGTGGTAGACCTCCGGCAGGCGTGGCCAGTCCCAATGGTGGCGGCGTTCGCCGTGGAACAGATGATTGCTGACCTGGTCGGTATCGTCGTGGGTGCCGGTGACCAGCACCGCGCGCCCGGTGCGCGCGGCCAGAGCCGTGCCGGCGGCGTCCACCCCGCTTTCGCCGCTGAGCTTCTCCGCCTCCGGCAGGTTGGGAGTGAGCACCGTGGTCAGCGGCGCCAGGCGGTTAAGCATGGTCTCGGCGAGATCTCCCTGGGACAGGCTGCCGCCGGCTTCGGCGGCGAGCACCGGATCCAGCACCACCGGCACGCCCGGCAGACGCGCCAGTAGCCGGGCTATCCATTCCACCATTGCCACCGAGCCGGTCATGCCGATCTTCACCGCCTGGTAATGGTAGTCGGCGAGCAGGGCATCGGCCTGGCGTTCCAGCAACTCGATGGGGGTAAGCTGGAAGCCGGTGACGTTGCGGCTGTTTTGCACCGTGAGGGCGGTGATCAGGGTGCTGGCGAAGCCACCCAGGGCGTGGATCGCTTCGATGTCGGCGTGAATGCCGGCACCCCCGGAGGGGTCGTGGCCGGCGATCACCAGAATATTGGGTTTCATCATGGGCTCCCGTGGTCGCCGTTCAGAAAGGGCGCACCACCACCAGGATAACAATGGCGATCAGCAACAACACCGGGATTTCGTTGAACAGCCGGTAGAACTTGTGGCTCTTGGTGTTGGCGTCGGCGGCGAACTTCTTCAAGTAGGCCAGGCACACGTGGTGGTAGCCGATCAGCAACACCACCAGCGCCAGCTTGGCGTGCATCCAGCCCTGGGTCTTGTAGTAGTCCCAGCGCAGCACCAGCATCCACGCGCCCAGCAGCACGGTGGCGATCATGGACGGGTTCATGATGCCCCGGTAGAGCTTGCGTTCCATGATCTTGAAGCGATCCCGGCTGGTCTGGTCCTCGGCCATGGCGTGATAAACGAACAGCCGGGGCAGGTAGAAGATGCCGGCGAACCAGCAGATCACGGCGATAATGTGGAAGGCCTTCAGCCACAGCATAGGGAGCGTCTCCGACGAACGCCGGCGCTACCGGCGTAGAGGTTGCTTACAAGTTGATCGGGGCGCGGCATTGGAGTGTTGCCGCTTCGGGGGGCTATACTAAAGCTGTCCGTAAATGATCCCAACATTCTTTCCTGCCCGGTCGCCCGCGCGGCGATCTCGCAAGCGCGGCCCCACCGAGCCGCCCGACCCGAACAAAGAGGAGTGCCGTGAACAAGCCAAAGCGCGCCAGCCGTCTGCTGCGATACTACCTGTTTCGCACCCGGCGTCTGACACGCAGGCAGCTCGGCACCCTGGAAGACTGGAAAATGCGGGTGGTGTTCTGGATCGGCGCCCTGCTGGTGGGGCTGGTCACGGTGGGGTTCGCCTGGGTGGCGGAGTATTGCGCCAGCCTGTTCTTTCAGATGCAGCAGCGCTCCGCGCTGCTGCCGATTCTGGTCACGCCGTTGGGCATGCTGCTGGTGGTGGCGCTGATGCGCCGCACCGGGCCGGAGTCCCAGGGCAGTGGTATCCCCCAGGTGCTGGTGGTCCTTAAGCAGCGTTATCACTGGTTGCGTCCCACCTTTCTTTCCTTTCGCGTGATCATGATGAAATTCGCGCTGACCTGCATGGGCCTGCTGTGTGGCGCCAGCATCGGGCGCGAAGGGCCGAGCGTGCACATGGGCGCTGCGATGATGTATTCGGTGGGCCGGATCGGGCGGCTGCAGCAAAAGTACGTGGATACCTCTCTGATCGTCGCCGGCGGTGCCGCCGGCGTGTCGGCGGCGTTCAACGCACCGCTGGCGGGGATCGTGTTCGCCATCGAGGAACTGGCCGGCTCCTTCGAGCAACGCAGCAGCGGTACTCTGATTCTGGCAATTATCCTGTCCGGCGTGGTTGTGCTGGCGATCGCCGGCCACTACAGCTTCTTCGGCCACCCCGAGGGGACCCTGGACATCACCCGCGACTGGCTGGCCGTTGGCGTCACCGCGGTGGTGTGCGGCCTTCTGGGCGGCGCCTTCAGCCGCATGCTGATCGCCGGCAGCCGCTTCCTGTCACCGTACGCGCGCCAGCATCCCTACCGGGTGGTGCTGTTGTGCGCCCTGGTGGTGGTGTTTCTCGGCCTGGTCACCGGGGGCGCCACCTACGGAAGCGGTTATGAACAGGCGCGCCACCTGCTGGCCGGCGAGACCCAGGGCGACTGGACCTTCCCGCTGGCCAAGATGGCCGCCACCCTGGTGTCCTACTTCACCGGGATTCCCGGTGGTCTGTTCTCCCCCAGCCTGGCGGCCGGCGCCGGTGTCGGCAATGTGATTGGCGGGCTGTTCCCGGGGATTTCCGTGGTCGGGCTCACCCTGGTCGCCATGGCCGCCTTCCTGGCGGCGGTGATTCAGCGTCCGATCACTTCCTTCGTGATCGTCATGGAGCTCACCGGTAACCGCCACGATATCCTCCTGCCGTTGATGGCGGGGGCTTTCATGGCGGCGGGTATCTCCAAGATCGTCTGGCTGCGCCCGCTCTATGACTCCCTGGCGGAGCGGCTTCAGGAAGGCGAGGGCATGGCCCTGGACCGCGCCCGGGTGGTGGGTACTGAGGGCGGCGAGGAAAAACGCTGAGTTGCCGCCCCCGTCGACGGTGCCTATCATTCGGGTTTTCCCGAATGAAGCTTTGATGGAGTTCCTGTCTATGGCCCAGCCGACAAGGCTCGCGGAGTGGACGATGGCCGTGATCGGCCCGGTCCTCGGCGGGGCCGGCCACTGATGGCGCGCCGCGACCGTCCCCGTGCCGGCGTGGACGACGTGGTGCTGATGCCGGTGAGCCCGTCCCGGCGGCGGCGCCGGCTGGCGCTGGCCACGGTGCTGGCGGTGCTGGCGGTACTGATCGCCTTCGGCGCCGGTATCTGGCTGGCGCGGGGCGGTGCACTGGACCAGGACCGCCGCAACCAGGAGTTGCGCACCGACCTTCAGCAGGCCCGCGACCGGCTGGCCAGCGCCCGCCATGATCTCGCCCGGTTCCGGGCCGACGCCCAGGTTTCCGATCAGGCCGGCGAGCAGTTGCGTCAGGAAATCCGCGGGTTGCGTGATCAGATGGCGGAACTGGAAGAAGCGGTGGCGTTCTACAAGAACGTGATGTCCCCGGGCACCGTCGACCAGCCCCTGCAGGTGCAGAAGTTCGAGGTGGTGCCGGCTGACGGTGAGCGCCGCTTCCGCTATCGGCTGATTCTGGTTCAGGCCGGCGACAATCGTGGCTATTTGTCGGGCCGGGTGAGCCTGAGGCTCAAGGGCACCCAAGACGGGGAGGCGGTGACCGTGGAGGCCGACGATCTGCTCGACGAGAGCAGCGATTTGCGCTTCAGGTTCCGTTATTTCCAGGAGCTTTCCGGTACCTTGACGGTGCCGGAAGCGCTGCAGGTGAGCGCGCTGGAGATGACCGCGCGCGCCACCGGTGGCCGGCGGGGCGAAGTCACCCAGAGCCTGCCATGGTGATGGGCTGGTTCCGCCCTCAGCGAAACCGACCGACAAGCAGGAGAGAGCAGGTGAGGCGAGACAAAAAAAACGCGGGTGGTCAGAATTTCCGTGACCACACCCTGATCGCCCCCAGTGCCCGCGTCGTGGGGGACATTGAGTTCAACGGCGGCTTGCACATCCAGGGGGAAGTGGACGGCAACATCACCGTCGGCGAACAAGGGGGGCAGTTGGTGATTGGTGAGAGTGGCGTGGTGCGTGGCGAAATCCGCGTGCCCCGGATCACCATCAATGGCCGGGTGGAGGGCGACGTCAACGCCACCGAGCACCTGGAACTGGCCGACAAGGCCCAGGTCGAGGGCAATGTTTTCTACGTGATGATCGAGATGCTCATGGGTGCCCGGGTCAACGGCAAGCTGGTGCGCCTGGATGAAGAGCGGCGCAACCTGCCGGCACCGGAAAAATCCGGGGCCGCCGATGGTGACCGTGTCTCGCCGGAGAATTCTTGACTGTAACACTCGGGTATTGGACCATGAGCGGGTGATAGCATTTCAGGCCGACATGAGCGATTCCAGTCCCATCATTCTGACCGAACGGGCCGCCGCCAAGGTGCGCGAGCTCCGTGACGACGAAGGCAACCCCGACCTCAAGCTGCGGGTGTACATCACCGGTGGCGGCTGCGCGGGGTTTTCCTATGGGTTCACCTTTGACGAGGCCGTCAACGAGGATGACACCGCCGTCGATCGCGAGGGCGTGACCCTGCTGGTGGACGCCATGAGCATCCAGTACCTGGACGGCTCCGAGGTGGACTACGAGCAGGGGCTGATGGGGTCCCGATTCATCGTCAACAACCCCAACGCCGCCACCACCTGTGGCTGTGGTTCCTCCTTCTCGGTATGATCGGGGGAACCGTCGCCGTCATCTAACGGTCATCAAAGTATCAGAGGATTGTCGTCAACGGCACGGAAGCTGGAGGACATGATGATACAGCGACCTTCACTACAGAGAATGACCGCCGCCGATACCCGCGCCATCTGCTGGTTATTGCGGCAGCCCCGGGCGGCGCATCGCGCGCAACTGGCCCGTGGTATCTCCCGGCTCGGCGACGGCCCCTTCTACGTATTTCTGATTCTCGTCATCTGGTTGCTTGATCGCGCCCACGGCGCCCAGTTCGCGCTGGCGGCGGTGATCGCCTACGGTCTTGAAGTGCCGGCCTTCATGGCGCTCAAGAATCTCATCAAGCGGCCCCGACCGGCGGACATGGACGATTCCCTGTGCGTGTTTCTGCAGCCGGCGGACCGTTTCAGCTTCCCCTCCGGCCACACCGCGGCGGCCTTCGTGATGGCGACGCTTATGGGGGTATTCTATCCGGTGGCGGCCACTCTGGCTTTGGCGTTCGCCATGCTGGTGGGGTTGTCCCGGGTCTTGCTGGGCGTGCATTACCCATCCGACATCGGCGCCGGTGCTTTGCTTGGCGCGGTCTGCGCCCTGGCGGGCACGCTGTTCGTCTAGAAGCCGCTTAATCCGGCACGGTCAGCCGTCCCAGCACCGCCGGACGACGGGCGCCGGTTACCGCCGGCGCGTTGCCGGGCACCCGCTCCCACCAGGCCCAGGCCAGCCAGGCGAACGCCGCCGCCTCCACCCGGTCCGGCGCCAATCCGGCCACTTCGGTGCTTTCCGCGTCGATGCCCAGCCGCCGCGACAGGCGCTTCATCAGGTCCTGGTTATGGGCGCCGCCACCGCACACCAGCAGTCGTTGAGGGGCGAAGCCAGCCAGGGCGTCGGCCACGCCGCGGGCGGTAAGTTCCGCCAGGGTGGCTTGCACGTCCCGGGGTGCCATGGTGTGGTTCAGGAAAGGGGCCAGCCAGTCCGGATGGAAATACTCCCGACCGGTGCTCTTTGGTGGCGGCAACTGGAAGTAGGAATCCGCCAGCAGGGCGTCGAGCAGGTCGGGAAGCACCCGCCCTCCGGCGGCCCAGGCGCCGTTCCGGTCGAAGGCGCCGCCCTGGTGGCGCTGGTGCCAGAGGTCCAGCAGGGTATTGGCGGGGCCGGTGTCGAACCCGCCGGTCAGCGTGCCACGGTCGAGCAGGCTCACATTGGCGATGCCACCCAGGTTGAGCACCGCCACGCGGCGCGCCGGATCAGCGAACAGGTGCTCGTGGAAGCGAGGCGCCAGCGGCGCGCCCTGGCCACCGAGCACCATATCCTTGTTGCGGAAATCATGAATCACCGGGATGCCGGTGGCGGTGGCCAGGGTGTCCGGGCAGCCCAACTGCAGACTGAAGCCGTCCTCTCCGCCGGGCCGGTGGCGCACGGTCTGCCCGTGGCAGCCGATGGCCGTGACCCGGTCCGCGCTGATGGCGGCGCTGTCCAGCAACGCGGTCACGGCTTCGGCGTAAATCCGCCCAAGGGCGCGGTGGCAGGGCCCGGCGCGATCGATCTCGTCGGCGCCGGGGCGGGTCAGGCTCGACAGGCTGTCGCGAAGGGGGGCGGGCAGGGCGCGGCTATCGGTGGCCAGCAGTTCCACCCGTCGGTGGCCGAAGCGAGCCAGAACGGCGTCCACGCCGTCCAGGCTTGTGCCGGTCATCAGGCCGGCGAATAACCTTCCGGAGGACAACGCTCCCTCAGAGGACATTGCTGCTGGCCAGAGTGGCGGCCTCGGCGAACAGGGTCATCTGAGCTTCCATCCGTTTCGCCTGGACCAGGAACTGGGGTTTCTCGTTGTCGGACACGCTCTGCGCCTTGGGCAGAGGCACGGTTTGCGGGTTGCGGTGCACCCCGTCGACCCGGAACTCATAGTGCAGATGGGGGCCGGTGGCCAGGCCGGACATGCCCACATAGCCAATGGTCTGGTTCTGGTTGACGCGGCTGCCGACGCGGATGCCCCGGGCGAAGCCGCGCATGTGCGCGTACAGCGTGGTATAGCGTTGGCCGTGCTTGAGGATCAAAACATTGCCGTAGCCACCCTTGACCCCGGCGAAGATCACCTTGCCCTTGCCGGCGGCTTTGATCGGCGTGCCGCTCGGGGCCGCGTAATCAATGCCCCGGTGGGCGCGCACCTTGTTGAGGATCGGGTGCTTGCGGCCCAGATTGAAGCGCGAACTGATGCGCGAGAAGGCCACCGGGGTACGGATGAATTCCTTGCGCATGGAGCGTCCTTCGCTGTCGAAGTAGTCGGCGTCGCCGGACCGGGTTTCGAAGCGGTAGGCGGTCAGGTGCCGGCCCTGGGTCCAGAACTCCGCCGCCAGGATGTTGCCGGTGCCGACCTTCTCACCGTCCAGGTAGAGTTCCTCGTACAGGACGCGGAAGCGGTCACCATTGCGGATATCGAGCACGAAATCGATGTCCCAGCCAAAAATGTTGGCCAGTTGCATGGTCAGGTTGTCGCTCATGCCGGCGGCGTGCCCGGCCAGGAACAGGGAATTGTCGATGGTCGCCTCGGCGAAGCGGACACGGCGCTGATACTCGCGGGTCTCGCTTTGCACTTGCCAGCGGCCATCGTCGCCCAGGGTGGCCTTGACGGTCTGTATGCGGGTCGGGTGGTAGCGCAGGGCGTTGAGTTCGCCGTCGTCGTCCAGGGTAATGCCGAGGGTCTCCCCGGGGCGGATACGGGCCAGCGCAGCCAGTCGTTCGTCGCCGGTCACCAGCCGGTGTACCTGGGCCGCCGTGACGCCATGTTCCTGCAGCAGGGCGGAAAGGGTGTCACCGGATTGTACTTCCAGTTCTATCCACTCGGGCTCCGGGGGAGCCGGGGCCGGCCGCGGGCGTGCCGGTTGAGTGGTCGCCACCGGGCTTGCGGCCCCGGTCGCGGGGGCGGTGCCGGGTTTCGGCAGGGTCAGGGCTTGTTTGCGTTCCGGATGGCTTTCGCCGGATTCCGGACTCAGCGCCATGGCGACCACGGTGATGGCCAGAGCGGCGGAAAGGGCGAGATGCAAACGGGGAAATCGGCGCACCATGCGGCCGAGGGCGGAAAAATTCATGCTCATCTGGTCGCTACACTCTGAGGTGGCCGCCTGGGGCATTGATGGCGGGCCTCCGGTTGTACGGGATGGGGAGGTCCCTTGAATTGCAGCAAAGATACCCGCCTTCTACCGGCGCCTTCAAGTGCTACAATAGCCAGCTTTTCCGGGCCTCGCGGTCCCGGCGGATGCCTGGTGTGACCGCCGCGGGGTGGTCGGGTTCCCTGTCAGTCAGTCTGGCGGCGCCGCGCGGTGCGCCCCATGAATCGAGGTGGTAATGGTCAAGCTGGAAGATCGAGAGGTGGAAGAACAAATGGCGCTGCTGTCACGCGGCGCCGATGAAATCATCCAGGAAGACGAGCTGCGCGAGCGCATCGCCAGTGGTCGCCCGCTGCGGGTCAAGGCCGGGTTCGACCCCACCGCGCCGGATCTCCACCTTGGGCATACGGTGCTGATCAACAAGCTGCGCCAGTTCCAGGAACTCGGCCACCATGTCATGTTCCTGATCGGCGACTTCACCGGCATGATCGGTGACCCCACGGGCAAGAGTGCCACCCGGCCGGCACTGACGCCGGAGGAGATCGAGCGCAATGCCGAGACCTACAAGGAACAGGTGTTCAAGATTCTCGACCCGGAGAAGACCGAGGTGGTGTTCAATTCCACCTGGATGAACCAGGTTGGCGCCGCCGGCATGATCAAGCTGGCCGGCCAGTACACCGTGGCGCGCATGCTGGAACGGGATGACTTCGACAAGCGCTACCGGGCCAACCAGTCCATCGCCATTCATGAGTTCCTCTATCCGCTGGTCCAGGGCTACGACTCCGTGGCCATGAAAGCGGACGTGGAGCTGGGCGGCACCGACCAGAAGTTCAACCTGCTGATGGGGCGTACCCTGCAGAAGGCCCACGGCCAGGCGCCGCAGATCTGTCTGACCATGCCGATCCTGGAAGGCCTGGATGGCGTCCAGAAAATGTCCAAGTCGCTGAAGAACTACGTGGGCGTCAACGACGCGCCGGGGGAGATGTACCGTAAGCTGCTGTCGATCCCGGATGATCTGACCTGGCGTTATTACGAACTGCTCAGCGGGCTTTCCAACGAGGCTTTGGCGGAGCGCAAGGCCGAAGCCGGGCGGCTCGGCAGTCCCCAGGAGGCGAAGAAGGCGTTCGCTCTAGAAATGGTGACCCGCTTCCATGGCGAGGAGGCGGCTCGCTCCGCGCCGTCCTCCGCTGGCAACCTCACTGCTCTGGGAGATATCCCCGACAACGTGCCGGAAGTGGAGGTGGTCCTGGAGGAAGGTGACGACATTCACGTGGTGCCGCTGCTGCGACTCGCCGGCCTGGCCCAGAATGGCAAGGCCGCCAAGGATGTGTTCGGTCGGGGCGCCGTTTATGTGGACGGCCAGCAGCTCACCGAAGAGCGAACCTTTGCCCGGGGCGAGAGCCCGGTGATCCAGGCGGGCAAAAAGAAGATCGCGCGGGTAATTATTAAGTAAATCAATAGGTTGTGCGTATTTCTCGCCGCCGGAAGGCGGCAGCGACTGGGTGAAAACTGAGCGACCGGAAAGAATTTCCAGAAAAGCGGGAAAAAAGGTTTGACAGGTACGGCCCGATCCGTAGAATGCGCACTCCTCGACGGGGCAACGACGCAAGACGCCGAACGCTCCGCGGCTCTTTAACAATCAGGCAAGCAAACGTGTGGGACCTGTTCGAAGTAGGTGTCTAAAAAGATATCGGCTTTGAGCAAGTCAACCTAGTTGAATTTGTTTCGAGCTGAGCATGCTTTAAGTGCGAAGGCACTTTAAAGACTTAATCGAACTG
>NZ_JBKFTL010000007.1:0-111555 GCF_046507615.1 Alloalcanivorax sp. C16-2 | reverse complement strand
CGCAGCGATGGCGAGCACCGCTCGCCACCTAAGTAGGTCATCAGCACCCCAGAGCATCGTTCAACTCCCCGGTTAACCCCCCCCGCGCCGTGCCACCCCCATCGCGACTAAAGCGGAGCGCCGCCCGGTCGCGCCTACCCGCTTCCTTTAAACGCCGCCACCAACACCTCCCCACCCAATACCCAATCCCAGCAGCCTCTCTCACACCCCCCCAACACAACCCAATCCCAGAAACCCATCTATTCCAACACCCCATCCCAGAAACCCTTCATCCCACCCAACCACCCCACAAATCCAACCCCGCCCTTTATCCCGTGCCCATGTATCTCTATGCTCAGAAGGTCATGTCCCGAACGGAGCCCCTATGCAGTGGGTCAAGGCATTTGTCGCAGGTGTCCTGTCGACATTGATCTTTCATCAAGGCCTGCTGGCACTGCTGCATGCCGTCGGCGTGGTGCCGGCGCCGGCGTATAATCTGGCCGCCACCGAGCCCCTCGGCGTGCCGGCGGTGCTGTCGCTGGCATTCTGGGGCGGCATCTGGGGGCTGCCGTTGTGGTGGCTGATCCGGTATAAGCCGGCGCGGCTGTTCTGGCTGGTTTCCCTTTTGTTCGGCGCCATCGCGCCCACCGTGGTGGCCATGTTGCTGGTGTTCCCGTTGAAGGCGCTACCGGTAAGCATCGGCACCTGGGTGGGCGGCTTCTTGCTCAATGGCGCCTGGGGGCTGGGCGTGGCGATCCTGATGGGACCGATTTTCCGTTGCCATCCAAGAGCGCCGGATATTTTAAATCGATAAACTTCACGGGCCGGTGTGCCGGTCCGATCTCCCTTTTTGGTTTGGGTAAAGGTGATCACTATGACGAATGATAAGAATGGAGCCATGAAAACCCCGATCCAGGCACTGGACGATCGTCGTCGCCTGCAGGGCGACCAGGTGGCGATGGTGCAACCCCTGGGCGGCGAGAAAGTACGCCGTTACACCTGGGAGGAGGTGGCCGACGAGGCCTATCGCATGGCGGCCTACCTGCAGGCGGAAGGGGTGAAGGCCGGTGATCGCGTCGCTCTTGTGTCCAAGAACTGCGCCGAGTGGATCATCGCCGATCTGGCGATCTGGATCGCCGGTGGCGTGAGCGTGCCGCTGTATCCGACGTTGGTGGCGGATTCCGTGAAGCTGATCCTCGAGCACAGCGAATCGCGGATTCTGTTTGTCGGCAAACTCGATGACTGGGACATCATGAAGGATGGTGTGTCCGCGGACATCAAGCAGATCGCCTTCTCCCTGGCACCGGATGACGTGCGCGCCAAGGCGCCGGGGTGGGCCGAGATCATCGCCGGGCAGGCGCCCCTGGCGGAGCCCGCCAGCCCGGCCCCGGAGGATCTGGCCACCATTATCTACACGTCCGGTACCACCGGTGTCCCCAAGGGCGTGATGCACCAATACCAGAGCCTTTCCTCGGTGGGGGACAAGGTGATCCGGGTGTACAACCTGGAACCGGCGGACCGCATGATTTCCTACTTGCCCCTGTCCCATGTGGCCGAGCGGGCGGCGGTGGAGATGGCCCTCCTGTATACCGGTAATACCGTGTACTTCGCCGAATCCCTGGAGACCTTCGGCGAGGACATCAAGCGCGCCAAGCCAACCCTGTTTTTCGCGGTGCCCCGTATCTGGTCCAAGTTCTACCAAAAGGCCTCCGAAGCGGTACCGCCGCAGAAGCTCAACACACTGCTCAAGATTCCGCTGCTCAACCGGATAATCAAGAAGAAGGTGCTGGGCGCCATGGGGCTGGACGAGTGCCGTGTGGCGCTGTCCGGCGCCGCCCCCCTGTCCACGGAGATCATTACCTGGTTCAACAAGCTGGACCTGGAGATCCTGGAAGTCTACGGCATGACCGAGAACTTCGGCTGGTCTCACACCACCGAGCAGGGCGACCAGCGTATCGGCTGGGTGGGTACGCCCAACGATGGCGTGGAATGCCGCATCGGCGAGGCCGGCGAGGTTGAGGTGCGCAGCGTGGGTAATATGAGCGGCTATTATAAGCAACCGGACCTTACCGCCGAGGTGCTGTCCGAGGACGGCTGGTTGAAGACCGGGGATGTCGGCGAGATCGATGACCGGGGCCGACTGCGCATTACCGGTCGAATCAAGGAAATCTTCAAGACGGAGAAAGGCAAGTACGTGGCGCCGGCGCCGATCGAGAACCGTCTGGCCAGCCAGCCGGGCGTGGAGCTGGCCTGCGTGATCGGTTCCAACATGGCGCAGCCGGTGGCGCTGCTGAACCTCACCCCCGAGGAACAGGAGAAGCTGGGCAAGGGCGCGGAAAAAGATCACTTCAGCAAATCGCTGGAGGAGCTTCTGGAGCGGGTCAATACTCAGTTGGATCCTCATGAGCGCCTCAATTGCCTGGTGGTGTGCAAGACCCCGTGGACGGTGGAGAACGGTCTGATCACGCCGACCCTGAAGCTCAAACGCAATGAGATCGAAAAGTACTACGCGGCGGATTTGCCGGAGTGGGGCAAATCCCGCGGCGTGATCTGGGAGCATTGATCGTCAATGGAAGCCAACGCCGACCTGGCATTGATCCGCCGTCTCGCCGACGGTCGTTTCCACTCCGGGGCTGAACTGGGCGAGGCGCTGGGCATCTCCCGGGCGGCGATCTGGAAGCGCATTCACCGGCTCGAGGAACTGGGCCTGGCGGTGGAATCCGTGCGGGGCAAGGGCTATCGCTTGAGCCAGCCTCTGGATCTGCTCGACCCCGACGCACTGGAGGCGGCCTTTCGGGGCCGCGCCGCATTGCGCTTCCTGCCCGTGACCGAATCCACCAACGGCGACGCCCTGACCCTGGCGGGTCAGGGCGCTCCCTCGCCGGTGGTGGTGACGACGGAATTCCAAAGCGCTGGTCGTGGCCGGCGCGGGCGCGCCTGGCAGTCGCCATTTGGCGCCAATCTGTATATTAGCGTGCTGTATGAACTGGCCGGTGGGTACTCAGCCCTGGGAGGGTTGAGCCTGGCCGCCGGCGTGGCCGTGGCGCGGGCGCTGGAGCGTGAAGCGCCGGGCCTGCAGCCGGGGCTGAAATGGCCCAACGACCTGCTGGTGGGCAACGCCAAACTGGGCGGTGTGCTGATCGAGCTGGCCGGAGAAATGGATGGTCGCGTCCAGGTGGTGGTGGGCGTGGGCTTGAACGTGGCGATGAGCGACCGTCAGGCCGGGGGCATTGATCAGAATTGGATTGATCTTCGCCGTGCCTGCGCCACGCCGCCGCCGCGCACACGCCTGGCTGTCGCGGTGGGGCAGGAATTGCTTGCCATGCTGGAACGTTTCGCCGTCGATGGTTTCTCGCCCTTCATGGCGGATTTCCAGGCGCTGGATCTGTGCCGGGACCGGCCAGTGACCGTGCACGGTAGCGAAGGCGCCCGGGCCGGCCTGGCTCTGGGCGTGGCGGAAGACGGCGCGTTGTGTGTCGAGATCGATGGGAAACGCCGTTACGTGCATGGCGGTGAAGTGAGTTTGAGATTGCAATGAAATTGTTCGTGGACGTGGGCAACACCGCCCTGAAATGGCGTCATCGTGATGGTGACCGGGTGATTCAGGGCGGGCGCGCCCACGGTCGGGACTGGTGGACGGCGCTGGATGAGCCGCTCGCCCCCGGTGCCGACCTGGACACCATCTGGATTGCTTCCGTGGCGGGGCCGGAGGCCGATGAGCGCATCGCCGCCCTGGTGCGTGAGCACACCGGCAGATCGCCCTGTTTCTACTATTCCCGAGAGCGCGACTTCGGAGTGCGCAGTTGTTATCCCGAGCCGCGCCGGCTCGGCGTGGACCGCTGGGTGGCGCTGGTGGAGTGCTGGCAGCGTTTCGGCGCCGGCATCATCATCGATTGCGGCAGTGCCCTCACAATCGACGCGGTGGACGGGGAGGGCGAGTTTCTTGGTGGTTATATCGTTCCCGGCCTGGGTATGCTGCGCAACGCTCTGTTGCGTGACACCGCCGATGTCCATGTGGAGCGCGCCCGCCCGCGGTTGGGCCTGGGGCGCTCCACCGGCGAATGCGTGCACAACGGGTTGCTGCGCATGTCTGTGGCGTTCGTCACGGATGTGGTGGTTGAACTGCGAGAGCGCCTTCCCGATACTTGCAAAGTGCTGGTCACGGGTGGGGACGCGGACGAATTGTCTTCCGCTTTTTCCTTTGAATTCCTGCACTTGCCCGATCTCGTGCTGGACGGCCTGGAACGGGTGGCGGCACGACAAGAATGAGGCTTGGGGGACAAAGTCCGTGCGTTGGGTCTTTTACAGCCTGGTGGTGGTGAATCTGGTGTACCTGGGCTGGCAAGGCGTCATGATGGCCGTTGAGCCCGATGCGCCGGCGGTGCCGGTTGCGCGGTCGTTGCCGGATGACGCATCCGCCGCGCCGACGTTGACGTTGCTTGCCGAGGCGCCACAGCAGCGCCTGGGCTCCGGTCCCGGGTCGGCGGCCGGCCCCGGGTTGTGCCCGGTGGTGGGCCCCTGGTCCGGTCGCGGGGATGCCGAGCGGGCGCGAATTCAGCTGGCGGCGGTGGGGCTGCACGGGCGCATCGAGGCGGTCAGTGTGCGGAAAGACCATCTCAACTGGGTCTATCTGCCTCCCTATGAAACCCGTGAGCGGGCCCTGGCGGTGCTCGGCGAGCTGCAGGCTCGCGGCGTGGACAGCTTCATCGTCAAGACCGGCGCGGACGCGAATGCCATTTCCCTGGGGTATTTTTCCAGCGCCGATTCCGCCGAAGGGCTGCGCGTGAAGATGCGCAACGCCGGTTATCCGGCGTTCGTGCGCGAAACGTCCCGCCCGGTCACTGAGTACTGGTTGTACCTGCCGGAGGGCGCCGCCGGAGCCATGGAGTTGGAGGATTTCCTGGCCGGCAACCCGGATGTGGGCCGGGATCGAGCCGCCTGCAGGCTGGAACGCGCTGATGGCGCCTGAATCGCCGGCAACGATTGCACCCCCGGTGGGGTTTCTATAGAATGCGCAGCCCTTACGCTGCTGGCGTAGCTCAGTTGGTAGAGCAGCTGATTTGTAATCAGCCGGTCGGGGGTTCGACTCCTCTCGCCAGCTCCACTTTACGCGCGCCTAAGAGCTTGAAAATCCCTGAAAATGTGGTTGACAACCCAGGGCGGCGTAAAGAGAATGTAGGCCCTTTTCAGGAGGGGTTCCCGAGTGGCCAAAGGGATCAGACTGTAAATCTGACGCGAAAGCTTCGGAGGTTCGAATCCTCCCCCCTCCACCAGATTCGCCGGCAGGCTGGCAGTACAGACGGAAGGTTCGCGGGCATAGTTCAACGGTAGAACCTCAGCCTTCCAAGCTGATGATGCGGGTTCGATTCCCGCTGCCCGCTCCAGTCTGCGGCAACAATTTGGATGCCTGACAAGGCAGTATGAAGGTTACGCTCATGTAGCTCAGTAGGTAGAGCACACCCTTGGTAAGGGTGAGGTCACCGGTTCAAATCCGGTCATGAGCTCCAGATTCCGGGCCCGGGAACCTCCCGGGCCCGGCTTCATGTGTCTTGGTGGTGCCAGGGTGGTCCGCGAGTGGCGCGGTCCTATAAATGTGTTTTCCAGGCGCACGCCGTTCAGACGGGAATGCACAGCCAAGTTGAGAGGTAGAGAGTCGTGGCAAAGGAAAAGTTTGAACGCAATAAACCGCACGTAAACGTAGGCACCATTGGTCACGTTGACCATGGTAAGACGACGCTGACCGCCGCCCTGACGCGGGTGTGCTTCGAGACGTGGGGTTCTGGCTCCGCGAGCGCGTTTGACCAGATCGACAATGCGCCGGAAGAGCGTGAGCGCGGTATCACCATTGCGACCTCTCACGTTGAGTACGATTCTCCGAACCGTCACTACGCGCACGTTGACTGCCCCGGTCACGCCGACTACGTGAAGAACATGATCACCGGCGCGGCGCAGATGGACGGCGCGATCCTGGTGGTGAGCGCGGCGGACGGCCCGATGCCGCAGACCCGCGAGCACATCCTGCTGTCCCGCCAGGTGGGCGTTCCCTACATCGTCGTGTTCCTGAACAAAGCGGACATGGTCGATGACGAAGAGCTGCTCGAGCTGGTTGAGATGGAAGTGCGCGAGCTGCTGAGCGACTACGATTTCCCGGGCGACGACACCCCGATCATCAAGGGCTCCGCGCTGAAGGCGCTGGAAGGCGACACCAGCGAAATCGGCATGCCGGCGGTGGTGAAGCTGGTTGAGTGCCTGGACGACTACATCCCCGAGCCGGAACGGGCGGTGGATCAACCGTTCCTGATGCCGATCGAGGACGTTTTCTCCATCTCTGGTCGTGGTACCGTGGTGACCGGTCGCGTTGAGCGCGGCATCATCAAGGTGGGTGACGAGATGGAAATCGTGGGCATCAAGGACACCATGAAGACCACCTGTACCGGCGTTGAGATGTTCCGCAAGCTGCTGGACGAAGGCCGCGCGGGTGAGAACGTGGGCGTGCTGCTGCGTGGCACCAAGCGTGACGAAGTGGAGCGTGGTCAGGTACTGGCGAAGCCGGGCAGCATCACCCCGCACACCAAGTTCGAAGGCGAAGTGTACGTGCTGAGCAAGGACGAGGGTGGTCGTCACACTCCGTTCTTCAACGGCTACCGTCCGCAGTTCTACTTCCGTACCACGGACGTGACCGGTGCGTGCACCCTGCCGGAAGGCACTGAAATGGTGATGCCGGGCGACAACGTTCAGATGAACGTTGAGCTGATTGCCCCGATCGCCATGGAAGAAGGCCTGCGCTTCGCGGTCCGTGAAGGCGGCCGCACCGTCGGCGCCGGCGTGGTCTCCAAGATCATCGAGTAAGACACCACCAAGGTGGTGAAAGGGCCGGGGCCCAAGGGTCCCGGCTGTTGTGTTTTCGAGGTTACAGGCCAGTAGTTCAATTGGTAGAGCACCGGTCTCCAAAACCGGCTGTTGGGGGTTCGAGTCCCTCCTGGCCTGCCAATTCTCCCAGAGCTGCCATCAGGCGGCGGGGTGCGTCGGCAGATGAGTGAGAAAGCAGAAGGGCAGTCTGGGTCCTCCGTTCTAGAGGCCACCAAGTGGGTCATCGCGGCCGCGCTGGTGGCTGTTGCTGTTGTGGGTAACAGCTATTTCTCCGAGGTGTCCCCCCTGTACCGGGCGCTGGGCGTGCTGGTCGTCGGTCTCGTGGCCGCGTTCGTTGCCCTGCAGACCGAACAGGGCAAGGCGTTCAACCAGCTGCGCAAGGACTCCATGGTGGAGCTGCGCAAGGTGGTATGGCCGACCCGTCAGGAGACGCTGCAGACCACGTTGATCGTGTTGGTGTTCGTGCTGATCGTCGCACTGCTGTTGTTCGTGCTCGATTGGTTGCTCAACGGCGCGATCTCGATGCTCATCGGCTAAGGGGTACACATGGCGAAGCGTTGGTACGTCGTACACGCTTATTCCGGCTTTGAAAAGCACGTCAAGCGGGCCCTGGAAGAGCGCGTCAAGCTGCGCTCCATGGAAGAACTGTTTGGCGAGATTCTCGTGCCCACCGAGGAAGTGGTGGAGATGCGAGGTGGTCAGAAGCGGAAGTCCGAGCGCAAATTCTTCCCCGGCTACGTGCTGGTGGAAATGGAAATGTGCGACGACTCCTGGCACCTGGTCAAGGAAACGCCCAAGGTGATGGGCTTTATTGGCGAAGATCCGAAAAACCCGGGTCGGGTATCGCCGATTACCCAGAAAGAGGCGGATGCCATTCTGCGTCGCATGGACGACGCGGTGGAGAAGCCGAAGCCGAAGACGCTGTTCGAGGCCGGCGAAGTGGTGCGCGTCACCGACGGCCCGTTCGCGGATTTCAACGGCGTGGTGGAAGAAGTGAACTACGAAAAGAGCCGCCTGCAGGTGGCGGTGCTCATTTTCGGTCGCTCCACGCCTGTGGAGCTGGAATTCGGGCAGGTTGAAAAGACCTGATCCCACGGTGCCTCGCCGGTTCAGTCGGGCGGGGCAAACGACCCACCTCAGGGGAGCCCGTAAAACGGCGTTCGAACCCAAGGAGTCTTAATCATGGCCAAGAAAGTCGAAGCCTACATCAAGCTGCAAGTGGCAGCGGGTCAGGCTAACCCTTCACCGCCGGTCGGCCCCGCTCTGGGCCAGCACGGCGTGAACATCATGGAGTTCTGTAAAGCGTTCAACGCCCAGACCCAGCAGCTCGATCAGGGCGCGCCAGTGCCGGTGGTGATCACGGTTTACAGCGACCGTTCCTTCACCTTCACCATGAAGACGCCGCCGGCGGCCTACCTGCTGAAGAAAGCAGCGGGCATCAAGAGCGGTTCCGGTGAGCCGAACACCAAGAAGGTGGGCAAGGTGAACCGCGCGCAGCTCGAAGAGATCGCCAAGGCGAAAGAGCCGGATCTCACCGCTGCCGATATGGACGCCGCCGTGCGTACCATCGCGGGCTCCGCCCGTTCCATGGGTCTGGACGTGGAGGACTAACCAATGGCCAAGCTGTCCAAGCGCGCCCGCGCCATCCGTGAAAAAGTGGAATCGGGCAAGTTCTATCAAGTGGAAGACGCCGTGGCTCTGCTCAACGAGCTGTCCGCGGTGAAGTTCAAGGAATCCATCGACGTTTCCGTGAACCTGGGTGTTGACCCGCGTAAATCCGACCAGAACGTGCGTGGCGCTTCCGTGCTGCCCCACGGCACCGGCAAGACCGTTCGCGTCGCCGTGTTCGCCCAGGGCGCCAAGGCCGAGGAAGCCAAGGAAGCCGGCGCCGACGTGGTGGGTTTCGATGACCTGGCCGAGCAGGTTCAGGGCGGCGAGATCAACTTCGACGTGGTGATCGCTTCTCCGGACGCCATGCGCGTCGTGGGTAAGCTGGGCACCATCCTCGGCCCCCGTGGTCTGATGCCGAACCCGAAAGTCGGCACCGTGACCCCGGACGTGGCTCAGGCGGTGAAGAACGCCAAGGGCGGTCAGGTGCGTTACCGCACCGACAAAGGCGGCATCATCCACTGCACGGTGGGTCAGGTCGGCTTTGACGCCAACGCCATCAAGGAAAACGTGGAAGCGCTGATCGCCGATCTCAAGAAGGCGAAGCCGGCTTCCGCGAAGGGCGCGTACTTCAAGAAGGTAACGCTGTCCAGCACCATGGGTCCGGGTCTGTCCATCGATCCCGCTTCCCTGGCTATGTAAGAAATCCGGGGGCGGCCTGGTGCCGGTCCCAAAGGGCTTTGATCCCGACGGCGATGCCTGCTTCGCGGGCCAACCGCCGGGGCGTCAAAGACCGCAGGTCCGAGGGTGTGAATGGAGTCCGGCTTCATGAGCCGAGTTTCCACCCGAGGTTAAGGGGTAACCGCCTGCGCAGGCGCGGTAGTTGCAAATCCTGTGTCAAAGCAGGGGCTGGCTTCCGCGATAACGGACCGGGTGACCGGTCCTGGCAACCGCTGGGCCCATCTGTCAGGCAGTCGACGGGTCCGGTTAAGTTTGTGAATCCAGGAGGTAAATCGTGCCTTTGAATCTGGAGGACAAACGGGCGATTGTGGTTTCGGTGAATGCTGCGGCTACCGAAGCGCTGTCCGCCGTGGTTGCCGACTATCGGGGACTTTCCGTGTCAGAGATGACCGCTCTGCGCGTGAAGGCTCGTGAAACCGGCGTGTACCTGAAAGTAGTACGGAACACGCTGGCCAAGCGCGCCGTTGAAGGCACTGAATACGAGTGCCTCAGCGACTCGCTGGTCGGCCCCACGATCCTGGCGTTTTCCCAGGCAGATCCGGGCGCAGCCGCCCGGCTGATCAAGGATTTCGCCAAGGACCACGACGCGCTCGAAGTTAAAGCACTGGCCGTAGGCGGTGTGGCGTACGAAGCCAAGGACATCGATGTCCTGGCCAAGCTGCCCACCCGTGAAGAAGCCCTTGCTCAGCTTATGTCCGTCATGCAGGCCCCGGTGGCCAAGTTTGTCCGTACCCTCAACGAGGTGCCCGGCAAGTTTGTGCGTACCGTCGCCGCGGTGAAGGACAAGAAACAGCAGGAAGCTGCCTGATCCAGCGATCAGCAGCGTAACTACCCGATTCCACTCGGGATCGCCCGTACGGTGATTTTAGGAGATTGAAAATGGCCGTTTCCAAAGAAGATATCCTCAGCGCAATCGCTGACATGAGCGTTATGGACCTCGTTGAACTGATCGAGGCCATGGAAGAGAAGTTCGGTGTAACCGCCGCTGCCGCCGTTGCAGCCGCTCCCGCGGCCGCTGGTGGCGACGCTGGTGGTGCCGCTGAAGAACAGACCGAATTCGACGTGGTTCTGACCGGTTTCGGCGACAAGAAAGTCGGCGTGATCAAGGCAGTCCGCGAAGTAACCGGTCTGGGTCTGAAAGAAGCGAAAGAACTGGTCGAGGGCGCACCCGCTCCGGTCAAGGAAGGCGCTTCCAAGGACGAAGCCGAAGAGATCAAGAAAAAGATCGAAGAGGCTGGCGGTACCGCCGAGCTCAAGTAAGCGCGAGAGCGCAATGTCTTTCCACATTCCGGCGGAAAGACACCGGCTGGCAGCTTAAGGGCTGCCAGCCTTTTGTCGTTTCTGCATGAAGGGTTTCATGCAGGAATATCACCCAGGGGTGATAGGTCAACAGCCGAGGAACGCAGATGGCATACTCATTCACTGAGAAAAAGCGGATCCGCAAAGATTTCGGCAAGCTTCCTAAGGTCATGGAGGTTCCGTACCTTCTGGCCATACAGCTCGATTCTTACCGCAAGTTCTTGCAACACGACAAGAGCGCCGAGGAGCGCTTGGACGCGGGCCTGGAAGCAGCCTTCCGGTCAGTGTTCCCGATTTCCAGCTACTCCGGGAACGCGGCCCTCGAGTATGCCGGCTATGAGTTCGGCAAACCGGTTTTTGATGTCAAAGAGTGCATCATTCGTGGCACCACCTACGCCGCGCCGCTGCGCGTGCGTATTCGTCTGGTGATCTACGACAAGGAATCCAACGGCGCGATCAAGGATATCCGCGAACAGCAGGTCTACATGGGCGAGATTCCGCTCATGACCGAAAACGGCACCTTCGTGATCAACGGTACCGAGCGGGTGATCGTGTCACAGCTGCACCGTTCCCCGGGCGTGTTCTTCGATCACGACAAGGGCAAGACTCACTCCTCGGGCAAGCTGCTGTATTCCGCGCGGGTGATCCCCTACCGTGGTTCCTGGCTCGACTTCGAGTTCGATCCCAAGGACCTGGTATACGTGCGCATCGACCGTCGCCGCAAACTGCCGGCGACCATTCTGCTGCGTGCCCTGGGCTATACCTCGGACGAGATCCTCGACACTTTCTTCGACACCAACGAAATCCTTTTCGAGAACGGTGTCTACCGCATGCGGCTGGTGCCGGAGCGTCTGCGTGGTGAAACCGCGACCTTCGATATCCTTGCCGGCGAGGAAGTGGTGGTGGAGCGTGGTCGCCGCGTCACCGCGCGTCACATCCGTCAGCTCGAAAAAGCCAATATCGAATACCTGGAAATTCCCGCCGAATACCTGCATGGCCGTTACCTGGCTAAGTCGATCATCGACCAGGAAACCGGCGAGGTTCTGGTGGAGTGCAATACCGAACTGAGCGCCGACAGCCTCGAGAAAATCGAGAACGCCGGTATCGCCACGTTCGAGACGCTCTACACCAACGACCTGGACCATGGGCCGTTCATGGCCGACACCCTGCGTGCCGATCCCACCCGTAGCCCCCTTGAGGCGCTGGTGGAAATCTACCGCATGATGCGTCCCGGCGAGCCGCCCACCAAGGAAGCGGCGGAGAACCTGTTCCGCAACCTGTTCTTCACCGACGAGCGCTACGACCTGTCCGGCGTGGGTCGCATGAAGTTCAACCGCCGTCTCGGCCGTGACGACGTCACCGGCCCGGGCATCATCTATGACGGTCGTTACTTCAGCGCCCGTACCGACGATGAAGGCAAGCAGTACTTCGAGCAGATGGGCACCGATCAGTCCGACATCATCGATGTGCTCAAGACTCTGGTGGACATCCGCAACGGCAACGGCGTGGTCGATGACATCGATCACCTGGGTAACCGTCGTATCCGTTCCGTGGGCGAAATGGCGGAGAACCAGTTCCGCGTTGGTCTGGTTCGGGTGGAGCGCGCCGTCAAGGAGCGTCTGAGCCTGGCCGAGTCCGAAGGCCTGATGCCGCAGGATCTGATCAACGCCAAGCCGGTGGCCGCCGCGGTGAAGGAGTTCTTCGGCTCCTCCCAGTTGTCCCAGTTCATGGATCAGAACAACCCGCTGTCCGAGATCACCCACAAACGCCGGGTGTCCGCCTTGGGCCCGGGCGGTCTGACCCGTGAGCGTGCCGGCTTCGAAGTGCGCGACGTGCACCCGACCCACTACGGTCGCGTGTGTCCCATCGAGACGCCGGAAGGGCCGAACATCGGCCTGATCAACTCCCTGGCCAGCTACGCGCGCACCAATGAGTACGGCTTCCTGGAGTCGCCGTACCGCAAGGTGATCGACGGTAAGGTCAGCGATGAGATCGAGTACCTGTCCGCCATCGAGGAAGCGGAGTGCGTGATCGCGCAGGTCGACGCCAAGATGAACGACGACGGCAGTTTCGTTGAAGACTTCGTTACCGTGCGTCACCGCTACGAGTTCACCGTCATGGAGCGGGACACCATTACCCATATGGATGTCTCCCCGCGCCAGGTGGTGTCCGTGGCCGCGTCCCTGATTCCGTTCCTGGAGCACGATGACGCGAACCGCGCCTTGATGGGCTCCAACATGCAGCGTCAGGCGGTGCCGACCCTGCGTGCCGAGAAGCCCCTGGTGGGTACCGGCATGGAGCGTCACGTGGCCCGGGATTCCGGCGTCTGCGTGGTGGCCCAGCGTGGCGGTATCGTCGACAAGGTGGACGCTTCCCGGATCATCGTCAAAGTGAACGACGACGAGGTGGTCGAGGGTGAAGCGGGTGTGGATATCTACAACCTCACCAAGTACACCCGCTCCAACCAGAACACCTGCATCAACCAGCGTCCGCTGGTGAAAGTGGGTGATCGGGTAGCGGCCCGCGACATCATGGCCGACGGTCCGTCCGTGGACATGGGCGAGCTGGCCCTGGGCCAGAACATGCGCGTCGCGTTCATGCCCTGGAACGGCTACAACTTCGAGGACTCCATCCTGATCTCCGAGCGGGTGGTGAAGGAGGATCGTTTCACCTCTATTCACATCCAGGAGCTCACCTGTATCGCCCGTGATACCAAGCTGGGCGCCGAGGAAATCACCGCCGATATCCCCAACGTGGGCGAAGTGGCGCTCGGCAAGCTTGACGAGTCCGGTATCGTTTACATCGGTGCCGAGGTGGAAGCCGGCGACATTCTGGTCGGCAAGGTGACGCCCAAGGGCGAAACCCAGCTGACGCCGGAAGAGAAGCTGCTGCGCGCGATCTTCGGTGAGAAGGCCTCCGACGTGAAGGACACCTCCCTGCGGGTTTCCTCCGGCGTCAAGGGCACCGTCATCGACGTGCAGGTGTTCACTCGCGATGGCGTTGAGAAGGACGAGCGTGCCCGCCAGATCGAACAGGACGCGCTGGACAAGTTCCGCAAGGACCTGAAGGACGAGTACCGGATTCTCGAGCAGGACATCAAGGACCGTCTGCGGTCCGTGCTGCTGGGCAAGAAGGTCAACGGCGGCGCCGGCCTCAAGCGTGGCACCGAGCTGACCGACGCGGTGCTCGACGAGCTGGAAGGTGACAAGTGGTTTGAACTGCGTCCCGCCGATGACGACGTGGCCGAGCAACTGGAGCGCGCGCACCAGTACCTGGAGCTGCACAAGAAGGAACAGGACGAGCGCTACAAGGACAAGCAGGCCAAGATCTCCGGCGGCGACGATCTGTCCCACGGCGTGCTCAAGGTGGTCAAGGTCTACCTGGCGATCAAGCGTCGCATTCAGCCCGGTGACAAGATGGCCGGCCGTCACGGTAACAAAGGTGTGATCTCCGTGATCATGCCCGAGGAAGACATGCCCTACGACGAGAACGGCGTCCCCGTGGACGTGGTCCTCAACCCGCTGGGTGTACCGTCGCGGATGAACGTGGGGCAGATTCTCGAGACCCACCTGGGCTGGGCCGCCAAGGGCCTGGGCGAGCGCATCGGCGAGATGCTGGATCAGGAGAAAAAAGTCGCGGAAGTGCGCGACTTCCTTGACCAGATCTACAACCAGACCGGCGCCGGTGGCACCGATGAGGACTGGAGCCATTTCGAGGACCAGGACATCATCGAGCTGGCTCGCAATCTGCGTGCCGGCGTGCCCATGGCCACCGCCGTGTTCGATGGTGCCAAGGAGTTCGAGATCAAGGCGCTGCTGGAACTCGCCGGCCAGGACCGCTCCGGTCAGATTCAGCTTTGGGATGGCCGTACCGGCGAGCAGTTCGACCGCAAGGTGACCGTCGGCTACATGTACATGCTCAAGCTGAACCACCTGGTCGACGACAAGATGCACGCCCGCTCCACCGGCTCCTACAGCCTGGTGACCCAGCAGCCGCTGGGTGGTAAGGCGCAGTTCGGTGGTCAGCGCTTCGGTGAGATGGAAGTGTGGGCCCTGGAGGCCTACGGCGCGGCGTACACGCTGCAGGAAATGCTCACCGTTAAGTCGGACGATGTGAATGGCCGTACCCGCATTTACAAGAACATCGTCGATGGCGACCACCGGATGGATCCGGGTATGCCGGAGTCCTTCAACGTACTGCTGAAGGAAATCCGTTCGCTCGGTATCAACATCGAGCTGGAAAACGACTGAGGCGACGGCGCCGCTGCCGCGAGGCGGAAGTGGCGCCACGCCTGACCCGGGTTTAGGAAAGAATCGCGAGCGAAAGCTCCATACGGAGGACTGGCCTTGAAAGACTTGCTGAATCTGCTCAAAAGTCAGGGACAAGTCACGGAGTTCGACAAGCTTAAGATCGGTCTGGCACCGCCGGATCTGATCCGTTCCTGGTCTTTTGGCGAAGTGAAAAAGCCGGAGACCATCAATTACCGCACCTTCAAGCCGGAGCGTGATGGCCTGTTCTGCGCGCGCATTTTTGGTCCGATCAAGGACTATGAGTGCCTGTGCGGCAAGTACAAGCGCCTCAAGCACCGGGGTGTGATCTGCGAGAAGTGTGGCGTTGAGGTCACTCTCTCCAAGGTCCGCCGTGAGCGCATGGGCCATATCGAGCTGGCAAGCCCGGTGGCGCACATCTGGTTCCTGAAGTCGCTGCCGTCCCGCATCGGCCTGATGCTGGATATGACCCTGCGCGACATCGAGCGGGTGCTGTACTTCGAATCCTTCGTGGTCACCGAGCCCGGTATGACCACTCTGGAGCGTGGTCAGCTGCTCACCGATGAGGAGTATTTCGACGCGCTGGAGCAGTTCGGCGACGAGTTCGAAGCCAAGATGGGCGCGGAAGCGGTTCAACAACTGCTCACCGAGCTGGATCTGCAGGACGAGATCAACACCCTGCGCGAGGAAATCGAGGCCACCAACTCGGACACCAAGCTCAAGAAGCTGTCCAAGCGGCTCAAGCTGATGGAAGCGTTCCACGCCTCCGGCAACGAGCCCGAATGGATGATCATGACGGTGCTGCCGGTGCTGCCGCCGGACCTGCGTCCGCTGGTGCCCCTGGACGGCGGTCGTTTCGCGACCTCCGACCTGAACGATCTGTATCGCCGGGTGATCAACCGTAACAACCGCCTCAAGCGGCTGCTCGACCTGAACGCCCCGGACATCATCGTGCGCAACGAGAAGCGCATGCTGCAGGAGTCCGTGGACGCGCTGCTGGATAACGGCCGTCGCGGCCGGGCCATCACCGGCTCCAACAAGCGCCCGCTGAAATCCCTGGCCGACATGATCAAGGGCAAACAGGGTCGTTTCCGTCAGAACCTGCTGGGTAAGCGGGTGGACTACTCCGGTCGTTCCGTGATCGTGGTGGGCCCGACCCTCAAGCTGCATGAGTGCGGCCTGCCCAAGAAGATGGCTCTGGAGCTGTTCAAGCCGTTCATCTTCGCCAAGCTGGAAGCCCGTGGTCTGGCCACCACCATCAAGGCCGCCAAGAAGATGGTCGAGCGCGAAACCGCCGAGGTGTGGGATATCCTCGCCGAGGTGATTCGCGAACACCCGGTGATGCTGAACCGGGCGCCGACCCTTCACCGTCTGGGCATCCAGGCGTTCGAGCCGGTGCTGATCGAGGGCAAGGCGATCCAGCTTCACCCGCTGGTGTGCGCCGCCTTCAACGCGGACTTCGATGGTGACCAGATGGCGGTGCACGTGCCGCTGACCCTGGAGGCTCAGCTGGAAGCCCGGGCGCTGATGATGTCCACCAACAACATCCTGTCCCCGGCCAACGGTGAACCGATCATCGTGCCGACCCAGGACGTGGTGCTGGGTCTGTACTACATCAGCCGTGAACGGATCAACGCCAAGGGCGAAGGCCGGGTGTTCTCCGACACCCAGGAAGTGATGCGCGCCCTGGGCACCAAGGAAGTGGATCTGCACGCCCGTATCAAGGTGCGCATCCACGAAGTGGTGCGTGACCAGGAAGGCCGGGTCGAAGAGAACGATCGTCTGGTGGAGACCACTGTCGGTCGCTGCAAGCTGTGGGACATCGTGCCTGACGGCATCGGCTTCGATCAGGTCAACCGCAACATGACCAAGAAGGCGATCTCCGGTCTGCTGAATACCTGCTACCGGATTCTGGGCACCAAGGAAACCTGCATCTTCGCCGACCAGATCATGTACATGGGCTTCCGCGAAGCCACCCTGTCCGGCTCCTCCATCGGTGTCGAGGACATGGTGATCCCGGACGCCAAGGTGAAGATGATCGCCGCCGCCGAGGAAGAAGTGCGCGAGATCGAGGAGCAGTTCGCTTCCGGTCTGGTGACCCGCGGTGAGCGCTACAACAAGGTGATCGACATCTGGGCGCGCACCAACGACCAGATCGCCAAGGCGATGATGGAAAACCTGAACAAAGAAGTCGTCGTCAACCGTGATGGCGAGGACGAGCTGCAGGATTCCTTCAACTCGATCTACATGATGGCGGACTCCGGCGCCCGGGGCTCCCCGGCGCAGATTCGTCAGCTGGCCGGCATGCGTGGCCTGATGGCCAAGCCGGATGGCTCCATTATCGAGACGCCGATCACCAGCAACTTCCGTGAAGGGCTGAACGTACTCCAGTACTTCATCTCCACCCACGGTGCCCGGAAAGGTCTGGCGGATACCGCGTTGAAGACCGCGAACTCCGGTTACCTGACCCGCCGTCTGGTGGACGTGGCCCAGGACCTGGTGATCACCGAGATCGACTGTGGCACCGAGCAGGGCCTGCTGATGACGCCGCTGATCGAAGGCGGTGACGTGGTCGAGCCCCTGCGCGAGCGGGTACTGGGCCGGGTCGTGGTGCGCGACGTGATGAACCCGCTCAACGCCGACGAAGTGGCGGTGGAAGCCGGCACCCTGCTGGATGAAGTGTGGGTGGATCGCCTCGAAACCATGGGCGTGGACGAAGTCATCGTGCGCTCGCCGATTACCTGTGAAACCCGCTGGGGCGTGTGCTCCAAGTGCTACGGTCGCGACCTGGCACGGGGCCATCGGGTGAACGTGGGCGAGGCGGTTGGTGTTATCGCTGCCCAGTCCATCGGTGAGCCGGGCACCCAGCTGACCATGCGGACCTTCCACATCGGGGGCGCGGCGAGCCGGGCTTCCGCGGTGTCCAGCATTCAGATCAAGCACGGCGGCAAGGTGCGCTTCCACAACGCCAAGCACGTTCAGCACAAGGACGGCCTGGTGATCGTGTCCCGCTCCGCGGAGTTGGCCGTCGCCGACGACCTGGGCCGTGAGCGCGAGCGCTACAAGCTGCCTTACGGCGCCATGGTTACCGTCAAGGAAGGCGATCCGGTGGACGGCGGTCAGGTCGTGGCGACCTGGGACCCGCACACCCACCCGATTATCGCCGAGGTGGAAGGTAAGGTGCAGTTTGGTGACATGGAGGAAGGCATCTCCGTGAACTACCAGACCGACGAACTGACCGGCCTCACCAACATCGAGGTGCTGAGCAGCCAGGACCGCCCGTCCGCGGGTAAGGATCTGCGCCCGGTGGTTCGCGTGGTGGACGCCAGCGGCAAGCCGGTAACCCTGCCCAACACCGATAACCCGGCCAACTACTTCCTGCCCGGCGGCGCGCTGTCGGCGCTGAAGAACGGTGCCGATATCGGCATGGGTGACGTGATCGCGCGGATTCCCCAGGAATCCTCCAAGACCCGTGATATCACCGGTGGTCTGCCGCGGGTGGCGGACCTGTTCGAGGCCCGTAATCCCAAGGAAGCCGCCATTCTCGCCGAGAAGAGCGGTACCGTTTCCTTCGGTAAGGAAACCAAGGGCAAGGTGCGGCTGGTGATCACCCCGGACGAAGGTGGCGATACCTACGAGGAGCTGATTCCCAAGTGGCGCCAGCTCAACGTGTTCGAAGGTGAGCACGTGGAGAAGGGCGAGGTGGTCTCCGATGGCCCGCTCAACCCCCACGACATCCTGCGTCTCATGGGGGAAGTGGAACTGGCCCGTTACATCGTCAACGAGGTGCAGGAGGTCTACCGTCTGCAGGGCGTGAAGATCAACGACAAGCACATCGAGACGATCATTCGCCAGATGCTGCGCAAGGTGGAAATCACCGAGATCGGCGACTCCGCCTTTATCAAGGGCGAGCAGGTGGAATACGCCCGCCTCACCGAAGAGAACGAGCGTCTCGCCGGAGAGGACAAAATGCGTGCCCGTGGCGAGCGTCTGCTGCTGGGTATCACCAAGGCGTCCCTGGCCACCGAGTCGTTTATCTCCGCGGCCTCCTTCCAGGAGACCACCCGGGTGCTGACCGAAGCGGCGGTGACCGGCAAGGAAGACGACCTGCGCGGCCTGAAGGAAAACGTGGTGGTGGGGCGTCTGATCCCGGCCGGTACCGGCTACGCCTACCACGAGGAACGCCGCCGTCAGCGTGCCGAAGCCACCGGCGACGGCCCCACCATGGACGAGGTGGAAGCGGCGCTGTCCGAGGCCCTGAGCTCCTCCGACGGGGAGTAAGGCGGTCGAAAAGCGGGACCTGGCCCCTGGTGCCTTGACTTGGCGCCAGGGGCTCCCTAGAATCCGTCGCCCCTGTCTATAGCCCGAAATAGGCTATGGAATGATCAAAAAGGGTGGCGATAAAGAGCAATGTTCGTCACAGAACTGTAAGCGTGGAGCAGTAGTTTCATGGCAACTGTAAACCAGCTTGTGCGGAACCCGCGCAAGAGAAAGGTTGAGAAAAGCGACTCGGTCGCCCTGCAGGGCTGCCCGCAGCGGCGCGGCGTTTGCACCCGGGTGTACACCACTACCCCGAAGAAGCCGAACTCCGCGCTGCGTAAAGTGTGCCGGGTGCGCCTGACCAACGGTTATGAAGTGTCCTCCTATATTCCGGGGGAAGGCCATAACCTGCAGGAGCACTCCGTGGTGCTGATCCGTGGTGGTCGTGTGAAAGACCTCCCGGGTGTGCGCTACCACACCGTGCGCGGCACGCTGGACACCGCGGGTGTTCAGGACCGTAAGCAGCGTCGTTCCAAATACGGCGCCAAGCGGCCGAAGAAGTAAATACACCCCCTTTCCATACGGCCGGGCGCCTGGCGACCCGGCGGGATGAGTAAGGCCGGGCTTCGTCCCGGGTAACCCTGAAGCTTTCCCCGCCCCGGCGGGGCATGATGAGGAACACATCCGATGCCAAGAAGACGCGTCGTAGCCAAACGCGAGATCCTGCCGGATCCGAAATTCGGTAGCCAGCTGCTGGCTAAGTTCATGAACCACGTTATGGTCGACGGCAAGAAGTCCGTGGCCGAGCGCATTGTATACGGTGCGCTGGATACCGTGGCCGAGCGCAAGAGCGGTGAGCCGCTGGAGCTGTTCGAGAAGGCCCTCGATAACATCCGCCCGATGGTCGAGGTGAAAAGCCGCCGTGTGGGTGGCGCGACCTATCAGGTGCCGGTTGAGGTGCGTCCCAGCCGTCGTACCGCTCTGGCCATGCGCTGGCTGGTGGACTCCGCCCGTAAGCGTGGCGAGAAGAGCATGGCCCAGCGCCTGGCGGGTGAAGTAATGGACGCCGCCGAAGGCAAGGGCGCGGCCATGAAGAAGCGGGAAGACGTGCACCGCATGGCCGAGGCCAACAAGGCCTTCTCCCACTTCCGCTTCTAAAGCAGAAGGCAGAACGAGTAAACCGGCCTGCGATCAGGCCGGTTTTTGTATTTGATTCAGTGAATCGAGGTTAGCAGCGTGGCACGTAAGACTCCTCTTAACCGTTATCGCAATATTGGCATCTGCGCCCACGTGGACGCGGGCAAGACCACCACGACCGAACGCGTCCTCTTTTACACCGGTGTGTCTCACAAAATCGGTGAGGTGCATGACGGTGCCGCGACCATGGACTGGATGGAGCAGGAGCAGGAGCGTGGTATCACCATCACCTCCGCTGCTACCACGACCTTCTGGCAGGGCATGGACCAGCAGTACGACCAGTACCGCATCAACATCATCGACACCCCCGGGCACGTGGATTTCACCATTGAGGTGGAACGCTCCCTGCGGGTGCTGGATGGCGCGGTCGTGGTGTTCTGTGGTACCTCCGGCGTGGAGCCGCAGTCCGAAACCGTATGGCGTCAGGCCAACAAATATGAAGTGCCGCGGATCGTGTTCGTCAACAAGATGGACCGTGCCGGCGCGGATTTCGAGCGCGTCGTCGCCCAGATTCGCCAGCGGCTCGGCGCCAAGGTGGTTCCGATCCAGCTGAACATCGGCGCCGAGGACGATTTCAAGGGCGTTGTCGATCTTATCCGGATGAAAGCCATCTACTGGAATGAGAACGACATGGGCATGACCTATGAGCAGACCGATATCCCGGAAGAGCTCAAGGGTCGTTGCGACGAACTGCGTGAGCAGATGGTCGAGTCCGCCGCCGAGGCGTCCGAGGAACTGATGGACAAGTACCTCGAGAACGGCGATCTGAGCAACGACGAGATCAAAGCCGGTCTGCGTCAGCAGGTGCTGGCCAACGAAATCGTGCTGGCACTGTGTGGCTCCGCCTTCAAGAACAAGGGCGTTCAGGCCATGCTCGACGCGGTGGTGGAATACCTGCCGGCGCCGGACGAAGTGAAGGCGATCCAGGGTGTGCTGGACGATGGCGAGACCGTCGAGTCCCGTCAGTCCTCCGACGAGGAACCGTTCTCCGCGCTGGCATTCAAAATCGCCACCGACCCGTTCGTGGGCTCCCTGACCTTCATCCGGGTGTACTCCGGGGTGCTGAATTCCGGCGACTCCGTGTACAACTCCGTGAAGCAGAAGAAGGAGCGCGTTGGTCGTCTGCTGCAGATGCACGCCAACAGCCGCGAGGAGATCAAGGAAGTGCGCGCCGGCGACATCGCCGCTTGTGTGGGCCTCAAGGATGTGACCACCGGTGACACCCTGTGTGACCTCAACAAGGTGATCGTGCTCGAGCGCATGGAATTCCCGGATCCGGTGATTTCCGTGGCGGTGGAGCCGAAGTCCAAGGCCGACCAGGAGAAAATGGGCCTGGCCCTGGGCCGTCTGGCGCAGGAAGATCCCTCGTTCCGCGTGAAGACCGACGAGGAAACCGGGCAGACCATCATCTCCGGCATGGGCGAGCTGCACCTGGACATCCTGGTGGATCGCATGCGCCGCGAGTTCAAGGTGGAAGCGAACATCGGCGCGCCCCAGGTGGCGTACCGCGAGACCTTCACCAAGCCCGCCGACGTGGAAGGCAAGTTCGTCAAACAGTCCGGTGGTCGTGGTCAGTACGGTCACGTCAAGGTCAAGTTCGAGCCGATCGATCGCGATGCCGACTTCGAGTTCGAAGAGCAGATCCATGGCGGCGTGGTGCCGAAGGAATACTTCGGCGCGGTGCAGAAGGGTATCGAAGAGCAGCTGCAGTCCGGCGTGCTGGCCGGTTACCCGGTCCTGGGCGTGAAAGCGATTCTCTACGATGGTTCCTACCACGAGGTGGACTCCAACGAGAACGCCTTCCGCATGGCCGGTGGTCTGGCGGTGAAGAACGCCGCCAAGGAAGCCGGCGCGGTACTGCTTGAGCCGATGATGAAGGTGGAAGCGGTAACCCCCGAGGAGTACATGGGCGACGTGATGGGCGACCTCAACCGTCGTCGTGGTATCGTCCAGGGCATGGAAGACACGCTGTCCGGCAAGATCATTCGCGCCGAGGTGCCCCTGTCCGAGATGTTCGGTTACGCCACCGACCTGCGCTCCATGTCGCAGGGCCGCGCCAGTTACTCCATGGAGTTCCTGAAGTACGCGGAAGCGCCGCGCAACATCGCCGACGACGTGATTAGCGGCAAGAAATCTTAAATTTACGGTTAATTTGTTAAAGGTATAGAGCCGTGGCAAAGGAAAAGTTTGAACGCAATAAACCGCACGTAAACGTAGGCACCATTGGTCACGTTGACCATGGTAAGACGACGCTGACCGCCGCCCTGACGCGGGTGTGCTTCGAGACGTGGGGTTCTGGCTCCGCGAGCGCGTTTGACCAGATCGACAATGCGCCGGAAGAGCGTGAGCGCGGTATCACCATTGCGACCTCTCACGTTGAGTACGATTCTCCGAACCGTCACTACGCGCACGTTGACTGCCCCGGTCACGCCGACTACGTGAAGAACATGATCACCGGCGCGGCGCAGATGGACGGCGCGATCCTGGTGGTGAGCGCGGCGGACGGCCCGATGCCGCAGACCCGCGAGCACATCCTGCTGTCCCGCCAGGTGGGCGTTCCCTACATCGTCGTGTTCCTGAACAAAGCGGACATGGTCGATGACGAAGAGCTGCTCGAGCTGGTTGAGATGGAAGTGCGCGAGCTGCTGAGCGACTACGATTTCCCGGGCGACGACACCCCGATCATCAAGGGCTCCGCGCTGAAGGCGCTGGAAGGCGACACCAGCGAAATCGGCATGCCGGCGGTGGTGAAGCTGGTTGAGTGCCTGGACGACTACATCCCCGAGCCGGAACGGGCGGTGGATCAACCGTTCCTGATGCCGATCGAGGACGTTTTCTCCATCTCTGGTCGTGGTACCGTGGTGACCGGTCGCGTTGAGCGCGGCATCATCAAGGTGGGTGACGAGATGGAAATCGTGGGCATCAAGGACACCATGAAGACCACCTGTACCGGCGTTGAGATGTTCCGCAAGCTGCTGGACGAAGGCCGCGCGGGTGAGAACGTGGGCGTGCTGCTGCGTGGCACCAAGCGTGACGAAGTGGAGCGTGGTCAGGTACTGGCGAAGCCGGGCAGCATCACCCCGCACACCAAGTTCGAAGGCGAAGTGTACGTGCTGAGCAAGGACGAGGGTGGTCGTCACACTCCGTTCTTCAACGGCTACCGTCCGCAGTTCTACTTCCGTACCACGGACGTGACCGGTGCGTGCACCCTGCCGGAAGGCACTGAAATGGTGATGCCGGGCGACAACGTTCAGATGAACGTTGAGCTGATTGCCCCGATCGCCATGGAAGAAGGCCTGCGCTTCGCGGTCCGTGAAGGCGGCCGCACCGTCGGCGCCGGCGTGGTCTCCAAGATCATCGAGTAAGTGCAAAAAAAATGGGCCAGGGCCTTGCCCTGGCCTTTTTTTGTCTCTACAATTTGCGCCCTCTTTGCCGGTAATGCCGGCTAGAGAGCGCGATCAACCGGGGCATCGTTCCCGGGCTTGTTTTGACAACCCTCCACCTTCCGAGCGGATAGGTTGGGCGGGCTTTTTGCCATCTAAAGAATGGTTCGAAACAGTCTGGAGTTTGTTAGCTATGGCTAACCAAAGAATCCGCATCCGTCTCAAGGCCTTTGATCATCGCCTTATTGATCAGTCCGCCCAGGAGATCGTGGATACGGCAAAACGGACGGGTGCGCAGGTACAGGGGCCCATTCCCCTGCCGACGCGCAAAGAACGGTTTACGGTGCTGATCTCTCCGCATGTGAACAAAGATGCACGAGACCAGTACGAGATCCGCACTCACAAGCGGCTGGTGGATATCGTCGAGCCCACGGACAAGACCGTGGACGCGCTGATGAAGCTGGATCTGGCCGCTGGTGTGGACGTGCAGATCAGCCTGGGATAACTGGCCTGAGAGACAGCTCAGACCTACAACTACGGGCGGTTCAACCGCGACAGGTTGTAAAGAGGTAAACAATGGCGATTGGTGTAATCGGTCGGAAATGCGGGATGACCCGGGTCTTCACTGAAGAAGGTGTCAGTGTTCCGGTCACCGTTATTGAAGTGACCCCGAACCGGGTGAGTCAGGTCAAGACCGACGAGACAGATGGCTACGAAGCCGTGCAGGTAACGGTGGGTGAGCGCCGGGCCAACCGGGTGACCAGGCCGCAGGCTGGTCATTTCGCGAAAGCGGGCGTGCAGGCCGGCCGCAAGGCGGGTGAGTTCCGCGCCGAAGCGGGTGAGCTGCAGGCCGGCTCCGAGATCACCCTGGAGATTTTCGAGGCAGGTCAGTCCGTGGACGTGACCGGCACCTCCAAGGGTAAGGGTTTCGCGGGTGGCGTGAAGCGTTGGAATTTCCGCACCCAGGATGCGACCCACGGTAACTCCTTGTCCCACCGGGCTCCGGGCTCCATTGGTCAGAACCAGACCCCGGGCCGGGTGTTCAAAGGCAAGAAGATGGCCGGTCATCTGGGCGCCGAGCGCGTCACGGTCCAGAATCTGGAAATCGTGCGTGTGGATGCGGAAAAGAATCTGTTGCTGGTAAAGGGTGCCATCCCCGGTGCGGCCGGTGGTGATGTGATCGTGCGCCCGGCAGTGAAGGCGAAGGCCTGAAAGAGGAATAGAGGATGAATCTCAATACTGCCTCTGGAGGTACCGTAACCGTTTCCGAAGTCGCCTTCGGCAAGGACTTCAACGAGCCTCTGGTTCATCAGGTTGTGACCGCTTTTCTGGCCGGTGCCCGTCAGGGTTCCAAGGCTCAGAAAAATCGCGCCGCGGTAGCGGGCGGTGGTCGTAAGCCTTGGCGGCAAAAAGGAACCGGTCGGGCTCGCGCGGGTACCATCCGCAGCCCGCTGTGGCGTGGCGGCGGTAAGACGTTCGCCGCCGAGCCCCGCGATTTCTCCCAGAAAGTAAATCGCAAAATGTACCGTGGCGCGCTGCGCTGCATCCTGTCCGAGCTGGTGCGTCAGGAGCGTCTGGTGGTGGTCGATGAGTTTTCCGTCGACGAGCCGAAAACCAAGGCGGTGGCCACCAAGCTGAAGGATCTGTCTCTGAGCAGCGCGCTGATCGTTACCAGTGACGTGGATGAGAACCTCTACCTGGCGGCGCGCAATCTGCCCAAGGTGGACATTCGCGACGCCAAGGGCGTGGATCCGGTCAGTCTGATCGCCTTCGAGAAAGTGCTGATCACCGTGCCGGCTCTGAAACAGCTTGAGGAGGCGCTGGCATGAACAAAGAACGTATTTTTAACGTCCTTCTCGCGCCGCACATCTCCGAGAAAGCCACCCTGGTGGCCGATCAGGGCAACGCCTTCGTATTCAAGGTCGCGAAGGATGCCAACAAGCTGGAGATCAAGAAGGCCGTGGAAAGCCTGTTCGACGTCAAGGTGCAATCCGTTCGCACCAGCAACGTGAAGGGCAAGCAGAAGTTCTTCGGTCGGGTCGCCGGCAAACGCGCGGGCTGGAAAAAAGCCTATGTCTCTCTGGCCGAAGGTCAGGACATCGACTTCCTGGGCGCAGAGTAAGGTAAGGGAGTAAGGAATCATGGCGATTGTAAAAACCAAGCCGACTTCCCCGGGCCGCCGCTTTGTCGTCAAGGTGGTGAACGCGGAGCTCTACAAAGGGGCTCCCTACGCGCCGCTGCTGGAAGCAAAGAGCAAGAGTGGCGGTCGGAATAACAACGGCCGCATCACCACCCGCCACAAGGGCGGTGGTCACAAGCAGAAGTACCGTCGCGTCGATTTTCGTCGTGACAAGGAAAGCGTGGTCGGCGTGATCGAGCGGGTTGAGTATGATCCGAACCGCTCCGCCCACATCGCACTGGTCAAATACCTGGATGGCGAGCGTCGCTACATCCTGGCGCCCAAGGCCCTCAAGGCCGGTGATCGCGTCCAGGCTGGCGAGGATGCGCCGATCAAGGTTGGCAATGCGCTGCCGCTGCGTAACATCCCGCTGGGTTCCACCGTGCACAACGTGGAAATGAAGCCTGGCAAGGGTGGTCAGCTGGCGCGTTCCGCAGGTACTTCCGCGCAGGTTCTGGCAAAGGATGGTGGTTACGTGACCCTGCGTCTTCGCTCCGGCGAGATGCGTAAGGTGAGCGCCGAGTGTAAGGCCACCATCGGCGAAGTCTCCAACAGTGAGCACAGCTTGCGCTCGCTGGGTAAAGCTGGCGCCAAGCGCTGGCGGGGTGTTCGTCCGACCGTACGCGGTGTGGCGATGAACCCGGTGGATCACCCCCATGGTGGTGGTGAAGGCCGCACTTCTGGTGGTCGTCACCCGGTTACCCCCTGGGGCGTGCCCACCAAGGGCCACAAAACGCGTACCAACAAGCGCACCTCCAAGATGATTGTGCGCGACCGTCGTAAGTAAGGGATAGAGAGAGGTTCAGGCTGTGCCACGTTCACTGAAGAAAGGTCCGTTTCTGGATCACCACCTGCTCAAGAAGGTGGAAGAAGCGGTGGAAGCCGGCTCCCGCAAGCCGATCAAAACCTGGTCCCGTCGCTCCATGATCATCCCGGAGATGGTGGGTTTGACCATCGCGGTGCATAACGGCCGTCAGCATGTTCCGGTACTGATCACCGAGCACATGGTGGGCCACAAGCTGGGCGAATTCGCCCTGACCCGCACCTACCGCGGGCACATCGTGGACAAGAAGGCTAAGCGATAAGGTGACAGCCATGGCGACTGAAGTTGCAGCCCGTCTGCGGGGCGCAAGAATTTCGGCTCAAAAGGCCCGGCTGGTGGCTGACCAGATCCGCGGTCTCGAGGTGGAGAAGGCGTTGAATGTTCTCGCCTTCAGCCCCAAGAAGGCGGCCCGCATTGTGAAGAAGGTGCTCGAGTCCGCGATTGCCAACGCGGAAAACAACGAGGGCGCCGATGTGGATGAGCTGAAGGTATCCACGATCTTCGTGGATGAAGGCATGACGATGAAGCGTATCCGTCCGCGCGCCAAAGGCCGCGCCGATCGCATTCTCAAGCGTACGTGCCACATTACTGTGAAAGTCTCGGAAGGTCAGGAGTAACCAGATGGGTCAGAAAGTTCATCCGATCGGTATCCGCCTGGGCATTGTCAAGGAGCACAACTCCCTCTGGTATGCCGGGCCGAAAACCTATTCCGACTGCCTGGTTACCGACCTGCAGGTCCGTGACTACCTGTTCAAGCGGCTGAAGAACGCGTCCGTGAGCCGGGTGAAGATCGAACGTCCTTCCGAGAACGTTCGTATCACCATCTCCACCGCGCGTCCCGGCATCGTGATCGGTAAAAAGGGCGAGGATGTGGAACGCCTGCGCCGCGATGTGGCCGCCAAAATGGGCGTGCCGGTGCACATCAACATCGAGGAAGTGCGCAAGCCCGATCTGGATGCGCGTCTGGTTGGCGATAACATCGCCGGTCAGCTTGAGCGCCGGGTGATGTTCCGCCGCGCGATGAAGCGGGCCGTGCAAAACGCCATGAAGGCCGGCGCGGAAGGCGTTCGGGTGCAGCTGTCCGGTCGTCTGGGCGGTGCCGAGATCGCACGTACCGAATGGTACCGTGAAGGCCGGGTGCCTCTGCACACGCTGCGTGCCGATATCGATTACGCCAGCGTACGTGCCGAGACCACTTACGGCACCATCGGCGTCAAGGTCTGGATCTTCCGCGGTGAAGTGCTGGGTGGCATGGAGCAGATTCAGGAAGAGCAGAAGCAGCAGGCCAAGGGCGCTAAGAAGCGCGGCCGTGGTTAAAGGGTAACTAACGATGTTGCAGCCGAAGCGTACCAAATTCCGGAAAATTCAGAAGGGCCGTAACCGCGGCCTGGCACAGCGGGGCAGCAAGGTGTCATTCGGCACCGTTGGCCTGCAGGCCACCGGTCGCGGCCGGATCACGGCTCGCCAGATCGAAGCCGCGCGTCGTGCCATGACCCGTCACATCAAGCGTGGCGGCAAAATCTGGATTCGTGTCTTTCCCGACAAGCCGATTACCCAGAAGCCTCTCGAGGTTCGGATGGGTAAGGGTAAGGGTAACGTGGAGTACTGGGTGGCCCAGATTCAGCCGGGTCGCATGCTCTACGAAATGGAAGGTGTTTCAGAAGACGTGGCGCGTGAAGCGTTTCGTCTCGCCGCGGCCAAGCTGCCGATCAGCACCCGCGTTGTTACTCGGACGGTGATGTAAGCCATGAAAGCGAGTGAACTGAGAGATAAGAGTGTTGAGGAGCTGCAGAGTCACCAGCTCGAGTTGCTTGAAGAGCAGTTCAAGCAGCGCATGCAACTGGCATCCGGGCAGCTTTCACAAACCCATAAGCTTGGGAAGGTTCGCCGTGATATTGCACGGGTAAAAACCATTCTGAGAGAGAAGCAGGGTAACTAGTCATGGCAGAGGCGAAAGAGAAACTGCGCCGGACCGCTACCGGCAAGGTGATTTCCAACAAGGGTGACAAAACGATCACCGTGTTGGTTGAGCGCCGGGTTCAGCACCCTATTTACGGCAAGATCATCAAGCGCTCCACCAAGTTGGTGGCGCACGATGAACAGAATCAGTGCAACGAAGGCGACCTGGTGACGATCGAGGAATGCCGTCCGTTGTCCAAGCGTAAAACCTGGATGCTGGTAAACGTGGTGGAGCAGACCAACAAGGTCTGACCGACGTTGCTGTGGCTGCCTGCAGGGCAGGAGTTGGAGAGAGTAAGCGATGATTCAGACCGAAACCATGCTCGAAGTCGCCGATAACAGCGGCGCGCGTCGAGTGCAGTGCATCAAGGTGCTGGGTGGTTCCCACCGCCGCTATGCAGGCATTGGTGACATCATCAAGGTCACAGTAAAGGAAGCGATTCCGCGCGGCCGCGTCAAGAAAGGCGACGTGATGACGGCGGTGGTGGTACGCACCCGTCGCGGCGTGCGTCGTCCGGACGGCTCCGTGATCCGTTTTGATGAAAACGCCGCCGTGCTGTTGGGCAACAACAAGGCGCCGGTAGGTACCCGGATCTTCGGACCGGTGACCCGTGAGCTGCGGACCGAGCAGTTCATGAAAATCATCTCACTGGCACCGGAAGTTCTTTAAAGGCGGGTGAAGGCAATGCTCAAGATCAAGCGTGATGATGAAGTCATCGTAATCGCGGGCAAGGACAAGGGTAAGCGCGGCAAGGTACAGCGTGTGCTGCCCAACGGCCGCCTGATCGTGGCCGGAGTGAACGTGGTGAAGAAACACGTGCGCGCCAATCCGAACCGCGGAATCCAGGGTGGCATCGTGGAACAGGAAGCCGGTATCGACGCTTCCAATGTGGCCATCTGGAATGCCAAGGCGGAGAAAGCCGATCGTGTCGGCTTCCGCGTCGAGGACGGCCGCAAGGTACGTTTCTTCAAGTCCAACGGCGAACCGCTGGACGCGTGAGGACAGGTGAACCATGAGTGATCTGAAGAAGGTTTACAACGAAGAGATCGTGCCGAAGCTCAAGGAGCAACTCGGCTACGAGAACGTCATGGAAGTGCCGAAAATCACCAAGATCACCCTGAACATGGGTGTTGGTGAAGCGGCCCAGGACCGTAAGGCCATCGAAGGTGCCCTGTCCGACATGACCGCGATCGCCGGCCAGAAGCCGCTGATCACCAAGGCGCGTAAGTCCGTCGCGGGTTTCAAGATCCGTGAAGGCTGGCCGATCGGCTGCAAGGTGACGCTGCGCAACCGTCGCATGTACGAATTCCTGGATCGCCTGGTATCCGTGGCGATTCCGCGAGTACGCGACTTCCGTGGTCTCAACCCCAAGTCCTTTGACGGCCGGGGTAACTATTCCATGGGCCTGCGCGAGCAGATCGTGTTCCCGGAAATTGATTTCGACAAGGTCGACAAGCTGCGTGGTCTGGATATCACCATCACCACCACGGCCAAGACCGACGACGAAGCACGCGCGCTGCTGCGCGCCTTCAACTTCCCGCTGAAGGGCTGAGAGGATTTGTCATGGCAAAGGTCTCTATGAAAAATCGGGAGGCGAAGCGCGCCAAGCTGGTTCAGCGTTACGCCGCCAAGCGCGAAGCGCTGAAAGCAATCATCCAGGATCCCAGCGCCGAACCCGAGGCGAAGTGGGATGCCCAGATGCAGCTGCAGAAACTGCCGCGCGATTCTTCTCCGGTACGCCAGCGTAATCGCTGCCGGATCACCGGTCGTCCGCACGGTTACTACCGGAAGTTTGGTTTGAGCCGTATCAAGCTGCGTGAAGCGGCGATGCGCGGCGATGTTCCCGGCCTGGTTAAATCCAGCTGGTAATCGAGTTATAGCGGAGCGATTGCGGCATGAGCATGCAAGATACCCTGGCGGATATGTTTACCCGTATCCGCAATGCGCAAATGGCCCGGAAGAGCAAGGTGGATATCCCCTCTTCCAAGACCAAAGAGGCCATTGCCAAGGTACTGAAGGAAGAAGGTTACATCGAAGGTTTCTCGGTGGACGGTGAGAAAAAGCCGACCCTGACCGTGGAGCTTCGGTATTTCGAGGGCCAACCGGTGATCGAGAAGATCGCCCGGGTAAGCCGCCCCGGCCTGCGTGTGTACAAAAACGCCGGCCAGATTCCCAAGGTTAAGGGCGGCCTGGGTGTGATGGTCGTGTCCACCAACCAGGGCATCATTTCCGATCGCGCGGCGCGCCAGGCCAACGTTGGCGGCGAGCTGATCTGCGAAGTGTCCTGACGGTGAGCGGTGTAGACGGGTTTAGGTGCAACAATGTCTAGAGTAGCGAAGAATCCGGTTAAACTGCCCAGCGGCGTCGAGCTGAAAATCGACGGCGCCAAGGTGTCCGTTAAGGGCAGCAAGGGCAATCTGGAGCACGAAGTACACGAACTGGTGGAAGTGTCTTTGGACGACGGTGTATTCACCGTCAAGCCGCGCGAGGAATCCCAGGAAGCCTGGGCACTGGCCGGCACCACCCGGGCCGTGGTCAATAATATGGTCACCGGTGTGTCCGAGGGCTTCGAGCGCAAGCTGGTCCTCAACGGCGTGGGCTATCGCGCCCAGGCTCAGGGCAAGGTCCTGAACCTGACGCTGGGCTTCTCCCATCCGGTGGCGTATCAGTTGCCCGAGGGCATCACCATCGAGACTCCGACCCAGACCGAAATTGTCATCAAGGGCATTGATAAGCAGCTGGTCGGTCAAGTTGCCGCCAATGTCCGTGGTTTCCGTCCGCCCGAGCCCTACAAAGGCAAGGGGGTGCGCTATGCCGATGAGCAGGTGCGCCGTAAGGAAGCCAAGAAGAAATAATCGTTGAGACTAGAGCCATGATGGACAAGAAAGTTGCACGTCTGCGCAGGGCCAAACGTACTCGCTTGAGCATTCGCGAGTCCGGCCAGATCCGTCTGTCCGTACATCGCACCCCGCGCCACATCTATGCACAGATCACCAGCGCGGCCGGTGACCAGGTTCTGGTTACGGCGAGCACGGTGGAAAAGGACCTGCGTGGCGGCACGACCGGCAATGCCGACGCCGCCGCCAAAGTGGGCGAACTGATCGCGAAGCGCGCCAAAGAGGCGGGCATCGAGCGCGTCGCCTTTGACCGTTCCGGTTTCCGTTACCACGGTCGTATCAAGGCGCTGGCGGATGCCGCGCGCGAAAACGGGCTTGAATTCTAAGGGTGCTTGGTTATGGCGAAAGTTGATCCCAACGAAGGTCTCCAGGAGAAGCTGGTTCAAGTGAACCGGGTCGCCAAGGTAGTAAAAGGCGGCCGTATTTTCGGCTTCACCGCGCTGACCGTGGTAGGCGACGGCAAGGGTAAAGTGGGCTTCGGCCGCGGCAAGGCGCGTGAAGTGCCGGCCGCTATCCAGAAAGCTCTGGAAGCCGCCCGTCGCAACATGATTCAGGTGGACCTGAAAGGCACCACCATCCAGCACCCGATCAAGGCCAACCATGGCGCCTCCAAGGTGTACATGCAGCCGGCCGATGACGGTACCGGCGTGATCGCCGGCGGTGCCATGCGCGCCGTGCTGGAAGTGGCCGGCGTACAGAACGTGCTGGCCAAGTGCTATGGCTCCACCAATCCGGTGAACGTGGTGCGAGCCACTTTCAACGGGCTCAAGCAAATGTCCTCCCCGGAATCCGTGGCGGCCAAGCGTGGCAAGTCCGTTGAAGAGATTCTCGGCTAAGCGCACACAGACGGAAGCTTAAACATGGCTGACAAGATCAAAGTAACCCAGGTTAAAAGCACCAACGGTCGGCTCGAAGGCCACAAGGCCTGTGTGCGCGGTCTCGGGCTGCGCCGCATCGGTCACACCGTGGAAGTTGAAGATACGCCTGCGGTGCGCGGCATGATCAACAAGGTCGCGTACATGGTACGGGTAGAGGGAGAATAAGCGATGCGTCTGAATGATCTGCATCCGGCCGACGGTTCCCGTCCGGAAGAAAAGCGGGTAGGCCGTGGTATCGGCTCTGGCCTGGGCAAGACCGGTGGTCGTGGTCATAAAGGCCAGAAATCCCGCTCCGGCGGCACCGTGAAGCCTGGCTTCGAAGGCGGCCAAATGCCGCTGCAGCGCCGTGTGCCCAAGTTCGGCTTTACTTCCAAGCTGGCCATGGCCACCGCCGAGGTGCGTCTTGAGGAGCTGGCCAAGGTGGAAGGCGACGTGGTCGACCTGGACACTCTGAAGAAAGCCGGCGTGGTCCGCTCGGACAAGAAGCGCGCCAAGATCGTGCTGCGTGGCGGCATCGATCGGGCCGTGACCGTGCGCGGTGTGGCGATCACCAAAGGCGCCCGCGAAGCGGTGGAAAAGGCCGGCGGTAAAATCGAAGAGTAACGGGGCGGGGTTATGGCCAAGAACCGTGCACAGACCTTGAAGAACAGCACCGGGGCCTCCGGCGGCGCCACCCGTGAGTTGGGTCGTCGCATTGCGTTTCTGCTCGGTGCGCTGGTGGTGTTCCGTATCGGTGCGCATATTCCGGTACCCGGGATGAACCCGGATGCGTTGCAACAGATGTTCAACAACAACCGGGATACCATTCTTGGCCTGTTCAACATGTTCTCCGGCGGTTCGCTGGAGCGCATGAGCATCTTCGCGCTTGGCATCATGCCCTATATCACGGCGAGCATCGTGGTCCAGTTGATGAGCGCCGTGGTTCCCAGCCTTGAGCAGTTGCGCAAGGAAGGGGAGCAGGGCCGGCGCAAGATCACCCAGTACACCCGGTATCTGACGGTGCTGCTGGGCGTGATTCAGTCGGCCGGGGTGGTTGCCGGGCTGAAGAGCCAGGGTATTACCCTGCTGCCGGAAGCGGCCACTACCCTTCAGGTGGCGAGTTTCTACTTCGTGGCGGTGAGCACGCTGGTCACCGGTACCGTGTTCCTGATGTGGCTGGGTGAGCAGATTACCGAGCGCGGCATCGGCAACGGTATCTCCATGTTGATCTTCGCCTCCATCGTGGCCGGGTTGCCCGGCGCGGTGGCGCAGACCTTTGAGTCCGCCCGTCAGGGTGACCTGAGTCTGCTGGCCATGCTGCTGGTGTTCCTGGTGGCGGTGGCGGTGATCTTCGGCGTGGTGTTCGTCGAGCGCGGCCAACGACGTATCACCGTCAACTACGCGCGGCGCCAGCAAGGCCGCCGGGTGTACGCGGCGCAGCAGAGTCATCTGCCGCTGAAGGTGAACATGGCGGGTGTGATCCCGGCCATCTTCGCCAGTTCGATCCTGCTGTTCCCGGCGTCCATCAGCCAGTGGTTCAGCACCAGTGATCCGGACTCCTGGTGGGGCCAGACGTTGCGCACCGTGAGCGATGCGCTGCTGCCTGGTACGCCGCTGTACATTTTGTTGTTCACCCTGGCGATCGTGTTTTTCTGCTACTTCTACACGGCGCTGGTGTTCAACCCGAAGGATGTGGCGGACAATCTGAAAAAATCCGGGGCCTATATCCCGGGTATCCGCCCCGGTGAGCAGTCCGCCCGTTATATTGATACGGTGATGGGTCGTCTCACACTGATAGGCGCGGTCTATATGACCCTGGTCTGCCTGCTGCCCCTCGGCCTGCAGGCGGTGTGGAACGTGCCTTTCTACCTGGGCGGCACCTCGCTGCTGATCGTGGTCGTGGTGGTGATGGACTTCTGGTCGCAGGTCAATTCGCACCTGATGTCCACCCAGTACGAGAAGTTGATGAAGAAAGCCAACCTGAAAGGGTATGGCGGCACCGGTCTGGTGCGTTAACGGCCCCCGGGCTACAGGTAAAACGAGGCGAGTGCGATGAAAGTTCAGGCTTCTGTGAAGAAGATCTGCCGCAACTGCAAGGTGATCCGTCGTAAGGGTCGAGTCATGGTGATCTGCAGTGCCGAGCCCCGGCACAAGCAGCGCCAAGGCTAAGGCGTTGTCGGGACAGAACTTCTTTCCTGGTATTTGGTTGAAATTCAGTCGGTGTGACGCTAGACTCTTCCGCCTTTCGGCGCCAGAGCCTGGCACACCGCGTTGTGAATCGGAGATATTCGGATGGCCCGTATTGCAGGCGTTAACATCCCGGACAACAAGCATACGGTGATTTCCCTCACCTATATTTTCGGGATTGGCCGCACCAGTGCCCGCAAGATTTGCGAGCAGACCGGCATCGAGCCGACCATGAAGGTCCGTGATCTGTCCGGCGATCAGCTGGACGCGATCCGCGCCGAAGTGGCTAAGGTTTCCACGGAGGGCGATCTGCGCCGGGAAATCAACATGAACATCAAGCGTTTGATGGACCTGGGCTGCAATCGCGGCATCCGTCATCGCCGTAGCCTGCCCCTGCGCGGGCAGCGCACCAAAACCAATGCCCGGACCCGCAAGGGCCCGCGGAAACCGATCCGCAAGTAAGTCCTGATTTGGATTGAGCAACATGGCTAAAGCGAAAAGAGACAGTGGCGCACGTCGGAAGAAGGTAACGCGGACCGTTGCGGACGGTATCGCGCATGTACACGCTTCTTTCAACAACACCATCATCACCATCACCGACCGGCAGGGCAACGCGCTGTCCTGGGCGACTTCCGGTGGTGCGGGCTTCCGTGGTTCACGTAAGAGCACCCCGTTCGCGGCCCAGGTGGCCGCCGAAAACGCGGGCAATGCCGCCAAGGACTACGGGCTGAAAAACCTGGAAGTGCGCGTCAAGGGCCCCGGCCCGGGCCGCGAGTCCTCTATTCGCGCGCTCAATGCCTGTGGCTACAAGATTACCCACATTCAGGACGTGACGCCGATTCCGCATAACGGTTGTCGTCCGCCCAAGAAGCGCCGCGTGTAACGGGAGATAGAGCAAGATGGCAAGATACATCGGTCCCAAGTGCAAGCTTTCCCGTCGTGAAGGCACCGACCTGTTCCTGAAGAGCGGTATTCGTCCGCTCGAGTCCAAGTGCAAGGCGGAACAGCCCCCGGGTCAGGCCGCCGGCGGTCGCCGTCCGGGCCGTCTGTCCGATTACGGCGTGCAGCTTCGTGAAAAACAGAAAGTACGTCGTATGTACGGCGTGCTGGAGAAGCAGTTCCGCGGCTACTACAAGAAAGCCGCCCGCTCCCGCGGCGCCACCGGCGAGGTCCTGCTGCAGTTGCTGGAAGGCCGTCTGGACAACGTGGTGTACCGGCTCGGTTTCGGCGCCACCCGCTCCGAGGCTCGCCAACTGGTCGCCCACCGCGCGATCCTGGTGAACGGTCGTAGCGTGAATATCGCCTCCTACCAGGTGGCACCCGGTGACGTGATCACCGTGCGTGAAAAGGCCAAGAACCAGCTGCGCGTGAAGAACGCCATGGAACTGGCCCAGCAGCGTGGTTTCCCGACCTGGGTGGAAGTGGACGAGAAGAAGCTCGAGGGCACGTTCAAAGCCCGGCCGGAGCGTATCGATCTGCCGGCTGAGATCAACGAAAACCTGATCGTCGAGCTGTACTCCAAGTAAGGACTGCCTGAGGGATCTCTATGACCGCCGTGAACGAATTTCTCACGCCCCGCTCGATCGCGGTCAACGCGATCAGCGAGACCCACGCCAAGGTCGTACTGGAGCCGCTGGAGCGTGGTTTTGGCCATACTCTGGGCACGGCGCTGCGCCGCATCCTGCTGTCCAGCATGCCCGGGTGCGCGATCACCGAAGTGGAGATCGAGGGCGTACAGCACGAATACTCCTCCATTGATGGTGTGCAGGAAGATGTGATCAACATTCTCCTCAACCTGAAGAACGTGGCCCTGAAAATGGAGGACCGCGACGAGGCGACCCTGGAACTGGTCAAGAAGGGCCCCGGTGACGTGACCGCCGACGACATTCAGCGCGATCACAGCGTTGAAATCGTCAACCCGGGCCACCTGATCTGCACCATTACCGGGGACACCGAGCTGCGCATGCGCATGAAAGTGCGCAAGGGTCGCGGCTACGAGGCCGCCGATACCCGCCAGAGCGACGATGACGAGACCCGCGGCATTGGTCGCCTGCAGCTGGACGCCAGCTACAGCCCGGTGCGTCGTGTTGCTTATGTGGTGGAAGCCGCCCGGGTGGAACAGCGTACCGACCTGGACAAGCTGGTGATCGATCTGGAAACCGATGGCACCATCGATCCGGAAGAAGCGATCCGCCGCGCGGCCACGATTCTCCAGCAACAGATCGCCGTGTTCGTCGATCTGGAGCAGGATGCCAAGCCCGAGCCGAAGCAGGAACGCGAGGAGATCGATCCGATCCTGCTGCGTCCGGTGGACGATCTGGAACTGACCGTCCGTTCCGCCAACTGCCTTAAGGCGGAGAACATCTACTACATCGGTGACCTGGTACAGCGTACCGAGGTGGAACTTCTCAAGACCCCGAACCTGGGCAAGAAGTCCCTCACCGAGATCAAGGACGTGCTGGCTTCCAAAGGCCTGTCGCTGGGCATGCGCCTGGAAAACTGGCCGCCGGTCAGCCTCCGGGATGATGACCGGCTCAACACCAAGTTGCGTTAATCGATTTTAGGAACAGAACCATGCGTCATCGCAAGAGCGGCAGAAAACTGAATCGGAACAGCTCACACCGTCAGGCCATGTTCCGCAACATGGCGGTGTCGCTGTTTGAACACGAAGCGATCAAGACCACGCTTCCCAAAGCCAAGGAACTGCGTCGGGTGGCCGAGCCCCTGATCACCCTGGCCAAGGAAGACTCCGTGGCCAACCGTCGACTGGCTTTCGACCGTACCCGGTCGAAGGAAATGGTTGGCAAACTGTTCAACGAACTGGGTCCGCGCTACAAGGCGCGCCCGGGTGGTTACCTGCGGATCCTGAAGATGGGTTATCGTGCCGGTGACAACGCCCCCATGGCGTATGTCGAGCTGGTTGATCGCCCGGAAGGCGAAGCCGCCGAAGCTGAATAAGCTGGTTGGCCGTTCGCGGCCAAGGCTGAAACAAAACCCCCGCGCCGGAAACGGCCGGGGGTTTTGTTTTGCCTGGTCATGCGAGGCGCTGCCCCCTAGGCCGCCGTAGCGGCGACTTGTAGGGGCGCGTAGGAGCGACTTCAGTCGCGATGGTTCGGGCACCGCCGTTGATCGCGACTGAAGCGGAATGCCGCCCAGTCGCTCCTACAAGTCGGTGCTACAGGGCGGGGGCGACAAAAAAGCCCGACCCGCCAATGGCGGGCCGGGCTTTTCGCTGCGCCGGAGCGGCGCGATCAGGCCGCGTCGCTGCTTACCGACTGCCGGATCAGATGGTCGAAGGCGCTCAGCGCCGCCTTGGCGCCTTCGCCCACGGCGATCACGATCTGCTTGTAAGGCACCGTGGTTACGTCGCCGGCGGCGAACACGCCGGGAACCGATGTCTCGCCACGCCCGTCGACGATGATCTCGCCGTGCGGAGTCAACTCAATGGCGCCCTTCAGCCAGTCGGTGTTGGGCAGCAGGCCGATCTGCACGAATACCCCGGCCAGATCCACCCGGTGGGACTCACCGCTTTGCCGGTCCTTGTAGAGCAGGCCGTTAACGCGGCCGTTTTCACCGGTGATTTCGGTGGTTTGCGCGCTCACCAGTACGGTCACGTTGGGCAGGCTGTGCAGTTTCTTCTGCAGCACCGCGTCGGCGCGCAGCTTGTCATCGAACTCCAGCAGGGTCACGTGCTTGACCACGCCGGCCAGGTCGATGGCCGCTTCCACGCCGGAGTTGCCGCCGCCGATCACCGCCACATCCTTGCCCTTGAAAAGCGGGCCGTCGCAATGCGGGCAGTAGGCCACGCCTTTGCCCTGGTACTCAGTTTCCCCGGGCACGTTGATCTTGCGCCAGCGGGCGCCAGTGGCCAGCACCAAAGTCCTGGACTTGAGACTGGCGCCGGAAGCGAATTTCACTTCGTGCAACCCGCCTTCCTGGCTTGCCGGGATCAACTGTTCGGCACGCTGCAGGTTCATGATGTCCACGTCGTACTGGCGGACATGCTCTTCCAGCGCGGCAGCCAGTTTCGGGCCTTCGGTTTCCGTCACCGAGATGAAATTCTCGATGGCGTTGGTGTCCAGTACCTGGCCACCGAAGCGCTCCGCCGCCACACCGGTGCGGATGCCCTTGCGGGCGGCATAGATGGCACTGGCCGCGCCGGCGGGTCCGCCACCCACCACCAGGACGTCGAACGGGTCCTTGGCGTTGAGCTTCTCGGCGTCGCGCTCGGCGGAGCCGGTATCCAGCTTGGCGACGATCTCTTCCAGGCTCATGCGGCCCTGGCCGAACGGTTCGCCGTTCAGGAACACGCTGGGCACCGCCATGACTTCGCGCTCTTCCACTTCATCCTGGAACAGCGCGCCATCGATGGCCACGTGTTTGATATTCGGGTTCAGTACCGCCATCAGGTTCAGTGCCTGGACCACGTCCGGGCAGTTCTGGCAGGACAGAGAGAAATAGGTTTCGAACTGGAAGTCGCCGTCCAGCGCCTTCACCTGTTCGATCACCTCCTCACTGGCTTTTGGCGGGTGGCCGCCTACTTGCAGCAGCGCCAGTACCAGGGAGGTGAATTCATGCCCCATGGGGATGCCGGCGAAGCGGAGGCTGATGTCGCCGCCGATCCGGTTCAGGCTGAACGAGGGCGTGCGAGCGTCGTCGCCGTCATCGCGCAGGCTGATCTTGTCGGACATTGCTTCGATCTCGCGCAACAGCTCCAACAGCTCCCGGGATTTGTCGCCGTCGTCCAGGGACGCGACCATCTCGAACGGTTGCGTGATGCGCTCCATGTAGGACTGCAGTTGGTTTTTCAGGTTGGCGTCAAGCATGCCGGTCTCCATGACAATGAGAGGGGAGGGAAGCCCGGGCGCGAGGCCCGGGCGTCTTCACGCGGTAAGGCGCGATCAGATCTTGCCGACCAGGTCCAGGGAAGGTGCCAGGGTTTCCTCGCCTTCTTTCCACTTGGCCGGGCAAACTTCGCCAGGATGGGCGCGCACGTATTGAGCGGCCTTCACCTTGCGCAGCAGGTCGGACGCGTCGCGGCCGATGCCTTCGGCGGTGATTTCCAGAGCCTGGATCACGCCGTCCGGGTCCACGATGAAGGTGCCACGGTTGGCCAGGCCTTCGTCTTCGCGCAGTACTTCGAAGTTACGGCTGATGGTCGCGGTCGGATCACCGATCATGGTGTATTTGATCTTGCCGATGGTCTCGGAGCTGTCGTGCCAGGCTTTGTGGGTGAAGTGGGTGTCGGTGGACACGGAGTAGATTTCCACGCCCATCTTCTGGAACTCTTCGTAGTGGTCGGCCACGTCGCCCAGCTCGGTGGGGCATACGAAGGTGAAGTCGGCGGGGTAGAAGAAGAATACCGCCCAGTTGCCTTTTACATCAGCGTCGCTGACTTCGATGAATTCGCCGTTCTTGAAAGCCTGGGCCTTGAACGGTTTGATTTCGGTGTTGATTACAGACATGTCTAGCTCCTTTTTCAGAGTGGTCAACGTGACATCCCCTAAGATAGGGGTGAAGGTGTGATTTTAATAATGGATTGCGGGAATAGTCATGATTGGCGTCACCTATCAGGGGTTCACCTATCAGGAGGTCGCCTGTGATGGGCGAAGCGGTCAGGTCTCCGGACCTTCCTTTTCCTCTTTTTCCCGCAATACCAGTTCCGCCTGTGTCATCCAGTCGTCGCCCAGCTCCCGCTGGACGTACTCACGGATGAACTGACGAACCTTTTGCGACGGTGTGACATCCTCCCGTGCGCAGAGACGCTCGAACACGGCTTTCTTGCGGGGATCAATCAACAAGGTGAGGCGGGCTGTGCGCTTTTCCATGGCAATGATGTTAATCTCATTAACATATGATGTAGATTCAGTTTGAATATAATACCCGGGTTCCATTTTCTCAACCGCATCGGGTCCCATCACCATGTCCCACCGCGCTCACCTGTTTTCCCTGCGTCCCGCCCATGCTCTGCGCGAGAGTCTGGCCGAGGGGTATGACGCACGTCGCCTTGGTCGTGATCTGGCCGCCGGCATCACCGTCGGCCTGATCGCCATCCCGCTGTCCATGGCGCTGGCCATCGCCAGCGGCGTGGCGCCGCAATACGGGCTCTATACCGCCATCGTCGGCGGTTTCCTGATCGCCCTGTTGGGCGGCTCCCGGTTCAGCATCTCCGGGCCCACCGCCGCCTTCGTGGTGATCCTGTACCCGGTGGCCCAGGAGCACGGCCTCACCGGCCTTCTGATCGCCACCATGATGGCAGGCGCCATGCTGATTCTGATGGCGTTGCTGCGCCTGGGCAGGCTGATCGAGTACATCCCGCCGCCGGTGACCCTGGGCTTCACCGCGGGTATTGCAGTGGTGATCGCGACGCTGCAAATCAAGGACCTGCTGGGATTGCCTCTGGAATCCCTGCCCGCGTCCTACCCCGGCAAGCTGGCCGCCCTGGGCGGCATGCTGGGTGAGGTACACGGTGCCAGCCTGGCGGTGGCCCTGGCTACCCTGGCGGTGCTGTTGATCTGGCCCCGTCTGAAAACGCCGCTGCCGCCTCATTTGCCGGCGGTGCTGGTGGGCGGCGCGCTGGCCGCCTGGTTCAACCACCAGGGCGCCGCCGTGCCCACCATCGCCTCCCGGTTCCACTATGTGCTCGACAGTGGCGTGACCGGGCAGGGAATTCCGCCGGTACTGCCGGAGCTGGCCTGGCCCTGGGCGCGCGGCGGCGACGCGCTGGGTGGCGCCGCGTTGTGGCAGTTGGCGGTGAGTCTGGTGCCCACCGCGTTCGCCATCGCCATGCTGGGTGCCATCGAGTCGTTACTGTGCGCGGTGGTGCTGGATGGCATGACCGGCCGTCGCCACAGCGCCAACAGTGAGCTGCTGGGGCAGGGCGTCGGTAACCTGGTGGTGCCCCTGTTTGGTGGTATCACCGCCACCGCCGCGATTGCCCGGTCGGCGGCCAATTACAAGGCGGGTGCGCAAACCCCCCTGGCCGCCATGCTGCATGCGCTGGTGGTGCTGCTGGCGATGGTGGCGCTGGCGCGCTGGCTGGGCTATCTGCCGATGCCGGCCATGGCGGCGTTGCTGCTGCTGGTGGCGTGGAACATGAGCGAGGCCCCCAAGGCCGTGCGTCTGGTGCGCCGGGCTCCCGCCAGTGATGTGCTGGTGTTCCTGGTCTGCTTTCTGCTGACCGTATTCGTGGATATGGTGGTGGCGATCACCGCCGGGGTCCTGCTCGCCTCGCTGCTGTTCATGCGTGACATCGCCGCCATGACCCGGGTCGGCGACATGACCGGTTCGGCACGGCTGGCGCCCTACGGCCTGCCGGAAGACTGGGGTGTCTTCAAAATCAGTGGGGCGTTGTTCTTCGCCGCCGCCGACCGGGTGTTCGGCGAATTGGCGGCTCTCGCCGGAGAGCGCCGTGTGCTGGTGCTTTACATGGATGGCGTGCCGGTGATGGACGCCGGCGGTCTGGCGGCGCTGCAGCGGTTCCTGGCGCGTTGCGAGGAAAGCGGCACCCGGGTGCGTATCGCCGATCTTCAGTTCCAGCCGCTCAAGACCCTGGCGCGGGCCGGCGTGACGCCCCGTGAAGGGGTTTACTCGTTCCACTCCACTCTGGAGGAAGCTCTGCGCGCGCCGGCCTGAGGCCGGCGCTTTACGCTATTTTGCGATTGGTCCTCTTGTTTTCGCGGGTCGCCATCGGCATCACTAGGGGCACCCCAAGTTATTCGTTCCACCCACGCAGGGAGAGACCATGAGCGAGAAGCAGCCCTTTCTCACCGATATAAAAACCATCCGCGAGCGGGCGCGCGAGCACATCGAGCGCGGCGCCGTGACCGCGGGCTACGCCGCCGATCGGGAAACCGTGCTCAGCCTGCTCAATGAGGCGCTCGCCACCGAGATCGTATGCACGCTGCGCTATAAGCGGCACTACTACATGGCGGATGGCCTCAACGCCAGCATCGCCGCGGATGAGTTCCTGGAGCATGCGCAACAGGAGCAGCAACACGCCGATTGGCTGGCCGAGCGCATCGTGCAACTGGGCGGCGAGCCCAATTTCTCCCCGGAAGGCCTGCAGAGCCGCTCCCACGCGGAGTACGTGGCCGGCGATAGCCTCAAGGAAATGGTCAAGGAAGACCTGATCGCGGAACGGATCGCCATCGACAGCTATCGGGAGATTGCCACTTACCTGGGCGACAAGGACCCCACCACCCGCCGCATCATGGAAGAGATTCTGGCTCAGGAAGAGGAACACGCCGACGACATGGCGGCGATTCTGGAGTCGCTCTAATCGGTACGGCATCACCAGCGAAGGGAGGACATGGCGTGATCAAACCGGAACGCGAACGCCGCCACGGCAAGGCGGTGGCGGGTATTCAGGTGCGCACCAATCAGGAGCGGGAACTGCGGCCGGAAGACGCCCAACTGGACCGCCTGTGGGAAAAATTCAACGATGAACGCCTGGCCGAGACGATCCCGGACAAGGCCGCCGGATCGCCGGTGTACGGCGTCTACACCGAGTATGAAAACGGCGCCGAGGGCGACTACAGCGTATTGGCCGGTGTCGAGGTAACGGATGAGACGAAGGTTCCGGACGATTTCGCCACCCTGACGCTGGAGGCCGGCGAGTATCTGGTTTTCCGGGCGCAAGGCCGGATGCCGGAAACCGCCATGGAGGCCTGGAGCCAGGTATGGCACTACTTCGAGGCGGAAGATGCCCCGCAACGGGCCTTTCTCACCGATTATGAGGTTTATGAGGGCACCGATCGGGTGACCCTCTATGTGGGTATCCGTTGACTCAGCGCACCCGCCGGCCCCGGTAGATCACCGGTTTGTCGCTGGCGGGGGCGGTCTCCGATTTCCCGGAGGCTGGTGCTTCCGGGTCCGGTAGCGGCTGGCCACGATACATGCGCCGGGCCGGTCTCGCGACCGGCTCCGGCGCCGCTTCCGGCTCCCCCGCTTCTTCGTCGATGCGCGCCATCAGGCGTTTCAGTTCCGCCGAGGCGCTGCGCTCGGCGTAGGCCTCCAGTTCCTCGCGCAAATCCGGGTCAGTCAGCGACAGACGGGCCCCGAATTCGTCGCGGATCAGCCGCCGGCATTGGTTCACCAGCGTCACCACCCGGTAATGCATCAACCAATGGGCGTTGATTCCTCCCCCGCTCATGCTCTTCGCTCCGTGACATCGGCTTGAGAAGCCAAGCAGTTTCCGTGCCAGAGCGGCTTTATTTCCCCTTGTTGGCGAGCATGGGTTTCAGGAAGTGGCCGGTGTGGCTGCCCTTGGTTTTGGCGACCTGCTCGGGTGTGCCCTCGGCAATAATCTGCCCGCCGCCGTCGCCGCCTTCCGGGCCCAGGTCCACGACCCAGTCGGCGGTCTTGATCACGTCCAGATTGTGCTCGATCACCACGATGGTGTTGCCGTGGTCACGGAGCCGGTTGAGCACATCCAGCAGCAACTGGATGTCCTGGAAATGCAGGCCGGTGGTCGGCTCATCAAGAATATAGAGCGTGCGACCGGTATCGCGGCGAGACAGCTCCCGGGCCAGCTTGACCCGCTGCGCCTCGCCGCCGGACAGCGTCGTGGCCGCCTGGCCCAGCTTCACGTAGCTCAGGCCCACGTCGAGCAGGGTCTGCAGGCGTCGCTGCAGTGCCGGCACCGCGTCAAAGAATTCGCGGGCTTCCTCGATGGTCATTTCCAGCACTTCGTAGATGTTCTTGCCCTTATAGGTGACCTCCAGGGTCTCCCGATTGTAGCGTCGCCCTTCGCAGACCTCGCAGGGCACGTAGATATCGGGCAGGAAGTGCATTTCCACCTTGATCACGCCGTCACCCTGACAGGCCTCGCAGCGCCCGCCCTTGACATTGAAGCTGAAGCGGCCGGGCTTGTAGCCCCGGGCACGGGCTTCCTGGGTGCCGGCGAACAGCTCCCGCACCGGCGTGAAAATGCCGGTGTAGGTGGCCGGGTTGGAACGCGGCGTGCGGCCGATCGGGCTCTGGTCGATGTCCACCACCTTATCCAGGTGCTCCAGCCCCTCCAGGCTTTCGTGGGGCGCGGCTTTCAGGGTGCTGGCCTTGTTCAGTTTGGTGGCCGCGAGCGGGTAGAGAGTACGGTTGATCAGCGTCGATTTCCCCGACCCGGACACCCCGGTAATGCAGGTGAACAGCCCCAGCGGCAGATTCAGCGGGTGGCCCTTGAGGTTGTTGCCGGTGGCGCCGAACAGGGTCAGCCAGAGGTCATCCTCGTTACGGCGGCGCTCGGCGGGTACTTCGATGCGCTTGCGCCCGGAAAGGTAATCGCCGGTGAGCGACTGTTTGTTGGCGGCGACCTGCTTCGCGGTGCCCTGGGCCACCACCCGGCCGCCGTGCACTCCGGCGCCGGGGCCGATATCAATGACGTGATCGGCGGTGCGGATGGCGTCCTCGTCGTGTTCCACCACCAGCACCGTGTTGCCCAGGTCACGCAGCCGGGTCAGGGTATTCAGCAAACGCTCGTTATCACGCTGATGCAGGCCGATGGATGGCTCGTCGAGCACGTACATCACCCCCACCAGGCCGGCGCCGATCTGGCTGGCCAGGCGGATGCGCTGGGCTTCGCCACCGGACAGGGTCTCGGCGCTGCGCTCCAGGGTCAGATAGTCCAGGCCCACGTTGACCAGGAACTGCAGCCGGTCGCGGATTTCCTTGAGAATCTTCTCGGCGATCTCGCCACGGCTGCCGCTCAGTTTGAGACTGTCGAAGTAGTCGAACGCCCGGCCCACCGCCAGGCGCACCAGGTCCGGCAGGTTGGTGTCGCCGATGAACACATGGCGGGCGGCCTCACGCAACCGCGAACCGTGGCAGCTGGGGCAGGTTGAGGTGGACAGATAGCCGGCCAGCTCCTCGCGCACCGCGTCGGATTCGGTCTCCCGGTAGCGGCGCTCCATGTTCGGGATGATGCCCTCGAACGGATGGTTGCGCTTGATGATATCGCCGCGATCGTTGAGGTAGCGGAACTCCACGCTTTCCTTGCCGGTGCCGTACAGAATCTTGTGGCGCACCGTTTTGGGCAGCTTGTTGAAGGGCTGATCCATGTCGAAGCCCAGGCTCTGGGCCAGGGCGTTGAGCATCTGGAAGTAATAGACGTTGCGGCGGTCCCAGCCGCGGATCGCGCCTTCGGCAAGGGACAGCTCGTCGCTGGTGATCACCTTGTCCTCGTCGAAGAACTGCTTGACGCCGAGGCCGTCGCAGCTGGGGCAGGCACCGGCCGGATTGTTGAACGAGAACAGACGGGGTTCCAGCTCCGGGATCGAGTAGCCGCAGTGTGGGCAGGCGAACTTGGCGGAGAAGGTGATCTCCGGGTTGTCGTCGTCCAGCGGCTCGCCGTCCATGGAGGCGATGATGGCGATGTCGTCGGCCAGGTTGAGGGCGGTCTCGAAGGACTCCGCCAGCCGGTTCTGCAGATCGCCGCGCACCTTGAAGCGGTCCACCACCACCTCGATGGTGTGCTTCTTGTTCTTGTCCAGGGTGGGGGCCTCGTCCAGATCGTAAATGCGGCCATCCACCCGGGCGCGAATGAAGCCCTGGGCGCGCAATTCGTCGAACAGGTTCAGGTGCTCGCCTTTTTTCTCGCGGATCACCGGCGCCAGCAGCATCAGCCGGCTGCCTTCCTCCATGGTCAGCACCTGGTCGACCATCTGGCTGATGGTCTGCGCCGCCAGGGGGGTATCGTGCTCCGGGCAGCGTGGTTCGCCCACCCGGGCGAACAGCAGCCGCAGATAATCGTAGATCTCGGTGATGGTGCCCACCGTGGAACGCGGGTTGTGGCTGGTGGACTTCTGCTCGATGGAAATGGCCGGGCTCAGCCCCTCGATGTGGTCCACGTCCGGCTTTTCCATCATCGAGAGGAACTGCCGGGCGTAGGTGGACAGCGACTCCACGTAACGGCGCTGCCCCTCGGCATACAGCGTGTCGAACGCCAGGGACGATTTGCCGGACCCGGACAGGCCGGTGATTACCACCAGCTTATCGCGGGGAATGTCGAGATCCACGTTCTTCAGGTTATGGGTGCGCGCGCCCCGAACCAGAATGGTATCCATGAGATGGCGAGCCCTCGGCTACTGTCAAAATGAACAGTGCAGTATAGGGGAAATACCGTGAACGGGGAAAGAAGGCGGGCACACGCCGACACCGGCCGGGTCGGCCCGGCGTCGGAATGATCAGAGGTTTTCCTGGGCCCAGTTCACCGCCTGCAGGCGGTTGGAAGCGTTGATTTTCTTGAAGATGTTGTAGATGTGGGTCTTGATGGTGTGCGGGCTGAGGCTGAGCACCTTGGCGATTTCGGAGTTCTTGGCGCCGGTGGCCATCACCTTGAGCACCTCGATTTCGCGGTCGGTAAGGTTGACCTCGTTGCGGGCGAAAGTCTTGTTGAAGGCCCGGCTTTTGACCAGGTACTGCTGCAACACCTTGCGCGGGAACCACAGTTCGCCCTTGAACATGGCCTTGATGCCCTTGGTCAGCAGGTCCTGCGGGCAATCGTGCTGGAAGCCGCCGTTGACCATGGGGAGTCCGGCCAGACGCGACAGATCGTCCTCATGATCGACGTTGAAAACACCGATCAGAATATCGTTGGGCAGCCGTTTGTCCGCATCCATCAGGCGGGCGATCACCTGATTGACGTCCACCGAATGAAAATCCACCAGGAACAGGTTCTGTTCCACCCCGGCGAGGTCGTCCTCGTTAACCTGATCCACGGACTTGATGGCCGTGGCGGGGATCGACGCCTTGTCGAGAAACTCGGTGAGCAGGGCGTTCTGAAGATGCTGGCCACCGACCACGTACACCTTTTGTATCGTTGAAGTATCCATCAATTCGTCCATGATGCATCCCGGAAAACCCGGGGGGGAGCTAAGAAGAAAAACTGAATCAAGTCATCAATTTATCACCGCTTTAGCGGGGCTTCAATTTACCATCATTCCCAGGGGCGGCATCATCCCCGTCGTCCGCTAATCTGATACACTCCAGTCCCATTTCCGTATCCTTGATGCTTGACCATGACGGACGCTTCCCGGGCCGCCTTGCGGCGCACCGAACTTTCCACCACCGGCTCCCTGGCCGCGATCTTCGCATTGCGCATGTTCGGCCTGTTCATGATTCTGCCCGTGTTCGCCGTGTACGGGGAGCGACTGGACGGCGCCACCCCCCTGTTGATCGGCACCGCGATCGGCGCCTATGGCCTGATGCAGGCCATGCTGCAGATCCCTTTTGGCATGCTTTCCGATCGCTTCGGCCGGCGCCCGCTGCTGCTGGCGGGCCTGCTGTTGTTCGTGGCCGGCGGCGCGGTGGCGGCGCTTAGCGATACCATCCATGGCGTGATTCTGGGCCGGGCGTTACAGGGGGCCGGCGCCATCGCCAGCGTGATCATGGCCCTGATCGGCGACGTGGTCAGCGAGCAGCGCCGCACCCGGGCCATGGCCCTGATCGGCATGTCGGTGGGGGGCGCCTTTATTCTGGCGCTTATCCTGGGGCCGTTGCTGGCCCACTGGCTGGGCCTCAGCGGCCTGTTCTGGCTGACCGTGGTGCTCGGCATCCTGGCCATGGGCGTGGCGTTCGGCGTGCCTTCGCCCCAGGTGCGCGCCGCCGAGCCGTTGCCGGCGGCCCAGCGTTTTGGCCGCGTACTGGGCGATCCCAACCTGCGCCGTCTGGACCTGGGCATCATGGTGCTGCACCTGACCATGACCGCCTCCTTCGTGGTGTTGCCGCAGATCCTCAAGCAGCGCCTGGGGTTGGACCTGCAGCAGCACAGCCTGCTTTATCTGGCGGTACTGGTGACCAGCTTTCTGGCCATGGTGCCGCTGATTATTACCGCCGAACGACGTGGCGCGATGCCAGTCAAGCGCCTGGCGGTGAGCCTGCTGATCGTGGCCGAGGTGTTGCTGGTCCTGGCCGGCGGCACGCTCTGGCACTTCGTGTTGGCGCTGTTCGTTTACTTCATGGCCTTCAACCTGCTGGAGGCGCTGTTGCCTTCCCTGGTTGGCCGGGCGGCGCCGGCCGGTACCCGGGGCACCGCCATGGGGGTGTATTCCACCAGCCAGTTCCTGGGCGTGTTCATCGGTGGCCAGGTGGGTGGCGCCCTGTACCAGTGGGTGGGCGCGGAAGCGGTGTTCCTGGGCTGTGCCCTGCTGGCGGTGGTCTGGCTGGCTTGCCTGTGGGGCATGCGCGAGTTGCCCAAGCTTGATAACCGTGTGATCCACCTGGAGAACCGCCAGGACTGGGGCGAGGTGGCGGCCCGTTTGCGCGGGGTGCCCGGGGTGCTCGAGGCGGTGGTGGTGGCTGAGCAGAGCCTGGCCCTGCTCAAGGTGGACAATAAACAGCTTGATGAAGAGGCGCTGGCGGCCCTGGCCGGCGAGGTGCGCAAGCACTCCTGACGGGGGTTACGCCGGCGAGCGCAAAGCGGCACAATGGTCGGTCTTGCACCGGCCCGCGCCGGTGGGTCGTCTTAAGAGATTGAGGGAGTGAACAGCCATGGCGAGAGGCGTCAACAAAGTCATTCTGATCGGCAACCTGGGCGCCGATCCGGAAACCCGGTTCATGCCCAGCGGCGGCGCCGTGACCAATGTCCGGCTCGCCACCACGGAAAGCTGGAAGGACCGCCAGAGCGGCCAGCAGCAGGAGCGCACCGAATGGCACCGGGTGGTGTTCTTCAACAAGCTCGGCGAAATCGCCGGCGAGTACCTGAAGAAGGGCTCCAAGGTGTATGTGGAAGGGTCGATTCGCACCCGTAAATGGCAAGGGCAGGACGGCCAGGATCGCTACACCACGGAGATCGTCGCCAGCGAAATGCAGATGCTCGATGGCCGTGGTGGCGGTGATTTCCAGGGCGGAGGCGGCGGTGGCCAGGGCGGTTATGGCAACCAGGGCAACCAGAACAACGACTACTACGACCAGAGCCGCAATCAAGGTGGCGGCCAGGGTGGTGGTGGCGGCCAGCAACAGGCGCCGGCCAATCAGGGCGGTGGTTTCAGCGGCCCCGCCGACGATTTCGACGACGACATTCCGTTCTGATCGACAGGGGTTCCAATGCGGCGCTGGTTTGCCCTGGGGGCGGTGTTCGTGGTTTGTTTGCTGGTGTTCATGGTGGTGCTGATGCCGGCCGCCGTGGTGGTGGAGCGGGTGCCGGCGCTGCGTCCCGGCGGAGCGCCGCTGACGCTGGCTAACGCCCGCGGGCCCTGGTGGGATGCCCGTGTCGATGCGCGTTGGCGGCAGCACCGGGGCGAATTGAGCTGGGCCCTGGACTGGCACGGTTTGACGCCCGGCGTGCAACTGTCCATGGTAAGCGGTGACCTTGACGCCAACGGCTGGCTTGGGGCGGACTGGGGTGATTGGCGCCTGGAGCAGTGGCGCGCCACCGTGCCGGTGGCTCCGTTCAGCGCCGGGGTGCCCCAGGGTAATGCCGACGGTACCGTGGATTTGACCCTCATGGCATTGGAACTCGCCGACCATGCCGTGGTCGATGCCAAAGGGACCTTGACCTACAGCGGCGGCACCGTGACCTGGGGTCGCGATGGCGCGGCCAGCGTGCCGCCCCTGGACGGGCGTCTGGCGATGGTCAACGGGGCCCCGGAGCTGGAGGTCACCGGGCCGCGACAACAACAACTGGTGCACGCCCGGCTTGAGAACGAAAAACTGAACGTGCAGGTCCGTCGGGCCTGGCCTCAGTTGCTTGGGGTAAGTCAGGGGGGCGATCCCTCCGACGTGGTGTTTCGCATGAGTCGCCCCTTGACCCTGGGGCGCTCCGGCTAAGTGCCGGCGGATAATAAGCAGGTCACAAAAGCGTGCCTAGAATGGCCAGGGACGTCCGGGTTCCGATAAGGCGGCAAGCCTTCGGACCGGTGGGCCGGTATAAAACGATAATGGGATTGAAGGTTTTATGATTCAGTGGGCCCGGAGGGGAAACCGACAACGCTGGGAGCGGATGGCGCGCGCCGTACTGGCTCTGTTGTTGGTTGTGATTCTCGCCTATTTGATTGCCCAGACCGTCTGGTTGCTTTGGTACGGCCCCCGCGATGCGTTGCCCGAGACCCGGTTGCGCCAGGTATCGGTGCAGGCCGGCGCCCAGGGTGGAGCGGCGCTGTCCGCCGCCCAGGTGGAAGGCTGGCGGCTGTTCGGCGTGTATCAGGCCGAGCCCTCCGAGGAACGCCCCGTGGACGCGCCGGAAACCCGCCTCAGCCTGGAGTTGCTGGGTTTGTTCCAGACCCGTGATCGGGGCCGTTCCTCGGCGATCATCGCTGAGCGTGGCGGTGACGCCGAACTCTACCACATTGGTGACAGCATTCCCGGGAACGCTACCCTGGAAGAGATTTACGCGGATCGCGTGATTCTGCGCCGCCAGGGTCGGCTGGAAACCCTGCGCCTGAATGAACTCAAGGGGCTGGCGGGCGGCGTGACCCAGGTCACCGAGCCGGAGCCGCGCAGTCCGGCGCCCAGCCCGCAGACGGATCTGGCCCAGCAGCGCACCGCCCTGATTCGCCAACTGGGCCTGCAGCCGGTGAGTGCCGGCGCCGACCAGGGTTACAAGATCGGCGAGCGGGCCCCCCAGCAGTTGATCGAGCAGGTGGGGCTTAAACCCGGTGACGTGGTGGCGTCGGTGAATGGCTACCCCCTCGGCACCGAGGAAAGCGATCTGGCCGCTTTGCAATCCTACATGGAAAGCCAGGCGGCGATCATTGTCGTGCAGCGCGGCGAACAGGAATTTACCGTGAACTACCCACCTTAGCGAGACACCTATGAAGTCGGCCTTAAAAACGATAATCGCAGTGGTGGCGCTGAGCCTGGCGCTCGGTGTCCATGCCCAGCAGCAGGCCCGGGTGGAGGAAACCGGCGACGGTAAGACCTGGACGGTCAATATCCGTAACGCGGACATCCAGGCGTTCATCAACCAGGTGGCGGAGATGACCGGTAAGAACTTCGTGGTCGATCCGCGCGTGCGGGCCCGCGATGTCACCGTCATTTCCAATAAGCCGTTGACCGCCAGCGAAGTCTACGAGCTGTTTCTATCGGTGTTGCAGGTGCACGGTTACGCGGCGGTGCCTTCCGGAGAGGTGATCAAGATCGTCACCAACACCACCGCCAAGCAGAGTAATCTGCCGCTCACCGAAAACGCGGGCAGCGTGGACGGCGAGGAACTGATCACGCAGGTGATCCCGGTCGACAACTCCCCGGTGGAGGAACTGGTGCCGGTGCTGCGCCCGCTGGTGCCGCAGTACGGCCATCTGGCGGCGGTGGGGTCCGCCAACGCGCTGATCATCAGTGACCATGCCGATAACATTCAGCGCATGCGCGCCATTATCAACAGCCTCGATACCGCCGAAAGCGACGAAGTGGAGATCGTCCAGTTGCAGCATGCCTTCGCCGGCAACATGGTGCAGCTGCTGGAGGAACTGACCAAGGCGGATGCCTCGGGCAATAACCGCCGGCGCGGGCTCCAGGGCGCCGCCACCGTGGTCGCCGATGAGCGTACCAACCGGTTGATCATCAAAGGCGATCGCGGCACCCGGGCCCGTCTGATCCCACTGGTCAATCAGCTCGACACGCCGTCCAGCGCCGCCGGTGGTGTCCAGGTGGTGCGTCTCAGCCATGGCGACGCCGAACAGATGGCGGAGCTGCTCAAGAACTTCGCCGCCGGCGCCTCGGCGGTCCGTCAGGGCGAGGGCAATGGCGGCGCCGCGGCGACGCGCACCGCCAATGCCACCGCCGGGGTTTCGATCCAGGCGGACACCTCGCTGAACGCCCTGGTGATTCGCGCCGAGCCGGAGATGATGAAGCAGTTGCAATCGGTGATCAGCCAGCTCGACGTGCGTCGCGCCCAGATCCTGATCGAGGCGGCGATCGTCGAGGTCACCGGCGACAAAGCCAGCTCCCTGGGCTTCCAGTACGTGGCCGGTGATCTTGAGAATGGTGTCGGCGCGGTGAACTTCGGCGGCAGCGGGGTAAGCATCAACTCCCTGCTGCAGGCGGTGATTACCGAGGACCCGTCCAATATTTCCCTGGGTGACGGCATTACCGCCGGCATCGGCGAAACCGATGCCGATGGTGATATCGAATGGGGCGCCCTGATTCAGGCTCTGGCGCGCACCACCAATACCAACCTTCTCTCCACGCCCAGCATTCTGACTCTGGATAACCAGGAAGCCTCCATTATCGTCGGTGAGAACGTGCCTTTCGTCACCGGGCAGGCTTCCAGTACCGGCTCCGGCGTCTCCAACCCCTTCACCACCATTCAGCGCGAGGACGTGGGCCTGACCCTCAAGGTCACTCCCCATGTGGCGGGCCTGGACACCATTCGCCTGGAGCTGGAGCAGGAAACCTCGGCGGTGAAGGAATCCACCGGGGAAGCGGTGGACATCGTGACCACCAAGCGCAAGCTGGCCACCACGGTGCTGGCGGATGACCGTGAAACCATCGCCCTGGGCGGTCTGATCACCGACGACGTTCAGGATTCGGTGAGCAAGGTACCGATTCTGGGCGATATCCCGCTGCTGGGCGTGCTGTTCCGCTCCACCAGCAAGAGTCACGTGAAACGCAACCTGATGGTGTTCATCAAGCCCACGGTGCTCGCCAGCAATGACCGCCTGGTGGATATGACCCGGGAAAAATACATGGGCGTCACCGCCATGCAGTTCCGCGTCAACGACAAAGGGGAGTTGGTGCGTGAAGTGAAGTTCCCGCTGCCCACCAAGGTGGAGCGCATCTTCGATGGGCGTTCGCCGGTGTCCGAGGACTACCGCCGCGCCTACCAGGAAGAACAGTTGAAAAGCGATGAAGACTCCGCCACCCCGCCCACTTCCGGCCCGGTCACCGACACCGACAGCGTGATACCGGAGAAGGAAGAGCCCGCCGCCAGCCGGCCCGAGGAGGGCGAAAGCGCCCGCTAGGCCCCCGCTACCGGGCCCGTTTCGGGCCCGGTGATTACTGCTCCAGCGAGCGCAGGTTATTCAGCACCTTGCGGCTGCGCTCCAGCTTCTTCAGCAATTCCGGGTTGTCCGGGTCCAGCGGCGCCACGCTCCGCCACAGCCGGTTGGCCGCCTGGTAATCGCCTTCCGCGTAGAGCGCCTCGCCGCGAGCCATGGCCCGTTGGAAGCGTTGTCGCGACCAGCTTTCCACCCGGTCGCGAAGGGCATCCAGTTGCGGGTCCTGGTGCTGGAGCAGGAAAGCGCGGGCGGCCAGAAGATCATCCAGGCGTCCGCTTTCGCGGTACCCCTCCACCAGGGCTTCGGCCTCTTTGCGGTGTGCCCGGTCGCGGGCATCCCGAGCCCGGTCCCGGGCGCTGTGCAGCACCTGCCTGGCCTTGCCCAGGGCCTCGGGGGCGGCCGTGTCCGGCGCCAGGCGGTGGGCGGTTTCCAGGGCCTCCAGCGCCTGCGGCCAGCGGCCGGCCTCGGCGTAGTCGTTGCCCATGGCCAGCAGCTCGCGATGCAGTTCCTCGCGCAATGCCATGCGCCGCTGGCGGGCCTGGCGGGCGCGCGGGTCCTGGTAAGGGAGCAGGGCCTGGTCCAGATCCGGCGTGCTCAGCAGGGCGCGGGCTTCGGCCAGATAGTCGCGGCTGAGCAGGGCGCGCAGCCGGGCTTCCCGTTGATCGTCGAGCTGTTCCATCAACTCGGTCACTGGCTCCGGGTCCACTACCCGTTCGCGGGCTTGCCGCAGAACCTGGTGTACCTCCTGCCACTGTTCCCGCTCGGCCAGGGCACGCGCCTGGTCCAGCGCCTGGTCGCGGTATTCGCGGCTGGCCTGCAACACCCCTTCGCGCTGCTCCATGAGCAGGGCATGCCGGGGGTGGCCCTCGTCGGCCTCGTCGATGACCGCCAGGGCGCGCCGGTAGTCCTGTGCCTTGAGGGCGTCGCCGACCCGATCAGCCGGATCATTGAACGAAGACAGGGCGGCGCAGCCGGAAAGAAGGACGGCGCCGGCCAGCGCGGTCAGGCGCGGCATGTTATGACGAGGCACTCGGCGTCTCCAGGTACTGCTCGGCCAGGAATTGGGCGATCCGTTGTTCCATCAAGGTTTCCGACAGGGCGTGCACCCCGTCCACCCGGTAGGTGCCGACCGGCTCGCTGCGCCCGCGTACACGCATGGCACCGTATTCGATGGCGCGTACCCGGGAGCCGATATTCGGGTTTTCGATGAGCGGGGAAGCGGCGATGATTTCGCCGGCGCCGGCCATGTTCGACAGCCGCGACGCCAGGTTCACCGCGTCGCCCACCACCGTGTATTGCATGCGTTCCCGGGAGCCCAGGTTGCCCGCCAGCATTGGCCCTGAATTCATGCCGATGCGGAATTCCACCGTGGTCTGGCCGCGGGCGGCCCGGTATTCGTTGAGTCTGGCCACCAGTCTTTGAATCATCACCGCGCAGCACAGACCGTGGAACAGATGTTCCGAATCCTCCTCGGGCACGCCGAACACGATCATCGCGCAGTCGCCCATGTATTTGTCGATGGTGCCCCGGTAGAAGGAGGTCGCGGTGGTGATGGCGTCGAAGTAGACGTTCAGCATGTCCGCCACGGCTTCCGGTGCCAGGCTTTCCGACATGCGGGTGAAACCGACGATGTCGGCGAACACCACGGTGGCGTTCACGTCCCGGCCGCCAAGGGTGACCTGGTCCAGATTGGCCATCATCTTGCGCGCCACCGAAGGGCTCACGAAGCGCTGCAGGACGCGCTCCACCTGGTCCTTTTCAAGCATGCCATGGGCCATGCTGTTGTAGGCCTCGATCAGATGGCCGATTTCGTCGTTGCGGCGCTCCTGGATCCGGTATTGCAGGTCGCCCTGGCGCAGGGCGCTGGTGGCGGCCAGCAGGTTGTGGATCGGCTGCGCCAGGCGGCGGCTGATCAGGAAGGAGGCGATGATCGCCAGCAGTCCCATGGCCAGGGTGGCGGTGATCATGGTATCGCGCACCTCATGCTGGGCGGCGGTGATGGAGCGATCCGACAGCGTCACCGCCACGGTGCCGGCGAGGTTCCCATCCACCGTCACCGGCGCCTCGTAGGTGCTCATGGCTTCGCCGTCATGGTGCCAGCGGCGCATCGGCAGATTCGCCGGGGTATTCTGGGACGGTTGCACGCCGGCCTGCTCCACCGGTCGACCGTCGCGGTCGAACAGGGCCGCGCCCTCGATGCTTTCGCTGCGTACCAGATTGCTCAGGTGAACCTTGAGCAGGAAGTGGTCCTCGGCGAGCAGCGGTTCCTGGGCGGTGTGCGCCAGTTGCGTGGCGATGGCGGTGCCGAACCGGTCCGCCTGCTGGCGCATGCGTTCGAGCTGGTTGTTGAGAAGAAAGGCACCGAGAAGCGTCATGCCCACCAGGATCAGCGCCGAAATCGACAGGCCCATTTTCCAGGCGACCGGAAAATATTCCGGAATATAGGGCTGGATCAGGGCGTCGAAGCGCCGTTTGAACCCACTGGACGCGGATTCGCCGGGAGCGCCGTCGCCATCCGGACTGGCGGGGGGTGGGGGTGCGGAAGGTTTGTTCACCGTGGCTACCGTAGCGGCTTCTCTTGTCAGGGTGCGTGGGCAGTGTCACATTGCCAGACTGGCCCCAGGGAAACCACCATAAGGTCGACGAGAGCATGGCTTTTATTCGTGAACGGCGTCTGCACGCCAATGGAATGGACTTTTTTATCGCCGAAGCGGGTGAACCGGGGGCTCCCCTGGTGCTTTGCCTGCACGGCTTTCCGGAGTGCTGGGCTTCCTGGCGCTATCAGTTGCCGGCGCTGGCGCAGTCCGGCTACCACGCGGTGGCCCCGGATTTGCGTGGTTATGGCGAAACCGGCGGCCCCACCGAGGTGGATGCCTATCGCCAATCCTTGCTGGTGGAGGACGTCATCGCCCTGATGGATGCCCTGGGCGCGGATCGTGCCATCCTGGTCGGTCATGACTGGGGCTGTGCCCTGGCCTGGCAGGTGGCGCGCCAGCGCCCGGATCGGGTCGCCGCCCTGGTCGGCCTGTCCGTGCCCTACGGCGGCCCGGCGCCACGGCCGCCGACCCACGCCATGCGTGAGATGTTCGGCGATCACTTTTTCTACATGCTGTATTTCCAGCAGGCCGAGGTGCCGGAACAGGAATTGGAGGCGGATGTGGAGGACAGCCTGCGCCGGCTGTTCCACAGCCTTTCCGCCGACGGCATCGAGGACTTCCGGGTGGCCCCGGACGATACCCGGGTACTGGCGGCCATGAAACCGCCCCGGACGCCGCCGCGCTGGATGCGCGACGAGGATCTGGCCTATTACGTGGCGCGGTTCCGCAAAACCGGCTTCACTGGGGCGCTCAACTGGTATCGGGCCATGGACGCCTCCTGGGAGGAAAGCCGCGACGACGATAACTGGACGCTGACCGCGCCCGCTTTGTTCCTGGGCGGCATGCAGGATCCGGTGGTGCTGTTCAGCCAGAAGGCCCTGGCCCGCATGCCGGATTACGTGCCTGACCTGAGTACCGTGATGCTGGATCAGTGTGGCCACTGGATTCAGATGGAGCAGGCGGTGGAGGTGAACCGGGAGATCCTCAATTTTCTGGCGGAAAAGGGGCTTTAGCGGCGGAGCGAGCTCAACGCACCGGCTCCTGACCTGGATCAAGAGACGGCGGCGCCCGTCGGGGCATTATGTTCATGGGGCGGCGACGCCCCGCTGCGTATGCTTCCGGAAACACCGGACACTCGGCCCCGCTTTGGCGGGGCTTTTTTTTGTCTGGGCATTCGGGGGCCACCGGCCCGCGATGAACCCTTTACGGTCATCGCGGCGGGGCGGATCTCTCGGCTTACCAGTGAATCCCCTTGAACAACCGTGAGAAGGCGGCCTGTTCGCGGCTGATCTTCTTCGGCGTGGTCTCGCGCTTGCCCATGGCGGCGGCGGAATCGGAGAAGATTTTGTAGCCGGTGTTCATGATCGTCTCGGTCACCTTTGGGGTAATGAAGTGCATTACCTGGCCGAGCACGCCCAGGCTGGTGGCGATCCGTTTGGGGCGCCGCACGATGGCTTCACAGATCATGTCCGCCGCCTGGTTGGGGCTGATGGTGGGGACGTGATTGTAAAGCTTGGTGGGCGCGATCATGGGGGTGCGCACCAGCGGCATGTTGATGGTGGTGAAGTGGATGCCCTGGTGGGCCAGCTCGCTGGCGGCGCAACGGGTGAAGGAGTCCAGCGCCGCCTTGGACGCCACATAGGCGGAGAAGCGGGGCGCGTTGGTGAGCACGCCGATGCTGGAAATATTGATCACATGGCCGAAACCGCGTTCGACCATGCCCGGCATCAGCTTCATGATCAGGCGCAGGGCGCCGAAGTAGTTGAGCTGCATGGTGCGCTGGAAGTCGTGGAAACGATGGAATGAATGCACCACGGAGCGGCGGATGGAGTGGCCGGCGTTGTTGACCAGGATATCCACCCGGCCATAGTCGGCCAGCACCTGCTCCACCAGCTCGTCCACGGATTCCAGCTTGGATACGTCACAGCGGTAGGCGTGGGCGGTGCCACCGAGCTGCTTGATCTCGTGCAGGGTCTCCTCCAGCTTCTCCGGTGTGCGCGCCACCACCAGCACGGTGGCACCGGCGCGGGCCAGCTTCAGGGCGGACGCCTTGCCGATACCGGACGTGGCGCCGGTGATCAGCACGATCTTGTCCTCCACCCGCTCCGGCAGCGATGGCATCGGCTGCAATTCATCCTCGCGGCTGTCGCGGTCCGGGTCCAGATGGTTTTCCCAGAAATCCCACAGCTGCTGGATGTAGCTCTCCAGTTCCGGGACCTCGATGCCGCTGCCTTCCAGGGCGGCGCGGGCACGCTGGTTGTCGTACTCGGTGGGGAAGGTGAGGAACTTGATCACCGAGGGCGGGATATCCAGGTTCTCCAGGGTCTGGTTCACCAGCAGGCGCGGGGTCAGGGCGCTCACCCCCTTGCGCACGAAGCCGGGCACGGCATCGAACACCTTGCCGTCCAGCCGCACCGGCATGCGCGGTGCCTGGGCGGCGCTGGCGATGATGTCCATCACCTCGCCGAAGTTGTAGCTGCGGTCGGCGGTGAGGTGGAAACAGTGGCCGTTGCCTTCTTTCTGGTGAGCGATGTGGTCCAGGGCGTCGGCGACGAAATCCACCGGCACGATGTTGAAATGGCCGCTTTCCAGGCCAACCAAGGGGATCCAGTTGGGCAGAAAGTCCTTCAGCTTCTGGATCAGCTTGAAGAAGTAATAGGGGCCGTCGACCTTGTCCATTTCGCCGGTCTGGGAATGCCCAACCACCAGGGACGGTCGGTAAATGCGCCACGGGATCCGGCTTTCGTGCCGCACCAGGGCCTCCGCCTCATGCTTGGTCAGCAGGTAAGGGTCGTCCAGGCCCACCGCCTCCTCGAACATGTCCTCGGTGAACACGCCGTCGTAGAGACCGCCGGCGGCTACCGATGAGACATGATGGAAGCACTTCGCATCCAGTTTTTCGGCCAGTTTCAGGGTGTGCCGGGTGCCTTCGATGTTGATGTAGCGCTGGCTGTTCTCATCGGCGCTGATGTCATAGATGGCGGCCAGATGAAAGAAATGATCGATCTGTCCCACCAGGTCGTCCTGGTCGCGCTTGCTCACGCCGAGCAGCTTCTTGGTCAGGTCGCCACTGATCGGCACCAGCCGGTTTTCCTCCACGCACAGCCGGCGGCGCATGGCGTCCAGCTTGTACTCCGAACCCGGCCGCACCAGGGCGAAAACCCGTGCGTTGTCGCGCTTGAGCAGGCGGGCGACCAGAAAACGGCCGATGAAACCGGTGGCTCCGGTGACGAAGTAGTTCATGGAATTCCCCTTGTTATTTCGACTTCCCTGGCGGCACGCGGCCACGTTGCTATGTGTCCCCGTCGATGATGCGCTCTCGTCGTCGAAAGGACCAGGGCCGGCGCGCCGCCGTGGTTGTACTTTGTCGGCGAATGGATAGGATGGAACTCCATTCCATTTTAATTAAAGAACAAAGGATGCCCATGAGCCCTGAATCCGTTTCCCTGGCCGAGGCGATGCGACAGCGTCGTTCGGTGCGCGGCTTCCTGGACAAGCCGGTCCCCGACGAAGTGCTGCGCGATGTCTTCGAGTTGGCCCAACTGGCGCCCTCCAATTGCAACATTCAGCCCTGGAAGGTGTTCGTGGCCTCCGGCGAGACCCGGGATGAACTGCGCCGCCGCATGGTCGAGAAGGTTTCCGCCGGGGTGCCCACGGCGCCGGATTTCGAACCCAACGCCGGCAAGTTCGAGGGCGTCTACCGGCAGCGACAGGTGGATTGCGCGGTGGAGCTGTACAACAACATGGGCATCGCCCGGGACGACAAGCCCGGCCGCCTGCGCGCCCAGTTGCGCAATTTCGAGCTGTTCGACGCGCCCCATGTGGTGTTCATCGGCATGGAGCGTGGCTTCGGCCCCACCGTGGCCCTGGATGTGGGCATGTACATCCAGTCGCTGATGCTGGCCATGACCGCCCACGGCCTGGGCAGCTGCGCACAGGGCAGCATGCGCTATTACCCCGATGACGTGCGGGATGTGTTCGGCGAGCCGGACAGCACCGCCATCCTTCTGGGGATCAGCTTCGGTTACGAGGACGAGAGCGTGGCGGCCAACCGCACCCGGGTGGGCCGTGCCCCGCTGGGGGACTCGGTCACCTTCAAGGCGGCCCTGTGAGCGGGCGGACTGGAACGCCGTTTCGTGATATACTGCCGGGTTCATTCCCCGTTCCCCAGAGCAGTATGGTCATTGTCAAAGGTTTGATTCCGGTCCGCGATAATCTGCGCGAGAGCGCGGTGGCGCTCGCCCAGCATCTGGCTCGTCAGGCCCGTGACGAGGAAGGCTGTCTGTCCTACGAGGTTTACCTGAAGGCGGATTCGCCCCGGGTCATCATGCTGTGGCAGCAGTGGACCGACCTGGACGCCCTGGAACGGCACTTCGAGTCCGATTACCTGGACGACTTCCTGGACCGCATCCCGGATATGATCGACGGCGAGGTGCATTCGCTGCACTTCGATGTCACCGAGGATGGCGAGGAAGCCCCGGCCGGCCAGACGGTCACCACGCTCGCCGACGGCACCACCCTGCACTGAGACACGACAATAACACCACCAAACAGGTACTAGGGGGCGCGTTCCCATGAAGACGCGGATTGATTCCGTCGACGACGTCACGCAAAGCTTCGCCCGCCAGGGCTACATCTGCGACCAGCGTACCGCTCTGGCGGTGTATCTGGCGGCGCAGCTGCACAAGCCGGTGCTGGTGGAGGGCCCGCCGGGCGTCGGCAAGACCGAGCTGGCCAAGGCCGCCGCCGGCTTCCTGGAAGCGCCGCTGATCCGGCTTCAGTGCTACGAAGGTCTGGATGAGAGCCGCGCGCTGTATGAATGGAAGTACGGCAAGCAGCTGCTTTATACCCAACTGTTGCGCGACAAGCTCAGTGGGGTGCTGGCGGACACCGAGAGCCTGGAGCAGAGCATGCACCGGCTCGGTGACCTGGGGGACGCCTTCTACAGCGAGACCTTCCTGGAGCCGCGGCCGCTGCTGCGCGCCCTGCGCGCCGACGAGCCGGTGGTGCTGCTGATCGACGAGATCGACAAGGCGGATCAGGAGTTCGAGGCGTTCCTGCTGGAGCTGCTTTCGGATTTCCAGATCTCGATTCCGGAGATGGGTACGGTGCGCGCCCGCCACCAGCCGCTGGTGTTTCTCACCAGCAACGACCAGCGGGAGCTGTCCGACGCCCTCAAGCGGCGCTGCCTGCACCTCTATATCCCTTACCCGGAAGCGGCCCTGGAGCGACGTATTCTGGCCGAGCGCGTGCCGGAACTGGATGCCCGGCTGCGTGAGCAGCTGGTGGACTTCATCCAGCACCTGCGCGAGCAGGACATGAAGAAGCTGCCGGCGGTATCGGAAAGCCTGGATTGGGCCCGGGCCCTGGTGCTGCTGCACGCCGACAGCCTGGAGCCGGAGCTGGTGGAGCAGACCCTGACCCTGGTGCTGAAGAACGAACAGGACGCGGAGCTGGCCCGGGATCTGTTGCCGCACTGGTTCCGCCGGCACGGCGGCGCGTCCTGAGTCATGGCCGCCCGGCGCCTGCATGAATTCGTGCGCGCCCTGCGTGGCGCCGGCGTCCGTATTTCGCCGGTGGAAGCGGAGGAAGCGTTCCGCGCCGCTGCCCTGATCGGTTACCACCCCCGCGAGCAGTTCCGTGAGACCCTCGCCTTGACCCTGGTTAAGAGCGAGGCGGAGCGGCCGGATTTCGACCACTGCTTCGATACTTTCTTCCAGTTCGAGGAGAGCGACGGCGAGGCCGGGAGCGAGCCGCCGCCGGCGCCAGCCCCGGACGGGGAGAGCGGCGAGAGCCTGGAGCCGGCCGCCGCGTCGCTGCTTTCCCAGGACGGCACGCAACTGGAACAAACTCTGGCCCAGGCCGCCGCCGGCATCGATTTCACCGCCATGCAGGTGATCACCCAGCAGGGGCTCTACGCCCGGCGTCTGCTGATGAGCATGGGGATGGGCGCGGTGGACGACGAGATTCTGCGCCTGGATGCTTCCCCGCGCCACGCCGACCGCCACCGCGCCGAGCAGCTTCGTGACTGGCGCGGCGGGGTACGCGAGCGAGCGCTGGCCCATGTGCAGCGGCAGTTCGAGTTGCATGGGCGTGCCCACGGGCGCGCGCTCCGAGAGCACACGCTGCGGGCGGCGCCGTTCCGGGATCTGCGTGAGTTCCAACAGGTCCAGGAACTGGTGCGACGTCTTGCCCGGCGCCTGGCGCGCAGCCACCAGCGCCGCCAGAAAAAAGCCCGCCGGGGCGCCCTGGATGCGCGCCGCACCCTGGCCTCGAGCCTGCGCTATAACGCCGTGCCGGTGGAACTGCACTGGCGTGAGCGGCGCCGCCTCAAGGCCAAGGTACTGGTGGTCTGCGATGTGTCCAGCTCGGTGCGCGACGCCGCCCGCTTTTTGCTGCAGTTTCTCTACGCCATGACCGATGTGCTGCCCCGGGTGCGCAGCTTCGCCTTCGCGGCGCGCTTCGATGAGGTCACCGAGGATTTCGACCGCTATTCGCCGGACGTGGCGGTGGGGCGGATTCTCGACCGGGTGTCCGGCAGCGGCACCGACTACGGCACCATGTTCCAGGAGCTGGAGGCGTGCTGCCGGGGCGAGATCGACCGCCAGACCACGGTGATTATCCTGGGTGACGCACGCAACAACGACCTGCCCGCCGGTGAGCGCCACCTGGCGGACATTGCCCGCCGCGCCCGCCAGGTGTTCTGGCTCAACCCCGAGCCACCGTCGCGTTGGAACAGCGGTGATGCCATCATGGCGCGCTACCTGCCTTACTGCCGTGATGCCCGGCGCTGCGCCTCGCTCAATGATCTGAGCCGGTTTACCGACGCGCTGTTGCGCCAGCTTGATTAGCGGCCGGGCTCAACGGCGGCTGTTGGCGATTCCGTCCAGGGCCGCGTTGAGCGCCTGGTTCAGGCGCGCCAGATTCACCGGTTTCGCGATATGGCCGACCATGCCGGAGTCGTGGCAGGCGGCGATTTTCTCCGGCACCGCGTGGGCGGTCAGGGCGATCACCGGAATCACCGGCAGGCGCCCTTCCCGCTGCAGACGCTGGATCGCCCGGGTGGTCTCGAAGCCGTCCATGTCGGGCATTTCGCAATCCATCAGCACCAGATCGAAGCCGTCCGGTCGGGCCAGCAGGGTCGCCAGTGCCTCGGTGCCACTTTCCGCCGTTTCGCATTCGTGGCCGAGCTTGCGGCATAGCCCCTCGGCCACCAGCAGGTTGACGTGGTTGTCGTCGACGATCAGCAGGCGCGCGCCGGGGCCCTCGACCACGGTGGCGGGGGTGGCCTCTTCCTGGCTGGGCTCGCCGGGTGGCAGTGGCAGACGGAACCAGAACAGCGAGCCGCTGTGCAAGGTGCTCTGGGCGCCGATTTCGCCGCCCATGATCTCCACCAGCTGGCGGCATACCGCCAGGCCCAGGCCGCTGCCGCCCTGGGGCGGGCGGGCGCCGGGTCGGCCTTGCTGGAAATAATCGAACAGGTGCTCCAGCTGGCCGGGGGCGATGCCGATGCCGGTGTCCCGTACCTCGAAGAGTACATAATCGCGGTTGGCCTCCTCGCGGCGGGCGCTCACGTCGATGGCGCCGTCATGGGTGAATTGCACCGCGTTGCCGATCAGATTGACCAGGATCTGCCGTAGCCGAACCGGATCGCCGATGCAGTACTCTCCCAGCTCCGGTGACAGCGTCAGGCGTAGCTCGCTGGCCTGCAGGCGGGCACGGTGCTCGAACAGCGTCGTGCAATCACGGATAAGGGCCGGCAGGTCGAAGGGGGTTTGATCGATGGGCATTTTGCCAGCGTCCAGACGGGAATAGTCGAGCACATCATCGATCAGGTTGGTGAGCGCGGCGCCGGACTGCTCGATCACATGCAGATGCCGCCGCTGTTCGTCATTGAGTGGGGTGTCGCGCAGGATGTCCACGGTGCCGATCATACTGTTCAGTGGCGTACGGATTTCATGGCTCATCATCGCCAGGAACTCGCCGCGGGCGCTGAGCGCCGCGTTCAGTTCCCGGGTGCGCTCCTCCACGCGCCGTTCCAGCACCTCGTTGGCTTCACGCTGGATGCGGTCGTTCTCGGTTTTCAGTGTGGTCATGCGGTGGGCCAGGGCGAAGGACAGAAGTACCGCCTCGATCAGAATGCCCAATTGGAAGGCGTTCTCGATCAGCCAGTGCCCGGGCACCAGATTGAAGGTCTTGAGAATGTAGATCACCGAGGTGACCGCCACCGAGGCGAAAGCGATCAGATAGAACAGTGCCGGGCGGTAGCCGCGCCCCACCAGCCAGATCGCCAGACCGGTGGCGATGAACGGCCATGGCAATACGATGGCGGAAGAAAACTGGATAAAGAAATCAAAATTCAGCAAGGAGATCGGAGCCAGAATCATCAGCGCCACGGCGGTGCCGGTGAGTGCCCGGTTCAGCGCCGGTGCCCGCTTGCGCAATTCCAGAAAGGAACAGGAAAACACCATTGAAAAAGCCAGGGTAAGCAGATTGAGCACCGTCAGGCTGTGGTGGTTCCAGTCCGGCGCGCCGGGCCAGAGCCACTGAAACGCCAGGCCTTCCCGGGCGAACAGATTGAGCCCGAAGGTCCCCAGGTAGAGCACATAATGAAGGTAGCTGGGTTCTCGGATGGAAAGAAAAATCAGCAGGTTGAACAGGCACAGGATGGCCACGGCGCCAAAATAAAAGCCGTGGAACAGATTGAGCCGGCCATCCAGACGATTGAAATCATCCGGCGTGCGAAGGGTCAGGGGGAAATCGATCACATTATCGCCACGGGCCTGGAACAGCAGCCACCAGCGCGCGCCCTCAGGGATCACCAGCGGAAACACCAGTTGGTAGTGGGGCAGGGGGCGTTGCTCGAACGCCACCCGGTCGCCACTGCGCCAATGGTGCAGACGCTGCCCGCTCTGATCGAACACATACAGGTCGAGCTGGTCCAGGTGTGGGCGCGCGGCACGCAGATACCACAGGTCCAGCCCGGAGTGGTTGGTCAGGGTCAGCAGCAGCCATTGGTCGCCCTGGCGGAAGCCAAGGGTGGGGTAGCTGTCGGACAGGCGCTGGCCATCGCCGTCGCGCAGGCGCCGCAGTGCCTGCTCCGGTGTCAGCCGCCGTTCGCCGCCGTCCAGCCAGCGCAACGCCGGCGCCGCGTCATAGGAGGGCTGATCGCCCAGTGTCAAAATGTTTGCATGGGCGCCACCGCCCAGTAGCAGCAGCAGCCCGATCATTATCCCCGCCGCCCTCATCGAACGCTTCATTCACCCTTCCCGGTGGCTTGTCGCCGAATGTGATTATTATCACGTTGCTTTTACCGTATTTAACGGGGGTTCTGGAACGAGGCCAAGTACCCTGTTTCAAACTGATGACTTCACACGCAAAAGGAGACGCAAATGAAGGTCAAGATTCTGGGCAAGGCAATGGTCCTCTCCTGTACTCTGGTGGCCGGCGGCGCCTTCGCGGCGGGTCCGTATATCGGCGCCAACTACAGCCAGTTCCAGTACGACAACGACGAGTACGACAGCGACACGCTGAAAATCGACGCCGCCGTTCTGCGCGCCGGCATCGAGTTCAATGACTACATCGGCCTGGAGGCCCGTGGTGGCATGGGCTTCGATGAGGATTCCAAGGGCATCGTCGACTTCGAACTGGACAACATGTACGGCGGTTACGTGAAATTGTCCGCGCCTCTGGCCGAAGCCGTGCACCCCTACATCATCGGTGGTTACACCAAACTCAAAGGTACCGTGAAAGCCGAGGGTTCGGTGGCCGGTATCGACTACTCCGTGGACGATGACGAGCACTACGAAGGTGAATCCTACGGTGCCGGCATCGACTTCAACCTGACCGATACCTTTGGCGCGAACCTGGAGTACATGCGCTACTACGATCAGGACGATGAAGAAATCTCCGGCATCAGCGTGGGCCTGCGCTCCGCGTTCTGATCCGTCCCCCTATCCGGGGAAAGGGAGGCCCCGAACCGCCAGGGAAGGCGAACCGAAAGCGCCGGCTTGAACGCCGGCGTTTCCTTTTTCGTCCGTCCATTACGGCTAAGCGGCGAATACGCCCCGCCGCCTGCGGAACACGGTAGGAGCGGCTTCAGCCGCGATGAAGAGGGCGCCCCCGTGATCGCGACTGAAGTCGCTCCCACCACGATTGCGTCAACGGCTCTCCAGAATCCGCTCCAGGCGCGGGCGCAGCGCGCTGGCCACTCCCAGGTTCTTCATGGTCCAGTAATGTCCGCCCACCACCCGCTGCACCAGCAGGGTCCGCGAGCTGGGCTGAAACTTCAGCATGTCTTCCCAGGCAGAGGCTTTGGCCTGTTTCATCACGTCCTGGTGGACCCGGGCGGTTTCGAAGTCGAACGGCGTGTCGGCGATGCCCTGCATCAGCACCGGCACCCAGGCTTCGTAAAAGCCGTCCGGCACGGAGGTGTCCGCGCGGCGGGCGCCGATGTCCACCAGCGCCTGATCCAGCCGCGCCCAGTCACCGGACAGCGCGGCGCCGGTGAGTGCCGCCATCAAGGCCACGTCCTCGGCGGGAAGGCGCTTCACCGCTCCGAAGTCATAGAACACGATGGCGCCATCCTGGCGGAACGCGAAGTTGCCCGGGTGGGGGTCGCAATGCACCGCATGCAGCTGGAAGATCTGACGGGCAAGCAGATCGAACAGCCGCTCGCCGAGCCGGTTGCGCAGGGCCTGATCGAAGCCATGGGCGTCGTCCACCTGCTCCAGCGGCGTGCCTTCCTCCAGACTGAGGGTCAGCACGGTGGCCCCGGACAGGGCCGGGAATACCTGCGGGATCACCACATCCGGATCGTCACGATGAAAGTCCCGGAACAGGTTCAGGTTTTCCGCTTCCTGGTGGTAATCCAGTTCCTCATCCAACTGCTGGCGAATCTCCCGGAACACCGCGTCCAGGGCCCGCTCGTCGACGCGCAACAGACTGCCGAGCTTGAGGATGCGCTTGAGGTGCTTCATGTCGGAATCGATGGAAGCCTTCACCGCCGGATACTGAACCTTGACCACCACCTGCTCGCCCTCCAGGGTGGTGGCGCGATGGACCTGGCCGATGGAGGCGGCGGCGAACGGTGTTTCCTGGAAGTCCTGGAAATGATCCGCCACCGGGCCGCCCAGCTCCCGCTCAAGCTGCCGCCGGATAACATGGAAGGGCATCGGCGCCGAGGCGTTCTGCAGCACCGCCAACTGCTCGCTGATTTCCCGGGGCAGCACATCCTGCATTTGCGAGGCGATCTGGCCGACCTTCATCACCGCCCCCTTCATTTGTCCCAGGGTGGCGGCCACCTCGCGGCCTATGTGGCGCATCAGTTCCTCGCGGCTTTCGCGCCGGTCCTGCTCCGACTGGAACCAGCCGCGCACCTGCTGGCCCGCCACCCGGGTGGCGATGGAGGTGGTCATGCCGGTGAGTTTCCAGAAACGACCGCCGGTGGCGGCCCGGTCACGGCGTTTGGCCATGGTCTGCTCGCTGCTGGTTTCGAATTCCGCAAGCCTAGCGCCGCCAGCGGCGCAAAAAAAGGGGGCCCACAGGGGCCCCGCCAAAGGAGAGTAGGCAGAAAAAGGGAATAAGAATCAGACGCGCTGTTTTTCGCCGGCGCTCACCAGCTCCTCGAACAGCTTGCGGCTCTGCTCGCGGGCGGTGGTCAAGGCGCCGAGCCCCGCCAGAACGAACTCATTGCTGGTCTCGGCTTTCTCGCCACGGGCTTCCTTGCCGGTGCTGATGAATTGTTCGTAGAGCTCCTGGCGTTTGCGCGGCGCTTCCTCAAGCAGCGCCCGGGCGCGCACGGTGAAGCCGCGACCGGCCAGCAGGAGTTTGGATTTGCCCTCGGCGTCATCGCCATAGGCTTCGCTACCGGCCTCGACGTACTGTTCGTACAGCTCCTCGGAGCTGTCACCGGCCTTGCTGTAGGCGCCCAGGCCGGCCAGGTAGAGCTTGTCGCCGAAACTCCTGACGCGGCTCAGCAGCTTTTCCTGATCTTCACGCAGGTCTTTCAGTTCACCCATGATGTGTACCTCCTAAGCGTCTTCGCTAACCTCTTCGCCGTGAACGATACGGGCGCCGTCGCTTGGATGGAGTATGCATTGTCGAACAATTAAACAATGGAAAGGTGTAGGAAATTGGGCAGCCTGTGATGGAGCTCCCAACGCCGGCGCCAATTCGAACGTGGCGGGAACCGCCCGGGGCCCCGTACACTCCATAGGAAAGTACCAATCGGCCGAGATACGAATTCATGATCGAGAAGTTCATCGCCAAGGTGCCCAGCCGGATTTGGGCGGACGGGCGACCGGCCCGCGCGCGACAGTGGGATGCGGAGTTCAATGTGGCGGCCTGGACCAGGGTCTCCGGGGAGCCGGGCCAGGTTCAGTTGCTGGTTCGTTACCTGGACACCAAGAACGACCAGGCGGTGCTGGTGGATGCCGCGCAGGTGAAAGGTGACGGCAGCGCGCTGCTGTCCGGCTTGGTGCGGTTGCGTTTCACCGACAACGTGGAACAGGTTCAGATTTCCCTGCGCCTCTCCGATCCGGGCATGCTCTACGTGGTGGAAGAACTGTACATGCAGCGCCGTGGCACGGCACTGCGTCCCCAGGACAAGCTGATCTCCAACTACTGACACTGTTCGGCATCAAGCCGCGGGGCGGGCCCCTTTTCTTCCCCCCGGGGCCCGCCAGCCGGGTTAGCGACCGTTATCGGCCACGCGCCGGCACGCCAGGCTTCCCCCCTCGGGCCGGGACGCGGTGTCGAGGTTGTCGACGACCACGTCCTCACCTGTTTCCAGCAGAGATTCCGGCCAGCTCTGGAAATCCAGCCCGGTGAGCCGGTTCAGGTTTTCCAGGGCCGTTTCCGGGTGCCGCTTTTCCACTCTGACGATTTTGCTCATGGTGACCATTCCTCTGCCCGATTCTGGCAAAGCCAGAATCGTGCCACTCCATGGCTCCGGCTTTTCATATAAAAATCAGTAAGTTGGGATTTCACCACCCAAACGGCGCCGATGCCGCCGGCGGCGCGCCATGGCAGGATGTGACCCAGGTTGTCAGTTGGCGGTCATGGCTTTCCTCCAGCGTCGTGTTGTCGCTGTGGTCTTGCCTTGGCCGGAAGGGTATGCGTATCTTGTGCCCGGGCTGGTCATATTGGGCCATGGGACAATAAGTATGACGATTCTAAAAATGAGCGCGGAGGACTACACCATCTCCGCCGAATATCTGGCGCTGATGCTGGAGTTTCTGGATAAGCGTGGCATCGAGGAGGAGCGCGCCCTGGAAGGGTTGCCGATCGAACCGGGTTGCTGGCGTGATCCCAAGGCGCGGCTCACCGCCGCCGTGTTCGACCGTTTCGCCCGGCGTGCCCTGGCACTCACCGGCGAGCCCTGGATGGGCTGGGAGCTGGGGGCGTCCATGACCCTCTCATCCCATGGTTTTCTCGGTTACGCGGCGATGAGCAGCGAGACACTGGGGGACGCCATCGAGCTGGCGGTCAAGTTCTTCCGCACCCGCAGCACCATCATTCAGTTGGAGAGTTTCAGCGACGGTGACTGGGCGGTGCTCCAGGTCAACGAAATGCTGGCCTTGGGCGATCTGGCGCCGCTGGTGGTGGAGAGCCTGTTCTCCAGTTTCCATTTCATGGCCATGCAACTGATTCCCGACGTGGAAATCCTCGGTGAGCTGCGCTTCTCCTACCCGGAGCCGGCCTATTTCTCCCGGTTGCGTCCGTTGATTCCGGTGCCGGTGTACTTCGATTGCGCCTACAGCCAGATGCGCTTTCCGGTGGAGCGTTTGCAGCGGCGCCTGCGTTTCGCCGACCCGCGCCTGGCCCAGATGGCCGCCGCCCAGTGCGAGCAGGAGATGGAACGGATCAAGGCGCCGCCGGCGCTGCTTGGCCAGGTACGGCGCATCATGCTGGCCGGCTCCGGAGGCTTCCCCGGTGTCGACGACGTGGCGTCGGAGCTGCATATGTCGTCACGGACGCTCAAGCGCAAGCTCCAGCAACTGGGCACCAGCTACCAGACCCTGCTGGATGACCTGCGCAAAGGGCTGGCGGTGGAATATCTGACCCAGAGCCACCGCTCGGTGGATGAAATCGCCCTGGCGCTGGGGTATTCCGATGCTTCCAATTTCGCCCGTGCTTTCCGTCGCTGGACCGGGCGCAGCCCGTCGGACTATCGATAGCCCGGATGATCGATAGCCCGGGTGATCGTTAGCCGGAGATGAGCTGAAAGACGGCGCCGCCCAGGCCGCCGAGCAGGAGGGTGAGGGTGGCCAGGAAGCCGATCAGGAAACCACGACCGCGATTGCGTGGCTGTTGCAGGTAGGCGTTGAAGTAAAGTTGCCGGCCGATCACGAACAGCACGCCGAGCACCGCCGCCGCGCGCGGTTCCAGATACCAGCCGAACAACCACAGCGCTGGCAGGAACAGCACCAACTGCTCCACGGTATTGGCGTGGCCGCGCTGGCAGCGTTCGAAGATTTCATGGCCGTGCACGGCCGGTGCGCGCACCTGGTATTTGACCCGGGCGCGGCCGACCAGGAAGCTGAACAGGGCGCATTGCAACAGCGCCACGACGGTAATGATGGCTACCCATTCCATGATCTTCCCCCAGACAGGTATCGTACGCCATCCTTGGAAATGGACCGGCGTTCCCCTTGCGTACTTGTGTATGCTCGCCGGCTTTTCTTGAGAGCGCTAATTTTTGCGTATCATCTTAGGCGACGGCGGCGGTCTTGCCCAGCCATCGCCCCGGGCTTTTAAGGCGGATTTGTGACCATGACCACTCTCCACCCCCGTCTGGCGGCCGATACCGGCGCGCTGGGCGAAACCGATCTGTGCTGGTTGCGCTGGATGCGCGATGCCCGCTTTCCCTGGCTGATCGTGGTGCCCAAGCGCGATGGCCTGCGCGAGTGGCACCATCTGCCGCTGCCGGAGCAGGCTCTTTTGCTGACCACGGTGAATCACCTCGCCGCCGAGCTGGAGCGCGTCACCGGCGCGGACAAGATCAATCTGGGCGCGCTGGGCAATCTGGTGCCGCAGCTGCATGTGCACGTCATCGCCCGCTTCGAGGGCGACCCGTGCTGGCCGGGGCCGGTGTGGGGGCAGGGTGAGCCTCGACCGGTCGAGACGGAGCCGGACTGGCTGCGGCGCCTGCGGCTGCCGGAGTAGGGCGATGGAACTGATACCGGTGCCGGTGCAGTGCCCGCATTGCTGGGAATGGTTCGATGCCCTGGTGGATCCGTCCCAGGGGGATCAGGAATACGTGGAGGATTGCCACGTCTGCTGCCGACCGCTGCTGTTCACGGTGGCGATGACGGACCCGGACGCGCCGGAGGTGACGGCGCGCCCGGAGAACGAATGAGCGGTCTCAGGGCATATCGTCGCCGGCCAGGAAGCGAATCATCTCCTGGTCGTTGAGCAGGCGCTCGATGGAGCGGCTGAGGATCTGGTTGACCATTTCCTGATTGCGTGCCGCCGAGGGCGTGAACGGCAGCTTGTGCTCGACGCTGCTGTTGTAGGTGCCGGTGTGGGTGGTGTCACCACGGCGCGCTTCGGCCAGCAGGGTCAGGTCCAGGTTGACCCGGTTCACCACCGAGCCTTCCTCGGGGATGTAATCCAGCTTTTCCAGGCGCACTTCCAGGGTGGTGGCGTCCGGGCCCGGGTTGAAAGCATTGAACCCCAGGCTCTGCAGGCCCTTGCGCACCGAGTCCGCCAGTGCCGCGCGCACGTCGTTGGAGGGTTGCACCAGGGCGGTGTCCTTGTACACGCCGCCACGGGAGCCGAACGCCTTCTGGCCACGGGAGTCCACCGCGATGACTTCCACCGGGCGGTTGTGGCCCAGGTTGGCCGCTTCCACCTCGGGCTTGGGTGCCACCTCGATCTGCTGAGGGCTGAGCGCGCAGCCGGTGGCCAGCAGGGCGGCGGCGGCCAGGACGAGAAGCTGTTTCATGCCATTCTCCATTCATCCAGTTAGTAGGTGCGCTGCAGGGATTCCTCCGCCAGGCGGCGCAGCGCGTCCTTATAGGGGGACTCGGGCACCGATGACAGCGCGTCCAGAGCCCGTTCGGTGTGCTCGGCGGCCCGCTCGATGGTGTAGCTCAGGCCGCCGCACTCGCGCACGATGTCGACGATCTCGCTCAGGTGATCCAGGCCGCCCCCGCGGATCGAGGCCTTGATCAGCTCGGCGTGCTGGGGCGCGCCATGCTGGATGGCGTAGATCAGGGGCAGGGTGGGCTTGCCCTCGGCCAGGTCGTCGCCCACGTTCTTGCCCAACTCGCTGACGTCGCCCTGGTAGTCCAGCACATCGTCGATGAGCTGGAAAGCGATGCCCAGGTGCAAACCGAAGGTGGCGAAGTCCGCGCAGCGGTTCGGACCGTTGCGTGCCCCCAGCACGGCGCCGGTTTCGGCGGCGGATTCGAACATCTTGGCGGTTTTGTCGTGAATCACCCGCATGTAGCTGGATTCGGTGGTGTCCGGGTCGCGGGTGTTGATCAGTTGCAGAACCTCACCCTCGGAGATGGTATTGGTGCTCTGGGAGAGGATTTCCAGCAGGCGCTGGTCCTCCAGCGCCACCATCAGTTGCAGGGCCCGGGAGATCAGGAAATCACCCACCAGCACGCTGGCGGAGTTGCCCCACACCGCATTCACCGTGGGGCGGCCCCGGCGCAGGCTGGATTCGTCCACCACGTCGTCGTGGAGCAGGGTGGCGGTGTGCAGGAATTCGATCACCGCCGCCACGTCCACGTGCTGGTCGCCGGTGTAGCCGGAAGCCCGGGCGCTGAGCAGGCCCACCAGTGGCCGCAGCCGCTTGCCGCCGGAGCCGACGATGTAGTCGCCCACTTCCCGGATCAGCGGGACCTCGGTGTCCAGGTGGTGGGTGATGAAGCGGTTCACCGCCTCGAAGTCGTCGCCGACGACGGAACTGATGGCCTTGAAATCCATGGAGCGCGTTTCCAAAAAAGGGGGCGTGAACAGCGGGCAATGCTAGCAGCGGGGCCCGATCAGTCAAGAAAAGCCATCGCCGGTGAAGCCGCCGCGCGGGGCGGCTCCGGGGATGGCCGCGGGCCTCTTGAGAAGAGGCTCCGGTTAGCGTACACTTCGCGACCCTGTTTTCATCATCCCCCGGGCACCGAAAGTGGCCTCCCGAATGTGGACGCCCGCCCGCGAGTGGATTTATCCGGAGCAAGCAAGATGTACGCAGTCATCAAGACGGGTGGCAAGCAGTACCGCGTTGAAGAGGGTGATACCCTGCGCGTGGAGAAGATCGAAGTGGCCACCGGTGAGACCGTGGAGTTCGATCAGGTGCTGCTGGTTGCCGACGGCGACGACGTCAAGGTGGGCCAGCCCCTGCTGGACGGCGCCAAGGTTTCCGCCGAGGTGGTCGAGCAAGGCCGCCACAAGAAGGTGAAAATCGTCAAGTTCCGTCGCCGCAAGCACTCCCGCAAGCAGCAAGGCCATCGCCAGTGGTACACGGCGGTGAAAATCACCGGGATCCAGGGCTGATCCGTAACGCATTAGAGGATTGAGACATGGCACATAAAAAAGCCGGTGGTAGTACTCGTAACGGTCGCGATTCCGAAAGTAAACGCCTTGGCGTGAAGCGCTTTGGCGGCCAGGAAGTCAAGGCCGGCGAGATCATCATCCGTCAGCGTGGCACCCGCTTCCATTCCGGTGTGAACACCGGCATGGGCAAGGACCACACGATCTTCGCCACCGAGGCCGGTCGCGTGAAGTTCGAAACCAAGGGCCCGCTGGGTCGCAAGTACGTGGTGATCGAGCCCGTGGCCTGATCCCTCCGGGATCACACGAAAGCCCCGCGAGGCTCGGCCCGCGGGGCTTTTTTGTGGCTGTCGGACGGCGGGCCACAAACGGCAAGCTACGCTAGAATACCCATCCACCTGTTCTGAAGAGTCGTCCCATGCAATTCGTCGACGAAGCCACCATTGATGTTCGCGCCGGCAACGGCGGCCACGGCTGTTTGAGTTTCCGGCGCGAGAAGTACGTCGAATTCGGCGGTCCCGATGGCGGTGACGGCGGGGCCGGCGGGCACGTCTATGTACGCGCCGACGGCAACCTCAACACCCTGGTCGATTACCGCTACGAGCGCAGTTACAAGGCGCGCAACGGTGAGCCCGGCAAGGGCCGGCAGATGACCGGCAAATCCGCCGACGACATCTACCTCAAGGTGCCGGTGGGCACCACCGTGGTGGATGTGGACACCGACGAGGTGCTGGCGGACCTGACCGCCGACGGCGAGACGGTGATGGTGGCCAAGGGTGGCCGCGGCGGGCTGGGCAACGTGCACTTCAAGAGCAGCGTCAACCAGGCGCCGCGCAAGACCACCAAGGGAATCCCCGGTGAGGTGCGCCGGCTGCGCCTGGAACTGAAGGTGCTGGCGGACGTGGGGCTGCTGGGCATGCCCAATGCCGGCAAGAGCACCCTGATCCGCGCCATTTCCGCCGCCAAGCCAAAGGTGGCGGATTACCCGTTCACCACCCTGGTGCCGAACCTGGGCGTGGTGAAGGTGGATCGCTATCGCAGTTTCGTGGTGGCCGACATTCCCGGCCTGATCGAGGGCGCGGCCGAGGGGGCCGGTCTGGGTATCCGCTTTCTCAAGCACCTGGCGCGCACCCGGCTGTTGCTGCACGTGGTGGACATCGCTCCGCCGGACGGTGAGCCGGCGGATCAGATCGATGCCATCGCCGACGAGTTGGATCGTTTCTCCCCGGCGCTGGCCGAGCAGGAGCGTTGGCTGGTGTTCAACAAGATCGACCTGCTGCCCGACCAGGAGGCCGAGGAGCGGGTCAATGCCATCGTCGAGGAACTGGGCTGGCAGGGGCCGGTGTTCCGCCTGTCCGCCGCCGCCGGGGTGGGGTGCGAGGAGCTGACCTACGCGCTGATGAACGCCATCGAGGAGCGACGGCTGCGCGAGCGCGAAGATCCGGAATACGCCGCCGAGCAGCGCGACCTGCGCGATCGCCTGGAGGCCGAGGCGCGGGAAAAGATCCAGGAGATCAAGCGCGTCAACCGAGCCGCCCGGGACAACGATGATGACGACGACGACCACGACGTGGAGATCGTCTATGAGCGCTGAGCGCTGGGTGATCAAGATCGGCAGCGCCCTGCTCACCAACGACGGGCGCGGCCTGGATCGGGATCTGATGCAGCTCTGGGTGGATCGCATGGTGGCGCTGCGCGCCGCCGGCATCGAGCCCATCGTGGTGTCCTCCGGTGCCGTGGCCGAGGGGATGACGCGCCTGGGCTGGTCGCGTCGGCCGGAATCGGTCCATGAGCAGCAGGCCGCGGCGGCAGTGGGGCAGATGGGGCTGGTGCAGGCCTGGGAGTCCTGTTTTCGCAAGCACGGGCTGCATACCGCCCAGGTGCTGCTCACCCACGACGATCTGTCCGACCGCAAGCGTTACCTGAACGCGCGCAGCACCCTGCTGACACTGCTGGGCTTCGCGGTGGTGCCGGTGGTCAACGAGAACGATACCGTGGTTACCGACGAGATCCGCTTCGGTGACAACGACACCCTGGCGGCCCTGGTGGCCAACTTGGTGGAGGCCGAGCGGCTGGTGATCCTCACCGACCAGGAGGGGCTGTTCGACGCCGACCCGCGCCAGAATCCGGCGGCCAGCCTGATCCGTGAGGCGCGGGCGTCCGATCCTGCGATCGCCGCCATGGCCGGTGGCGGTGGTTCCGGGCTGGGGCGCGGTGGCATGGCCACCAAGGTGCGCGCCGCCGGCCTGGCGGCCCGCTCCGGCGCCATGACCACGATTGCCTCGGGGCGCCGCCCGGAGGTGCTCGCCGAGTTGCGCGATGGTGGCGCGCCGGGCACCACTTTGATGCCGGACACGTCACCCATGAATGCCCGCAAGCAGTGGCTGGCCGGGCACTTGCGCATGCGCGGCCGGCTGGTGCTGGATGCCGGCGCCGCGCGGCGCGTGCGCGAGGCCGGCTCCAGCCTGCTGCCGGTGGGCGTGGTGGATGTGTTCGGGCAGTTTTCCCGGGGCGAGATGGTGGCCTGCGAGGACGAGCAGGGCAATCGGGTGGCCTGTGGCCTGGTTAACTACGACGCCGCCGACGCCCGCCGGCTATGCGGCAAGAAGAGCCATGAAATCGCCGGGGTGCTGGGTTTCATGAACGAGGAAGAACTGATCCACCGGGACAACATGGTGGTCATGGAAGCCTGACGCCGGCGGGGTGGAGGTGTCAGGCTTCGAGCGTCCAGCGTCAGACAAAAAAACCGGCCAGAGGCCGGTTTTTTTGTCTGACGCCAGTTTGATCAGATTCAGGCCGCCATGGCCTTGATCTTGGCGTTCAAGCGGCTCTTGTGGCGTGCCGCCTTGTTCGGGTGAAACTTGCCCTTGCGGGTGGCCTTGTCCAGCACCGAGGTCGCTTTTTGGTACGCTTCCTGAGCGGCGCCTTGGTCGCCGGAGGCAATGGCCGCGTTCACCTTCTTGAGGTACGTACGCACCATGGAGCGCATCGCCGCGTTGTGCTGACGACGCGTTTCCGCCTGACGCGCGCGCTTGCGTGCTTGCGGTGAGTTAGCCAAGGTCCTGCTCCTATCTTTTTAACTGACGACCGACGAGCCGTCGATCTGCTTGATTCGGTGAAACCGGGACGCACGAGTGCCCGTGGGCCGGTTTGAAGGTGCGCAATCATGCCGATCCCTTCCCGGAATGTCAATGGTGGGAATTCACGACCGTGGCGGGCGGCTTCGGCCGCGATCGTGCCGCCGGGCCGGGCCATGCCGCTGGCGGGCGGGCAGTGCTTTGGGTACCCTTGGTCGGTTTTCCGGAGGGCTGATGGGCGACCAGGCGAGAGACGACAAAAAAGGCGGCTTGCTGGCTTCCACCCTGGTAGTCAGTGGCATGACGCTGCTCTCCCGGGTGCTGGGCCTGGTGCGCGACGTGGTGCTGGCCCGCCTGCTGGGCGCTTCCGCCGGCACCGACGCCTTCTTCGTGGCGTTCCGGATTCCCAATTTCCTGCGCCGGTTGTTCGCCGAGGGTGCCTTCAACCAGGCTTTCGTGCCGGTGCTCAGCGAATACCGCACTCGCTCCCGGGAAGAGGGCAGCCTGGTGGCCACCAGGCTGCTCATCGACCGTGTGGCGGGGACCCTGGGCGGTACCCTGGCGCTGGTTACCCTGATCGGCGTGCTGGGCGCGCCGCTGTTGATCTGGGTGTTCGCCCCGGGCTTCGGCGACGATCCCCATAAAAGGGCGCTGGCGGTGGAGATGCTGCGGCTCACCTTCCCGTACCTGTTCTTCATTGCCCTGACCGCCTTCTCCGGCGCCATTCTCAACACCTGGAGCCGGTTCGCGGTGCCCGCCTTCACTCCGGTGCTGCTGAACCTGAGCCTGATCGGCTGCGCGCTGTTCCTGGCGCCGCGCTTCGCCGAGGGGCGCATGGCGGTGGCGCTGGCCTGGGGGGTGCTGATCGCCGGTGTGGTGCAATTGCTGTTTCAGTTGCCGTTCCTGGCCCGCCTGCACCTGATGCCGGTGCCGCGCATGGCCTGGCGGGACGAGGGCGTGCGCCGCATTCTGCGGCTCATGGCGCCGGCCCTGTTCGGGGTGTCGGTAAGCCAGATCAACCTGCTGCTGGACACGGTGCTGGCATCGCTGCTGCAAACCGGCTCGGTGACCTGGCTGTATTACTCCGACCGGCTCACCGAGCTGCCCCTGGGAGTGTTCGCCATCGCCATCGGCACGGTGATTCTGCCCAGTCTGTCCGGCAAGCACGCCGAAGCGGACCCGGATGCGTTCTCGCGTACCCTGGACTGGGCCCTGCGGCTGGTGCTTCTGATCGGCGTGCCGGCGGCCCTGGCGCTGGCGGTGATCGCGGAGCCGCTGTTGGCGACCCTGTTCCGCCATGGCGAGTTCAGCGCCACCGATGTGTTGCGCTCGGCGGAGTCCCTGCGCGCTTACAGCGCCGGCCTGCTGGCGTTCATGCTGATCAAGGTGCTGGCGCCCGGTTACTTCGCCCGCCAGGACACCAAGACCCCGGTGAAGATCGGCGTCATCGCCATGATCGCCAACATGGGTTTCAACCTGGCCCTGGTGTGGCCGTTGCAGCACGCCGGCCTGGCCCTGGCCACCTCGCTGTCCGCCTGGCTCAATGCCGGCCTGCTGTTCGCCGGCCTGCGCCGGGGCGGCGTCTACCGGCCCGGGGCGGGCTGGGGCGCCCACGGCGTTCGGTTGCTGTGCGCCGGCGGCGCCATGGTGGTGGCGATCCATTTTCTTGCCCGCCAGGCCGGTGTCTGGATGGAAGGCCCGCTGATGGCGCGCATTGGCTGGCTGACGGTGATCGTGCTGGCCGGATTGGCGATTTATGCCCTGGTGCTGCTGATTCTTGGCCTCAGACCTCGCCACCTGCGCCGATGATTTCTATAATCGGCCCTCTTTTCCCCCGGATACGCGGGCGCGGCGGCTCCGGGATGGCGACGAGGGCGGGATGCGACTGATTCGCGGCATTCACAATCTGCGGTCCATGCACCGAGGGTGCGTGGCCACCATCGGCAATTTCGATGGCGTGCACCTGGGCCACCAGCGCATTCTGGACAAGGTGATCGCCGAGGCCCGTGCCCGTGACAAGCTGGCCACGGTGATGCTGTTCGAGCCTCAGCCCCAGGAGTTTTTCGCCGGGGAGCAGGCGCCGGCGCGCCTGATGAGCCTGCGTGACAAGCTCATCGCCCTGCGTCGCAAGGGCGTGGATCAGGTGCTGTGCGCCCGTTTCGATGAGCGTTTCCGAAGCCTGGGCGCGGAAGCGTTCGTGCGTGATCTGCTGGTGGCCGGGCTGGGCATTGATTATCTGGTGGTGGGTGACGATTTTCGTTTCGGCTGTGGCCGGGACGGGGATTTCGATTATCTGTGCCGGGCCGGCCAGGCGTTCGGCTTTGAAGTAACCGATACTCCCACTTGCCAGGTGGACGGCGAGAGGGTGTCCAGTACCCGGGTGCGTGGCGCCCTGGAGCAGGGCGATTTCATCCTCGCCGAGCGCCTGCTGGGTCGCCCCTATGGCATCAGTGGCCGGGTACGCCACGGTGACAAGATTGGCCGCACCCTGGGCATCCCCACGGTGAATCTGGCGCTCAAGCGACCGGTATCGCCCCTGCAGGGGGTGTTCGCGGTGCGCGTGGACGGCGGCGGCCTGAGCGGCTGGCCCGGCGCCGCCAACCTGGGCACGCGGCCGGCTGTGAATGGCCGCGAGAACCGCCTGGAAGTGCATTTGCTGGATTTTCAGGGCGATCTGTACGACGCCCATCTGACCGTGCACTTTCATCAATTCGTGCGCCCGGAAACGAACTTTGACAGCCTGGATCAACTCAAGGCCGCCATGTGGCGGGACCTGGAGCAGGTTAAAGCCTTCTTTGCACAAGACGACGGACTATGACGGACTACAAGGCGACGCTGAATCTTCCCCATACCGACTTTCCCATGAAAGCCGGTCTGTCCAAGCGCGAACCGGAACGGCTGGAGCAATGGCGCCGGCAGGATCTGTACCGCCGGATTCGCGAGACCGCCGCCGGCCGTCCCAAGTTCGTGCTCCATGACGGCCCTCCCTACGCCAACGGCTCCATTCATATCGGGCATTCCATCAACAAGGTGCTCAAGGACGTGATCGTCAAGGCGCGGGGGCTGGAGGGCTTCGATGCGCCCTATGTGCCCGGCTGGGACTGCCATGGCCTGCCCATCGAGCACAAGGTGGAGCAGAAGGTAGGCAAGGCCGGCCACAAGGTGGACGCGCGTACCTTCCGCGAGGAGTGCCGGGCCTACGCCGCCGAGCAGGTGGAAGGGCAGAAGAAGGACTTCATCCGCCTGGGCGTGTTCGGGGACTGGGACAACCCCTACCTGACCATGAATTACGACACCGAGGCGAACATCGTCCGCGCGCTCGGCCAGATCGTTGAGAAGGGCCTGCTCACCAAGGGGTTCAAGCCGGTGCACTGGTGCCTGGACTGCGCCTCCGCCCTGGCGGAAGCGGAAGTGGAATACCAGGACAAGAAGTCCCCGGCCATCGACGTGGCGTTCGCCGCCGTGGACCCGGCGGACTTCACCGCCCGCACCGGCGTGGAAGCCGGCGCCCCGGCGCTGGTGATCTGGACCACCACGCCCTGGACCCTGCCCGCCAACCAGGCGGTGGCGGTCCATCCCGATGAGGATTACGTGCTGCTCAGCGGCGACCAGGACGGTCGCGCCCGTGAGCTGGTGGTGGCCGAGGCCCTGGCCGACGATGCCGCCGAGCGCTATGGGCTGGACGGCGCTCGCCGCTCCGCCGCCTTCCCGGGCCGTGCCCTGGAATTCCTGAAACTCCAGCACCCGTTCCTGGACCGCCAGGTGCCGGTGGTGCTGGGCGAGCATGTCACCACCGACGCCGGCACCGGCTGCGTGCACACCGCGCCCGGCCACGGCGAGGACGACTTCGTGGTGGGCAAGCGCTACGGCCTGGAAGTGGACAGCCCGGTGCAGGACAACGGTGTGTTCCGCGACGGCCTGCCGGTGGTGGGCGGCCTGCATGTCACCAAGGCCAACGGGCCGGTGATCGAGGCGCTGCAGGAAGGCGGCACCCTGGTGGCCAAGAAGAGCATCACCCACAGTTACCCGCATTGCTGGCGCCACAAGACGCCGATCATCTTCCGCGCCACCGCCCAGTGGTTCATCTCCATGGGGGGGCATGGCCTGTTGGAGCGGGCTCGCGAGGAAGTGAAGAAAATCACCTGGACGCCGGACTGGGGCCAGGCGCGCATGGAAGGCATGCTGCGCGATCGCCCGGACTGGTGCATCTCCCGGCAGCGCACCTGGGGCGTGCCGATCACTCTGTTCGTGGACAAGGACACCTCCGAGCCGCATCCGGACACCCCGCGCCTGATCGAGGAAGTGGCCAAGCGGATCGAGAAGGAGGGCATCGAGGCCTGGTTCCAGCTCGACCCGGCGGAGCTGCTGGGCGCCGACGCCGAGCGCTACAGCAAGGTCACCGACGTGCTGGATGTGTGGTTCGATTCCGGCACCACCCACTTTTCCGTGCTCGAACAGCGCCCGGAGCTGACCGTGCCGGCGGATCTGTACCTGGAAGGCTCCGACCAGCATCGGGGCTGGTTCCAGTCCTCGCTGCTGACCAGCACCGCCATGCGCGGCGCGGCGCCCTACAAGGGCGTGCTCACCCACGGTTTCACCGTGGACGAGCAGGGCCGCAAGATGTCCAAGTCCCTGGGCAACGTGATCGCCCCCCAGGAGGTCTGGAACGAGCTGGGCGCCGATATCCTGCGGCTGTGGATCGCTTCCACGGACTACCGGGGCGAGATGACCGTCTCCAAAAGCATCTTCAAGCAGGTGGCGGACAGCTACCGGCGCATCCGCAACACCGCCCGCTTCCTGCTCTCCAACCTGAACGGCTTCGACCCCGCCGCCAATGCCCTGGCGCCGGAGGAGATGCTGGCCCTGGACCGCTGGGCGGTGGCCCGCGCCGCCCAGGTCCAGGACGAACTGCGCGAGCTTTATAACAGCTACCAGTTCCACCAGGTCTATCAGCGCCTGCACAACTTCTGCGCCAACGAGTTGGGCGGCTTCTATCTGGATATCATCAAGGACCGCCAGTACACCACCCGCGAGGACTCCGTGGCACGGCGTTCCTGCCAGACCGCGCTGTACCATATCGCCCAGGCTCTGGCGCGCTGGATGGCGCCGATCCTCAGCTTTACCGCCGAGGAAATCCACGAGCACCTGCCCGGTGAAAAAGCCGACTCGGTGTTCCTCACCACCTGGTACGAAGGCCTGTTCGGCCTGCCCGGGGACGCCGATATGGACCTGGCGTTCTGGGAGCGGATCCAGGCGGTCAAGCAGGCGGTAAACAAGGCCATCGAGGAGGCCCGTAATCGCAAGGAGCTGCGCGCCAACCTGTCCGCCGACGCTACCCTGTACGTGGACGACGACGTCCGCTCCCTGCTGGAGCGGCTCGGCGACGAACTGCGTTTCGTCACCATCACCTCCACCGCCGCTCTGCAGCCGCTGGCCCAGGCCCCGGCGGAACTGGAGGCCAGCGCCGTGGCCGGCCTCAAGGTGAAGGTGGCGCCCTCGCCGAATCCCAAATGCGCCCGCTGCTGGCACCACCGCGCCGATGTCGGCGTGGACCCGGCTCACCCGGAGATCTGCGGCCGTTGCGTGACCAACGTGGAAGGCCCCGGCGAGGAGCGGCACTATGCCTGAGGCGGCGGCTCGCCGGGGGCTGCCCGGCCAGCTCAACTGGCTGTGGCTCACGGTGCTGGTGATCGCCCTGGATCAGCTCACCAAGCACTGGATCGTGGCGCGTTTCGAACTCTTCGAGCGTCTGGAGATTCTGCCGGTGTTCAACCTGACCCTGGCCTACAACACCGGCGCCGCCTTCAGTTTCCTGGCCGGCGCCGGCGGTTGGCAGCGCTGGTTCTTCGCCGGCGTGGCGCTGATCGCGGCGGTGCTGATCCTGGGCTGGCTGCGCAAGCTCAAGACCGAGCGCATGCAGGGCGCCGCTCTGGCGCTGATCCTCGGTGGTGCCCTGGGCAATCTCTATGATCGGGTGGTGCTGGGTCATGTGGTGGATTTTCTCGATTTCTATTGGGGCGATTACCACTTTCCGGCCTTTAATATCGCCGACAGCGCCATCACAATCGGAGCGGTATTGATCATTCTGGACATGCTGCTGGGAGGGCGCCGCGCCCATGACTGACCAACTCTTCGCCGGGCCGCAGACCCGTGTCACGCTGCACTTCGCCGTACGCCTCATGGACGGCACCGAGATGGACAGCACCTTCGACGGCGAGCCGGCCAGTTTCGCCTGGGGCGACGGCTCCCTGCTGCCGGGCTTCGAGAAGGCCATTCTCGGCCTGCGGCCGGGCGACAGGCGCAGCGTGTTCATCGACGCCGAGTCCGGCTTCGGCGAGCACAACGAGCAGAACGTCCAGCACTTCAACCGCGCCACCTTCGAGGTGCGGGACGTGGAACCGGGCATGGTGATGAATTTCGCCGACGCCGCCGGTGCCGAGCTGCCCGGGGTGGTCACCGACGTGGATGATGACTGGGTAACGGTGGACTTCAACCATCCCCTGGCGGGCCGCGACCTGACCTTCGTGGTGGAGATCATCGACGTTCAGCACGACGTGCCCGAGCAGACCATCCGCCTGAACTGACCATCGCGGCGGAAGCCGCTCCTACAGCCACATCCGCGGCAGGAGCGGCTTCCGCCGCGATCCTGGCCGGGGCCGGCCCGCGACGCGTATACTCGCCTCACAGTCCAAGCAGGTTTTCCTATGCAAATCCGTCTCGCCAATCCCCGCGGTTTCTGCGCCGGCGTGGACCGGGCCATCGAAATCGTCAACCGCGCCCTGGACGTGTTCGGGCCTCCGGTGCACGTGCGCCATGAGGTGGTGCACAACCGCTACGTGGTGGACGGCCTGCGTCAGCGCGGCGCCGTGTTCGTCGAGGAGCTCCATGAAGTGCCGGATGACGCCATCGTCATTTTCAGCGCCCACGGTGTCTCCAAGGCGGTGCAGGAAGAAGCCGAGCGACGCGCCCTGCGTGTGTTCGATGCCACCTGCCCGCTGGTCACCAAGGTGCATATGGAAGTGATCCGCTACGCCCGTGAAGGCCGCGAGGCGATCCTGATCGGCCATCAGGGCCACCCGGAAGTGGAAGGCACCATGGGGCAGTACGACACCTCCAAGGGTGGCCGCATGTACCTGGTGGAAGACGAGGACGATGTGGCGCGGCTGGAGGTGAACGACCCGGACCGGCTCGCCTTCGTCACCCAGACCACCCTCAGCGTCGATGATACCGCGCGCATCATCGACGCCTTGCGTGCCCGCTTCCCCAACATTCTCGGCCCCAAGCGCGAGGATATTTGCTACGCCACCACCAACCGCCAGGACGCGGTGCGGCAACTGGCCCTGGAATGCGACCTGGTTCTGGTGGTGGGCTCGGTGAACAGTTCCAACTCCAACCGCCTCAAGGAGCTGGCCGAACGTTGCGGTACGCCGTCCCACCTGCTCGACGACCCGGCGGTGATCGATCCGGCCTGGCTCACCGGCAAGAAATCCGTGGGTGTCACCGCCGGGGCCAGTGCCCCGGAAGAGCTGGTTCATCAGGTGGTGGCCCGCCTGCGGGAACTGGGCGGGGACCCGGAACAGGAGATTCCCGGTCGCGAGGAAAACATCCGTTTCTCCATGCCCCGCGCCTTGCGCGTCTGACCTTTTCGGCGGCGCCCGACCGGGCGCCGTGAGCCCTTCTTACCCGCCCGTTCACCGCGAAGCATGACGCCGTTCACAGGGGTTTCACCATACAAACCCTTGCTTATGCCGCTCATGTCCGTGAAGTGACCGCTTGTCTAAGTCCCGTTGTCCACGGTTTTACAATTGCTAGAGTGTCGTCACCCCAATGCGAATGGAGTACTCCGTGGTGCTCGACACAAGCGCGCGCAGCGCAGGCTTCACGTTGATTGAACTGATGCTTGGCATCACCGTGGCGGCGGTGTTGCTGACGGTGGCGGTGCCGTCCTTCCAAAACGTCACCGCCAACAACGCTCTGCGTGCCACCACCGCTGATCTGGTCACCGCCATCAACACCGCCCGCGCGCAGGCGGTGAATCTTCGCAAACCGGTGCTGCTTCGTCATCTGGGCGGCTCCTGGGACGATGGCTGGGAAATCTTCTACGACAGTGCCCGCACCGAGGGCGACCAGAGTTTTCACCCGGCCGGCAAGGCCACCGTCACCAGTAGTGTGAGCGAAATCCGTTTTCTGCCGTCGGGCATCATCGCCAGCAACGTGGAATTCAAGGTCTGTGACGACCGTAGCGGCGAGAGCGGTCGCAAGATCGAGGTCGGACGCTTTGGCGTGGTCGACAATACGGTGATCACCTGTGGGTAAGGGAAGGGGTAGACGAATGAAGCAGCAAACCGGGGTGGGCATGGTGGAAATCCTGGTCGCCCTGTTGGTTCTGGCCATCGGCGTGCTTGGCTACGCCGGCTTGCAACTGAGTGCCCTGAAAGGCTCGGAAAGCGCCCAGACCCGATCCCAGGCCACCGCCCTGGCCCGCGATGCCCTGGAACGTATTCTGGTTAATGGCGCCGCCCAGGCCACCTACCTGGACAAGAGCCAGTGGGGCGGGGCCCAGCAGTCCTTTGGTGACGCGCCGCCCACCGATTGTTACGACAGCGCCTGCAGTTCGGACCAGATGGCCGCCTGGGACATCGAACAACTCGAATGGCAGGCGGGCAGCCTGTTGCCCGCCGGTCGCATCCAGGTGGAGCCCTGTGATACCGGCGGTGGCATCACCAGTTGCGTGGTGGTGGCCTGGCGCGACCAGGACATCGACGATTGCCTGACCAATGGCCAGATCGCCGCCGACGAGGACTCCGAATGCGTGGTCATGGAGGTGGCACGATGAGAACGTCCAACCACATGGCCGGTTTCAGCCTGGTCGAATTGATGGTGGCGATGCTGCTGGGCCTGCTGATCACCGCCGCCGCGGTGTCGCTGTTTTCCACCAACCAGCGCACTTTTGCCCTGCAGCAGGCAATGAGTGAGTCCCAGGAGCAGGGCCAGCTCGCCCTGCGCTTTATTGCCCAGGACCTGCAACTGACCGGCTATATGGATGACCAGGTGGCCGCCACGGATTTTCCCGGTGTGCACCTGGCCACTTTTCTGGGCATGCCGCCTTCCTCCGACGGTGGTAATGAGGGTAACGACCGCCTCACCATCAGCCACCATGGCCTTACCGATTGCACCGGTACCGGCCTGACGCCGGCCGCCATGACCGAAGTGGTGAATACGTACTGGGTGGACGATGACGGCAACCTGAAGTGCCGGGGCAATCTGTCCTCCGATGACGTCATCCTGCTGCAGGACGTGCGCGGCTTTCAGGTGCTCTATGGCGTCGACCAGCTCGTGGATGCGGTTCCGTTCGCCGCCCGCTACGTAACCGCTGATAACGTGGCCGGCGATCAGGTGGTGGCCGTGAAGGTCGCCCTGCTGCTGGAAAAGCCGCTGCCCTCCATGGAAGGTGCCCAGGAGGAGCAGACATTTTATCTGCTGGACCACGAAGAGACGGTGAACGAAGGGCGCAGCCTGCGACGACAGTTCCAGTCCACCGTGGCGATCCGTAATTACCGTTGGGATGAAGTATGAAACAGACCGCCCCCACCCTGGCACGCGGCGAGCGCGGCGCGGCCCTGCTGATCGCTCTGATGATCCTGGTGATCGTTTCCCTGATGGGCATCACGGCGATGAAGACCAGTATGTTCAGCGCCAAGATTTCCACCGGTACCCAGGTGGACGCGATGGCCTTCGAGGGCGCCGAGTCCGCGGTGGCCGATGCCTATGCATACCTCTCCGGCCTTAACAGCAATGCTCTTCAGCCCTTTCTGCTCGGCCAGGTGGAATACCGTTGTCTTGGCGGTGGGGTAGTGCTGCAGACGCGCTGCGGCACCAGTGACTACATGGATTCACGGGGGCTGGTGCAGGCGCAATCTAGGATTCGCCAGAAAGGCATGCAGCCGGTCTCCGGCGGGCAGGTCAGCATGAGCGGTGGCGGTACCCTGATCGTCGATTACACCTTCGAGATCATGGGGGATTCGGAAGTGGAACAATTCGAAATCGAAAACCATCACCTGCAGCAGGCGCTCAAGCGCGGCATGGTGTCATCGACCGATTTCAACAACATCGGTCAGGAGTGATCGGGAGCGAACCATGAACAGAACCTTATTTTTTCTGTCTTTGCTGGGCGCCATCCTGCTGTCGCCGTCCACGGTGTACGCGGACGACACCGAAATCTATTTCGCTCAGGTGGATGCGAACAACAACGAGAACGAGAAAACCGCCAACGTACTGTTCCTGCTGGATACCTCCGGCAGTATGGAGCGTGGCAGCCCGACCAAGATGAGCCAGTTGAAAACCGCCTTCACTCAGGTGGTCGATGGCCTCGGCGATGGGGTGCGTATCGGGCTGGGTAAATTCAACGGTGGCTATGACAGCAATGGCTACGGTGGTTATGTCTTCTACCCGGTGAGCGAGATGGATGACCCGGGCCGTGAAGAAGTGAAGAGCCTGGTGAACAGTCTTTCCGGTACCTCGAACACGCCGACCATGGAAGCCTATTCCGAGATGGCGAGATACATGATGGGGTTGAGCCCCTCGGGTTATGCCAAACGCGGCGAGGCGACCGATAATGACCCACGGCTGTCCGTGAATATTACCTGTAGTTACCATGGGTGTACTTCAGAGAATTACTACCAGTCACCCATGAACATGGAGAACCAGTGCGAGTCCAATCACATCATTGTAATGACCGATGGTGATCCGACCCAGGACAGTGATACGAACAGTGTGAGGAACCTGACTGGCGAATATTGCAGTGGCTCCTATGATTGTCAGCGGGATCTCGCCTCCTGGCTTTTGAATGAAAGCAAGAACTCCAAGGGGCGTTCAGTGCGCACCTGGCAGGTGGCTTTTGGCGTGAGCTCGGGTTCCTCGCAGGTCACCAACATGAGAAACGTGGCGATAAACGGCGGTACCGAAGATGTCCGCCTGGCTGCCAGCGCCAGTGAACTGGCCGCCGAATTCAACGACATCCTGAATTTGATCGCCGAGGATTCCCAGACCATCACCTCGCCGGGGGTATCGGTCAACCAGAACAACCGGCTGGAGCACCTTGACCAGCTCTACTACGCCATGTTCAAACCGGAAAGCACCTCGGTCTGGCCGGGTAACCTGAAACGTTATCGCCTTGAAGGCGGTGGCGTGGTGGATGCCAATGGCAACAGTGCCCTGGATACGGAAACCGGTTATGTACGTGAGAGCGCCAAGAGCTTTTGGACCGACGGCGAGCCGGATGGCCCGGATGTGCGTAAAGGCGGTGCCCGGGCGGAGCTTTCCGGTCGTAAGCTGATCGTGGGCAATGCCAACGGAAACGGTTCCTATACGCTGGACACGGCCGCGCTGGAGGATATGGAGGCCGCGGATTTCGGTATTCCCGACGATGCGGTTCCGGCCTTTGATACCAAGGAAGAAGTCTACGCGGCTCTGCTGGAGCTCTGGGCGGACCCGATGCACAGCGTGCCATTGCTGGTGAACTATGAAGTGGATCAGGATGGCAGCGACGCCGATGATCAGGTCAATTACATCTTCGTGTCCACCAACGGTGGCATGCTGCATGCCATCGACACCAAGACCGGCGAGGAAAAATTCGCGTTCATGCCGGATCAAATGCTCAAACGGGCTTATGATCTGGTCCGCTCTCCGCCCCTGAAGGAAGACAACATCCGCAGCCTGTATGGTCTGGATGGAAGCTGGGTCGCCTACCGTACCGCCAAGGAAAACGGCGATGCCGATGAGGTTCATATCTACGGCGGCATGCGCCGTGGCGGCAGCAATTATTACGCGCTGGATGTTTCCGATATCAATAACCCGCATCTTGAATGGCGTATCCGCGGGGGCTGGGCGGACGAGACCAGCACCGCCGACCCGGACAGCGGTTTCAACCGGCTCGGCCAGACCTGGTCCACGCCCACTCTGACGCGCGTCCGGGTGGGGGACACGGTCAAGCCGGTGCTGGTGTTCGGTGGTGGTTATGACCCCGACGGTCACGACACCGCCGGTAGCCGCCCGATCAAGGATGACCTGGGCAACATGGTCTACATGGTGGATGCACTCACCGGCGAACGACTCTGGTCGGTTGGCAGTGATGGCGCCAGCACCCAGGTCAGCGAGATGAAATGGGGGGTGCCCGGCGGTGTCGCGGTGGTGGATTTGAACTTCGATGGTCTGGCTGACTATTTATATTTCGGTGATCTTGGCGGCCAGATTTTCCGGGTGAACCTGGACAATACGGCGACCGGCAATTCGGATCTGGTTGAGGGCGTGGTGCGGCTGGCCGCGCTCGGGGGGACCAGCACCCCCGACCATCGACGCTTCTACGAGGCGCCGGCGGTGGGTTATCAGCGAACCGGGCTCAGTGAAACCCTGTATGTGGTGCTGGGCTCCGGTTACCGCGCACACCCCTTGGATACCGACACCGAGGAGGGGCTCTTCGTGGTGGCGGATCGTAACTTCAAAAGTGTCTCCCAACCTGATGTCATCACGCCGAGTGATCTTCCGGTGGTCAATGGCGTCAACGCTCCGAGCCTGGATGGCTCCGGCGATGGCTGGCGCGTGGATTTCAATCGCGAGGGCGAGAAAGTGATGTCCTCGCCGACCATCTTCCAGGGCAGCGTGTTGTTCACCACCTACAAGCCTTCCGACACCGACCAGGACTCGGACCCCTGTGTGGTCCGATACGGCAACGCCTACGCTTACCGCGCCGACATGCTGACCGGCGAGGCGCGTTCGTTCAACAATGACGGTACCACCTCCGGAGGTGATGGCGACGGCAGTACCTGGGAGGGTGAGGAGTTGGAAGGCGGTTCGATTCCCCCCAGCGTGACGCCCCTCTCCATCGACGGCGGTGGCGACGGTGGTAATGGCGGAGACGGCGACGATGACGACGATGGCGGCGGAGATCCCAAGGTGGTCTTTAATGTGGGGCTGGAAGTGCTGGGGGGCGAGGAGATTGCCTACGACATGTTCCGCAAGCAACGCTGGTATCCGATGGAAAAGAACGACGCCAACCAGTACTTCCCGCCGGGCCAGGAGGGTGAGCAATGAGCCTGACGAAAAAACGGCAGGGCGGTTTTACGCTGATCGAACTGATGATCGTGGTGGTGGTGGTGGCGATTCTCGCCGCCATCGCCTACCCGGCCTACACCGAGCAGGTGCGCGAAACCCGCCGCTCCGAGTATCAGGGCAAACTGATGGATCTGGCGGCGTCCCTGGAGAATTACCGGGCGCGACGCTTTTCCTACAAGGACGCGGACAGCAACCTGGGTAATCTGTCGCCGGAGTTGAACAGCAACGATTACTACACGGTGAGTATCTCCGTGACCAATAACAATCAGCGCTACGAGATCACCGCCAACCCCAAGGGGCCGCAGAGCGGTGACGGCCAGTTGCGCCTGGACAGCGAAGGCCGTACCTGCTTCGTCAAGGGCGGCACTTGTACCCTGGGCTCTTCCGCTTCCTGGGGTGATTGATCAGGGGCAGCGGCTGCCTGCGTCCGGTTCGATGCGGGCAGTGCCCATGACCGTCATGACGATGCGCCGCGCCTGCCCCTGATTGCAGATCAGGAAGTGTCCGTTCTGGTAGTACAGGTTGCCGAGCCGGCCATAGCGTAGCGCCTGGCCGCGAAAGCGCCGCCATTCCAGGGTGGTGCCGGCGGGCAGTTTGAGTTGTTCCACCACATCCGCCGGGCGGATGCGGCCATCGCCGTCGGCGTCGCCGGCAACCACAAGGTGGTCGGTGACGTCGAAACGATCACATTGGCTGTTACCATCACACAATAGTGTTGGCCCATGGGTGAAGGCTCGGGCGCGGGCGCGTTGAATCAGGCCCAGCACCTGGTTGCTGGCGGCCACCACCCGCTGCCGGGGCAGCAGATCACGGCTGACGTAATGCCCGGCGCTGAGCAGAATCACCGCCACCGCCAAGGCGGTGAGGCTTTCCACCAGGGTAAAACCTCTCGGCGGCGTACCCGTGACGTCCATGTCATCCTCCTGGGGCGCCGGTCGGCGCCATCGCTTTGATCCGGGGCAAGATCCCGGTGGTTATCCATATCCGGTTTCAGTTTACGTCCCCGAGGGGCGTTGCTCTGTGTTACCTTTGCTGGCCTTCCTGTCATCCAGAACCCTCGGAATGCTATGGCTGATGTACTCATCATCGGTGGTGGAATCGTCGGATTGTTGTCGGCGTTGTCGCACACTGATCGTGGCCGGCGGGTGACGTTGGTGGATGCACCGGCGTCCCATCCCCCGGCGTCCTGGGCCGGCGGCGGCATCCTCGCGCCGCTGTTCGCGTGGCGCTATCCCGATGCAATGAACCGTCTCACCGCCGATGGTCCGGCCCGCTACCGGGAGCTGGTGTCCAGGCTGGCCGGCTACGCCGGATTGCGGCACGACGATCTGTGCGACAGCGGCCTCTGGGTGGAAGCCACCGGGGCGGAGCGCGAGAGCGCTCTGGATTGGGCTCGGGACTGGCGCCAGCGCTGCGAGCCGCGTGCCCTGGCCGATGCGTGGCCAGCCGCGGAGGATCGCGACGGCGTCTGGTTTCCGGAGGTGGGCAACATCCGTAACCCGCGTCTTCTCAAGGCGCTGCGGGCGCGGCTGGCGGACCAGGGCGTCCGGCGCGTGGAGGATCGGGCGGTGGCCGTGGAACCAGAGGGGCGGGGCGCCACCGTGGTGCTGGCCGGCGGTGAGCGCCTGGCCGCGCCGTCGGTGCTGATCAGCGCCGGGGCCTGGAGTCCGTCGCTGCTGGCCCCCTTGGGGGTGTCGGTGCCGCTCTTCCCGGCCAAGGGCGAGATGCTGTTGTATCGGCTGGCGCCAGGGCAGGTGCCGTCCATCGTGCTGACGGAAAACGGCTATCTGATTCCCCGTGCCGATGGCGCCGTGCTGGCCGGTTCAACCCTGAAGGAAGGCGACGCGTCCACCGAACCCACGGAGGAGGGGCGACGCCGCCTGGAGGCCATGGCGGCCTCGATCCTGCCGGCGTTGGCGGATCTGCCCCCCGAGCACCATTGGGCGGGGGTGCGGCCCGGTTGCGGCCGGGACTGGCCCTATCTGGGGGAAGTACCCGGCACCCACGGCGTGTTCGCCGCCGTGGGCCATCACCGCAATGGGTTGGTGTCGGCGCCGGCCAGTGCGGAATTCCTGGTGCAGTTGATGAACGGCGAAACGCCGTTCCTGGACCCGGCGGATTACTCGCTGGGGCCGTCCTCTTCCTGATCCAGCTCCAGCTTCTTGAGGCGGTAGCGCAGGGAACGGAACGTCATGCCCAGCTTCTTGGCGGCGGCGGTGCGGTTCCAGTGAGTGGCGTCCAGCGCGCGCAGAATTTCCTGTTTCTCGATTTCCTGCAGATAGTCCTCCAGCGGTAGCTGGGGGTGCCGCCCGCCGGGGTCTCCGGCGATCTGTGGGGCCGGTTCGGCGCTTGGCAGGTGCAGGTGGTCCGGCTCGATGCGCGGCCCGTCGCACAGGGTCATGGCGCGCTCAAGAATGTTTTCCAGCTCGCGAACGTTGCCGGGGAAGGTGTATTGGCGCAGCGCCGCCATGGCGCCGTCGCCCACCTCGGGAGGGGCGGTTTCCCAGGCCTGGCCGAGACGCAGCAGAATGTGCTCCACCAGGGCGGGAATATCCTCGGGCCGTTCCCGCAGCGGCGGCACATGGGCCTCGATCACGTTGAGCCGGTAGTAGAGGTCCTGGCGGAAGCGGCCGGCGGTCATCTCTTCGCCGAGATTGCGATGGGTGGCGCAGAGGATGCGCAGGTTGACGTCGAATTCGCGGGATTCACCCACCGGACGGATGGTCTTTTCCTGGATCGCGCGCAGCAGTTTCACCTGCATGTGCAGGGGCAGGTCGGCGACCTCGTCGAGGAACAGGGTGCCGCCGTCAGCTTCCCGGAACAGACCCTTGCGGTCCTCCACGGCGCCGGTGAAGCTGCCTTTGCGGTGGCCGAAGAACTCGCTTTCCATCAATTCCGAAGGGATCGCGCCGCAGTTCACGGCCACGAAGGGTTTCTCACGGCGCGGGCCCAGGGCATGGATCAGCCGCGCCACCCGTTCCTTGCCGCTGCCGGATTCACCGCTGATGTAGATCGGCGCCTGGCTGCGCGCCAGCTTGCGGATCTGTTGCTTGAGGCGCTGCATGGCCGGGCCCCGACCGATCAGGCCGTCCTCCTCGCCTGCGCCCTCGGCGGCCGGCTCGGCCCGGCTGATGCCCAGGCCGTCCTCGATCAGTTGGCGCAGGCGGTCCAGGGCCACCGGCTTGGCGATGAAGTCGTAGGCGCCCAGCTTCATGGCCTCGGTGGCCACTTCCATGTTGCCGTAGGCGGTGATCACCGCCACTGGCATGTCCGGGGCGCGGGCGGCGGCATGACGAATCAGATCAAGACCGGTGCCGTCACCGAGGTTCATGTCGGTGAGGCACAAATCAAAAGTCCCGCCGTCCAGCAGTCGCCGGCCTTCCTCCAGCGACGCCGCCGCGGTGGCATCGAGCTTCATGCGTCCAAGGGTAATGACGAGCAGTTCCCGCAGGTCGGCTTCGTCATCCACTACCAAAACGCGAGGCGTATTCTCTTTCATGGTTATTGAAACTGCCGATCCGGGTGCGCACAGGTTATCACAAAGCGGGCGCCCGGTTGGGCGTCCTCATGGTCGAGGGTGGCCTGATTGGCCTGGCACAACTGGCGGCACACGTACAGTCCCAGGCCGTTGCCCTGATCGCTGGTGGTGTAGAAGGGCTCGAACAAATGGGCGCGGGCCTCTTCGGGCACGCCGGGGCCGTCGTCGGTGATCGTGACCCAGGGCAGGCCGGTACGAGGATGCACGCCGTAGGCCAGGGTCACGGAAAGCGCGTCGCCGCCGTGTTGAAAGGCATTGCCGATCAGGTTGTCCAGGACCTGGACGAACTGGTTGCGGTCGAAGCGCACCGCCACCTCGGTGTCGCCTGGGGTCAGCATCAGACGCTCAAAGCCCGGGCCGCGTTGATGCCAGCCGGCAACGATGTCGCCGAGGGCCTCGGCCAGGGAAAAACGGGCCGCCTGGCCACGCGGACGGCGGGACAGATCAAGCACATCGCTGATGATGCCGTTCACCCGTTGCACGTGCTTGCGAATGATGCTCAGAAGGCGCGCGTCCTCGGGGGATGCGTCCGCCTCGCCAAGCAACTCGGTGGCGTGGCTAATGGCGCTCAGCGGGTTGCGGATTTCGTGGGCCAGGGTGGCCGAGAGCCGCCCCAGGGAGGCCAGGTTGAGTTGCTGGGCCTCCTGGGCGATGTGGGCGGTGTCTTCCAGGAACACCAGGGTGAGGTTCTCGTGGCCGGTGTCCATGGCCGCGAAGCGGGCGCTCACTTCCGGCGATTGGCGGGAGGGGCGGAACGGCGCCGGCGCTATGTGGGGCGCCGCCTGCCAGTGGTGGTAGCGTTCCCTCAGCGATTCGGGAAGGTGCTGGCCGGCCATGACGATACCGAAGAAGGCATCCGCCGACGGGTTGGACTGCAGCACCCGTTGGACTTCATCAAACACCATTACCCCGGTGCGCATGCGCGCCACGATCTGCTGGTTGAGCGCCTCCAGGCGCTGGATCGCCACCCGTTGGCGGGCCGCGATGCCTTCGCTGCGCTCCAGGCGCTCGGCGATCTGCTGGATGATCAGCGATACCATGAAGAAGGCGATGCCCAGCAGGCCGGCTTCGGTCAGTTGGAACGGGGCTCCGTCGCTGGTCTGGATGGCGAAGTAGAATTGCTCGAACATCACCGTCAGCGTGGCCAGGGCCGCGATCAGGAAGCCCAGCCGGCCGCGCAGCAGGATGTTGCCGCCGGCCACGTTGACCAGCAGCAGCACCGCCAGGCCGCCTTCCAGGCCGCCGTTGGCATGCACCACCAATCCCAGCACCAGCACATCGATCACCAGGGCCACCGGCTGGGCCCAGGCGGGCTTGCGCGCGGGCCGCGCGTAGTCCATCAGCGAGGACAGCAGGGTGAGTATCAGGTAGCCGATCACGGTGGCTTCGAACAGGACCGGCAGATACTGACCGATCACCGTGCGGTCGCTCAGATAGAACGAGGCCAGTAGCACCGTGGCGATGACGATGCGGTAAAGATTATAAATGCGCGCCGGCGTCCAGCTAGGGCTCATGGTGTTCCAGATACTGGCGCTGGTGCTCCTGGGAACAAAAACCCAGGCCCCGGTGCTTGAATGCTTCCCGCTCGGGCACATGGAGACCGCACTGCTGGCAGCGGATCATGGTTTCGCCGCGCGGCTCCGCGGAGCGCGCCGGACGTTGGTCGTCACCGCCGTTGGTGGCGGCCAGCAGGCGTTTGGCGAAACGCCACACCAGGTACACCAGTGCCGCCAGAATAAGCAGCCGAATCAACCCCATAAGGTTCTCCCAGACGCCTGTGCAAGGTCAGGCGGCTACAGAGTACAATCACCGCTCCACGGAGAAAAGGCGGTACTATGCGACTCGTAATGGCCCAGCGTAACCCGCTGGTGGGGGACATCGAAGGCAACGCCGGCGCGGTGGTGGCGGCCACCCGCGAAGCCCGCAACCTGCTGGGCGCTGAACTGGTGATGTTCCCGGAACTGATGCTCACCGGCTATCCGCCGGAGGATCTGCTGCTGCGTCCGAGCCTCAACACCCGTATCGATGAGGCACTGGCCGCCATTGGCGCGGAGATTCCGGTGCCGGTGGTGCTCGGTTATCCGGCGGTGCGCAACGGTATTCGCCGCAATGCCGCCGGGGTTCTGTTCCCCGGTGAGAGCCGGCCCCGCCATGAGTACTTCAAACGCTGCCTGCCCAATTACCGGGTGTTCGACGAGAAGCGCTATTTCCAGGCAGGGGATCAGCCCTGTGTCTTTGAACTGGGCGGTGAGAAGCTGGGCCTGACCATCTGCGAGGACATCTGGTTCCAGGGCCCGGCGGCGTCCGCCGCCGAAGCCGGCGCCACCTGCCTGATCAATCTGAATGCCTCGCCGTTCCGGCTCGGCAAGCTCGACGAACGCTACGAGCAGGTCGCCGCCCGCGCCCGGGAAACCGGTCTGCCGGTATTCTACTGCAATCTGGTGGGCGGCCAGGACGAACTGGTGTTCGACGGTGCCTCCTTCGCCGTGGACGCCAACGGCGAGCGGCGCGTGCAGGGGGCCAGCTTCGAGGAGGGGCTGGTGCCCCTGGACCTGGATCAGGACGGCGGCGTGCCGCGCGTTCACGGTGAGATGCTGCCGGCGCCGGAAGGCGACGAGAGCCTGTACCGCGCCCTGGTGCTGGCGACCCGGGATTACGTCAACAAGAACGGCTTCAAAGGCGCCCTGCTGGGGCTGTCCGGTGGCATCGATTCTGCGCTCACCCTGGCGGTGGCGGTGGATGCCCTGGGGCCGGAGCGGGTGGAAGCGGTGATGATGCCCTTCCGCTACACCGCCCAAATGAGCATCGAGGACGCCGAGCGGCAGGCGCGTACCCTGCGGGTTCACTACCGGGTGCTTCCCATCGAGTCGGCGTTCAACGGCTTCATGGAAATCCTTGATGATGCCTTCGCCGGCCTGCCCACCGACACCGCCGAAGAGAACCTGCAGGCCCGCTGCCGGGGTGTGCTGTTGATGGCGTTGTCGAACAAGAATGGCTCGGTGGTGCTCACCACCGGCAACAAGAGCGAGATGGCGGTGGGTTACGCCACCCTTTACGGCGACATGGCCGGCGGCTTTTCAGTGCTCAAGGATGTGTTCAAGACCTCGGTCTACCGTATTGCCCGCTGGCGCAATCAGCAGGCGGGCACCGAGATTATCCCCGAACGGGTGATCACCCGGCCGCCGTCGGCGGAACTGGCGCCGGACCAGGTGGATGCCGACTCACTGCCCGGCTACGACGAGCTGGATGCCATTCTGGAGCGCTACGTGGAGCAGGACATGAGCGCCGAGGCGGTGATCCGCGACGGCTTCGACCGGGACACCGTGTACCGGGTGGTGAAGCTCACCGACCGCAACGAGTACAAGCGCCGGCAGGCGGCGGTGGGGCCCCGGGTCAGTCGTCGGGCGTTCGGCAAGGACCGGCGTTACCCGATCACCAACGGCTGGCGGCCCGGGGATTGAGGCATCGCGACTGAAGCGGAACGCCGCCCGGTCGCTCCTACGGCCGGTGGATTCGACGTAGGAGCGGCTTCAGCCGCGCGCCGTAGGAGCGGCTTTAGCCGCGAAAGGGTTCAGAGCAGATCGAAGGTCAGCAGGCTCAGCAGACCCTTGTGCTCGCTGGGCCACCAGGCCAGATTGACCTGGCCGTCATCGTCCAGGTACTCACTGTCCGGCCAGCTCTCGGCCAGGGCGCGGCGGCTTTTGTCGGCCAACTCCGGCCGGTCCAGCCGCTCATAGCCTTCCACCATGATCGCCAGGGCTTCCGGCACCATCGGCGTGCGCTGATAGTGCTGCACCACGTACTGGGCCCGGTTGATGGCGGCGATGTAGGCGCCGCGTCGGGCATAGTAACGGGCGGCGTGAAGCTCGTGGCGGGCCATCTCATTGCGGATGAACACCATGCGTGAACGGGCATCCGGGGCGTATTCGCTGTCCGGGAAGCGCGTCACCAGCCGCTCGAAATCCTCGAAGGCGTCCCGGGCGGAGCCCAGGTCCCGGGAGGACTTGTCGGTGCTCATGAAGGAATCGAAGAAGCCCCGTTCCATGTAGAAATTGGCCAGCCCGCGCATGTACAACGCGTAATCCAGGCGCGGATGGGCCGGATAGCTGCGCATGAAGCGCTGGGCGGCGACCACGGTTTCCGGGTATTCCTGGGAGCGGAAGTGGGCGTAAATCAGGTCCAGCTGGGCCTGCTCCGCGTAGCGGCCATAGGGGAAGCGGGCCTCCAGTTCCTTGAGCCGGTCGATGGCCGTCAGGTAGTTGTTGGAGTCCATGGCGTCCTGGGCCTCGCGGTATTGGGCCGCCTCGGTGCGTTCCGGGCTTTCCTCCGGCTTGCTGGCGCAGGCGCTCAGCAGCAGGGCGGCCAGCAGGGGCCAAATCAGTCTCGGCATTTTTTCCTCGGTACGACGGGGTACAATGGAGCGCCTATTGTAATCACAGGTCGGACTATGGGACATCTTGGCGGCGAGAAAATTCAGCGCACCGAGGAGGTGGGCGATCAGTACGCCGGGTCAAGGCTGGATCAGGCCGCCGCCGAACTGTTCGACGGCTTCTCCCGATCGCGGCTGCAAAACTGGATCAAGGAAGGCGCGCTTACCGTCGACGGACGCGTCGCGCGGCCCAAGGACAAGCTGCTTGGCGGCGAGGCCCTGACCCTGGCGGTGGAGCTGGAACCGGAGATCGACGACCAGCCCCAGGCCATCGAACTGCCGGTGGTCTACCAGGACGAGGACCTGATCGTCATCGACAAGCCCGCCGGGCTGGTGGTGCACCCGGCCGCGGGTCATGCAGACGGCACCCTGCTCAACGGACTCCTGCACCTGGATGAGCGCCTTTCCAGCCTGCCCAGGGCGGGCATCGTCCACCGCCTGGACCGGGATACCACCGGTCTGATGGTAGTGGCCCGTTCCGTGGAAGCGCACACCGGCCTGGTGGCCCAGCTCCAGGACAAGAGCCTGTACCGGGAATACGAGGCGGTGGCCGTGGGAGTGATGACCGGCGGCGGCACCGTGGACGCGCCCATGGGGCGCCATCCGGTGGACCGGAAACGCCAGGCGGTGCTGGAGTACGGCGGCAAGAACGCGGTGACCCACTACCGGGTGCTGGACCGCTACCGGGCGCACACCCGGGTGCAGGTGCGCCTGGAAACCGGCCGCACCCACCAGATCCGCGTGCATCTGGCGTACCGCCGCTACCCGCTGGTGGGCGACCCGCTTTACGGTGGCCGTCTCAAGCTGCCCGCCGGCGCCAGTGAGGAGCTGCGCGAGGCCCTGCGGCGCTTCCCACGCCAGGCCCTGCATGCCCGCAAACTGGGGCTGGTGCACCCGGCGAGCGGCGAATACATGGAATTCGAGTCCCCGTTGCCGGCGGACTACCAGGCATTGATCCAGGCCCTGGAGGCGGACCGGGAGGCACCATGACGCTGCCTGACATCAATCAGTGGCTGCGCCCGGAATGGCATCCTCACCCCCGCGTTCGCGCCGTGGTGACCACGCGTCTTGGCCGCCATTCGCCGCCGCCCTGGCACGGCTTCAACCTGGGCATGAACTGTGGTGACGAGGCGGATCGGGTGGAGCAAGCCCGCCGCCATGTGCACAAGTTGCTGGGCACCGACCATCCTCCGGCCTGGTTACAGCAGGTCCACGGTGATCGGGTGATTCGTGCCGGCGAGACGGATGTGCGCGCCGACGGCGTCTGGACCAGTGAAGCCGGCTGGCCCTGCGTGGTACTCACCGCCGACTGCCTGCCGGTGCTGCTGGCGCGTGCCGATGGCGGCGCCGTGGCGGCGGTGCACGCCGGATGGCGCGGTTTGCACGCCGGCATCCTGGGCCGTGCCGTGGCCACCCTGGCGCCGGACGGCGAGCCGCTTTCGGCCTGGCTGGGGCCGGCGATCTCCGAGCAGGCCTATCAGGTGGGCGAGGACGTGCACCGCGCCTTTATCGACCTGGGTGCCGAGTACTGGGGCGCGTTCCGCCGCGACAGCCAGCCCGGGCACTGGCGCTTTTCCCTGGCCTATGCCGCCACCCTGGCTCTCAACGCCGCCGGCGTGGAGGACGTGTCGGGCGGGGAGCATTGCACCGCCTCCGACCCGGATCATTTCTATTCCTATCGCGCCGAAGGGCAGACCGGTCGCTTCGCCAGCCTGATCTGGCTGGCGTCGGCCTGATCGCTCTTGACGTCGATCAATATCCGCTGTCCCGCCTCTTGAAACCTTCACGTAAGACCGCATTTTAAGTTCAGTTTTTGAACAGACGGCCATGCGCCGGTCGCCGCTGACGGGGCCGCCATGGCGCGCGAAAGGAGAGACGTTTCATGAGAATGGACAAACTGACTTCCCGACTTCAGGAAGCGATTGGCGAAGCCCAGTCCCTGGCCGTGGGCCAGAGCCACAATGCCATCGAGCCGGTGCACCTGCTTTTGGCGTTGATGCAGCAGCAGGGCGGGGTGGCCGCGCCGTTGCTGGAAAAGGCCGGCGCCAACCCGGCGGATGTGGTCACCGCCTTGAAGATGGCCCTGGACAAGCTGCCCACCGTGGGCCAGTTCACCGGCGACGTGCAGCTGTCGCAGAACCTGGCCAGGCTGTTCAATCTGGCCGACCGCGAGGCCCAGCAACGTGGAGATCAGTACATCTCCACGGAGGCGGTGCTGCTGGCGGCCTGTGATGATGGCGGCGAGATCGGAAAATTGATGAAGAACGCCGGCGTCAGGAAACAGGTGCTGGCGGAAAAAATCCAGGAGGTCCGTGGCGGCGAGGCGGTCAACGACCCCAATGCCGAGGACAAGATGGAAGCGCTGAAAAAATACACCACCGACCTCACCGAGCGAGCGGAAAGCGGCAAGCTGGACCCGGTGATCGGTCGTGACGACGAGATCCGCCGGACCATCCAGGTGTTGCAGCGGCGCACCAAGAACAACCCGGTGCTGATCGGCGAGCCGGGCGTCGGCAAGACCGCCATCGTCGAGGGGCTGGCCCAGCGCATCGTCAATGGCGAGGTGCCGGAAGGCCTCAAGGACAAGCGCGTGCTGTCGCTGGACATGGCGGCTCTGATCGCCGGCGCCAAGTACCGGGGTGAATTCGAGGAGCGACTGAAGGCGGTGCTCAATGAGCTGTCCAAGCAGGAAGGCCGCATCATCCTGTTTATCGATGAGCTGCATACCATGGTCGGCGCCGGCAAGGCGGACGGCGCCATGGACGCCGGCAACATGCTGAAGCCGGCCCTGGCCCGGGGTGAGCTGCACTGCGTGGGCGCCACCACCCTGGACGAATACCGGCAGCATATCGAGAAGGACGCGGCTCTGGAGCGGCGCTTCCAGAAAGTGCTGGTGGACGAGCCCACGGTGGAGGACACCATCGCCATCCTGCGCGGCCTGAAGGAGCGCTACGAGGTGCACCATGGCGTGGACATCACCGACGGCGCCATTATCGCCGCCGCCAAGCTGAGCCACCGTTACATCACCGACCGGCAATTGCCGGACAAGGCCATCGACCTGATCGACGAGGCCGCCAGCCGTATTCGCATGGAGATCGACTCCAAGCCCGAGGAAATGGATCGTCTGGACCGGCGTCTGATTCAGCTCAAGATGGAGCGCGAGGCGCTGCGCAAGGAATCCGACGAAGCCAGCAAGAAGCGGCTCGACAAGCTCGAGGAAGACATTGCCGAGCTGGAGAAGGAATACGCTGATCTGGAGGAAATCTGGAACGCCGAGAAGGCCGCCCTGCAGGGCGCCCAGCAGTACAAGGCGGAACTGGAGCAGGCCCGGGTGGACATGGAGCAGGCGCGCCGCGCCGGCGATCTGAACCGCATGTCCGAGCTGCAGTACGGGGTGATCCCGGATCTGGAGCAGAAGGTCAAGCAGGCTCAGGAGCGCGAGGAAGCGGCCGGCCCGGTGGAAACCAAGCTGCTGCGCAACAAGGTCAGCGACGAGGAAGTGGCCGAGGTGGTCTCCAAGTGGACCGGTATTCCAGTGTCCAAGATGCTGGAAGGCGAGCGCGACAAGCTGCTGCGCATGGAAGAGGCCCTGCACCAGCGGGTAATCGGCCAGGACGAGGCGGTGACCGCGGTGGCCAATGCCGTGCGCCGCTCCCGCGCCGGCCTCGCCGACCCCAATCGGCCCAACGGCAGCTTCCTGTTCCTCGGCCCGACAGGCGTGGGCAAGACCGAGCTGTGCAAGGCCCTGGCCGGCTTCCTGTTCGACACCGAGGAGGCCATGGTGCGCATCGACATGTCCGAGTTCATGGAGAAGCACTCCGTGGCCCGGTTGATCGGCGCGCCCCCGGGCTACGTCGGCTACGAGGAGGGCGGTTATCTGACCGAGGCGGTACGCCGCAAACCTTACTCCGTGCTGCTGCTCGATGAGGTGGAGAAAGCCCATCCGGACGTGTTCAACGTGCTGCTGCAGGTGCTGGAGGACGGCCGTCTCACCGATGGCCAGGGCCGCACCGTGGACTTCCGCAACACGGTGGTGGTGATGACCTCCAACCTGGGCTCGGATCTGATCCAGCGCCTGGCCGGAGACAATGACTACCAGGCCATGAAGGACGCGGTCATGGAGGTGGTCGGCACCCATTTCCGTCCGGAGTTCATCAACCGGGTGGACGAGACGGTGGTGTTCCATCCGCTTGGCCAGGGGCAGCTCAAGGGTATCGCCGCCATCCAGCTCGACTACTTGAGGAAAAGGCTGGCCGAGCGGGAAATGGGTCTGGAGCTTTCCGAGGCGGCCCTGGACAAGCTGGTGGAAGCGGGCTTCGATCCGGTTTACGGCGCGCGGCCGCTGAAACGGGCGATCCAGTCACAGTTGGAAAACCCGCTGGCCCAGGCGTTGCTCAAGGGCGAATTCGGCCAGGGCGACACCATCCGGGTGGACGTGGCCGACGACAAGCTGACCTTCGCCAAGGGCTGAGGTCATCACCCCGGGGACAAAAGAAGGGCCGGATTATCCGGCCCTTCTTTATTGATCGCACCCTGACCGGTTCGTAGGAACGCCGCCCGGTCGCTCCTACACAACAAGTGGCGATCAGGGGCGGGGCGTTTTGTCGCGGCGGAACGGGAATGAAAACTGCCGCACCACGCCTTCCGGTACTTGCGTGCTGGCCCGGGTGCCGTAGCGGGCCGCCAGCCGATCGGGCATGAACAGAGTGCCGAACAGCTTGTCGTAGACCGGCAGGAAGGCGGCGTAATTCTTGTCCACCGCCTCGTCCTCCGAGGAATGGTGCCAGTGGTGAAACTCCGGCGTGGCGATCAGCCAGCGCACCACCGGGAAGCGGAAGCGTACATTGGCGTGAATAAAGATGGCATGGAAGGAAATGAACACCAGATAGGCGTACACCGCCGACGGCGCGAACCCGAGCACGAAGATCGGCAGATAGCCGGCGAACCGGTTGGCGACAATCTCCACCAGATGCAGCCGCGATGAGGCCATCCAGTCCAGCCGTTCGCTGGAGTGGTGCACGGCGTGGAATTTCCACAACCAGGGCACCTCATGGAAAGCCCGGTGAATCCAGTAACTGGCCAGGTCCACCACCACCAGCAACTCCAGGAACTGCAGCCATAACGGCTGCGCCGCTACCCATTGCTGAAACCCGCGATGCACATGGTCGTGCAGGAACACCTGGATCGGAATCACCGTGAAGAAGCTGATCAGCTGCACGCCCACGTGGCTGAACAGGAAATACTTCATGTCGGTGATCCACCCCCGGCGCAGCACCCGCTGATCCCGATCCTTGGGGTAGATGCGCTCCAGCGGGATGAACACCAGCCCCAGCACCAGCAGGGTGAGAATGAAATAATCGAAGCCGGCATACAGGCTGCGCCCGTCCACCGGCGGCACATCCAGCCGCCCGGACCCGAGCAGCGCCGCCATGCAGGCCAGCACCATCCCGGCCAGCCCGTAGCGCCGGTCCGCGTGCCGGAACACGCTGATGAAGCCGGCCACGAACGCCACGGCGATACCGGCGAACAGCACGCCGCGCAGCACCGTCGCATTGTAGAAACCGCGGAATTCCGGGGTGGTGAAAAGCTCCGGATAGAGGAAGCAGAAACCGGCCAGTACGGCGAGCAGACCCAGGCCGATGGAAATCGTGGCGCTGATACGGCCCTGGCCGGGTGTCAGATCCACGTCCTCGAAGCGCTCGCGCAAATAATCGCTCATCGCTTCGACCGCGCCTCGCAAAACTCAATGGCGGCGCGGGCTTCCTCCAGCATTTGTTCGCGGCGAGCCTGGTCGATCACTTCCATCTCGCCGGTTTCCGGGTTCTTGGCCCGCACGATCGGCTTGTTGAGCAGAACCTCCAGGTTCTGGCGATGCCTGGCGCAACGCTCCTCGCTGACCTGGTCCGGATTCTCCCGTACCCGGCGTTCTTCCTCCCGGCGTTGCGCGGCCTGGGCCTCGGCGGCCCGGCGCTCCTCGAGGCGCTTGACCGCCTGATCCTGATCGGAGCTGGCGGAGTGGCGGGTGCGCACCTCCTCGCTGGCGGTCTGGCCGGTCGGCGGCTTGGTGTCGTAGTGGGTGACGCCATCGTCATCCACCCATTTATAGAACTTGGCACCCAGGGCCGGCATGGCCAGGGCCAGCACGGCGCCGGCGAGGAGTGCTCGGCGAACTCTTGTCATGGTCTGCTTTCCCCCTTCAGTGGCCGGATCAGAATGCCCCCGGCGGCCTGTATTGTGCAACCAAAGGGGCTTTGAGGGGTTTGAAAACGCCCGCATTTCTGACAATATTAAGCCCTTTCCGGAGATCGGAACCCGCAGGCACTTACCGGTGCTTGTGTGGCCGGGACCCGGGGCGGCGTTACCGCGTCGTCCTAAAGCAGCCAATACTGCACGTATGTCCCGCTGGTGGATTCTCTGGAGGATCCGGGCGTGGATGTGCGCTCCCCTCCGAGCTTCCCTGACCTGTGTCCGCCGTCGGCCACCTCCACGCGGACCCGGGGCGCCCAAGCAAGGCGCTCTTCCCGCAGGTTTTGCAACACACTCCCGTTCCGCCGCTGGTCGGCGGAGTGAATGCTATTTTGTGATTCGAGGTAATCAACGTGGAAATGTTATCCGGCGCGGAAATGGTGGTCCGCGCACTGCAGGATGAGGGAGTGGAGTACATCTTCGGGTACCCCGGAGGCGCTGTACTGCACATCTACGACGCGCTGTTCCAGCAGGACAAGGTCAATCATATTCTGGTGCGCCACGAGCAGGCCGCGACCCACGCCGCCGACGGCTACGCCCGCTCCACCGGCAAGCCCGGCGTGGTGCTGGTGACTTCCGGCCCCGGCGCCACCAACGCCATCACCGGCATCGCCACCGCCTTCATGGACTCCATTCCCATGGTGGTGCTGTCTGGCCAGGTTCGTTCCGACTGGATTGGCGATGACGCCTTCCAGGAAACCGACATGGTCGGCCTGTCCCGGCCGATCGTGAAGCACAGCTTCATGGTCCGTGATCCGCGTCAGATCCCGGAGATGATCAAGAAGGCGTTCTACATCGCCAGCACCGGCCGTCCCGGCCCGGTACTGGTGGATATTCCCAAGGACCACACGGCCCCGCACAACACCTTCCCCTATGAGTACCCCAAGAAGGTGAAGATGCGCTCCTACGCGCCGGTCACCCGTGGCCACTCCGGCCAGATTCGCAAGGCCGTGGACGAGCTGCTCAAGGCCAAGCGGCCAGTGATCTATTCTGGCGGCGGCGTGGTTCAGGGGGACGCCAGCGAGGCGCTCACCGCCGTGGCCCGCAAGCTTAACTTCCCGGTCACCAACACGCTGATGGGGCTGGGCGCCTTCCCGGGCACCGACAAGCAGTTCCTGGGCATGCTCGGCATGCATGGCACCTATGAAGCCAACATGTCGATGCACAACGCGGACGTGATCCTGGCCGCCGGCGCGCGCCTGGACGACCGTGTCACCAACGACGCCAAGAAGTTCTGCCCGGGCGCCAAGATCATCCACATCGACATCGACCCGGCCAGCATCTCCAAGAACGTGGCGGCGCATATTCCCATCGTCGGGCCGGTTAAACAGGTGCTGGAGGAAATGCTCACCATGCTTGAGGAGAGCGGTGAGCCGGACCACAAGAGCGTGGACCGCTGGTGGCAGGAAATCGAGGGCTGGCGCAAGGTGCACGGCATGCGCTTCGAGACCAACGAGCAGGGCCCGATGAAGCCCCAGCAAGTGGTTCAGGCGCTCTACAAGGCCACCAACGGCGAGGCCTATGTGTCCTCCGACGTGGGCCAGCACCAGATGTTCGCCGCCCAGTATTACCTGTACGACCGGCCACGCCAGTGGATCAACTCCGGCGGTCTGGGCACCATGGGTTTCGGTCTGCCGGCGGCCATGGGCGTGCAGTTCGCCCACCCGGAAGCGGTGGTGGCCTGTGTCACCGGTGAAGGCTCGATCCAGATGAACATCCAGGAGCTGTCCACCTGCCTGCAGTACGGGCTGCCGATCAAGATCATCAACATCAACAACCAGGCCCTGGGCATGGTGCGCCAATGGCAGGACATGCAGTACGGCGGCCGCCACAGCCAGTCCTACATGGAATCCCTGCCGGACTTCGTCAAGCTGGCCGAGTCCTACGGCCACGTGGGCATGAAGGTGGAAAAATTCGAGGACCTGGACGGCGCCATGGAAGAAGCGTTCGCGCTGAAGGACCGTCTGGTATTCATGGATATCTATGTGGACCCCACCGAGCACGTCTACCCGATGCACATCGCCGACGGTTCCATGCGTGATATGTGGCTGAGCAAGACGGAGCGGACCTGATGATGCGACGTATTATTTCTATTCTCATGGAAAACGAGCCGGGGGCCCTGTCCCGGGTAGTGGGTCTGTTCTCCCAGCGCGGCTACAACATCGAAACCCTCACGGTGGCCCCCACCGAGGATGAGACCCTGTCGCGCCTGACCATGACCACCACCGGCGATGACAAGAAGATCGAGCAGATCACCAAACACCTCAACAAGCTTATCGAGGTGGTCAAGCTGGTGGACCTGACCGAAGGGGCCCATATTGAGCGCGAGATCATGCTCATGAAGGTCAAGGCCACCGGCGCCCAGCGCGCCGAGGTGAAGCGCACCGTGGATATTTTCCGCGGCCAGATCGTGGACGTGACCAGCACCGTGTACACGGTCCAGCTCACCGGCACCACGGACAAGCTGGAAGCCTTCATCAACGCCATCGGCGAAACCCAGGTGCTGGAAGTGGTGCGCTCCGGCGTCTCCGGCATCTCACGCGGCGAGAAAGTGCTCAGCCTCTGAGCCTTTTTCGCCCGGCACCCTGAAGAGCCGCCCCCCGGGGCGGCTTTTTTCATGCCTCTTTTATGTCTCGCCCTGTAGGAGCGGCTTCAGTCGCGATGAAGAAGGCACCGGCGTTGATCGCGACGGATGTCGCCCCCTGCCGCGCGGCCGCGAGCGTCACCGCAACTGCGACCAGAACGCCTGGATCACCGGGTCGGCGAGGCGCTTCTCGCGGGTGAACAGGCCCACCTCGTAATCCGCCAGGGCCGGGGTCACGTCCAGGGGCCGGGTGCGGTCCGCCAGGGGGCTGTTGTCGAGCACGATGCGCGGCGCCACGCCGACCCCGAAGCCCAGGCTCACCATGCTGACGATGGCCTCGTTACCGCTCACCTGGGCATAAATGCGTGGCGGGATGCCCAGGGTCCGGAACCACTGATCCAGGCGCTGGCGGGACAACCCTTCCTCGGAGAGGATCATGGGCACCTCCCGCCAGGCCTCGGCACGGGCCGGGCCGGCCAGGGCGGTGGCCAGTTCCGGCTGGTCGGTGGGAGCAATGAACAGCAACGGGGAGCGCAGGATAGGCCGGAAGGCCACGGCCCGGGGCAGGGTGTCCGGGCGGGCGCCGATGGCGATGTCCTCGCGGCCGGTCATCACCCGGTCCATGGCATGGGCCGGGTCGCCGGTGTGCAGCTTGATCTCGATGCCCGGGTAGTCGTTACGGAAGCGGCTGAGGATGTCGTAGAGGAAGCTGTAGCTGGCGGTCACCGAGCAATACAGGCTCAGTTCCCCCTGCAGCACCCGGCTGCTCTCCTGCATGGAATGGCGCAGGCCGTCCCACTGGGCCAGGGTCTCCCGGGCGTATTGCTGGAAGCGGCGGCCCTCCCGGGTGAGGCTGACGCTGCGGTTGTCACGCAGGAAGAGGGCGGCGCCCAGTTCGTTTTCCAGTTGCCGGATGGTGCGGCTCACCGCCGAGGGGCTCATGTGGCAGCGGTCGCCGGCGCGCCCGAAATGCAGGGTTTCCGCCAGAGCGAGAAAAAGACGCAGGGAGCGGGTGTCCATGGGGTGTTTCGCCAGTCGGCATACTGTGTTGCGAATATATCATTTTACGCAACGCGAGGCATGGCCTAAGGTGTAGGCCTTTCTCGCTGACCTTAACCAAGATTCGGGGCAACACCATGCAAGTCTACTACGATAAGGATTGTGACCTTTCCCTCATCCAGGGCAAGAAAGTGGCCATCATCGGCTACGGTTCCCAGGGCCACGCCCACGCCAACAACCTGAAGGAATCCGGTGTCGACGTCGTGGTGGCACTGCGTGAAGGTTCCTCCTCCGCGGCCAAGGCGGAAGGCGCCGGCCTCACCGTGAAAAGCGTGCCGGAAGCGGTCAAGGCCGCCGACGTGGTGATGGTACTGGCCCCGGACGAGAACCAGGCCGCCATCTACCAGAATGAAATCGAGCCCAACCTGAAGCAGGGCGCCACCCTGGCCTTTGCTCACGGCTTCTGCATCCACTACAACCAGATCGTGCCGCGCAAGGACCTGGACGTGATCATGGTGGCGCCCAAGGCGCCGGGCCATACCGTGCGCACCGAGTTCACCCGTGGTGGCGGCATCCCCGACCTGATCGCCATCTTCCAGGACGCCTCCGGTCAGGCCAAGGACCTGGCGCTGTCCTACGCCTGTGGCATCGGCGGCGGCCGCACCGGCATCATCGAAACCACCTTCAAGGATGAAACCGAAACCGACCTGTTCGGTGAGCAGGCGGTGCTGTGTGGCGGTACCGTGGAGCTGGTTAAAGCCGGTTTCGAGACTCTGGTGGAAGCCGGTTACGCGCCGGAGATGGCTTACTTCGAGTGCCTCCATGAGCTGAAGCTGATCGTCGACCTGATGTACGAAGGCGGCATCGCCAACATGAACTACTCAATCTCCAACAACGCCGAGTATGGTGAATACACCACCGGCCAGGAGATCATCAACGAGCAGTCCCGCGAAGCCATGCGCAATGCGCTCAAGCGCATCCAGACCGGCGAATACGCGAAAATGTTCATCAACGAGGGCGGCCTCAACTACCCGAGCATGACCGCTCGTCGTCGTCAGAATGCCGAGCACCCCATCGAGCAGGTGGGTGAGAAGCTGCGTGGCATGATGCCCTGGATCCAGGCCAACCAGATCGTGGACAAGTCCAAGAACTGAAGCCGTCCCCGGCTTCGGCCGGTGGTTCCGACCGACGGAAACGCGCCCTCCGGGGCGCGTTTTTTTATGGCCGAAAATCCCCGGTGGCGATGATAGACTAGGCCGGACCGCAACAATGGCGAGGCACCATGGCCGATCAGCAAGAGCAAAAGGAACACGGCACGGAGACCTTCGAGGTAGTAGAGGCGGAACGCACCGGCGCCCGTCACAAGGGGGTCTATCTGCTGCCCAACCTGTTTACCACCGGCGCCCTGTTCGCCGGGTTCTACGCCATCGTGGCGGCCATGAACGGTCTGTTCGAGGCCGCCGCCGTGGGCATCATCGTTGCCGGCATCCTGGATGGCATGGACGGCGGCGTGGCCCGTCTGACCAACACCCAGAGCAAGTTCGGAGCGGAATACGACTCGCTTTCGGACTGCGTGGCCTTTGGCGTGGCGCCGGGGCTGGTGGCGTACTCCTGGGGGCTCTCCGAGCTCGGCAAGTTTGGTTGGATGGCGGCCTTCATCTATCTGGCCTGCGCCGCTCTGCGTCTGGCTCGTTTCAACGTGCAGGCGGAAACCACCGACAAGCGTTTCTTCATCGGGCTGCCCAGCCCCACCGGCGCCGGCCTGGTGGCCACCCTGGTGTGGCTGGGCGCCAGTCGCGGCGTTGACGGAAACGACATCTCCTGGCTGGTAGCCTTCACGGTGGCCGGCGCGGGTCTGCTGATGGTGTCCTCGGTGCGTTACCACTCGTTCAAGGAATTTCACATCGGGCGGGTGCCGTTCAAGGTGTTGCTGGGCGTGATCGTGGCGTTCGCCATCGTGTTTCTGGACCCGCCGCTGGTGCTGCTGACCGTGGCCGTGGTGTACGTGGTCACCGGGCTGTTGTTGAACCTCTGGCGGCTGCGCAAGAAACCGGTGTAACAAAGGCGCGGTTCGCCTCTCTAACGGAGTAGCCGAACAGGAGATCGAGCCGTGCTGATTCGAAAACGCCACAGAAATGAGCCGAAAAGCTCCGAAATCACCCCGGAGTCCGTCTATCTCAAGCGCCGTGAGCTGATGATTATGGGCGGGCTGGCCGGCTTGTTCGCCGCCACCCCGTCCTGGGCGCGCACCGTGGACCCGGCCGCCGAGGACGGCTCGCGGCCGGCCTGGTTACGCCAGCAGGTGGCCGGCGCCAAGGCCGGCGAGCCGCGCACCGACGAGAAGCTTACCCCCTTCGACGACGTCACCCACTACAACAACTTCTACGAGTTCGGCACCGGCAAGGACGACCCGGTCGCCCACGCCGGCGCCATGAAGGTCGATCCCTGGCGGGTCACCGTCGCCGGCGCCGCCGAGCGTACCGGCACCTTTGATCTGGAGGACCTGATTAAGGGGTTGCCGGTGGAGGAGCGCATCTACCGGCTGCGCTGCGTGGAGGCCTGGTCCATGGTGATTCCCTGGGTGGGTATTCCAATGGCGGCGCTGCTCAAGGCTCTCCAGCCCACCAGCAAGGCTCGCTACGTGGCCTTTACCACCCTGGCCGACCGCAAGCGGATGCCCGGTGTGGACTCGCCGTTCACGGGCATAGACTTCCCCTACCGGGAAGGATTGCGCCTGGATGAGGCCATGCATCCCCTGACGCTGATGGCCATCGGCCTGTATGGGCGTACTCTCCCCAATCAGAATGGTGCGCCGATGCGGTTGGTGGTGCCCTGGAAGTACGGCTTTAAGTCGATCAAGTCGATCGTGCGCATCGAGTTCACCGAGAAACGCCCGGAAACCACCTGGAACCTGCTGGCGCCCAGGGAGTACGGTTTCTACGCCAATGTGAACCCCGAAGTGGACCATCCGCGCTGGTCCCAGTCCCGGGAGCGGCGCCTGCCCAACTCCCTGTTCAACCCCAACTGGCGGCCCACGGAACTGTTCAATGGCTATGACCAGGTGGCGGGCCTGTACAAGGGCATGGACCTGAGAAAGAACTACTGATGGCGGCGGGCAGGACCCACAATCCCAAGGCCTGGACCTGGATCGCCTGGCCCCTGGGCGCGTTGCCCCTGGCCTGGGTGCTCTACGAAGGACTCACCGGCGCCAGCGGCCCGGACCCGGTGGCGGCGCTGGTCAATGCGCTGGGTTGGTGGGCGCTGGTGCTGTTGCTGGTGTGCCTGACCATGCGCCCGGCGGCGCGGGTGCTCGATATCCCCGCCTTGGTGATCTGGCGGCGTACCTTCGGGCTGTGGATGTTCATCTACGCCAGCTTGCACTTTCTTGCATGGGCGACCCTGATCCTGGGCTGGGACCCGGGCCGGTTGGCCACCGAGTTGAGCAAGCGCCCCTACATTATCGCCGGTGCCGCCGCCTGGCTGTTGCTGTGGCCTTTGGCGCTGACCAGCACCCGCAAGTCCCGTCGGCGGCTTGGCAAGCGCTGGGTGAAACTGCACCGTTTGATCTTCGTGGCGCTGCCGTTGGCCCTGATCCATCAGTTCTGGGTGCAGAAATCCGGTTTCGGGGAGACCCTGGCGTTTTTGACGGTGGCCGCCATCCTCATCGGCTACCGGTTGCGAGGACGGTTTTTGCCTGGAAAATGAGCGGTTTGCGCCCGGAAAGCCGCTTTTTTGGGCGCTATGATCAAGTTCTGACCGTTTGATGAATCCATTGGAAAAAAAGTGTTGACGGTTCTCCGCAAATCCCTAGAATGCGCACCCACAACGACGGCGGGCACAGCCAAGCGGCAAACGCCCCGGTCGGGAAGCCAAGCGCTTCCAAACGCTCTTTAACAATCAGGCAAGCAAACGTGTGGGACCTGTTCGAAGTAGGTGTCTAAAAAGATATCGGCTTTGAACAAGTCAACCTAGTTGAATTTGTTTCGAGCTGAGCATGCTTTAAGTGCGAAGGCACTTTAAAGACTTAATCGAACTG
>NZ_JBKFTL010000006.1:0-115000 GCF_046507615.1 Alloalcanivorax sp. C16-2 | reverse complement strand
TTTTGGCAGGGATGCCAAAAACGGGAGCGCCCAGGGACGGCTTGAGCGATCCCGGAAGGCACCCACACAGATCCGCGCCCCGGATAGAGACCGCCCGCATCGATGCCCCGCCAAAGCGCGATGAACCAAAAAAAGCCGGCGGGCTGGGAGCCACGCCGGCATTCTCGGGGGGGAGACGAGAAGCGAATACGCTTAGAAGTTGTAACGACCGAACAGACCGAGATTGTCGGAATCGTCGGTGAAGCTTACCCGGGCGCCCACATCCCAAGCCTGGGTCAGATGCACCAGCCCCTGGCCGTAAACACCGAAGTTGCCATCATAGATGTCCTCGTAGAGGGCACCGCCAGCCAGCTCCAGGCTCTCGGTGGTGCGATGACGCAGGCCGCCACGCACCGCGTAGCCCCATTCGGAATCATCGAAATCGTTGTCATCGCGGATCACGTCGGCGGTACCGACCAGATCCAGGTTACGCTGCAGCGGCGTATGGAAGCCGACACCCGCGTAGGCGCGGTTACCGTCCACGTCATCGCTGCCCGGGCTATCGTAGTCGCCGTCATAGAAACTCAGACCGCCACGCAGAAAGACATGCTCGTCCAGGGCGAAGGCGCCTTCGCCGGTAATCACATCCACATCCGGGCCATGGTCATAGTCCCACTGATCATAGCCGAACTGGCCATAGCTGTAGGAAAAACCGTTATCCCGCACCGGGGTGGTGCTTTGCGCGTGGGCACCGAGGCTGGCCAGAGTGCCGGCGGCAATGGCGGATGCAATCAGGGTCTTCTTCAACATTTCCGTGTCCTCGCTCATGTTAGCGGCTCAAAACGTGGGCCTATACTCGCTCCCCAAGGATTGCCACGCCAGGGACTGAATCGCGCTACGCGCCGCTTTTATAAAAGTTTTCATTGTCGCCCTATTTCCAGGGGACCGTATTTGACCTGGGGGTTACCCCGAGGTTGGATACTGGGCAACATCCGCCGAACCAACGGCCAAGGAGGTAAATCATGAGCCGGCAAACCCTTCCCATTCAGGGCGCCACCTGCCAGCACTGCGTGAAGAGCATCCACAAGGCGCTGGAGCCCCTGAACGGTGTCAGCGCCGTGAGCGTGGACCTGCAAAACCAGACCGTCACCGTGGACGGCGACGCCGACCGGGGCGCGCTGCGCGCCGCGCTGGCCGAGGCCGGTTACGCCGCCGACGAGGACGACGATCCCGGGCCAGCGCCGCCGGCCAACGACGATCCGACAGGCGGTGACGCCAATGGCGCGCCACCGAAAAGCGACGCACCCGCCAGCGAACCGCGCGACCTTTCCCTGGCGGTGACCGGCGCCCACTGCGCCTCCTGCGTGCGCACCATCGAGAGCGCTCTGCAAAGCGTACCCGGCGTCGACACGGCGAGCATGAACCTGGCCAACCACACCGCCCGGGTGAGTGGCTCCGCCGACCCGGACGCCCTGGTGCGGGCGGTGCAAAACGCCGGTTATGACGCCACTCCGGTGCGCGACCCGGCCCGCGCCGAGGATGACCGCGAGGAGCAGGAACACCGGCTTTACCGCAAGCTGGTGCGCCAGACCACCGTGGCCCTGGCGGTGGGCGTGCCCGTCATGCTGTGGGGCTGGTTCGGCGGCACCATGACCGTGCAAGCCGGTGGCGCCAGCCAGTGGGGGTGGGGCGTGGTCTCGGTGATCACCTTCCTGATACTGGCTCTGCCCGGGCGGCATTTCTTCGTCGGCGCCTGGAAGGCGTTCCGACACCACAACGCCAACATGGACACCCTGATCGCGGTGGGCACCGGCGCCGCCTGGGGCTATTCCACCCTGGTGGTGATCGCCCCCAACCTGCTGCCGGAGATGGCCCGCCACGTCTACTTCGAGGCCAGCCCGATGATCATCGGCCTGGTGAACCTGGGCCTGGCCCTGGAGCTGCGTGCCCGGGGCAAGACCGGCGCCGCCGTGAAGCGGCTGCTCAACCTGGGCGCCAAGACCGCCCGCCGCCTGGACGACGACGGCGAGCACGACGTGCCGGTGGAGGACATCCGCGTGGACGACCGGCTGCGCGTGCGCCCCGGTGAAACCATCGCCGTGGACGGCGAGGTGCTGGAAGGCGACAGCGAGGTGGACCAGTCCATGCTCACCGGCGAGCCCATGCCGGTGGTGAAAAGCGAGGGCGACACCGTGGCCGCCGGTACCCTGAACGGCAGCGGCACCCTGGTGTACCGCGCCACCCGGGTGGGCGCCGACACCGCCCTGGCTCGCATCATCGATCTGGTCAAGAAGGCCCAGGGCGCCAAGCCGCCCATCGGCCGGCTGGCGGACACCGTGGCCAGCGTGTTCGTGCCCACCATTCTGTTGATCGCCGTGGCCACCGCGCTGATCTGGTACAACTTCGGCCCGCAGCCGGTGGCCGCCTACATGGTGGTGGCCTCGGTGACCGTGCTGATCATCGCCTGCCCCTGCGCCCTGGGCCTGGCCACGCCCATGTCGGTGATGGTGGCGGTGGGCAAGGCGGCGGAGTCCGGCATCCTGATCCGCCAGGACGCCGCCCTGCAGACCGCCGCCGAGTTGGACACCGTGGTGCTCGACAAGACCGGCACCATCACCGAGGGCCGGCCTTCCGTGACCCGGGTGATCGCCGCCGAAGGTCAGGATGAGGACACCGTGCTGCGCCTGGCGGCCGGCCTGGAGGCCGGCTCCGAGCACCCGCTGGCGCGGGCGATCCTGGACGCCGCCGAGGAACGCGGCCTGAAAACAGCGCCGGTGAGCGACTTCCGCGCCCTCAACGGCAAGGGCGTCAGCGCCCGCCAGGACGACACCCTGCTGCGCCTGGGCAACCGCCGCTGGCTGGAACAGGAAGGCATCCGTCTGGGTCTGGAGGACGAGGCCCGGCAGCTCAGTGACGAGGCCGCCACGCCCCTGTTCCTGACCCGCGACGACACCGTCATCGGCGTGCTCGGAGTGGCCGACCGCATCAAGGCGGACGCCGCCGAGGCCATCGCCCGGCTGCGCGACCGGGACGTGCGGGTGGTGATGATCACCGGCGACATCCAGGCCACCGCCGACGCCATCGCCAAGCAGGCCGGCGTCGACGAGGTGCTCGCCGAGGTGCTGCCCGAGGACAAGGCCCGCGAAGTGGAAAAACTGCAGAAGGAAGGCCGCAAGGTGGCCATGGTCGGCGACGGCATCAACGACGCCCCGGCCCTGGCCCAGGCGGACGTGGGCTTCGCCATCGGCACCGGCACCGACGTGGCCATCGAGTCCGCCTCCATCACCCTGATGAGTGGCTCCCTGCACGGTGTCGCCGACGCCATGGCGATTTCCCGGGCCACCCTGCGCAACATCAAACAGAACCTGTTCGGCGCTTTTGTTTACAACACGCTGGGCGTGCCGGTGGCCGCCGGCCTGCTCTACCCCTTCACCGGCTGGCTGCTCAGCCCGGTAATCGCCGGCGCCGCCATGTCGCTGAGTTCGGTGACCGTGGTCAGCAACGCCAACCGGCTGCGTTTCTTCAAACCCCGCGGTCATCACGGCCCGCGCGCCAAAACGGGAGATCATTCATGAGCCTGTTGATCAATGTGACCGGTCTGGCGCTGATGGCCCTGATCGTATGGTGGTTCTGGCTGTCCTCCAAGGGCCGCCCGGCGAAACGGGCGGAAGGTGGCGCCATCGACATCGTCGTGAGCGACGGCGTTTACGAACCCTCGGTGATCGAAACCAATGCCGGAGAGACCCTGACGCTGCGTTTTGAGCGGCGCGACCCCAGCCCCTGCGCCGAGCAGGTGATCTTCCACAAACTGGACGTCAGCGAGACCCTGCCGGTGGGCGAGAAGACCACCGTCACCCTGACGCCGGAAAACCCGGGTACCTACCGATTCACCTGCCAGATGCAGATGTATCAGGGCACCCTGATCGTTCACTAAAGAAGGGAAAAAAGGAGACTTTCATGACCCGTCTGATGATCGCCGCCGGCCTGCTGCTGACCAGTACCCTGGCCGCCGCCGGCAGCCTGCAAGTCTACAAATCACCGAGCTGCGGCTGCTGCACCGCCTGGGCGGAGCACATGCGCGACAACGGCTTCGAAGTGGAGGTCCACAACACCCAGAACCTGCAATCCATCAAGGAGAAAGCGGGCCTGAAACCGGGCATGGGCTCCTGCCACACCGCCTTCATCGACGGCTACGCCATCGAGGGCCACGTGCCCGCCGAGGACGTGAAGCGGCTGCTGGAGGAACGCCCGGACGCCCACGGCCTCACCGTGCCGGGCATGCCGGCGGGCTCCCCGGGCATGGAAATGGGCGACCGTCGCGACGCCTACAAGGTCTTCCTCTACGGGGACCAGGGCGTGCGGGTGTTCTCCGAACATCCCTAGCTTCGCCGAACCCGCCGCGCCGGTCCTTCTGGGTCTTTTTTTAAACGCTATTGCACCTCATTCCTATTCGCAATAGCATGCGACCGACCCGGCCCATCGGGGGCCGGGGCAGGTTTCGCTGATCTTCCGCCAGCCATGCAAAGCCCGCCAGCCTGGTTCACGCGAGCCTGAATCGCGCCGTCGTCCGGCCTGCTCCGCGACGGTCCCGGATACGCAGTGAACTGGAAACCGACCCATGGCCTATATAACCCGCCGCAAACGCCCGGTGGCACGCACCGCTTTTTCCCAGAGCATGACCCTGGGCACCGCCGTCCTCACCGGCCTGATGGCCTCTTCCGCGGGCGCCGCCGGACTACGCGACGAATCCAACAACAGCGCCTACACCCTCGATGAAGTCTCGGTGCAATCGCCGAACACCGGCGATTACAAGAGTGATCGCCTGGCGACCCCTAAATTCACCCAGCCGGTTTCGGAAACGCCGCGCACCATTCAGGTCATCAACAAGCAACTGATCCGCGATCAGCAGACCACCACCCTCACCGAGGCGTTGCGCAACAGCCCCGGCGTCGGCACCTTCTACGCCGGCGAGAACGGTGCCAGCACCACCGGCGATTCGGTGTACATGCGCGGCTTCGACAGTTCCAGTTCGATTTTCGTGGATGGCGTCCGCGATCTGGGATCGATCTCCAGGGACACCTTCAACACCGAGCAGGTGGAGGTAATCAAGGGCCCCGCCGGCGCGGACTATGGCCGCACCGCCCCCACCGGCTCCATCAACATGGCCACCAAACAGGCCTTCATGGGTGACCTGAACGCCGGCTCACTCACCGGCGGTACCGATGGCCAGAAGCGGGTGACGCTGGATCTCAACCGCCAGCTCGGCGACAACCTGGCCGGGCGTCTTAACCTGATGGGCCAGGACAGCGACGTGGCCGGCCGCGACACCGTCAACAACAGCCGCTGGGGGATCGCCCCGGCCCTGACCCTGGACCTCGACGATCGCGGCCGGCTGGCGTTTAATTTTCTCCATATCACCCAGAACAACGTGCCCGACGGCGGCGTCTCCACCGTCGGCCTGCCCGGCTATACCACGCCGGACCCGGCCTATCCGCAAATCAGCAACGCCCCCAAGGTGGACAGCGAGAATTTCTATGGCGCCGAATCCGACCACGACGACGTGGACGTGGATATGGCCACGGTCCTGTTCGAGTATGATCTGAGCGACGACACCCGGTTTCACAACACCCTGCGCTGGGGCCGCACCCACCAGGACTACCGGCTGACCGCGATCATGGCGGTGAACGCCAACGGCTCCACCGACCCGGCGGATTGGACGGTCCGGCGCCTGCCCAATTTGAAGGACCAGACCAACACCATCCTCACCAACCAGACCGGCCTGGTCACGGCGCTGGACACCGGGCCGGTGTCGCACACCCTGTCCTACGGCGTGGAGGTGACCCGCGAGGAAATCGAGACCTCCGGCCTGGCCCGCCCCACCGTGCCCGACGCCTCGCTCTATGATCCGAACGACAACTTCTACTACGGCGCCACCAAGGACGGCAGCGGCGGCGAAGGCACCACCGACACCGTGGCCGGCTATCTGTTCGACACCCTGACGTTCGGCGAACACTGGCAACTGAACGGTGGCGTCCGTCTGGACCGCTACAAGGCGGACTACCAAAGCACCTCCGCCTGCACCGGCGGCGGCCGCGACCCGGCGGCCTGTTCCGGCCAGGCGGTGGGCACCGTGGTGCCGTCCGTGGACAGCGACAGCAGTGATACCCTGTTCAACTGGAAGGCCGGAGTGCTGCACAAGACCACTCCGTGGCTGAACCTGTACGCCGACTACGCGGTATCCCACCAACCCCCGGGCGGCGAAAACCTGCAACTCAGCGACAGCGACCGCAGCGCCGACAACAGCGACTACGATCCCCAGAAAGCCCGCACCGCCGAAGTGGGCGCCAAATGGAAACTGGCCCATAACCAGCTTCTGCTGACCACCGCCCTGTACCGCACCGAAGTCAGCGACCTGATCGAACAGGACCCCACGGACGGCAACTACTACCAGACCGGCGAAAAACGGGTGCAGGGGGTGGAAGTCTCCGTGGTCGGCAACCTGACGCCCAACTGGAACCTGAGCGCCGGCTACACCACCATGAACGCCACCGTCGAGGAAGGTTCGGCTCAGGCTCAGGACGGCGGCAGCCGGCTGACCTACACCCCCAAGCACGCCTTCACCAGCTGGACCACCTACCGGCTGCCGTTCGACCTTACCGTGGGCGCCGGCGCGCGCTACACCGGCGGTCTGAAACGAGGCCGCGACGGCGCCGTGGGCACCCCGGACCATACCGAGGGCTACTGGGTGGCGGACGCCATGGCCCGCTATCCGTTGAACCGCAACGTGGACCTGCAGCTTAATGTGTATAACCTCTTCGACGAGGAATACGTGGCCGCCATCAACAAGAGTGGCTACCGTTATACGCCGGGCACGCCGCGCACCGCGTTGCTGTCCGTGAATCTGCACTATTGATGTAGTCGACTATGCTGCTGCACGTACCCGAGGTGTTCGGCGCCGAGGAAGTCAGGGAGATCCGCCGGGCGCTGGAAACCAGCGACCAATGGGTGGACGGTCGTGAAACGGTGGGCGCCCAGGGCGCCGCCGTGAAACACAACCAGCAACTGGCGGAGAACGCGCCGTTACGGCGACAACTGGCCGAACGGGTGCTGGCGGCGCTGGCGCGCCACCCGCTGTTCTTCGCCGCCGCCCTGCCGGTGGAGATCCTGACGCCACGTTTCAACCGCTATCAGGGCGGCGGCACCTACGGCATGCATGTGGACGGGGCGGTGATGCGGCTGCCCGGCCACGGCGGCTTCCCCGGCAAGCAGCTGCGCACGGACCTGTCCTGCACGCTGTTTTTGTGCGAGCCGGAGGAATACGAAGGTGGTGAGCTGATCGTCGCCGACACCTACGGAGAACACGAGGTCAAACTGCCGGCCGGCGACCTGATCCTGTACCCGGCGTCCAGCCTGCATCAGGTGCAGCCGGTCACCCGGGGAGCCCGGCTGGCCTCGTTCTTCTGGGTGCAGAGCATGATCCGCGACGACGCCCGCCGCACCCTGCTGTTCGACATGGACACCGCCATCACCCGCCTCAAGCAAACCGGCGGCGATGAAACGGCGGTGCTGCAACTGACCGGCGCCTACCACAACCTGCTGCGCCAGTGGTCGGAAACCTGAAAAGCAGGGCCTCCAAGGAGGCCCTGCTGTTTTGGGGGGATGACAATGCCGGTCAGTTGGTGGTGGTGCGGCTGAGCAGAAACTCCACCAGGGCGTCGCGACCGTTCTGGTCGTCGCCATTGTCGAGGTTGCCCGGGAAGTAGAACGGGTGCGGCGCGTTCTCGCCACGGGCCGGGTCGAGCAAGGCTTCGAGCCCGGCAGCCGGGGTATCCAGACCCACCGAGCCATCATGCAGGTAGTTCAGCTTGGTGTTCAGACCCAGCAGCAAGGGCTTGGCCTGGCCGCGTTGTTCGCCGCGCACACTGGCGTCCAGTACCACCACGGAATCGTCGTAGGACGGCGCCGGGCCGGCGGTGCTGTTCTGAATCGGCGTCAGGCCGTTGGCGGAGCGGTCCAGGATCACATCCGGCATGCCGTAGGCCCGGTACAGGGTGTCGATGGCGATGATGCGGTTCTCCACCGGCTCGTTGGGGTTGGCGGTGTGGCAGCCGGCACAGCCGGCGCCGCCCTCCCCGCGGGCGGTGGTGAACAGATCCTGGCCCTGGCTGACGAGCTGGTCGTCCAGGCCGTCCGGCGCCGGCGGCGCGGCCAGTTGATCGGTGTAGGCGGTCAGCGCGTCCAGCTTGTCCTGGCTGACGCGGCGGCCCACCGGACCGGCGGCGCTACCGGCGGCCAGATCGTCCCGGGCCACGTCCACCAAGGGCAGCACGTCCGAGGCGGCCATGCCGTCCGGAATCACCCCGGTGTCGCGCAGCACCGCTTCATAGCGGTCGGCGATTTCGTCGCCCACTGGCCCGGCCAGCACGTTCAGGAAGGCGCGGCCATCGGCGGTGAGCAGGCTGGTGGGATCCAGAGCCACGGTGTAGACCAGATTGTTGAAATCCTCCAGTTCCGCGAAGGCGCCACTTTGCCCCCAGGGCGCGGCCAGGTCGGTGCGGAAGAACGGCGGGATGTAGGTGGCGTTGCCGATGCCGTCCGGCGTGGCGTCGAAGGAGGTGCTGCCGTAGTAGCGTTTTTCCTCCTCGCCGTCCACGAAAGTGCCGGTCAGATAGGTGCGGGCGGCGGCGGTGGCGTCGGCGACGGTACCGCCGGAGGCGATGCCGGCGAAGTCGCCCTTGCCGATGGTGGCGCCGTTAAGAGCGTCGAACCGCAGTTGCAGCAGCGGCAGGTAGGCGAGCGGGTTGTCGGCGGCGGCGAAGATGGCGCCCACGTCCAGGCCGCCGGCGATCACGCCGTCGGTTTCCGCGCCCACGGAGCCCGGGCCCACCATGCCCGCCGGCACCACGGAGCCGTCGGTCTTGGCGTGGCACAGGGCGCAGGTCACCCCCACCTTGTCGCCGCCGGCGATGTCCAGGGAATCCATGCCGTTGTAGTCCGCGTCGCTCCCCAGGGGCTTGCGGTCACCGTTTTCATCGAAGGGCACCACGCCGATCACCGCGCCCTCGTTGATCAGCAACAGGGTGACGGCGGGGCTGCCCAGGGCGGTATCTTCCGGCGGAGTGCCGTTGCCCACCTGCTCCAGGGCGTCCAACAGGGCCTGGGCGGTGCCGTCGCTGAGCGCGCCCACGTTGACGTTCAGGCCCAGCCCCAGGGCTTGCAACGGCGTGACGCCGGCGCCGGCGATGCCCTGGGGCAATTGCATGGCGTCGGTCCAGAAGCGCTGGTTGCCGAAGGTTTCATAGCGGAACACGGTCTGGCCCTGCACCGCCGGGTCCGGAGCCTGCATCACCGGGTCGTCGTCATCGTCGTCGCCCCCGCAACCGCTCAACAGCACGGCGGCGGCCATGAGTGCGCTAAGCAGGGTCGGCATGAGTGCTGGGCGCCGGGGCATTCCGGCACGGTCTCTGGCTGGCCCTTGAGGCTGGCTGTACATGATTATTCTCCTGATTTGGTCGGCGGTCGTTCCCGTTCATGTGGAACCCGCGACCGACGCTGCACGCGCCGGAGTGAGCCCCGGGTCAAGGACCCGGCGGTTTTCGTCAAGGCCCCGTGAGCGGCCGTCACGGGGTCCCGCCGGGCCGCCGCGAACTGCTTTGCGGACAGCCACTTAGCGGCGGCGAACCGTTTGGTGTTTTTATGTAAGCGTTGACGGGAACGGCGCCCTGGCGTGCAATGCCCGCTTCCTGAACGGACGAACGACATGCTTGCGATCGAGGACTGGTTACTGCTGGCCGGGGTGTGTGCCCTGGGGGCGATGACGCCAGGCGCCAGCCTGGCGGTGGTGTTGCACCATACCCTGCACGGCTCGGCACCGGCCGGGGTGCGCGCCGGTCTGGCCCACGCCCTGGGCATCGGCGTTTACGCCGCCGCCACCGTGGCCGGCCTGGCGGTGGTGCTGCACCGCTTCCCGTCCCTGGAAACCGGCATCCGACTGGCCGGCTCGCTGTTCCTGCTGTGGCTGGCCTGGAAGAGCTGGCGTGGCGCCGGCGAGGCGCCGGCCTCCGCCCCGGAGGACCGAGGTCGCCCCGCCCGGGACGGCTTCCTGATCGCCTTTCTCAACCCCAAGGTGGCACTGTTCTTTCTGGCGTTGTTCAGCCAGTTCATCGATGCCGGCATGAGCACCGCCGCCCGGGTGCAGGTGGCGGCCACGGCGGTGGTCATCGACGGCGCCTGGTATTCCCTGGTGGCGCTGCTGCTGGCCCGGGGGCCGGTGCTCGCCGCCCTGCGCCGGCATCACGTCCGCGTGGAGCGGGCCACGGCCCTGGTGCTGGCCCTGGTCGCCGTCGTCGTCTGGGTGTAGGAGCGGCCGGGAATCAGAAGCGGAACAGCAACCGCCCGAACCAACTCTTCAGATACGCGGTTTCCGGCATCGCCGGCTGGATCGGATGGTCCGACCCCTGGCCTTCCTGACCAATGATCTGTAGGGCGCGGTCGATGTGGCGAGCGGAGGCACGCACCACGTCCAGCAGCTTGTCCGCCGGCAGGTGCATGGAGCAGGAGGCGGACACCAGATAGCCACCGGGCTTCACCAGCCGCACCGCCAGCTCGTTGATGGCATGGTAACCGGCCAGGCCGTTCTTGAAGTCCTTTCGACGCTTGATGAAGGCGGGCGGATCGAGGATCACCAGGTCGAATTTCTCGCCGTCGGCGATAAGCTCCTTCATGGCGGTCTGGGCGTCCCCTTCCAGGGTACGCAGGCGATCGCCGACGCCGTTCAGTTCCGCGTTGCGGTGCATGAAATCCAGCGCCAGGGCGGAGCTGTCCACGCCGGTGACCTCGCGGGCGCCGGCCAGGGCCGCCTGTACGCCCCAGCCACCACAGTAGGCGAACACGTCCAGCACCCGGGCGCCCTTGGCCAGCGGCGCCATGCGCGCGCGGGCGGCACGGTGGTCGAAGAACCAGCCGGTCTTCTGGCCGTCTCGCAGGGGCGCCACGAAATGGCCACCGTTCTCGTGCAGATGCACTTCCTCGGGCACCTCGCCCTTGAGCGCCTTGGTGTAGAGCGGCAGGGCTTCCAGCTCGCGCACGCCGGCCTCGTTGCGCACCACGATATTGGCCGGGTTGATGACCGCGTCCAGCGCGGAGGCCACCGTCTCCAGGTGCGCCTCCATGCCAGCGGTGCCGGCCTGCATCACCAGGGTATCGCGGTAGCGGTCCACCACCAGGCCGGGCAGGCCATCGGCCTCGCCGTGGATCAGCCGATAGCCGGGCTCGGCAAACAGGGTCTCGCGCAGGGCCAGGGCCTGCTCGATGCGTTTCTTGAAGAAACTGCGGCTGGGCTCCTGCTCCGGGTCGCGGCTGTAGAGCCGGCCCACGATCAGGGAATGGGGGCTGAGCAGCGCCCGGCCCAGGGATTTGCCACGGGCATCCTGGACCAGGGCGGCGGCACCGGCGGGCAGATCCTTTACCGGGGTTTCGCCGCTGTCCACCTCGTTGGCGTAGATCCAGTCGTGGCCGGCCTTGAGGCGGCGTTCTTCATTCTTCCGCAGGCGCAGGACGGGTATTGCTTGGGACATGGCGGTGGGCTCGCGCAAAACGGGCATCTTAGGCCCTGCCCGATTGCTTTGCATCCTTGAATCAGCGGCAACCGTCGAAGTAGTGCTCGATCCTGGCGATTTCCCTCTTGCTGGCCGGGGTCAGCCGGTCAAGCCTCTTGTAACGCAAATAGAAGCGCAGCCGGTCGGTACGGCTCAGGTGTTCGCGCCCGAGCTTATCCAGGCACGCCAGATCCTTGACCCGGCGACGCGTCAGAAACGGTCCACGCCAGCGGCGCCCGGCCGGGCAATCGAAGAAGTAAACACGAGGCCCGCCGTTCTCTTTCACCAGCAGGTTCCGCCACTTCATATCACCATGGCAAAAGCGGTCGGCGTGCATCCGCGCCAAGGCATCGGCGACCTGACGCCCCACCGCGCATAGCCAGTCCCGCTGCCGCAGCCGGGGGTCGCCGTCCACCGCCAGGCGGGCCAGATCGGTGCTGCCCGGTACCTCCCGCGTGACCAGAACACCACGCCGGAAACGGCCCCGGCGACGCTCCACGCCAAACACCACCGGCTCAGGCACCGGTAAGCCCAAACGCTGAAAATAAAGCAGGTTACGCCACTCCCCAGCCACCCGGGGCGTGCCAATCCAGTCGTGGAGGTGGCCGCCACCGCGTTGGTAGGTCTTGATAAAATAACCCTCATCGCTCTGGCGGCTATAAACCACGCGGCTCAGGCTGCTGCTGGCCACCAAACGGGACTCCAGGCTTTCCAGCGCCTGCCAGTCAGGGAACAGCGACCGGCAATTCCGATCAACCCACCAGCCACCGGACGAGCGCCTCAACGCCGCCGGCTCGCTCACTGTTCATCCAGCCATCGAAATCGTGGTTGCTCAACGCCATCGCGGAACACCGTTTCCTGGAACTGAGCCAGGGGACGCACCCACAACCCACCTTCTCCGTACAGGGGACGATAGACCACCAGGTGGTCACCGGTTTCCGAGTGCGTGGCCGTGCCCAACACCTGATAATCATTGCCTTTAAAGTGCCGATAACGGCCTGGACGGGGGGTTTCCATCGACATTACTCCTGAAACACGAACCTTGGCATTATAACCACCCAGGACCGGGAAGACCGGCCCGCAACCCCCTGAATTCCCCCCTGCATACCTATCGGTATGCCCGATAACACCGGCGGAGTACACTGAGCCGAGCCGTCATAACACCAACAACATACCGGGGTTTCCATGCGTTTCTTTCAACGGCGCCCGCCGTTCTTCCTGATGGTGACCACCGGGGCCCTGTGCACCGTGGTGCTGCTGGTATTCGCCCGGCTCAGCTATGGCCTGGTGCTGCCGGCCATGCGCGAGGGCCTGGACCTGAGCTACCAGCAGGCCGCCAACCTGAGCACCGCCAACGCCCTGGGTTATCTGCTGCTGGTGATGGTGGCCGGGGTGTTCGCCGCGCGCTTTGGCGGCAAGACCGCCATCCTGATCGGGCTGGTACTGGTGATCGCCGGTTTCCTGGGGCTCAGCCGCGCCAGCGACTACCCCCTGCTGATCGTATTGATGGTGGTACTGGGCACCGGCACCGCCTTCGGCTATACCCCGTTGATTTCCTTGCTGGCCAACACCTATCCGCACCGGCGCGGAGCGGTGATCGGCTTCACCAACAGCGGCGTGGGCATTGGCATGCTGCTGGCCGGCGCCCTGGTGCCGGCGCTCACCGAGGCCGCCGCCGGCGACGGCTGGCGTCGGGTATGGCTGCTGTTCGCCGCCGGCGGCGTGGCGGTGACGGTGCTGGTGGCCCTGTTCCTGCGCAATCCGCCCCGGCCCCTGGCGCCGGACACCGCCAGCGCGCTGGGCGAGCCGGACGAGCCTGTTTTTCGCAATCCTCATGTGATCGTGGTGGGGCTGATCTACGGCGTACTGGGGCTTACCTTCATCGTCCAGACCACCTTTATGTACAGCTTCGCCCTGGACGCGGGCACGCCGCCGATCACCGCCGGGCATCTGGTCTCCACGATGGGGATGTTGTCGATTTTCGCCGGGCCCGCCTGGGGCTGGCTGGCCGACCGGCTCGGCTACGCCAGCGGTCTGATGCTGTCCATGGGCCTGTCCCTGGTGGCCACCCTGGTTCCGGTGATCCACCCGGGCAGTTGGGCGTTCGGCGTTCACTTCGTGCTGATCGGGCTGTGCGCGGCGGGCATGTTCTCCACCGTGCTGGCGGCGGCCACGGAAACCGTGCCGGCCCACCGGGCGCCGGTGGCGGTGAGTTTCGTGACCCTGTTCTACGCCGTGGGGCAGTTGCTGGGGCCGGCCCTGGCCGGGCCACTGATCGAATGGCGCGACGGCTTCCGGCTGGTGTTCGCGTTCAGTTGCCTGGTGATGGCGGCGGGGGTGGCGCTGAGCGCCTACAGCCGCCGCCATCAGCGCTACCGCCCGGCGCCACCGGTGGCCTGCGAGGCGGACTGATCCGCCAGCCGCTGCCACAAATGCAACACCGCGTAGGCCCGCCAGGGCCGCCAGCCCTCGGCGCGCCGCCGGGCCCGCGCCGGTGAGCGTTCATTCAGCGCCTTGAGCACGCCGTAATCCGAGGCCGGGAAGGCATCCGGCCAGGACAGGGCACGCAGGGCCAGGTACTGGGCGGTCCAGTCGCCGATGCCGGGCAGCGCCCGCAGCCGTTCCAGGGTGGCATCCACCGGCGCCCCCGGTGCCAGCACCAGGCCGCCGTCGGCGCAGGCCCGGGCCAGAGCCTGAATGGCGCCCACCCGGGCACGCAGGATACCCAGCTTGCCGAGCGCTTCCGGGTCGGCGTCCGCCACCGTGGCCGCCTCCGGGAAGGTGTGGGTCAGTTCCGGGAAGGGCGTGTCCAGGGGCTCACCCAGGCGAGACGCCACCCGGCCGGCCAGGGTCTGGGCGGCGCGCACCGTGATTTGCTGGCCGAGCACCGCGCGCACCGCCGCCTCGAAACCGTCGAAGGCACCCGGCACGCGCAGCCCCGGCCACCCCTGGGCCAGCTCGCCCAGGGCCCCGGCCACTTCCTCCGGCTGGCAATCCAGATCGAACAACCACCGCAGACGGGTCAGAACCTCCGGCACCACCGCCGCCAGGGAGGCGGACAGGGTTACCCGTAACTGGTCCTTGCCCGCCACCGGGGTCACCGCCAGCCAGCCCCGGTGCAGGCGCTCCCCGCGACGCAACGCCACGGTGCGCCGGTAAACATCACCGTCAAGGTGTTCGACCCCGGCAATGGCCCGCTGGCCGAGGAAATCAGCCAGCGGCGCCCAGGGATAAGGCGGCCGGTAGGCGAGCAGGAAAGTCAGGGTATCGGTGGGCCGCGCGCCCCGGCGGCGCAGGCTGGAGGGCTTGAGCCGGTAGCGCTGCTGGAACAACGCATTGAAGCGGCGCAGGCTGCCAAAGCCGGCGGCCAGGGCCACCTCGGTCACCGGCAGACGGGTGTCGGTAAGCAATTGCTTCGCCAGCAGGAGCCGCCGGGTCTGGGCGTAGGCCACCGGCGTAACGCCGTACTGGTCCCGGAACACACGCCGCAGGTGGCGATCGGTGACGCCCAGTTCGACGGCCAGGGCCGCCAGCCCGCCCTCGTCCAGGGGCCCGGCTTCCAGCCGCGCCGCCGCCGCCCGCGCCAGCCGGCCACGGGCGTCCACGCTGGCGTGGCCGGGGGCCAGTTCCGGGCGGCAGCGCAGACAAGGACGGTAACCGTGCGCCTCGGCGGCGGCGGCACTGGGGTAGAAACGGCAGTTTTCCCGGCGCGGCACCCGGGCCGGGCACACCGGCCGGCAGTACACGCCGGTGGAGGTGACGGCCACGAAGAAGTGGCCGTCAAAGCGGGGGTCCCGGGCGCTCAGGGCGCGGTAGCGGACATCGTCATCGAACATGAGCCGATGATACCCCCGGAGCGAACCACGGCACTCGCCGTTTTCGGACCCCGGGGCCCGCCGGGCCTAGGGAGCGTAGCCGCGCAGGAAAACGCGCACCACCTCGCGCACATGGGCCTCGGTCTCGGCCTGCCCCGGCGGCGGCGCGCAACCAATCAGCACCTGCATGTGCCGGCAGCTTTGCAGCATGCCGAAGAACAGCTCGGCGGCGCCCCAGGGGTCGTCCAGGACCACCAGTCCCCGCTCCCGGGCGGCGATCAGCAAGCGCTCCATGTCCTTGAGGGTGCGCTCCGGCCCCACCTCGAAGAACAGCCGGGCCATCTCCGGGTCCTGGCTGGCCAGACTGTTCATCAGCCGTTCCAGGCCAATGGCTTCCTCGCTGTTGATCAGTTCCATGAAGGCATGGCCGATGCGCTCCAGCACCCGGGGCAGAGCGTCATCGCTCTCCAGGGAAAAGATGGGAACGGGCATCAGGCCCTGGCACTTGGCCTCCACGGCGGCGGCGAACAGCGTCGCCTTATCGGAGAAGTGGCTGTAGACGGTGAGCTTGGAGACTCCCGCTTCGGCGGCCACGGCATCCATGCTGGTCCCCGAGAAACCCTGGGCGAGGAACAGGGCTTTGGCGGCATCCAGAATCGCCTGGCGTTTGGCCGGGTCCTTGGGCCGGCCGCGCAGGCCAGTCTGGGGGTCATTATCGGACATGTCGCTCCAAATGGCCTTCCAAATACTGGACCAGTAAGTTCAATAAAATTACTATACCGGCGAGTATAGCATTGCCGATGCGCTAACCGACGCTTTTTTTACGTGATTCCACAATAACGCTCCGAGGGTCCACGCCATGTTCCGTCCTCTCTTGCTTGCCTTGACGCCGCTGGCCTTGACGCTGGCCGCCTGCTCCCCGGCGGAGCCCCAGGGCGAGGTGAAGCCACGCCCGGCCCTGGTGGTGCAGCCGGAAGGCGCCGACACCCTGATGGATATTTTTCCCGGTGAGGTGCGCGCCCGCTTTGAGCCGGAGCTGGCGTTTCGCATCGGCGGCAAGATCAGCCGGCGGCTGGTGACCGTGGGGGACCGGGTCGAGCAGGGCCAGCCCCTGGCGGAGCTGAACGCCGAGGACGTGGGCCTGGAGCTGGATGCCGCCCGCGCCCGGCTGGCCTCCGCCCGCGCCGACCACCGGCTGGCCGCCAGCGAGCTGGAACGCTACCGGCCGCTGGTGGAGCGCGGCGTGGTGAGCCGCTCCCAGTTCGACAGCGTGGAAAGCCGCTTCCAGGCCGCCGAAGCCCAGCTCAAACAGGCCCGGGCGCAGATGGACGTGGCCCGTAACCAGGCCGGCTACGCGGTCCTTGAAGCCCCGGATAACGGCGTCATCGCCCGACGGCTGGCGGAGGCCGGCCAGGTGGTGGCCGCTGGCCAGACCGTGTTCGTGCTGGCGGTGGACGGCGACCGGGAGGTGCGCATCGACCTGCCGGAACAGGACATCGACCGTTTCCAGGTGGGCGACGAGGTGGCCATCGAACTGTGGTCCCGACCCGGCGACACCTTCCCAGGCCATATTCGTGAGCTGGCGCCGTCGGCGGACCCGGCGTCGCGCACCTTCGAGGCAAGGGTCGCCTTCGACAACGACGAAGTCGGCGCCGATCTGGGCCAGAGCGCCCGCGTGCTGGTGCACGGCGGTAACGGCGAGGCGCTCAGCCTGCCGCTGTCGGCGGTCACCGCCGACGACGGCGACGCCTATGTGTGGGTGGTGAACCCGGACGACCTGACCCTGACCAAAACCCCGGTGCAAACCGGCGCCTACCACGCCGAGCGGGTGCCGGTGCTGGCCGGCCTGGCCATGGACGCCTGGGTGGTGGCCGCCGGCACTCAGGTGCTGCGCGAGGGGCAGACGGTGCAGCCGGTGGACCGGCAAAACCGGCCGCTGCATCTGAACGGCACGGACGGGGAGTAAGCCATGCGCTTCAACCTTTCCGAATGGGCACTGCGCAACCGCACCCTGGTGCTGTACGCCATGATCGTGCTGGGTGCCCTGGGCGTCCTGTCCTATTCCCAGCTCGGACAAAGCGAGGACCCGCCCTTCACCTTCAAGGTGATGGTGGTGAACACGGTCTGGCCCGGGGCCAGCGCCAAGGAAGTATCGCGGCAGGTCACCGAACGCATCGAGAAGAAGCTGATGGAAACCGGGGATTACGACCGCATCACCTCGTTTTCCCGGCCGGGCCAGTCCCAGGTGCTGTTCATGGCCCGCGACGACATGCACTCCCGGGACATTCCCGACCTCTGGTACCAGGTGCGCAAAAAGGTGGGCGACATCCGCCATACCCTGCCCCAGGGCATTCAGGGGCCGTTCTTCAATGACGAGTTCGGCACCACCTTCGGCAATATCTACGCCCTCACCGGCCCGGGCTTCGACTATGCCCTGATGAAGGACTACGCCGACCGTATCCAACTGGCTCTGCAGCGCGTGGAAGACGTGGGCAAGGTGGAGCTGGTGGGCCTGCAGGACGAAAAGGTGTGGGTGGAAATCTCCAACACCAAGCTGGCCTCCCTGGGCATTCCCATGGGCGCGGTGCAGCAGGCGCTGCAATCCCAGAACACGGTGGCCGAGGCGGGCTTCTTCGAGACCCCCAGCGACCGGGTGCGGCTGCGGGTGAGCGGCCAGTTCGAATCCGTGGATGAAATCCGCCGCTTCCCGATCCGCGCCGAGGGCCGCACCCTGCGCCTGGGCGACATCGCCGACGTCTACCGGGGCTTTAGCGACCCGCCCCAGCCGCGCATGCGCTTCATGGGCGAGGACGCCATCGGCATCGCCGTGTCCATGAAGGAAGGCGGCGACATCCTCGCCCTGGGCGAGCACCTGGACGGGGAGTTCAAGCGGCTGCAGGAAACCCTGCCCGCCGGCCTGGAGCTGCGCAAGGTGTCCGACCAGCCGGCGGCGGTGGAACACGGCGTGGGCGAGTTCGTGCAGGTGCTGATCGAGGCGCTGGTGATCGTGCTGCTGGTGAGCTTCTTCTCCCTGGGCGCGCGCACCGGCCTGGTGGTGGCACTGTCGATTCCGCTGGTGCTGGCGATGACCTTCGCGCTGATGAATTACTTCGACATCGGCCTGCACAAGATTTCCCTGGGCGCCCTGGTGCTGGCCCTGGGCCTGATGGTGGACGACGCCATCATCGCCGTGGAGATGATGGCGATCAAAATGGAACAGGGGCTCAGCCGCATCAAGGCGGCGGGCTTCGCCTGGACCAGTACCGCCTTCCCGATGCTCACCGGTACCCTGATCACCGCCGCCGGCTTTCTGCCCATCGCCACGGCGCAGTCCGGCACCGGCGAGTACACCCGCTCGATCTTCCAGGTGGTGACCCTGTCGTTGCTGGTGTCCTGGATCACGGCGGTGGTGTTCGTGCCCTACCTGGGCGACAAGCTGCTGCCCAACCTGGCACGCCGCGACGACAGCGGCCAGGTGCATGACCCTTACCAGAAACCTTTCTATCAGCGCTTCCGGCGGCTGGTGCTGTGGTGCGTGCGGTACCGCAAGACGGTGATCGTTTCCACGGTGCTGATCTTCCTCGGCGCGGTGGCGTTGTTCCGGCTGGTACCGCAGCAGTTCTTCCCGCCTTCGGCGCGGCTGGAGCTGATGGTGGACCTGAAGCTCCACGAGGGCGCCTCTCTGGCGGCCACCGAGGAGCAGGCCCGACGTCTGGAGAAGATGATCGCCGGTAACGACAAGATCGAGAATTACGTGGCCTACATCGGCTCCGGGTCGCCGCGCTTCTACCTGCCACTGGACCAGCAACTGCCAGCGGCCAGCTTCGCCCAGTTCGTGGTGCTGACCCGCGATATCCAGGAGCGCGAGGAAGTACGCGCCTGGCTGATCGACACCCTGCACGATCAATTCCCGACCCTGCGCAGCCGGGTATCGCGGCTGGAGAACGGCCCGCCGGTGGGCTACCCGATCCAGTTCCGGGTGTCCGGCGAGCACATTCCCGAGGTGCGCGCCATCGCCCGCTCGGTGGCCGCCAAGGTGCGCGAGAATCCGGAGGTCACCAATGTGCACCTGGACTGGGAGGAACCCAGCAAGGTGGTTCGCCTGAACATCGACCAGGCCCGCGCCCGGGCGCTGGGCGTGAACAGCGCCGACCTGTCCCGGGCCCTGCAGAGCTCCCTGTCCGGCGTGGTGGTGAGCCAGTACCGGGAAGACAACGAGCTGATCGACGTGGAAGTGCGCGGCGACCGCCGCGAGCGCCATGCGCTGGGCCAGCTCGGCAACCTGGCGGTGCAGACCGAATCCGGCCGCAGCGTGCCGCTCAATCAGGTGGCGACCCTGGAATACGGCTTCGAGGAAGGGGTGATCTGGCACCGTAACAGGCTGCCCACCATCACCGTGCGCGCCGACATCTACGGCGACGAGCAGCCCGCCACCCTGGTGCAGCGGATCTGGCCGGACCTGGCCGGTATCCGCGACAACCTGCCGCCGGGCTATCTGCTGGAAGTCGGCGGCACGGTGGAGGAATCCGCCCGGGGCCAGGCCTCGGTGAACGCCGGCATGCCGCTGTTCATCCTGGTGGTGGTAACGCTGCTGATGCTGCAACTGCGCAGTTTCTCGCTGGCCACCATGGTGTTCCTCACCGCGCCCCTGGGGTTGATCGGGGTGACCGTGTTCCTGCTTCTGTTCGGCGAACCGTTCGGCTTCGTGGCGATGCTCGGTACCATCGCCCTGGCCGGCATGATCATGCGCAACTCGGTGATCCTGGTGGACCAGATCGAGCAGGACATCGAACAGGGACATAGCCAGTGGGATGCGATCATCGATTCCACGGTACGCCGCTTCCGCCCCATCGCTCTCACCGCCCTGACCGCGGTGCTGGCGATGATTCCGCTGTCGCGCAGCGACTTCTTCGGGCCCATGGCGGTGGCGATCATGGGCGGGCTGATCGTGGCCACGGCGTTGACGTTGCTGTTCCTGCCGGCGCTGTACGCGGCCTGGTTCCGGGTCAAGGAGCCCGCTCGATGAAGCGCGTGCCGTCCACCAGGGCCTGCAGATCACCGAACGCGCGGGTTTCGCTGAACGGCGCCTCCCGGGGCGGGTCATACACCTGGCCGTTGCTGCCCTGCACCACCAGATCGATGGCGTAGCACACGCCACGGTGCACGGCCCGGTAGGCGTGCACCTTGCGATAGTGGTTCATGGCGGCATCACCGCCCTGGAAGGTGGTGAAGATAACGCCATCCAAGTGGGCCTCGCCGACGCTGCCACGCCGCGCCCAGGGATCGGGCTCGGTGCAGGTGGCCAGGGCCGCCTCGTCGCGGCTGGCGCCCAGGCGCAACTCGCCAGCGCGGATTTCATCCGAGCCCTTCAGCCGCAATACCAATAAGGCCGCGCCCGGAGCGTCCGGGCCCGCGCCCAGCCGCCAGCCTCCCTCGTCGAAGTAATCATCGCGGTCCTTGCTGCGCTCCGCCTCTTCCTTCGGGTAGCTCAGCGCGATGCCATAATCCAGATTCTCATATCGAGCCTGGGGCGCGCCGGACGCCACGGCGGTGCTACGCGCGCCGCTATTACCCGGGGCAGCCTTGCCCAGGGGCGACGAGTCACAACCGCTCAGAGCGACCAGCGCCGCCAGCAAGACGGTGCAGTAACGCATGGGTCCTCCTTGATGTTTCCCTCCTATTTGACCGCATACGGGCCCCGACCGCGCCCCGGACACTTCACGGATTTACAGTCTTTAACGGCCAGCGGCGCTCTTCCACCCCCCCTGGCGCCGGAGTAGAGTGAGCGCCGCGACCAACGGCGGGGAACGGGCTTGGAACTGGAACTGACAACGCTGTTCATGCTCGGCGGCCTGGCGCTGCTGGCCGGCTTCATCGACACCCTGGCCGGCGGCGGCGGGCTGCTCACCCTGCCCGGCCTGCTGTTGGCCGGGCTGCCGCCGGTGCAGGCCCTGGCCACCAACAAGCTGCAGGGCACCTTCGGTTCCGGCATGGCCACCTTCACCTTGCTGCGTTTGCGGCGGTTCTCGCCGGCGGCGGTACGCCGGCCGTTTCTCTGGGCACTGGTGGGCAGCGCCGCCGGCACGGTGCTGGTACAGGTGGTGCACACCGATGCCCTGGAGATTCTGGTGCCGGTGGTGCTGGCGATCATCGCCCTGTATTTCCTGCTCACGCCCGGCGCGGGCCGGGTGGAACGGGCTCCGCGTCTGGGCGCAGCCCTCTACGAACGCACGGTGGTGCCGGCGATCGGCTTCTACGACGGTTTTTTCGGCCCCGGCACCGGCTCCTTCTTCTCCCTGGCGGAGGTGGCCCTGCGCGGCCGCGAGCTGATCACCGCCACCGCCCACGCCAAGGCCTTCAATTTCGCCAGCAACATCGCCTCGCTGGTGCTGTTCGTGATCGGCGGCAAGGTGTTGTGGCTGGTGGGTGGCACCATGATTCTCGGCCAGCTCACCGGCGCCTGGCTCGGCGCCCACGCCGTTTTGCGCGGCGGCCAGCGGCTGATCCGGCCGCTGATCGTGCTGATGTGCCTGGCGATGATTGGCCGTTACCTGTACGCCACCGTGGCGGGCTGAGCGCCCTGGCGGTTGACCCGGAGCCCCGTCGCTCTACAGTATTTCAAAACACTATTTTGGCTCGGGAACCAAGATGAGAGACTATCGCCGCGCGGACGGCGAGACCCGCTACTGGCCGCTGGGTCCGTTCAAGGTCCGCCTCCCCTTCCTGCATTACCGCTTTGAGTGGCCCGATTATTTCCAGGGCCTGCTGATGTGCGCCGTCGATCTGGCCGCCATTCCGTTGATGACCGAACTGCTGGGCATGCCCTTCGAGGCGGCGCTGGCGGTGGTGATGCTCAACGGCCTGCTCTATCTCACCCATCACCTGCTCGGCGACCCGGTGGTGCCGGGCTGGATCACGCCGGCGATTCCGTTGCTGATCGCCTACTGCCAGACCTTCCCGGAGGGCCCGGAGCGGGTGCACGCGTTGATCGCCTTCCAGTTGTTGCTGGGGCTGTTCTGTATCGGCCTGGGCATCACCGGCCTGTCGCGCAAGGTGGTGGGCCTGGTGCCGCCGGCGATCAAGGCCGGCATCATCATGGGCGCGGGCATCGCGGCGGTGATATCGGTGTTCAAGGTGGGCGGTCGCTTCGACAGCTTCCCGTGGACCATTTCCATCGCCATCGGCATCGCCTTTTATCTGATCTTCTCGCGGCACTTCGCCTGGCTGAAGCGACGCAACGCCTTCTGGGCCAACTTCGGCAAGCTGGGTATCTTCCCGATCATCGTCCTGGCCATCGTGATCGCGCCGCTGTTCGCGGAAGCGCCTTGGCCCACCATCGAGTGGGGTTTCTCCAAGCCGGACTTCGTGACCCTGTGGAACGAGTACACGGTGTTCGGCCTGGGCCTGCCGTCGGTGCCCATGTTCCTGCAGGCGATCCCGACCATGCTGGCCGCCTACATCGTACTGTTCGGCGATGTACTGCAGGGCAAGGCGCTACTCAAGGAGGCGGACGAATCGCGCCGGGACGAGAAGGTGGACTACAACCCGGACCGCGCCCACATGATCTTTGGCGGCCGTAACGCCACCATGAGCATTATCGGCCCGGACGTGGCCATGTGCGGCCCGCTGTGGGCGGCCATGCACGTGGTGATCGTGGAGCGCTTCAAGGAAGGCCGCAAGGCGATGGACTCAATCTTCGGCGGCGCCGGCTCGTTCCGATGGGGCACCAACACCGGCCTCATCCTGATGCCCATCGTCAGTCTGGTGGAACCGATTCTCGGCGTGGCGCTGGCGCTGACCCTGCTGATCCAGGGCTATGTCAGCGTCCGCATCGGCGTGCTGGAAGCACGCAGCCAGCGTGACCTGGGCATCGCCGGCGTGATCGCCGCGGTGCTCGCCACCAAGGGCGCCACCTGGGCGTTCGCGGTGGGCGTGGCGCTGTGCATCCTGATTTACGGTCGCCGCTTCTTCCAAGGCGAAAACGACCGCACCTTCACCAAACACGACCTTCCCCCGGACAACCCTTCCCAGGACAACCCTTCCCGGGACAACCAAGAGGAATCCCCATGAAGACCCGCGCGGCAGTACTTCGCGAAATGGGCGCCGAGCGCCCCTACGGCGGCTCCAAACCGCTGAAGATCGAAGAGGTGGAGCTGGACGCTCCGGAACACGGCGAGATCCTGGTGCGGGTGCGCGCCGCCGGCCTGTGCCACTCGGACCTGTCGGTGATCGACGGCAACCGGCCCCGACCGCTGCCCATGGCCCTGGGCCACGAAGCCGCCGGGGAGGTACTTGAAGTGGGCCCCGGGGTCACCGACCTGGAAGTGGGTGATCATGTGGTGTTTTCGTTCGTGCCCAGCTGCGGCACCTGTGACTACTGCCTGGGCGGCCGCGCCGCCCTGTGCGCGCCGGGGGCGGTGGCCAATAACGAGGGTGTGCTGCTGGGCGGCGGCCGCCGGCTGCACCAGGGCGACACCACCGTGAACCATCACCTGGGTGTCTCAGGCTTCGCCGAGCACGCGGTCACCTCACGGCGCTCGGCGGTGAAAATTCCCAAGGATCTGCCGTTCGATATCGCCGCCGTGTTCGGCTGCGCGGTGCTCACCGGCGTGGGCGCGGTGGTGCACACCGCCGGCCTGCGCGCCGGCCAGTCGGTGCTGGTGGTGGGCCTGGGTGGCGTCGGCCTGTCCGCAGTGCTCGGCGCCGTGGCCGGCGGCGCCCGCCAGATCATCGCCGCCGACATCGCCCAGGACAAACTGGACATGGCGAAATCCCTGGGCGCCACCCACGTGGTCAACTCCGCCGACGAAGACGCCGTGGAACAGGTGAAGGCCATCAGCGGCGGCGGCGTGGACATCGCCGCGGAATTCGCCGGCGTGGGCCCGGCCCTGGAATTCGCCTTCGCCGCCACCGGCAAGGGCGGCAGCACGGTCACCGCCGGCCTGCCCCACCCGAGCACGCGGCTGGCGGTAAGCCCGGTTCAGATGGTCGCCGAGGAACGGCGCTTCCTGGGTTCCTACCTGGGTGGCCACGTGCCGGCGCTGGATATTCCCGAGTACATCGCCCTGTATCAGGCCGGCCGCCTGCCGGTGGACAAGCTGCTCACCCACCGGCTCAAGCTGGAGGACATCAACGAAGGCTTCGAGCGGCTCGCCAAGGGCGAGGCAATCCGGCAGGTGATCGTTTTCGACTAGCGGCCTGTCGGCCGCGATACAGGGTGCAGGATGCATCCTGTATCGGGTCCGCCTTGGCGAGCCCTTTATTTTTTCAGCCGCTCCAACATGGCGCCCATCATTTCGTGGATCTTGTTGACCCCTTTCAGCGGGCGGACCATGACCTTGAAATCGTCGATGCGACCCTCGGCGTCGCAGTGAATGATGTCCACGCCGTTAAGGTGAATGCCGTCCAGGTTGGTGGTGAATTCCAGCATGGCGTTGTCGCCCTGAAGGATTTCGCGCTCGTAGCGAAAGTGCTCGTTATTGAGCGTGTGCAGGGCGGCGGTGAGGTACATTTTGGTGATCGCCTTGCCTTCCTGGGGCGTGTGTACCACCGGCGAGTGGAACACCACGTTATCGGCCAGTAGCCGGTCCAGCTCATTGGCGTCCTTGCTCTCCACCAGGCGGTGCCAGTGTTGGATGGTTTGTTCGATCATATCAGGCTCCCGTTTCAGTGTTTACAGTGTAAACATTTAGACGGGACTGTAGCGTTTTTGGCGGGTTGGGGCCAGCCCTGGAGCAGGTAGCCATGACGGCGCCGGGTATCGCGACTGAAGCGGAACGCCGCCCGGCCGCTCCTACAACTTACTGCCGCCGTAGGAGCGACTTCAGTCGCGATCCGCTTCAGTCGGCGCCAGGACCGCTCTCGGCCTTGACCTCGAAGTAGTTGTAGAGCGCATCCAGTACCGCGCGCAGGCTTCCGCCCTGCAGCTCCAGCCCCGCCATCATCTCGTCCAGGGCGTCCTCGGCGTTGATCCCATCCAGGTTTTCCTGGATCAGGTCCAGGGGCTTGAGGCGCTTGATGGCGAAGTCCTGCTGCAGGTCGAACTCCATCTCGTCCTTCCAGGCCAGGTTCACCTTCACCGCCGCCAGTTCCTCCAGGTGGGCGAGGATTTCCTCGCGGCCCAGGTCCAGGGCGGTGATGCGCACACTGGCGCCGTCGCCGTTCTTGAATTCACAGCGGTCGCCCAGGGTGAAGCCGTCGGGCAGACCGCGCGGATCACGCAGCCAGCCGGCGAACGCGGCGGTGGTGGCCGACGCGGCGGTGGGGCGGCTCACCGGCAGCGAGTCCAGCGCCTTGCGCAGGGCCGACACCACCTGCTCGGCGCGGCTCTCGGAGCCGCAATCCACCATCACCCGGCGGCGCTGGGGGTCAATCAGCACGCCGGTACGCCGGGAACGGGTGAATGCCTGGGGCAGCAGTTCGAAGGTGATCTGGTCCTTCAGCTCGGAGCGCTCCTTGCGACCCACCGGCCGCCCCTCGCGGTCGCGGATTTCCTCCACCCGGGCGTCCAGTTCCTCCTTGACCACCGGCCCGGGCAGCAGCCGGGTGATTTCCTGGTGCACCAGGTAGAAATAGCTGCCGGTGGCCACCACCATGCGGTCCTCGTTCTTCAGCGGCGGCACGAAGCCCTCGCTGCTCGGACTCTGGCGGCCACAGGGCGGACAGCGGTGCGCGTCCAGGCGCTCCTCCAGCTCGGCGGCGCTCCAGTTGAAGGGTTCGGTGCCCAGAAAGACGGTGAGGTTCTTGATCCACATAGCAGGGTTCCGGAAAGCGGCTGTCACGAAAGGGCGGCCACATTATCCCAGCGAGCCACGGAAGAAAACCGTGACTGTCCCAATGGTAGGTCAAGCGGACTGATTCAGTTTCCAACGCCGAACCCGTTTCCTTTCACAGGGATACGACCGGCACGCCGCCACCCTGGTCCGGACGGATTTGACAGCTCCTTCGGATAAAGGAAATCTCGAAGGTCTCAAAACAACAACGGCAAACACTCGGAGAGCTCCTATGCTAGGCCAGATGATGAACCAACCGCTGCTGATCAGCAGCCAGATCCGCCACGCGGCCCGCTACCACGCCGACGGCGAAATCGTCTCGGTGGAAACCGCCGGCGGCCTGCACCGCACCAACTGGGGAGAGGTGGAACAACGCGCTCGGCGCCTGGGCTCCGCCCTGCTGGGTCTGGGCCTGGAACGCAGCGACCGGGTCGCCACCCTGGCCTGGAATAACCACCGCCACCTGGAGATCTACTTCGGCGTGTCCGGCGCCGGCCTGGTCTGCCACACCATCAACCCGCGCCTGTTCCCGGAACAGCTGGTCTATATCTTCAACCACGCCGAGGACAAGGTCCTGTTCATCGACAAGACCTTCCTGCCGCTGATCGAGGCCCTGCAGGACAAGCTGCCCAAGCTGGAGCACGTCTACCTGCTCAGCGGCAAGGACGACGAGGCCGCCGCCAAGGTGCCGGGGCTGAAGTTCTACGAGGACCTGATCGAACAGGGCGACGACGGCTTCGAATGGCCGGAGTTCGACGAGAACACCGCCTCCAGCCTGTGCTATACCTCCGGCACCACCGGCAATCCCAAGGGCGCGCTCTACTCGCACCGTTCCACGGTATTGCATTCCCTGGCCGTGGCCCTGCCCGACAGCCTGGCGCTGACCGCCCGGGACTGCCTGCTGCCGGTGGTGCCCATGTTCCATGTGAACGCCTGGGGCATTCCCTACGCGGCGGCCATGGTCGGCGCCAAGGTGGTGCTGCCCGGCCCGGGCCTGGACGGCGACAGCCTCAAGAACCTGATCAACAGCGAGGAAGTAACCTGCGCCGCCGGCGTGCCGACCCTGTGGCAGGGCCTGATCGGCGCCCTCAAGAAAGCCGGTGAGAAAGTACCGACCCTGACCCGCACGGTAATCGGCGGCTCCGCCTGCCCGCCGTCCATGATCGCCACCTTCCGCGACGACTACGGCGTGGACACCCTGCACGCCTGGGGCATGACCGAAATGAGCCCGGTGGGTTCGGTGAGCACCCTGCTGCACAAGCACATGGCGTTGTCCCCGGAAGAGCAGGCGGCGATCCGCGCCAAGCAAGGGCGGCCGCCGTTCGGCGTGGACCTGATGATCGGCGACGAAGACGGCAACGAGAAACCCATGGACGGCGACACCCAGGGCGACCTGTACGCCAAGGGCCACTGGGTGATCAGCGAGTACTTCAACGTGGATACCCCGGCGCCGCACAAGCAGGGCTGGTTCCCCACCGGCGACATCGCCACCCTGGACCCCAACGGCATCCTGACCATCAAGGACCGCTCCAAGGATGTGATCAAATCCGGCGGTGAGTGGATCAGCTCCGTGGAGCTGGAGAACATCGCCATGGGCATGGAGCAAGTGGCGGACGCGGCGGTGATCGCCGCCAAGCACGCCAAGTGGGACGAACGCCCGCTGCTGATCGTGGTGAAGGCCGAGGGTCAGGACCCGTCCGAGCAGGACGTGCTGGCCGGCTTCGAGGGCCAGGTGGCCTCCTGGCAGGTGCCCGATGCCGTGGTGTTCGTGGACGCCCTGCCCCGCAACGCCACCGGCAAGGTGCTGAAGACCAAACTGCGCGACGAGTACGAGAACCACCTGCTCGGCTGAGCCTGGCCTCGGCATATCGCGACTAAAGTCGCTCCTACGGTTCAGGATGGTGTAGGAGCGGCCGGGCGGCGTACCGCTTCAGCCGCGATTCGAGCGTGCGACACGACCACGGCGGCATGGAGACACGATCGCGGATGAAGGGCGCCACCGTGCGCCGCCTGTATCCTGCATCCTGAATCCGGGTTCCCCCCTCCCCTTTCGACAGCTTCCTGAAGCGCTGCTAGGCTTTTCGCTTTACGCGCACAGTAAGGAAGCACCATGGGAGAGTTCATCGACGTTACCGCCAAAGATGGCGGCCGGTTCCGGGCGTACCTGGCGCTGCCACCGGCGGGCAAGGGCCCGGGCCTGGTGGTGGGGCAGGAAATTTTCGGCGTCAACGAGACCATGCGCCGGGTGGCCGATGGCTACGCCGAGGAAGGTTACGTGGTGCTGGTGCCCGACCTGTTCTGGCGCATCGAGCCGGGTATCGAGCTGGGCTACGAAGAGGCGGATTTCCAGCGCGCCTTCAAGCTGTTCCAGACCGTGGACCTGGACCGCGCCATCGACGACATCGACGCCAGCCTGGAAACCCTGGCGGCGCGCCCGGAGGTGACCGGCGGTGACCTGGGCTTCATGGGTTTCTGCCTGGGCGGCAAGCTCGCCTACCTGACCGCCGCGCGCACCCGGGTGGCGGTGTCGGTGGGCTACTACGGCGTGGGCATCGAGGAGCATCTGGACGAAGCGGCCCAGATCCAGGGCCGCCTGGTGCTGCACTTCGCCGAACAGGATGGCTTCTGCGACGAAACCACCCGCAACCAGATCATCACCGCCCTGGGCGGCACCGTCAGCAAGCTGGAAACCTTCGTCTACCCGGGCGTTGACCATGCCTTCGCGCGCCCCGGCGGCGACCACTTTCACAAAACCAGCGCCGACATGGCCCACGAGCGCACCATCGCCGCGCTGAAACGGGAGATCGGCCCGGACGTGGACCTGTCGGCCCTGTGGGATGAACACTGCCGGCATGAATTCGCCACCCGTAACGTGGACGCCACCATGGCGACCATGGTGGCCGAGCCCTACGTGAACCACATCCCCACCATGACCGGCGGTGTCGGCTACCAGCAGCTCAGCCGCTTCTACCGCAACCATTTCGTGCACGGCAATCCGGACGATATGACGCTGGTGCCGGTGTCACGAACAGTGGGCGCCACCCAGCTGGTGGACGAGTTCATCCTCGGTTTCACCCACGACCGGGAAATCGACTGGATGCTGCCCGGCGTGGCGCCCACCGGCAAGAAAGTGGAGATCCCCATGCTCGGCGTGATCCGCTTCCGGGGCGACAAACTCTGCCACGAGCACATCTACTGGGACCAGGCCAGCGTGCTTAAGCAGATCGGCCTGCTGGACGGCGAGGGGCTGCCCGTGGCCGGCGCGGAAACCGCCCACAAGCTGCTCGACGAAAGCCTGCCTTCCAACACCCTCATGGCCCGTTGGAAGGACAGCGAAGGGAAATAACAAAAGCCCCTGATCGGGATCCGCCGTGAAGCTACCTCGGAGCGTTTCGGCGTGGTCCCCCTTCCGGGACCCTGTCAAACAGGATGTTTGACGGGAGCCCCCATGGACGGGTTCACGGCGTTCCCGGAAGGGGGACCACGCCGAAACGCGGCCCGAATGGAGCGCCCGGAACGCTAGAAGAACAGATCCGGCAGATAGGTGGCGATCTCCGGGAACATCATGATCAGGGCGATGCCCACGATCTCCACCAGCACGAACGGAATCACCGAGACATAGATGTCCTTCATGGTGATGCTCGGCGGCACCACCCCCTTCAAATAGAAGAGGTTGAACCCGAACGGCGGTGTCATGTAGCCGATTTCCATGTTGATCACGAACAGGATGCCGAACCAGACCGGATCGAAGCCCAGGGCTTTGACCACCGGCAGGAACACCGGCAGCGTGATCAGCATGATACCCACCGGGTCCAGCACCATGGCGAGCAGGAACACGATCAGCATCATGGTGATGATGATCGCCCAGGGCCCACCTGGAATGCCGGTGATCAACCCCTGGATCATCTCCTGGGCGCCCATGCTCTGGTAAGCCGCGCTGAAGGCGTGAGCGGCGAACAGAATCCACATGATCATGCCGGTGAGCTTGAAGGTGCGCAGCGCCGCGTCACGCATCAGCTCCCAGGACATGCGCCGGTACACCAGCGCGGAGATCAGGGCGCCGAGCACGCCCATGGCGGCCGCTTCGGTGGGCGTGGTAACGCCCAGGATGATGGAGCCGAGCACCATGAAAACGATCAGGATCGGCAGGATCACCGCGCGCAGGGCGGCCATCTTTTCGCCCCAACTGGCACGCTCTTCCTTGGGCAGCGCCGGCGCCAGATCCGGCTGGAAGTAACAGCGGATGATGATGTACGCGCAGGTAAGCACCATCAGCAGAATGCCCGGCAGCACGCCGGCGGCGAACATCTGGCCCACGGACACGCCGGTGATCAGCGAGTAGAGGATCATCAGAATGCTGGGCGGAATCAGAATGCCCCAGCCGCCGCCGGTGTTGATGCAGCCCAGCACCATGCGCTTGTCGTAGCCGCGCTCCAGCATGGACGGCAGGGCGATGGTACCCATGGCCACCACGGCGGCGCCGGAAATCCCGCACATGGCGGCGAAGATGGCGCAGATCGCCAGGGTACCGATGGCCAGGCCACCGCGCAGGCCACCCCACCACAGGTACATCATCCGATACAGATCCTTGGCCACGCCGGTGCGCTCCAGCACCATGGCCATGAATACGAACAGCGGAATCGCCACCAGGGTGAAGTTACCCATGGTGCTCCATATCTGCGAAGCGACCATATAGAAGGCATCCGGCCCCCAGGTGAAATACAGGAAAATCACCGACACACCGCCAAGCACGAAAGTCAGCGGCAGGCCCAGTACCAGGAAGAACAGCAGCGAGCCGAAGAACAGCAGCGTGATCATTTCAATGCTCATCAGATCTGCTCCTCTTCACCGGTGTCGATGCCGTCTTTAAGCACGTTGGCGTTGTTCGGGTTGATCGCCACGGCGATGTCGCGCAGCAGTTTCACGGTGCCTTGCAGGAACACCAGGAACACGGCGATCGGCATGAACGCCTTGACCGGCCATACCGGCGGGTTCCAGGCGGAATAGCTGGTTTCCATGCCCTGTATTGATTCCCAGGCCATGGAGGTGGCGAAGTACAGAAACGCCAGAATGAAGATGTAGAACACCACGGCGGTGAAAATGTCGATGATCGCCTGGCCGCGAACCGGGATGTGCGAATACAACAGGTCCACGTTGACGTGGCCACGATGGGCCATCACATAACCGCCGGCCATGATCGAATAGATCGCGAACAGGAACTGGGTCAGCTCCGTGGTCCAGACGGTGGGCGAATCAAACGCATAACGGCAGATGACCTCGAACAGCAGCAACGCGCTCATGACAAACACCAGCAGCGCGATCCACCGGCCCAGAAAATCATTCAGGCGGGTCACCCCGTTAATCAGCTTCTGAAGGAAGGACATGGTTCCTCCGCGGGGGGCATCAATCGATCAATGGGAAAACGGGGACGCCGGAACGGCGCCCCCGGGGGTTCACAACGGGCTTACAGGTAACCCAGGTCGGAGAGGAAGTCCTTCAGCTTTTGTACCGCTTCGGCGGCTTTGTCGCTGCGCTTGGCTTCTTCGTCCCATATCTTCTGCGCCACCTGGGCCAGCTTGTCCTGGACGTCCTTGGGCATGGTGTTGACCTGCACGCCCTGGTCGGCCATCACCTTGGCCAGGGTGATCTGCTCTTTGTAGAGGTATTCGTTGGTGCGCACCCAGAACTGCTCGTCGAGAGCGTCCTTGACGATCTTGGCCATGCCTTCGGGCAGCTTGTCCAGCGCCTTCTGGCTGACGATGAAGGCATCGGTGCCGGCGATATTCAGCGCCGGATGCACGTGGTACTTGGCCACTTCGTAGAGGCCCATGCTGGCGGCACCCTGTACCGCACCCCAGTGAGCCGCGTCCACCACGCCGCTGGACAGCGCCTGGTACAGCTCGCCGCCAGGCACATAGGTGGCCGCCGCGCCGGCTTCGGTGAGGAACTTCTGCAGCGCGCCGGAAGAACGAATCTTCAGGCCGGTGAAGTCATCCCAGCTCTCGATCGGCTTCTTGGAAACCATCTCGGTGGGATACACCTTGTCGGTGGAGTAATAGACGTTAAACTTCGCCGCTTCCTCGCGGAGCATGTCCTCGAAGCCCATGTTCTTGTGGAAGTAAGCCGCTTCCCAAACGTTGCGGAAAGCGAACGGCATGCCGGAGGCAACGCCCGCCAGGGTCATCTTGTCCTGGGCATAGGCCGGGGAAATGGTGCCCATCTGGATCACGCCACGGCTTACCGCGTTGAAGGTTTCCTGGGCCTTGAACAGAGCGCCGGCTTCATAGAGCTGCAACTTGAGCTTGCCATCGGTGCGATCCTCGATCACACGCTTGATGCGCTCCAGGCTGTCCTTGTAGGAACTGCTGGAGCCGGGCCAGTGGGACTGGACCTTCCAGGTAATGGTGTCCTCGGCGGCCTGGGCCAGCGGCGACAGCGCGACGGTGGCCGCCACGGCGATCACCGAGCCACCGATCGCGAGGGTCTTGCGGAAACGATGAATCAGACTCATGGGGAGCTCCTGGTTGTTGTTTTCACCCGGGGTGTTTCGCATAGCGAAACACCAAGGCCAAAAAATGAAACTGCGAGGGGAATGTAGCACAGCTCTCACCTTCCCCAATACCCTCTTTTTCTCCCGGAGCCCGGTTTTGGCGGCCCATGTATACAACTTTATGGCCGATGTTGACCGCCCATCGCCTCACTCCGCCGTCGGCGCCGGAGGCAAAGGCGCCAGGGTCTCCGCCAAACGGGCAGCGAACGCCAGCACGGTGCGGTCCTCCAGGTAGGGCCCGACGATCTGCACGGCCAGCGGCAAGCCGTCCCGGGTCAGGCCGATGGGCAGGCTCAGCGCCGGCAGATAGACGCCGCCGGCCAGCCCCGCCCACACCAGAATATCCATGTAGGGCTGATCGACGCCGTTGACCTCCAGCACCCGGGCATCCGGCCCCGGCGTGTGCTGGTGGGGGAACGGCAGGGTCTGCACCACCGGGCACAGCAGCACGTCGTAGTCCTGAAAGAAGCGCTCCCAGGCCAGCCGCATACCCTGGCGGCGCTCGTCGGCGCGCAGCCAGTCGGCGTGGGACTGGGTGGCACCCCGGGCGAAGCGGGCGCGGTAGCCATTGTCGCTAGCCGGCGTGGTGGCGGCGCTCTCCGCCATCTGTTGGTACAGACCATCGGGCAGGCCCACGCCCATGGTGCCCGCCAGTAACTGGTAATAGACGTCATAGGCGGTTTCCAGGGTAATGCCATCCGGGCGTGCCGCCGGGTCCACCGCCACGCCGGCCTCGCCCAGCTCCACCAGCAGCCTCTCCAAGGCCGCCTTCAAGGTGCCGTCCACCGGGCAGCGCGGGTCATCCAGCCAGGCGGCAACGCGGAAATCGGCCAGATTCTGGTGACGGGACGGCGGCAGCGCCAACCGCCAGGCCGGCGCATCCTCGGGCTCCGGCGCCGCCAGCACCTCCAGAGCCAGCTCCAGATCGCCCACGTTGAGCGCCATCGGCCCGGCCACGGACAGATCCCGGCGTGCCAGGGCCCCGGGCGGACCCGGTACATGGCCCCGGGTCGAGATCAGCCCGTAACTGGGCTTGAGTCCGCACACACCGCAAAACGCCGAAGGGGTACGAATCGAGCCACCAATATCGCTGCCCAGCTCCAGGGGCGAGAAGCCGGCGGCCAGGGCCACCGCGGCGCCGCCGGAGGAACCACCCGGGGTGAGATCCGTGTTCCAGGGATTGTTGGTGGTGCCGTGGATCTCGTTGTAACTCTGCAGATCCCCGGCGTAGGCCGGCACATTGGTCTTGCCGAAGATCACCGCGCCGGCATCGATCAGCCGTTGCACCGCCCGGCTGGTGGTGTCGGAAATGTGCTCACGCAAGCCCTCCACGCCGGCGGTGGTGGGCCAGCCACTGATCTCGTAGGTTTCCTTCACGGTCATCGGCACACCGTGCAGCGGGCCCCAGTCCTCACCCCGGGCCAGGGCCTGGTCCGCCCGCCGGGCGCGTTCCCGGGCCAGATCGAAACGTCGCACCACCACGGCATTGAGCGGGCCATCCAGGCGCTCCACGCGATCGATGAAATACTCCAGGGCCGCCTCGGCGGTGATCGCTCTGTTGCGGATACGGCGCGCCAGGGCCCGGGCGCCAATACGATGCAGGTCCATGAACTCTCCCTCTGTTATTATGAAATGACATTCTGTTCGCCATTCCTTGTATCAAAGGGCATCCGAAACATGAAGTATCTGCATACCATGGTGCGCGTCCGCGATCTGGACGAGACACTGCGTTTCTATTGCGACGGCCTGGGCCTGCGCGAAACCCGCCGTAAGGAAGTCCCCAAGGGCCGCTTCACCCTGGTATTCCTGGCCGCCCCGGAAAGCCCGGAGGCGGAGCTGGAACTGACCTGGAACTGGGACCCGGAAGACGACATGGGCTCGGCGCGCAACTTCGGCCACCTGGCGTTCCGGGTGGACGACATCTACGGCCTGTGCGAACACCTGCAATCAATGGGCTACACCATCAACCGCCCACCCCGGGACGGTCACATGGCGTTCGTGCGCTCACCGGATCTGATCTCCGTGGAGCTGCTTCAGAAAGGGGACGCCCTGCCCGCGAAGGAGCCCTGGGCGTCCATGGAGAACACCGGCACCTGGTAGGCGCGGTCAGACGTAGAAATCCAGCTCCTCCTGGTGTTTGAGAAGCTCGCGCATCCGGTAGGGATCGTCGCCGTGGAAGTACACCAGGCCCCAGTGGGTGCCGAAGGCGGTGCGTTTGGTGACGGTCTCTTCCAGGGGCGGCGTCAGTTCGTGGAAATCGAAGTAGGGGTCGTCCTGGGTCTCCTCCGGAATCTCCAGACGGCTCACCACCCGCCGGCGCGGATAGACCCCGAAGCAACCGGCGTGGCCGTCCGCGTCCACCACCTCGCGGGGGAAGAAGGCCTTGATCTCCTCCGCCGTGGCTTTCGGGTCGAACACCAGCACCATGCCCTGGTAGGCGTTAAAGCCATAGACCCGCTCCAGCAGCTCGAACACCTTGAAGCCCGGCGGCCGGAAGGCCACTTCGCCGAAGTACATGGTGCCGTCGCTGGTGACGAAGTATTCCGGGTGAATAAAGCCGGATTTGAGATCGAAGGTCTTGATCAGTTTCTCGATCTCCTCGCGGATGCGCGGCCGCCAGGCTTCCAGCTCCGGGCTGGCCGGCACGAACACGGAATAGCCCAGGGTCACGTACTCGGAGATGTTGAGGAAGCAGATCTCACCGTCGTGAATCCAGGCTTCCACCGCGAATTCCCAACCATCCAGGTGGCTCTCCATGAGCACCGGGAATTCCTCTTCCGGGATGGTATCCACCTCATCCGGCGTGCGAATCACCCGGTGGCCCAGGCAACCGGCCTTGTCGAAAGCCTTGAGGTGAATCGGGTCGTTGGGGTCACCGTCCAGTTTCAACAGTGTCTGGTTAACCCGCTTGAGAAAGCGGATCACGTCATCGCGATCATGGGCTTCCTCGAAAATACCCACGCGAATGCCGCCCAGTTGCGCGCGCCGTTTCATCAGCGCCTTGTCGCGGAACAGCACGGACTGGCCGTACAAGCGGGGGTTATCCATCAGCACCGAGTTGATGGCGCCGGCCCATTCCACGGTTTCCTCGAACAGCGGCACCGCCACGTCCACGCCTTCGTCGCGCAGCCGCTCGGCGATTTCCATGGAGCGGTCATTGAGGCGTTCGAAATCCCAGCGGATGTAGGGGATATCGTGCTCGCGAGCGTAGTCCTCGGCCCAGTTGGGCGCCACCACCACGAAACGGCGGTCGAATTTTTCCAGAGCGTCGATGGCGTTGAGACTCCAGCCAAGCAACGCGATGTAGCCTTTCTGTGGGTTCTTCTCCTTTACCATGAGGTCACCTCCTGTCGAGGGCGCGCCTCAAAAGTGAGTGGAACCGGCTGGCGGCCCCTGAGCGGCCCTTTTTCTACCCTAGCAGAAGCGACCCGGGCCTGCAGAGCGGCCCCGGCGGTGGGGTGGTGTTCCGGGGAGATGACGGGCAAGCTACGGCTGACAGGCAGCGAACACGGTCCGAAAGCAGCATGAGCAGCAGTGAAATCCAAGATAACGGCAGCGGCGCCCAGGCCCGCTTCGAACGTGCCCTGGATCAGCTCGCGCAGACCCGCGACTTCGCCAAGGGGCTGCACAGCGCCAAGGTCCTGCAGCAAGCCGCCCGGGTGCTGCGCGAACCGGATGGGCCCGCCTGGCTGCTTGAACGGGCGGCCGATTTCGAGCGCGCCGGCGTGTTCGCCGGCACCGACTGGGCGTTCCCGGAAATCCTCCAGGCCGACCTGACGGTAAACACTCTGCGCCTGGGCGGCGCCGACGACATTACCCTGGAGTGCCTCAGCGAACTGCGTTTGCTGGCCGTGGCGCTGGGGCGGCTGCACCATCCCGCGCTCTCCGCCGAGCAGGCGCACCATTATCTGGCACAGGTGCTGGCGCTGAACCTGGATTTGCTGTTCGACATCGGCGGCGAAGCGGTGCGCATACGCCAGGGTCGCCTGGCGCCGGCGGTGCGTGGCGTTCTGCAACTGCTGGTGGAAAACATCGGCTATGACAACATTCTCGACCGCCTGATCGAGGAAATATGGCGCATCCTGGCCCAGCGACCGGTGCGCCTGGATCACATCAAGGCAATGATCACCCAGATCGCCGCCTGCTTGTACAACCCGTCCATTGATGTGTCCGGCAGCCGCGGCGCGGACCGCCTGGTCAGCGCCCTGTTCGGCCCCACCCAAGCCTGCTCGGAGGACCCCGGCCTGCCGCTCTACCGGGAACGGCTTGCCGCCATGGATGGGCCGTCACTGGCCCAGGAAGCCAACGGCTTCGCCCGGGCCATGCACGACACCGGGCTGGTTTCGCCCTATCACGCCGTTTTTCTGCGCTTCGCGCTGGACCACTCCGCCGATCTGATCAGTAGCGCCCTGGGCCTCAGCGCCACCGGTCGCGACGGTCTCCTGTGCTACCAGGAACTGGTCCACGCCCTGATCGAGGCGGCGGTGCATCCGGAAACCGCCCAGACCGTCTATGGTCTGTCGCTGCTGCTGGAAAGGGGCACGCTGTTCGCTCCGCCCATGGCGCCGGCTCTGTGGCGCCAGCTCAACCTGGAGCTGTGTCCCGAGGCGGAAACCGCCATTCTTCGCGCCCAGGGCGAGGCGCAGCCGGCCCGGGTGCGGCTGCTGGCCGACGTGCTCGGCGTACTCGGGCTGCCGCTCGGGATCGGCCAGGGCAACAACCCCACCTGCCAATCCGCCCGGGCCCTGTCCATGTGGGCCCATAATGACCCCGACTATCTGCTGCAGATGATCGTCTGGGCGGCCCGGGACGACGACCTGGTGATGCACTTCGAGGGTCAGCGGCTGTCGTCCCGGGAACTGAGCGGCGGCGCCGCCGGCACGGCGCCTTTGGATGTGGACGCGGTTTCCACCCTGCTGGTGCCACACCTGGATCGCATCTATCACGCCATGGGCGCCCTGTGCGCGGACCGTGGCGACGATCCGCACCGTTGGATCAACCCGGAATTCCATGGCTGGTGGGTGGGGCGCGGCTTCAAGCTGGCGGTGGACCTGGCCAGCGGCGCCCTGCATGACTACGAGAATTTCGTGCGCCATTTCCATGCCTGTTATCACCCGCTCTATAACGGCAACCAGCCGCTGATTCACCCGCAACCGGCGGGTCTGGCGGTCACCGACAGCGCCGCGCGCTTCGTCGGCTGGCACGCCATCACCATCCAACGAGTGGCGCTGGATCAGGACGAGGTAATGCGGGTGTATTTCTACAACCCCAACAACGATTCCGGGCAGGATCTGGGCAATGGGGTCAAGGTCTCCACCGAGGGGCGCGGCGAACGGTTCGGCGAATCATCGCTGCCGGTGGCGGAGTTCGTATCGCGGCTCTATATCTTCCACTTCGATCCCCTCGAGCACATCGACCCGGCGAGCGTGCCGGCCAAGGACGTGGCCGACGTGGAGGCGCTGGCGCGGGGCAGCTGGGCCCAGGAGCGTTAGCAGGCCGGCTTTCAAGCGCGCATAAAAAAACGGGGCCCGATGGGCCCCGTTTCTCGTTCCGGTCCTTGGACCGGGTGGCTGCGCCTTATACGGCGACCACGTTTTCCGCCTGCGGACCTTTCTGGCCCTGAGTGACGGTGAACTCAACCTGTTGGCCTTCGGCCAGGGTTTTGAAGCCGGAGCCGGTGATGGCGCTGAAGTGAACGAACACGTCAGGGCCGCCGCTCTGCTCGATGAAACCAAAACCTTTTGCTTCGTTGAACCACTTAACGGTACCGGTGGTGGTAGACATAGTTGTCTCCTGATAATTCATAACTGTTGGGTAGCCCAATGGCGGGCCGGTTTTGCTGAAAGGTCTTACGGGTTACTTATGAAGGTCAGGACGAAGACTACGGAATGGCATCGAACGGGGTTCATAAATACGGGCGTACTTTCTAGCTCCGTGCAGGATACACCGCCAGAATCCCCGGTCAATCTATTTCGCACCTATTCCCGCGCACCGCTCCGGCAGGTGGACAGCCCGAACGGCAGATAGGCCGGGCACCATCTCAGGGTAGCGGTGGTGATCGGCACCAACCCGACCAGCCCCCACCAGCTTTGGAAGTAAACACCGGCGCCCAACAGGGCGATGCCCACCAACAACCGCAGGCCGCGATCCAGCTCACCCACATTCTTGACCATGGCGATGTCCTCCGAAGTCCGGGCAAAACGCCCATGACGCCACTCTAACCCCACCCCCGCCAAGAGCATTGATCCGGATCAAAGGCGCCAAGGCTAAAGTTTCAGGGCTCGCGGCCGATACTGACTCCGGTGAACTTTATCCTTTTAAAACAATAACTAACGAGAATATGAAGGCCCGTTTATTGCAAGGGTCCGATTGCCAAGCGATAAGGGGTACGACCATGCAAGACAACACCATTCTCGAGCTGGCCTACGACATCTCCCAGGTCACCCGCGAGAAAGTCGGCGCCATCGAGGACATCATGCAGACCACCAAGATCCTGGCGCTCAACGCCCGCATCGAGGCGGCCCGGGCCGGCACCGCCGGCGCCGCCTTCGGCGTGGTCGCCGAGGAAATCGGCAAGGTGTCCGAGGAGATCAACCACATCGCCGCGGACTTCCGCGACGCCGTGGAGGGGCACACCAGCCGCATCGAGGACGCCGGCGAGCGCATGCTCACGGAGTTTCGTGGTCAGCGCCTCACCGACCTGTCCCTGAACGCCATCGAGATCATCGACCGCAACCTGTTCGAGCGCTCCTGCGACGTGCGCTGGTGGGCCACGGATTCCGCCGTGGTGGCCGCCGCCGACGGCGGCGACGAGGCCTCGCTGGCCCACGCCAGCGAGCGGCTGGCCACCATTCTACGCTCCTACGTGGTCTACCTGGATCTGTGGATCGCCGACGCCCAGGGCCGGGTGGTGGCCAATGGCCGCCCGGACCGCTACCCCGGCGCCGTCGGCCTCGACGTGTCGCGCAGCGCCTGGTTCCAGCAGGCCATGGCCACCGCCAGCGGCGACGATTTCGCGGTTACCGACATCGCCCTCAACGGCGCCCTGGATGACGCCGCCGTCGCCACCTACGCCACCGCCATCCGCCGCGAGGGCCGCGCCGACGGCGACAAGCTTGGCGTGCTCGGCATCTTCTTCGACTGGAGCCCGCAGGCCGGCGACGTGGTCAAGGGCGTGGGCCTGAGCGAGGAGGAACGCGCCCACTGCCGGGTGATGCTGCTTGACGCGGAGCACCGGGTGATCGCCGACGCCACCGGTCAGGGCGAGCTGGGCACGCCCTACCCGCTACGCACCGAGGAGCGCGAACGGGGCTTCTACCGGGACGGCGACAAGCTGGTGGCCTTCGCCCTGACCCCGGGTTATGAGACCTACCGGGGCCTGGGCTGGTACGGCGTGATCGAGTGCGACCTGGCTACAGGAAGGTGAGCCCGACGCTGATCACCACGCCGGTGATGATCAGCAGCATCAGACAATAGCCCATGATGTCCTTGGCCTTGAGACCGGCGATGGCGAGCACCGGCAACGCCCAGAACGGCTGCAGCAGGTTGGTCCAGGCATCGCCCCAGGCCACCGCCATGGCCACCCGGGGCACGTCGGCGCCAAGCGCCTCGGCCGCGGGCAGCATCACCGGCGCCTGCACCGCCCACTGGCCGCCGCCGGAGGGCACGAAGATGTTGACCAGGCCGGCGCTGATAAAGCTCCAGAACGGCAGGGTATCGGCGCTGGCGATGGAGGCAAAGCCGTTGGAGATAGTGGCCGCCAGGCCGGAGTCGGTCATGATCGCCATGATGCCGGCGTAGAATGGAAACTGGATGACGATGCCGGCGCCGCCCTTGATCGCCTCATGCAGGCTGATCAGCAGCCGACGCGGGGTCTGGTGCAACACGATGGCCAGGAACAGGAACATGAAGTTGACGATATTCAGGTTCAGCCCACCGCCCTGGCTGAAGTAATAGACCGCGTAGGCGACACCGCTGAAGCCCACCAGCCAGGCCAGCACGCGGCTGTTCTCCAGGTGCTCGGCGGGCCGCTGTGGGGTAACGTCAGGCACTTCCGGGTCCTCGATGGCCTTGGGATCGGCGAACACGCTCTCCTCTCGCGGCGGCAGCATCAACCGGTTGATCACCGGCACCACGATGAACAGGGCCGCCACGATAGCCAGATTGAAAAACGCGAAGATGGTGTCGCCGGTGCCGATCACGCCGATCTGGTTCTCGGTGAAATGCCCCGGCGTGGCGATGGTCAGCGGAATGGAACCCGCCAACCCGCCGTGCCAGACCACGAAACCGCCATAGGCGCTGGCGATCAGCAGCGGATAGTGCACCTGGATACGGCGCGCCAGAGCCTTGGCGAACAGCGCCCCCACCACCAGGCCGAAGCCCCAGTTGATCCAGCTCGCCACCAGCGACACATAGGTAACCAGCAAAATGGCCTGGCCCGGCGAACGGGCCAAGGCCGCCAGCTTGTCGAGAATGCTCTTCACCAGCGGCGTACTGGCCAGCATGAAGCCGGTGATCAGCACCAACAGCATCTGCATGGAGAAGGTGAGCAGGTTCCAGAAACCCTTGCCCCACATGTCCATCACCGCCACCGGAGACTGGCCTTCCACGGCCATGGCGGCGACCGCCGCCACCAGGGACAGGATCAGAACGAAGATATAGGGGTCGGGCAGGTAGCGGTCCACCAGACGGACCAGAGGCTGGGATGCGCGATTGAGCATGGCGGGTGTCTCCCGGTTGTTGTTTTTTTCAACACTCGAGGAATTATCCGGCCCCGGCGGGCCCGCCGGCAATCCGATCAGGCCACACTTCGACGAAAGTCGAATACGGCGCTCAGCCTGGCCTGCGCCAATAGCGCTGCATTTCCAGGTACAGGAAGGAGGCGGTCCAGGTGATCAGCACCAAGCCGGTCAACGCCTCGATACCGGTCAGGTAGCGCACGTCACCCAGCGGCTGGATGTCGCCGAAACCGAGCGTGGTATAGACGGTGAAGGAAAAATACACGCAATCCAGCAAGGTGCCATTATAGTTGCCCGAAAAGGTGGCGTTGAATTCGCCCCAACCGAGCTGGTTGACCATCACGTAGTAAGCGGCGCCGAACAACCACACCTCAACGGCGTGGGCCACCAGGGCGCCCCCCACGCCCACCAGCACCCGGTAACGGTGCTTGATGCCTGCCTTGGGAAGCCAAACGGTGATGCGCGACAGAAATTCGTAGTGGATCAAAACCACCGCCGTCACCAGCAGGACGTTGACGGCGACAATGTAGAACATACGCCTACCCCTGGCTGGACGCTGACGACGACGGCAGTTTATCGCAGCGTGTCGCCGGCCCGCCAGCGCCCCCCTTTACCGCTTTTTACGACGCGCCCCTCATGTTCCGCCCGCCCACCCCGTAAACTCGTTGTTTCCATGCTCAAGGACGGAGAACGCCCCCTCAATGGACGACCCGCGCACCCAGGACCGAACTGGCGACGACCAGGACGATGTCGTCACCCGCCAGGAAACCCGCAAGCTGATGGAAAGGGTGACGGTGCGCTCGGCGATGCTCACCGGTATCTTCGTACTGCTGGTGATGTACACCCTGTACGCCGCCGCCACCCTGTTCGCGCCCCTGGTGGTGGCGTTCCTCACCAGCCTGATTTTCACGCCGGTGGTGCGCGCCCTGCGACCGCTGCGCATCGCGCCGCCGGTGAGCGCGGCGGTGATCGTGTGCCTGGTGTTCTCTCTGGCGGTGAGCGCCCTGTACGGGCTCACCGAACCGGCCATGGAATGGCTGGAGAAAGCGCCCCGGGACCTGCGCAAACTGGAGCTGGAATTCCGTGAACTGGCCGCGCCCATGGAAAAACTGCGCCAGGCCAACGAGCAGATCGCGCGCATCACCCCCGGCGAAGGCGGCAACGACGCCGCCGGCGGCCAGGTGCCCTGGAGCCCGGTGAAGTGGCTGCTGTCCGGCACCTGGTCGGCGCTGTACGGCATCGCCATCAGTTTCGTGCTGCTGTATTTCATGCTGGCTTCCGGCGACACCTTTCTGCGCAAGCTGGTGCGGGTGATCCCTCAATTCGAGAACAAGCGCGCGGCGGTGGCCACGGTGCGCGAGATCCAGAACCGCATCTCCATCTACCTGGGCACCATCTCCATCATCAACCTGTGCCTGGCGATGCTGTCGTCGCTGATTCTCTATGTTCTCGGCGTGCCCAATCCGATTCTGTTCGGCGTCATGGTCGGGATGTTCAACTACGCGCCTTACATTGGCCCGGTGGCCAGTTTCACGGTGATCCTGCTGGTCAGCCTGCTGCACTTCGACGGGATCTACGCGACCCTGCTGCCGCCCGCGCTGATCCTCGGCCTGAACGTGCTGGAGGGCCAGTTCATCACTCCCACGGTGGCCGGCCACCGGCTGCAGCTGAGCCCGGTGGCGGTGTTCCTCTCGATCCTGCTGTGGGGCTGGATGTGGGGCGTGGTGGGCATTCTTATCGCGGTGCCGCTGCTGGTGTGCATCAAACTGGTGTGCGACAACATTCCCTCCCTGCGGCTGGTGTCCGCCTTCCTGGGCCGCTAACGCGTCCAACCGGGCGCTCCATGCAGCGATGTCCGGAAATGGCGAGCCGGGATCTCGTGGCCCATCTACAATGGCGATGATCACCGGTTACCCTGGCGGAGACACCATGCACACCGACGCCGATGTCCATCATCCGATCGATTCCCCCCTTGGCCCCTTGCTGCTCACCAGTGACGGCGACGCGCTCACCGGCCTGTACATGAAACGCTGGAAGGAAAGGCCCGAGGCGGACCGGGAACGCTACCGGGACGACGCCCTGTTCCGTGCCGCCCGGGAACAGCTCGCGGCCTACTTCGCCGGCCAGTTGCGCGAGTTCGAGCTGCCGCTGGCGCCGCGCGGCAGCGACTTCCAGCAAAGCGTCTGGCGGGCCCTGGCAGACATCCCCTACGGCGAGACCGAAAGCTACGGCGAGCTGGCCCGTCGGCTCGGCAACCCGGGGGCGTCCCGCGCCGTGGGCCTGGCCAACGGCCGCAACCCGCTGGGCATCATCGTGCCCTGCCACCGGGTGATCGGCGCCAACGGCACCCTCACCGGCTACGGCGGCGGCCTGGAACGCAAGCAATGGCTGCTCGACCACGAACGCCGGCACGCCGGTGGCCAGACCGCCCTGCCCGGCTTCGGCTGAAACCCGGCGGAGAATGCCTGACGATGGTGCCAGAAACCTGCTAGGTTTAAGGCCTCGCAACCTTCCAGGGGCATCATCATGGACAACAAAAGCGATGCGATCGTGGTGGGCGCCGGCCTGGCCGGGCTGGTGGCCGCGGCGGAACTGGCGGACGCCGGCAAATCGGTGCTGATCGTCGAGCAGGAAGGGGAGAATTCCGTGGGCGGCCAGGCCCACTGGTCCCTGGGCGGCCTGTTCCTGGTGGACAGCCCGGAGCAGCGCCGCATGCGCATCAAGGACAGCGCCGAGCTGGCCCTGCAGGACTGGCTGGGCAGCGCCGGCTTCGACCGCGACGAGGACTACTGGCCGCGCAAGACCGCCGAGGCGTTCGTGGAATTCGCCGCCGGCGAAATGCGGCCCTGGCTGTATGAGCAGGGCATGCGCTGGTTCCCGGTGGTGGGCTGGGCGGAACGGGGCGGCTCCACCGCCACCGGCCACGGCAATTCCGTGCCGCGCTTTCACATTACCTGGGGCACCGGCCCCGGCGTGGTGGCGCCGTTCGAACGCCGTGTACGCGAACACATGGACGCCGGGCGCATCACCCTAAAAACGCGCCACCGGGTCGGCCGGGTGCTCACCGCCGACGGCCGCGTCATCGGCGTGGCCGGCGAAATGCTCGCCCCCAGCACCGTGCAACGGGGCGAGCGCTCCTCCCGGGAGGTGATCGACGCGTTCGAATTCCACGCCGGCGCCGTGCTGGTCACCTCCGGCGGCATCGGCGGCAACCACGATCTGGTGCGCGAATACTGGCCCCGGGAGCGGCTCGGCGAACCGCCGGCCAGCATGGTCTTCGGCGTGCCCCACCATGTGGACGGGCGGATGATCGCCATTACCCGGGAGGCCGGCGCGGCGGTGATCAACAGCGACCGTATGTGGCATTACACCGAGGGCATGAAGAACTGGAACCCGATCTGGCCGAACCACGGCATCCGCATCATTCCCGGCCCCTCGTCCATGTGGTTCGACGCCAACGGCCGGCGCCTGCCGGCGCCCTGCCTGCCCGGCTACGACACCCTGGCCACGCTCAAGGAGATCCTCGCCAGCGGCCACGACTATTCCTGGTTCGTGCTCGACCAGTCGATCATCGAGAAGGAATTCGCCCTGTCCGGCTCGGAACAGAATCCGGACATGACCTCCGGGCAGTGGAAGGAAGTGCTCAAGAGCCGCCTGGGCAAAGGCGCGCCGCCGCCGGTGGAGGCCTTCAAGAAACACGGCGAGGACTTCGTGGTGGCCAATGACCTCAAAACCCTGGTGGACGGCATGAACCGGCTCACCGGCGAGAACCGCATCGACCACGGGCGCTTGCTCGCGGAGCTCACCGCCCGCGACAACCAGATGGACAACCCCTACGCCAAGGACGCGCAGATCACCGCCATTCACGGCGCCCGCCACTACCTGGGCGACAAGCTGTTCCGCGCCGCCAAACCGCACAAAATCCTGGACCCGAAACACGGCCCGCTGATCGCCGTGCGCCTGCACATCCTGACCCGCAAGACCCTGGGCGGCCTGCACACCAACGTGGACGGCCAGGTGCTCGACGACGCCGGCGACCCGCTGCCCGGGCTGTACGCCGCCGGCGAGGTGGCTGGCTTCGGCGGCGGCGGCTACCACGGCTACAACGCCCTGGAAGGCACCTTCCTGGGCGGCTGCATCTTCTCCGGCCGCCGCGCCGGGCGCCACGCCGCCACGGTGGTTTAGGCGTAGCCGCGACCCGAGGTGCGCGGGTGGTCGCGGCTGAAGCCGCCCCTACAGCCAGTCAGGGGGCTCAGGGCAGCCGGAACACCTCCACCCGGACCTCCGAAATGCGGTAACCACCGATGGCCGTGGCGGCGACCAGGATTTCACCGTCCGGACTCCAGGCGAGACGGGGCAGGTTCCGGTTCTCCGCCTGGAAGGCGGCGATCTGCTCGCCGCTGCGCACCGACCAGACGCGAATATAGGCGGAGCCATCGCGCCGCAGGGTGTCGTCGGCGTAGAGCGCCGCCAACCGCTCGCCGTCCGGTGACAGCGCCAGAGTATAGCCGGAGGGGTAGTTTAATCTGGGTTCGTTGTCGCGGGGTTTCAGGCGACGCATCTCGCCGTCATCGACGCGGTACAGCAGCACGTCCTCGCCATCGGGCTGCCCCACCCATTGTTCACCCAGCCGGGTCAGCCCACGGCCCGAACCGCGCCACCAGTCCGCGCGGAAAAACCCCGGCCGGGCCATCTCGGCGACGGTATCCAGCCGGCGTCCATCCCGCGCCGATACCACCAGGGCATCGTCTCCGGCCCCCCGGTAACAGAACTCGTCGTCGCCAAGCTTGCCGGGCTCATAAGCATTCTCCCGCCGCCAGGGGTCATTGTGATGCTTCGGGCAGACCAGGGTAATACGGCCCCCGTCGGGGGAAACGAAAACCCAGTCCGGCGGATGCACGAACGGAATCCGCTGGCGGGCGCCGACGGCGCCGCTGTCGAGATCCATATGCACCAGCTCGACATGGCCCAGCCAACCCACTGGCCGCTCGGACTCCGGCGGCAACGAGGTGCCCACCAGCACCACCTCATCGCCGGGCGACGGCACCGCCATCACCTGACCCACGGTATCCATGGTGAAGGGCGCCACGGCGCCGCTGGCCGCCGGACCGCAGGGGTTCAAGGGGCGGCACTCGCCATGGAGATACTGGCCGGAGGTCCACCACCAAACCGCCGGGGCGGCGCCCACCGCCAGCAAGGCAAACACCCCCAGCACCAGCAGCAACCGGCGGCGAGCCGGGCTAGTGGAAACTTCGGTCATCGTGAACCCCTAAAACGAACGATTGTAAAGGCTCCTCAGGCGCAGGCCGGCAACGATCTGCAGCACGCCGTAGATCAGCATCCCAACGCCGAACCAGACCGTGGCCACCACCAATCCGGCCAGGGGTTTGGCCAGGAACAAACCGCCCAGCACGATGCCCAGCAGCCCGGTGACGGCGATCACCCATTCACCGCGCACATGGCGGCGGATCTGGAAGGCGAACAGCACCCGGAACACGCCGGCGACCACGAACCAGCACGCCAGCACCAGCAGCAGGGCCCCGGCGGTGGCCGCCGGGTTGGTCACCGCGAGCAACCCGAACAGCAGCGAAATCAGCGAGTAGAACAGTACCCAGCCGCGCCCCGCCACGGCGCCGTTGGCGAACAGCGCCGCCAGCCCCACCACGCCCTCGGCCAGGGCCAGGACACCGATCGCCCAGGCCAGCGCCACCGCCGCCTCCAGCGGGGAGACCACGGCATACAGGCCCACTAGCACACCGAGCACGCCGTAAAGCACCAGCAACCACCAGTGACGGCCGAAACCGTCCATGAACAGCGTCGTCATCGTTCCGATCTCCTCGTGAAGGGTCAACAGGGTGATTGTAGCGCCCCAGGCGGGAAGCCGGACAGGGCAAGCGGCGGGTGTGATGCAAGTAGGGTGAAAAGGCCCTAAAGTAGTGCGCCCTTTTCGCGCCGCCACCGTCTGGAAGCCCGCATGTCACTGGTCACGCCACCGCCACACCGCCCCAATGCCCTGATCATGGTCACCGGCGGCATTCTCACGGCGCTGGTGGCGATCGTGTTCGCGCGGCTTGCCTACGGCGTGATCCTGCCGCCCATGCGCGAGGACCTGGGCCTGAGCTACCGCCAGGCCGGCAACCTGGGCACCGTCACCGCCCTGGGCTATCTGCTGTTCGTGCTGGTGGGCGGGGTCGCGGCGGGTCGCTGGGGCGCGCGCAACGCCGTGGCCCTGGGCCTGTTCATTCTCACCTTCGGCTTCGCCGGCCTGGCGGTGGCCTCCGATTACCGCTGGATTCTCGGCCTGATGGGCCTGCTGGGCCTGGGTACCGCCTTCTGCTTCGCGCCCATGGTGTCATTGCTGGCCACCTGGTATCCGGAGCGGCGCGGCCTGGTGATCGGCTGCATGGGCGCGGGGGTGGGCGCCGGCCTGTTCGGTACCGGCCTGCTGGTGCCCTGGTTATCCGATGCCTTCGGCGACCACGGCTGGCGGGTCAGTTGGGGGGTGTTCGCGGTGATCTCGGCGGTGGCCGTGGCCCTGGTGCTGATCGCGGTGCGCGATCCCGAGCCGTTGGACAGCGACGATCCCCAGCGACCGGCGCCGGCGGATAAATGGCGCATCTACCGTCACCCACGGGTGATCACCATGGCCACCGTCTATGGCGTCATCGGCATGGTCTACATTATCCAGTCCATCTTCATGGTCAGCTATGTGGTGGAAGCCGGCCACGGCGACGACGTGGCCGGTTGGCTGATGGCCATGTCCGGCTTGCTGTCCGTGGCCAGCGGGCCGCTGTGGGGGTCACTCTCGGACATCTGGGGGCGCGGCAACGCCCTGACCCTGGCCACCGCCGTGGTCACCCTGGCCATGGGCCTGCCGCTTCTCGACCAGGGGCTGCCGGTGTTCTTCGCCCATTTTCTGCTGATGGGCTGCGCGGTGAATGGCGTGTTCACCATGATCCAGGCCGCCAGCACCGACCAGGTGGCGCCGCGTTTCATCCCCATCGCCTTCAGCTACGTCACCGTGTTCTTCGCCACCGGCCAGTTCCTGGGCCCGGCCATCGCCGGCGCGCTGATCGAGTTCAGCGGTGGTTTCCATCTGGCGGTGGGCTTCACCTGCGCCTCGCTGCTGGGTGCCCTGCTGCTGACCCTGCGCATCCGTCGCTTCCCCCGGGACCTGGCGGTCGCCTGAAGGGCGGTGACCGGAAGATTGCCGGGCGCCGGGCGCACCCGGCGGCGCGGCATTATCATCGCCGGCCGTTCCTGATTAGAATGTGCCGCTTCGCCCGGCGGGGCCCCGTTAAACGGGCGCCTCCGGGCCCGTGTTCCGGCCAGGGTGGCAGCAATGAGCAACGGCGTGCATAGCTTTCCACGAGCATCCTATCCGGGCGGCCGGCTGGCCCGTCTGCTGGCCGAGTTGCATCTGCTCGACGGTCAGCCCGACGGCGACGTCGCCGAACGCCTGGCGCGCCTGTTCGACCTGTCGGACACCGTGGCTCTGGACACCGCCAACGCCCACCGCGCCACGGGCCCCTTCCATGCCAGCGAGCGGGACTACCGGCGCCTCGGCGAGGATCTGGCCAAGGTTCGCGACAAGCTGCTGGCTGGCCTGACCCGGGCGTTCGAACCGGAACAGCTTGGCACCCGCAACGGCCTGCCCGCCCCCCAGGCGGACTACGAGCCCTACCAGAAATTCTACGTGGCCCGCCAGCGCCAGCTCACCGCCGGCCTGCAACCGGTGCGCGTGCGCCTGCGCGGAGCCCTGGCCGACTGCGGTCCGGGCGCCGCCCGGCTGGCGGAACTGGACGCGGTGTTCGACGCCACCCTCACCGCCTGGACGCGGCGCTGCTTCGGCGCCGTCCCGAAATTGCTGGCGCGGCGCTTCGAGGCGCTCAAGCCGGATGGACAACGCAGCCTGCTGGACAACGACGCCGATGACCCCGATGCCTGGATGGCGCCCGGCGGCTGGCTGCACCGTTTTTGTCAGGAGATGCAGCTACTGCTGCTCGCCGAACTGGAAGCCCGGCTGGAGCCGCCGCTGGGCCTGCTGGACGCTTTGCACAACGAGGTACGCGACCGCACATGACACGCTTTCTTTTTGTTCTGGCCTTCATCCTGGGCGCCGCCGCGGTACTCTGGGTGGGGCTCGGTTTTCTCGCCGGCCAGCCAGTGGCGCTGCTCGCCACCCTGCTGATCGCCCTGGTCTATGGCTTCGGCTTCCTGGAACTGCTGCGCTTCCGCCGCGCCACCGACCGACTGAGCGAGAACCTCACCTCCACCCCCAGCGACGAACAGGCCCTGGGCGGCTGGCTGGCGAGCCTGCCGGCGGACCTGCGTGGCGCCGTGCGGCGACGTATAGAGGGCGAGGCGGTGGCGCTGCCCGGGCCCATGCTCACCCCGTACCTGTCCGGCCTGCTGGTGATGCTGGGTCTGCTGGGCACCTTCATCGGCATGACCGTGACCCTGCAAGGGGCGGTCACCGCCCTGGACGGCGGCGCCGACCTGCAGGCCATCCAGGGCGCCCTGGCAGCCCCCATCGCCGGCCTCAGCCTGGCCTTCGGCACCTCCATCGCCGGCGTGGCGGCCTCCGCCATGCTTGGCCTCGCCGCCACCCTGTGCCGTCGGGACCGCACCCTGGCCGGCCGCGAACTGGACGGCAAGATCAGCCGCGAACTGCGCGTCTTTTCGCTTAAGCAGCAGCAACGAGACGCCTTCCAGGCCCTGCGCGCCCAATCCGATGCCTTCCCCGCCGTGGTCGAACAGCTCGCCGCGCTCACCGACCGGCTGGACGCCCTGGGCGGCCGGCTGGCCGACAATCTGAGCGACAACCAGGAACGCTTCCACAGCCGCATGACCGAGGAATACCGAACCCTCGCGGACACCCTCGGCGAGCGGCTGCAACATCACCTGGGCGACAGCGCCCGACTCGCCGCCGAGGGGGTGAAGCCGGTCATGGAAGACGCCATGGCCCGTCTCCAGGAACAGACCGAGCGCACCCACCACCGGCTCGGCGAGGTCACCGAGCGGCACCTGACGGGCCTGGGCGAACAGTGGCGCCAGGGCCTGGCGGAAAGCCGCCAGGCCCATGAACAACAACTGGCGGCGCTCAGCGAACGCTTCCAGGACACCACCCGCCAGGCCGCCGACGCCTGGAGCGACGGCCTGGCGCAACAGAACCGTCAGCAGGCGGAAACCACCGAGCGCCTGGCCGGCACCCTGGAAGATACCGCCGAGCGCCTGCGCGCCGACAATAGCGCGATGATCGAGCATGGCCGCCAGCAACAGGCGGAGCACGCCGCCCGCGTCGAGGAGCAACTGGCGCGTACCACCGAGGCGTTCCAGGCCAGCACCGAGCAGGCCGCCGGGCAATGGCGCGACCACCTGGAGCAGCAAGGCCACGCCGCCGGCGAACTGGTGGCACGCCTGGACCAGGCCCTGGCCCGCCACGGCGAAGCCTTCCGCGCCACCGCCGGCGAGCTGCTGGATGGCCAGCGCCAGAGTCAGGACACCCAGCGACAACAAGCCGGCGAACTACTGCGCGACGTCGGCGCCACCCTCCAGGGCCACCAGGACGGCTTCCAGCAGGCCGTGCGGCAATTGCTGGACGGGCAACGGCAGGGCCTGGAACAACTTACCGCCCGCACCGGCGAGCAACTGGCCGCCCTGCGCGACCAGGAGCAGGCCCGCGGCGAGGCCGCGAGCCAGCGGCTGGCGGAGCTGGAAGCCACCGCCAGCCGCCATCTCACCGAACTGGGTACGGCTCTGGAAGCACCCATGACCCGGCTCATCGAGACCGCCTCGGAAACCCCCAAAGCCGCCGCCGAGGTGATCAACGAACTGCGCGCGGAAATGACCCGCAACAGCGAGCGCGACAACGCCCTGCTGGAAGAACGCCAGCGCCTGGTCAGCGAACTGGACCGCCTGCTCGGCGCCCAGCGTCAGGCCGCCGAGGCGCAGCGCGAGGCGGTGGAAAGCCTGATCGTGGATGCCGGCGGCGCCCTGCGCGCGGTCAGCGACACCTTCACCGACCAGGTAGAACGGCAAAGCACGCAACTGGAAACCCTGGCCGGCGACCTCACCGGCGGCGCCCGGGAAATGGCCAGCCTGGGCGAGGCCTTCGGCGCCGCCGTGGCCCGCTTCGGTGAGGCCAATGAGGGGCTGCTGGACACCCTGCAGCAGGTGGAAGGCGCCCTCACCCGCTCCGCCGAACGCAGCGACGAACAGCTCGCCTACTATGTGGAGCAGGCCCGCGAAGTGATCGACCTGAGCCTGAGCGCCCAGAAGGACGTGATCGACGCTCTGGGCCGGGTCCGTGATTCCTCCACCGGAGCGAGCTGATGGCCTACGACGGCGACACTCAGGCGACCCCGGTGTGGGCCATCTTCTCGGACCTGATGGCCGCCCTGGTGGGCATCTTCGTGCTGATTCTGGTGTGGGTGATCGGCATCCAGCTGGAACTGAGCCAGTCGCTGCAGGAGGAGCGCGCCAAGCTGCAGGCCGAGCAGCAGCGCCGCCAGGCCCTGGAGGAAGCGCTCGCCGATCCGCTCGCCAGTGGCCGCATCTCGTTCCAGAACGGTCGTATCGGTATCAACGGCAGCGTCCTGTTCGGGCTCAACTCCGACCGCCTGCAAGCGGACGGCGAAACCCTGCTGCGCAGCCTGGTGGCGCCCCTCAAACAATACCTGAGCGAGCACGACGAGCTGCTCATGGTAAGCGGCTTCACCGACGATCTGGCGATCCAGAAGGGCAACCCCCGCTACAGCGACAACTGGGGCCTGTCCGCCCAGCGCGCGCTCACCGTGACCCGCACCCTGATCGACCAGGGCCTGCCCGAAGAGCGCTTGTTCGCCGCCGCCTTCGGCGATAACCAGCCGGTGACACCCAACACCGACGACGACGCCCGGGCCCGCAATCGGCGTGTGGAAATCACCACGGTGCCGCGCCAGGACAGCGGCGATGAGTAACCCGACTGTGCCCGCGACGGACCTGATGGACCGCCTGACAGCCCTGCGTGGGCAAGGCGCCGCCCGGTTCGAACCGGTGCGCTTTCATTATCTGGACGCCCTGGCCCGCCGTCTCGACGGCGACCATCGGCCCGGCCTGGCCACCACCCGGGAAAAACTGGAACGGGAACTAAGCGCCCTGGAAGAAGCGTTGGCGGCGGCGCGCCGGCACACCGACGCACTCATCGAGCAATGCGGGGACGAAGCCCTGCGCACCCGGCTCCAGGCGCTCGGCGAGCGCGGCGAGCACCGCGCCGCAAGGCGCCTGGCGAACGCCGGCGGCGCGCCCTCGCCCCTGGGCGCACTGGTCGACGAATTGCGCGCCGGCGACACCACCCCGGCGGCGCCCGCCGGCGCCTCGGCGCTGGACGCCCTGCTCCACGAACAGCACCAGCGCCTGCGCGCCCACCACCAGGGCCAGAGCGACGCCGCCCCCAAACGAGACCTGAAAGCCGCCGCCGACATCCGCGCCCGACACGCCCGGCAGCGCACCGCGCAACGCATCGACGCCGCCCTCGCCCACCCCACCGGCGACGCCGGCCCGCTCAATTCCCACCGCCAGGTGGTGCGCGCCCTGGACCAGCTCCATGAACTGGCGCCGGAATATCTGGAACGCTTCGTCGGTTACGTGGACACGCTCATGGCGCTGGAAAAGGCGCTCGGGAATCGGCGCGGTTAGGGGGCATCCGGCGACCGGGGTGATCGCGACTGAAGCGGTGCGCCGCCCGGTCGCTCCTAAGGTGCAAGCAGCACCGCGGTAGGAGCGACTTCAGTCGCGATATCGCCGGTGCAAGGCACGCACCTGCTCGGCGAGGTCCGGCACCGGGCCCTCCACCGGCACATCCGGCGCCACCTGTTGGATCGACAGGCCGGCCACCGGGGACGGTGGCTGGCCCCATTCCGCCCGCCAGGCTCTCAACTGCTCGCCGGAGCTGGCGTAGACGATGCGGCCCAGGCCCACCCAGGCGTGGGCGGCGGCGCACATGGGGCAGTGCTCCCCGGAGGTGTAGACAGTAGCGCGGGCGCGCCGCTCCGGGAGCAGGTGTTCGGCGGCCCAACGGGCGATCTCGAATTCCGGGTGGCGGGTGTGGTCACCGCCGCCGACCCGGTTGCGGGCGGTGAACAGCACCGTGCCGTCCTGGTCCACCAGCAGCGAGCCGAATGGCTGGTCACCGGCTTCCAGGGCCCGCTCGGCGAGCTCGATGCAGTGGCTCAGATGGGCCAGGTCGGTGTCATTCATGGGCCCGCCGGTCAGCCGCCGATTTTATCCTGGGTCCTGGTTTCGAAGTCGCTGGCGTCATGGCGCTCACGAAGTTGCGAGGCGGGATCGCCGAAGCTGCGGTTCACCATGCGGCCCCGTTGTACCGCCGGGCGTGCGTCGATGTCCTTGGCCCAGCGCAGCACGTTCTTGTAGGACGTCACGTCCAGGAACTCGGCGGCGTCATAGAGCCGGCCCAGCACTAACTGGCCGTACCAGGGCCAGGTGGCCACGTCGGCGATGGAGTATTCGTCGCCGGCCAGGTAGGCGTTGTCGGCGAGGCGGCGGTCGAGCACGTCGAGCTGGCGCTTCACTTCCATGGTGTAGCGGTCGATGGGGTACTGGTATTTCTCCGGCGCGTAGGCGTAGAAGTGGCCGAAGCCGCCGCCCAGGAAGGGCGCCGCGCCCTGCTGCCAGAACAGCCAGTTCATGCACTCGGTGCGCACCGCCGGGTCGGCCGGAATCAAGGCAGCGAATTTTTCCGCCAGGTAGAGCACGATGGAGGCGGTCTCGAACACCCGGCGCGGCGGGGTCACGCCGTGGTCCATCATGGCCGGGATCTTGGAGTTGGGGTTGATCTCCACGAAGCCGCTTCCGAATTGATCGCCCTCGCCGATATTGATCAGCCAGGCGTCGTATTCGGCGCCCTCATGGCCCAGGGCCAGCAGTTCCTCCAGCATCACCGTGACCTTGACGCCGTTGGGGGTGGCCAGGGAATAAAGCTGCAGCGGGTGCTTGCCCACCGGCAGTTCCTGGTCGTGGGTGGGGCCGGCGATGGGACGGTTGATATTGGCGAACTTGCCGCCGTTGCCCGGTTCCCATTTCCAAACCTTAGGCGGCGTATAGGTGTCGTCGGACATGCAATCTCTCCCGTGGCAAAACGAAGACGGCGCGGGGCCGGACCCGGCACCTTAGAACGTCCCGGCCAGGGTTGGAACGGCGGGCGTCGCAAAGGCTTCCTATCATGCTGAAAGGCCGGGCCAATGGCGAGCGCGCCCGGTCAGACCTTCTTCACGAACTCCGATTTCAGCTTCATGGCGCCGATACCATCGATGCGGCAATCGATGTCATGGTCGCCGCCCACCAGGCGGATGCCCTTGACCTTGGTACCCACCTTGACCACCGATGAGGAGCCCTTGACCTTGAGATCCTTGATCACGGTGACGGTGTCGCCGTCGTTGAGCACATTGCCGTTGGCGTCCTTGATCAGGTCCGCTTCGGCGGCGGCCTGCTCATCGGCGGCGTTCCATTCATGGGCGCATTCCGGGCACACGAACATGGCGCCGTCTTCGTAGGTGTAAGGGGAGCTGCATTGGGGGCAGGCGGGCAATTCACTCATGAGCATTCTCTGTCAGGCGGCCCCCGGCGGGGTCGGTGGGTGCCGGCTCGGCGGCTTGGGCGGGGCATCATAACACAGCGCCGACGCCGTTCCCGGCGGTGCCCCGCAGCGCATGCTGGCGTCGCCATTGGCGGGGCGGGCAGCCATGGGCCTTGTGAAAGGCCCGGGAGAAAGCACCGACATTAGCGTAGCCCAGCAGGCTGGCCAGCATGGTCACGGGGATGGTGGAGGCGCTCAGGTGCCAGCGCGCCACGCCCATGCGGGTTTCCGTGAGCAGGGTGTTGAAGCCGGTGCCCTGCTGGCGCAGGCGCCGCTGCAGGGTACGCGGATGCAGGGCCAATAAAGCGGCGATGTGTTGCAGGTCGTGCCCGCCGGCGGGCAGGGTCTGGCTGATCAGGGCGCGCACCCGGCGCGCCAGGTCGTCCCCGGTCTCGCGAATCAGGCCCTGGATATAGCCGTCCAGATAGCGGTTCAGGGCCTCGCTGGCGGGCACCAGCCGGCGGCGCAGAATGGCGGCATCGAACACCAGCACATCCTGCTCCTCGTTGAAGGACACCGGCGCCGAGAAAAAGCGTCGGTACCGGGCCTGCGTGGCGAGCGGGCGGTGACACAGGGCCACTCGCAACGGACGGATGTCGCGACCGATCAGTTCCTGGATCAGACGCAAACAAGCCCCCACGGACAGCTCCCGGTAAACGCGCCGGTCCAGATCACCATCGAACAACTCGAAGCGGTACACGTACAGGCGGTCACCGGTGACCTGGCTGCTCCAGTATTCGCCCTGGTTGTGCAGCGCTATGTGCCGTTGCAGTACCGCCAACCCGTCTTGTGGCCCGGCGCTGTCCTGGATCAGCTTGCCCAGAGCTCCGAGCATGGCCATGCCCTGCCCGTCCGCCATGCGCAGACCGAAATCCGGGCACGCCAGACGCCGGGCGCAGCTGCCCAGCAGCGCGGCGAAGCGCGCCACCGGCATGATGGCGTCGGGGTCGGTAAGCAGGCTCGGCGACAGACCATGATCGCGCAGCAATACCCGGGGCTCGCCGCCGAGGCTCTCCACCAGGGGCCGCCAGCCCATCAGAGCGCCGCTGCGCACGCCGTAAGCCGGTGTCGAATACGAGGAAGACATGACGGTGTCGTGAATTGGTAAGTCCGGCCCAGTATAGCCGCCTATGCTGATGACGTCCCAAGGGCCCGGACCAGGAGCCCCATAACCACAACAAGAGGATGACGCCATGGCATACGCCTATGACTTCGTGATTCGCGGCGGCCGCTACTTCGACGGCACCGGCGCCCCGGCCACCGACAGCGACGTGGCGGTAAAGGACGGTCACGTGGTGGCGGTGGCCCCGACGCTGGACAGCGACGCCGCGGAACAGGTGATCGATGCCCACGGCAAGTGGGTGCTGCCCGGCTTTCTCGATACCCACACCCATTACGACGCTGAATTGCTGGTGGCGCCGAGCCTGTCCGAATCGGTGCGCCATGGCGTCACCACGGTGCTGGTGGGCAGTTGCTCACTGTCCATGATCTGCGCGGACACCGAGGACGCCTCGGACATCTTCACCCGGGTGGAGACGGTGCCCCGGGAGAAGGTGCTGCCGATCCTGGAAGCGAAGAAAACCTGGCGCACGCCGGCCCAGTGGCTGGAGCACATTCACTCCCTGCCGCTGGGGCCCAACCTGATCTCCCTGCTCGGCCACAGCGACCTGCGCACCGGCATCATGGGCCTGGAGCGGGCCACCGACCGCCGGACGCGCCCCAGTGAGCAGGAACAACAAGCCATGGAAGCGCTGCTGGAGGAGGCCCTGGAACTGGGCTTCGCCGGCCTGTCCACCATGTGCCTCAAGTTCGACAAGGTGGACGGCGACCGCGCCTGGTCCCGGACCCTGCCCAGCACCTACGCCCGCTGGAGCGAGGTGCGCCGCCTCAACCGGCTGCTGCGCCGCTACGACCGGGTCCACCAGGGCGCCCCCAACGCCGCCAACCCGTTGCAGATATTCCAGTACCTGGGCGAGGCCGTGGGCCTGCTGCGCAAACCCCTGAAGACCACGCTGATCTCCATGCTCGACCTCAAGGGCAACGCCACCGTACGCCCCATGGCCATGCTCTCGGCACGGGTCACCAACTGGCTCAACGGCGACTTCCGCTGGCAGCTGCTGCCCACCGCCTTTTCGGTCTACGCGGACGGCATGGACGTGGTGCTGTTCGAGGAATTCGGCGCCGGCGAAATGGCCCTGGACCTGAAGGACCAGATCGAACGCAATGAACTGCTGCGGGACCCGGCCTACCGTCGGCTGTTCCGCAAGAACTACGGCAACAAACTGTCGCCCCGCGTCTGGCAGAGGGACTTCGCCGACGCCGTGGTGCTGGACTGCCCGGACCCGGCCCTGGTGGGCCGCGACTTCGCTAGCCTGGCCGCGGAGCGCGGCGTGCACGTGGTGGATTTCTTCCTCGACGCCATGATCGAACACGGTCGCAAGCTGCGCTGGTTCACGGTGATCGGCAATCACGATCAAGAGCGCCTGAAACGGATGGTGTGCTTCCCGCACACCCTGCTCACCTTCTCCGACGCGGGCGCGCACATCCGCAACATGGCGTTCTACAACATGCCGCTGCGCTTCCTGAAACTGGTGCTCCAGGCACAACGCCAGGGCGAGCCGGTGATGCCCATGGAAAAAGCCATCTGGCGACTCACCGGCGAACAGGCCGACTGGCTTGGCGTGGAAGCGGGCAAGATCCGCCCCGGCGACCGCGCCGACCTGATGATCCTCGACCCCGCCGGCCTCGACCAGGAACTGGAACAGCCGCAATGGGCGGAGATGGAAAACTTCGGCCTGCAGCGCATGGTGAACCGCAACCCGGGCATCATCGAAGCGGTCTGGATCAACGGTCGGTTGGCCATGGAAAACGACCGGGTCATGCCGGCGCTGGGCCGCGATGCCGGCTTCGGCCGCTTCCTGCCGGCGGGCGGGGCTCAGTCCTCGCCGATGTCCTCGTGCCAGACGTCCGGGTTGGCGCGGATGTAGTCGGCAAGCAGGGTCTTGCAGTCCGGGTCGTCCAGCTCGATGACGCGCACGCCGTGGGCGCGCAGCTCGTCCAGGCCACCAGGGAAATTCTCGGACTCGCCCACCACCACGGTGCCAATGCGGAACTGGCGCACCAGGCCGCTGCAATACAGGCACGGCGCCAGGGTGGTGACCATGATCTTGTCGCGGTAGCGGCGCTGACGGCCGGCCTTGCGGAAGGCGTCGGTTTCGGCGTGCACCGAGGGGTCGTCTTCCTGAATGCGCCGGTTGTGGCCGGCGCCGAGCAGGGTGCCGTCGGCGTCGAACAGGGCCGCGCCGATGGGGATGCCGCCCTCGGCCAGGCCCTGGCGGGCCTGTTCCAGGGCCACCTTGAGCAGGGCGTGGTAATCCAGAGTGTCGCTCATGGGTTCTCCTTGACCTCGTCTCAAGGCGGTGCTGCTATGAGCGAAGAGAATAACAACGGGGTGACCACCATGTCGCCATTGCAGCAACCCATCCTGGCGCTGCGGGAGCTGATCGGCTTTGATGCCGCGCAACTGGTCGCGTTTCTGCCGTCGCAGAAGCGTCATGTTTCGCTGTGGCATCAAGGATATTCCCCAGCCAGCATCGATGCCCTCGCCGACCAGTTTCCGCGCCTCTATCCGCCGGGTTTTACCCGACAGCTTTCCCCCCGGGACCGGCTGCCGCCTTCCATCAGTGAGTGCGCCGGCAAGATGTTTCCGCCGTTCCTGGCGACGTCGGTTTACCGGTCCGCTCTGCACCCTCAGGGTTTCCAGGACGGCATGACCATTGAGCTGGGCATCGAGGGGCGGCATCTGGGGCTGGCGCATTTCTCTTCCTGCACGCCGGGCGCCTTCAACCAGCGGGTGCGCACCCTGGCGCGGGGCGCCCAACCGTTGCTGGAGGCCGCCCTGCGGGAGCGCCTGCCGGCGCTGCACGCCGAACAGTCGGTCCCGGTGTACTTCAACCGTCAGCCGGGGCGGCAGGCGTTATACGCGCCGCGCCCGCCGGCCGGCCTGGATCACCAACGGATGGCCCGGGCGCTGGCTTCGCTCAAGGACGATACGCTCACCGCGTTCTGGCTGGAGGGGCGCCGCGCCTTTCGGCTGCACGCGCAAAAACTCGCCGGGGAGGACGTGCTGGCGACGCTGACGCCCACACCGCTGCCGATGAACATGACCAGCGCCGAGATGCGGGTGCTCAGCTGGCTGGCGGCGGGGCTTGGTGACCGGGACATCGCGCGGCGCCTTTGCCTTAGTGAACGCACCGTGCATTCCCACGTGGCTTCCCTGCTGCGGCGGCTGGGCGTGCAAAGGCGCGCCCAGTTGTCGGCCCAGGCGGCGGCCAACAACTGGTTCGTGCCCGATGCACGGGGATTGATCCTGGCGTCCGTGCCCGGTCTGGGGCACTGACGGCGCTCAACGCAAGGCGTCGATCAAGGGCACCGCTTCCTCGATGCGGGCACGCTGCTCATCAAGCAGCTCGGCGCCGCCCATGCCGGAAAGAAACTCCAGGTAAGGATCTTCCAACCCGCCCTCACCGGCCAGTTCCTGCAGCACCGCCAGGCCGCAGAACGGCACATAGTGCGGGCTGTAACCGCCTTCCTGGATGAACATCAGGCGCCCCGCGCAGAGGTCGCCGGCGGCCTCCCGGATGCGCCGGGTCATGCTTCGGAACCCTTCCGAGGTCACCATCATCCGGGCCAGCGGGTCCATGATGCTGGCATCGAACCCGCAACCGACGATGATCAACTGGGGGCGGTAGGCCCGCAGCGCCGGCAGCACCACGGTGTCCATGGCGTGCAGATAGGCGCCATTGCCGCAGCCCGGGGGCATCGGCACATTCAGGTTGTAGCCCTGCCCGGCCCCGCCACCCCGTTCATGCAGGTAGCCGGATTCCGGTGGGAAGCAGAGGTGCTGGTGCAGTGACAGGGTCAGTACCGACGGGTCTTCCCACCAGATGTCCTGGGTGCCGTTGCCGTGGTGCACATCCCAATCCACGATCGCCACGCGCTCCAACCCCAACTCATGCCGGGCGTAGGCCGCCGCCACCGAACTGTTGTTGAAAATGCAGAAGCCCATGGCCGCGTCACGCGGGGCATGGTGCCCCGGCGGGTTCACCAGCGCGTAGCCGTTGTCGATCTCGCCGCCGACCACGCTCTTGGCCATCTCGATGGCGCCGCCGGCGGCCAGCAGCGCGATCTCCAGACCACCATTACCGAGATGGGTGACGCCGTCGCCGGCGTCACCGCCGGTTTCCCGCGCGCTGAGCTCGCGCATCCGCTCCAGATGGCCGGCGGTGTGGACGCGCAGGATGTCCTTGTCCCGGGCCGGGCGGGCGTTCACCGGGGTCAACGACTGGAACTGGCCGGAGGCCCGGACCAGCTCGTGAAAGCGGCGCTTGGTGTCCGGGTGCGCCAGGTGATGGCTGATGGGCTGCACCCTTGCCGCCAGATTGGCGCTGGTAAGGCCGCCGGTGCCGGTGTCCATCCAACCGTAGAGGGTATCCCACAGATAGCCGGTCGCCATGTTGTTCTCCTTTTTGATCGAAGGTTATTTCGATACTAGGAGGTGGGACCGGCGGCCTCTTCCGTAGCACTACCGAATTTACCGGGAATTGACCTTCACGCCGGAGCGATGGGCGCGGCGGCACCGTTGAACAAAATTGCCGTCTTCCCAAACGGCGGCTTTGTCGTTACCGTGAACACCTGTACACAAAGCATGGCTGATTAGCATAATAAGGGAATCAGGAGGCAGGCATGACGACCCCGGTACCGGAAAGCAAGGCACCCAGGCGCTGGCTGACGCGGCTGTCCGCGATCAGTGATATGTTCGCGTTCCCGCTGCGCACCTCCCACTACGTGGAGCTGGTGAACCCGCTTTGGACCACCCACCGCATGCACGCCCGGGTGGTGGACGTGTGGGACGAGACCCGCGATGCCCGCACCGTGACCCTGAAGCCCGGCGCCAACTGGCGGCTGCACCGACCGGGCCAGCATATTCGCGTGGGCATTCCGGTGGACGGCCGCCACTACACCCGCACTTATACCATCTCATCGCCGCCGGAGCGCGACGATGGCTGCTTCACTATTACCGTCAAGAAGATCGACGGTGGGCGGCTGTCCCACCACATCGTCCGTAATCTGAAGGTGGGCGATTTCATTCCGGTGGGGCTGCCCCAGGGCGAGTTCTATCTGCCCGACGCCTCGCCGGTGCAGCCGTTGTTCATCACCGCCGGCAGCGGCATCACCCCCGCCATGAGCATGGTGCGCAGCCTGATCGCCCAGGAGCGACTGCCGGATACCGTGCACATCCATTACGCGCCCCATGAGTTCGACACCATCTTCGGCCGCGAGCTGCGCCGGCTGGATCAGGCGCAGCCGCACTACCACCTGCACGAGGTGCACACCCGCCACGCCCCCGAGGACCAGAACCATTTCACCGAGGCGCAGCTTGAACGTCTCTGCCCGGACTGGCGCGAGCGGGACTGCTACGCCTGCGGCCCACCGGCGTTGCTGGCCGCCCTGGAGCAAACCTGGGAAAACGCCGGGCTCGCCGGGCGGCTGCACATCGAGCGTTTCCGCGCCGACTTCGCACCGATTCCCGACGACGCCGTGGGCGGTAAGGTGCGCTTCGCCGGCAGCAACCTGGACGTGGACGCGGACGGCGAGACCAACCTGCTGCGCGTGGCCGAGGACGCCGGGCTCAACCCGCCGCACGGCTGCCGCATGGGCATCTGCCATACCTGCAACACCACCCTCACATCCGGCTGCGTGCGCGACCTGCGCAGCGGCGACTTCATCAACGAACCCGGCGCCATCGTGCAGGTGTGCGTGTGCGCGGCCGCCGGGGACTGCGAACTGGCACTTTAGGGAGAACGGCATGAGCACGAAACGCCCCTTGCCGGTGGACCTCACCGACGAACAGATCGACGAGTTTGGTCGCGAGATGGACGCCATCTACCACGAGACCCTGGAATCCCGGGGCGAGAAGGACCGGCTCTACATCCTGCGGCTGATCCGCACCCAGCGCGCCATGGCCCTGGTGGGCCGGCTGGTGATCTACGCCAGTCTGTTCCTGCTGCCGGCCTGGGGCCACGCCCTGGCGGGCTGGCCGTCCACGCTGATCGTCATGGCCCTGGGCGTGAGCCTGCTGGGCCTGGCCAAGATCCTGGAGAACATGGAAATCGCCCACAATGTGCTGCACGCCCAATGGGACTGGATGAAGGACCCGGAGATCCAGTCCAACACCTGGGAGTGGGACACCATGAGCCCGTCGGACCGCTGGATGCACTCCCACAATGTGGTGCACCACACCTGGACCAATGTGCTGGAGAAGGATCTGGACGTGGGCTACGGCATCATGCGCGTAACCCCGCACCAACCCTGGAAGCCCGCCTACCTGTTGCAGCCGGTGTACTTCGTGCTGCTGATGCTGCTGTTCGAGGAAGGCGTGGCGCTGCACGAGCAGGCGCTGATCGACGTGGCCGAGCGCAAGAAAAAGCCCAAGGAGATCCTGCCGCTGATGAAGCACATCGGCCGCAAGGTGTGGGGCCAGGTGCGCAAGGACTACATCATGTGGCCGGGCCTGGCCGCCCTGGTGGCGCTGCCGATTTCCCTGGTGGTGCCGGAATCGCCGCTGACCGTGTTCCTGCTGGTGGCCGGCGCCAACTTCGTGGCCAACATCATGCGCAATATCTGGGCGTTCGTGATCATCTTCTGCGGGCATTTCCCCGCCGGCGTTTATCACTTCACCCAGGAGCAGACCGAAGGGGAATCCCGTGGTCAGTGGTACCTGCGCCAGCTGCTGGGCTCCGCCAACATCACCGGCGGCCCGCTGTTCCATGTGATGTCCGGCAACCTGAGCCATCAGATCGAGCACCATCTGTTCCCGGACCTGTGCAGCAACCGCTACCCGGAGGTGGCGCCCCGGGTGAAAGCCCTGGCGGACCGCTACGGCCTGCCCTACAACTCCGCGCCCCTGTGGCGGCAGTTCGGCACCACCTGGCTGAACAACCTGCGGCTGGCGCTGCCCGGCGGCGCCACGCCACCGGAGCCGGCGCGGGCCTGAGGGCCGGCAAGTGGTGGCTTTCCTCCGGATGACAGCAGTGCTAGCATTGCTGTCATCCATTGAGGAGAACGCCGATGAGCACCCTGACCGTCCGCAATCTCGATGACGACCTGAAACAGCGCCTGCGGCTGGAAGCCGCCCGCCACGGCCATTCCATGGAAGAGGAAGTGCGCCGGATCCTGCGCCGGGCCCTCAGCGAGCCGGCGCCGGAACAGGGCCTGGGCAGCCGCATCCGTGACCGCTTCGCCGCCTACGACGGCCAGGAGCTGGAGCTGCCCGAGCGCCGCGACCCGCCGCGTCCGGCGGACCTGGATTGATGATCGTCCTCGACACCAATGTGCTCTCCGAGCTGATGCGCCCGGCGCCGAACCCGGTGGTGGTGCACTGGCTGGACCGGCAACCGGCCCGGGATGTGGCCACCACCAGCATCACCGTGGCGGAGATCCTGTACGGCATCGAGCGGCTGCCCGCCGGCCGCCGGCAACGCACCCTGGCGATGCTGGCCGCCGAGCTGTTCGACCAGGAATTCAGCGGGCGCCTGCTCACCTTCGACGCCCTCGCCGCCAGCCACTACGCGCAGAAAATCGCCAACGCCGAACGCAACGGCACCCCGGTAAGCATGGCCGACGGCCAGATCGCCGCCATCTGCCACACCCACGGCGCCACCCTGGCCACCCGCAACACCAAGGACTTCGAGCCTCTTGGCATTCCCTTGATCAACCCCTGGGTCTCGTAACACCGCTTCTACAAACGGCTGGCAGTGGCCAGGTCCTCATGTTCGAAGGCGCTTTCCATGCGCTTGATTTCAGCAGCGGGAGCGCCCCGCTTTCTCGCCGCATCACGCCACCCCTTACAGGCTTTGGCCACTTCCCGAATGCACGCATCCGCTTCCGCCGGTTTGAGGGAAAATTCGTCCGCCACGGAGCGCAGCAGTTCGATGGAGCAGGTGCCGTCATCCAGATCGATGTTGGTGGCCAATACGCGGGCTTTCATATCCTGAGGCGTGGGGTTGAGGTCATAGGCCGGCGACAGGGACCAGCCGGCCATGCCTTGCCACAAGAATCCGTGATTGCGCAGATGATCGTCCACGTTGGAAACCAGGATGGAAAACGCCACTCGCCGGAACAGTTCCTGGCGATCCTCGCGGGCGCTCGCCCCTTGCTCGGCAAGGGCATCGACGATCTCCAGATAGCTGCCCCGTTCACCATCCCGGTGCTCGGTCATCGACATGGCCGACAGGAAAGGAATCCGCTCATCGCCGTCGCGGTCGAATCGGCGGGACAACAACACAGGCCGCCCGGCCACTTCATGCAATTCGTGGTCGGCCGCGCGGATCCCCGCCCGCGCCGCGAGGTCCAGGGCGATGGCTTCCCAGCGTTCCAGGGAATATTCGTCGGTTTCCTTAGGGAATTTGGCGATCGCCAGCCGGCCGTGCTGATCGACCACCGACGCCTTGGGGCGGGCGCCCCCCAGCGAAGAGCCTGGCGCGAAGATCATGCGCAGGTCTTCATCGGTCTCGTCACCGCGAACGATCCGCTGCGAAGCCCCGAGCAAATCCCCCAGCGCGAGGAGGTCCGGCACCCCCCTGGACTGCGGTGCCTGAAAAACCTCCTCCCCTTCCCACCGAAAGCGCAGCGCGCCAAGCCGCGTCAGGTCCGAGACACCGAGGAGAAAGTCGGTCTCGTGAAGGGTACGTACCGCCCGGCCTTCCCGTTCCGCCGCGCGCCGTTCGCGGCGGCGCATCAACATGCGGCCCCAAGTGTCCGGTGCGGAATCGCCCAGGGTGCCGAACATTTCCGCGCCGGCCGGCGGGCGGAACAGGCCCGGCCCCACCGGCAACGCCGGGTCCATGGAAAAGCGGTCGTCCGCCGCCAGCCACTCCGGCGCGTACTCGAAGGTCACCGTTTCGCGGCCCCGGCTGGCATGACGGCGCAGCAACCCCACGCGATGATTCCGGCGCCGCCAATCCAGAAACACCTCGACGTTACTCATCCTTGTCACCCCTCGGGCGCGGCGATGAGGCCCGCTGGCGCAGCGATTCCCGGCTGATCTCAAGCCCTTGGGGGTCCTCGGCGCTGTCGGCCAGGTCCGCCAGCCGGGGCAGCATGCCCAGCGCCTGCAGCACACCGGCCAGAATCGCGACGCTCACCGCCGTGTCCCCCTTCTCCAAACGGGTCAGGGTGGCGCGGGAAGTCGCGGCACGCTCGGCCACGATTTCCATGGACAGGTTACGGCGCAGGCGCGCTTCGCGGATATCCTCGCCCAGTTTCCGCAAGGCTCGGCGGACCGCCGGAGAGGGGCGATAAGGAGCAGGCATAATGTAATCTTCATGAGTCATTAACCACTTTAATGTCTCATGAAGATTACATTGAATCAAGAAAGAGGCGGGGCCCCGGGGTGATGTCACCCTCGGGGTCCCGCCAGGGATGGATCAGAACCGGCCCAGGCCCATGACCTTGGCCCAGGCGGCCACGAAGTCCTTCACGAACTTGGCTTCGGCGTCGTCGGACACCGGCGCCCAGGCGATGCTCATGTCCACGACGGTTTTGAAGAAGTCGTTGCTGAGCGTTTCCGGGCGGTCGGTGAAGACGCCGTGCTCGGCGCCATCGTAGTTGGCGTTGAGGGCGCGCATGCCACTAAAGATCAATAATTCTGACACAAAAAAGACAACTTGCTTGACTTAATAATTCATGCTATATCGATTATGGGCAAATAAAAAGGAGAACATCATGATAAGGATTATTTCGGCAGTCTTAATAGTAACATCAACCTCTGCTTGGTCGGCCTCCCCTCCCGAAGACGGCCCCCTATCCACCCCCCTTGATCCAGATATTGTGACAAATGCGACTATCATCGGCGAATCAAGATGGCCGGATGAAGAAGGTATAATCCTTGAGCGAGAGTACTACCTGAAAGACGGAAAAAACGAAATATACGCCAAGCGTCGCTTCAGAGTTATAGAAAATGGAAGACTCGAACTCATATGGAGGTCTCCAGAGGCACGCAACCTGGACGTTAGGGCATGTGCCTTTTACGGCGGCAAACCAATAGAACCCGGTGAGGCCTCAAAAATAATATACTCCGACGATGTAGTATATTCAGTAAGTTGTGAGATCAGCCCAATCGACAAAAAAAACAGTTCAGGATCAATATCGCCTCAAGACATTGAGGTGGGGGATCAATACCTTAGATGGCAGGATGCAAACAGCACCGCCACTGCTGGAATCAATGCTGTTTTTCTAATGCGTGCAGCCTACCGTTTCCACGGCGCCGGCCAAGCTTGGTTTAACTCCAGCACCGAAGCTGCAAGGGACCCGGGAAGCTGTGTTCTCAGTATTTTACGCACTCACACAGGGCAAGGAACGCATGAATCAATACTGATCGATAGTCGTCGAGCTGGGTAAAGGATCAACCAGGAACTTACCCCATCCATGCGGAAGGCTGCTCCAAAAGCCTTTGTGATACTCAAGTTTTTTCCGCGACACTTATCGATTAGCACCTCCTCCCCAATTACACTAAATACTCTTCTTTAGAAAGCGGGCGAGGATCGGCTCCTCGCCCTCATCCATATCACTTTCTTATCGGTCGAACCGGCCCAGGTCCATGACCTTGGCCCAGGCGGCCACGAAGTCCTTCACGAACTTGGCTTCGGCGTCGTCGGCGCCGTACACCTCGGAGAGGGCACGGAGCTGGGAGTTGGCGCCGAAGATCAGGTCGAGCCGGGTGGCGGTCCACTTGAGCTTGCCGGTGGACCGGTCGCGGCCCTCGAACAGGTAGTCGTCGTCCTCGGACACCGGCGCCCAGGCGATGCTCATGTCCACGACGGTCTTGAAGAAGTCGTTGCTGAGCGTTTCCGGGCGGTCGGTGAAGACCCCGTGCTCGGAACCGTCGTAATTGCCGTTGAGGGCGCGCATGCCGCCCACCAGCACGGTCAGCTCCGGGGCGGTGACGGTGAGCAGCTGGGCGCGGTCGATCATCAGGTGCTCCGCGTCCACCGTGGCCTTGGCCTTTCGGTAGTTGCGCACCGCGTCCACGAACGGCTCCAGGTAGCGGAAGGAGTCCACGTCGGTCTGCTCCAGGGAAGCATCGGTGCGGCCCGGGGTGAACGGCACGATCACCTTGTGGCCGCCGTTCGCCGCCGCTTTCTCCACCGCCGCCGCGCCGGCCAGCACGATCAGGTCCGCCAGCGACACCTTCTTGCCACCGGAGGCGGCGCCGTTGAACTCACCCTGGATTCCTTCCAGGGTCTTCAGCACCTTGTCCAGGTTGTTGGGGTCGTTCACCGCCCAGTCCTTCTGGGGCGCCAGCCGCACCCGGGCGCCGTTGGAACCGCCGCGCATGTCCGAACCGCGATAGCTGGAGGCGGACGCCCAGGCGGCTTTCACCAGATCCGGGATCGACAGGCCGCTGTCCAGAATCCTTGCCTTGAGGGCGGCGATGTCCTGGTCGTCGATCAGGGCGTGGTCCACCTTGGGCACCGGGTCCTGCCAGATCAGTTCTTCGCTCGGCACTTCCGGGCCCAGGTAGCGCTCGATGGGGCCCATGTCCCGATGGGTGAGCTTGTACCAGGCGCGGGCGAAGGCATCGGCGAATTCCGCCGGGTTCTCGTAAAAGCGCCGGGAAATTTTTTCGTAGACCGGATCGAAGCGCAGCGACAGGTCGGTGGTGAGCATGGTGGGCTTGCGCTTCTTGCTCTTGTCATGGGCGTAGGGGATGTCCGCCTGCGCGTCCTTGGCCACCCACTGGTAAGCACCGGCCGGGCTCTTCTCCAGCTCCCATTCGTGGCCGAACAGGTTCTCGAAAAACAGGTTGGTCCATTGCGTCGGCTGTTGCGTCCAGGTCACTTCCGGGCCGCCGGTGATGGTGTCGTCACCGAAGCCGCTGCCATGGCGGCTGTGCCAGCCCAGGCCCATGGATTCGATGGGCGCCGCTTCCGGCTCCGGCCCGATCAGGCCCGGGTCGCCGGCGCCGTGGGTCTTGCCGAAGGTGTGGCCGCCGGCGATCAGGGCCACGGTTTCCTCGTCGTTCATGGCCATGCGCGCGAAGGTTTCGCGGATATCGTGGGCCGCCTTCAGCGGGTCCGGCTCGCCCTCCGGGCCTTCCGGGTTCACGTAGATCAGGCCCATGGTGGTGGCACCCAGCGGGTCCTCCAGGTCACGGTCGCCGGAGTAGCGCTTGTCGGTGCCGAGCCAGTCGCCTTCGTCACCCCAGTAGATGTCGGTTTCGGGTTCGTAGAGGTCCTCGCGGCCGCCGGCGAAGCCGAAGGTCTCGAAGCCCATGGATTCCAGCGCCACGTTACCGGCCAGCACGATCAGATCGGCCCAGGAAATCTTGTTGCCGTACTTCTGCTTGATCGGCCACAGCAGCCGCCGGGCCTTGTCCAGGTTGACGTTGTCCGGCCAACTGTTGAGCGGCGCGAACCGCTGGGTGCCGGTGCCGGCGCCGCCGCGCCCATCGCCCAGCCGGTAGGTGCCGGCGCTGTGCCAGGCCATGCGGATGAACAGCGGGCCATAATGGCCGAAGTCCGCCGGCCACCACTCCTGGGAATCGGTCATCAGGGCGGTGAGGTCTTTCTTCAGCGCCGCCAGATCCAGGCTCTTGAAGGCCTCCGCGTAATCGAAGTCCTCGTCCATGGGGCTGGTCACCGGCGCATGCTGGTGAAGGATGTCGATGCGCAGCTGGTTGGGCCACCAATCCTGATTGGTGGTGCCACCACCCGCGGTGTTGTGAAAAGGGCATTTGCTCTCGGTCATGGTCGTTCTCCCTGAAAAAAACACGCCTGCGATTATTCTGCCGGCCTTACGGCCCGGTGCTTATAGATGTACTCCGGCGCTGCCTATCGGGCAAATACAGGCAATCGAACAAACCGATAGCTTTTGTCAGTGGCTCCTTGTTGACGTATTGACGGACATAATCAGAGAACTTTTATTACAAGGGCCCGCACTCACCCTGGCCGTGCTTGATCCGCTGAACCGCGTCCCTGGCCTGGGCGTCGGAATCAAACCCGGTCAGCATCAGGCCTTTATTCAGCGGAGACTGAATATAGGGAGCGCTCTCCATGAGCGGCTGGCCCTCACCGTCAATCAAACGCATCTTTCTACCCACCCGGGAACGGGTGAACTCATGGAGCAACGCACCACCGTGGTCATCCAGGCGGATGTACACCACCGGCATGCCGGTCTCATCCTCGGTGGCCGCCCGTGCGGACTCCAGACAGGCGTTAGACAGCCGGAAGGACTCCGCCGGCTCCGCCTCCGCCGCCATCACGGATGACGACCAGCCCAACAGCATCACCACGACAACACGCCACATAGACATTTCCCTTCCGTGCCTCAGTTCAACATCCACCGCGACAGGCCGTACCAGATCGCGCGGATGATCAAGCCATCAACATAACAGTTAATGCCCCATGGAGAGGAGCGCTCCGGGAGCGCCGGCGGGCAGTGATCGGTATACTGCGCGCCGACAATCATCCGGCACGACGGAACAAGGCATGACGACACTGACAATCGACGGTTGGCGGGCCCGGCTGGGCCACTGGGTGGAATCGCCGGCGGTACGGCACTTCATCACCGGCCTGATCATTCTCAACGCCGTGGTGCTGGGGCTGGAGACCTCCCGGCGGGCCATGGACGTGGCCGGCGAACTGCTCGCCTTGCTCAACAGCCTGATCCTCGCCGTGTTCGTGGTGGAGATCGTCGCCAAGCTGGCGGCCTTCGGCCCGCGCTTCTTCCGCTCCGGCTGGAACCTGTTCGACTTCGTCATCGTCGCCGTTTCCCTGGCGCCGGCCGCCGGCCCCCTGGCGATTCTGCGCAGCCTGCGCATTCTGCGGGTGCTGCGGCTGCTTTCCACCATCAAGCGCCTGCGCATGCTGGTGGAATCGCTGATGCACTCCCTGCCCGGCATCGGCTGGACCGCCGCCCTGCTGCTGATGATGTTCTACATCTTCGGGGTGATGGGCACGGAGCTGTTCGGCGACGCCTTCCCGGACTGGTTCGGCACCCTGGGCGCCAGCATCTACACCCTGTTCCAGATCATGACCCTGGAAAGCTGGTCCATGGGCGTGGCCCGGCCGGTGATGGAGCAATACCCCCACGCCTGGCTGTTCTTCGTGCCCTTCATCCTGATCTCCAGCTTCATGGTGCTGAACCTGTTCATCGCCATCATCGTCAACGCCACCCAGGAGGTGCACGACCTGGAGCAAAAGGAAGAACGGGACCAGGCCAACCAGCGCGCCCACGACGAACGCCAGGAAATGCTCGAGCTGCTGCGCGCCATGGACCAGCGCCTGAGCCGGCTGGAACAACAAAAGGAAAACACCCCCCCGTAGGAGCGGCTTTAGCCGCGATGGGCCGTGTCGCCGACCCAGGCGCCGGATCGCGACTGAAGTCGTTCCTACAAGGACATGGTGGCACCGCCCGGGAATGTAGGAGCGGCTTTAGCCGCGATAGCCGTACCGCCGATCCAAACGCCGGTTCGCGACTGAAGTCGCTCCTACAAGGACATGGTGGCACCGCCCGGGAAGGTAGGAGCGGCTTTAGCCGCGATGGCCGTGCCGCCGATCCAAGCGCCGGATCGCGGCTGAAGTCGCTCCTGCGAAATGAGGGGTTAGTTGAGCATGCCCTGGGACAAGCCGTACCAGATGGCGGAAATGATCAGCCCGCCCACATAGCAATTGATCACCACCGCGTACTTCGGCAACTGGAAGAAGCCGAAGTGATCCTTCACGTTGCGCAGGAAGAAACTGCCCACCAGCAGCGTGCCGATCAGAATCCCCAGCGGAAAGGAGCGGTGCAGAAAGGCCGGCACCAGAGCAAAGGCAAAACCGCCATAGAGCAGCAACGCCCCCAACAGGTCGGTTTTCCAAAGGTGAAAATCGTCGTGCTGTTGCATGATCGCCACACTCATAAACAGGAAAGGGCCTCCGCAAAGGCCGGATTGTGTCACCATACAGACCGGTCTACTGCTTTTCGATGGAGTGCGTCATGGGAGCCCGCCCCAAGCACCGGGACAATCTGATATACACCGCCGCACGCCTGTTCCGCCAACAGGGCTATGCCGCCACCGGCATCAACGACATTTTGAAGGAGGCGGCGGCGCCCAAGGGGTCGTTCTACCATTACTTCCCGGGCGGCAAGGAAGAACTGGGCGCGGCGGCCATCCGCCACGCCGGCGAACTGGTCACCGGCACCCTGGAACGGCTCGCCCTGGCCCACGGCTCCCCCGGCGACACCCTGCGTGCCTACGGCGCCCTGCTGGCCGGCTGGCTGGCGGACTCCGACTACCGCGACGGCTGCCCCCTGGCCACCACGGTGCTGGAAGTGACGCCCCAATCCGCGCTTATCACCGTCGCCGCCGAGGAAGCCTATGACCGCTGGCGGCGAACCCTGGCGGCGATCATCGCGCCGGACGACGCCTCCTCGGCAGCGACACAGGCGCTGGCCTCGCTGACCGTTTCCGCCCTGGAGGGCTCTCTGATCCAGGCGCGGGTGGCGCGCAGCCCGGCACCAATCCACGAGGCCTGCAACCAGCTCGCCCACTTGATCACCCCGAGCCACTGAGGACGACCGGTGCCTGCTGGCTGAAGATTGACCGTCCATGATAATTATATAGACTGGTCTACATTAAATTGTTGGAGCGTCATCATGGATACCGTCCCCGAAGGCTTTCGGCCCCACCCGCGCAAAAGCGGGTTCACCGCCCCCTGGGAACCGATTTATCAACGCCCCCATGAAGAGGGCCTCAGCCTGGGCCTGCACGCCGGAGACGCCCACGCCAACAGCCGGGGCTTCGTCCACGGCGGCTTGATCTCCACGCTCTGCGACAACGCCATGGGGCTGAGCTGCGCCGGCGCGCTCGGCGGCATCAAAGGCCTGGTAACGGTGAACCTGAGTATGGATTTCCTCGGCACCGCCCGGGTGGGTCAGTGGCTGGAGGTGCGGGGAGCAGTGACCCGCACCGGGCGCACGCTGAACTTCGCCGAGGCGCGGGTGTTCGCCGACGGCAAGCTCTGCGCCCGGGGCAGCGGGGTGTTCAAGGCCCAGGTCTAGATCGGGCGATTCCCGTGACGCCGCCGGTCAGCGCGCCGCCGCCGCGCGGGCGGCGTGGAGTTTTTTGTAGCTCTCGATCAGGCGCTGGTGGCGGTCCAGTCCCTCGAGCTGCATGTTGGTGGGAGTGAGCCCCGGGAAGCGGACGGTGCCCTTCACGGCGCCGACCACATCGTCCATGGTTTCCGCGCCATACATGCGGCGCAGGCTGGTCAGGTAATCGTCCAGGTCCAGCTCGCTGTCCAGGGTGATTTCCAGCACCGCGCTGACCGCCCGGTAGAACAGGTTGCGCTCCACCGTGTTGTCATTGAACTGCAGGAACGCCTCGGTGCGTTCCAGGGCCTCGTCGTGGCGGCCCAGGGCCAGGTCGATGAGCAGTTTCAGCTCCAGCACGGTGAGCTGGCCCCAGACCGTGTTCTCGTCGAACTCGATGCCGATCAGGGTGATGATGTCGGTGTAGTCGTCGATCTGGCTTTCTTCCAGATGCTCCGACAGGGCGGCGAGCTGGTCATCGTCCAGGCGGTGCAGGTTGAGGATGTCCTCGCGGTAATCCAACGCCTTGTTGGTGTTGTCCCAGACCAGGTCCTCCACCGGGTAGACCTCGGAATAGCCTGGCACCAGGATGCGGCAGGCCGGCGCGCCCAGCTCGTGGTAAGAGGCGGTGTAGACCTCCTTGCCCAGGTCCTCGAGGATGCCGAACAGGCGCTCCGCTTCTTCCTGCGTATTTTGTGAAGAGCCGCCGGAAAAATCCCATTCGTGAAATTCCACGTCCGCCTTGGCGCTGAAGAACCGCCAGGACACCAGGCCGCTGGAGTCGATGAAGTGCTCCACGAAGTTGTTCGGCTCGGTCACCGCCAGGCTGTTGAAGGTGGGCGGCGGGAAATCGTTGAGCCCCTCGAAACTGCGGCCCTGCAGCAGCTCGGTCAGGCTGCGCTCCAGGGCCACCGCCATGCTCGGGTGAGCCCCGAACGACACGAACACGCCACCGGTGCGCGGGTTCATCAGCGCCACGCAGGCCACCGGGAATTGCCCGCCCAGGGAAGCGTCCTTGACCAGCACCGGGAAGCCCTGGGCCTCCAGCGCCTCGACGCCTTCCACCAGCTTGGGGTACTTGGCCAGCACTTCTTTCGGCACGTCCGGCAGCGCCAGCTCTTCCTCGATGATCTGCTTTTTCACCGCCCGCTCGAAGATCTCGGACAGGCATTGCACCTTGGCCTCGGCCAGGGTGTTGCCGGCGCTCATGCCGTTGCTGAGGAACAGGTTTTCGATCAGGTTGGAGGGGAACCACACGGTCTCGCCGTCGGAACGGCGCTCGAACGGCAGCGAGCAGATGCCACGGTCCACCCGACCGGAGTTGGTGTCGATCAGGTTCGAACCACGCAGCTCGCCGTCCGGGTCGTAGATCGCCCGGCAATGGTCGTCCAGGATCTCCGCCGGCAGTTCATCCTCGGGGCCGGGCTGGAACCATTGTTCGTTGGGGTAATGCACGAAGTCGGCGTTGGCGATCTCCTCGCCGAAGAACTGATCGTTGTAGAAGAAGTTGCAGTTCAGCCGCTCGATGAACTCGCCCAGGGCGGAGCACAGGGCGCTCTCCTTGGTGGCGCCCTTGCCGTTGGTGAAGCACATCGGCGAGGCGGCGTCGCGGATGTGCAGCGACCACACGTGCGGCACGATGTTGCGCCAGGAAGCGATCTCGATCTTCATGCCCAGCGCTTCCAGCGCCCGGCTCATGGTGGCGATGGTCTCCTCCAGCGGCCGGTCCTTGCCCTCGATAAAGGTGCGCGCGCCATCATCCAGGTCGGTGCCCAGCAGCGCCTGGGCGTCCTCGTCCAGGTTCTCCACGGTCTCGATCTGGAAATCCGGCCCGGTCTGCACCACCTTCTTCACCGTGCAGCGGTCGATGGAACGCAGAATGCCCTGCCGGTCCTTGTCGGAAATATCCTCCGGCAACTCCACCTGGATGCGGAAAATCTGGTTGTAGCGGTTCTCCGGGTCGACGATGTTGTTCTGCGACAGCCGGATGTTCTCCGTGGGAATGTCCCGCGCCTTGCAGTACACCCGCACGAAATAGGCCGCGCACAACGCCGACGACGCCAGGAAATAATCGAACGGGCTGGGCGCCGAACCGTCGCCCTTGTAGCGAATCGGCTGGTCGGTGACCACGGTGAAGTCGTCGAATCTGGCCTCCAGGCGGAGGTTGTCGAGGAAGTTGACCTTGATTTCCATTGGGAGACTACCGGTTGGCGAATGTGGCGCGGGGGCCTGGCTGGGCGCCATTATCCAGATTTTGCCGGTGGGCGTCTTGGGAGACGATGAAGGCTACGGATCGCCGTCGTGGATTTCATCGGAGCGCAGAAGCTGGCTGCTCCGCCGCACCGTCAATACATCGATGCGGTCTTTCACGCTATAAATGACTCGATACTGGCCGACGATCACTTCACGGATACGCCGGGCTCCCACCTCGGGCACGATTCGGCCACTCTCGGGGAACGCCGCAAGCCGTTCCACGACGGCGAAGATGTCATCCACCCAGCCATCCGCCGCACCGGGGTTATCCTCGGCGATGTACAGAGCAATGTCCTCGACACGCTCAAGGGCCAGCGGCGACCAGACGATGTTCATTTCGACAATCGGCCCTTGATCCTGGCCTTCGCATCCCGATGGGGAATCCCGTCCCCCGCGGCGATCTGCTCCTCCGCCTTATAGACCTCCTCCAGCACCTCCAAGCGCTCCTGCATTCGCTCATACTCATGAACGTCCACCAACACCGCCACGCCACGCCCGCGCTGGGTGAGCACCATGGGGCGCCGGGTCTCGTGGATGTGTCTCACAAAGGTGGCCACCCCAGCCCGGAATTCGGACAGAGGGCGGATGTCTTCATCAACTCGGACTCGCGGCATGGCACTTTCCCGTACATAATTACGTACATTAAAATGTACTCTTATTGACCTCGGATGTCACTTGCCTATCCGTCCCGGCCAAACAGCTCCCGAAAACGCCGCTCCGATTCCTTCAAACCTTCCTCGGTCAGCAAGACTGATTTCGCTTTCCCGACCGGATTACAAATCAAGCCCTTTTCATGAAGCCTGTTCATGGCATCCCAATCAAAGGACTTCCAGGCTCGGTCACCGTCGTGCAGCGTCAGATGCAGCAACGCCAGAACGGCCTGATCGACTTTCTCCTCATCAATTTCCATCAGGCTTTCTCCTGTCAGTGGCAAGGATACGCGCCGGATTTTGACAACCCGAATCAACGGCCTCAAGCCGGCCTTGCAAGGACCTAATCACCAATGCGGCTGTAGGATTCGAACGGAATCCCATGCTCCTCAAGAAAGCCCTGGAGACCAGACGCGGCGTCGCCGCTGAAATGTTTCTTGAGTAGTGCAAGAGGATCGCCACGGTGGCCAAGCGCCTGGCGCAGCGGCTCCACATCCTGTGCCTTGATGGTCCAGCGCCACTCGTACTCGGCGCAGCCGAAGGCGTCGCGGACGCCCTGGCCCAGGTCCTGGCCCTCGAAGACCAGGTCGCCGTTCTTCTGGCGTGTGACACCGAGGAAACGGTAGTCGCCCGGGCGGCGCTCTTCCCGCAGCGTCACGCTGTTCTTTTTCGATTCACCAAACATTGGGACTCTCCGATCGAACCGATGAAGGCATCCATTTTCATATGCCACCAACACCTCCGCTCTCCTGGTCGTTCGTAGTGTTACTCCGCCGCATTCGCGCGATGTCCCTCACTGGAGGGTTGCCAAACATGCGGGCGTATTCCCGACTGAACTGGGAGGGGCTCTCGTACCCCACTCGATAGGCGGTGCTTGCGGCGTCCAATTGTCGGGACAGCATCAGGCTACGTGCCTCCACCAGCCTGACGGATTTCTGGAACTGCAGCGGGCTCATACTGGTGACGGCTTTGAAATGCACATGAAAAGTGGAAACGCTCATCCCGGCCAGGCGCGCCAGTTCTTCCACGGATATCGGCCGATGATAGTCCCTGCGCAGTTTCTCTATGATCGTGGAGATTCGCTGTGTCGGTGTACCGGTGAGGGATATCTGCGCGATCCGAGGGCCGTGCTCGCTGCGTAACATGCGGTAATGCATCTCGCGCACCAGAAACTCACCCAGCACGGGAATATCCTCGGGCACCTCGATCAATCCCAGCAGGCGCAGCAAGCTGTCGCCCATGGCACGATCCACCTGACCGATGAACAGAGCGTTCCCGGACTGCTTATGAGCGACAGCGGATGACGGCATAAGCGGGAGCAGCTCGGAGATTCGCTGCCCATCAATATCGATCTGGATCACGAAATAGGGGCGCTCTTCCGTAGCCTCCTCCACAATGCCAATCACCGGCAGGTGCACCGAAGCCACCAGAAACTCCAACTCACCGTACGAGACACGCTGCTTGCCGAGCATCACGTTCTTGCGGCCCTGCACTATGACGCACAGGCAAGGCTGGTATACCGCCGGCATTTGGGTGTTGGGCCGGGAAATCCGGTAGCAGGACACATTGGGGATCGGTGTCGGGTTGAATCCCTCTTCCGTCGCGGCGCGCTCGACCAGACGCACCAGTGTCTTTTTCAATGTTACGCTCACCTTTGTTGTGCTCACCGTTCCCAACCGATTACTCTTCCGCCCGCACACCTCGGACAATCGGGCAATAATAGACGATTTTCATGTATCGTTTCCCACCACCCCGCCAACTAATATGACAAGCCTTGAACAGGGGCCCTTCACCGCCCCGGTTAAACCGCCCTTCAAGGAGCCTTGTCATGGAACAGCGTAAATTAAAAGTCATTTTGATCACCGGCGCCAGCAGCGGCATTGGTGAAGCCACCGCCCTTACTCTGGCCCTGGCCGGCCATACCGTGCTTCTGGGCGCACGCCGGACGGAACGCCTTGAGGCCCTGGCACGGAGAATCAAGCAAAATGGCGGCACTGCCAAGGCCTACACTCTGGACGTCACCTCCCGGGAGGACTTTCAACGGGTCGTGGCCGATGCCAGCGCGGAGTTCGGCCCCGTTGATGTGCTGGTCAATAACGCAGGCCTGATGCCACTGGCACCCATGGCGGCCCTGAAAGCGGACGAGTGGGACCGAATGATTGATGTGAATATCAAAGGGGTACTGAACGGCATCCAGGCAGTCCTGCCCACCATGGAAGAGCGAGGCGGACACATTATCAACACCGCCTCGATCGCGGCCCATAACGTCTTCCCCACCGCCGCGGTCTACTGCGGCACCAAATTCGCCGTCCGCGCCATCTCCGATGGCCTGCGAATGGAAACCAAGAAGATCAGGGTGACCACCATTTCCCCCGGCGTGGTGGAAAGCGAACTGGCCCGCACCACCACCGATGCCGACACCAAGGCATGGTTGGAAGACTTCCGCAAAGTGGCATTGAAACCCACGGCCATCGCCAACGCCATTGCCTACGCCATCTCACAACCGGATGACGTCAATGTGGATGAAGTGATCGTGCAACCCACCGCGGCCTGACATCTCCTCACCCTGCCGCCATCCCGCGGGGGCGACCCATCGCCTATGATCGCGACCGAAGCGGTAAGCCGCCCGGTCGCTCCTACGGGAATAAGAAGAGGGGACGTTTCAGTGCGGGGTGCTGGCCAGTTCCGTCAGACCATCCAGCACATCCCGGCCAGCGCTGTGCACCTCCTGGATGTCCCGGCGGAAAAAAGTCTTGGTGCACTCGGTCTGCACCACCAGCACGCCCCGCAATTGGTCGCCGTGCTCCAGGGGGATGCCCAGGTAGCTCTTGAAACGCTCCTCGCCGGAGCCTTCCACGTGGAAATAGTCGGCGTGGTCCTGAATCACCCGGGCGACCACGGGCTGGCGGGTGCGGGCCACCTTGCCGGTGAGGCCCTGGGCGTAACCCAGCTGCTTGCCGATCACGCTCTGGTTCAGGCCGCTGGTGGCGACGATCTCCAGGGTTTGCTGGTCCGGGCGGGCCAGGTAAAGGCTGCAGACGTCCACATCCAGCTTGCGCCGGACGGCGTCCACGCGGTCGTTCATGGTGGTGCGATGTTCAGTCACGCTGACTCCCGGGAAAGGTCAAAGGACACGACCTTAAGCAATAGCCGTGCCATGGGGTGGGCCGTGCCACACCCTCAGGACAATAATGGCGCTGGCATGGACCGAATAACGAACCACGTAGCGGCCAAAAACGATATCGCGAATGGAATCCGGGTCCGGGGCCAACGCCACGGGCGAGCCCATTCGCGGAAAGTCGGGCAAGGCGCTCGCTCAAGCTGCTGTTTCTCGATGTACTCCGAGAGCGCCTGGTTAATCACCCAGCCTTTGCTACGCTGAAGGCGGCTCGCGATGGCTTCCAGATGCTGCTCAACCTCTGCCTGAAGACGAACGGTGGCAACACTCATGGCAAACCTATCGGTGATCCTTACAGGGATCAGGAAGGATCATCCTCGTGTCATTGACGCCTTTGTATACGATGATAATATACAAAAATGATCGATTGGGCGCACGTTACAGGCTTCAACTGGGACGAAGGCAACTCCCGCAAAAACGCGGAGAAGCATGGTGTCGGCCAGTCCGAGGCGGAAGAAGTCTTCTTCAACGAGCCGCTTCTGCTGTTGGAGGATGCCAAGCACAGTCAAGCCGAAGCCCGTTTTCACGCCCTTGGTAAGACGGATGATGGAAGACTCTTGCACATAACGTTCACACTGAGACAAAGCGGCACGCTGATTCGGGTGATTTCCGCTCGCGACATGCACCGCAAAGAGAGGGCTGTTTATGAGCAAACGAAAAAAGACGCCTGAGTTCAAAACCGAAGCCGAGGAACGGACCTTCTGGGAAACCCACGACTCCTCTGACTACGTGGACTGGAGCCAGGCCAAGTCCGCTTCTTTTCCGAAGCTGAAGCCGTCAACGAAGACGATTTCGCTCCGTTTACCCGAAGCGCTGCTTGATCGCATCAAGATCGAGGCCAACAAGCGGGATATGCCTTATCAGTCCCTGATCAAGGCCTGGCTTAAGGATGACGTGGACGAGAGCCGGGCCGGGTAAAGGTCGGCATCTAGCCTCACTGCGAACCTGTAAGTGATCCTTACAGGTTGCCCGCAAAGAGCAGCCACCACAGCACTATGAGGTTGGCCGCCACCGCGGCGTAGAACATCAGTTGGAAAGACGTCTTGCGGGTCTTGTGCCGAAACACCCGTTGTGCCAGCAAGGCGCCGGGCCAACCGCCCAGCAGCTCGACCAGGTGCAGCCGAGCCTCCGACGTACGCCAGCCGCCACGCGTAGAGGCCCGCTTATCCAGGCCGTACAGTGAAAAACCGAGCGCGCTCATCAGCATGTAAAAGCCAACAAACCATCGCCATTCAGGGGCGGGGGCGAGAATCGCCAGCCCGGCGAAGAACACCACGACGACGAGCACGGCAGAAAGCAGGCGCCGCCCACGTCCGGATGCTGATCGTTTCCTCGACGATCCATTATGTTTCATTGTCCAATCATTGAAGAATACGCGCCTTAACGCTGGACCATAACGCTCCTTCGTCCTGGTCTATCTCGAAGGCCACCAGGCGCCGATCCAGCTCTTGTTTTTGGGCGCCCGTCAGCTCAAGGTCCGCCGGCACCGAGGCCGTAACCGATTGAATCTCCAAAGTATTTCCTCCGACTGGGCAGATATTTTCCAAGCTTAGCACACTCCGGCAGCGGGACGACCTGCTCAAAAACGGGCGATTTTGAGCAGGTCCGCCTCGTCATGCTCATTTTTCGGGAATCGTGAGCAGCACGAGTTGCGCCCTTTTACCCTTTAATTGATAATCACTCTCAATTATAGCTGTGACCTCAGTCTCTATGTCCGGCGCCGCCACCGACACTCAGCCGCTGTTGCCCGGCTCCCAGCGGGAGCTGGGCGAGCTGTATGCGACGCATCATGGCTGGTTGACGCATTGGCTGCAGGGGCGGCTGCGCTGCCCGCAGGACGCGGCGGACCTGAGCCAGGACACCTTCCTGCGGCTGATTCTGGGCGAGCAGTCACTGGAAGCGCTGCGGGACCCGCGCGCCTATCTCATGGTCATCGCCAGCCGGCTGATGATCAATCGCCACCACCGCAAGCAGGTGGAAGAGGAAGCGCTGCGCCAGGTGGCGATTCTGGTGGAGACCCGGGACGATCGAGGCCCGGCGGAGATCGCCGCCGCCCACAATCTGCTGGTGACGGTGCTCCGACTGCTGGTGGACGAGCTGCCGGAGAAGCCGCGCCGGGCGTTTCTGATGGCGCGCCTGGAGGGCCTGACGTATCGGCAGATCGCCCGCCGGCTGTCGGTGTCCGAAAGCAGCGTCAAACAGTACCTGGCCAAGGCCTTCGCCCACTGCCACGCGCGGCTCTACGACAGCCTGGCGGACCCATGTCCGAGCTGAACCGCATCCGCCAGCAGGCCGCCGAATGGGTGGTCGCCCTGCAAACCGCCGGCGCCGACGAACACGCCCGCCTGCAAGCGGAGTGCGACACCTGGCAGGCCAAGGACCCGCGCCGCCGCCAGGTGCTGGAACAGATCCAACGGATGTGGCGAGCCACCGACGCCACCGCGGAACGACGCCGCCGGCGCCGGCGGCAAGCCACCGGTCTCGGCGCCGTGCTGCTGCTGGTACTGGCCGGCGCGCAACTGCCCTGGGCCTACTGGAGCGCCGACTACCGCACCGCCGCCGGGGAGATCCGCACCCTCACCCTGCCCGACGGCAGCCAGGTGGTGCTCAACAGCGGCAGCGCCATCGACCTGGACTACAGCGGCACCACCCGCACCGTGGAGCTGGTGCGCGGCGAGCTGCTGGCCACCGTCGCCAAGGCCCCGGACCGCCCCTTCCAGGTCACTACCCGCGACCTCACCGCCACCGCCCTGGGCACCGAATACAGCGTGCGGCAGGAACACGGCTTCACCCGGGTGGCGGTACAGGAATCCACCGTGGCGGTGACCCCCCGGGACGGCGGCGACGAACTCAAACTCACAGCCGGCCAGCAGGCAGACCTGAACCGCCAAGGCGTCATCGCCCGCGCCGAAACCCCGCGCCAACGCCCGGACTGGGCCGACGGCCGCCTGGCCTTCAGCAAGGCGCCGCTCACGGAAGTGGTCGAGCGCCTGGCCCGCCACCGCCCCGGCCTGCTGACCCTGGACGACGCCCTCGACGCCCCGGACGCGCCCCGCTTCACCGGCGTGCTCCCCGCCGACGACAGCGACGCCGCCCTGGCCCTGCTCGCCGACACCCTCAACCTGGAGGTGCGCTACCTCACGCCCTGGTACGTCACTGTCCGCCGCCCGTCGCCGTAACCACCACCGTGGAAATACGGCAAACCCTGTAGGAGCGGCTTCAGCCGCTATAAAGCCATCCGGAGCGAAACCCTATCGCGGCTAAAGCCGCTCCTACAGTTCGCTTCCGGTGCCACCTCGAAGCCAAAAAAATTTGCCGCCACCACTGCCCGATTGGCTCCGCTGCTTTGTCTTCATAGGTAAAGACACCGCGCATCCATGCTGGAGCCCCCATGATTCGCTCACAAAAACCGAACACCGCGACGACGGCGCCGAAGGCGCTGTTGCTGCTTGGCTTGCTGACCCCGCTGCTCACCGCGCCGCTGCTTGCCCAGCCGGCCCGGGCGCAGTCCGCGACCACGCAAACCATAAACCTGCCCGCCCAGCCCCTGGACCAGGCGGTGATCGACCTGGCCCGGCAGACCGGGCTGGCCATCGGCGGCGACGCCTCCCTGCTGGAGGGTAAGCAGGCGCCGGCGCTGAGCGGCGACTACACGCCGGCGCAAGCCCTGCGCGCCCTGCTGGCCGGCAGCGGCGTCATCGCCGTGCGGGTGGAGAATGGCTACCGGCTGGAAGCGGCGCCGAAGGAAACCAGCGAGAGCAATACGCTGGACGCCGTCTCCGTGTACGGCCGCCAGAAAAACGACACGGTGGAAGCCATCCCGCAAAGCGTGAGCGTCTACGACCGGGAAAACTTCGAGCTGGCCCAGGCCAATACCGTGGGCGACATCGTGCGCCTCACCCCCAGCGCCAACCGGTCCGGCTCCGGCCGCGACATGTTCGCCGACGACTTCCTGATCCGCGGCTTCAACGCGGAGCAGTCCGTCAACGGCCTGGGCTTCCGGCAAACCGACCACCCCACGGACCTGGCCAACGTGGAGCGCCTGGAAATCCTCAAGGGCCCGGCCTCGGTGCTGTACGGCCAGATGGAACCGGGCGGCACCATCAACGTGGTCACCAAGCAACCGCTGGATTACTACCAGGCGGAAGTGGGCGCCGAGTACGGCCGCTACGATTACCACCGCGCCACCCTGGACGTGACCGGCCCGCTCAATGACCGGGTGCGCGCGCGCCTCAACCTGGCCCACCAGGACAGCAACGCCTCCATGGACTACTGGGGCTACGAGCGCCTGTTCGTGGCGCCCAACGTCACCGTGGACCTCACCGACACCACCAACCTCACCGTGGAAGGCAGCTACTCGCGCAACGAATGGACCGCCCTGCCCGGCGGCGCGCCGGCTGAAGGCGCCATCGAGCCCAACCCCAACGGCGACTACAGCGACGACTTCAACGTGGCCTGGAAAGACGCCACCACCGAGCGGGACTCCGTCTACCTGAACGCCCGCCTCACCCAGGCGCTTACCGACACCATCGACGCCCGCCTGAGCTACGCCTACACCCGCAACAACGCGGAGTGGCAGGAATACGCCCCGTTCGGCCTGGGCGCGGACTTCCGCACCCTCAACCGCATCATCTTCGCCAGCGACGACGCCAAACAAACCGACCACGAAGTGATCCTCGACCTGAGCGGCGAAGCCACCCTGGCCGGCCAGACCCACCGTTTTATCGCCGGCGTGAACTTCCGCGACTCCGACACCACCCGCCCCACCCAGGTGTACCTGGTGGACCCGGTCGACCTGTACGACCCGGTCTACGGCCCCATGGACCTCAGCACGAAAGCCCGCGACCGCGGCTTCACCCAAACCGACCGCATCCTCGCCGGCTTCGTCCAGGACCGCATTGCCTTCGCCGAAAAGTGGACCCTGCTCGCCGGCCTGCGCTACACCGACGCGGAGCAATCCCAGAAAACCACCGACTTCATGGCCGGCGACGCCGTCACCCGCGCCGAACTCGGTGAAACCGCCTGGACCACCCAGCTCGGCCTGGTCTACGACCTCATCGACAGCACCTCGCTCTACGCCAGCCGCAACGAAGCCTTCGTGCCCCAGCAGGGCACCACCTCCGGCCGCCAGCCCCTGGACGCGGAAGAAAGCGTGCAGTACGAAGCGGGCGTGCGCGTCACCGCCGGCCGCCTCAACATCAACGCCGCCGGCTTCGTCATCGAAAAAGACAACATGCCGATCAGCGACCCGCTCAACGCCGGCTTCCTGGTCGCCCAGGGCCGCGCCCGCTCCCAAGGCGCCGAGCTCACCGTGGACGGCTACGCCACCGCCAACCTCTACCTGAGCGCCGGCTACGGCTACACCGACACCGAAGTGCTGCGCACCGACGACCCCACCCTGGAAGGCAACCGCTTCGTCAACGTGCCCCTGCACACCGCCGCCCTGCAAAGCCGCTACTACCTCAACGCCGTCACCGGCCTGAGCCTGGGCGGCACCGTCGCCTACGTGGACGAACGCCCCGCCAACGCGGACAACAGCGTCACCCTGCCGGCCTACACCCGGGTGGACCTGGGCGCCTACTACGCCGTCACCGACGCCCTGCAACTGGACCTGCTGCTCAACAACGTCACCGACGAGGAGATCTTCTCCCCCGGCTCGTTCGACGGCGTGATCCGCGAAGAAGGCCGCACCTACCTGGCGCGCATGAAGTACCTGTTTTAAGGGGGCGCGCTGAATGAGGATGCGCCAACGGCTGGTGCAACTGCACCGCTACGTGGGGCTGGTGATGGCGGGCTTCCTGATCATCGCCGGCCTCACCGGCGCCCTGCTGGTGTGGTATTACGAACTGGACGCCCTGATCAACCCACAGTGGCTGCAGGTCGAGCCCCCGGCGGCGCACAGCGAACCGCTCTCGCCCTTCGCCCTGCGCGACCAGGTGGACGCCGCCTACCCGGACGCCCACGTCCACTGGATGATGCTCGCGCCCCCGGACGCCCACAGCCCGCTGCGGTTTTTCCTCAGCGCCAAACCGGGCGCGCCCGCGCTGCCCATCGACGAAGTGTTCGTGAACCCCTACACCGGCCAGATCCTCGGCGGCCGCCTGTGGGGCGACCTCAGCCAGGGCGCCAGCAACCTGATGCCCTTCGTCTACCGTCTGCACCACTCCCTGGCCCTGGGCACTATTGGCACCTGGATCTTCGGCCTCATCGCCCTGCTCTGGACCCTGGACGGCTTCGTCGGCGCCTGGCTCACCCTCCCACCAGCACGCCGCCGCGACGCTCGGCACCGCCCCCGCCGCTTCTGGAAACGCTGGGCCAAAGCCTGGCAAATCCGCTGGCGCGCCGGCGGCCACAAACGCACCTTCGACCTGCACCGCGCCGGTGGCCTCTGGCCCTGGGCCCTGCTGCTCGTCTTCGCCTGGAGCGGCGTCGCCCTCACCCTCTACGACCAAATCTACCGCCCCACCACCGGCTTGTTCCTCAGCTTTCAGGAAGACCCGCTCACCACCGTACCCACCCGGGCCAACCCCAGCCCACAACCGCCCATCGGCTGGGAACCCGGCTACCACGCCGCCCGCCAACACCTGGAAGCCCTGGCCAAAGACCGCGACCTCACCATTCACGCCCTGGAACGCTTCGCCTACACCCCGCACAAAAACGCCCTCAAACTGATGGCGCGCACCAGCAGCGACGTGAACGAGCGGTTCGGGGAGACCTGGGTATACGTGGACGCCACGGACGGCGCCCTGCTGGGCCACTACCTGCCCACCGGGGAGGCGGCGGGGAATACGGTGACGACCTGGCTGACCAGCCTGCATATCGCGGCGGTGGGTGGGGTGGGATATCGGGTTGTTGCGACGGTGTTGGGCTTGGCGGTGATCGTGTTGAGCGTGACGGGGGTGATGGTCTGGTGGCGAAAGCGAGGAGCTGCGCGCGTAACGAAACCAATCGCCGTGCCCAGGTAAGCAATAGATTAAAAGTGTGTAGGAAAAGTGCGTCATCGCCGCTGTTGCGCACTGGACATATTGACAGTAGCGCAAACAGAACTACACTTTGCACAAGGAGCGTCGAAACTCCCACAAGCGGGCCTCACCGCAACCCGAACCAACCGCGGTATTTTTGTACCTGAAAACCGGCCTGTAAGGGTCGGGAGGTCTGGGGAATACAACACCTTCGGGAAATACCCAGAGCAGTTCTTGTGGCTGTTTCGAACCTCCTGACCACCATTGCTTTTAATTCGAAATAAGCACAAGGAGCAACACCATGAAACAGCGCAAGCTGAAAGTCCGCAAAGGTCACTGGGATTACACTCTGAAAAGTGAACCCTATAGCGGCAACCGCATCACGCCCTTCCTTCTTCTCAAAGGTACCTGGCTGGAGCAGGCCGGGTTCAACATCGATACGCCTGTGTCGGTATCCGTTGAAAATGGTCGGCTATCAATTATTCGGGATCATACTAGATGAGAACCGCGCCCCGGTCATCGGCCGGGGCCTCCTGTGCTTTGATAAACACGGGGTATGATATAACGTTTGGCTCAGGTGCGTTTGAGGCGACGACCGCTTTTGCAGCAGAAAAAATGGGCGGCGGATCAAACGTCCCCTGCAGCGATTTGTTATATGGCAGATCACCGACGTTCAATCTGGATCCCATAGCGTTTCTCTACGTGGCGGATGAATTCTGATATTGCCAACTCAATGGCCTTCAGAATATGAAGATAGTCGGCTTTTTTCAGCGACCTATCTATGGCAAGATGATGAATTACCCCGTGCCTGTATTGAATTATTTCGGCAACCCGGTTCTCGAGGTAGCCAATAGAAGCTCCAATCTTCCTCCTCTTGTAGAGCAGCGCGCGTACATCAAGACCAAGCCAAGCTTTATAAGCTTTGTTTAGCTGATCTAAGTTTTGAAATGTATAGCTCTCGGCGATCAGCATCTCGACTGTCTTACTGCCATTTTTTATTTCGAGAACGTCTTCAAAAGCTATTTTCTGTTGATGTGACAGCATCGTTGCTTGTGCTGTGTCGTCATAGCGTAGAAGAACCTGAAATGCTCTTGAGAAAAAATACTCGAAGACCGCCACCGCAAATGGGACTAAGCCGTTGTAGATCACTCGGCTTGGATCAAGGCTGTTGGTGAATTCAATGAATTCTCCAGCCTTCCCGTTGGCAACATTTGGGTTGTTAAATGTCGGATCTGGCAATGCGTGCCGCACTGCTGCGATTTTCTGCTCAACGTGCTGAACGACAGCAGAGAGACCGCGACTAAGTGGCGTGCTGGTATCGTCCCATAGAGGGGCATAGCGATTTGTGCCGTAATCGCCCCTGATGGTTCCGCCGAACTTCCGGCGCGCAGACCTGAGGACATCATTGAGCATTTTTACGTCATGCCAACTTGCGCTGTAGAGATTTCTTACATGCAGCGCCCAGGGATTACCACAGATTTCTAACTCATCTCCCGACACTGGATAAACGTCGGCAGAAACGCCATCAATGGAACGAAAATCGATCTCATCAAACCAACTGAAATTCAACGTACCCTGGGGCCAATCCCACCAATGATCACATTTCTTGAACCCAAGCTGAACAAGATGATCTCGCAAATCTTGCTTAGTGGCTTCCGCTGGATAAAGGGTGAGATCTCTTCCCATGGGTCGTTTTACACCGCGCGCACAACTGCCATATAACGCCCCTGATCCGGCGCGAAATTATGTTGGCGTGCCTTTTGCGACTTTTGCAAAAGGCATGACGATATACTTTTGTCGCTCAGGCTCGGATTGTTATGACATCTGTCTCTATGAAACATGAAATTGCTACTCGCTACTGAAAGCATCGTCCGCGTCTACAAACCGCGTGTAGACCTCAGGCTTCCTATTGTTAAACTCCATTGTTCCGTTAGTCTTGCGATCAGTCCAATACTTCGCAGTTAGCGTTCTTGGCTGAACGCTTGACCCATGTGTTTCCACTATCATTGCGCCCTGATGCATCTCACTAATTCGTTCATGCCGTAAATGAACATTCGGCTCATTGGTATAAACCCCGATGATTTGATAGCCATTGCCGCTCGGAGAAGGACGCACATGGTCAGCGATGAGCCACGACTCTGACTCTGGCGTCATGAGGTGCATGTTCAGCTTTGACAAAGTTTGTGTCACCCCCATGTAGCACTCAATTGGTGCAACTCTCTCATTGGTCTCCGGACGAACATAGCTAGATTGAATCACTACTTTCCATGTTCCCCTCAAATCAGGGCGTGCAAAGAACCATCCATGAAAAAGCCGATTCCGCCATAACCAGAACTCAAAAAGTAGGCCGACAGCCACAAGCCCACTTACTACAATGCTAAATGGCCTTGCATGATCCCAAGAAACTGGAGTTCCTTGGAGCCACAGAACCGCGAGCCAAATCACCGCAGCAATAGCTAGAAAGGCGGTAATGTGCAGTCTTTGAATAGTCATAGCGGCTTCACACCAACATAATCCCAAATGTCATTGATGAGTTGATGCGCCTGCTCTCTTGTCCAGGGTTGCGAAGGGTGGAAAAGGTATTTTATTCCATCGACCTCGCACCAATGATCAGACAACTCCTTCGATCTGGTCTGCTGCCATAGAAACCCCAAGACTGATTGGACTCGATCGACCCAAAGCTCGTGAGCAAAGCACCAGTCAGGCGAATTCCAAGCAAGGCACTCCAATAGGTAGCCTGGGGTAGATGTGGCAATTTGATGTCCACCATCCTCCAACTCGATGCGCAGCTTCTTGAGTATCCGCACCAAGCCTTTGTACCGATGGCCAGTGGCGCTGTTCTTCGAAACACCGTTCTCGTAGTGCAGTGGTGTCGGCGGCCAGTAATCAACCAATCGCTCGGGGTAATTCTCAATTCTTCCACCCCCTTTGTCAGGAAAGAGTACAACCCCTGCACGATAGTCCCCGCTGCTCCAGTATTGTCGGAACTCAAAGAGTGGTACGGCATCAGCTTCCACTTGAGACTGAGTGGCCTTAATGTCAAATGCTTTATTCCCCCTTTTTACCGAAGCGCGTCCGAAGTGATTTACCAAGGCTCCTTCGAGCTCGTCTTTAAACTGAGAGAATGAGTATCCTGCATCGTAGTTTCCAAAATCTGTATCCCTCTTCCCTTCCGGGTACTGGGCAATAAAATATTCGTAGAGCATTACGCCAACGTCTACATCGCTCTCTTTTCTCACATTTACCCGGTTGCGAAACGAGCCTTGGGTAAAGACGAGAATTTTTCTGGCTTGTAGCTTCTGACTACCATTTACGGCGGCAGTTATGGCTCGAATCACCCGCTCACAACGCTCTTGTTCCGTTTTGCTGGGCGACTGTGCCCAGAATGAGAACGAACTTTCCCAGTCTCTAGCCAAAATCACACTCCTTTCTGATCGTAGCTCGCAAGGTCATAACGTCCACGTTCAGGTGCGTTTGAGACGATGGCCGCTTTTGCGGCAGCAAAAGTGGGCAGCGAGTCAAACGTCACCTGCAACGTGTTGTTATGCCTTTGCATGACTAAGCTTAAAAAGCATCCCAACTGGCGAGCGTTTCACTCTGTTGTTTTCCTCCGCAAGATCTCTAATGGATTTTGGAATATCTCGGAGCTTCGGCGCATCTAAAAGCTGGTCGGCAGCGATGGCGGCAAGACCCCAAGCGGGAATTCCGGTTGCCGTTGCGGCGACCGCGAGGGAACCCACCACAAACCAAGACCCAATATCGCTTCCGGCAAACTTCCAGCCTTTGCTACGCAATTCATCAACATTCCTCTTGTGTAGATCGAACGCAGCATGGAAGTTTTCAAAAATTTGATCACTTGTCCGATGAAAGTTATTCGGATTAGCCTCAGCAAGTTCCTGCACACCTTGTCCGATGATTTGTCGAATCTCCGCCAGCGCACCATCTTTGCGAATTGCCACAAGCGCTTCCGGTGGAACATTTCCCAACCAGGTCATCTCGTTTTCAGCGAGATGCTGGAGGCCTCTTAATACATGAAGGGCTTCTTTCGGATCATTACCCTCAACGCGCTCTGCGTCATACTCCAGTTTCCAGCCAAAGTATTGCCATGAGGTAGGTGCATCAATAACCGGAGTGCCTTGTAAACGTCTTGCTTTGATTAGTAATTCGTTGCATGTAGCCATTCGACCAGCAGCGTTAGATGCAACGATGGCGCCGCAGTGATCTGTGCCAAGTAGACCAGAGAACCCGCCCGACGCCTTGGAAAGCTGTTCTTTGAGTCCACCAGACACTTCCGAGTCAAATAGTACACGACTGGGATCAACTACCGCTTTTTCGACCAAATCAAACGACGGCAGCGAACCAGCGAACTCCATCAACTCTTCGAATGATTCAAAGGATCTGCCAAAAATCTTGGACGAATGAATAAGCGCATCTTGTTGCCCAAGTTTCGCAAAAAACCGTTGCTCGTCCTCTTGAAGAACGGCCATATCTGGAAGCACCACGACTATGGGCGGCGACAGATCCGCGCAAGCCAATTCCTTGTATTGAAGTAAGTTCATGGCGTGCTTGATCATGTAGTAGGCCCTTTTCTGATCTGAGGCCCTGCTAAAGATCAATTTGGTCCTGAGAAAGGGACATGGCAGGATCAAAGTATCGGTATAAAGGCCGCACTTCGATGCTAGGTTTTCGTATGGCGACGGAAACAGATCACCTCCGAATACCCCTTTCAGACAACCATGCATGTCTTCCATATGGGCGTGCGCCGCATCCCCGCACTGCGACCAGAACTCTTCAATAACCTCCAAAAACTGAGGCAGATTTTCAATCAAACCGGCTATCGTTTCCGCATTCTGGGAAAGCGCCATCCCCGCATCGTGCGGAGTCAGATCACGCTCCTTCATGACCTGGAAGTAGCGTCCAAAATTCTGATCTATGAAACTGAAGTAAGCCTCCTGAATTTCAGGGAGAGGAACCGCTTCTTTTAGTTCCTTCCTGTCATGCATGAATTCAGCAGCAAGCGCCAGTGAACGAACACTTCCATCTACCGTTTCTAGGTCAATACTGCCGTCAGGATTTGTTCGAATTTTTTGGAGACTTTCAACTACGCCCAAGCCCTCAGCAAACTTGATCTTCCCCGCTTCTAATTCTTGCTTAAGCAATTCCAAGCGACGACGGAGACGAGCTTCGTAAGCGGCTTGTTCGTCATGGTTATCCACTATTCTTCCCCAAAAGCATAACAGTTTATTCACCGACGTTTGTCGTATATCCCCCGACATATATCCGGGCGCCGTTCCGATCAGGCGGTGCGGCAAGACTGCGCGTATCGACGCCTTACATTTGCCACCGACTTTCCGGTCGGCGACCTTTGCGACATGTGACGTTTATCTCTCTATCTTATATCTCGCACGTCTAATGTGTAGGTCACTAGAATATGGCATATCTTCCAATGGATGGGCTACCCATAACCTGAAAGGGCAATGATTTTTCATTTTCCACCACAACGACTTATTTTCTTAAGTTCTTCTCTATCTGCACTTGGCAAAGCGCTGTCTGGGCTTGAAGTTTATGCGCGAAGGCCTTTTCTTTCCCATAGGCGTAACCGACCGCGCCACCAATAATCCCGCCGACAGCCGCAAAAACAAGCTGACCAGTTGCGAACCCAGCGAAACCCAGCAATATAACCCCGAGTGCAGTGTAAGACCGAGTTACACTATTAGCTCTGGCATACAACCTATCAGCGAACTCTTGTATGATATCTGGGTTATATATTGTTTTCATGGCGCCCCCTTTTTAAATTTTCATTTTTAGTTATCTATTCGGGAAATTTCTTATCAGCTTATAGGTAATGCTGCTATTGTCAGCATTCAAAACTTCTATTTGCGCTCCCTTGTAGCCTATTACCCTTGACGCCGAAAGGTCATACTCAACCTCGTTATTGAATGCGGGCCTAGCGGTGTTATTGCTAAACTCTCGGTATCCGATATTTATCTTGCTTCCTACGCGACCGCTGTATATCAGTGTCTGCTGAAAACTATTTTTTGTTTCCGAAACTCGCCCATGCCTCTCATAGTCAGCATCATAACAAGCACGGCTACCCAATGTAGTAATAACACATAGTTTGCTATGGCCTTGTTTCTTTATGGCCAAAGCTTCAATAGGGTCCGATAGCGCACCTCTGATGACGCCGACCGCTGAAAAGAAATCCTGCTTACTATCGAACCCTACTTGTGGGTAATTATTGCTGGGGATGTCGTAAAGGAAGCCGTCAACACGCTGTTTTACATATAGTACCTGCTCTTCATATATAACGCCCTTTTCGACCATATGATCCCCAACGTATGCTGTAACCTCTTGCTCCACAGGAGGGTAATCAACGTTTTTTACGGCCATCGGTGAACCATTATATTTCACAGTCGTGCAGCCGCTCAGAAAAATGATAACCAAAAGCACAGATGCTATCTTCAATTTGAACCCCCTCCCAATTTTTTAATCACGGCAGATCAAGCTGGTACAAAATTTCCGGTTTACCCCCTTTCTCTCACACCCCAAATGAGCTCAGTGTGCTGGGCTTTATCACGAATAAAAACGTGACCGACTTCACAAGTCAACATTTGTATCCGCTTGTCGCGCAAACACAAAAAAGGGCCACAAAAGGCCCCTTCAAATAGTAACGACTAACTAACTGCCAGGGCGGCACCATCACTCACTCCAAATCAAATCCAACTTCTTCGCCGCCTTCACCTCATCCAGCTGGCGCGCGGGCCGGTGAACGGCGCTTCGGTGACGGTTTCCGGGTTGGTGTTCGCTTCTTCCAGGGTTTTGGCCATGGCGTCGACAAAGTCGTCCATGGCTTCCTTGGTTTCGGTGGGCTCGATCAGGAAGCATTCGGGCACCAGCAGCGGGAAGTAGATGGTTGGGGCGTGCTGGTTATAGTCGAGCAGGCGCTTGGCGATGTCGAGTGCGGTGACGTGGTTGTCCTTGGCCAGTTTGGCGAAGGTGAGGATGAATTCGTGGCTAGCACGGCGCCCGGGGTAGGCGGCCTGGCAGCCGATGGCTTCGAGGCGCTTGAGCAGGTAGTTGGCGGCGAGGGTGGAGTATTCGCCGACGCGTATCCCCATTCACGGGCGAGCATCACCGTGCAAAAGCAGGCACGTAGAAGACAACTTCAGTTCATTGTGCTATTCCCCAAAGACCGGAGAATAGTTGCCCTGCTAGCCTTTTTTGTCCGGTTCCTTAGGCGGGGAACTAGGAGCCTTAGGTACTTTTTCCATTGTGGGAATGTTAGCGCTATTTCCTGCTTTCCCTATGTCTCTCGGAATTCTTTCCATTGAAGGAACATTGGCACTCTTACGTATCAGACCGCCCGACACGTTCTTTCCTTTACTGCTTTCATCATTCATTTCCACTACCTCTGCACGTTGAGGATGACGAAGGTTACAATCAATATTATCGAAAAAGAAAACGCCAATCCAGTTATTGCATTGGCCCAACTATTCATGGTTGCATATACATTTCTGCGATCAAAGGCCCCATCATTTTCTTCTATATAATATTCTCTCGCATTTTTTATCTGTGCATTTATAGCTTTATTTCCGATAAAATATGCAAAAAGGGAACTTAGCACACTAATGGTTAGCAATATCCAGCTAATCTTCAATAGACAAAGATGGAGCGCACCATCTAACGGTACAATCAATTGAATGGCCGAAATAGATAGCGCCAAACAGCTGGAGGACAACGTTAAAATCGCTCTATCGTAGTTCTCAGTGTTAGACAAATCCCTCTTTAGCAACTCGTCCCTCAACGAATCAAACATCCTTTTTGACTCGAGTCTTTCCTCTTCTGTTCGGCTAATGGCCCACCCCCAGTATCTCGATTCCCTTTCAGGACATTACGTAAAAACAATTTTAAAGGTTATCTTCTTATCGATTCAATGGCTAACGATACTTACCGATCAGCCCCTAGAAAGAAGAGCCACCAAGGGGCTAGGAGGTAATATCTAAATAGACCCTAAACCATCAATAGTACTTGCTTCAAACTGCATCCAATCCCTCTACGTCTTGACCTCATTCGGTCGGCGTACGGGCTGGGTAACCGGCGCCTCTGGATGGTCTCAGGGTTGGCCTTGGCCTCTTCCACTAGCTTGGCCATGGCGCCGACGAAGTCGTCCATGGCTTCGTTGGTTTCGGTGGGCTCGATGAGGAAGCATTCGGGCACCAGCAGAGGGAAGCCGATGGTGGGGGTGTGCTGGTTGTAGTCGAGCAGGCGCTTGGCGATGTCGAGCGCGGTGACGTGGCGGTCCTCGGCCAGTTTGGCGAAGGTGAGGATGAATTCGTGGCTGGCGCGGCGCTCGGGGTAGGCGGCCTGGCAGCCGATGGCTTCGAGGCGCTTGAGCAGGTAGTTGACGGCGAGGGTGGAGTATTCGCCGACGCGGATCATGCCTTGGCGGCCGAGGACTATCGTAGAGCCAGCGCGCGCTACATCAAGTGATGTGATTGCAAAAAACAGAAACGCGGGACCTGAAATTCGCCTCGTTTAAACGCGATTCGAATTCAGACATAATTTCCTGGATATCCAGAGATTTTGGCAACGGCAAGTCGGCCAGCTGTATATCTCGGCGACCGTGGAAATTTGCCTCAGCTATCTGTCTGGCTATGCCATTCAAGGCGTAGAAGGTTCCGTTGTTGTAAAGGTAAAGATGTAGGCTACCGTTTCTTTTAACGACATCGCGTTACATCCAACCACTTCCTGATCACTTACAAACCTGACCTGGCACTTAATAGCTGATCCTGGATAGATCTTTGCGTCAAGATACGCAAGGGTTAAAGCATCAGAATGTTTGTTCGAGCTACTACATGCCGACATGACCATCAGCGACAGCATTATTATAAAAAACCGCTTCATTATCCCACCTTTTTATCTTTTCAGGTATTTAACCCAGCACCGTGTGCTGCATAACCTATAGCGTGAGCCAAGCTCACGCCTATTACTCAATCGCGCCTATGGAAGAAGAAGCGGCTTCTTATGCTATGGTACGAATTATTAAAGTGGGGCAAGATTAGCTCTAGCAGAGGTACGACTCAACTGCAATTTTGACAAAGATGATCAGCCTCTTCCCAAGAAGTCATACAACACCTCCAAAACTACCGGATTCTGGCTCTCACAGCGCCTTGCCCCGACAAAAGCAGTAACCAATTTATTTTTTCCCAGTGCCTTTAGGCTTAGACTTGCTTGGAGTTTGAGAAAGTGCGCTGCCTGCCGCCGATTTGGTCGCCTTTGACGTACGCCCATCTCTGAGCACTGCTGATGCCGCTTTTGCGGCCTTGGTACCGGTTTGCCTATTCGGAGTGCCTTTTTGCGATAAAGCGCTGCCAGACGAAGTCTTAGATTTCGAGCCTGTGCCCTTACCGGTTAATGTCTTTGAAGCACTTGAAGCGGCCTTCCCACCCGTGGTTCTCGTATTCCTAGCCATAACTGGTTCCGTTTACACAACACCCTCATTCGTGACGATGTGCCAAAATCATAAGCTCAGTTACATCAGTTCTTGCACCCATTTTTCTGGCAGTTCACCTTTTCAGCGGTATTCACCCAGTGACTTGGATGTTTGGTCGTGTCTTCACCGCATCCTGTCTTTCCGCCCTTTTGCCCTTTGTGGACTTTGCCTTCTTCGTATATGTGCTTAACCGCCATGTCGAACCTCCCAATTTTAGTGATATGTGCCGAATATCTTCACAGAACAGCAACCACTTTTTAGAACGTGTCAGGCATCATAGTCAACACTTGTGTTCGCTTGTCGCTTAACCACAAAAAGGGCCAGATAAGCTCGCTTTTAAATAGTAACGACTAACTAACCCTTAAAACCCCACCATCACTCACCCCAAACCAAATCGCCGCCTTCACACCGTCCAGTCGGCGCACGGGCTGGGTGAACGGCGCTCCGGTGACGGTATCCGGGTTGGTGTTGGCCTCTTCCGGGATCTTGGCCATGGCGGCAACGAAGTCGCCCATAACTTTCTTGGTTTCGGTGGGCTCAATGAGGAAGCACTGGGGCACCAGCAGCAGGAAGTAGATGGTGGGGGCGTGCTGATTGTAGTCGAGCAGGCGCTTGGCGATGTCGAGGGCGGTGACGTGTTGGTCCTTGGCCAGTTTGGCGAAGGTGAGGATGAATTCGTAGCTGGTGCGGCGGTCCGGATGGGCAGCTTGGCAAACTGGGTGATCTACCAGTAATCCGGCTTCTTGATTGGCTTCTTTCTTGTCGGTATCTGGTCGGGAAGGTGTGATTGCGAAAGCTCAACATCGGTAATGTGATGCCGAGTCCAGTCTGCAAACTTGCTGAGGCTCTTATTTCCCGGGCGATGCCCATTGAATGACTTTGGGTCCCTGATAGGAAAAATAACACCCAATTGGAGCCGTCCGCCGAGGTCCTCTTTCAGGGCTTTCACAACGGGAGCCAAGTCTGTGTCATTCGAAACAAACACCAGCTGATCAACGCCAGCTTTGAGGCCGTCACGATAGGCTTCCAAAGCCATATTGACGTCCGTTTCCTTTTCCTCAAGACGCCATACAGCGACTCGGCGGGACTTATCAGGTGGCTGCCTATATTCAAGCAGGCAAGCCTTTTCCAGACTGTAATAACCTTTGATGATTTCCACTGTGGAAGGGTACAGCGCTTCCAAAGCTCGATGGTATGACTGCTGGGCAGTCACGGCGTCTTGCCCGTGCGTGGCAATTTTGGCCCGGATACTAGCAGTAAAATATTTGATGCAAACAAGCTCGGAGCCGGGGTCTTGGACGCGAACAATGCGCTCGAATAACAGCTTCTGAATGTCCAGCCATTTATCCTTGCTATGTTTTAGGCAGCCGTAGAATAGGTTGTAGCCGTCTACATAGATAATGGTTTTCATGCAGCGGGGCTCCGGTAAAATTCGGTGCCCCAGAAATGAGAAAACCGCCCAGAAGGCGGTTTTCCCGCCCCAAGCAGCAGCCAACTTAATGACCCTGCGAGGGGGGAGTCGTGCTTGACATGGTGCGATATCAACGACAGGTTGTCAACCTTAAGTTGACAACCTTGCATGAGGCGGCTGGCATTTAACTTACTGAAAAATATCAATTTTTTACCCTGGAGACACCCGCAATGACATCTGCGGGGCTGGGCATCGTGGGCCCATGGTCACCGCCGAGCAGACCAGAATCTGAGCGGCTGAAAAGAGCCTGGAGAACGATGTCTCTGGACTTAGTATCCAGAGCCCCTTCGTTGATTAAGGACAGATAAAGGTGGGAGAGCTGCTCTCTTTCCTCTGCGTCACGCTGTAGATGATAGGAGCTGAATGTCAATCTGGAGAGGACGCGGACCAGGAAAACGGCTGCCGCAGCGGAGGCCCCGAACAGAGCGACGCCTTGCAAACTGTGCAGGCCGAATGGAATTTCGGATTTATTCGTTAGCCATTCCCAGAAAAAAGCACCTGCGGCGACGGATAGCAGCAGAGAAAAAAGTACTAGCAACCTGGCCCAGCCTTTACCTTGGCGTCCGAGGGCACCGGCCCGGTCCGCCCAATACTTAGCAGGAGCTTCCAGTCGAAGCTTTTCTCGATAAAGCGTCTCCAACTCCTTGTTACGCTCGACGGCATAGTCAGCCATGCTTTTAAATAGCTCCGAATGCGCTGCTACAGCCTTTATAGAATCTTCCCTGTAATGAGTGAACCAATCGGCAGTCTGCTTCTGCATCCGGTCGAACCACTCTTTAAAGCTACTCTCTGTTCCGTTTCGCCAGCTGTCAATCTCATTGCGAAATTCCGCTATTTCCACTACTAGTCTGTCGCGTTCTTCTTCCAGATCTTTTCTTAGCGTCTCAAACGACTTCTTCTCTGCTTTACGGCGCCTTACCAGATGTGACCGGTCTTGTAAGCGATATTCGTAGGCCATCAGAAGGCCGGTGAAGGAATCAAAGCTCGGCGGATTCCCTCTCATTTGAGCGAGATCACTGACTATCGAATCACGAAAGGTATTCCCTGATGTCTGGGAGTATTCGTAGGCGGCTAGCATAGCCTCGACAAAGGCGGCGCCTCGGTATACCCAGTTTTGCGCCATCCAGCCTATAAAGTCATTCTTTTCTCTCCCAAACCCCTGCCTGAGCTGGCCGATATTGTACTTCCCAGGCTCTGCGAGCTCCGCCTTTTCTAAGGAGCTTACTTTATCTAGAAAAGCCGCCACCTGTTCCGGAACTGATGCCAGCGGCTTGTCGAGCTTATTGCCAAGCTGTTCTCTTTTTTCAGTCCAGAATCGGCGCTCAGCCTCCAGAAATGAGCGCACCTCCTCCGAGGTCTTTAGCACAAAAGACTGCTTCGTCTTGTCGGCAATTCTCAATTCAACATCCATATTTGGCTGCCTGTTATAGGGCGATCCCTGATTTTTTATGGTATCCAGAAGCCAAGTTAGCCTACAAAGCTAACTTCTTGTTAGGTGTAATTGCTGTATGGCCATGCTTGGCCGCTTATTGTTATACGGCCACAGCCAGCGCGGCGCAAACTCCTGGGTTACAAGCAATAGCTTGTCGCGCAAACACAAAAAAGGGGCCAGATAAGGCCCCCTTCAAATAGTAACGACTAACTAACGCTTAAAGCACCGTCAGTCATCACTCCAAACCAAATCCAACTCCTTCGCCGCTTTCACATCGTCCAGCCGGCGCACGGGCTGGGTGAACGGGGCTTCGGTGACGGTCTCGGGGTTGGTGTTGGCTTCTTCCAGGATTTTGGCCATGGCGTCGACGAAGTCGTCCATGGCTTCCTTGGTTTCGGTTTCGGTGGGCTCGATCAGGAAGCATTCGGGCACCAGCAGCGGGAAGTAGATGGTGGGGGCGTGCTGGTTGTAGTCGAGCAGGCGTTTGGCGATGTCGAGGGCGGTGACGTGTTGGTCCTTGGCCAGTTTGGCGAAGGTGAGGATGAATTCGTGGCTGGCGCGGCGCTCGGGGTAGGCGGCCTGGCAGCCGATGGCTTCGAGGCGCTTGAGCAGGTAGTTGGCGGCGAGGGTGGAGTATTCGCCGACGCGGATCATGCCTTCGCGGCCGAGGACCATGGCGTAGAAGTAGGCGCGCAGGAGGACTCCGGCGTTGCCCATGAAGGCGCTGAGGTGGCCGATGCTGGTGGGCAGGGTGTCGGTGTCGATCCAGTGGTAGTCACCACTTTCTTCGTCCTGGCCCGCCATGGGGGTGGGCAGGTAGTCCAGCAGGCGCTGGGAGACGCCCACCGGGCCGGCGCCGGGGCCGCCGCCGCCGTGGGGGGTGGCGAAGGTTTTGTGCAGGTTCATGTGGATGACGTCGAAGCCCATGTCGCCGGGGCGGACCTTGCCGAGGATGGCGTTGAGGTTGGCGCCGTCGTAGTAGAGCAGGCCGCCGGCGTCGTGGACGGTTTTGGCGATGGCTTCGATTTGCCGTTCAAAGACGCCGCAGGTGGACGGGTTGGTCATCATCAGGCCGGCGGTTTGCGGGCCGCAGGCTTCTTTGAGGGCTTCCAGGTCCACGTCGCCGTTTTTGCCGACGGGGACTTCGCGGACCTTGTAGCCGCACATGACGGCGGTGGCCGGGTTGGTGCCGTGGGCGGCTTCGGGGATCAGGATTTCGGTGCGGGCGTCGTCGCCGCGCGCTTCGTGGTAGGCGCGGATCATGGCGACGCCGGCGAATTCACCCTGGGCGCCGGCCATGGGGGCCAGCGACACGCCTTTCATGCCGGTGACTTCCTTGAGGAAGTTCTGCAGTTCGTACATGCAGGCCAGGTAGCCCTGGCTGTGGCTGGCCGGGGCGAGCGGGTGCCGGTTGAGGAAGCCGGGCAGCATGGCGGCGCGGTTGGCGCCGCGCGGGTTGTATTTCATGGTGCAGGAGCCGAGCGGGTAGAACTGCTTGTCGATGGCGAAGTTCTTGGTCGACAGGTTGGTGTAGTGGCGCACTACTTCCAGCTCGCCCACTTCCGGCAGGCCGGGTTTGTTTTTGCGGCGCAGGCTGGCCGGGATCGCGGACAGTTGGTCTTCACTCACGGGCTTGGGCGCTTGCGCGGTGGCGCTGCGGCCGGGGCGGGAGTGTTGGAAGATCAGCGTGGTTTCGTTGCTCATGCCAGCACCTCCTTAAGGGCCGCTGCAAACAGGTCGAGATCGCCTTCCGTATGGACTTCGGTGGCGTTCACCAGGATGGCGTTCTTCATGGAGTAGTCCTTGGCGAGGCTGAGGCCGCCGAGGATGTCTTTTTCCGCCAGGCGGGCGAGCACGGTGTCGGCGTCTTGCGGCAGCGTGAGGGCCACTTCGTGGAACACCGGGGCGGTGAAGGCGCGTTCGACGCCGTCGATGGCGGTGAGTTTGTCCGCCAGTTTCTGGGTGTTGGCGTGGCAGTGGCCGGCGACGCTGGCGAGGCCGTCGGGGCCGAGCAGCGAGGTGTAGATGGTGGCGGCGGTCATGGCCAGGCCCTGGTTGGTGCAGATGTTACTGGTGGCCTTGGAGCGGCGGATGTGCTGCTCGCGGGCTTGCAGGGTGAGGGTGAAGCCCTGCTTGCCTTCCATGTCGATGGTGCGGCCGATGATGCGGCCGGGCATTTGGCGCACGTGTTTCTGGGTGCAGGCCATGAAGCCGAAATAAGGGCCGCCGGAGCTGAGCGGGATGCCCAGGGGCTGGCCTTCGCCGACCACGATGTCGGCGCCCTCAGCGCCCCACTCGCCCGGGGGCGTGAGCAGCGCCAGGGAAGTCGGGTTGACCACGGCGATCACCAGCATGCCGTTGGCGTGGGCCCAGTCGGTGAGGGCCTCCACGTCTTCCAGGCTGCCGAAGTAGTTGGGCTGGCTGATCACCAGGGCGGCAAAGTCCTGGCCTTCGTGTTCCTTGAGGCCGTCCACCAGGGTCTGGCCGGCGTCGCCGCAGAACGGCACGGACACCAGCTCCACGTCCTGGTTGCGGACGATGGCGTCGCAGGCGCTGCGGTAGCGCGGGTTAAGCGCCTCCGGCACCAGCACTTTGCGGCTCTTGGATTTGCGGTTGGCGCGCAGGCTCATGAGTACCGCTTCGGCCAGGCCGGAGGCGCCGTCGTAGACCGAGGCGTTGGAGACGTCCATGCCGGTGAGGCGGGCGATCAGGGTCTGGTATTCGTAGATCACCTGCAGGGTGCCCTGGCTGGCTTCCGCCTGGTACGGCGTGTAGGCGGTGTAGTACTCGCCCCGCGTCGCGATTTCCCATACCGCCGCCGGGATGTGGTGCGCGTAGGCGCCGCCGCCGATAAAGCTGAGGGCGAAGCGGTCCTGTTCGGCGCGCTCGGCCATCAGGCGGGTCACTTCCATTTCGCCGCGCCCTTCGGGCAGGGCGTCGAGGCCGTGGCCGGCTTTCAGGTGGGCGGGGATTTCATCGAACAGGTCCTCGATGCTGTCGGCGCCGATGGCGTCGAGCATCGCGCGAACGTCGTCTTCGGTATGGGGGATGTAGGGCATGGGAGGCGTTACCGGATGATTAGGTGGTAAACGGAATGGTCACGACGGTTAATGACGGGCCGGACGCTTGACGCCGGACGCCAGACGCTCAGGACAGCGGTGTTTGCGTCCGGCGTCAGGCGTCCAGCGTCAGGCGACGCGGCCCAAGCCGCGTCTATTCGCTGTCGATCTGTTCCTGGTACTGGTCGGCGGTGAGCATTTCTTTCAGCTCGCCGCTGTCGGCCATTTTAATCTTGAACAGCCAGCCGCCGGCGTAGGGTTCGTTGTTGACCAGCTCGGGCTCGTCTTCCAGGGCCTCGTTGATGGCGATGACTTCGCCGGAGACCGGGGCGTAGATGTCGGAGGCGGCTTTCACGGATTCGACCACGCCCGCTTCGTCGCCGGCGGCGAACACCACGCCCACTTCGGGCATTTCCACGAAGACCAGATCACCCATGGCGTCCTGGGCATGGTCGGTGATGCCCACCACGGCCACGTCGTCCTCGACGCGGACCCATTCGTGGCTATCGCGGTAGCGCAGTTCGGCAGGAATCTCGCTCATTGTTTTCTCCTTTAAAGACGCTTGCGCGCTGGCACGTTCACGCTGGCACGCCCAAAAGCGTGGTGCGTGCAAGCGTGTTCACACGGGTTTATAAGAACTCTGGCCTTTTTTCACAAACGGCGGCTTTACCACTTGAGCCACCAATCGCTTGTTGCGTATCTCCACCTCCACGGTGCCGGTGGTGCCGGCGGGCAGGCGCGCCAGCGCGATGGCCTGGCCCAGGGTGGGCGAGAAGGTGCCGCTGGTGGTCTCGCCTTTGCCCTCCCCGTTATCAGAGTGCGTGTGCACGGTCTGGTGGGGGCGCAGCACGCCTTTGTCCTGGAGCACCAGGCCGCGCATGACCGGATGGTCCCGTTCTTTGTGCCGTTCCAGAGCGCGGCGGCCGACGAAGTCCCGCTCGGCGTCGTCCAGGGCGACGGTCCAGCCCAGGTTGGCTTCCCAGGGGGTGATGTCGTCGTCCATGTCATTGCCGTAGAGGTTGAGGCCGGCTTCCAGGCGCAGGGTGTCGCGGGCGCCCAGGCCGATGGGCCTCACGCCGGCGTCGAGCAGGCGCTGCCAGAGCTCCGGGGCCTTGCCGCCGGGCAGGATGATCTCGGCGCCGTCCTCGCCGGTGTAGCCGGTGCGGGCGATCAGCCATTCGCCGACGGTCTCGAAGCCGAAGAACGGCATCTCGCGGACCGCCTTGCCGGCGGCGTCGCAGAGCTGCTGTTCGAGGATGGCGCGGGCCTCGGGGCCCTGCACGGCGATCATGGCCAGGTCCGGGCGTTCGCGGATGTCCACGGCGTAGCCGCCGGCCTGGCCTTCCATCCAGTCCAGGTCCTTGTCGCGGGTGGCGCAGTTGACCACCAGGCGGAACTGGTCGGCGCCTTTATAGACGATCAGGTCGTCCACCACGCCGCCGCGCTCGTTGAGCATGCAGGTGTAGAGGGCACGGCCCTCGCCCACCTTGTCGATGTCGTTGGCGAGCAGGTGGCGCAGGTAGGCGCGGCTGTCGTTGCCGGCCACGTCCACCACGGTCATGTGGGAGACATCGAACATACCGGCGCTCTGGCGCACGGTGTGGTGCTCTTCGAGCTGGGAGCCATAGTGGATGGGCATGTCCCAGCCGCCGAAGTCCACCATCTTGGCACCGGCGGCGAGATGGGCGTCATAAAGGGGTGTGCGATGACCCATGGGAATGCGGGCTCCAGGTCCGTGGGCCGGGGCGGCGGGGCGCCGAATCCGACCCATTGATTGTCAGGGGTGAAGGATAACGGACGCGGGCCACGGCGCCTAGGCGGGGACTGACCGGGCGGTCGCCTCCGCCGGCGGGTTTCCTGCTTGTTCTTGCGCCGGCGTTCATTCGCGAATAGTTCTCGTTTATACTGCCCGCCGCCACAGTTCGCCCTTTATTTTCCTGCTCCGGGAGCGTGACGCCATGCGGCCCGCCCAATCCCGCCAACGGGATGCCTTGGATGCCCTTTACCGGGACCATCACCGCTGGTTGCACAATCTGTTGCGCAGCCGTTCCGGTTGCAGCGAAACCGCCGCCGACCTGGCCCAGGATACCTTTCTGCGGCTGCTCAGCCGCGATCAGGATCCGTTGGGGCTGACCCACCCGCGCGCCTATCTGGGGCGCATTGCCCGGGGCTTGCTGGCCAACCATTGGCGCCGCCGGGATATCGAACAGGCTTACCTGGAGGCGCTGCGCCAGCGGCCGGAAGCGCTGGCGCCGTCCCCCGAGGAGCACCACCTGGTGATGGAAACCCTCTATGAGGTGGACGCCTTCCTGGTCTCTTTGCCGGACAAGGCCCGGCGGGTATTTCTGATGTCGCGGCTGGATCGTTTGCGCTATGCCGAGATCGGCGAGCGGCTGGGCATCTCCGAGCGCATGGTGAAGAAGTACATGGCCCGGGCCACGCTGCAGTATCTGCGCCTGGACAACCGGGGCGACGGGCGGTGAGCGGGAGCGACCCGGCCCTGCCCGACGAGGTACTGGCCGAGGCGGCGGAGTGGTTCGCCACCCTCGGCGACGAGCCGGTGTCCGAGGCCGAGCGCCAGCGCTGGCGGGCCTGGTTGGCGGCCAGCGAGAGCCACCGGCGCGCCTGGCGGCGTCTGGCGGATCTGGACCGGCGCCTGGGCGCCCTGCCCGCCGCGCCCGCCCGCCGTGCATTGTCGGCGGCGGGCCGGAGCCGGCGCCGCTTTCTCAAGGGCGGCGCCGGGCTGGCGGTGCTCGCCGCCAGCGGTGGCCTGGCCTGGTCCCGGGCGCCGCTCTGGCGGGCGGATCTGCGCACCACCGTGGGCGAGATCCGCGAGCAGCCCCTGCCGGATGGCGGCCGCCTGTGGCTCAACACGGACACCGCCGTGGACCTGGATTACAGCGCCGACCACCGCCGCCTGCGCCTGCTGGCCGGGGAGGTGCTGATCGAAACCGCCGCCGACCCGCGCCCGTTCACGGTGCTCACCGCCGCCGGGGCGGCGCGTCCCCTGGGCACCCGTTTCGGCGTGCGCCTCACCGACACCGGCACCCGGGTGGCGGTGTGGTCCGGTCGGGTGGCCCTGGCCCCCGCCGACGCGCCGGGGCGCGGTGCCGTGGTGGCCGCCGGCCAGCAGCGCCACTTCGACGCCCGGCATTGCGCGGCGGCCACGCCACTGGCCGGCCACGGCGGCGCCGGCTGGGAGCGCGGCATGCTGATCGCCGACGACCGGCCCCTGGGGGAATTTCTGGAGGAACTGTCCCGCTACCGGCGCGGTGTCATTCATTGCGACCCGGACGCCGCCGATCTGCGCCTGGTGGGCAGCTTCCCCCTGGCGGACACCGACCGGGTGCTGCGCTCCCTGCCGGAGGCGCTGCCGGTGGACGTGGCCTTTCTGACGCCCTGGTGGGTGTCGGTGTCCCGGGCCGGCTGACGGCTGGATAATGGGGGATCGCGACTGAAGCGGTACGCCGCCCGGTCGCTCCTACAAATAAATGTTGGTGTTGTGGTTCCCCTTTTTTGGTTTCACGGGGCTGGGTCCTTGAACCCTTTCATACGAATCCGGAAAAAAGGATCGCCCCATGGCGCTACGTCCATTGTCCCGCTCCTGGCCCCTGCTGGGTGCCTTGCTGCTTGCCTCGCCGTTGCAGGCGCAGACCGCCGCCGCGCAAACCTCGGCCCCGCAAACCCAGGCCCGTGATTACGCCATCGAGGCGGGGCCGCTGAGCACGGTATTGTCCCGCTTCGCCGGCGAGGCCGGGCTGCTGCTGTCCGCCGACGGCGAACTGACCCGGGGCAAGCAAAGCCCCGGCCTGCGCGGCCGCTACACGGTGCCGGCGGGCCTGGAGCAACTGCTTGAAGGCAGCGGCCTGCGCTACCGGCTCACCGACGACGGCGGGCTCACCCTGGAGCCCGTGGGCGAGGGCCACACCCTGGCGCCGGTGGCGGTGACCGGCACCGCCCAGAGCCGCTACGAAAGCCGCTACGCGGACAGCGCCCTGCGTCTGCCCAAGGACGTGGCGGACGTGCCGCGCAGCCTGGACGTGATTCCCGAGCAGTTGCTGCTGGACCAGCAGTCCCGGGAGCTGGCCGAGGTGTTCCGCCTGGCCCCCAACGTGACCGTCAGCGACGGCTACGGCGGCACCCGGGAGCACGCCGTGGTGCGCGGTTTCGCGCGCAACGACAACTTCTACCGCAACGGCGTGCCGTTCGTCACCGACAGCCGCATCGACCCGGCCACCGTGGACAGCATCCAGATTCTCAAGGGCCCGGTGGCGGACATCGGCCGCATGGCGCCCAGCGGGCTGATCAACATCCAGACCAAGCAGCCCTCGTTCCAGCGTCAGGGTTCGCTCTCCACCGCCTTCGACGAGCACGGCCAGCGCCGCTTCACCGCCGACACCACCGGCCCGGTGGCCGGCAGCGACACCTTTGCCTACCGCGTTACCGGCTCACTGGAAGACAGCGAGACCTTCCGAGATACCAATGTGGACCGCAAATTCCTGTCGTCCTCGTTGCTGTGGCAAACGCCGTCCGGCTTCCGCCTGTCGGTGAACCATGAGTATTCCGAGGACCAGCGCGAGATCGACCGGGGCCTGGTGACGGTGCCGGTCGGTGGCGACCGCCGGCGGGTGGCCGACGTGGACCGGGACGCCCGCTACGACGGCAACGTGAAAAACGAGCGTGACGAGCACTACCAGCTGGTGCAGATCGACAACCTGCTGCCGCTGGGTGGCAGCGGCTGGGATCTGGACAGCACCCTGTTTTATTCCCGCGAGGGCGGTGACGATGTGCGCGCCGAGGTGGTCAACGTGTCCGACAGCGGCGTGCTGACCCGGCGCATGGGCAGCAACGAGAACCGGGAGCGGCGTTCCGTGTTTCTGCGCTCGCAGCTGATCGGCTCGCTGCCCACCACCCTGCCGGTGGACCTGGCCGCCGGGGTGGAATACCGCCGCGAAACCCATGAGTGGGAGAACTACACCGGCGCGCTGCAAACCGGGGGCACGGTGAACGATCCCGATTCCTTCGATCTGGTCAACGACATCGGCACCCCGCAAAACGGCCTCTATTTCGATACCGAGGTGCAATCCCAAGGCGTGTTCGCGCTGGCGGATGTGGCCCTGCTGCCCTCGCTCACCGCCACCCTGGGGCTGCGTTACGAGGTGTTCGAAACCGACTTTCACCGCCGTGATCTGCTCGCCGGCGGCGTCACCGACGCCCGATCCGGCGACCAGAACAAGCTCACCAAGGGGCTGGGGCTGATGTGGTCGGTGACCCGGGATCTCAATCTGTACTTCAATTACGCGGACACCTTCGAGCCGCAGAGCATCTTTATCGGCCAGACCCGGGTGGCCGAGGCGGACCCTCGGGAAGGCCGCCAGTACGAAGTGGGCGCCAAGTGGCACCTGCTCGATGACCGCCACTTCCTGACCGTGTCGCTGTTCGATCTGGAAGAAGACAACGTGGTGCAGTTCGAGAATGGCGAGCCGGTGCTGAACGGCGGCCAGACCTCCCAGGGCGCGGAGGTCTCGCTGGTGTCCAACCCGGTGGACGGCTTCAACCTGCGCGCCGCCGTGGGCGTGGTGGACGCCGAGCAGGTCACCAATGACGACGATGACGGCAACCGCCCGGCCAATGTGCCCACCACCACCGCCAGCCTGTGGGCCAGCTACGAATTCCAGACCGCCGCGCGACCGCTGCGGGGGCTGGGCCTGGGCGGCGGCGTCTCCTACGCCGGCGATCGCTATGGCGACAGCGCCGGCAGCTTCGAGATGGACGGCTACACGGTGCTGGATGTGGGCGCCTGGTATTACCTGCCGCTCAGCCAGCGGGAACGGCTGCGCTTTGATGTGGGCGTGAAGAACCTCGCCGACGAGGAATACTACAGTGCCTCCGGCGGCTCCTACCGGATCTCGGTGGGCAACCCGCGCACCGTGTTCGGCGGGGTCAAACTGGAATTCTGATCGGTGGCTTCCCTGGCGCGAACAGCATTCCGGGTGCACAGCTTCACCGGCGTGATCACCGGTTTACTGCTATTCATACTGTGCTGGAGCGGCACCTTCGCGGTGATCGCCCATGAACTGGACTGGCTGGCCACGCCCGCCGCCCGGGCGCAGCCGGCGCCGGGTCCCGACAACTGGGCGGCCTGGGAGGCCGGCGTGCACGCCCACGCCCCGGACACCCGGCTGCTGGGGCTGCGCGCGCCGCTCAATGACCACCGCGCCGCCCAGGCGATGATCCAGCGGCCCGATGGCGGACGGCGCCTGCTGTTCATCACGCCGGCCACCGGCCAGGTGCAGGGCGAGGCGAGCCCGTTCACGGTGCAGCGCTTCTTCCGGGAGTTTCACCGCAGCTTCTATATTCCCACGCAATGGGGCACCTATCTGGTGGCGGCGCTGGCGGTGACGCTGCTGGTGTCGCTGGTGGCCGGGCTGCTGTTCTACCGGCGCTGGTGGCGGCGCTTCTTTTCGTTGCGCTGGCGGCGCGGGCCGGGCCTGTGGAGCGAGCTGCACAAATTCGTGGGGCTGTGGAGCCTGTGGTTCGTGCTGATCATCGGCGTCACCGGCCTGTGGTATGGCGTGGAGCGGGCGCGCCTGGATATGGGCGACGGTCTGTTCGCCTACGCCGGGCCCACGGCAATGGCGGCCCACCGTATTGCCGAACCCGACAGCGATCCGTCACGGCCGCCGCTGTCGGTGGCGGCGCTGGTGGACCGGGCACGGGCACTGCGCCCGGCTCTGCGCCTGACCACGGTGATCCCCGGGCCGGACCGTTTCTACGCCGAGGGCGAGGCCGATGACCTGCTGGTGCGGCCGCGCGCCAACCTGATCTATCTGGACGCGCGCAGCGGCGCGCCGCTGTACAGCCAGGACGCCGGCGATCTGCCCGCCTACTGGCGCTGGTCGGAGACCGCCGACCCGCTGCACTTCGGCGACTTCGCCGGGCTGCCGGTGAAGCTGCTGTGGTTTGTGTTCGGGCTGCTGCTGTGCGGTTTGATCCTTACCGGCACCTGGATGCATGCGCGTCGCCTGGCGCGCTCCGAGCGGGCCCGGGAAAAGCACCGCTGGCGGGGTACCGGGGCGGCGGTGGTGGTGTCGTTGCTGGTGGTGGTGGCGTCGGTGCCGCTGGCGATCCACCAGGTGCGTCTTGAGTATGGTGGTTTTCCGTCGTTGCAAAGCGGTGTGATGGCGGTGGTGCTGGGGTGGGTGGTGCTGACCGTGATACTGCTGGCCGGATGGGGATGGAGCCTGAAGCGGCGCTGAGTGGTCGCGGCTGAAGTGGTTCCTAAGGTGGGTTGGCGTGGTGCCGGCGATGATCGCGGCTGAAGCCGCTCCTACAAGGTGCCATGCTCAAGTAGGAGCGGCTTTAGCCGCGATGCCGGGCCGATCAGTTCTTGATCGGCGCGGAGACGTAGTTGAGGAACACCCCGCCTTCGGGGATGCCGAGGGTCATGCTGGCGGCCCGCAGCACACCGGCGTCGTCCAGGCTGATGCCCACTTCCACGTCCTGCTCGACCTGATTGCGTTGCTCGATCTGCAGGCGGCCGTCTTCCAGGAAGGTGACGTCACCGACCAGATGCAGGCTCAGCGGATAGCTGTAGAGGTCGTGGGAGAGCGGCAAGCCGGCGGCCGTGGGCTGCAGGTACGGCGCCGACAGGTAAATGTCCAGGTTGGTCTCGAAAATCGGACCGTCCGGGGTTTCGCGAATCCAGCCCGTGACCGGCTGGGTGCGGTTGCCGTTGCCGTCGTCCTCATAGCGGATACGCATGATCTGCGGCCCCGTGGCGATGGTTTCCTTGATCGGGATAATCGCCAGCAGGATCTGCGCGTAGACGTCCACGGTGGAGGTCTTGAGCAGCGTCGGGTAGATGTTCACCTTCACCGCGTCCTCGTCCGCGTCGTAGCCGAGCACCTGCACGTCCAGGTCGGCGGTGACGTGGATGAACTTGTCCGCCGGGCAATCGTCATCGCTGTAGTCGCAACCGACCCGCGCCTGTAGCAGCAGCCCGCCGGTGTCCTTCACGAACAGTTCGGTGCTGTTCGCTGGCGGCGGAAATTCGCCGGAGCCGGCCGGGTTTTCCTGGGCCTGGGGCTCGCTGTCCTGGTGCACGAAGTCGTGGTTGGTGTCGTTCACCGGCAGGTTGCGCAGTTCCTGGAAGACGTTGTCGTCCGCCGGGGCGCCGGTGAAGTAGAGCTCCAGGTTGGGGCCGCCCATATCGTCGTCCGGGGCTTCCAGCACGGCGGTTTGCAGGGGGCCGTTGTCCTCGGTGCAGATGGCCGCGCCGCTGGTGCAGTCGTCGACGCTGAAGTCCTGGTTCTCGGACATCAGCACGTAGCGGTAGGTGGCGCCGTCTTCCCAGGGCTGGTCCGGGGTGAAGGTGATCTTGCGACCGGCGTATTCCAGTTCACCGGGCACGGTGTCCAGGCAGGTGTACTGGGTGCGGCTGTTGCCGTCCACGGTGCCCTGGGGGGCCTGGCCGGGCTCGGCGATTTTCTCCACGCGGAAGCTGCCGGTGTCGCAGGTTTCACCCACCTGGATGCTGTCTTCCAGCATGGTCTGGGAGAACTGCACCACGATGGGCCGCTGGCCGGGCATGGGCATCACCGGCATGTGATCGTCGTCGCCCTCGCCGCCCCGGCACTGGCCGTGGTCGCCGGCGGCGATGTCCCAGGTGGTTTTGTCCGCCGCGCAGGGGAAGCCCGGGTAGGTGGTGGTGGCGATGGCCGGGTGGCCGCTGCCTTCATAGGTGGGCATGGTGAAGGTGCGGGTGAACGGCTGAGTCGGATTGCCGGCGGTGTCGGTGATGCCGTCGGTGACGCCGATTTCATAGCTGGTGCCGTAGGCCAGCGGCTGCTCCGGCTTGATGACGATGGAAACGCCATCCAGGTAATAATCGAACGGCACCGCCACGCCGCCGGCGGTGAGCGTGAGGTCGGTACCCGGCGCCACGGACATCGGGTCCAGCGGTTCATCAAAGGTCAGGATGATGGGGTCGCCGGGGCGCTGCTTGCCGAGCTCGTCACCGGGCATCCAGGTGGCGATCTGCGGCGCATCCAGGTTACGCGGCTGCTCCGGCGCGCTTTCCTGGTCCGGGTAGGATTCCATGTGGAAGCTGAGCATGCCGTAGGCGTTCTCGACGCCCAGCACGCGCGGCTCGACCATGCCCACGGCGTCCACCACCAGGCTGCCTTTTTCCAGGTCGGTGAAGGCATAGCCCACCAGTTCCACTTGCAGCAGGTTCTGGTTGAAGGCGCCGTTGGCTTTCTGGGTCTTGGTGTCGAACGCCACGTCCATGGTCAGGCGCAGTTGCTTGGGCGCGCCGGCGTCATCGGAATAGGGATTCGGCAGCAGGTAACCGTTGGCATCGGACAGAAAGGTGACGGTGACATCGCCGGAATCAAAACCAGCGGGTACCGCGCCGCCGATGTTCACGTCCAGCGGGTCGCCGCTGAGCAGTGAGCCGCGCGGGATGCGCAGCGGCGTCTTGTCCGGGAAATTGGGCGCGAACGCCAGCTCCGCGTACACATCGCCCTGCTGTTTGGAGACGGTGTTGTCACCCAGCAGCTTGGCCACCAGGGGCACGCAGTTGATGGCGTCGCCGGTGATCGGCGAGGTGCGCACGCCATCGTCCAGGCAACCCAGCTGAGTGTCCGCCGGGTCGGCCTTCTGGGCCAGCATGGAACGCGGCGTGGTGTCCCGGGGCATGAACTCCCGGGTGTAGGCGGGCAGCGCCTGGCCTTTGATGTTGCGGACCTGGTTGGTCAGCGTCAGGGTCAGGGTAGTGCCGGCCTGAACCGGCTCCACCGGGTCCTCGCCACCTTCGCTTTGTGGTGTGGGGTCGATGGTGATGTAGCGGCCATCCACCAGCAGCGTGGCGGGAATCACCTCACCATTCTGGGTCAGGGAAATGGTCTGGCCGTATACCAGCGAGTCCGGGTCCACCGGTTGCGAGAGCCGCAGGTTCACCGAGGAGAAGTCCAGGAAAGGTACCTCGGCGTCGTCCGGGTTAACGCTCACCACCTCGAAGCTGTCCTCGCTGCTGCGCAACTCGAACGGGCCCTGCAGGGCCGGGCGGGTGGTGAAGTTGAGTGCGTCACCGGGCAGCGAAGGCTCGCCGTTGTCGGTGCGGATGTCGTTAAGCGTCAACGTGTAGTCGCTCTTCAGCGCCAGCGGTTGATCCGGGGTGAGCACGGCGCTGAGCCCGCCGTCGACGCTGGCCACGCTGAACGATACCGGCCCGTCCGGGCCTTCCAGGGTAAAGTTGCCGGCGTCCACTTCCACCGGCTCGGAGAAGCGCACCACCACCGGGGCGCGGGGCGCCACGTCGCGTTGCCCTTCATAGGGGTAGGTGTAGAACACCTCGGCTTCCACCCAGGTGTCGAAGTCCACGCTCTGTTCGCTGCCGCCACCGCCGCCGCAGGCTGCCAGTGTCAGTGCCATGCCGGCGAGCAGGAGTTTTTTTGTGATCATGTCCCGCCTCCTCAGAATTTCAGGGTCACGGCGCCGGTGATGACGTTCACATCACCGTCCGCTTCCACGGTTTCATAGGGCTGAGGGTAGCTGGAGGAGCGGGTGTCGTAGAGATCGAACTTACGCGGCTCCAGCTTCTGGTATTGATAGGCGATGTCGAAGCGCACCGGGAAGGAGAAGAAACGGGTGCGTTCGTACTTGGCGGTCAGCCCCAGGCCGACGATCCATTTGTCGGTGTCCAGGTAGTTCACGTTCAGGGAAGCGTTGGATTTCAGCGGCGATTCGCTGTAGGCGACACCGCCGGTGACCGCGAAATTCTTGTTGATCTGGTATTCGGCGCCGACGCGCGGGATGACGATGTCCTGAAATTCCAGGATGCCGACGCCATCGTCGTTGGCCACCGCCTGGTCCTTGATGGTGTCACCGTCGAACTCGTCGGCGAGATCGGACCACTGCTGCATTTCCACGCTGGCGCCCACGCGCAGGCGGCCGGTGTCGTAGAGCACGCCGGCGGAATAGATATTGGGCTGGTAGGAATCCAGGGTGGTCACCGCCAGGGACAGGCCCGGTTCGTCGATGACGCCGGGGATCACGGTGTTGGCGTCCACGGTGGTGTTGGTGTTGGAGTAGCCACGGAACGCGAACGCGGTCTCGAAGCCGTCGTACCAGCACTCGCCGTCAGGACAGAAGGTCTCGCCCAGGTCCATGGTGACACTCAGGGTGGGCCGGATTTCCGGTTTGGCGGAGACATCCAGTTTTTCGTATTCGGTTTCGCCGGCCAGGTTGGTGTAGGCACGCAGCTCCGCGTCGGACTGCAGGGTGATACGCGCGGAGGCGCCCACGTCGATGCCCCGCCACAGCTGGGTAGCACCGCCCAGGCTCAGAAACAGAGGCTGGCGACCGTACTCGAAGAACTGGCCCTCCCGGGACGTTTCCGATTCGAAGGCGAGCATCTCCTCGCCGTATTTTTCGATGCCGATCATCACGCCCAGGTAGAGCGGATGGTTGAAGCGGGTGAGGTTGGAGAGGTTCGACTTAAGGCCGATCAGGGTGTGCTGGGAAGGGGAATCCTGTAGCACGTCGCCGCGCCGGATCGGTGCCGCCGCGCCGCCCAGGCTGTCCACGCGCAGTTCGTGCTCGGCGTGCAACAGACCCATGGTGAGCTCACCCCGCGGGTCCTTGGCCAGGTAGGCCGGGTTGTAATACACCGAGGAGACCTTGGTGTTGAACATGGACAGCGCCTGCGCGGAGGCCACGTCGGTGGGCAGCACACCATAGGTGGTGCCGATGTTCCCCATGCTCGCGAAGGCGTTGCCGGCGGTTCCCATGACAAGCGCCAGGGCCGCGCCCTGGACGATCTTGTTGTTTTTCATGCTGGACATCTCCGTTAGGCCGTCGGGAGCAACGGCACTTTATTATCGAATTCGCCCCGGTACAGGCGTTCACATCAGGGCGGCGAAGTATGGGCTACCGAAATCGTACTAAACACCACCGACTGCAACGTTTGGTGCACTTTTGTTAACCACTTCCGGTAGTCAAAACCTTTTACTGATGCCGCTTTAATAAGCTAATAGTTAAGTATCGTTCCGGGCCTTCCCGGCCTTCGCCGGACGGCGCGGCGTGCGGTCTGAGCCGCGCCATTGGCGGCGTCGGCGGGGCAACCGTCTTGTACTGCTCAAGCTTCGATTGTGAAAAACCGTCAGCCGATGGGAAACATAAACTTTGTAAAAACAGGGTGAAGAATTGCAGCGTTGCGTGCCGCCCGGCAACACCGCGAGAACAACCGTTAGCCGCTTTGAGGACGCCCGTGCACAACAATAAGTCAGCGCGACTCAACGGGCGGGACAGCTTATGAAGACGAAGTCATAAGACTTTCGGAGCGTTGCCAACGGCTGGTGATTCATCTTGCCTTCTTTGTTCGGTATAAACCCCGATGAAGCAACGCGGAACAAATAGGTTCACCTATTCATAAGTGGCCCTCGGGCCCAAAATAAGACGAACAACAGCAGGAGGGTTATATGGACGGCATTACCGAAGAAGGCTCACGCGCCAGCGGCGCTTCCCGACCCGGATTCCTCAGCCGCGAACGCACCATCGCGGGACCTCAATTCAACCGCTGGCTGGTACCCACCGCCGCGCTGGCCATTCACCTGTGTATTGGCATGGCCTACGGCTTTTCGGTGTTCTGGCTGCCGATGAGCCACGAGATCGCCAACCCGCCGGCGAGCTGCGGCGACATCGGCCTGATGCAGGCGCTCACCACCACCACCTGCAACTGGACCGTTACCCAGGTGACCTACACCTTCGGCATCTTCATCGCCATGCTCGGTGTGTCGGCGGCGATCTGGGGTGCCTGGCTGGAACACGCCGGCCCCCGCAAGGCCGGCTTCATCGCCGCCCTGTGCTGGGGTGGCGGCATGATCCTCGGCGGCGTGGGCGTGATGGTGCATCAGCTGTGGCTGGTGTATCTGGGCGCCGGCGTGCTCGGCGGCGTGGGCCAGGGCCTGGGCTACATCACCCCGGTCTCCACCCTGATCAAATGGTTCCCGGACCGGCGCGGCATGGCCACCGGCTTCGCCATCATGGGCTACGGCGGCGGCGCCATGATCGGCGCGCCCCTGGCGGTGTGGCTGATGGCGCGCTTCAGCGCCGACGGCGGCACCGGCGTGGCGCCCACGCTGATGACCATGGGCGTGATCTACGCCATCGTCATGAGCTGCGGGGCGTTCGGTTTCCGGGTGCCGCCCAACGGCTGGAAGCCCGAGGGCTGGCAGCCCAAGGAAGAAGACGGCAACGCCATGATCACCCAGGGCCATGTGCACCTGAACAAAGCCTGGAAGACCAAACAGTTCTGGCTGATCTGGGCGGTGCTGTTCCTCAACGTGACCGCCGGCATCGCGGTGATCTCCATGGCCAGCCCGATGCTGCAGGAAGTGTTCGGCGGCATCCTGGTGGGCGTGGACGACCCCAACGCCACGCTCACCGAGGCGCAACTGGCGGCGGTGGCCGCCGCGGCGGCGGGCCTGGTGGGCCTGATCAGCCTGTTCAACAGCCTGGGCCGGCTGTTCTGGGCGTCGCTGTCGGACAAGATCGGCCGCAAGAACACCTACTTCTGCTTCTTCGTGATCGGCATCGTCGTCTACAGCCTGCTGCCCACCTGGGGCCACCTCGGCATGGCCGGGCTGTTCGTGATTTCCATCTGCGTGATCCTGAGCATGTACGGCGGTGGCTTCTCCACCGTGCCCGCCTATCTGGCGGACATCTTCGGCACCCAGATGGTGGGCGCCATCCATGGCCGGCTGCTGACCGCCTGGAGCGCCGCCGGCCTGGTGGGGCCGCTGATCATCGGCGCCCTGCGCGACGCCCAGCTGGAAGCCGGCGTGGACCAGGCGCTGGTCTATGACCGCACCCTGTACATCATGGCCGGGCTGCTGTTCGTGGGGCTGATCTGCAACGCCCTGGTGCGACCGGTGCACGACGACCACCACATGGACGAGGAGGAAGTGGCCCGCGAGCGGGCTCTGCAGCACGACAGCGGCGTGGCCGCCAACGCGGAGACCGCCGCCCGGGGCAGCTTCGGGCTGGGCGGCGTGCTGTGCTGGCTGGGGGTGGGCGTGCCCTTCCTGATCGGCCTGTACATCGCCATCGCCAAGGCGGCGGCGTTGTTTTAGGGGTCGGTTATCGCGACTAAAGTCGCTCCTACCGCTACCTGATACGCCATGCGCATATCGTTTTCGGTAGATACCGTCTCTCCTATCCGGACTCAACCCCCGAGGGGTTGGGTCTGGAATGGGGTTTGTCGATTCAGTACG
>NZ_JBKFTL010000005.1:0-206905 GCF_046507615.1 Alloalcanivorax sp. C16-2 | reverse complement strand
GCCGGGCGGTGAGCATGGCCGGGATCTCGGTCTCCATGGTGATGTTGGAGCTCGGAACGATCTGGCCAATTCGATAGCGATTTTTTTTGTCGGCTGTGTGCATGGCGTCGCTCCGGTCAGGCGGTGGCGGGCGCGTCGAACCGCTCGGCGCAGGTGGTGGCGTCGTATTCGTAGATCCACTCGGCGCGGATACCCACCGCGTTGGGGTCCTTCTTCTGCGCTTCGCGGAACGCCTCGTCGCGCTTACGCAGTTCTTCCGGCGTGGACAGGTGGTAGCTGCGGCCGCGCTCACGGGCCTGCAACTGCACTTCGGAGGTGCGCGGCCGGCGCTCCTGTTCGTAGGCGCGCAGCGCGGCGGCGCTGTCGCCCTGGTAGTGGGTCAGCGCCTCGGCCAGTACATAGGCGTCCTCGATGGCCATGGCGGCGCCCTGGGACAGGAACGGCAGCATCGGGTGGGCGGCGTCGCCGAGCAGGGTGGCACGGTCGGTGGACCAGCGCGCCATGGGGTCATGATCGAACAGGCCCCATTTGAAGGTCTGGCTGGGGTCGGTCATCTTGAACAGCCGGATCAGATCGTCGTTCCAGCCTTCATAGGCGGCCAGCAACTCCTCGGTGCTGCTCGGTTCGGTCCAGGATTCCTCCACCCAGTCGGCGGTTTCGGTGACGGCGACGATGTTCACCGCCTTGCCGCCTTTCACGTAATAGGTGACCACATGGGCCTTGGGGCCCATCCAGAAGGCGGCGTCCGGGCCAACGAACGGCAGCGGATGCTGATCCACCGGCACCAGCGCCCGCCAGCACATATGGCCGGTGAACCGCGGTTCGTCCTGGCTCCACAGGGAGGCACGCACCGGTGAGTGGATACCGTCGGCGCCCACCACCAGGTCGGCTTTGAATTCGGTGCCATCGTCGAACCGCGCCAGGACGCCGTCATTCTGTTCCTCGATACCGGTGCAGCGGGCATTGAAGGTGATTTTGTGCGCCGGCAGGTCGGCGCACAGAATGCCGTGCAGGTCGGCGCGGTGCACATGGTAGAACTCGGCGCCGTAGACCTTGGGGAAGGTATCCTTGAGCGGCGTGCGGAACAGGGTATCGCCAGTTTGCCAGTTGATGCCGCGCATCGATTCCGGCAGGAAGCCGATGTCCGCCAGTTCCCGGGTCAGGCCCAGGGCCTTGAGCACTTTCACCGCGTTGGGGGTCATCTGCACGCCGGCGCCCACTTCACCAAACGCGGGCGCCTGCTCGAACAGGTGAAAATCGATGCCACGGCGGCTCAGGGCCCGGGCCAGGGCGACACCGCCGATACCGCCGCCGATAATGGCGACACGAATTTGCTCAGACATTGAAAAACTCCTTATTAACTATTCGACTAATTAATTATGGTGACGGTGCTTCCGGATCGTGATCACACCGTCGTCCGCACGGAACGGAAGGGTATTCTCAGGCGCCCAGATAGGCGCTCAGCACCTCCGGGTCCTCAAGCAGGGTGGTGCTGTCCGCCTCGGTGCTGATGGTGCCGGTCTCGACCACATAGGCTCGGGAGGCCACCGCCAGGGCGTTGTGCACGTTCTGCTCCACCACCAGCACGGTAACGCCGTGACCATTGATCTCGCGCACCACGTCGAACACCTCGTCGGCCATCTTCGGAGACAGGCCCAGGCTGGGCTCGTCGAGCAGCAGCAGGCGTGGTTCCGACATCAGGGCGCGGGCGATGGCGAGCATCTGCTGTTCGCCCCCGCTGAGGGTGCCGGCCATCTGCTTGTAGCGCTCGCGCAGCCTTGGGAAGCGGTGAAAGGCCATGCCCACGCGTTCTTCCACCCGGTGTTTCGAACCGGTCAGGAAGGCACCTAGCATCAGATTCTCGCGCACCGTCATGGCCGGCCACACATGTCGCTCTTCCGGGCAATGGGCAATGCCGCCGGCAACCACTTTCTCCGCCGGCAGGCCGGCGATTTCACGGCCATCCCAGTGGATGCTGCCCCGGCTTGGTTTCAGCAGGCCGGAGATGGCTCGCAGAATGGTGCTCTTACCGGCTCCGTTGGCGCCAATCAGAGCCACGGTTTCACCCTGGGCGACATCCAGATCGATGCCATGCAGGGCGGCGATCTTGCCGTAGGCCACATGCAGGTCGCGAACCCGCAGCAAAGTATCGCGCGCGGTTTCATGCACAGCGGTATCGTTCATGCTCTTGCCCTCCCCAGATAGGCTTCCACCACCCTCGGGTCATTCTTGACCTCGGCGGGGGCGCCCTCGGCCAGCTTGCGGCCAAAGTCCATCACCATGACCCGGTCGCTGACATCCATGACCAGATTCATGTTGTGTTCGACGATGACGATGGACGGCACCTGTTCGCGGCGCAGTTCCTTGAGAATGCCACCGAAGCGCATCGCTTCCTGGCTGTTGAGCCCGGCCGCCGGCTCGTCGAGCATCAGCAGGGTGGGTTTGGCGGCCAGCGCCACCGCCACTTCCAGCAGTCTCAGTTCGCCGCAGGAAAGCCGGTAGGCCGGTGTATCCAGGCGCGCGCCCAGATCCAGCAGGGCGACGATGCGCGCCGCGCTGTCACGGGCTTCCCGTTCCGCCTTGCGCACCGGCGCGGTGGGAAACAAGGTGCTCAACAGGCTTTGCTTGGCACTCAGGTAGTGCCCGGCGAGCACGTTTTCAAACACCGTCAGCGGCTTGAGCACGTTGGTTTTCTGGAAACTGCGCACCAGCCCCTGGCGGGCGATCCGGTAAGGGCTCTGGCCGGTGATGTCCCGCCCCTGGAAGGCGACCTGGCCGGTGGTGGGCGTGTAGAAACCGGTGATCAGGTTGAAGCAGGTGGTCTTGCCGGCGCCGTTCGGGCCGATCAGACCGAACACTTCGCCCCGGTTGACCTGGAAGTCGATGTCCTGCACCGCCTTGATGCCGCCAAAGGTCTTGCTCAGACCCGCCACGGTCAGCAAGGGCGGGTTGGTTTGCGTCGGGTTCATGCCGGGCCTCCCTGAACGCGGGTCGCGGTGTCGGCGGTGTCATCGCTCTGGTTGCGCTCGCGACGGTGATTGAGAAAACCCATCAGGCCATTAGGCAGGAACAACACCACGCCCATCACGATCAGCCCGAACAGCGACAGCCTCAGTTCCTGCAGTTCACGCAGGTACTCAGTGAGCAGGGTGACCAGAAGAGCGCCCAGAAGGGGGCCGATCAGGGTGCCCTTGCCGCCGATCAGCACCATGATGATCATGCTCACCATGAACGCGAAACCGAACACATTGGCGCCCACGAAGGTGATGTAGTGGGCATAGAAGCCACCGGCCAGGCCGGCCAGGAAGGCGCCCAGCACGAAGGCCCGCATGGCGTAGACGAACGGACGGATACCCACGGATTGAGCGACGAAGCGGTTCTCGCGCACGGTTACCGCGGCACGGCCATTGTTGGAGTACACGAACCGGTAGGCCAGATAGAGAGCCAGAGCGGTCAGGGCCAGGGCCAGATAGAAATAGAAGCGCTTGGCCATCAGCGGCGAGGCGTCCGCCAGCAGCGCCGGTTGCGCCACCCCGGACAGGCCCATGGGGCCGTTGGTGAAGCCCACCCAGTTGTTGGCGATCAGCCGCAGTACCTCGGCGAACGCCAGGGTGATGATCACGAAGTAGGGCCCGCGCAGGCGCAGGGTGATGGCGCCGATGGCGACACCGAACAGGGCCGAGACCACTCCGGCCAGCGGGATGGTGGCCCAGGCCGGCAGCCCCAGCCGCAATGACAGCAGCGCGGCGGTGTAGGCGCCCAGGCCAAGAAAGGCGGTATGGCCCAGGGAGAACTCGCCGACATAGCCGACGATCAGATTGAGGCTGGTGGCGAGCACCGCGTACAGCAGCACCATGATGCCGATGTGCAGCAGGTACTGGTCGCCCACCAGTAACGGGAAGGCGAGGGCGATCAGGCCCAGCACCAGCAGGGTATTGCGTTCGAATTTCATGCTCAGGCCCTCTCCACCTGGGTTGAAAACAGCCCGTAGGGTTTGAAGATCAGAGTCAGGATCACGATGATGAAGCCGATGATGTCCACCGTGCCGGTGGAGATGTAGCCTCCCCACAGTGCCTCGGCCACGCCCAGCAGCAGGCCACCGACGATGGCGCCGGCGAAGCTGCCCATGCCGCCCAGGATCACCACCACGAACGCCTTGAGACTGACCACGCCGCCGGCGCTGACGTGGGTGGAGTAGATCGAGCCCAACAGCATGCCGGCGGAAGCCGCCAGCATGGTGCCCAGGGCGAAGGTGCTGGCATAGACGCGGGCGGTGTTGATGCCCGCCAGACGGGCCGCCATCGGGTCCTGGAAGGTGGCGCGCATGGCGCGCCCCAGCCGCGTGTGACGGATCACCAGGTGGGCGGCGAGAATCAGCACCGCGCAGGCGGCCACCGCGAACACGCGCAGCTCGGTAAGCACCACCGGGCCCAGGAACACCGGTTTGTTGGGCAGCGGGCCCTCGATGGTCAGCGGCGCGGTGCCCACCAGCAGCAGGGCGGTGTTGGTGAGGAAGATCGACAGGCCGATGGTGAGCAGAATGCTGGGCTCCTCGCCTTGGTCGCGCACCCGCTCGATCAGGAAGCGATCCACCAGCCAGCCACAGGCGCCCATCACCGCCAGGGTCAGCGCCAGGCCGGCGAAGAAGTTCAGGCCGAGCACCGTGGTGGCCAGCCAGCCCATCACGCCGCCCAGCATATAGAGCTCACCGTGGGCGAAGTTGACCACCCGCATCAGCCCGAAGATCAGGGTCAGGCCCAGGGCCGAGAGCGCGTAGAACGCTCCCGACACCAGACCGTTGGCGACAAACTGCAACAACATATCCATGGATTATTGCCCGCCGCTGTCGGCTTCGGGGTTGGCGATACGGGTGGTGGCGACCACCTCGGTGTGGCCGTCCTGGATTTGCACCAGTGCCGCTTCGAAGCCGTAGCCCTGGCCCTTTTCGGTGAACCGGTAGCGGCCGTTGGGGGCTTCGTAGTCGGTGGCGTGGAGCCCGTCGACGATGGCCTGGGCGTCGGTGTCGCCGGCCCGGTCGATGGCGTCCATCATGATGTTCATGGAGTTGTAGCCGGCGGCGGCGTATTTGCCGGGGGCGTGGTCGTAGGCGGCGCTGTATTCCTTCACGAAGCGCTCGTTGCGCTCGCCGGGCAGGTTGGACACATAGGGCACGGCGGCATAGATGCCTTCCGCCGCGTCACCGGTGATCTTGATGAAGTCGCTGGTGGCCCAGGAGCCGACGCCGAACACGTCCATGTCGATGCCGAACTGCTTGATCTGCTTGACCAGGGTGGAACCGTCCTGGGTTTCGGCGGCCACGAACACGCCATCGGCACCGGAGCCGCGCAGTTTGGTGAGCAGCGTATAGAAGTCGGTGGCGCCATGGTTGAAGTATTCGATCAGCGCGGTTTCCACGCCGTGGCTGGATAACTCCTGCTCGAACGCCTTGGCACTGCCCCGGCCCCAGTCGTCGTTGACGCCGATATAGGCCACTTTCTTGAGGCCCAGGTTGTCGACGATCAACCGGGAAAACGCCTTGCCGAGCAGGGCGTCGGTTTCCGCGGAGCGGAAGAAGTAGGGGTTGCCTTTCTCGGTGAGGCTGGCTTCGGAGGAAACGCCGGTCAGAAAGGGCGTCTTGTACTTGCCCGCCACCGGCATCACCGCCGAGGTGGCGGAGCTGCAGAAGGCGCCGACCAGAGCCACTACCTTGTCGCGCTGGATCAGTTTCTCGGCGGCGTTCACCGAGTTGGCCGGGCTGCACTGGCCGTCCTCGAGGATCAGTTCCACTTGCTTGCCGAGCACGCCGCCGTTGGCGTTGCGCTCCTTGACGGCGAGCCGGGCACCGTTGGCGTCGGCGGTGCCGTTGTAGGCCACCGAACCGGTGAGGGGCTGGATCAGCCCGATTTTCAGGGTGTCTTGCGCCGAGGCCTGGGTAGAGGCCATCAGAGCAGTCGCAATTATTGGAGCCAGAATCAGTTTTCGCATCGCAGTTCTCCTGTTGAGCCTTGTTGTTAGCGCGACTAATCGACATATTAATTAATCGATTAGTAAATTTACAAGGGCAGGAGAAGCATTAGCAATAAGCGGGCCATATCATGGGACGGTGAGAGAAGGGTCGGACACCGCCATGTAAGGGGCTTGAGGACGAATTCGCGCCCGATTCCGGTGCGTTACAAGATGTGAATGCTCGATGTTGGGGCGCCGAATTGTCCCGCCGGCTGGGTCAGCGACCGCCAATCTCCACTTTGACTTCCAGGGGCAGATCGAGCCGTTCGCTGTGGGTGGCGGCGCCGCTCAGGCCACGGGCTCCGGTACGCTCGCTGACGGTGATGGCGCCCAGGGCCTGCCATTGTCCCGGTGTCACCACCAGGGTGGTGTCGCTGCCCTGGGTACGGGCCAGGCCATTGCCGGCCGGTTCGTCAAAACGCTGAGCCACGGTCAGGCGCACGCGACCGTCCCCGGTCAGCACCGGGGTGATCCGGATGCCCTGTTTCAGGCTCATCAGTGCCGGGTACTGGGTGCCGGTGAGGGCCACCAGGGTGCCCTGGCTGATGCCGGCGGCGTGGCCGGCCAGGGTGTTGATGCGGTAGTCGTCCTGGCGCTGGTGGCTGATCGAGCCGGCCCCGGCCCGTATGCCGTCCGGCCCCAGGGTGACGCCGCCGCCACCGCGTTCGCCGTCGGCGCGGCGGCGCAGGTGCACGGTCACCGTGCGCGGCACTTCCGGCATGTCGCCGAGGGCGGCCAGAACCTGGTCGAAATTGGCGCTGGTGGTGCGGATCACCAGCTTGCCCTGGTAGGCGTTGACGTAGCCGCCCTCCGGAAGGAGGGGGCGGATCACCGGCACCAGGGCCTGGGCATCGGCGCGCTGGATGACATGGATCGACATGGCCTCGGCGCGGGCCAGCAGCGGGGCGACGATCAGCAGCAGCAACAGGGCCAGCGTCCGGTGGCCGGGCGTGCATCGGCGTCGACTTGGCATGCGCATGACGATGGTCCCAGGAAAAGGTCGAACTCGCATCATAGCGACAACGGGGCCGGGCTGCACAGGCCGCCCCGGGCCCGTCGATGGGGCGAGGAGCGGCTTCCTTGCCGTCGCCCGGCGGGCCGGGTCAGGGCTTGAGGCGGTCGCCGTTGCGCCAGCGCGCCGGTACCATCTTGCCGTCGCGGTCGCTGATCCAGCCTTCGCCGTTCTCCAGGCCGTCCCGGTACGGGGTAATGCGTTCCACCCGGCCTTCCTCATCGTATTCGATGAAACGCCCCTGGCGTTTGTCGTCGCGGTACTGGCCCACCAGTCGAGGGTAACCTTCGGGGCTGGTTTCCAGGTATTCACCGTCGCGCTTGCCGGCCTTGAAATGGGCATGTCTCTGGCGCCCTTCATACAGCACCTTGAAGGCTTCGCCTTCTTTTTCGCCATTCACGAAGTGGGCCCGGAACACCAGGTTGCCGTCCTTGTCATGGCTCACCCAGTCGCCGATGGCCTTGCCGTTCCGGTAGTGGCGCTGATCCAGCAGGGTGCCGTCCGGGGTACTTCGGGTCCAGTCACCGTGCAACTCGCCGTTCACATAATGTGCCTGCTCCACGTTGCCGTTGGTGTCCAGGGTGCGCCAGTCGCCCACCGGCTTGTCGTTCCGATAACGGCCGGATTCCAGCACTTCGCCGTCAGCGTTTTCGGTGTGCCAGGGGCCGTCCTTCTTGCCCTGGCGGTACTCATGGTAGGTCCAGCGCTGGTTCTCCGGGCCGCTGCGTTCGCGGCTTTCGCCGTGGCGCTGGCCGTTCCGGAACCGCTTTACCGCGATCAGGTCGCCGTGGTCGTCGTAACCGCGCCATTCACCGTCGCGCCGGCTATCCTTCATCTGGCCTTCCTCCCGCGCGCCGCTGTACTGGCCGATGATGGCCTTGCCCTGGGCAATCCCGCCGATCAGGTGTTGCAGCTTCACTACCCGATCGTTGGCGAAGCCGATTTTCCACACGCTGTCTTCTTTCGGGTAGCGCAGGTATACGAACCTCAGCGTGCCGTCCGGGTTATTCTCCGCCTTGAGACGTAGCCACACCGGCGCGTCGTTACGGAACCGGCCCTGTGCATCGCGCTGGTAGGTGGCTTCGCGGCTCAGGTAGACGCCATCGCTGTTCTTGTGCCAACCCATCAGGATCCCGGGGGCCACATAGGCCTCGTGGGCGAGCGGGTTGCCGTCGCGGTCATAGCGGTTGAAGAGAAAGTCGTAGCGGCCGCCCTTGTAGCGCCTTTCCTCATGGATCTGGCCGCCATCCTTGCCGCCTTCCTGGTCGCCGACCTTGGGGTAGTAGGCCACCCGCATACCGGTAACGGCGCCGTCCTTGTAGGGCGTCCGGGCCAGCAGGTTGCCGTCCTCGTCGTAGTGTTTCTCCACGCCGTGGGGCTTGCCGTGGCGGTAAGGCCTGAATTTATCCTCCTGGCCGTTCTCGTGGTAGGAGATGATCTCGCCGTCCAGACGGCCTTGTTCGTCGCTGTGCCCTTTTTCCTTCAGGGTGCCGTCCGGGTAGAGATAGCGCCAGTCGCCATACCAGTCGGCGTCCTTGTCGGTGCCGGCGCGGGCCCCCTCGGCATAGAGCGCATCGTTGCTTGTGTAATAGGCCTTATAGAGATAGCCGGGGCCGTCCGGATTCTCCGGCAGGGGCGTGTCCACATAGAAAAACCGGGCCTGCTCGGTCTTGGCCGGGTAGCCATAATCGGTGAAGTAGAGGCGTTCGGCGTGGGCCGCCCGGGCCAGCAGAAGGGCACCGAGCAGCAGGATCAGGTTCCGGGTCCATGGGAAAACGCTCATTGCGGCAGCTCCGGAAGGGTGGCTTCGAGGGTTCGGGTCTGTTCACCGTGGGTGCGCAGCAGGCGGACGGATTTCACCGGGCCCCAGAAGCGCAGCACGCCGTTGTCGTCCTCACCGAGTTCACGCAGGGCCAGGCCGGTGTCGTCCAGGGCGTCGTAGTGGGCCGCCTTGCAATCGTCGCCCAGTAGCACGCCGTTATCGCCTTCGAAGCGCGCGCAACCGGGCTGCTCCCGGGTCAGGACTACCGTTTCCACCCGGGTCGGGCAGCGCGCCTCGAAGGACAGGCGCCGGCCATAGAAATAACGAATCCGGTCGTCCTTGGTGCGCAGCTCGAACCCGGGGCGGCCGTCTTCTTCGTGCCGCGTCGGGGCGGACCAGGTGAAATGCAGTGGCGTGCCGTGATAGTCCGGGGCGCCCTCGGGGACTACGTTACACAGGCGGAAACCGATCGGGCCGGTGACCCGCAGGCGATGGTGGTCGAGGGCCTGCAACTCGATGTCCCGCAGCAGCCGGGCGGTATCGTCCGGGGCGTCGCGCAGGCCCGGGAGCTGGTGCCGGGCACCAGGGGGATGAAGGTCGCCGTCGTCCGGCTGGGGGCGCACCGTCATGGTCAGGGCGCGCCGCCGTGACTCCATGGGGGTGAGGCGAAGCGCGGCGATGGGGGTATCGGTGCGCAGGCTCAGGCGCAGCGGAGCCGGGTTCAGCGACAGGCGCTCGATAAAGGTCTCCGGGCTCTCGTCGGCTTGTTTAACCGGGCGCAGGGTCATTGCCATGGGCAGGGGGCGGCCGTCGGCGTCCAGGGGCTGGGCGCGTACTGGTTGGCCGTCTTCCAGGCGCAGGTCCAGACGTTGCTCCCCCCAGTCGAGCACGCTCACGCCGTCGGGAACGGGGTCGCCCTTGATCAGGGTAACGGGCTCGGCGGGCTCCCAGATCCGGGCCTCGGCGGTGAGCGACAGCGGCTTGCCGGGCTGGAAAGCGTCCGGCGCGGTGGCGATGAGCAAATCCCGGCCCAGGTCCATGTCCGGCGGGCCCGGCTCCGCGAGCCGGAAGAAGCCGCCGTTCTCCGCCATTCGGTTCAGCACCAGACCGTCCGGGGCGTCGCCATTGAAGCCGGTGAAGTGCAATTCCGCTTGTTGTTGCAGCGGCGCGGCCAGGGCCCAGTCACCGCGGGTCATCACCCGCTGTTCCTCGACCTGATAAAGGAAGCTGTCCTCGAGGCTGTCGAGCAGAGCATCCATGTCGGCACGGTCCCGTAACGGCAGGGTGTCGTCGGGTTCGCGCAGCGGCATTTCACGGAACTGACGTTTCTGGAAATCGGCCTGCATCTGCAGATGCGTGGGGTCCACGTCCCAATCCCGCACCAGGTTGGGATAGTGGCGCTGGCTCACCAGTTGCAAGCGCTGTTCTACAAGCGCGTCCTGGTCGGGCATGTACAGCTCGCTGTGCAGGCGCAGCGCCTCGGGCATGCCGCTGGGCCAGCGCGCGATCATGCGCGCCTGGCCTTCCACCCGTTCGCCGTTGAGCGTCATGGCCACCAGTACCCGCTCCCCGTCCCGTGCCAGAACCCGGTAGTCGGCCTCGACCTTGGGCAACCCCCAGAGAGAGGCGCTGGCCTGCCAGGTATCGCCGGGTTGAGGGTCATCCGGGAGCGGTACGGCGGTGGCGGTGGATTGGTCCAGCAACTGCTCGATCTTGTCACCGAAACGTTCCTGCAAACGTTGCTCAAGCTCCGGATCAGCCAGACGGGTCTCGGTAATGCGCCCGTTCTTCACGCGGCTCAGGGTGCCGCTCTCCTGGAACCGTCGAAATGGTTCGGCTCGGTCGCCCAGGCGGGCCAGGTCACGGGTGTCCAGTTGACCGCCGCCAATACGCAGCCAGGGCAGGGTGGTGCGCAGCCACAGGCCGCTACCGGCATCGTCGGCGATGCGGTTCCGAACGATGGCTTGCAGGTCCACTTTTTGGCCGTAGTCAGAGCCGGAGGTCTTGATGCTCTGATGGGCGACGAGAAGAAAATCGTCCTCGTAATCCTCTTTCTCGATGTCGCGACCCTGGCAGGCGGTGAGCAGGAAAAGGCAGAAAAAAGGCAGGAAAAAACGCATAATGAAAAACTCTCCCGTAACGCGCCGGAGTGTATCGAATCATGACGCCGGCCGGGAACCGCACAGCGGAATTTGTGAAAAACCACCGTAAAACGTCCGTGATTTCCATCTTCGAGGCTTTCCATGTTCGGTAACAGCCGGGCCGTGACCAGCAACCAGGGCGGGCCGCATTCGTCATTGGCGGACACCGTGCGTCGCCATCTGGGCCATGTCTGGCGGGCTCCCCTGGCGGACCACGATCGCCAGGCCTTCGCCCGCGCCGAGCAGTGGCTCGGTGACCAGGCCCGGCCCCTGATTCTGGATTCCGGCTGTGGTACCGGCCGCTCCTCGGTATGGTTGGCGCGCCGCTACCCGGAGGCGCTGGTGCTGGGGCTGGACCAGTCCGCCCACCGTCTGGAACGGGCGGCGCGGCGCTTCGAGGCGCCGGGCAATCTGCTGTTGCTGCGTACCGACTGCGCCGGCTTCTGGCGTCTGGCGGAGTCCGCCGGCTGGCGACCCTGGCGCCATTACCTGTTGTATCCGAATCCGTGGCCGAAAAGCGCGCACCTGAAGCGCCGCTGGCACGGCCACCCGGTGTTTCCCCATCTGTTGGCGTTGGGGGGCACCCTGGTGTTACGTACCAATTGGGAACTCTACGCCAGGGAAATGGCGCGGGCGCTGGAGGTGGCGGGCCGCGCGGCGACGGTGTCGCCGCTGAGCGGGGACGGTGAGCCAATCACCGATTTCGAGGAAAAGTACCGTCACAGCGGCCACCGGCTCTGGGAGCTGGTGGCCGGGCTGGATCACTGAACGGTCATGTAGACCTTATAGCCAATGGTGGCCAGCATGCAGATCGTGCCCAGGGCCAGCAGGGTCAGGCCCCAGGCGGACTGGCGGGCGCCGAAGCCGACGCCCATCAATACCAGCCCCAGCACGATCAGCGCGATCAAACCGTCGAAAAACGCCATTTTTTTCCCCTCTTGATGATCAGCCCAGTTGTGGCAGACGCGACAGCGCCGCCTCGGCGCCGGCGGCGTCGTAGTCGCCGTCTTCCAGCTTGCCGTCGAAATAATCGATGTAGGCCTGCATGTCGAAATGGCCGTGGCCGGAAAGGTTGAACAGGATGGTCTCCGACTTGCCCTCCGCCTTGCAGCGCAGGGCCTCATCGATGGCGCCCTTGACCGCGTGGGTGCACTCCGGCGCCGGCACGATGCCCTCGTGGCGGGCGAACTCCACCGCCGCCTCGAAGCAACCCAGCTGCTGATAGGCGCGCGCTTCGATCAGGCCCAGCTCCAGCACATGGGACACCTGGGCGCCCATGCCGTGATAGCGCAGGCCACCGGCGTGGAAACCCGGCGGCGTGAAGCTGGAGCCCAGGGTGTGCATCTTGGTGAGCGGCGTGAGATGGGCGGTATCGCCGAAATCATAGGCGAAGCGGCCCTGGGTCAGGGTGGGGCAGGCGGCCGGTTCCACGGCGATGATGCGGCGGCGCTTGCCGCCACGCAGCTGGGCGCCCAGGAACGGGAAGGCGATGCCGGCGAAGTTGGAGCCGCCACCGGTGCAGCCGATGATGATGTCCGGGTCGTCGCCGGCTATTTCGAACTGCTCCATGGCCTCCAGGCCGATTACGCTCTGGTGCAGCATCACATGGTTGAGCACCGAGCCCAGGGCATATTTGGTGCCCTCGTCCTGGGCAGCCAGTTCCACCGCCTCGCTGATGGCGATGCCCAGGCTGCCCGGGTGATCCGGGTTCTCCGCCAGGATCGCGCGGCCGGATTCGGTGAGGTTGGAGGGCGAGGCCACGCATTCGGCGCCGTAGGTGCGCATCAGCGCCTGCCGGTAGGGCTTCTGTTGGAACGACACCTTGACCTGGAACACCTTGACCTGCAGGTCGAACAGGCTGCCGGCGAAGGCCAGCGATGAGCCCCACTGGCCGGCGCCGGTTTCGGTGGTGAGCCGCTTGATGCCGGCCTCGGCGTTGTAGAACGCCTGGGCCACGGCGGTATTGGGCTTATGGGAGCCCGCCGGGCTGACCCCTTCGTACTTGAAGTAAATCTTCGCCGGGGTGTCCAGGGCCTTTTCCAGACGGCGCGCGCGGATCAGCGGACTGGGCCGCCACAGGCGGTAGATGTCGCGCACCGGAGTGGGAATTTCCACGTGCCGCTCGGTGGTCATCTCCTGGGCGATCAGGGTGTCCGGGAACAGCGGTGCCAGATCGCCGGGGGCCACCGGCTGGTGGGTGGCGGGGTGCAGCACCGGGGCCATGGGCGTCGGAAAGTCCGCCATGATGTTGTACCAGTCGCGGGGCATGCGTTCTTCGGACAGCAGGTATTTGGTGCTCTCGGCCATGGGTCTCTCTTGATTCGTCGTTATTGTGCGGCTCTTATGATGCCGCTTTTTGCCGCGCCGGATAAGGTCACAGGCGCAATTCGCGCAACTCCGGATTGCTTCGGGCACGCTCCCAGACACGGCCGAAGTGTTCCGCGCGGCGCGGTGCCCGGGGCAGCGCGTGGGCGCACAGGTCCAGGCGTTCCGGGCGCGGCCAGCCGGTCGCTTCGAACAGGCCGGTGCGTTCGGCCACCGCGAAGCACAGCGTTGGATCGGCGTCGTCGGGCTGGGTCTGGCGCAAATGCAGGCGGGAGGGCAGGCGGCGGGCCAGATGCACCAGGCCATGGCCGCGTTTGACCGCCTGGTCCACGTCGTCGAACAGTACGCGCAGATCGGCCTGGGGCGAGGACAGGGCGAGGGCTTTGAGGGCGTCGAGCACCGCCGGGTCGGCGGTGAGCGCGTCCAGGGCCGGCACCCGTAGCCACAGGCGACGCCGGCAGGCACGGATCAGGTCGGCCAGGGCTCCGGCGGCCTGGCTCGGGTCCGGGTGATGCAGAGTATCGTCCTCGCCGAGCCGCAAGCGCATGTCAGTCCAGCAGCTTGAACATCTGCCGGTGGGGGATGTGGGCGTCCATGAAGATGCCGCCGGAGACACTGAAGCCGGCGGTTTCGTAGAAGCTGGTGGCGTGGGTCTGGGCGTACAGGAACACCTCGCCCATATCGGCGGCGCGGGCGGCTTCCTCGGCGGCCACCAGCAGGGCGCGGCCAACGCCGCTGTTGCGGTGGGTTTCCAGCACGCACAGGCGGCTGATCTGGCCGCTGCCCAGAAGGCGCAGACAACCGATCGGTTTGCCGGCGTCGTCGAACGCCAGGAAGTGCCGGGCGGCGGGGTCGGCGCCGTCCCATTCCAGTTCCTCCGGGACACCTTGTTCGCCAATGAAGATACGTTCGCGCAGGGCGCTCAGTTCGGCGCGGTGTTCGTCCCAGGTTGTCTCAATGATGCTAAAGGCCATGGCGTTCTCGTTAAAGCTCGGCAAAGTAGCCCTGGTCTATCCAGTGATCCAGCAGGGGCCGGCTGTCGGCGTCGAGCACCGCGGCCAGCTCGTCGTTCGTATAGCGCCGCTGGCGGGCAAGCAGCCCGGCCAGGGCGGCCTGGGAGCCGCGTAGCGGCCAGGCCTCGCCGTTCAGCCAGGCGGTGTCGTCCACCACCAGCAGGCGTACGCCGCCGTGGCGCACCAGGGCGGCATCCGGGTCGGCGGCGCGAATGTGCGCCGGGTCGACCAGAAAATCAAGTCCCGTTTGCCGGGGGGTACTGAGCCAGCGGGCCAGGGCGCGCCGGCCAGCGTCCCGGTCGAACAGCGCCAGCGCCGCGTCCAGCATGGCCTCGCGCTCACCGGCGTCGAGCCGGCCCGGGTCGGTGGTCAGGGCGCGACCGGGGTCGGCGTACAGGCGGGTGGGGCTCTCGGCCAGGGTCTCGGCTACCACCTCCGCCAGCAGATCCCGGTAGTCCGGGGCCCGGAAGCCCACCGACCAGGTCACGCAGTCGCTGTCCAGGGCGACGCCGTGATGGGCCACGCCGGGGGGCAGGTAAAGCACATCGCCGGGGCCGGCGATATGCTCGCCGTCCACCGGCATGTCGGCCAGCATTTTCAGCGGAACATCGCCGCGCAGGCGGCTTTCATCGTCGCAGACGGGCCCCAACCGCCAGTGACGCCGGCCACTGGCCTGGATCAGGAACACGTCGTACTGATCGAAATGCGGACCTACGCTGCCGCCTTCGGCGGCGTAGCTGATCATGATGTCCTCAAGACGCCAGCCGGGCAGGAAAGCGAAATCGTCGAGCAGCAGCGACACTTCCGTAAGGTAGTGGTCCACGGACTGCACCAGCAGGGTCCAGTCCCGCTCTCCCAGCTCGCTGAAGCGGGCCTCCTCGAAGGGGCCTTGCTCCAGGGACCAGGGGCCATCGCCGGCGCCTTCGATCAGGCGGGATTCCACCTCCGGCTCCAGGGCCAGCCCCGCCAGGGTGTCGGCATCCGGGTGTTCGAGCCCGGCAGCGGCGGCGGGCATGAACAGGGGGGCGCGTTGCCAGTAGCGCGCCAGGAAATCCCCAGGCGCCAGGGGCAGCGTGAAACGCGGCGAAACGGCATCCACGGTCATCAAAGCTCCGGGCCGGCGCTCGGGCCGGCGGCGGTGTTACTGAACGTCGCGGGCCTGGCGACCGGCGTTGCCGGTGTAACCACCCGGGGTGAGCGCCTTGAGACGCTCCTTGGCGTCCTCGGGAATGGCCAGGCCATCGATGAAGTCGGCCAGCGCCTCCTGGGTGATGGCCTTGCCCCGGGTCAGTTCCTTGAGCTTTTCGTAGGGCTTCTCGATGCCGTAGCGGCGCATCACCGTCTGGATCGGTTCGGCGAGCACTTCCCAGGCGTGGTCCAGGTCATCCTCGAGGCGCTCCGGGTTGACCTCCAGCTTGCCGATGCCTTTCAGGGAGGCTTCGTAGGCGATCAGGCTGTGGGCCAGGCCCACGCCCACGTTGCGCAGCACGGTGGAATCGGTGAGGTCGCGCTGCCAGCGGGACACCGGCAGCTTGGCGGCCAGATGGCCCATCACCGCGTTGGCGATGCCCAGGTTGCCCTCGGAGTTCTCGAAGTCGATCGGGTTGACCTTGTGCGGCATGGTGGAGGAGCCCACTTCGCCTTCCACGGCGCGCTGCTTGAAGTAGCCCAGGGAAATGTAGCCCCACACGTCCCGGTCGAAGTCCAGCAGGATGGTGTTGAAGCGCATCAGGGCGTGGAAATACTCCGCTACCCAGTCATGGGGCTCGATCTGGGTGGTGAACGGGTTGAAGGCCAGTCCCAGGCTTTCCACGAAGCGCCGCGCGAAAGCCGGCCAGTCCACGTCCGGATAGGCCGCGTAATGGGCGTTGTAGTTGCCCACCGCGCCGTTGATCTTGCCGAGAATCCGCACCGCCACGAACTGATCGCGCTGGCGCTTGAGGCGCTCCACCACGTTGGCCATTTCCTTGCCCACGGTGGTGGGGGAGGCGGACTGGCCGTGGGTGCGCGACAGCATCGGCACATCCGCCAGGCCGTGGGCGAGCTGGCGCAGGGAGCGGATGATCTGGTCGAGCTTGGGCAGCAGGGCGTCGCGGGCCTCGCGCAGCATCATCGCGTAGGACAGGTTGTTGATGTCCTCGCTGGTGCAGGCGAAATGGACGAACTCGGTCATCTTGTCGAGCTCTTCGTGCTCGGCCATGCGTTCCTTGATGAAGTACTCCACGGCTTTGACGTCGTGGTTGGTGGTGCGCTCGATTTCCTTGATGCGCTCGGCGTCCTTCTCCTCGAAATCCCGGGTCACGCCGCGCAGGTGCCAGGCGGCCTTGCCGCTCATCAGCGGTACTTCCGGGATCGCTTTTTCATGGGCCAGTTGTTCCAGCCAGCTCACTTCCACGTGGACCCGGTAGCGGATCAGGCCATATTCGCTGGTGATGGCGCGCAGGGGCTCGCACTTGCCGGCGTAGCGACCGTCCACCGGGGAAATGGCGGTGAGGGGATTAAGGCTGGACATGGGGGACTCCTGAAATGGGAAACCTTTGGCGGGCGCAATCATACCGCAAATAACCGGGAATCGCGCGCCGCCGGCGCAATCTATAATTTACTTTAGTTTTATATTATAAGTTATTGTTTTTAATGCTATTGAGTGCTTCCAGTTGTTGCTTGCGCTGAAACAGCAGCCGCCAGCGGCGACCGCCGTGAGCGTGCCACAGGAAGGCGGCGCGCACGCCGGCCAGGAACAGCGCGCGGATGCGCGCCGCGTTGTCCTCGTCCTGGAGCTTGGCCGGGTCGCCCTGGACCCGGATGCGGAATCGGAAGGTACCCAGGGTATCCAGATAGATGCCGGCCAGCCGGTGGCAGAAGGTGGCGCTGGTGAGCCCGTCGAAATGATCACGCTGGCCCTCCAGGGCGATCAGCCGGTGGCGCAGGATGCTGATCACGTCGCTGTTCTTGCGCAGTTTGGCGGACAGGTGCAGCAGGGCCAGGGCATAGCTCAGCGGTCGCGCTGACTCGCGGGACTGCTGCCGGCTCAGGCTCTGGCGAAGCAGGCGCATGCCGTCCTGGAGACGCTCCGGGGCGGGGTAAACGCCAGTGGCCGTCTCGGTGTCCATGGTCATCACGCCGCCGAACAGAGCCTCCATGGCGCCGGGGTCGGTGTCGGCGCCGGTGGCGATGCGGTCGGCCAGCACGGCGGCCTCGAACACCGCCGCCAGGGCCAGCATTTGTTGCTGTTCGTGATTCATCGGGTCTCCTCGATCACGGCGCCGCCCAGGCAGGTGTCGCCGTCGTAGAACACCACCGACTGGCCCGGGGTAACGGCCCGCTGGGGGTGATCGAACACCACCCGGACGCGATCCGCGCCGGCGTCCTCGACCCGGCAGTCCTGGTCCGCCTGGCGGTAGCGGGTCTTGGCGGTGAGCCGGGCGGGCAGGGCGGGCGCGGCGCCGGCGATCCAGTCCACCTCGGCGCTGGTCAGCTCATTGCTGAACAGCAGCGGATGGTCCTGGCCCTGGACGGCGATCAGCACGTTGCGTTCCAGGTCCTTGCCGGCCACGTACCAGGGCGCCTCGCCGGCGTCGGCGCGTCCGCCGATGCCCAGGCCCTGGCGCTGGCCCAGGGTGTAGTACATGAGCCCGTCATGGCGACCGATCAAGTGGCCGTGATCGTCCTCGATATCTCCGGGCCGGGCGGGCAGGTAGGTCTCAAGGAAGTCCTTGAAGCGGCGCTCGCCGATGAAGCAGATGCCGGTGGAGTCCTTCTTTTTATGGTTGTCGAAGCCCCGTTCGGCGGCAAGGCGCCGCACTTCCGGTTTTTCCAGGTCGCCGAGGGGGAACAGGGTGCGCGCGAATTTGTCGCCGCCCACGGCGTGCAGGAAGTAGGTTTGATCCTTGTTCAGGTCCACCGCGCGCAGCAGCCGGCCGCGTTCGCCATCATGTTCCACCCGTGCATAGTGGCCGGTGGCGATGTAGTCCGCGCCCAGGGTCAGGGCGTGGTCCAGAAAGGCCCGGAACTTGATTTCCTTATTGCACAGGATGTCCGGGTTGGGGGTGCGCCCGGCCCGGTATTCGGCCAGGAAATGCTCGAACACCCGGTCCCAGTACTCACCGGCGAAATTGGCGGTGTGCAGCTCGATGCCCAGCACCCCGGCCACCTGCATGGCGTCCAGCAGGTCCTCCCGGGCGGTGCAGTATTCGGTGCCGTCGTCCTCGTTCCAGTTCTTCATGAACAGGCCTTCCACCCGGTAGCCGGCGTCCAGCAGGCGGGCGGCGGCCACCGAGGAGTCCACGCCGCCGGACATACCGACGATCACGCGGGGGGCTTGACGGTGCAGGGATTCGGACATGGTTCGTTTCGCCGTTCGCTCAGCCGCGCTGCAGCGGCCAGGGGTGTTGGTAGATGGCGTCCAGGGGCAGCCGGCGGCCGCTCAGGTAATCCGCCACGCAGCGTTCCACCAGGGGGCCGCGGTGCTCGTCGCGGCGTGCCTGGAGTTCCTCCGGGCTCAGCCACAGCGCCTCCAGAATACCGGTGTCCAGCTTCTGGTGCGGATCGTGGCCCAGGGCCCGGGCCACGAAACAGGTGCGATAATAGACACCGGCGCCAGGCCGGGGCTGAAAAATATACCACCCCAGCAGGTCGGTGATCTCCACCCGCCAGGCGGTTTCTTCCAGGGTTTCCCGGTAGGCCGCCTGCATCAGGTCCTCGCCGAACTCGGCGTGCCCGGCGGGCTGGTTGAGCACCGCCTGGCCGGCCTGCATTTCGCGCACGAACAAAAGGCGGCCCTCTTGTTCGACGATGGTGGCCACAGTAATGTGCGGTTCGAAGCTGTTCATCGAAGGCTCCAGCCGGGCATCGTGATCGGTCAGCGGGCGCAGATGGTAGCGCACCGGAGGCCGCCGTGACAGCCGCCGGGCCGTTGTATGGAGCCACCTCCGGGAGAAAGCAAGACCGTGAATGATTCCTTTAGCCATCTGGACGACCAGGGCCGCGCCCGCATGGTCGATGTCACCGACAAGGACACCACCGCCCGCACCGCCCACGCCCGCGCCCGTGTGCGCATGGCGCCACGCACCCTGGCCATGATTCTGGACCAGGAACATCCCAAGGGCGACGTGCTGGCGGTGGCGCGCCTGGCCGGTATCCAGGCGGCGAAAAAGACCTGGGACCTGATTCCCCTGTGCCACCCCCTGATGCTCAGCGGCGTGGAAGTGCAGCTCGAGCCGGACGGCGCCGACGGTCTGAGGGTGGATGCCCGCTGTAAGCTCAAGGGCCGCACCGGCGTCGAGATGGAGGCGCTCACCGCCGCCTCGGTGGCGGCGCTCACCGTCTACGACATGTGTAAGGCGGTGGACCGGGCCATGGAGATCGAACACGTCCATCTGGTGGAAAAGACCGGTGGCCGCAGCGGTGAATTCCGTCGGGAGGCCCCATGAACGGGACCATCATCGAGGTGCGCTTTTTCGCCGCCCTGCGTGAGCGGGTTGGCGAGGAGGTACTGCGGGTAAGCCCGCCGGCGGCGGTAACCACGGTAGCGGCGTTATGCGACTGGCTGACCACCGAGTACCCGGCGGTGGGCATCGCCCTCGAGGCCACCCCCCGGCGCATGGTGGCGATCAACGAGGAGCTGGCGACGCCGGACAGTCCGGTGGCCGGCGGTGACACCGTGGCCCTGTTCCCGCCGGTGACCGGAGGCTGAGATGACCGCCATCAACGCAGAGACCGACATCCGGGTGGCGATCATCGCCGAGCCGTTGGAAGGCGTGCCCTCCGTGGAGGGCCAGGATGGCCGCAGTGGCGCCGAGGTACGCTTTTCCGGTCGCGTGCGCGACGAATCCGGCCGGGTGCGGGCGCTGTTTCTGGAGCACTATCCGGGCATGACCGAAAACGCCCTGACGCGGATCGCCGAACACGCCCGAGAGCGCTGGACTCTCAATGCCATCGAAATAATTCATCGGATCGGTGAAATCCAGGTCGGTGAGGAAATCGTGCGGGTGGTGGTGTGGGCCGGTCATCGCCACGCGGCTTTCGAGGCCTGCGCCTTTCTGATGGATATCCTCAAGAGCCAGGTGCCGCTGTGGAAGAAGGAGCTCAACGACGACGGCTGGCACTGGGTCGAGGCCCGCGAGCGCGACGCCGAGGCGGCCGCGCGCTGGATGGGCGCGGCTTCGGAGCGTGCACGGTAAGTTCCCGCCATTCCCCCGGGGCGAGCCCGTCCAGAGTCCAGTCGCCGATGCGCCAGCGCACCAGCCGCAGGGTGGGGTGGCCGATGGCCGCGGTCATCCGCCGCACCTGGCGGTTGCGACCTTCGTCCAGGGTGATTTCCAGCCACCGGTCCGCTACCGTGAGCCGCGTGCGCACCGGCGGTTCGCGGGGCCACAGCGCGGGCTCGTCGATGGCCCGTGACGGCGCCGGCCGGCAGGGTCCGTCCTTGAGCGTGATGCCGCGCCGCAGCCGCTCCAGTTCCGCTTCCCCGGGCTCGCCCTCCACCTGGGCCAGGTAGGTCTTGGGCAAATGGAAGCGCGGGCTGGCGATGCGCGCCTGCAAGGCGCCGTCATCGGTGAGCAGCAACAGGCCCTCGGAGTCCCAGTCCAGCCGGCCGGCGGGGTAGACGCCCGGCACCGGGATGTAGTCCTTGAGGGTGCGTCTTCCCCGCTCGTCGCTGAACTGCGAGAGCACCTGAAAGGGTTTGTTAAACAAAATCAGTCTTGCCATGGACGAAATCTCGCTGCGGCGGGCTGGAAGCCAAGCAAGAGTAGCACCTGGGTGCTATACTCTCGCCCCGCAACCGAATCCTACGGTTTTTCTCAGAGGGAGTAGTGTAGATGGGATACCAAAAGATCACGGTTCCGGCAGACGGTGACAAAATCACCGTAAATGCGGACCTATCCCTGAATGTCCCCAACCATCCGATCATTCCATATATCGAAGGGGACGGCATCGGCGTCGATATCTCGCCGGTGATGATCAAAGTAGTGGACGCCGCCGTGGAAAAATCCTACGGGGCGAAGCGTGGCATCAACTGGATGGAAGTGTTCGCCGGCGAAAAGGCCACCAAGGTCTACGGCCCGGACACCTGGATGCCCGAAGAAACCCTGGAAGCGCTGCGGGAATTCACCGTCGGCATCAAGGGCCCGCTGACCACTCCGGTGAGCGGCGGTATCCGGTCCCTGAACGTGGCGCTGCGTCAGGAACTCGACCTGTACACCTGCATGCGCCCGGTACGCTGGTTCGAAGGCGTGCCCAGCCCGGTACGGCACCCCGAGCTCACCGACATGGTGATCTTCCGGGAGAACTCCGAGGACATCTACGCCGGCATCGAGTGGGCCGCCGACAGCCCGGAGGCCACCAAGCTGATCAAGTTCCTGCGTGAGGAAATGGGCGTTACCCAGATCCGTTTCCCCGAGGGCTGTGGCATTGGCATCAAGCCGGTTTCCCGTGAAGGCACCCAGCGTCTGGTGCGCAAGGCGATCCAGTACGCCATCGACAACGACAAGGATTCCGTCACCCTGGTGCACAAAGGCAACATCATGAAGTTCACCGAGGGGTCGTTCAAGAACTGGGGCTACGAGCTGGCCCGCGACCGCTTCAACGCCGAGCTGCTCGACGGCGGCCCGTGGATGGTGATGAAGAACCCGCGCACCGGCAAGGACATCGTCATCAAGGACGTGATCGCCGACGCCTTCCTGCAGCAGATCCTGATGCGTCCCGCCGACTACAGCGTGATCGCCACCCTGAACCTGAACGGTGACTACATCTCCGACGCCCTGGCGGCGGAAGTGGGCGGCATCGGCATCGCGCCGGGCGCCAACATCGGTGGTTCCGTGGCGCTGTTCGAGGCCACCCATGGCACCGCGCCGAAGTACGCCGGCCAGGACAAGGTGAACCCGGGTTCGCTGATTCTGTCCGCGGAAATGATGCTGCGTCACATGGGCTGGGACGACGCCGCCGATCTGGTCATCAAGGGTATGGAAGGCGCCATCGCCGCCAAGACCGTGACCTACGACTTCGAGCGTCTGATGCCCGATGCGACCCTGCTCAAATGTTCTCAGTTCGGCGATGCCGTGATCGAGCACATGGGCGTCTGAACGCCCACCGCGCCGGCCTCCTCACTCCGGGGAGACGGCGTTGCTTTCCCGATCCCGCCGCCGTGCCTTGCCCGGTCGGCGGGAAGAGGGAGCTTCCCCATTCTTCACGTCCCCCGGTTTAAGATTCACCGCATGATAGCCCTTGCTGGCCTCGCGGCGCTCGTATTCCACGCTTTGTCCCGCGTACAGGGTCTTGTATCCTTCTTCCTGTATATAGGAGTAGTGTACGAACAGGTCGTCACCGCCTTCATCGGGCCGCACGAATCCGTATCCCTTGGCGTTGTTGAACCACTTAACCGTTCCCGTTGCCATGGTGCTCCCTCTGGCCGCTGGCTGTGGGCCACACAACCACCCCCGGCTCAGTTAGAATAGGTTGGTTTTTGAACAACTGTTCCCTATGGTCGGCGGGGTGTCAACCCCTCCGCCGCCGGGATTGAAAAACACCGTGATACCCCTCATTTGTTGATTGCCTGCTGACGCCAGCGGGTATACAACCGTTAGAGAAGGTTATGAACAGGCAGCACGAACCCACATCTCGAAGCAAGGACGCGTCGAACGCCGTCCTCACCATGGCGTCGCGGGTGTCGCGGCTCGGCCCGGAGCCGCCGCAAACCCCCGATCGTCAGGACGACGCCGCCGTTGAGGAGGCCAAGCCTCGACTCAGGCGTCCGCCCATGTACAAGGTGATGATGCTGAACGACGACTACACCCCCATGGATTTCGTCGTCGAGGTGCTGGAAACCTTCTTTCGCATGGACCGGGAGCAAGCCACCCAGGTGATGCTGACGGTGCATACGAGAGGCAAGGCGGTGTGCGGGGTCTATCCCCAGGACATCGCCGAGACCAAGGCCGCGCAAGTGGTCGACTACGCCCGCGAACATCAGCATCCGCTGATGTGTCAGGTCGAACGGGCCTGACGTCTCCGGCGACGGAGCGGGCTTCAAGCAGTGAGGTAGCCTATGCTCAGCAAAGAACTGGAACTGACTCTCAACGAGGCTTTCCACCACGCCCGTAGCCACCGGCATGAGTTCATGACCGTGGAACATCTGCTGCTGGCGCTGCTCGACAACGAAGCGGCGGTGGAAGTCCTGCGCGCTTGCGGCGCCGATCTGGAAGAGCTGCGCGAGGCCCTGACTCAGTTCATTGACGATTCCACCCCCCTGCTGCCCGACGACGGTGACCGTGACACCCAGCCCACGCTGGGCTTCCAGCGCGTGCTGCAACGGGCGGTGTTCAGCGTGCAGTCGTCCGGCAACAAGGAAGTCACCGGCGCCAACGTCCTGGTGGCGATCTTCAACGAGCAGGAAAGTCAGGCCGTGTACCTGCTCAACAGCCAGGATGTGCATCGCCTTGACGTGGTCAACTTCATCGCCCATGGCATCTCCCAGGTGGAAGACAGCGATCCCGGCATGGAACAGCGCGAGGACGGTGAGGGTACCGTGGAGGGTGGCCCGGCCAGCGCCCTGGAAAGTTACGCCAGCAATCTTAACGAGCTGGCCCGGGCGGATCGCATCGATCCGCTGGTGGGGCGCGCCTTCGAGATCGAACGCGCGGCTCAGATCCTGTGCCGCCGGCGCAAGAACAACCCCCTGCTGGTGGGCGAGCCCGGTGTCGGCAAGACCGCCATCGCCGAGGGGCTGGCGCGCATGATCGTGGAAGAAAAAGTGCCCGAGCCGCTGCTCGACGCCGTGGTCTATTCCCTGGACCTGGGCGCGCTGCTGGCGGGTACCAAATACCGCGGTGATTTCGAGAAGCGGCTGAAGAACCTGCTGGCGGAGCTGCGCAAGCAGGACAACGCCATCCTGTTTATCGATGAGATCCACACCATCATCGGTGCCGGGGCGGCGTCCGGCGGCGTCATGGATGCCTCCAATCTGCTCAAGCCGCTGCTCGCCTCCGGTGAGCTCAAATGCATGGGTTCCACCACTTTCACCGAGTACCGCACCATCTTCGAGAAGGACCGGGCGCTGTCCCGGCGCTTCCAGAAGATCGACGTGGTGGAGCCCACCGTGGAAGACACGGTGGGTATCCTCAAGGGGCTCAAGAGTCGCTTCGAGAAACACCACAACGTGAGCTACACGGACGCGGCCCTGAAAACCGCGGCGGAACTCAGTGCCCGCTACATCAACGACCGCTTCCTGCCGGACAAGGCCATCGACGTGATCGATGAGGTGGGCGCCTGGCAGCGGCTGCGGCCCGAGGGCGAGCGCAAGGAAACCATCGATCAGGATGACGTGGAAGCCATCGTCGCCAAGATCGCGCGCATTCCGCCCAAGCAGGTATCGTCCTCCGACAAGGAAGTGCTCCAGAACCTGGAGCGCGACCTGAAGATGACGGTGTTCGGCCAGGAAGACGCCATCGAGACCATCTCCGCGGCGATCAAACTGTCCCGGGCCGGTCTCAAGGCGGACAACAAGCCGATCGGTTCCTTCATGTTCGCCGGTCCCACCGGGGTCGGCAAAACCGAGGTGAGCCGGCAACTGGCCCGCGCCCTGGGCGTGGAGCTGGTGCGCTTCGACATGTCCGAGTACATGGAGCGGCATACCGTCAGCCGTCTGATCGGCGCGCCCCCGGGCTACGTCGGTTACGACCAGGGCGGCCTGCTTACCGAGGCGATCACCAAGACGCCGCACTGCGTGCTGCTGCTCGATGAGATCGAGAAGGCACACCCGGAGGTGTTCAACATCCTGTTGCAGGTAATGGATAACGCTTCGCTGACCGACAACAACGGTCGCAAGGCGGATTTCCGCAACGTGATCCTGATCATGACCACCAATGCCGGCGCCGAGGTGCTCAACAAACGCACCATCGGCTTCACCGACCAGGACCAGTCCTCGGACGGCATGGAAATGATCAAGAAGGTGTTCACGCCCGAATTCCGCAACCGGCTCGACGGCATCATCCAGTTCAACCCGTTGACCATGGAGGTCATTCTTGGCGTGGTGGACAAGTTCCTGGTGGAACTGCAGGCCCAGCTCGACGAGAAAGCGGTGGTGCTGGACGTGGACGAGCAGGCGCGCCGCTGGCTGGCCGAGAAGGGTTACGACAAGGACATGGGCGCGCGTCCCATGGCCCGTCTGATCCAGGAGCAGATCAAGAAGCCGCTGGCGGAGAAGTTGCTGTTCGGCGAACTGGCGGGCAAGGGCGGTCAGGTGCACATCGGGGTCGGCGACGACGGCCTGGTGCTCACCGTGGATGCCTCCGAGGAGGAAGCCACCTGCTGACCCGGCAACGTCCTTCGACTCCTACCAAGCCCGGCCTCGCGCCGGGCTTTTTTATGGCTCATCGGGTGGCCGCTTATCGTCGGACACAAACCAAAAAACCCGGCGGGGCCGGGTTCGGGGGAGCGCTTCGCGCCGCGCGGGCGCGAAGGTTATTTCATGCGGAAGGTGATGCGGCCCTTGCTCAGATCGTAGGGCGACATTTCCACCTTCACCCGGTCGCCGGTGAGAATGCGGATATAGAACTTGCGCATTTTTCCGGAAATGTGGGCGGTAATAATATGACCATTATCCAGCTTGACGCGGAACATGGTATTCGGAAGGGTTTCCAAGACCACCCCTTCCAGCTCGATTTGCTCTTCTTTCGCCATCCAGTGAATGTCCTGATCTCGGCTTGAGAGGGAGCGCAATTGTGCCGGAAATGCGACCGTGCTGCAAAGGCTTATCGGCGGCTTTCCGCATCCGGGCCGGGCAGCTCCCGCCAATTACCGCCGTCCAGCAACTCCAGCGGCTGGTACTGGCTTTTGTAGCTCATCTTCTGGCATTGGCGAATCCAATAGCCGAGATAGAGATAAGGCATGCCCCGGGCATGGGCGGCCTCGATCTGCCAGAGCAGGGCATTGACGCCCAGCCCCCGATCAGGCTGGTCCGGGTCGAAGAAGGTATAGACCGCCGACAGGCCGTCATCAAGCAGGTCGGTCACGGCCACGGCCACCAGCCGCCGACGAGGATCACGGAAGCAGTAGAAGCGGGTGTCCGCCCAGTCGCAGGTCAGGAAGCTGGTGAATTGTTCCTCGGAGGGCGGGAACATATCACCGTCGCCGTGGCGCTGATCAATATAGCGGGCATACAGGCTGTACACCTCGCGGGTATAGCGGGCCGGTTCCTCGCTGACGGTGAGGTCGGCGTTGCGGCGCCGCAGACGTTTATGGCGCCGCCGGGGCTGGAAATCCGCCACCCGCACCCGGGCCGGCACGCAGGCCCGGCAGCCGTCGCAATGGGGGCGGTACAGGTAGTCGCCGCTACGCCGAAAGCCCAGCCGTGACAACTCGCTGTACAGCCCCGCGTCGAGCCGCGTCTGCGGGTCCACGAACAGGGTCGCCGCCTGACGCTCCTCGAGATAACTGCAAGGGTGCGCCGGGGTGCGGAAGAAGCGGAGTTCAGACAGATCGCTCATGGTCCAAGTGTAGCGGATACTTGTATCGCGGTGACACTGGCATCGTGGCTCCAGGGTGGCCGGTGACTTGTGTTCCTTGCCACGGTTATAGTGTGGCCGGCGTAAAAACAACGACAACGCCGGTGACGGGTCGGTCGCTCCTTTTGGCGATCGCCGTGCCGGCACCGGGAGAGCAAGAATGACAAATACCAGCCCCGCGCCGCTGTGGCGGCCGGACGCGTCGCGCATCGCCGACGCCCGCATCACCGACTATCAACGCTGGCTGAGCGCCGGGAAAGGCCTCGTCTTCGATGACTACCAGAGCCTGTGGACCTGGTCCGTGGAGCATCTGGAAGACTTCTACGAATCACTCTGGCAATACTTTGACATCCGCCATTCCGCCCCCTACGAGCGGGTGCTGGACGGCCATCATATGCCCGGCGCGAAATGGTTCGAAGGCGCCCGCCTGAACCTGGCGGAGCAGGTGTTCCGCCACCATGAGGATGAACCGGAGCGGCCCGCGATTCTGTCGCGCTCTGAATTGCGTGGTCTGCAGACTTTGACCTGGGGCGAGCTGCGCGAGCACATCAGCGCCCTGGCCAACAGCTTGCGCGCGCTGGGGGTGGGTCCCGGCGACCGGGTGGTGGCCTACTTGCCCAACCTGCCGGAAACCATGGTGGCGTTTTTCGCGGTGAGCAGCCTGGGCGCGATCTGGTCCAGCTGTTCGCCGGACATGGGCACGCGCAGCGTGCTGGACCGCTTCCGGCAGATCGATCCCAAGGTGATGATCGCCGTGGACGGTTACCGTTACGGCGGCAAGGACTTCGACCGGCTGTCGGTGGTGGAGGGTCTGCGCGACCAACTGCCGACCCTGGAGCAGGTGGTGCTGTTGCCGTACCTGAATGGCGATGCCGAGCTGGCCGGTGCCCACCAGTGGCACGCTCTGGTGCGCGAACCGGCGCCGATGCGCTTCGAGCAGGTCACGTTCGATCATCCGCTGTGGGTGGTCTATTCCTCCGGCACCACCGGCATGCCCAAGCCGATCGTGCATGGCCATGGCGGCGCGTTGCTGGAGGGGCTGCAGGATCACGCCTTGCAGTTGGACCTTGGGCCGGACGACCGCTACATGTGGTTCACCACCACCGGCTGGATCATGTGGAACTCGCAGATGTCCGGCCTGCTCACCGGCGCCAGCATCTGCCTGTATGACGGCAATCCGGGCTACCCGGATCTGGGCACTCTGTGGCGCTTCGCGGAGGAAACGGAAATGACGTTCTTCGGCGCCGGCGCCGCCTATTTCCTCAACTGCAAGAAAGCGGACATCCGCCCCGGCGACTGGGTGGATAGCGGACGCATCCGCTCCATCGGTTCCACCGGCTCACCGTTGCCGGAGGAGGGCTACCGCTGGCTGATGGACCAGTTCGACGATGTCATGATCGCCGCCATCAGTGGTGGCACCGACGTGGCCAGCGCCTATGTGGGCGCCTGCCCGACGCTGCCGGTGTACCCCGGTGAAATGCAGTGCCGTTATCTGGGCACGGCGGTGTACGCCATGGGTGACAATGGCGAGCTGCTGGATGACGAGGTGGGCGAACTGGTGGTCACCAAGCCGATGCCGTCCATGCCGTTGTACTTCTGGAACGACGAGGGTGGCGAGCGCTATCGGGACAGCTATTTCGATGTGTTCCCGGGGATCTGGCGCCACGGCGACTGGATTCGCATCACGCCGCGAGGCGGGGCGATTATCTATGGCCGCTCCGACACCACCATCAATCGCCATGGTATCCGCATGGGCACCGGGGAAATCTATCGGGTGGTGGAGGAGATTCCGGAGGTGCTGGACAGCCTGGTGGTGGATCTGGAATACCTGGGCCGGGAATCCTACATGCCACTGTTCGTGGTGTTGCGCGAGGGCGTGGCGCTGAACGAGGAGTTGGCCGGGCGCATCAAGGCGGCGATCCGCGATCATCTGTCGGCGCGCCATGTGCCCAACGAGATCATCGCCGCGCCGGACGTGCCGCGCACGCTCACCGGCAAGAAGATGGAGCTGCCGATCAAGAAGCTGCTGCTGGGGCAGTCCATCGACCAGGTGGCGAACCCGGACGCCATGGCCAACCCGGACAGCATTGCCTTCTATAGCGAGTTCGCGGAACGGCGGGGCACGGCCGGGCGTTGACCGGCGTGATCGCGACTGAAGCGGAACGCCGCCCGGTCGCTCCTACGGCAGAAGGTCCCCCTGTAGGAGCGACTTCAGTCGCGATCAGGTCTCAGATGTCATCGCGCCAGCGGAACGGGCCCTTGGGCCAGGGGCGCGGCGACGGGTCCGGAATCAGGCGGTCCAGCTCGCGTTGGAAGTCGGCGCGGGGCATCAGGCAGGCGCCCAGCCGCATCAGGTGCGGGTTTTCCACCTGGGCGTCCAGTAACTGGATGCCCAGGCGCGGTGCCAGCGCCCAGAGCATGGCGAGCACGCTCTTGGAGCCGTCGGTGCGGGTGGAGAACATGGATTCGCCGAAGAACACGCCGCCCAGTTGCACGCCGTAAATACCGCCGGCCAGTTCTCCGTCCTCGTCCACCGTCAGGCAATGGGCATAGCCGAGGCCGTGCAGGCGCAGGTAGGCGGCACGCATTTCGGCGGTGATCCAGGTGCCGCCGTCCTCGCCCCGGGGAGCGGCGCAGTGGTCCAGCACGGCGGCGAAATCCCGGTCGCCGTGGAAGGTGAGGGTGGTGCCACGCAGGTGGCGGCGCAGCCGCCGACTGATATGAAAATCCCCGGGGCGGAACACGCACCGGGGATTGGGGGACCACCAGAGGATCGGCTGGCTGGCGTCGTACCAGGGGAATATGCCGAGCTGGTAGGCCCGCACCAGGGTGTCCGGCGTCAGATCGCCGCCGGCGGCGAGCAGACCATTGGGCTCATCCAGGGCGTGTTCCGGCGGCGGGAAGTCACCGCCGGCCGGCAGCCAGGGAATCACGCCTCCAGAGTCTCCAGGTACTTCTCGGCATCCAGGGCGGCCATGCAACCGGCACCGGCGGAGGTGACCGCCTGCCGGTAGACGTGGTCGGCCACGTCGCCGGCGGCGAATACCCCGGCCACGCTGGTGGCGGTGGCGTTGCCGTCCAGGCCGCTGTGGATCTTGATATAGCCGTTGTTCATGTCCAACTGGCCCTGGAAGATATCGGTGTTGGGTTTGTGGCCGATGGCGATGAACACGCCCTGCAGCTCCAGGTCCCGGGTGCTGTCATCCTGGGTGGACTTGACGCGCATGCCGGTGACGCCGGAGTCATCGCCCAGTACTTCATCCAGGGTGTGGTCCCACAACACCTTGATGTTGTCCTTGGCGAGCAGCTTGTCCTGCAGGATTTTTTCCGCGCGCAGTTTGTCGCGGCGGTGCACCAGCACCACTTCCTCGGCGATGTTGGACAGGTACAGCGCTTCTTCCACGGCGGTGTTGCCGCCGCCGATCACCGCCACCTTCTGGCCACGATAGAAGAAACCGTCGCAGGTGGCGCAGGCGGACACGCCCTTGCCCATGAACGCTTGCTCGGATTCCAGGCCCAGGTACATGGCGGAAGCGCCGGTGGCGATGATCAGCGCGTCGCAGCTGTAGGTGCCGGAATCGCCGTTGAGCACGAAGGGGCGCTGATCCAGGCTCACGGAATTGATGTGATCGAACAGGATCTCGGTTTCGAAACGCTCGGCGTGCTGCTGCATCCGCACCATCAGGTCCGGGCCCTGCAAGCCTTCCACGTCGCCGGGCCAGTTGTCCACTTCGGTGGTGGTGGTGAGCTGACCGCCGGGCTGGATGCCGGTGATCACCACCGGTTTCAGGTTGGCGCGGGCCGCGTACACCGCCGCGGTGTAACCGGCGGGGCCGGAACCCAGGATGATCAGTCGATGGTGTTGCGCGTCGCTCATTGGTTCCTCCACCAAAAAGGGGGTTTCAGGGCGAATGCAAACTACAACAAAACCCCGGGCCCGTGAAGGGCGTACACTCTATGGCCGCGATAGGCGGCGCCAGGGACGCGCGGCTCCGGCACGGGGCGCTGGCTGGCGGCCCCCGGATTGACTACAATCCCAAGGTTTTCAAGTCGTTAGATTCAAGGAGCCCGGCGCGCGCGGCGTTGTTCGGCGGCTCCTCAACCCCAGAGGCCTGAAGTGACCAAGGCAAAGGCAGCATCCGGCGGGGAGGTTTCCGGGTTTTCCCGCCATCTCAAGAAAGGCCTGATGGAAGGGCTGGTGATCGCGCTGATCGCCCTGTCCCTGTATCTGTTGTTGGCGCTGGTGACCTACGACGGTGGTGATCCGGGCTGGTCCTACGTGGGCGACGCGGGCCAGGTGAACAACGCTGGCGGTCGCGCTGGCGCGTTCTGCGCCGATCTCCTGCTCGGTCTGTTCGGGTTCATGGCCTATGTGTTCCCGGTGCTGGTGGCATTCTGGGCCGGTCGCGTGCTGCGCGAGCGCCACGCCGGGCTGGCCGGCAGCTGGCCGTTGTTCAGCCTGCGGCTGGTGGGCTTCGTGCTGACCATGATGAGCGGCACGGCGCTGGCTTACATGCACTTCTCCGGCGGCGGCTTCTCGTTACCGGAGGATGCCGGCGGCATCCTCGGCCATGTGGTGGGGGGCGCCGCCCTGGACGCCTTCAACGCCCTGGGCGGCACCCTGGTGATGGTGGCTCTGTTCCTGATCGGCGTCACCGTGTTCACCGACCTGTCCTGGATCGCCCTGGCGGAGAGTCTGGGCGCGGCGGTGCTGGCCCTGGGCCAGAAGGTGCCGGCCTGGTTCGAGGCGCGCCGTGAGAAGCGCGCCGAGCAGCAGGCCGCCCGGGAGGCCCGCCAGAAGCGCGCCAAGGTGGTCACCGAGGCGAAGAAAAAACAGGAAAACCGCACCCCGCCCAAGATCGCCCAGCCCGCCAGACCGGTGGAGAAAAGCGAACGGGTGCAGAAGGAGAAGCAGCAGACTCTGTTCACCGCCCAGGTCACCGGCGATCTGCCGCCACTGTCCCTGCTCGACGCCGTGGACGAAGGCAAGGGGGGCTACTCCGAGGAAGCCCTGGACGCCATGTCCCGGTTGCTGGAGATCAAGCTCAAGGACTTCAACATCGACGCCGAGGTGGTGGCGGTGCAGCCCGGTCCGGTGATCACCCGCTTCGAGATTCAGCCGGCGCCGGGTATCAAGGTGTCCAAGATCTCCAACCTGGCCAAGGATCTGGCCCGCTCCCTGGCGGTGATCAGTGTGCGGGTGGTGGAGGTGATCCCTGGCAAGACCACCGTGGGCATCGAGATTCCCAACGAGCAGCGCGAGATGATCCGCCTCACCGAGGTGGTGGGTTCGCGAATGTTCGACGACGCGTCCTCGCCGCTGACTCTGGCCCTGGGCAAGGATATCTCCGGCAACCCGGTGATGGCCGATCTGGGCAAGATGCCGCACCTGCTGGTGGCCGGTACCACCGGTTCCGGTAAGTCGGTGGGGCTGAACGCCATGCTGCTGTCGCTCATGTTCAAGGCCAATCCGGAAGAAGTTCGGATGATCCTGATCGACCCCAAGATGCTGGAACTGGCGGTCTACGACGGCATTCCGCACCTGCTCACGCCGGTGGTCACCGACATGAAGGAAGCGGCCAGCGCGCTGCGCTGGGGCGTCGGCGAAATGGAGCGCCGCTACCGGCTGATGGCGGCCATGGGCGTGCGCAACATCGCCGGCTATAACCGCAAGGTCAGCGAAGCGGAGAAGAAGGGCGAGCCGCTCAAGGACCCGCTGTGGAAGCCGGATGATCCGATGAACCTGGACGAGGAGGCGCCGCTGGCCCAGAAGCTGCCCTACATCGTCATCGTCATCGACGAATTCGCCGACATGATGATGATCGTCGGCAAGAAGGTGGAAGAGCTGATCGCGCGCATCGCGCAGAAGGCGAGGGCGGCGGGCATCCACCTGATCCTCGCTACCCAGCGCCCCTCGGTGGACGTGATCACCGGCCTGATCAAGGCCAACGTACCGTCGCGGATCGGCTTCCAGGTGTCCTCCAAGATCGACTCGCGCACGGTGCTCGACCAGGGCGGCGCGGAACAGTTGCTGGGTCACGGCGACATGCTTTATTTGCCCGCCGGCACCAGCATGCCGGAACGGGTGCACGGCGCCTTTGTCTCAGATGAGGAAGTGCATCGTGTCTGCGATGACTGGCGCAAGCGCGGCGAGCCGGACTACCTGGAGGAAATCCTCGAGGGTGGCGGCGATCTCAACGCGCCCCTGCCGGGGATGGAAAGCCCGGAGGGTGGTGGCGAGGAGGACGACCCGCTCTACGACGAGGCGGTGGCCTATGTCACCGAGTCCCGGCGTGCCTCGATTTCGTCGGTGCAGCGCAAACTCAAGATCGGTTACAACCGGGCGGCGCGCCTGGTGGAGGCCATGGAAATGGCCGGCGTGGTGTCCGAGGCCGGGCACAACGGTCAGCGCGAAGTGCTGGCGCCACCGCCTTCCTGACGCCGCCCCCGACAAGGACTTTTCTCCGTATGCGATTTTTCTCGATCATTGCCCTGATGCTGCCGACCCTGGCTCTTGCCGGCCCGGCGGAAGACCTGGTGGCCCGGCTCGATCAACTGCGCGTCCTGTCCGGCCACTTCGAGCAGACCGTGATCGGCGAGGGTGGCGAACGGGCCCGGGACAGCGCCGGCACCCTGGAGGTGGCGCGCGGCAACCGCTTCTACTGGCACACCGAGCGGCCCTATGAGCAGTTGGCGGTGTCCGATGGCGCCACTGTCTGGGTTTACGACCCGGACCTGGAACAGGTGGTGGTGCGTCCGCTCAGCGACGATCTTGGTGAAACGCCGGCGTTGCTGTTTGGCGGTGATCCCTCGGCGGTGACCCGGGCATTCAGCGTCAGCGAGCAGGACCGCCAGGGCGAGCGCGTTACCTATCGGCTGCGACCCAAGGCCGGCGATCCCCTGTTCGACACCCTGGACGTGACCTTCAACGGCGAAACGCCGAGCGCCATGCGCCTGGAAGACGCCCTTGGCCAGAAGACCCTGATCGACTTCCGTGACCTGACCATCAACGGCGAGCCCACCCCGGGGCGTTTCAAATTCCAGCCGCCGGAAGGCACCGACATCATCCGTCAGCAATGAGCGACCTGTTCGAGCAACAGCAGCGCGGCGACGCCCAGCCCCTGGCGGCGCGGCTGCGCCCCTCCACTCTGGATGACTACGTCGGCCAGCGGCACCTGGTGGGCCCGGGCAAGCCCCTGCGCCAGGCCGCCGAGCGCGGCCAACTGCATTCCATGATCCTGTGGGGACCGCCGGGCACCGGCAAGACCACCCTGGCGCTGATTCTGGCCAGCGTGGTGGACGCGGAATTCATCACCCTGTCGGCGGTGCTGTCCGGGGTGAAGGACATCCGCGCCGCCGTCGATCAGGCCAAGGCGCGGCTCGGCCAGGGCCGGCGCACGGTGCTGTTCGTGGACGAGGTGCACCGTTTCAACAAGGCCCAGCAGGACGCTTTTCTACCCCACGTGGAGGAGGGCACGGTGATCTTCATCGGCGCCACCACGGAAAATCCGTCCTTCGAACTCAACAATGCGTTGCTGTCCCGGGCCCGGGTCTACCGCCTGCGTTCCCTGGAGCGGGAGGATCTGGCCGGGTTGCTGGAACGGGCCCTGCGCGAACCGGAGCTGGCCGGCATCGAGCTGGCCGACGACGCCCGCGACCTGCTGCTTGGCTACGCCGATGGCGACGCCCGGCGCCTGCTCAACATGTTGGAAATCGCCGTGGACCTGGCCGAGGGCAGCGGCGACGCCGCCGTCATCGACCGACCGCTGATGGAAGAAGTGCTGCGCGACGCGGTGCGCCGCTTCGACAAGGGCGGCGATGTCTTCTACGACCAGATCAGCGCCCTGCACAAGGCGGTGCGCGGCTCCGATCCGGACGCCGCCCTGTACTGGTTCGCGCGCATGCTGGACGGCGGCTGCGACCCGCTCTATCTCGCTCGCCGGGTGGTACGCATGGCCAGCGAGGACATCGGCAACGCCGATCCCCGGGCGCTCACCCTGTGCCTGAACGCCTGGGACGTGCAGGAGCGCCTGGGCAGCCCGGAAGGGGAACTGGCGGTGGCCCAGGCGATCGCCTATCTGGCGGTGGCGGCCAAGAGCAACGCGGTTTACACCGCCTACAACCAGGCCCGGGATCTGGTCGCCCGCAACCCCAGCAATGAGGTTCCGCTGCACCTGCGCAATGCCCCCACCAAGCTGATGAAAGCGGAAGGCTACGGCGCGGAATACCACTACGCCCATGACTTCCCGGAGGCGTTCGTGCCCGGTGAGAACTATTTCCCGCAGGAACTGCGTGACACCCGTCTTTATGAGCCGGTGGAGCGCGGCCTGGAAATCCGCATCGCCGAGAAGCTGCGCCGCCTGCGCCAGCAAAACTCCGACGCGGACTGGCATCGATACGACGACTGAGGCGATACAGGATACAGGATGAAGGATACAGCGCGGGTCAGGTCCCAGGTGCCAGAGAGGCCGTGCCCGCGCTTAACGTCATTCAAACTCGCGCCAAAGCTTCCCCCCTTCATCCTGTATCCTGCATCCTGAATCGTCTTTTAATCACGGTCGCTACTCCCTCCTGGCCTGTCCGCGGCTTGAAGCTTGCGGCTCGCAGCTTCAAGCTCGCCCCTTGCAGCCTCCCGCCGCGCTTTTTGCTAAGCTTTGCACCCCGGCGCCCAGACGCCCGACCGATGAATCACCGACTGTTTCCCGAGGGGACCCGAACATGCTTGATATCCGCGCGCTGCGCCAGGACGGCGAAGCCATCGCCGAGGCGCTCAGGAAGCGAGGCTATGAACTGGATCTGGACGCGTTCCGCGCTCTCGATGCCCGCCGCAAGGACGCCGACGTGCGCTCCCAGGACCTGCAGGCCCAGCGCAAGAAAGCCTCCAGGGAAGTCGGCGAGCTGATCAAGTCCGGCATGGAGGTGGACGCGGCCAAGGCCAAGGTGGCGGAAACCCTCAAGGAAATCGACGATCAGCTCGACGGCGAGGTGGAGCGTGCCAAGGCGATCCAGGAACAGATCCGTGACTTCCTGATGGGCGTGCCCAATGTGCCGGTGGAGGAAGTGCCCGCCGGCTCCGACGAGGACGACAACGTGGAAGTGCGCCAGTGGGGCACGCCCCGGTCGTTCGATTTCGAGCCCAAGGATCACGTGGACGTGGGCGAGAACCTGGGCGCCGGCGCGCTGGATTTCGAGCGTGCCAGCAAACTGTCCGGCGCCCGCTTCGCGGTGATGACCGGCCAACTGGCGCGGCTGCACCGGGCGCTGATCGACTTCATGCTCGACACCCACACCGGTGAACACGGCTATCAGGAAGTCTATGTCCCATACCTGGTGGGCCCGGAGGCCTTGCGCGGCACCGGCCAGTTGCCCAAGTTCGAGGACGACCTGTTCAAGATGCGCGGCGAGCGGGAGCTGTATCTGATCCCCACCGCCGAAGTGCCGGTCACCAACCTGGCCGCCGACGAAATTGTCGACGCCGACACGCTGCCGCGCCGCTACACCTGCCATACGCCCTGTTTCCGCTCCGAGGCCGGCAGCCACGGCAAGGACACCCGGGGCATGATCCGCCAGCATCAGTTCGAGAAGGTGGAGCTGGTGCAACTGGTGCGCCCGGAAGAGTCCGAGGCCACCCTGGAGGCGCTCACCGGCCACGCCGAGGCAATCCTGAAAAAGCTGGATCTTCCGTACCGGGTGGTGGTGCTGTGTGGCGGCGACCTTGGCTTTTCCGCCGCCAAGACCTATGACATCGAGGTGTGGCTGCCCAGCCAGCAACGCTATCGGGAAATTTCTTCCTGCTCCAACTTCCGCGATTACCAGGCACGCCGCATGCAGGCGCGCTGGCGTAACCCGGAGACCGGCAAGCCGGAGCTGCTGCATACCCTGAACGGCTCCGGACTGGCGGTGGGGCGTGCCCTGGTGGCGATCCTGGAAAACTACCAGAACGAGGACGGTTCCGTGACCGTGCCCGAGGCCCTGCGGCCCTACATGCGCGGCCTGGAACGCCTGGTCTGAGGCCTGCGACCATGGACTTTCTGCCCCTGGGACTGAAGCTTGCCGGGGCCATCGTACTGGTGGCCGGTGGTGGCGACAGTGCCCTGCGTAAATCCCGCCTGCTGTACAAGGCGGGCGCCAAAGTGCGTCTGGTGGCGCCCCGTTGCCGTGAGGATTTGCGTGCTCTGGTGGAACAGGGCGGTGGTGAGTACCGGGCGCGCTCGGTGGCGGCCGCCGATCTGGAAGGCGTGCGGCTGGTGGTGGCCGCCACCGACGATGGTGATGCCAACGAAGCCCTGGCGCGGCTCGCCGACGAGCGCGGCCTGCCGGTGAATGTGGTGGATCGCCCGCAACTCAGCAGCTTCGTGTTCCCGGCGCTGATCGACCGCGACCCGCTGTTCGTGGCGATCAGTTCCTCCGGGGTGTCACCGGTGCTGGTACGCCGCTTGCGCGCTCGTCTGGAAGCCTGGCTGCCGGCCCGTTGGGGCCGGCTGGCACACCTGCTGGGCCGGTTCCGCGCGCCGCTGGCACGGCGGCTGCCGGTGCGCCGGGACCGGGAAGCCTTCTGGGAGGCGCAGTTGAACGGCCCCTTGGAGGAGCGCGTGCTGTCCGGCCATGAATCCGAGGCCGAAGCCGGTTTGCGTCAGGCCATCGAGCACGCCTCGGCCCGGCCCGATGGCGCCACCGGAGAGGTCTACCTGGTGGGCGCCGGCCCCGGCGACCCGGACCTGCTCACCTTCCGCGCCCTGCATCTGCTCGACAAGGCGGACGTGGTGCTCTATGACCGCCTGGTGGCCCCGGAGATCGTCGCCCTGGCCCGCGCCGACGCCGAGAAGGTCTACGTGGGCAAGGCCCGCGACCGCCACACCTTGCCCCAGGACAACATCAACGATCTGCTGGTGCACTATGCCCGCCAAGGGAAAAAAGTGTGCCGCCTGAAGGGCGGTGACCCCTTTATTTTCGGTCGCGGCGGCGAGGAACTGGAAAAGGTGGTGGCCGCCGGCATCGACTTCCAGGTGGTGCCCGGCATCACCGCCGCCAGTGGCTGCGCCGCTTACGCCGGCATCCCGCTGACCCACCGGGACCATGCCCAGTCGGTGCGTTTCGTCACCGGCCACCGCAAGGACGGCAGTGTGGACCTGGACTGGGCCGGGCTGATGGCGCCCAACGAGACGCTGGTGTTCTACATGGGGTTGGTGGGGCTGCGGCAAATCTGCGCGCGGTTGATGGAACACGGCCGCGACCCGGCCACGCCCATCGCGCTGGTGTCCCGGGGTACCACCGACCTGCAGGAAGTAATCACCGGCACCCTGGCGGATTTGCCGGACGCGGTGGAAGGGCGGGAAATCCACGCGCCCACCCTGATCATCGTCGGCGGCGTGGTGGGCCTGCACCCGCGCTACCGCTGGTTCCACTGAAACCGAACGCCGAGCGGCCGCGCCTGCCTCGTTTCCACGTGCGTAGGAGCGACTGGGCGGCATTCCGCTTCAGTCGCGATCAGCCTCGGTGCCAACATCATCGCGACTAAAGTCGCTCCTACGGCAAACCCGGGCGTTTCAGAGTGCCTGGCGGTCGCGGGCTTCCCAGAGGGCCTCGGCGGCCCGCAGGCCGGCTTCCAGCGTGTCCACCTTCTCCAGACCCCACAGCACCGTGGCCACGGTGCCACGAATCGCCGCCACGCCGTAGGCGTCCTCCGCCTTCTCGCGCCACACCGCGCGCACGTGGGCCGGCGATACCTCGCCCGGCGGCGCCTGGCGGGGCAAAGCGGCGTCCAGCACCGCCTCGGCGGGCTGGCCGTGGCGCAGGCCGGTGAGCGCGGTGCGTGCGTCCGGACGTATCTCCGGCTCACCGCCTTCGCCCTTGAACAGCAGCAGGTCCCGATCGCCGCACAGCGTCGAGGCGCCCAGGTGCAGCTCCAGATAGGCCGGGTGGAATACGCTCTGCATGCTCAGCGGCGCGCCCGACGGATTAAGGCTGCGCGCCAGGGTATTGATCGGCGAGCGCAGACCCAGTTCGAAGCGCATCATCAGCAGCGGGGCGAGAGGCGCGCAAAAATGCTTCAGATCGAGGAAGGTGAACCCGCCGTTGGCCAGTTGCGCAGCGGCCTCGCCCACGGAGCCGGGTAACGGCATGCCCAGCTCCGCCAGCATATCGTCGCTGTAGCGTCGCTGGGGCGTATGGGCGGGGCCGCCGTGCATGAGAATGCGCAGCCCGTGGCCGGCCAGTAAACGGGCGGCGGCCAGATACCATGGATGGTGCTTCTTCTTGCCCGCATAGCTGGGCCAGTCCACATCCACCGCCGGCAGGTCCGCCAGCCGTTCGGCGCAGCGTGGCCGGCAAGCGTCGAGAAAGCCGGCCAGCTCTTCCGGGGTTTCCTCCTTGACCCGCAACAGCATCAGGAAGGCACCCACCTGGGCGTCGGTGGCATGGCCCTCCAGGATCATCGCCATGGCCTCGGCGGCTTCTTCCCGGGTCAGACTGCGGCGGGCACGTTTACCGCGCCCCAAGGTGCGGACAAAAGGAGCAAAGGAATGTTCGGTCATGGTCTCAAGGGTACCAGCTCGTCACCGGCCCGTGTTCCGCCATCAGTGTCACGAAGCGGGCGTGGTCGATGGTCTCCAGGGCGGCGGGGCGGGCCGCCGGCGCGCCGCCCTCAAGCAGATAGCCGGGGCCGCGCAGCGGGAAAGCCGCCGCTACCAGGGCGCCACCGTCGGCGAACACACAGACATCGCCGTCCCGGTACAGCGCCAGGCACTGGCGGGCCAGGGCACCGTCCGGATCGTCGAAGGCAATCACATGCAGCATGGCGGCTCTCTCAGGACAACACGATAATCTGCGCGGCCTGGTCGCGCAGGGCATTCAGGTCGCCGGTGTCGAGCCATGCAATGGCCGTGGGAGCGCCGGCGCCGCGATGGGCCTGGTCGGCCACGCAGCTAACACCGAAATCCGTCAGTTCGGCGAGCAAGGCGTCGCCGTCGTCGCGGCGGGCGAGGGCGGCCACCGCGTCCGGGCCCAGCCATACCCGGGTGGGCAGGGCGAAGGCGGCGCCGGTGAGCGCCATCTCCACGGCATCCCGCCAGCGGCTGTCGCGCCCAGCCGCACCCTGAACGATATAGAGAACGGAATCAGCCAAAGTGCACCACCCGGCCGGCATGGCCCAGGGCATCCACCCAATCACCCAGGCCCGCCAGGGCGAAACCCTCGGCCAGATTGTCGCTGATCAGGCCCCGTTTCTGGGCGGCGCCCACGCACACCGTGGCCGGGGGCCGCTCGCTGGCGACCCAGTCCTGCCAGGCCCGGGCGGTGTCGCCGGCGGGGCCCGCTTCGTGAAGATAGCGGTTGGCCAGCAGCACGCCGTCGCCGTAGAAGAACAGCCGGTACAGGGAGTAGGGGGAAGCCTGGATGGCGCGGGCGGTGTGCAGGGCGGTGAGGGCGCCGGGCCGTTGGGGCCCGGCGGTCACCAGAACACTGAACTCAGTCATTCCCGCTGAGCGCGGTAAGAATGTTCAGCAGGGACAGGAAGAGGTTGTAGATGGACACGAACAGGGTGACCGTGGCCATGATGTAGTTGGTTTCACCGCCGTGCACGATGGCGCTGGTCTGCCACAGGATCAGCAGGGACGACAGCAGCACGAAAGCGGCGGACACCGCCAGCGACAGCGCCGGAATGTTGAAGAACACCGCCGCCAGCCCGGCCAGGAACGCCACGATCAGGCCCACCATCAGGAAGTTGGTGAGGAAGCTGAAATCCTTGCGCGTCACCAGGGCGATGGCGGACATCACCACGAAGATGGTGGCGGTGCCGCCCAGGGCCAGGGACACGATTTCCATGCCACCGTTGATCTGTGCGTACATGTTGATCAGCGGCCCGGTGGTGAAGCCCAGCCAGCTGGTCAGACCGAACACGGCAAGAATGCCCCAGCCGCTGTTGCGCAGCATGTTGGTGGCGATCAGCAGCACGAAATACACGCCAATGGTCACGAACGGGTTCATGTAACCGATCCCCGCGGACATGGCGAACATCGCCGCGCCGGTGGCGGCGATCAGGGACAGGCCCAACAGCATGTAGGTGTTTTTCAGCACCTGAGCGGCGCGCTCACCGCTGACCTGGGTGCCACCGGCACGAACCGGTGACGCATAGGGATTCGGATGGTTACTCATAATTGGACTCATTGCTTGTGGGTCTCCCCCGGATAATAGGGACGCCCGCGCCAAAATCAAGATTTTCCCGTTGAATCACACAGTTAGGACAGGTTTCTTGACGTGCGGGCGTTGACTGCCGGAGCCGCTCAGGTATCATGTGCGCCGACCGGAGAGGTGGCAGAGTGGTCGAATGCAGCGGTCTTGAAAACCGCCGAGGATTTGCGTCCTCCGTGGGTTCAAATCCCACCCTCTCCGCCACATCGAAAAGGCGCCCTCGCGGCGCCTTTTTTCGTAGCCTCCGCCCTCCAGCCCTGGCCCCCCGCGGCGCCGGGCATAGCCCATCGGCCTCATGCGTGCCTGTCGCCAACGCCGATTCGCCACGGTCGGGTTTCCTCGAAGTAGCCGCTTACCCGGAAGTTTGAATCTCGGCGCCTTCCATCAGGCCTTGCGGGCAAACGCGGACATGCGATCCAGCCATGTTCGCCGCTTGGCATCCGACGCATACCGCACCGGGCCCAGCACCGTCATTTCAACCGGTTTGATGCCAACGAATTCCAGAATCGTTCTACGTATCTGGTTGTGGGCCGGGCTACGGTATACCAGCTTGAAGTACCAGGGGGGCGTATCCATGGTGGTGATCACATGCGCTGACCGCCCGGCCAGCAGCTTGTCCCAGAGCTGGGAGTTCTCGCGATACTTGAAGGCATAACCAGGCAGGAAGACACGGTCGAACATGCCTTTCATGATGGCCGGCATGGAACCCCACCATACCGGGAACACCAACACCACATGCTCAGCCCAGGTGAACGCGTCCTTGATCTCCAGCAAGCCAGGTTCCAACTCCTGGCGCTGGTTGTAGCCATGACGCAAGATCGGGTCAAACTCGATCTCGCCCAAGCGAAAATACCGCACCTCATTCCCGGCCTGTTCCGCGCTTTCCGCATAGCGGTCCGCCAGCGCGCGACAGAGACTCGCCGGATCCGGACTGCCCAGAATCACCGCAATCTTCTTTCCCATGGAATTCCCTCGCACCCTTGCCGTTCTGGCACAGAGATGGGGAACGACGGACGTATGGCAAGGCTTTCAACCAAAAGAAAATGCAGGGCCGCGTCTCAGCGTGGTGATGGCCGGCGCGGAAACCCGTGCGTCGAGGCCAGGGTAACGCCGAAGGCACAGGCCAGCAGGAGCAGCAGGGCCGGCGCGAAGGCGTCGACACCGGCAGCCTCCAGCAACAGCCCGCCGATCAGCCCGCCACCGGCGATTGCCGTGTTCCACACCGTGACCAGCATGGACTGGGCCAGATCCGCCGCCGGCCCGGCGGCCTTGGCGCTGGCGGTCTGGAAGAGGGTGGCGGCACCGCCGAACGCCAGCCCCCACAGGGCGATGGCCCCGTACACCAGTGATGGCATGCCTGCGGCCACCGCCAGGAGTACGGCGGCAACCGCGAACAGCAGGATGCTGGCCAGCGTCAGGGCCCGCAGCCAGTGGTCGATCAGAGCCCCCACCACCGCGATACCGGCCAGCGAGGTGATCCCAAACACCAGCAGCACCCGGTCGGTTTGTTCGGCCATATTGAGCGCCTGGAGAAAGGGGGCGATATAGGTATAAAGCAGGTTGTGGGCGACCACGAAGCCGAGCACCACCAGCAGCACCGCGCGCACGCCGGGCAGCATCAGGACCCCCTTGAGCGGCTTGCGCTCGCCGGCGGCTTCGCCGGAAAAATCCGGCAGGGCGGCCATGATCCACACAATCAACACCACGCACAGTCCGCTGATCAGCCCGAAGCAGGCGCGCCAGCCAATCAGGGAGCCAAGAAAGGTGCCGCCGGGCACGCCCAGTGACAGCGCCAGCGGCGTGCCCGCCATGGCGATGGCGATGGCCCGGCCTTTCAGCGGCGCGGGCGCCAGGCGGGCGGCGTAGCCCGCCGCCAGTGCCCAAAGCAGGCCGGCGGAGACACCGGCGATAAAACGCGCTACCAGGGTGAGCGCATAGCTGCCGGACAGCGCGGTGGTGGTGTTGGCGATCAGAAAGCCGGCCAGGGCGGTGAGGAGCAGGGGCCGGCGGTTCAACCCCCGGGTCAGAACGGTCAGCGGTATCGCCGCCACCAGGGAGCCCACCGCATAGACGGTGACAAGCTGCCCGGCGGCGGATTCCGGCACGCCGAGGCCGGCGCTGATGCCCGGCAACAGCCCGGCGGGCAGGGCTTCGGTGAGAATGGTGATGAATGCGGCGGTGGCCAGCGCCAGCAGGCCGTTCAAGGGCAGGCCGCCGGTGGCGGCGCCGGGAGTCCGGGTGGTGGAAATCACATTGAACCTCGTCTCGGGTGGAATCAGCGGCAAAAGTGCCACGCCGTCGAATTCGGAAAAACAGGCTGTAATTCCGCATACTTCGGACTAAAGTGTCCGCATTATGTCGATTCCTCTGGACAGTCCCGGTGCCCTGAACGTCTTCGTGAAGGCGGCGGAGACCCGTGGCTTCACCGCCGCCGGCCGCCAACTGGGGCTGTCCTCCTCGGCGGTGGGCAAGGCGGTGGCGCGGCTGGAGGACCGGCTTGGCGTGCGCCTTTTTCACCGCTCCACCCGGGCCATCACGCTGACCCCGGAAGGGCTGCTGTTCCTGGAGCGTTGCCGCCGGATTCTTGGTGAGCTGGAGGCCGCCGAGCTGGAGCTTTCCCGTATGCGTGACCGGCCGGAGGGGGTGCTGAAGGTCAGCCTCCCCTTGGTGGGCATGTTGATGATGCCAACCCTGTCCGCCTTTACCCGGGCCTGGCCGGACATCGAGCTGGATCTGGATTTTTCCGACCGCATGGTGGAGGTCATCGACGAGGGCTTCGACGCGGTGATTCGCACCGGCGAGGTCAGTGATTCCCGGCTGGTCACGCGCACCCTGGGCACTTTCCGGTTCCACCTGGTGGGCGCGCCGGCGTATTTCCAGCGTCATGGCGTGCCGCGCACACCGGCGGATCTGGCCGGCCATCGGGCGCTGCGCCACCGCTACCCGACCACCGGCAAGCTGGAGCCCTGGCCGCTCACCGGCGATGACGCTGGTCTGGTGGATGCCATGACCACGGTCACGGTGGCCAACGCCATCGAGCCTTTGCTGTTCATGGCCGAGCAGGGGCTCGGTCTGGCCTGTCTGCCGGATTTCGCCGTGCGCCCGCAACGGGCGGCGGGAACACTGATCAGTGTGCTGGACGAGGTGCTTGAGCAACGCGGCGTGTTTCGCGTGCTCTGGCCTTCCAGCCGCTATCCATCCCCCAAGCTGCGAGTGTTCATCGACTTCATGGTCGATAACCTGCTGCCGTGATCACGGTCGGTGCTGCCAATTTGCGGTGAACTCAGTTACCGTGCAGCGTCATCGCGCCCGGGCGCTGACGAAACAGGTTGATGAGGGAGCCAGGCAAGGCCATGACGGAACAGAAGGTAACCCGTAAACGGCGCGGGCCGGGGCGGCCCAAGGACGACCAGGCGGTGCGCGAGGTGATTCTGGATCAGGCGGAGCTGGCCTTCGCCGAGCACGGCTTCGCCGGCACCAAGATGCGCGACATCGCTCGGGCGGCGGACGTCAACCAGAACATGATCCGTTACTATTTCGGCACCAAGGATGAGCTGTTCAACGCCGTCTACCGCCGCCACGGCGGCGTCATCTCCCGGGCCCGCCATGAGCTGCTGGATGCGCTGCTGGCCGACGACGGCCGCCCCACCGTGCCGCAACTGATCCACGCCTACCTCAAACCCCAATGGGACATGAAGTACAGCGGTCCCGGCGGCGCCGCCTTCGTGCGTTTGCAGGCACGGCTGCACGCGGAACCGGCGGAGTATGCGCTGCGTCTGCGCCGGGAGGTCTATGACGACTCCCTGCGCCGCTATATACAGGCCCTGGCCGAGGCGCTGCCCGGCATTCCGCGCCAGGTGATCAGCGTGCGCATGGCGTTCCTGGTCGGCACCTATATGTTCATGCTCAACGACCTGGGCCGCCTCAACGATCTCACCGACGGGCAGATCGGCGAGCCAGGCCGCGACGAGATGCTGCGCCAACTGGTGCTTTTTCTGAGCACCGGCTTGGCGGCACCGATCCAATAACAGTCTGTTTCAGTCAGTCCGGGTTCGGCTGCGCTGGCGCTGAGAGCGCAGGTAGAGAATCTGGCCGGCCAGGCCGACGATCAGCGTCAGCAACAACACTCCCTGAGCACCCAGCAGCAGAGGGGAGTGGAGGTCGGTGACCAGAGGGTGGCCATCCGGTACCCTCCGCAGGGTTTCACTGACCGTCGGTACCATCAGCAGGAAGACGGTCAGGGTCAGGCAGATCGTTTGTACATAGCGCGCCGCGCCAGACCCCGCCCGATACCGGATTCCGTAGCCCACCAGCAGCAGTGCCAGCGTGGCGCCGCCAATCACATAACCCACCGGCTGGTGGGTGACCAGGAATACGCTCAGGGCGCCGATCAGCATGGCCACGAAATAGATGCCGCCAGCGAGCGATGCCGGCACGATTCGACCGTGGCGAATGAGCATATACAGAGCGGCGGGAATCGCCGGAAGACTGCCCAGGGTATGGAGCCAGCCGAGAGGGGAAATGCCGAACATGGTGTTCTCCTAGGATGCGAAAAAGTAACCTCGAACAGAATGGGCTACCTACTAGATGGTAGGTTTGGGGGGCGAAGAAAATGGACGAACGGGTCATGCCTGCAGTCGCGCCAGCGTGGCGGTGGAGATCCGTTTGAAGGCTCCGGCATCACCATGGGCGCGCGCGGACAGCATGGCTCCATGAACCGTGGCGACCAGTGCCTGGGCTTCGATATCCGGGGCGGCGCTGAGCACCAATCGACCTTGCCGCAGGCCGCGTTCAAGAACCGACTCCAACCAGAGTTCCAGGGTGCGAAAGTGCATGTTCACTTCTTGCGCCACGGATTCCGGCAGGCTGGGCCGCTGCGCGGCGAGCAGTGCACAGACGCAGAACGGAGCACTGGAGTCGGCGATACAGGCTTCCCAATAACCCAGATAGCCCTGTAATTGTTGCAGCGGATCCGGTGTCAGCCGTTCAAGTTCGGCAATGCCCAGCACCGCCTCCTCGCGGTAACCGGCCACCAGGCTCTGCACCAGCTTCTCCTTGGTCGGGAAATGATGATGGATGCTGGCCTTGCGAATGCCGACTTCCTTGGAGATGTCCGCGTAGCTGAACGCGTTGTATCCACCCTTGAGCAGCAGCGCCCGTGTGCAGTGGAGGATATTGTCGTAAGTGCTGGATGAGGGATTCATGGAAAAGAAACCTACCTTCTGGTAGGCAGGTTGTCAACCAGGGTGAGACCGATTGGTGGGCGGTCGATTGAACGCCCGGTAACGGCCGTCCGCATACTGACGTTAAGGCTTGTAATTATACAGAATTATAATTTATGCTCGGACTCAACGGTCACGCCTACCCAATGCGACGAACGCGGGAGAGAAATCATGGATGCCATCAGCTTTACCGAAATCTGTTTGCACCAGCTCAAGATGTCCGGTGTGCACGAGGGCGAAAAACTGGTCGTCCTCACCCAGGGCAACGAGCGCCTTGATTACGCCGACGCCTTCATGGCGGCGGGCCAGAAACTAGGCGCGCGCATGTACCATATGCGTCTGCCGGCGCCGTCGCCCATGGGCGGCTGGAACGTGGGCCAGACCGGCCTGGCGGCGCTGCCCGAGGCGGTGGAAGCGCTCAAGCAGGCGGACATGCTGATCGATTGCGTGTTCCTGCTGTTCTCCCCGGAGCAGATGGCGATCCAGGCCGCCGGCACCCGCGTGCTCACCGCCGTGGAACCGCCGGAACTGCTGGCGCGCATGCTGCCCACCAAGGAACTGCGCGAGAAGGTGGAAATCGCCGGTGAGCTGCTGGCCAAGGCCAAGGTAATGCGCATCACCTCGCCCCACGGCACCGACGTGACCTACAAGCTCAATACCTACCCGACCATCATGGAATACGCCTGCACCGATGAGCCGGGCCGCTGGGACCACTGGCCCTCCGGGTTCGTGTTCACCGGTGGCGACGATGACGGTGTCGATGGCCAGATCGTGGTGGCCCCCGGCGACGTGCTGCTGCCGCAGAACATGTATGTGCGCGACCCGATCACCTACACCATCGAAAAGGGCTGGATCACCGACATCCGTGGCGGCCTCGACGCCGACCTGGTCAAGTCCTACATGGACAGCTTCAACGACGAGCGTGGCAAGGGCATGAGCCACGTCGGCTGGGGTATGAACCCGGACGCCAAATGGCACCGCATGACCCCGGGCGAGTTCCCCGGCGGCATGGGCATGGAGCCGCGCAGCTTCTACGGCAACGTAATGTTCTCCACCGGCCCCAACAACGAATTGGGCGGTAGCAACGACACCGCCTGTCACCTGGACATCCCGATGCGGAATTGCTCCCTGTTCCTGGACGACGAGCCGGTGGTCATCGACGGCGATATCGTGGTCAAGGAAATCCAGATGGAACGAAACTAACAGCGCTGTCATTCAGTGTTTTCGTCACGGCCCCTCCGGGGCCGTTTTTTTTTGCGCTTTTGGCCCCTGCCAACGACGCAACCGCCCATGGCCGTGGCTCCCACCTGCTGCCAGTATGCGAAACACCATTTCAACAAAACTGTTTCCAACACGGGAGAGCTCAATGATCGGTATTACCGCAGTGATGACCGCCGCCCCGGGGCAGGGCGATGCCCTGGTCGCCGCCATGCAGAAAATCGCCACCGAGGTAGTCAAGGAAGAGGGCAACCATTGCTACCTGGTGCATCAGTCCCTGGACGACGCCGACACCCTGCTGATTTACGAGCAATACACCGACGAAGCGGCGTTGCAGGCCCACCGGGAGCACATGAAGGAGTTGGGCGAGGGCCTCAAGGGCCTGCTGGCCGGCCGCCCGGATGTGAAGCTGTTTGCTCTGAAGGGCTGATCAGCCGCTGATCGACCCCAGCCATCGATGGGCGCGGCGGATCACCGGTTCGTCGATCATCTCGCCCTCCAACTGAAACGGTGGAGGCTGCTGTTCGGCGGCCTGGAGCACCCGTCGTGCCCAGTCCCGCCGGGCTTCATCAATGGCAAAGGCCGCGTGCACCGGCGGGATCTGCGTGGGATGGATGCAAAGCATGCCACCGAAGCCCATCTGCGCCGCCAGGTTCGCGCGGCGGCGCAACGGCCGCGGATCCCGGAACTCGGCCACCACGCTTTCCAAGGGTGGTGCCAGGCCTCGCGCCCGACTGTGCAGCAGTATTTGCACGCGCAGTTGGTCGAGTACCGTGGTGGCGCCTTCGCTGCCGTCCTCCAGGCTCAGATCGAGGGCGCTGTCCAGGGCTCCGAAGGCGAGCCGCTCCAGGCCCCGTGTGGCGGTCAGCTCCGGCAGCGCGAGGACTCCGGCGGCGCTTTCCACCAGAGCCCAAAGTGGCTTGCCCAGGGTGGCGACCTTGACCAGGTCGGTGTGCCGCTCCGCTTTCGGCAGCATGACGCCATGGATCGCCGGTTGCCTTGCGCACAGGGCCAGATCGTCGTCGAACCAGGGGCTGCCGGCGGCGTTAACACGTACCCATAAGGGCACTCCGCCGGGATCGTCGGTGAGCGCCTCGGCCAGGGCCCGGCGGGCGCTGTCCTTGTGCCGCGGGGGCAGGGCGTCCTCCAGGTCCACGATCACCGCGTCGGCGCCACTGGCGCGGGCCTTGGCGATACGTTCCGGCCGGCTGGCGGGAACGAACAGCGCCGAGCGTACCGGAGACTGATCATGGTTCATCCGATCACTCCTTGCCGTCGTAGCCGGTCCCGCTCCTCTTGGGCAACGCCCAGGCCGGTAAGGATGGCATCATTGTGTTCGCCCAGATCCGGTACCGCGTCCATGCGCGGCATCCAGTCACTACTGACTCCGGGCGGCAGCAGGGCGGGCAACGGCCCGGCCGGGCTGCCGATCTCGGTCCAGCGGCCACGGGCGGCCAGTTGCGGATGGCGCCACACACCGTGCATGTCGTTGACGTGAGCGTTGGCGATGCCCGCTTGATCCAGCCTTTTCAGTACCTCTTCGGCGTCCAGGTTCGCGAATTCGGTAAGAATCACCGCCTTCAGCGCGGCCCGGTGACGTACTCGAAGGGTGTTGGAGGCGAAGCGCTCGTCGTCGGCCAGGGGCGCCTGCCGCAGTACCTTGTCGCAGAACAACTTCCATTCCCGTTCGTTTTGCAGCCCCAGCATCACGGTGCCGCCGTCGCCGGTGTCGAATGGCCCGTAGGGGTAAATGGTGGCGTGGGCGGCGCCGGTGCGTGGCGGCGGTTCGGCGCCTTCGAAGGCGTAATAGAGCGGATAGCTCATCCATTCCACCAGACTCTCCAGCATCGAGACCTCGATGCGACTGCCATTGCCGGTTCGCTCGCGCATCAGCAAGGCGGAAAGGATATGGCTGTAGGCGTACATGCCCGCGGCGATGTCAGCGATCGAGCAGCCCGCCTTGGCCATCTCGTCGCCGTTGCCGGTGACCGAAAGAAAGCCGCCTTCGCTCTGGATCAGCAGGTCATAGGCTTTCTTGTGCTGGTAGGGGCCGCCTTCGCCGTAACCGGAAATATCACAGACAATCAATGACGGGAAACGCTCATGCAGGGCGTCGAAGCTTAGTCCCATGCGTGCGGCGGCGCCGGGCGCCAGGTTCTGTACCAGCACATCGGCCTCGGCCAGCAGGCCGTCCAGTATGGGGGTGGCGTCGGCGTGTTTCAGATCCAGAGTCAGGCTTTCCTTGGAGCGGTTGGTCCACACGAAGTGGGAGGCCAGTCCATGTACGCGCCCGTCATAGCCGCGCGCGAAATCGCCCACGCCAGGACGCTCGATCTTGATCACCCTGGCGCCCAGGTCCGCCAGTTGCCGCGTGCAGAACGGCGCGGCGATGGCGTGTTCCAGGCTGACCACGGTTACGCCGTCCAGTGGCCGTGAAGGGGTATCGGTCATGTTGAGTCTCCTTGGCCAGCGTTCAGAACGAGCGTGGCAATTCGAGCAGATGCTCGGCCACGTAGGACAGAATCAGGTTGGTCGAGATCGGCGCGACTTGATAGAGACGGGTCTCGCGGAACTTGCGTTCGACGTCGTATTCGCAGGCGAACCCGAAACCGCCATGGGTTTGCAGGCAGGCGTTGCCGGCCTCCCAGGAGGCCTTGGCGGCCAGGTATTTGGCCATGTTGGCGCTGGCGCCAGCGGGCATACCGGAATCGTATTCGCGGCAGGCGCGCCAGCGCATCAGGTCGGCGGCTTCCACCTCGATGTGTGCCTCCGCCAGCGGGAACTGAATGCCCTGGTTCTGACCGATGGGGCGGCCAAACACTTCCCGTTCCCGAGCGTAGTGGCGGGCCTTGTCGATGAACCAGCGGCCATCGCCAATGCACTCGGCGGCGATCAGGGTGCGTTCCGCGTTGAGGCCATCGAGGATATAGCGAAAGCCCTTGCCTTCCTCGCCAATCAGATTTTCCGCCGGGATCTCCAGGTCATCGAAGAACAGCTCATTGGTGACATGGTGCACCATATTGTCGATAGGCTGGACGGTGAGGCCGTTGCCAATGGCCTGGTGCAGGTCGACCAGGAAGATCGACATGCCATCGGTTTTCTTGCTGACCTGGTCCAGCGGCGTGGTGCGCGCCAGCAGGATCATCAGATCCGAATACTGGATGCGCGAGATCCACACTTTCTGGCCATTGATCACATACTTGTCGCCGCGGCGGATGGCGGTGGTCTTGATCCTGGTGGTATCGGTGCCGGTGGTGGGTTCGGTGACCCCCATGGATTGCAGGCGCAGCTCGCCGCTGGCCAGCCTGGGAAGGTACTCGCGCTTCTGGGCTTCGGAACCATTGCGTAGCAGCGTGAACATATTGTACATCTGGCCGTGCACGGTGCCCGAGTTGCCGCCACAACGATTCACTTCCTCCAGGATCACGGAGGCTTCCGCCAGGCCGAGGCCGGAGCCGCCGTATTGCTCGGGGATCATCGCCGCCAGCCAGCCGGCCTCGGTGAGCGCGGCGACGAATTCTTCCGGGAAGCCCTTGTCCCGGTCGATGCCACGCCAGTATTCATCGCTGAACCGTTCACACAGACCGCGAACGCCGTCGCGAATGCCGTCCAGTGCCTGTGCATCGTACTCAACCATCTTGTCTCTCCCGATCTTGTTGGTATGCCTGAAAACGCACCGGGCCGTTGGCGCCAAGCCGCCAGACCCGGGTGATAAGGTCGTCGGCGCGGGTCGCATCGACCTGCCCGAAGGCCGCCAGATGCCGGAACTTCGTCTCCAGTTCCGCCCGTGAAAGGGTATTGCCGGGGTCGCCCTTGGGCTCGTCGATGGCGCCTTGCAGGCGGCGCCCGTCGGTGGTCTCCACGGTGATCCGTCCCAGCCACCGGGCCGGGTAGGCACCGTCCACCTCAGCGTCCAGGATCATCCCCACCTTGTCCCGGAACGCGGCCACGGCCGGATTATCCAGGGGGATGTCGTGGAATTCGCCAAGGCCGGCGCGGCCATGCAGGGCGATCAACGCCAGCACCGTGCCCATGGAGAACTTCGCCTGATGAATGGTGCGCGGCGTCTCCACCCGGCCGAGCACATCCAGCGCCGCCTGGTGGACCCGAGCGGTGACGCTAACGATGTCCTCGGCCATCAGTCGTTCGCGAGTCATCAGGTCGAGCAGGGCGTCCGCCGCCGGGTGGGTGTGTCGGCAGGAGGCGTGGAATTTGAAGGAGGTTTCGGCCAGGGCCCAGCGTTCACCGAGCCGGTCGTCGAGAAACGCCGGGTCGGCGTCCCGCGACAAGCCGGCGGCCAGCCCCTGATCGCCTTCCAGAATGTCGCGGGCGCCGGTGAGGCCCTCGGCCGTGAGGCAGGCGGCGAGCACGCCGTCCGCCGCCGCTTTGCCGGTGTGCAGTTGCTTGGAATCCGCCGCGTCACGGAGGAATTCCCACAGACCGGAGGCCTGGGTGCCGGCGCTGCCGAGCAGATGGGTAAAGCCGTTCTGATCCAGTCCCAGGAGCTTGCCGGCGGCCACGGCCGCCGCCAGGGTGCCCACGGTCCCGGTGGTATGAAACACGCGGTAGTGGGAGCGGCCCAGGAATTCACCAATCCGAATACCCGCTTCATAACCCGCCACCGCCGCCGTGATCAGCGCCTGGCCGTTGCGTTCCTGATCCTGGGCCAGTGCCAGGGCGGCGGGGAACACCACCGTGGCGGGGTGCAGCACGGAACTGTTGTGTAGATCATCCTGCTCCACCACATGGGAAGCGGCACCGTTCACCAGGGCGGCGAAATAGGGTGAGGTGGTGCCACCGTCGACCAGATTCTCGCAGCGCCCCGTGCCTGGCCCCATGCGCCGGGCATAGCCAGAGAAAAGCGGAATCGGTGGCTGCGAGCGACCGGCCAGCAGAGAACCGAGCCAGTCGAGAAACAGGTCCTCGGTGCGCGCCACCACGGGCTGGGGCAGGTCCTCGAAACGCAGGCCCGCCAGAAAGGCGGTGAGATGTTCGCTGTGACGGCTCATTACGGGGTCTCCTTGAAATGCACTTCGGCGGTTTGCGACTGGCCGTCTCTATCGCCGGCGAACAGGCGGGCCTGGCCCGGTTCCTCCCGGATGCCACCGACCACGAATTGGCCGGGGCAGATCAGTGGCCGCAGACCACGAAATTGGAAGCCCGTGGGTGTGACACCCGGATGGGCATCGAGAAAGGCATCCAGCACCAGGGTCGCGATCAGCGGGCCGTGCACCACCAGGCCGGTGTAACCCTCGGCGCCAGTGGCGTAGGGCCAGTCGTAATGGATGCGGTGGCTGTTGAAGGTCACCGCTGAATAACGGAACAGCAGCACAGGGTCCGGCTTGATGTCGCGGCGCCAGTGCAGCTCTGGCAGCGGGATGCCGGGCCGGGCGGGCAAGGGGCGTGGTTCGCGGTAAACCAGATCCTGCTGTTCACGCAGCGTTTCTTCGCCGTCCTGCTCGTAATGATGATCCAGGGTCACGAACGTCATGGTCCCGGCGTTGCGGCCGGTCTTGCGTTGGATGTCCCGGACCCGGCTGTGTCGGCGAGCCGGGAAGCCGACCCGTAAAGGGCGCTGGAAGGTGAGCCGGCTGCCGGCCCACATTCGCTGCAGGCCAGGCATGGGGGGCAGGAAGCCACCGCCTTCGGGGTGCCCGTCGTTGGACAGCGTTGCCGCCGGTGCCGCCGCCTGGAAGAACGCCCAATGCCACAGCCAGGGCAGGGCATCACCTTTGTCCGGCGTGTCCCTTCCCAGGGTAGCGGCCACGCGGGCCACCGCCCCGAGGTCCAGCGTGTCCGTCTGGTTCTGCTCGGCGCCGAGCCAGGTTTGCGGTTGACCAGCAGCCATCGGGCTTCCTTTTCTTCGTTGCTTTCTTCCGTATACTGTATACGGTATACATTAAATCCTTCAACAAGAAGTGACATCGACAAAAAAAGAAACGGGAGAGGAGTTATGTCGAACAGCACTTTGCTCGATGGCAAGGCGGTGGTGGTCACCGGCGCCGGTGGCGGCATTGGGCGTGACATCGCCCTGGCCATGGCGACCGCTGGCGCGCGGGTGGTGGTCAACGATATCGGCGCGTCCCTGAGTGGCGACGGCACCGACGACGGCCCCGCCCAGGCGGTGGTGGAAGCGATCCGCGCCGCCGGAGGTGAAGCGGTGGCGAGTACTGATAGCGTGTCCGAAGCGAGCAGCGCGAACGCCGTCATAGAGATGGCTCTGGATCATTTCGGGCGCATCGATGGCGTGGTGAACAACGCGGGTATTCTGCGTGACCGTTTTTTCCACAAGATGAGCGTGGATGAATGGGATGCGGTATTGAAGGTGCACTTGTACGGTGCCTTCTACATGAGCCGCGCCGCCGCGCCACATTTCAAGGCTCAGGCAAGCGGCGCCTTCGTGCACATGACTTCCACCTCCGGGCTGATCGGCAACTTGGGACAGGCCAATTATTCCGCCGCCAAACTGGGCGTGGCCGCGCTGTCCAAATCGATCGCCCTGGACATGCAGCGTTTCAACGTGCGTTCAAACTGCATCGCGCCCTTCGCCTGGAGCCGTATGACCGGTTCCGTACCGGCGGACAGCGAGGAGGAAAAACAGCGCGTGGAACGCTTCAAGCGGATGACGCCGGCCAAGATCGCGCCCTTGGCGGTGGCTCTGATGGGCGATCAGACCACCGATGTGAGCGGGCAGATCTTCGCGGTGCGCAACAATGAGATATTCCTGATCAGCCAGCCTCGTCCGATGCGTTCGGTACACAACAGCGACGGCTGGACCCCGGACACGGTGTTGTCCCAGGCGCTGCCGGCGCTGCGCGCCAGCTTCCACGATCTCGATAAATCCGCCGACGTATTTTGCTGGGACCCGATCTGAGTCCGCTTACCGGAGAACAATGACCATGAATGACAACGCCATCAACCCGGCGGGTCCGGCGGCCCGCGTCTACGCGGAGACGCTGGCCGCCGGCCGCTTTCGGATTCAGCGCTGCCAGGACTGCGATAGCGCTATTTTCTATCCCCGTGAACTCTGCCCGGCCTGCGGTAGTGGTGACCTGCATTGGTTCGCGACCAGTGGCCGGGGTACCGTCTATGCCACCACCACGGTGCGTCGTAAGGAGGAGGCGGGCGGTGACTACAACGTGGCCCTGATCGACCTCGAGGAAGGGCCAAGATTGATGAGTCGGGTGGATGGGCTATCCCCGGACGCGGTATGTATTGGTCAGCCGGTTCGTGCGCGGGTGGCGGTGGAGGAAGACCAGGGCGTGCTGCTGTTCGATGCGGTGGAAGTGGATCGGCAGCGGGAGAAAGATCATGAATAACGCCAGCCTGAGTCATCTACGAGGCAAGACCGCGATTGCCGGCGTGGCTACCTTTGGATGCGGTGAATCCCCCGGCTACAGCGACATGGACCTGCTCGCCAACGCGGCCCGTCGCGCGGTGACGGATGCCGGTCTGACCATGAAGGATATCGACGGAGTATGCACCGCCAGTGTACTGGCCACCATGTGGCCCATGGAGGTGGTGGAACATCTGGGCATCAATGCCCGCTTTATCGACGGTACCATGATTGGAGGCTCCAGCTTCGTGGCGCATCTGATGCCAGCCATGCTGGCGCTGGAGTCCGGGCAGTGCGACGCGGTGCTGGTGTGCTACGGCAGCGCGCAACGTACTTCCACCTTGAATCGCAAGGAAGTGGCCAGGGCGCGCCGGCGTATGGACCCACAACCCTACGAGCATCCGTACCAGCCGATGCTGCCATTGTCCGCCTATGCGCTGGCGGCTTCTCGCCATATGCATGAATTCGGCACCACCAGGGAGCAATTGGCGGAAGTCGCGGTAGCCGCGCGCCAGTGGGCACGCCTTAACCCGGATGCCTTTATGCGTGACCCTCTCACGGTAGCCGACGTGCTGGGCGCGCGCATGGTTTCCGATCCGCTCACGGTACGTGACTCTTGTCTGGTCACCGATGGTGGCGGCGCCTATGTGCTGGTACGTGGCGAGCGTGCCCGCGACCTGCCCAAACCGCCGGTTTATGTGCTTGGCAGTGGCACGGCGGTCTGGCACCGGCAGATTTCATCAATGCCGGACCTCACCGTGACCGCCGCCAGGCAATCCGGTGAGCAGGCTTATCGGATGGCCGGACTGGGCCCCGCCGACATGGACATCGCGGAACTGTACGACGCCTTCACCATCAACACGGTGTTGTTCCTTGAGGACCTGGGATTTTGCGCAAAAGGGGAGGGGGGTGCCTTTGTCGCCGATGGAAATATACGCCCAGGCGGTTCGCTGCCGGTAAACACCAACGGCGGTGGTCTGTCCTGGGGGCACCCGGGCATGTACGGCATTTTCGCCACCATCGAAGCGGTACGGCAGTTGCGTGGTGACGGCGAGGAGCGCCAGGTCGCTGGAGCAAACACCGCCATCGTGCACGGTAACGGGGGGACGCTATCGAGCCAGTCCACCGCGATCCTGGGAACCAGTGCCACGGTGTAATCGACCTGACTGGCGGAAACCGTCATCCAAGGGAGTGAAACCCGCCCGGCGATGACGTTTTCCGCCAACCGGTTTGGCGCCTATCGCCATAGGCGCGGCGGTTCGCCGGGGACATGCTTTCCAGCGGCGAGGCGATAAAAACATCTAATAACAATGAGGAGGTGTGTCGTGAGCACCGATACCCGGGCGCCCGAAGTGGCGCCGTCCCGGCCCGCGTCCAAGGGCCGGCGTCTGAACCGGGGCGAGATCCTGGTGGCGATCGCCTTCACCCTGGTGGGGCTGGCCGTGGCGGGCATCGCCACAGGCTACCAGCTCGGCGATCTGCGCCGCATGGGCCCCGGCTACTTTCCCCTGATTCTCGGCCTGATGCTGGCCGCCATCGGCGTGGCGCTGGTCATCGAGGTGATACGTTCGGATAACCCGCCGCCACCCTTGTTGATGCGTCCCTTCATGATGCTGTCCCTGGGTATCATCAGCTTCGCGCAGTTAGTGGAGCGAGCCGGCATGGTGCCGGCGGTGTTCAGCCTGGTGGTGCTCAGCGCTCTCGGGGAACGCACCCTGCGACCACTGGCGATTCTGGCGATCGCGGTGGTGATGTCGGCGGTGAGCGTGATGCTGTTCATTCAGGCCCTGGGCATTCCGGTGTCCGCTTTCCCGGAGTGATACCATGGAATTGTGGAGCAACATCCTGCTGGGCCTGCATGAAGCCCTCACCCTGGAAACCTTTCTGTTTTGTTTCATCGGCGTCACCATTGGTACCTTCGTCGGCGTGTTGCCGGGGATCGGTGCTCTGGCGGCGATTTCCCTGGCGCTGCCGATCACCCACCATTTTGATCCGACCGCCGCGCTGGTGATGTTGGCGGGCATTTTCTACGGAACCATGTACGGTGGGTCCACGGCGGCTATTCTGCTGAACCTGCCAGGCAGCATTACCTCCGCAGTGACTTGCATTGATGGATTTCCCATGGCGCGTAACGGTCGTGCCGGCATCGCCCTTTTCGTTACCGCCATCGCGTCCTTCGTGGGCAGTTCCATCGCCATCGTGGTGGTGATGGGGTTCGCGCCGGTGGTGGCCGCCTTCGCCGTCAAGTTCAGTGCCTATGAATACTTCGCGATCATGTTGTTGGGCCTGGTAGCGGCATCGTCCCTGGCCAGTGGCTCGCCCCTCAAGGGCGTGGCCATGGTGATCGTGGGGGTGGTGCTTGGGCTGATTGGCACGGATGTCACCTCTGGTCAGTATCGCTATACGTTCGGCCTGGAAGGCCTGGCCGATGGCGTCAACCTGATCGCCATCGCCATGGGCCTGTTCGGCATCGGCGAGATCCTCGCCAATGTGGGCCGCGACCCGGGTGAGCGGCGTCGCCCTGAAAAAGTGACCCTGCGATCCATGATGCCCGACCGCGACGACTGGAGGCGGTTCTGGATGCCGGCCGGGCGCGGTTCGCTGCTGGGCACGGTGATCGGGGTGCTGCCCGGCGTCGGCGCGGTGCTGTCTTCCTTCCTGGCCTATATTGGCGAGAAGAAGCTGTCGCGGGAGCCGGAGCGCTTCGGCAAGGGCGCCGTGGAAGGGGTGGTGGCCCCGGAGGCGGCCAACAACGCCGCCACCCAGAGCGGTTTCATTCCTACCCTGACGCTGGGCATTCCCGGCGACGCGGTGATGGCCCTGTTGCTGGGTGCGATGATGCTACACGGTATCGTGCCGGGTCCGCGTTTTATCACCGAGAACCCTGACATGTTTTGGGGGCTGGTCATGAGTTTTTGGATCGGCAATCTGCTATTGCTGGTGCTCAATATCCCCTTGATCGGTTTGTGGGTGAGGATGGTGTCGATTCCCTACCAGATTCTCTATCCGATTATCCTGGTGTTCGTATGCGTGGGCGTTTACAGCGCGCGCAACAATGTGTTCGATCTATATGTGGCGCTTTTCTTTGGGCTGGTGGGCTATGTGCTCAGTGCTTTTCGTTATCCGGCGGCGCCATTGTTGCTCGGCTTCGTGCTGGGGCCGGCTCTTGAGGAGCATCTGCGCCGTGCCTTGCTTCTCTCGCGAGGGGATTTCATGGTGTTCATGGAGCGCCCGTTAAGCGCGACCCTGATCGTCGCCAGCATCCTGATCTTTCTGTTCTCCCTGAGAAACCTCGTGGGTCGGGGTGTTCAATTCGCGCGGGGGGTGGGCTCATGAACGCGCGCGTGGCGCCGCCCACCCATACCATCGCCATCTCCCACGTTATTGAAATTACCGAGGGGGCGCGCTCCCAGGGTGTGGATGTGCGCCGCCTTCTACGCCGCTCGGGCATCTCGCCTTCGTTACTGGAAACGCCCTTGTCGAGGGTGTCCCAGGATCAGTATGCGCGGCTGCTATCGTTGCTTGGCCGTACCTTGCGTGACGAATACTTCGGGCTGTGCAGTCAGCCGGTGCGGCTGGGCGCCTTTGCCCATATCTGCCGAGAATTGATTGGCTGCGGTACGTTGGGGGAAGCCATGCGCAAGGGCTTCTCGTTCTACCACCTGATGCTCGATGATTTCGTGGCGCGGCTTACGGTACGGCGCGGGGTTGCCCGGGTAATCATCCACCAGAACAACCGTGATCCGCGCGCGCAACACTATGCGCGCCGTACTTTCATGTTCTTCTCCTGGGGCCTGGCGTCGTGGTTGGTGGCGCGACGGCTGCCTTTGCGCGCAGTGCACTATCAGCAGCCCGGGCCCGGCAGCGGCACCGACCCTTACGTGATGTTCCAGGCGCCGGTACTCTACGACCAGCCGGTTTTCGGTTATCAGTTCGATGCCCGTTGGCTGGACCTGCCGGTGGTGCAGAACCGCCTCAGCGTGGAGGAGTTTTTCCATCAGGCGCCGGCCAATCTTCTGGTGCGTTACCGTGACGAGACCTCCTGCACCGAGCGGATTCGACGGCTACTGAGAAAGCACCTGGACAGTGGCCTGCCTACGCTGGAGCAGGTTGGCGATACTCTTGGCATGACCCCGCAGACACTACGCCGTCGACTACGCGCCGAGGGTCAGACCTATCAGGGGCTGAAGGATCGCCTCCGTCGTGATGCGGCCATCGAATACCTCTCCAATCCGGAGTTGCAGCTGCAGGACGTCGCTTTCCGGCTGGGTTTCTCCGAGCTCAGTACCTTTCATCGCGCATTCAAGAAATGGACCGGGCTGCCCCCCGGCGAATACCGCTATACCCATCTCAAACGTCGTGCCCGAAGCGGGCAAATTGTTTAGTTCGGCCAATCACTTTGAGGGGTCGGGCCATGCCGGATTCCCGGGTCGGGCGGCACCATGAGTGTCAATGAGATGGGAGAGAACAATGGCAGAACGCGTGTACGTCGCCGGGGTCGGGATGATCCCGTTCAGCAAGCCGGGTCGCAGTGAGGCCTACCATGTGATGGCGTCCCGCGCCGTCCGCGCCGCTCTGAAGGATGCCGGCATTGATTACCCCCAGGTTCGGCAAGCCTACGCCGGCTATGTGTATGGCGATTCCACCAGCGGTCAGGCCGGTCTCTATGAAGTCGGCCTTTCCGGCATCCCTGTCATCAATGTCAACAATAACTGCGCCAGCGGTTCCAGTGCGTTGTTCCTTGCCCGTCAGGCGGTTGCCCACGGTGTGGTGGACTGCGCACTGGCGGTGGGCTTCGAGCAGATGACGCCGGGCGCGCTGAGCAGCCCGTTCCCGGATCGCCGTCCGGCGGTGGCCGGCCTGGTCGACGCCATGGTCGAGGTGCAGGGCTACGATGAACAAGCCCCCCGGGCAGCTCAGTTGTTCGGTGGCGCCGCGCGTGCCTACATGAATGAGTACGGGGCCGCGCCGGAGACCTTCGCGCGCATCTCGGTCAAGGCACGCCAACATGCCGCCAACAATCCCTATGCGGTGTTTCGCGACACCGTAGCTCTGGAGCAGGTGCTGGACGCGCCGATGATTTTTGATCCGCTGACGCGCCTGCAATGCTGCCCGCCTACCTGTGGAGCGGCGGCGGCGGTGGTGTGTTCGGCGGATTTCGCCGCTCGTCAGGGCCTGACCGGGGCGGTACATATCGTCGCGCAGTCGATGACCACTGATATGCCTGGCACTTTCGAGAGCAAGGACATGCGAAAGGTAGTCGGCTACGACATGACCGAGCTGGCTGCGCGCCGGGTCTATGAGGAGGCAGGCGTAGGCCCTGGAGACGTCGACGTGGTGGAGCTGCATGACTGTTTCACCGCCAACGAACTGATCACCTACGAAGGGCTGGGACTTACCGCTCCTGGCACCGCGGAACGTTTCATCCTGGACGGTGATAACACCTACGGTGGCCGTGTCGTCACCAATCCCTCGGGCGGCCTGCTTTCCAAAGGGCATCCCCTGGGCGCCACCGGCCTCGCCCAGTGCGCCGAGCTTGTCTGGCAACTGCGTGGCGACGCAGGCCCGCGTCAGGTCGAGGGCGCGCGGGTGGCTTTGCAGCATAACCTGGGGCTGGGTGGCGCCTGCGTGGTCACTCTGTACGGCAAGGACTGAGGCGGCGCGATGATTGATACCTCTTATATCGGCACGTCCTTGCCCTCCTTCGAGGTCATGGTTGAGCGCGGCCGCCTGGCGTTGTTCGCCAAGGCCATCGGTCAGGACGATCCGCTCTACAGCGATCTCGCCACGGCTCGGGGTGCCGGCCACCCCGATCTGCCGGTGCCGCCCACCTTCCTTTTCTGTCTGGAGATGGATGCTCCGGACCCGGCGGCGTTGCGCAAGCTTTTGAGCATCGATATAGCCCGGGTGCTGCACGGTGAAGAGCACTTCCGTTACCACCGCCAGGCGCACGCCGGCGACCGGTTGCGATTCGAGCCAGTGATCGCGGATATCCATGCCAAGAAGGGTGGTGCCCTGGAATTCGTGGTGCGTGATACGCGGGTCACTAATCAGCACGGCCAGGCGGTGGCGGATCTGCGCTGCGTCACCGTGGTTCGAAATCCGCAAGGAGGAGATTCATGAACGGAATGGCCATCGACGATGTACTTCCCGAGTTGTCAGTGGGTCCTGTGTCGCGGCTGGACCTGGCACTGTATTGCGGCGCGTCCGGCGATCACAACCCGATTCACGTGGATATTGACTTCGCCCGCGCGGCGGGCATGGAGGATGTGTTCGCCCACGGGATGTTGTCGATGGCCTATCTTGGTCGGGTTCTGACCAACTGGGTCCCGCAATCCTGGATTGAAACCTACTCGGTGCGTTTCTCCTCGATTACCCCGGTGGGCGCGCGACTGCGATGCGTGGGCCGGGTGTCCGCCATCGAGCAACTGGGTGAGAGCTGTCGGGTGACGCTGGCGCTGTCGGTACGAGACCAGGGCGAGGCGCTGAAAATCAAAGGCGAGGCTACCGTGCGAGTGCCCGCCGATGGCATAACGAACAGGGGGAACAACAATGGCAAAGCTTGACGGCAAAGTGGCGCTGGTGACCGGTTCCGGGCGTGGCATAGGCCGGGAGATCGCCTTGAAACTGGCGCAAGAGGGCGCGGCGGTGGTGGTCAATGACCTGGACCCGGTGCCGGCCGCGGATACCGTGGCGGATATCGAGGCCGCCGGCGGCCGGGCCGTGAGCTTCCCCGGCAGCGTCACCGATCCGGATTTCGCCGAAGGCTTCGTGGCCACTGCCGTGGAATCCCTGGGCGGGCTGGACATCATCGTCAATAACGCCGGCTACACCTGGGACAACGTGATCCAGAAAATGGATGACGAGCAGTGGTCGGCGATTCTCGACGTGCACCTGACCGCGCCGTTCCGGATTCTGCGGGCCGCCGCGCCCTACCTGCGTGAGAGCGCTAAACGGGAGGCTGAAGAAGGTCGGGAGGTATTCCGCAAGGTGGTTAATATTTCCTCCACTTCCGGGGTCATGGGTAATGCCGGCCAGGCCAACTATTCCGCTGCCAAGGCTGGCGTCATGGGCTTTACCAAGGCGATGGCGAAGGAATGGGGTCGATACAAGGTTAATGTGAACTGTGTGGCCTTTGCCTTGATCGCCACTCGCCTGACCCAGGCAACCGAAGAGCGTAAGACCGTGAAAATCGAGGGCCGGGATATCGCGGTGGGTGTGTCCGCCCGCAATCTGCGCGCCGCCGAGGCCAGTATTCCCCTGGGCCGCGCCGGCACGCCCCGGGAAGCCGCCGACGCGGTTTATCTGTTTTGTACCCCTGAATCCAATTACATCAGCGGCCAGACCGTCGTTTGCGGCGGTGGCCGGCCCTAGGGAGCCATGCATGAGTATTCCCGCACCGGCGTGGATGGACGAGGACCTGCGCATCTTTCAGGACTCGGTGCGCCGCATGTTCGAAAACGAGTTCGTGCCCCGGGAAGCCCGCTGGCTGGCCCAGGGCTACCCTGACCGGGAAGTATGGCGCGAGCTGGGACGCCTGGGGCTGCTGTGCGCCGGCATTCCGGAACAATATGGCGGTGGTGGCGGTGGCTTTGGCCACGAAGTGGTGATTTGCCAGGAACAGTTCCGCGCCCAGCTCAACAGTTTCAGCCTCAACGTGCACAGTAATATTGTCGCCCATTATCTCCTCAACTATGGCAGCGAGGAGCAGCGGCGCCATTGGCTGCCCGGCATGGCCAGTGGCGAAACGGTGGCGGCCATCGCCATGAGTGAACCCGGTGCGGGGTCCGACCTGCAGGCGGTGCGCACCACCGCCCAACGGGACGGAGACGACTACCTTATCAACGGCGCCAAGACGTTTATCACCAACGGATACCATGCGGATCTGGTGTGCGTGGTGGCGAAAACCGATGGTCAGGCCAAGGGCAGCCGCGGTATCTCCCTGATTCTGGTGGATGCCCGGGAGGTGGACGGGTTCCGGCGTGGCCGGCTACTGAAGAAAATCGGCCAGCGCGGTCAGGATACCGCCGAGCTGTTCTTTGACCAGGTGCGCGTGCCGCGTCGCCAGTTGCTCGGTGGCGAGGAGGGAAGGGGGTTCACTCAGCTCATGGAGCAGCTTCCCCGCGAGCGCTTACTGATCGCCATTGGCGCGGCGGCGGCGATGCGTCGGGCCATCGACGACACCCTGGAGTACGTTAACCAGCGGCAAGTATTCGGTCAGCGCCTCCTTGATATGCAGAACACCCGTTTCAAGCTCGCCGAGGCTCACACCCAGGCCACCGTGGTTGATTGCTTCATCAATGACTGCATCCAGCGCGTTATGGACGGCGGCCTGGATGTACCCACCGCCGCCATGGCCAAGTGGTGGACCACCCAGTTGCACTGTCAGGTGGTGGACGAATGTCTGCAGCTGCACGGTGGCTACGGCTATATGGAGGAGTACCCGATCTCGCGCATGTACACCGACGCTCGAGTCGGCAAGGTTTACGGCGGCGCCAACGAAATCATGAAGGAAGTGATCGCCCGGGATCTGGACCGCCGCTTCGTCTGATATTCACGGAGAAACCATGAATAACAATCATCTCCAGTTCTATCCACGGGGCCTGAGGCAGGATATTCGTGTGCCTTCGATCACCCTGCCGGAGGCGCTGTCCCAATCGGCGCGCCGGTTTCCGGACAAGCCGGCGCTGGTATTCTACGAAACGGAAGTCAGTTACGCGCAACTGCAGGAGCAGGTTGAACGACTGGCGGGTTATCTGCGGCAACACTGGGGCGTGGTGCGCGGTGAAAGAGTGTTGCTGCTTGCCCAGAACTGCCCGCAATTCGTGATCGCCTTCTACGCCGTAACTTCAATTGGCGCGGCGGTGGTTCCGGTGAATGCCATGAGCACCGCCGACGAATTGCAATACTACCTGGACGACAGCGGCGCCCACCTGGCGATCTGTGCCGAGGAACTCTATCCCTCGCTGCGCCCCTGTGTGGACAATGGTACCGTGACTCGCACCCTGGTGTTCCACTACACGGACGGGCTGGGCACCCTGGGCGAGACCGATCCGCCGATGCCAGCGTGGCTTACCGCCGAGCGCCGGCCACCGCGCGACCCGGCCGTGGTGTTCTGGGATCAGGCCCTGCAAGAGGGGGGGCGTCCCGCCGCCCAGCCCTTCGATTCGGATCAGCTCTGCGTGCTGCCCTATACCTCCGGTACCACCGGCAAACCGAAGGGGTGTCGGCACAGCCACCGCACGCTGATAACCGCACTCCATGCCTCCACGCTGTGGCGCGCATTCAACTCGGAAGCGGTGTTTTTATCCGTGGCGCCCATGTTCCACATGCTGGGGCTACAGAACTCCATGAACCTGCCCCTTTTCCTCGGGGGAACCCTGGTGATTCTGCCACGTTGGGATCGGCACACCGCGGCCCGTCTGATCGAAGCCCGGGGTGTCACCATTTGGGGCGCACCGCCGTCCATGGTCATGGGCTTCTTTTCCGACCCGGAGGTGACCGGTCATGATTTGTCCAGCCTGTCGCTGATTTTCGGCGGCGGCGCCGCCATGCCGGAGGCGGTGTCGCGCAAACTCAACGACGATCACGGCATTGTCTTCAATGAGTCCTACGGCCTTACTGAAACCGCGGCCTTCCTGCACGCCAATCCGGTGCATCGCAATAAACGGCAATGCCTTGGCGTGCCTACCTTCGGTGTTCATTCGCTGATCATCCATCCCGACACCGGCGTCCCTCTCCCGGACAATGAGCAGGGCGAGCTGGTAACCAGCGGGGGGCAGGTGATGCTCGGTTACTGGAATAACGACCAGGCCAACCGGGAGGCCTTTATCGAGATCGAAGGGAGCCGCTACTTCCGAACCGGCGATCTGGCCTATCGCGACGAGGACGGCTATTTCTTCCTCACCGACCGGCTCAAGCGAATGATCACGGTATCCGGTTACAAGGTCTGGCCGGCGGAAATCGAGAACTTGATGTATCGGCATCCGGGGGTCCGTGAGGCGTGTGTCGTGGGCGTACCGGATAAAGAGAAAGGCGAGCGGGTGCAAGCGGTTCTGGTGCTTGACGACGACTACCGTGATCGACTCGGCGAGGACGACATTATCGAATGGGCCCGCTCCGAAATGGCGGTGTACAAGGCGCCACGTTCGGTCAGCTTCGTCGATGAATTGCCTAAATCCGCCGCCGGAAAGATTCTCTGGCGGCATGTTCAGGAGGAATACGCGGCCCGCGCCGTGCAGTGATTTCAACCTCAATCAAAAAAGGTGATGACAATGCCAATAACAAGATTACGGGCACCCTCGCTGGTGATGCTATGCGGGCTGATTCTGTCCAGCGTGGGGTTCGCCGATCCGGTCGACGCCCACGCCTATCCTGAACGTGAGATCGAGATCGTGGTGCCCTATCCGCCCGGCGGTGCCACCGACACCCTGGCAAGAGCAGTGTCGCAGAAACTCTCCGAGCGCTGGGGACAGGCCGTGGTGGTGGACAATCGTCCCGGCGCCAGCGGCAATATCGGCGCTTCCTACGTGGCCCGCGACCAGGGCAACCCCTACAGGCTGTTGTTCGGCATCAACTTGCTAGTGCAGGCTCCTGCCCTGTTTGACAACCTGGATTATGACGTTCGCCGGGATCTCACGCCGCTCTCCCTGGTGGCCCGTTCGCAAAGCCTGTTCGTGGCCACGCCGGACGTTCCGGCGGAGACCTTTGATGAACTGGTCCGTGAAGTCCTGGAGCATCCAGGCGAGTACGAGCTCGGCAACTACGGGATGGGCACCTCCGCCCACATCCAGGGAGAGTCACTGAATCTGCAGACTGGCATGGACCTGCTGCACGTACCCTATCCGGGCTCGGCGCCTTTGCTGAATGCCATTCTGGGTCAGCAGGTACGACTGGCCATCATCGATGCGGCCAGTTCGCGCTCCCATCTCGACAGCGACGCCTTCAAGGTGCTCGCGGTGACTGGCTCGGAGCGTCTTTCCACCCAGCCTGATGTGCCTACCTTCAAGGAGCTGGGTTATGAGGGTCTCGATGCCTACGGCTGGTTTGGCGTGCTGGCGCCAGCCGGCATTCCCGGTGACGTGCGCGATAAGTTGTCGGCGGCGATTTCAGAGGTGGTCCGTTCAGACGATGTTTCTTCGTTGCTGATTCGGTTGGGCCTGACCCCGGTGGGTAACCGCGGCGATGAATTCGCGGAGGTCATCGAGAAGGACCTGAAAACCTGGCGGACGCTGGTGGATGAAACCGGCATCAGTATTCGGTGACTTTGATGAATGAACTGAACTTTGAAAACACATCGGTATTCGTGGCTGGCGGCAGCAGCGGCATCAATCTGGCCATTGCCGAGGCATTTGCTGCCCGGGGCGCCCGCCTGTTTCTGATCAGCCGCTCGGAGGAACGGGTGGACGCCGCCGTGGCCGGGTTACGCGAGCGAGGTGGCGAGGCGCGTGGCTGCGCCGCGGATGTGCGCGATCCGGCCGCGCTGGAGGCGGCTTACCTGCAAGCCACGGAGTGGTTTGGCGAGATCGATGTGTTGATTTCCGGGGCCGCCGGTAATTTCCTGGCCGGCGCCTTGGAGATGTCCTGTAACGCCTTCAAGACCGTGATCGACATCGACCTGCTGGGTACCTTCAACGTATTGCGCTGCGGGCATGCCTTTCTGCGCAAGCCTGGCGCGTCGGTGCTGAATATCTCCGCGCCACAGGCGTTCAACCCGACCCGCTATCAGGTTCATGCCTGCGCCGCCAAGGCCGGTGTGGACATGGTTACCAGGGTGCTGGCGATGGAGTGGGGCGGGCACGGTATCCGCATCAACTCCCTGGTTCCAGGACCGATCGGCGACACCGAGGGCATTCGCCGTCTGGCGCCAAACGAGGCGGCCCTGGCGCGCATGCGTGAGACCGTGCCTCTGCGCCGTCTTGGCTCACTGGCCGAGGTAGCGAACATGGCGATGACCCTGTGTTCACCGCTGGCCGGCTTCGTCACCGGCGCGGTGCTCACCGTGGATGGCGGCAGTTCCTTGCAGGGCGGCCGCGATCTGAAGCCGGAGTAGACCATGGAAGCGTTGCGTTTACAGCGAGAGGGTGGCGTGGTGGTCGTCACCCTGTCCCGCCCTGGCACCCGCAATGCCCTTGATGAAGTGCTGCGCGAGGAACTTAGAGCAGTGGTTTCCCGCCTGGCCGACGATCAGGATCTTCGTGCCCTGGTGATTCAGGGGGAGGGAGGCGCCTTCTGCGCTGGCGGTGATCTCAAGAGCATTGGCGGGTCACGCCTGGACGCGGACGGTTGGCGCCGGCGCATGGCCCGTGGCCACGAATGGCTTAAGCCATTGCTCGCGCTCAACTGCCCGGTCATCACCGCGGTTGATGGGGCCGCTTACGGCGCGGGCTTCAGCCTGGCGCTGGTGGGCGATTTTCTGCTCGCCGGCCCCCGTGCCCGCTTTTGTATGTCATTTCTGCGTGTCGGCCTGATGCCGGACCTGGGTGGGTTGCCGGCACTGGTGGCCGCGCTCGGCCCGCGCCGTGCGCGCGAACTGGCGCTCAGCGCTCGGGAACTATCCGCCGTCGAGGCACGGACGCTGGGATTGGTGAGCGAGTGCCACGATAGCGAGCGCCTGCCAGAGCGTGCTCTGGAGATCGCCAGAGCGTTTGAAGGTGCCTCGCCGGCGGCGGTGGCGTTGATCAAAAGCGAAATCCGGAATTTGTCAGCCGGACACATCGATGATCTGTTGCATCGCGAGGCCCTGGGTCAAGCGGTGTTGTTCGACACGGTGGAGCATCGTGAAGCCGTGGACCGTTTCCTCAATAAAAAACCCGCCGCTTTTCTATGGCCGCGGGAGCGCTCGGGAGAAAGGCATGATTCGTGATCAGGACACCATGACGGCGCTGCTCGACACGGTGCGTCGCTTTGTTCGGGATACCCTGGTGCCCAGGGAAGAGTGGGTGGCGGAGCATGATCAGATCCCGGACGACGTGGTCCGCCAAATGAAGGAGATCGGGCTGTTTGGTCTTACCGTTCCTGAACAATACGGGGGCCTGGGCGTCACCATGGAAGAGGAAGCTCTGGTGATGATCGAGATGGGCAAAACATCGCCGGCGTTCCGTTCCCTGTTCGGCACCACAGTGGGCATCGGGTCCCAGGGCATCCTCATGGACGGCACCGAGGCGCAGAAAAGAGAATGGCTGCCCCGGCTCGCCAGCGGCGAACTGATCGCTTCGTTCGCGCTTACCGAGCCGGAGGCTGGTTCCGACGCGGCGTCACTCACCACCCGGGCGGTGCGCGATGGTGACGACTATGTGATCCACGGCACCAAACGCTACATCACCAATGCGCCGCACGCCGGCGTGTTCACGTTGATGGCGCGCAGCGAGCCGGACCAGCCCGGACACAAGGGCGTGTCCGCCTTTATCGTCGATGCGTGCAGCCCGGGTATCAGCCTTGGCAAGCCGGACCGCAAGATGGGTCAGCGCGGCGCGCACACCTGTGACGTGGTGTTCGATGGCTGCCGGGTGCCGGCGGAGAATATCATCGGCGGCGAGCCCGGCCGAGGCTTCAGCACCGCGATGAAGGTGTTGGAGAAGGGGCGTATTCATATCGCCGCGATCTGTGTCGGCGTCGCCGAACGCATGCTCGATGACGCCCTGCGCTACGCCATGGAGCGCAAACAGTTCGGTCAGGCGGTGGCGGAGTTCCAGCTTGTGCAGGCGATGCTCGCTGACTGCCGCACTGAGATCTACGCGGCCCGCAGCATGGTCATGGACGCGGCCCGGCGCCGCGATCTGGGAGAGAACGTGGCCACCGAGGCCTCCTGCTGCAAGTACTACGCCTCGGAGATGTGCGGTCGGGTCGCTGACCGCGCGGTACAGATTCATGGTGGCGCCGGCTACATGTCCGAATACGGAATCGAGCGCTTTTATCGGGACGTCCGTCTGTTCCGGATTTACGAGGGTACCAGCCAGATTCAGCAATTGGTGATCGCCCGCAACATGATGCGAGAAGCCGGCTGAACGTCGTGTCCATGATCATCACGATAACAAGGAGAATGATGATGAAGACTCGTTTGCTACACGCTTTGATGGCCTCCTTCTTTATCCTTTGGGTACCGTTTGCCCGCGCCGGTTTTCCCGACCAGGAGGTGCGTATCGTGGTGCCATACCCGCCCGGCGGCGCCAATGACATTCTCGCCCGCACCCTGGGTCAGGAGCTGTCCGAGCGCTGGGGAGTGCCCGTGGTGGTGGACAATCGATCAGGTGCCGCGGGCATGATCGCCACCGAGTACGTGGCCCAGGCCCAGCCGGATGGGCATACCCTGTTGTTGCCCAATATCGCCTTGATTCAGGCGCCGCATCTCTACCAGAACGTTAAGGTCGACCCGATGGAAGCGCTGAGGCCGGTGGCCGGTATCGCCACCACCAGCCTGCTGATGGTGGTGCGCTCTGATCTCGATGTTCACGACGCGGGCGAATTCGTCGAGCATGTGCGTGCCCATCCCGACGATGCCTTCTATGGCACCTACGGCGCCGGTTCAAGCGCCCATTTGTATGGCCATGTTTTCAGCGAGCAGAACGATCTGGACCTGATCCATGTGGCTTTTCGCGGCGAGGCGCCGTCCGTCAATGAGCTGTTGGCGGGACAGATTCCCATGGTGTTCATGTCAGGGAAGGGTGCCTTGCCATTGATCGAGGACGGCCAGGTGCGCGCCCTCGGGGTCACCGGTGAAAAACGCCTGCCACAATTGCCGGAGGTCAGGACCTTCCAGGAACAGGGATTCGAGCGCATGAACTACCAGGGATGGTTTGGCGTGTTCGGTCCGAGCGGCATGCCGGAGCCGGTGGTGGCGGAGATATCCGATGCGTTGATGGCGGCGGTGGCGGAACCGTCCGTGGTCGAGCGCATGGGAAAGCTGAGCCTGATCATGGAAGGAACTCCCCATGACCAGTTCGTCGACCGGGTGGAACGGGACAGCCAGGTCTGGGGCGGCATCATCGATGACGCCGGTTTGACGCTGGATTAAGGAGCGAGCCATGTACCTGACGCAAGGCCTGCACCGGGCGGTACAGCAGTTTCCCGAGCGAACGGCGGTCATCGATGATGGTCTGCGCCGTGATTACCGGACCCTAGCGGACCGATGTGCGCGCCTTGCCGGGGCGCTCGCCGAGGCCGGCCTCAAGCCCGGTGATCGAGTGGCGATTCTGGCGCTCAACGGCGCGACGCACTGGGATTACTTCGCCGGCCTTTGGTGGGGCGGGTTCGTGGCCAATCCGGTCAATACTCGCTGGAGCCTCAAGGAGATGGCCTATTCATTGGCGGACAGCGGTGCCCGGGTGTTGCTGGTCGACGACGAGTTTCTGGAGCGGGTGCCGGAGTTGCGGCAGCGATGCCCCGCGCTGGAAAGGATCATTCATGTGGGGAGTGAGCCGACACCGCCGGGACTCATACCCTACGAGCCCTGGCTCGCCGAGGCGCAGGCGGTGTCGGACCGGCGCGCCGACGGCGAGGAACTGGCGGTGATCCTGTATACCGGCGGTACCACCGGCTTTCCCAAGGGGGTGATGCTCTCGCATTCCAATCTGTGGAGTTCGGCGGTGGGGCGGCTGGCGGAAACGGAGGTGCCGTCACCCTTCGTGACGCTGATGGCGGTACCCCTGTTCCATACCGCCGGACTTGGTAAGTTGGTTTCGCAGCTGATCGTGGGTGGCACCTCGGTGGTGTTGCCTGGTTTCCGGGTCGAGAAGGCTCTGGCGGCGATCGCCCGGGAAAAGGTCACCGATGTGATTCTGGTACCGAGCATGATCCAGATGATGGTGGATGACCCCGGGTTCGCGGCTCATGACCTGAGTGCGCTGCAAACGGTGACCTACGGTGCCTCGCCAATGTCCCTGCCGCTGCTGGAGCGGGCCATGGCGGCACTTCCCGGTGCTCGTTTCATGCAGTCCTACGGCATGACCGAGGCCGCGCCGGTGATCACCGTGAACCCTTGGTGGAATCACCAGGGTGAGGCGTTACGCAACGGCAGGGTTAAATCCGCCGGGCGCGCCGGTTGGGGTCTGGAAGTGCGGATCGTCGACGAAAGTGGCACCGAGCTGCCGCGCGGTGAAATCGGCGAGGTCATCGCCCGCGGTGACAACATCATGCTCGGTTACTGGAACCAGCCGGCGCAGACCGCCGAGGTGCTGCGTGATGGCTGGCTGCACACCGGCGACGGCGGTTACATGGACGAGGGCGGCTATATCTACATCGTTGACCGCCTCAAGGACATGATTGTCAGTGGTGGCGAGAATGTGTACTGCGCGGAAGTTGAAAACCGACTCGCGCGTCATCCGGCGGTGGTCAGTTGCGCGGTGATCGGCGTGCCGCATGCCCAGTGGGGCGAAAGTGTCCATGCCGTCGTGGTGCTGCGGGAAGGCGCGCGGGCCTCCGAGGCCGAGCTGTGTGACTTCTGTCGCCAGGAACTGGCCGGTTACAAGTGCCCGCGCTCAGTGGAATATCGGGACCAGATGCCGTTGTCCGGGGCCGGCAAGATTCTCAAAAACGTGCTAGGCGAGCCGTACTGGCGGGGCCGGGACCGGCGTGTCTCCTGAGAGCGCCGGTCATCAACGCAGGTTCACCTCGCCACGGGCCACATGGTCAAGCAGCGCTCGACCGGCGGTGGCGATGTGGGCGCGCATCGCCTGCCCAGCACCGGCGCTGTCGCCGGCACGCAGCGCGGCGATGATGGCGCGGTGCTCGCGGCTGGATTCCTCCATGCGGTGTTCAATGGTGAGCGGCGTCAGGGGCGGAATGCCCTGCCACAGCGAGAGAATGATCTTTTCCGTGCGTGGCTGGGCGGCGGCATCGTACAGCGCGCGGTGGAAGCGCTGGTTGAGTGCCACATAGGCCTCCGCGTCCTGGTTCGCTTGGGCATGCTCCATTTCTTCCTGGAGCTGTTCCAGCTCGTCCAGGGCCTCCGCGCCCAGGTGTTCGCAGGCATGCGCGGCGAGGTGGCCTTCCAGCAGTTCGCGCAGGGCGTAGACCTCCTTGAGGTCGTCCGGCCCGAAGCGGGTGACGCTGTAGACGCCCCGGGCTCCGGCTTCCACCAAACCGTCCGCGTCCAGCCGTCGCAGCGCGTCGCGCACCGGGATGCGGCTGGTACCGAAACGCTGGGCGATGTCCTCCTGCACCAGGCGCTCGCCGCCAGGCAGGTCGCCCTGCAGGATCGCCTCGCGCATTCGCAGATAGACTTCTTCCTCCATGGAGCGGCGGCGGACCGGAGCGAATGGGCTGCTTTTGGACGCGGGCATAGATACCTCGAAAAACCTGGCTTGGGCGACAGTATACGCGCTCCAGGCGGGATGTGATGAACCAACGAGACACTGATGGGCCGGACTCTTGATGAGGAAATCACCTGGAAGGGGGCAATCCTTTCCGTTGCCATCTGGAGCCCGCGGACGTCAGGACAGCAGCCGGCTAGAGAAGGCCTCCAGTGCTTGCAGCCCATGGATGTCGTCGGCGAGCAGGGGCAGATGGTGACGGGGCAGGGCGCCGAGGCGTGCCTCGATGTCCGCCAGGTGACGTTGTTCCCGCTCTCTGCGGGCGCGGAAGAAGGCCCCTTCGGCGTCGTCCGGCAGCACCCGGTTGACGATGGCGCCGGCCACCGGGATGCCGGCGTCCGCCAGGCTGGCCACCGCCCGCTCGGTTTCCAGGATCGGTAGCTTCTCCGGGGTCAGTACAAACAGGAAGCCGCTGTGGGCGGCGTCCTGCAAGCGCCGGCGGGCGCGGTGAAAACGCCGTTGGCGTTCGAGCAGCGGCGCGGCGAGGCCGCGGGCCCGCTCATCCAGGTCGGCCAGTTCGCGCTGTTCCGGTTCCTCGGTGAGGCTGTCCAGATCGCGGCCCGGGGTCAGGTGGTTGAGCACCTTGCCCAATTCCTCGCCGCGCCGGTTCTGGCGTAGCAGGCCCTCGGTCCAGGCGGCCATCACTTCCGGCAGGCTGAGCAGGCGCAGGGTATGGCCGGTGGGGGCGGTGTCGAACACCATCAGGTCGTAGTCATCGACCTGATCCATCAGCGTGGTCAGCCGCTCCAGCAGTGCCGCTTCCTGGGCGCCGGGGGATTGGCGGCTGAGCCGCAGTTGGCGTTCCAGCTCCGGGCGCTGGTCCGGGGCGGCGAAGCGGGCCATGCGGGCGCGTACCGTATCCAGGTGGGCGTCCACTTCGTGATCCGGGTCGATTTCCAGGCCGAACAAATTCGGCGCCAGGGCGGTCTCCCGGTCACCGATTTCCCGGTCGAAGGCGTCGGACAGACTGTGCGCCGGGTCGGTGGAGACCAGCAGCACCCGCCGGCCCTGGCCGGCGGCGGCCAGGGCCAGGGCGGCGGCGGTGGTGGTCTTGCCGACGCCTCCCTTGCCACCCACCATCAGAAGGCGCCGCTGTTGCAGTAAAGTGGTGAAATCGAGATCGGTCATCAGCAGCAGCGGAATTGATCCAGGGGGGAATGGGGCAGCCCCATGCGCCGGTGCCAGTCGTGGAAACGGTCCAGCAGCAGAGGCTGCAACTCCAGGGTGTACCAGCCGACCGGGTTGGGAATGCCGAGGGTCTCGGCGAACACCAGCAGCATGAACAGGTCTTCCTCGTCGCGCCGGGCGCGGGCGATGGCGGCCCGGTAGGGGGCGTTGTAATACTCCGCCCCCCAATGGCTGGCGTGCCGGTACCAGCGCTTCAGCCGGCCGACGATGGGCGCGCTCTTCAAGAGCGCGCCTCCTCCTGGTGCAGGCGTTTATGGCGACGCAGGGCGGCGGCGCACTCCAGGGTCACCAGAACCGCCGCCACCAGCACCACCAGGTCCAGGCCCAGCAGGAACCAGTTCTCGTCGGTGTAGAAGCCCTTGAGCTGGATCAGCAGCGCGGCAAGGGTCATCAGCAGCAGGAACACCAGCGGCACCAACGTGTAGAAGGTGGGACGCCCGCGCCGCACCAGCATCACGGTGATCACCAGCAGGGTCAGACCGGCGAGCAACTGGTTGGTGGTGCCGAACAGAGGCCAGATCAGCAGGCCGCCGGAGCCGTCGGCGCCACCGGCGCCGAACGCCAGCACCAGGCAACTGATCACCGCCAGCATGGTGGCCGGGAACGGCTTGCGCATCCACGCCTGATCATAGATCTCGCCCCATTCCTGGAAAATGTAGCGCTGCAGACGCAGGCCGGTGTCCATGGTGGTGCCGGCGAACAGGGCGGCCATTACCGTGAGCAGGGTGGCGGCCACCTCGGCATCGAGCCCGGTGCCACCGCTGAGAATGGCGGCGCCGCCGTCCACGAAGGCGGTCAGGCTGCCCTGGCCGAACCCGGAATAGACCGCCTGCCAGTCCGCCAGGGAGGCGAAGCCGGCGGTGGCGGCGAGAATCGCGGCCAGCGCCAGGGCGCCTTCGCCCACGGCGCCGAAGTAGCCCACGAAGCGGGCATCGGTTTCCTTGTTGAGCTGCTTGGAAGTGGTGCCCGAGGCGACCAGCCCGTGGAAGCCGGAGATGGCGCCGCAGGCGATGGTCACGAACAGCAGCGGAATCATGGACGGCGTACCCACTGGCGCGTCGAAGTTGATCATCGGCGCCACCACGGTGGGGTTACCGATCAGCACCGCCGCGTACAGCAGGATCAGGCCCACGAACAGCTGCAGGCCGTTGATGTAGTCCCGGGGTTGCAGCAGCATCCATACCGGCAGCAGGGAGGCGATGGCCGCGTAGCCGAACAGGATCAGAATCCAGACCGCGTTGGCGGACAGGCCGCCCACCGTCTCCGGCAGTGCCACCGGTACCTGCGGCCCCAGGAAGATGAGCCCGTACAGGCAGGCCACGCCGAGCACGGAAACCAGCCCGAGGCCAATGACGCGGCGGCGGATCAACTGGCCGATCACCAGGGCCACGGCGATCGCGCCCCACACCGGTACCACCGCGCCGGGGTTGTTGATCAGCAGTTTGGCGATCACCACGCCGAACACCGCGTTGACCATCAACAGCACCAGGAAGATAACGATCATGAACACACTGCGGGCGCGCCCGCCGACCACCTCGCCGGTCAGGGCGCCGACGGACTTGGCGCGGTTACGCACGCTTGCCCAGATCGCGCCGGCGTCGTGTACGCCAGCGAAGAAGATGGTGCCCAGCACCACCCACAGGAACGCCGGCAACCAGCCCCAGATCACCGCGATCGCCGGCCCGACGATGGGTGCCGCCCCGGCCACGGAGGTAAAGTGGTGGCCCCAGAGCACGAATCGGTTGGTGGGCACGAAGTCCACGCCGTCCTCGAATTCGTGGGCCGGCGTGCGGAAGTCGGGATCAAGCTGATAGACCTTGGCCGCGATGAAACGGGAATAGAAAAAGTAGCCCGCGGCCATGCCACCCAGGCCGAGAACCAGAAGCAATATCGCGCTCATTTGTTTGTCCTTGTGATTGGTTCTGCCATTCCGAGCGCCAGGATGGCGCCGGTGTCCGGGGGCGTCAATCGAATCGCCCGCAAAGGGGGCGTCAATACGACCAAGGTCGAGGGTTGGCCGGGGGCCTAGGCAGGAGAGCGCCGTCGCGCTAGTCTTGGACTCTTCTGAACAGCCACTGTCAGGGACGCCAAGTGGGGGAGTAGAACAATGATCAAGGTAATGGTGGTCGACGACCACGACCTGGTGAGAACGGGCATCGCCCGTATGCTTGATGACCAGGAAGGGATTCGCGTGGTCGCCCAGGCCAGTTCCGGTGAGGACGCCGTGAGCCTGGCTCGGGAGTCTAACCCGGATGTGGTGCTCATGGACATCAAGATGCCGGGCATTGGTGGCCTGGAAGCCACCCGGCGCATGCTGCGCCAGGACGACGGGGTGCGGGTGATCGCGGTGACCGTGTGCGAGGACGAGCCGTTCCCGTCCCGGTTGATGCAGGCCGGCGCCGCCGGCTACATGAGCAAGGGCGCGGATCTGGATGAGATGCTGCGGGCCATCAAGGTGGTCAACGCGGGGCAGCGTTACATCAGCCCCGAGATCGCCCAGACCATGGCGCTGCGGCCCTACGTGCCGACCCACCACGCGCCCCTGGACATGCTCTCCGAGCGGGAATTGCAGATCATGATGCTGATCGTGAACTGTCATAAGGTCCAGGACGTGGCCGATCAGCTCTGCCTGTCACCGAAAACGGTGAATACCTACCGCTATCGCATCTTCGATAAACTGGGCATCAGCAGCGACGTGGAAATGGCCCTGGTGGCGGTGCGCCACGGCATGGTGGACGCCAACGAGCTCAATCCGGCCTGAACCGTCGGGCCCTTGACAGTTTCCCGCGCGGCGCCATCATTCGATGCCCCCATCGCGACCCGACGGAGCCGTTCTTGCCCGAGTTCGACGCCAAGCAGTTTCTGGCCCATTGCGCCCGCAAGCCGGGCGTTTACCGCATGATCGGTGCCGCCGGCGAGGTGCTGTACGTGGGCAAGGCCCGCGACCTCAAGGCCCGCCTGGGCAGCTATTTCCAGAAAAATCTGGCCAGCGCCAAGACCCGGGCCCTGGTGTCGCGCATCGCCGGCGTGGAGACCACGGTCACCGGCAGTGAGGCGGAGGCGCTGCTGCTTGAGCAGTCGCTGATCAAGGAACTGCGACCGCCCTACAACATTCTGCTGCGCGACGACAAATCCTACCCCTACATCAAGATCACCAGCTCGGACGACTACCCGCGCATCACCTTCCATCGCGGCAAGCGCCGGCCCGGCAGCCGCTACTTCGGGCCTTACCCGAGTGCCGGCAGCGTGCGCGATACCCTGGCCCTGGTGGAAAAGGTGTTCCGGGTGCGCAACTGCCGCGACAGCTTCTTCCGTAACCGAACCCGGCCTTGCCTGCAATATCAGATTCGCCGCTGCACCGCGCCCTGCGTGGGGGCGGTAAGCCGCGAGGCCTACGCCGAGCAGGTGCGCCTGGCCATGGATTTTCTCTCCGGTCGCAGCCGCGCGGTCACCGACCAGCTCACCGCCGAGATGGAGCAGGCCGCCGCCAACCTGGATTTCGAGCGCGCCGCGGAGCTGCGCGACCAGCTGGCCGCCATCCAGTCCGTGCAGCAGAAGCAGAACGTGGAGACCGATCGCGGTGGCAATGTGGATGCGGTGGCCGTGGCCGCCCGTCACGGCCTGGCGGTGGTGGAGGTGCTGATGGTGCGCCAGGGCAGGGTGCTCGGGCACCGCAGCTTCCGCCCGGATACCCGTGGCGAGGAGGATCTCACCGAGATCCTGGAGGCGTTTCTGGCCCAGTACTACCTGGGCGAGCGCGATGACCAGTCGATCCCCCACGAGGTGGTGCTGCCGGAGGCACTGCCCGGCCAGGAGGCCCTGCAGGAAGCTCTGCAAACCCGGCTCGGGCGGAGCATCCGGCTGGCCCACCGGGTTCGCGGCCAGCGCCTCGCCTGGCTGAACATGGCGCGCACCAACGCCGAGCAGTCGCTGATCGGTGATCTGGCGGCCCGGGAGCACCTGGAGGAACGTTTCCACGCTTTGGAAACCCTGCTCGAGGCGGACGCCTCCATCCGCCGCATCGAGTGCTTTGATATCAGTCATACCCGGGGCGAGCGGGCGGTGGCGTCCTGCGTGGTGTTCGATCAGCAGGGCGCGCGCAAGGCGGATTACCGCCGTTTCAACGTCAACCCGGAGCACGGTGGCGATGATTACGAAGCCCTGGAGGAAGCCGTGCGCCGGCGCTACCAGCGGGTGGTCAAGGAAGAGGGCAAGCTGCCGGATCTGCTGCTCATCGATGGCGGCAAGGGCCAGATGCGGCGCTGCTTCGAAGTGATACAGTCGCTGCAGTTGGATAACCGGGTACTGGTGATGGGTATCGGCAAGGGGCCCAGCCGTCGTCCCGGCCTGGAAGTCCTGTATCTGCCCGACGGCCGGGAACTGGTACCCGGCGGTGCCAGCGCCGCCCTGCACCTGTTGCAACAGGTGCGCGACGAGGCGCACCGCTTCGCCATTACCGGCCACCGGGCACGGCGCGGCAAGGCGCGCCGCTCCGGCCTGGAAGAGATCCCCGGCGTGGGCCCCAAGCGTCGCAAGGCGCTGCTCAACCACTTCGGCGGCCTCAAGCAACTCCGCAACGCCTCCCGGGAAGAGCTGGCGCGGGTGGAAGGGATCAATGCCCAGACCGCCGAAACGCTGTACAACTGGTTCCATGAATAGCGGGCCGGAATGCGTCGTGGAATGAGAGCCGCGCCGCTTTCCGATATACTTTCTTTTTTCGCCGACGGCACAGACGGTATTCATGTCCAAGCACGCGCCCATTCTTAATCTGCCCAACATCCTCACCCTGATCCGCGTGGCCGCGATTCCGGTGCTGGTGGCGGTGTTCTACCTGCCTTTTGGCTGGAGCGACATGCTGGCCGCCGGGCTGTTCCTGGCCGCCGGCCTCACCGATTGGCTGGACGGCTACCTGGCCCGCAAGCTCGGTCAGACAAGCCCGTTCGGCGCCTTCCTGGACCCGGTGGCGGACAAACTGATCGTGGCGGTGGCGCTGGTGGTGCTGGTGCAGGTGCACGCCACCATCTGGCTGTCGGTGCCGGCCATGGTGATCGTGTGCCGGGAAATCGCCGTGTCCGCCCTGCGTGAGTGGATGGCGGAGCTCGGCCAGCGTGCCCGGGTGGCGGTGAGCGCGGTGGGCAAGGTGAAGACCGTGGCGCAGATGGGCTCGATCACCGTGCTGCTGGCGCTCAAGCCGGCACACGGCGCCGATGGCGATATTCTCATGACGCCGGGCCTGTGGATTGGCTATGCCGCGCTCTACCTGGCCATGGTGCTCACGCTCTGGTCCATGATGCGCTATCTGCGTGCCGCCGCGCCTCAGTTCCTGGCCGCTGGCGGCGGTGACTGAGCCCGCGCCCCGGCTGCGCAAAGTTTGGCCAAGATGTTGAAAGGACAGAAAAAACAGTCTTGACAGAGAGGGTCGCTCGGGTAGAATGCGGCTTCGCATCGGGGCGATGCCCACGATGAAGAAAAAAGCGGGAATAGCTCAGTTGGTAGAGCACAACCTTGCCAAGGTTGGGGTCGCGAGTTCGAATCTCGTTTCCCGCTCCAGATTAAAAAGAACCTCGGTTCACATACCGGGGTTTTTTATTCCCCAGGTTCACGGCGCGGTGGCAGAGTGGTTATGCAGCGGACTGCAACTCCGTATACGCCGGTTCGATTCCGACCCGCGCCTCCATTTCCGCTTCACCCCACCGTGTTACACGAGTAGCCTCTGCTGTCAGGCGGGTATGGTGAAACTGGTAGACACAAGAGACTTAAAATCTCTCGGCCGTATGGCCGTGCCGGTTCGAATCCGGCTACCCGCACCATTTTTCGAGGTCTCCGCCGTATCATTCCACCCCTGACGGATTGCTCGGCGCATTCGCCAAAAGCAGATCATAAAGTGCTTGTCCGGCGACCGACAGTGAGCGCCGCCGCCTCCTGATAAGATACAATCGCCTCGCCGGTACCCTGCCGCTCAGGGGTTTGATCACCAGGCCGGGGCGCTCGAATTGAAACAGGGTCATGGCCGGAACCAACGCAATCCCCATACCGGCTTTCACCAGCCCGGTAACGGTGGCCAGGTGCGCCACTTCCAATAATGCCGAAGGTGTTTCGTCACCCAGTGCCTGTTCCAGATGCTTGCGCACGCTGCTGTTTCGCGCCGTGGCGATCCAGGGCCATTTCAAGGCGTCTCGTAGTCTGATTCGATCCCGCGACGCGAGTGGGTGGTCTTGCCTGCATACCAGAAAGAACGGGTCGGCGTGCAAGAACTGCCCCTCCAGGTCCGACATGTCCGGCCGCAGTGCCGCTACCGCGAAATCCGCCTCGCCCCGCGCGACCAGATCCAGACAGGGGTCCAGCACGGCATCGTGAACCTGCAAGGTCACGCCGGGATAGCGCTCATGAAAACGCGCCAACAGTTCCGGCAGCCAACCGGCGGCGAGAGAGGGCAGCGCGGCGACCGACACCCGGCCTCGCCGTTTGGCGGCGTGATCACGAAGATTTTCCAGCGCCAGGGACATATCGGTCAGTAGCCCGCGAGCGCTGGTTTCCAGCTCGTGTCCTTCCGCGGTGAGGTCGACATGTCGGGTGCTGCGATCAAACAGCCGCACTCCGGCTTCCTGCTCCAGTGATTGGATCAAGGCTGAAAAGGCCGGCTGGGAGAGGTGGCAGCGTTTGGCCGCGCGAGTGAAATTGCGCTCCTCCACCAGAGCCACGAACGCCTTCAATTGCCGGCTCGAAAGATTCATCCGTATTCCCGATCAAATGATCTGATTTTTCTATTTCGCAGATTAATTTGCGCTGACTATAGTGAAAAACACGCTGGTGGCCAACCGGCGTGCTCCACCTGCTGACCAACATTCAAATAAGAGGTGTCATGGGCGATTCGATTTGTCGCGTGGGTTGCGCCACCGGCTTCTCCGGTGATCGGGCGGACGGCGCGCTGCCGCTGGTACGCACTCTGGTGGCCCGCGGCGGGGGCACCTTGATTTTCGAAACCCTGGCCGAGCGCACGCTGGCGCTGGCACAACTGGCCCGGGACGAAAACCCGGCGCTCGGCTATGAATCCCAGCTCGACGACCTGATTTCACCGGTGCTCAGCGAGTGTCTTTCCCATTCCATTCCCATTATCGGCAATTTCGGTGCCGCCAATCCGCCAGCGGCAGCGGCGCGGATCCGCGAACTCGCCCGTCAACAGGGGTTGCCCGCGCCCCGCGTCGCGGTGGTGACCGGCGATCGCCTGGAAAGCGCGGAGCAGTGGGCGGTACTGCGCGAGCGCCTGGGCGCGAAGCTGGATCGTGCCGATGTCGTTAGTGCCAATGCCTATATCGGCGCCATGGATATCGCGGACGCCCTACGGGCCGGGGCCCAGGTCGTGGTTACCGGGCGGGTAGCGGACCCCTCTCTGACACTCGCCCCGGCCATCGCCCACCACGGTTGGAGCCAGCATGATTGGGCGCGCCTCGGGCGAGCCAGCATCGCTGGCCATCTATTGGAGTGCGGCGCCCAGGTAAGCGGCGGCTATTTCGCGATCCCCGGCCTGAAAGACGTACCGGATCTGCATGCCGTCGGCATGCCGATTGCTGAAATAGACCGGGATGGCGGCTTCGTGGTGGGCAAGGCGGACAACACCGGCGGTCAGGTGACATCACGTACCGTCAAGGAACAGCTCCTCTATGAGGTGCATGATCCGGCGCGCTATCTCACCCCGGATGTGATCGCTGATCTGAGCGCCGCGAGCGTGCAGGAGATGGGCGCTGATCGTGTCGCGGTGCATGGTGTTACCGGCCACCGGCGTCCGGAAGAATTAAAGGTCAATGTTTGCTATCGAGGCGGCTGGTTGGTGGAGGCGAGTATTTCATACGCCGGCCTGCAGGCGGAGGCACGCGCGCGCCTGGCGGCGGACATCGTTCGTAAACGGCTTGCCGGCGTCCTGCCGCTGCGAGTCGATCTGATCGGCGCGGTAAGCATCTTGGGCGACGATGAAGGCCGCCGTCTGGCGCGGGAGCCGGATCGGCACCGAGAGGATGTGCGCTTACGCGTGGCGGCGGTGCACCCTGACCGACGAACGGCGAGCCAGGTCGGCCGGGAAGTGCTATCGCTTTACACCTGTGGGCCGGCCGGTGGCGGAGGGGTTAGAACCACGCTTCGCCCGCGACTGAACATGTTGTCGTGCACCATTCCCCGTGGCCAGGTGCCAACCGGGTGGTACTGGCAGGAGGAGGTGGCATGAAAGGCCCGATTGAAACCACCCCCGTACCACTTTACCGGCTGGCCCATTGTCGTACCGGCGACAAAGGGGACATCGCCAATATCGCCGTGGTCGCCTGGAATGACGATTGTTATGGCGTGCTGCTGGATCAACTGACCGTGGCCCGGGTCGGCGAGTGGTTCGAGGATCGCGCGCCAACCTGTGTGCTGCGCTACACCCTGCCTGGATTACGCGCTTTTAACCTGGTGCTGGAAGGGGTGCTGGACGGCGGTGTCAACGGTGCCTTGAACCTGGATGCGCATGGCAAGGGGTTGTCGTTCTTGCTGCTGGAAATGCCTGTGCCGGTTCCCCGCTCATTGGTTCCCGGACTACCGGAAATAGCTGTCATGCCAATGGGTGATGGAGATCGGCGGTGAACCGACCTTGGGAGAATAGAATGCCAAATGACCGTTACGATTGTTTTATCGGGGGCGACTGGACGGCGGCCGCGTCCGGTGAATATCTGGATGTGCTGGACCCGGCTAATGGCCTGCGGCTGGCGGAAATCGCCCGTGGCGGAGCGCAAGAGGTGGATGCCGCCGTGGCCAGTGCCAGGTCGGCGCTGCCGGGCTGGTGTGAACGGCCGCCCGTGGAACGCTCGCGAATACTCTCCGCCATTGCGCGCCGGCTGCTCGCCGAGCAGGACCGGCTGGCGCATTTGGAAAGCCGGGATACCGGCAAACCGTTATTTCAAGCCAGAGCCGACGCGGTGGCGGCGGCCCGTTTCTTTGAATACTACGCAGGCGCCGCCGACAAGGTGCTCGGTGACGCTATCCCCATGGGGCCTGAATACGTGGACTTCACCGTGCGTGAGCCAATGGGGGTGACGGCCCAGATCGTACCCTGGAATTACCCGTTGCAGATCGCCTGCCGTGGCCTGGCTCCAGCGCTGGCCACCGGCAATACCGTGGTCATGAAACCCGCTGAACTGGCCTGCCTGAGTGTGCTGGAAGTGGCCCGAATCTGTCAGGAAGAAGGGTTGCCCGCGGGCGTACTCAATATTGTCACCGGCCTGGGGCAGGAAGCCGGGGCGGCCCTCGCTTCCCACCCCGACATCAATCTCGCGGTCTTCACGGGATCGGTTCAAACAGGCCGGTTGGTAATGAAATCAGCGGCCGAAAACATCGTTCCCGTATTGCTGGAACTGGGCGGGAAGTCGCCGAATGTCTTACTACCGGATACCGATCTGGAAAGCGCGGTACCGACGTTGATCAAGGCCGCCTTTCCTCATGCCGGCCAGACCTGCTCCGCGGCCACCCGGGTGGTGGTGCATCGCGGCCAACACGCGGAGTTGGTGGCCCGCCTGGCGGAGGCCATCGCCGAGCTCACCGTTGGTCCGGGGCTGGAAGATCCATCAATCGGAGCGTTGGTCAGCCAGGATCAGAAACAAAAGGTCACCGATTACATCCGCATCGCGGAGGAGGAGGGCGCCCGGGTTATCAGCGGAGGGCGGGCTTTGCCAGGAGCGCGGCTCGAAAATGGAAACTTCGTAATGCCAACCTTGCTGGACAACGTGAAACCGGGCATGCGCGTACACCAGGAGGAGATTTTTGGGCCGGTGCTTGCCGTGGTGCCATACGACGACGTCGAAGAAGCGGTGACGATCGCCAACGGTACTGAGTACGGATTGGTCGCCGGCGTTTGGGGCGCGGATGTAAAAGCCACCCACCGTTTGGCGTCGCGGTTGCGGGCCGGCCAGGTATTCGTCAATTGTTATGGCGCTGGTGGTGGCGTGGAGCTGCCCTTTGGAGGCTACGGCAAATCCGGGTTCGGCCGGGAGAAAGGGATGGACGCGCTGCTCGCCTACACCCAGGTCAAGAATGTCTGCGTCCGTATCGCGGGCTGACCACCTGTGCCTGGAGTTCACACCTCATGAACCGTATCAACACCTTTTTTTGTCCCACTCGTTTGTTATGCGGCGCGGACGCACACCGCCGGCTTCCGGAGATGATCGCCGATCAGGGCGCCCGGCGGGTATTCCTGGTGATCGATCCGGCGTTGGCCGACAGTCCGATCGCCGCCGCCATCGACGAGACGTTGCGGAACCGGGGCATCGCCCTTGAACGCTATACCGACATCCGGCCAGACCCGGACGATGTGATGGTGGCATCGGCCTTCGAGGGCTGTCGGGCCCACGGTGCCGACGCCATCGTGACGATTGGCGGCGGAAGTACCATGGACGTGGCGAAGGCGGTGGCGATTCTGAGCACTAATGGAGGCGCCATTGGCGATTACGAGGGCGTGGACCGTTTTTCCTTGCCCCCGCTGCCGGTTTATGCCGTTCCCACCACCGCGGGCACCGGCTCCGAGGTCTCCGGTGCCTGCGTGATCACCGATCACGCGCGTGGAGTCAAAATGGCGATTCGGCACGCCGCCTATTGCCCCGCCAAGGTGGCGATTCTGGACCCTCTGGCGGTGGCTTCGATGCCCCCTCAGGTCGCCGCTCACGCCGGCCTGGACGCCTTTGTTCACGCCTTTGAATCCTATTTGTCCAAGCTCGCCACGCCCTTTTCGGATGCGCTCAATATTCAGGCGATGACGTTGATTGCCGGTAGCATTCGGGCTTTTTTCGCCGACCGTGGTGATACCGGCGCGGCGCTGGATATGTTGTCGGGTTCGTCGATGGCGGCGATGTCGTTCGGCGTCACCGGGCTCGGCAATGTGCATTGCATGGCGTTGCCTCTTGGCGCGCTATTCCATGTTCCGCACGGGCTCGCCAATGCCATCTGCCTGCCCGCCGTGGCCGCGTTTAATCAGCCGGCGCGTCGGGAGCGGTACCTGAAAGTCGCTGAACTGATGGGCGTTAACACCGATGGCCTCGGAGAGATCGAGGGCGGCGAATGCGCTGTCGCGGCCATTCGCCAATTGTGCGTCGATCTGTCCATCCCGCCACGGCTCAGGGATGTTGGCGTGCGGGAAGAGGCATTGCCGGAACTGGCCAAACGCAGCTTCAGTGCCGACTACAACCGATGGAACCCGCGTTACACCAGCGAAGAGCAGTTCCTGTCTCTCTTTAGCGAGGCCTATTGATAAAGATCGTGCTTGATGAATAACAACTTTCTGACCAGGAGCGCCATTATGAAAAGAACACTTCTCGCGGCCACCGCCTTCCTGACACTGGGCTTGTCCGGCCCCGGCCATGCCGCAAAGAGCCTGGATGTGGCGAGTACCTATCCAAAGAATATGATCTTTCTTGGTGAGAGCCTGCAGTATTTCGCGCTTCAGGTGAATGAAATCAGTGATGGTGAGCTGAAGATCAATGTTCATGGCGCCGGTGATCTGGTACCCGCGCTGAGCGTACTGACCGCGGTAAGCGGTGGAGCCGTGGAGGCGGGCTACGATTGGGTGGGCTACTGGGGTGGCAGCATTCCGGTGGCGAACCTGGCCGGGGCATTACCGTTTGGTCCCACGCCGGAAGTCCTGGCGGAATGGATGTGGGAAGGCGGAGGCATGCGGATTGTCCAAAAAGCCTATGACAAATATAACCTTAAGTTCCTCCCGTGCTCCTTCACTCCCGCGGAACCCGCCGGCTGGTTCCGCGAGGAAATCACCGCTCCGGAGGATTTGGACGGTTTAAAAATGCGAGTGGGTGGGTTGGCTGGACGGGCGTTGGCCAAACTGGGCGTAACCCCCCAAATGATTCCCGCCGGAGAGGTGTTCGTCTCTCTCGACCGGGGGCGTATCGATGCCGCTGAATTCTCGTTGCCGGCCATCGACGAAACCATCCAACTGCAGAAGGCGGCCAAATTCTATTATTTCCCTGGCTGGCATCAACCCTCCAGCATTAATTCAGTGATCATTAATGGGAAAATCTGGGAGGGTTTTTCCAAGCTGGAGAAAGAACAGATAGTGACGGCATGCCGCTCCACGGCGATGTGGTCCCTGACCAACGGTGTGCAACCACAGATCGAGGCGCTCAAACGGATCGAGCGTCAGGGCGTAAAAATCAAACGGTTACCGGACAGCGTGCTCTCGGCCTTGCGAGATGCCGCCGATGAGGTGGTTAGGGAAGAATCCAAAAAGGACGACATATTCAAGGAAGCCTATGAATCGCTGAAGGCGCACATGGCACGCTCGGAAAGCTGGCATGACCTGCAGAGCCTCGATTGAGGAGACACCGATGAATGGTCGATCCAAGGCTGATGCGCTGGCCACTGCCGGAGAGGCATTGATGGCTATCAGCGCAAAACCCGGGCGGTACGGCGCCTGGATACTCATCGCTCTGAATCTCAGCGTGTTGGTGTCCGTGTTCGGTGCCCAGATGGGATGGAGCGATCTGCTCCGCTGGGAGGGGGACTTCCCTTTGCTAGGCAATCATTTGAACATGACCAGCATCGCCGAACTGCAATGGCACTTTTTTGCTCTCCTGGTGATGCTCTCGGGTGTTTATGCCATGCGCGCCGACCAGCATATCAGGGTGGATGTTCTATCGGTGGGTTTCTCGCCACGAACGCGGTTGGTGATTGATTTGATCGGTGACCTGTTCTTCCTGATGCCGTTCTTCGGTTTGGTGGCCTGGTATTCGATGGACTTCGTTGCCATGGCCTTTCAGTTCGGCGAGCAATCAAACAGTGGAGGTCTGGTTGATCGCTATCTGGTCAAGGCGGTGGTGCCACTCGGCGCTGGCTTGATGTTGCTATGCGGCCTGGGCCGGGTATTACGCAATCTTGGCCTGTTGTTCGCGGGTCGGGCGCGTGAGGAGCGGGTATGACCTATCTGTTGCCTTCGTTGATGATCGTCGCGCTGATGGCCGGTATCTTCTCTGGCTATTCGGTTGCGTTTCTTCTGGGCGGCCTGGCGGTGCTGTTCATGCTGCTCGGCGATATCTCGATGTTGTCCTTTTCGCTGGTCGTCAATCGTATCTTCGGGTCCGTATTGGAAAACTGGATACTCGCGGCGATTCCTTTGTTCGTGTTCATGGGCATCATGCTTGAGCGCTCAAAGATCGCGGATAACCTGCTTTTGGAGCTTGAAGGACTATTCCGGGGCCGGCCCGGAGGCTTGGCTTTGTCGGTGGTGGCGGTGGGCGTGGTGATGGCCGCGAGCACCGGTATCATCGGCGCTTCCGTGGTTCTTATGGGAACGCTGGCATTGCCGCTGATGCTGCGCCGTAATTACGACAAGACGCTGGCGGTCGGTACTGTGCTGGGCTCCGGCGTTTTGGGTATTCTGCTGCCGCCGAGCATCATGTTGGTGGTGTTCGGCGAGGTAATGCGGGTGCCGGTGGGCGACCTGTTTGTCGCCGCGATGGTGCCAAGCCTGTTGCTGGCCTCGGCCTATGCGCTGTATATCATTTATACGGGCGTGGTCCGGCCCGAGAAAGTGCCCGCCAATGTGAGCGTTGTTCGGCAACCGATGTCCGCCGCCGCTGCTCGTGTCATTAAGGACCTGGTGGTGCCGGCGGCGTTGATTTGCAGCGTGCTGGTCTCCATCATCGTGGGCGTCGCCACACCGACGGAGGGCGCCGCCATCGGGGCCACCGGCGCGATGCTTATGGCGCTGGCTAAGCGGAAGTTGAACTGGAAAGTCCTTGATCAGTCGCTGCGCTCGACCATTGGCACCACCGGCATGATCCTGTTCCTGGCGATTGGTGCTACCGCCTACAGTCTGGTGTTCAAGAAGCTGGGCGGGCAGTCAATGATCGAGGACATCGTTGCATCCTTTGGTGTCAGCCCGTACATGGTTGTGTTCGGGATTATGCTGCTGATTTTCGTGCTGGGCTTCTTCCTGGAATGGATCGAAATTTCCTTTCTGGTATTGCCGCTGTTCACACCTATCATCGCCGGTCTTGATTTCGGCGACGCCTTCGCCAACCAGGGCGAGGTGTTACTCTGGTTCGCGGTATTGGTGGCCGTTAATCTTCAGACCTCTTTCCTGACACCGCCATTCGGTTACGCCGTATTCTACCTGAAAGGCATCGCGCCGCCGGAGATCAATACCGTGGACATATATCGTGGCGTGGCGCCGATCGTATCGCTGCAATTGGTGGTGTTATTCATACTGGCGTTGTGGCCGGCGGTGATTCTCTGGCTTCCCCGCCTGTTCCAGGGGCCCTGGGGGTAATACCTTGCAGGCTTTTCAGAAAGGCATTCGATGGACGCCCCAAGCCAGCCGGTCCGCTTTCCTGGTTTTTTCGTCCTGGTACGCGGTGTACCATGGCCGATTGACCCATCCATGGCCAGGAGAGCCGGTTTGGCTTCACGACAACGCGGCAGCGGTGATAATGCGTCGACCCCTGAAGGGCTGATTGAGGCCGAGGTGCGGGGCGCCAGGAACGAAGCGCTGACGGAAACCCGCCGTGAGCAGATCTGTGACGCGGCGCTGGAACTGTTTCTCGAGAAGGGCTTCGCTTCCACCACCATCCGCGATATCTGCGCCCGCTCCGGTGTCAATCAGGCCAGCATCTACGATTACATCGCCAACAAGAACGACATCCTCCGCCGACTGCTCAATCGTCTCTGGTTCGATCACGACGTGCCTTCCCTGGCGGAGCGGCTGAGCGAGCAGGACGACCGGGCGCTTACCGATATCATCGCCGATTACCTCAGGGACACCTGGACCCACAAGCGCCAGGGCACGCTGCTGGTATACCGTTCCGTGCCTTATCTGCAGGCCGATGATCGGCGCACCATGCGTGCCCGGGACGAGGCCGTGATCGCCACCCTGGCGGCGCGTCTGCGCGAGCGGGCGGGGCTGCCCGAGGACGACCGCCGGGCGGAGGTGATGGCCAACCTGATCATCTTCATTTCCGCGTTCGGTCCGATGCGTGATTGGCTGGGCAACGATATCGACGACGGTCTCATGCTGCGGACCGTGGCGGCCGGGGTGGCCGCCATGATCAAGGAATTGGGCCGCGATCTGCCTACCGGTTGATGCTTCCCTTCGTTCAGGTCGCCTGCATGGCCGGGTCGCGGCGGTTGTCCCACCACACCAGCGCCACGAACAGCACGCACAGAACGCCGCCGATCAGAGTGCTGGTCAGTGACGGAAAGCTGAATACGAAACCGGAGATCACCAGCCCCGGACGCCAGCGGCGGCGGACCCGGCCGGCGCCCAGCAGCCAGCCTTCCAGCCCTCCGGAGATCAGCACGATGCCGGCGACGATGGACGGCAGGATGTACACCAGCGGCGTCAAATCCCCTTGCAGCACCAGTGCCGGCTGGAACAGGAAGAACAGCGGCACGAAGTAGATCACCACACCCAGCCGCATGGCGGTGAAACAGGTGCGCATCGGGCTGCTCCCGGCGATGGTGCCCGCCAGGAAGGCGGCGGTGCCCACCGGTGGCGTGATCACCGACAGCATGGCGTAGTAGACGATGAAGAAATGCACCGCCACGGTGTTCAGCCCGCCGACCTCGATGATCGCCGGCGCCAGGGTCACCGCCAGGAAGATGTAGGCGACAATGGCGAGGCCGGCCATGCCCATGATGAAACAGGCCAGCACCCCGAAGAACAGAATCAGGTACAGGTTTTCGCCGCCCAGGGCGATCAGCCCGGAGGTCACCGAACCGGTGACCCCGGTGATGGTGAGCGCGCTGACCACGAACGCCACCGGCAGGATGATGGCGGCGGTCTGGGTAACCAGAAAACCGATCTGGCGCAGCGCCTCGAACAGCTTGACCGGGGTGAGCCGGGTACTTTTCTGCAGGTAGGACAGTGCCACGATCAGCGCCGCCGCGTACCAGGGCGCGTAATACTCCCAGCGCATGTAGAGCAGCCCCCAGACCAGAAACGACAGCACCAGCAGGAACGGCCAGCCCCGTTTCAGCACGCCCTTCATGGCCGGTAGCTCTTCTTTCTTCAGCCCCTTGATGCCGGACTTGGCGGCGTAGGCGTCGACCTGCAGCAACAGTCCGAAATAGAACAGCAGAGAAGGGATCACCGCGGCCAGCAGCACGGTGGCGTAGCCCACCCCGATGGTGATCGCCATGACGAAGGCGATGGCGCCCATTACCGGCGGCATTACCACGCCACCGGTGGAGGCGCAGGCTTCGATGGCGCCGGCGTAGTGGGGTGGGTAGCCTGATTTCTTCATCGCCGGAATGGTGATCGAGCCGGTGCCGGCGATGTTGGAGAAGATCGAACCGGACAGGCTGCCAAAGAAGCCGCTGGCGACAATCGCCACCTTGGCCGGGCCGCCCCGGTGCCGGCCGAAGCCGGCGTTGGCCAGGTCGATGAAGAACTGCCCGGCGCCAGTAGCGATCAGCACGCCCGCGAACACCAGAAAGCCGAGAATAATCTCCGCCACGATCTTGGTGGTGATGCCCATCATCCCTTCGGCGCGAAAAATATGGGCATCGATCATGCGCTCGAAGTCGTAGGGAATGCCCATCAGCAGCCCGGGGAAGCGGTCCGCCACCAGCGGGTAGCTGCCCAGCAGGGCCACCACCAGCAGAAACGGCACCCCGCCACTGCGTCGCGCCAGCTCCATCATCAGCAACCAGATAACCACCGCGCTGGGCACGTGCGCCCAGCCGCTCTGCACCATGTCCCAGGCGTGCAGGGAGTAGTAGAAGCTGATCGCCATGGCCACCGCCGCCGCCGCCAGGTCGTGGAACGGGATGTGGCGCTGGCCCTTGTAGGCGGGCAGGGCGATAAAGGCGGCGGCCACGAACAGACCGATGAAGATCCAGTAATACTGGCCTTCCAGCAGTCGTTGCCCGTTCCAGGTGAAACCGAACACATAGGCCAGGCCGGTGATCAGCCCGGCGGAGCACAGCACCACGAACAGAATGCTCTGCCAGGAGAACAGCTCGCCCAGGCGGCTGATCTCCGGCTGCGGTGCCGGCTCCTCGACGGTGGACACGGAAGTGTTCATAAAGGGCGCTCCACGCTGGGTGTCAGATCCTGGAGCGGAAGCCGTCCAGACCGTCGGTGTGCTTGTTCTGGATTTCCAGGAACGCCGGGTTCTGGAAATCCACCTTGACGCCGGCCTCCCGGGCTTCTTCCACGGCGGCACGACGGGCGGCGATCCAGCGGTCCATTTTCTCGATGGCCTGCTGGTTGTGCTGCTCGTCCTGATCACTCCATTCACCGATCTCACGGAGGTATTTCACGGTGCCCTCGTGCACCGGCAGGGGGGTGCGGTCCAGATAGGCGCGGAACTGTTCCAGGGACATGCGCGCGGCGAGAGGGTGTTTACCCTGGTATTGGTCATAGGACTGGTGCATCCATTTGGACAGGTTGTAGACCAGCCCGGCATCGGCGTCGGCGGTCACCGTGTAGAGGAAATTGGAGGTCGCCCCTTCGACACCGCGAGCGGAATCCACACCCTGGTCGATGGTGGTGGGCACCAGCATCGGGCGGTGTCCCAGGTAACGCTTCCAGCCCTCGGTGTTGCTCTGCGTCATGGGCAACCAGCGAATGCCGCCGGGGGCGCCTTCCATTTCCGAGACCACCGCGCTGATCGTGGCGCAATAGGCCACGTCGGCCTTGCCTTCCACCACCGAGCGGCAGTTTTCCGCGTAGCTGCTGGCCGGCACATACTGGAAGTGCTCGGCGGTTTGAGCCTCGCTCATGCCGAGAAACGCCGGCAGTGCCTCGCGCACGGCCACGGTCATGGGCGGAGAGAACATCCCCTGGGCAACGCGCACCTTGCCGTTCTTGAGGTCGTCCAGGGCGGTCAGGTCGGAATCACCGGAAACCACATAACCCCAGGGCGAATCATTATGGTGCCAGACGATGCGCTGTGGCGCCGGGATGGTGTTGATGTAGCCGCCCACGCCCTCTACCTGGAAACGCATTTCGGCGGCGGTCACCGAACTGATGGCGATGTCCTTGCGGTCGGTCAGCCGCCGGTAGCGCATGGTTTCGCTATCCTCGGGCACGATGCGCACCACCGTGCCCACCTCCTTTTGCAGAATCGGCGCCCAGGCGTTGGTGGAGATGAAACTGCCGGAGGCGGTCCCGGGAGTGCCGATGACCAGAAGTCGTGGCCACTCGAATGCCTGATCCGCGCTGACGGCGGGGGCGGCGATCAACAGGGCACCGCCACATAACGCGCCACCCAGAATCCGTTTCAAGCCGGTTGTCTTCATCGGATGCTCCTTGTTGTTCTGATTTTGCCGAATGTTTTTTGTGAAAAACGAAATAGTTTTTCGATACTGACATTTGTCAGCCTAAGGCCGGCTTTTGATCCCCGCAACCACTAAAATCGTTTTATTGAATCAAACAAGTTGGTTGTTATTTTAACGCTGTTACCGTGTCCGGGACGCCCGTGGGCGCCGGACTTGACACCCCTGGGGAGGGCCGCTTAGCTTAGCTCCTGACAACTGTCAGTGACCGCCGGAGCAGGCATTGCCGGGGCGTTGGCCAGAACAACAAGCGGAGAACAACAATATGGGCCAGGGCCAGCAGGGCCGCCCCCCGACAGCGTCGTGGGCCGGCCCGCCAATGACCTTCGAGCAGGCGGCGGCGCACCTGGTGGCCACCGACCCTCGCTTCGCCGTCCAGGAAACCACGGTGCGTGGTGAGCGTTATACGGTATTTCGTAACACACCATTCCATTTGCGCGATTTGCTCCGCGGAACCGCCAGTGCGTTCGCTGACCGCGACGTGCTGGTCTACCAGCGGGAACGCTGGGATCACCCGGCTTTGTGCGCGGAGGTGCGCGCTCTCGCAACGGCGTTGCGCGACCAACTGGGCGTCGCCGCCGGTGACCGGGTGGCGCTGGCCATGCGCAATTACCCGGAACTGCCGATCCTGATTCTAGCGGTGGCGGCGGTGGGCGCCGTGGCGGTGCCAATGAACGCCTGGTGGGGCGAACAGGAGCTGGCTTTCGCCATGGCCGATTGCGGGGCCCGGGTGTTGTTCGCCGACCAGCCCCGCTTCCGTCTCGGGGAGGCCTTCGCCGAGCGTCTCGGGGTGACCCTGGTGGCGGTGCGCGACGTGCCCTCCGGCCATGGCGGCCATGAGTACCAGACGCTGCGCGCCGGCGCCGCGGGGGCCGAATGGCCCGACACGCCCATCGACACCGACGACGACGCCGTGGTGCTGTATTCATCCGGCTCCACCGGCCAGCCCAAGGGCGTGCAACTGACCCACCGGGGCATGATCTCGGCGGTCTATTCGCAGGTGATGGCGCAGGCCATGGGGCCGCTGATGAACCCGGACGCGCCGCCGCCCGCCAGGCCGCCTTCATCACTGATCGTCACGCCGCTGTTCCATGTCACCGCCCTCAACGCCAGTTTTCTCCAGGGGTTGGTCAACGGCGCCACCATGACGTTGATGTACAAGTGGGACGCCGACGAGGCGGTGCGGCTGATCGAGCGCGAGCAGGTAACCCGCTTTGTCGGCGTACCGACTCAGTCCGCGGAACTGATGGCGGCGGCGCGCCGCGCCGGCGCCTCGCTGCCGACGCTGGCCTACATCGGCGCCGGTGGCGCCAAGCGGCCGGCGGCCCAGGTGGGGCAGCTGGCGCAAGCGTTCCCCGGCGCCAATGTGGCCACCGGTTGGGGCATGACCGAAACCAACGCCCTGGGTATCGTGCTGTCCGGCGCGGATTACCTGGCCCACCCGGACGCCGCCGGCCGCCTTAATCCGCCGCTGCAGCAAATGCGCGTGCTGGACGAGGCGGGCACGCCATTGCCTCCGGGGCGGGTCGGCGAGCTGGCGGTACGCAGCGCCGCCAACATGCGCGGTTACCTGAACCAGCCGCAAGCCACCGCCGAGACCGTTCACGATGGCTGGCTGCTGACCGGCGATCTGGCGCGCATCGACGAGGATGGTCTGGTTTACATCGTCGATCGCCGCAAGAGCATCATTCTGCGCGGCGGCGAGAACGTGTCCTGCCTGGAGGTAGAGGGCGCCTTGCACCACCATCCGGCGGTGGCCGAGGCCGGTGTTTTCCCGGTGCCCGACGAGCGTCTCGGCGAGGCCGTGGGCGCGGCCGTTTACCCACGGGCCGGCGCCGCCGTGGACGTGGCCGAATTGACCGCTTTCCTGGCCGACCATCTGGCGCGCTTCAAGATTCCCGATCACATCTGGGTGCTGACGCGGCCGCTGCCGCGCGGCGCCACCGACAAAATCGACCGGCGGGCCCTGCGCGCCGCCTGTCTCGACGACGGCCCGGGGGCCGTATTGCACGCAAAGGAGTAGAACGTTGAAAGCACTGGATAACGATACCGCGATGAACAATCTGGCCATGTCCGAGGGGGCCCGGCCGCTGCTCGACGCGGTGATCAAGCACATTCGTGACAACGTGGACCCGATCACCGAGGAATTCCATCGTCTGGGCGAGGGCCGCGCCGAGCGCTTCAGCTACGCGCCGGGGCAACTGGAGCTGCTCGAGGAAGCGAAGAGCAAGGCCAAGGCCAACGGGCTGTGGAACTTCTTCCTGCCCAACGCGGAGACCGGGGAGGGTCTGTCCAATCTGGACTATGCCTACATCGCCTTCGAGCTGGGCAAGAACCCGCTGGCGTCGCAAACCCTGAACTGCTCGGCGCCGGACACCGGCAACATGGAAGTGCTGGAGCGCGTCGGCACGCCGGAGCAGAAGGAAAAATGGCTGAAGCCGCTGCTTAACGGTGAAATCCGTTCCTGCTTCGGTATGACCGAGCCCAAGGTGGCATCCTCCGATGCCCGCAACATCGAAACCAGTGCCGTGCTGGACGGCGACGATTGGGTCATCAATGGCGAGAAATACTACATCAGCGGCGCCGGCGATCCGCGCTGCAAGATCATGATCTGCATGGTCAAGACCAGCCCGGACGCGCAGCCATTCCGTCAGCAATCGCAGATCCTGGTGCCCATGGATACCCCCGGGGTCAACGTGCTCGGACCGATGCGTGTGTTTGGCCATGACCACGCGCCTCACGGTCACATGCACATTCGGCTCGACAACGTGCGCGTGCCCAAGGAAAACATGTTGTGGGGCGAAGGTCGCGGTTTCGAGATCTCCCAACTGCGGCTTGGCCCGGGCCGTATTCACCACTGCATGCGGTCCATCGGTGCCGCCGAGAAAGCCCTGGATCTGGTGCTGGAGCGTGGCATGGAGCGCGAGGCGTTCGGCAAGCGCATCATCGACCTGGGCAAGAACATGGAAGTGGTGGGGCGCGCCCGCATCGAAATCGAGGCGATGCGCATGATGGTGCTGAAAGCGGCTCGCGCCATGGACGTGCTGGGCAACAAGGAAGCGCGCATCTGGGTGTCCATGGCCAAGGCCATGGTGCCCGAGAAGGTCTGCCAGATCATCGACCAGGCGATCCAGATCCACGGCGCCACCGGTGTCAGCCAATGGTCGCCGTTGTCCGAGATGTACATGCAGCAGCGTACCCTGCGTCTCGCCGACGGCCCGGACGAAGTGCACCACAACGTGGTGGCCCGCAACGAAGTGAATCGCTACCGGCAAACCGCTGACTGACGGCGGCAGGGAGGTTTCCATGGACATCAAGGATCGCATCGTCGTGATCACCGGCGCCGCCGGCGGCATTGGCCGGGCGCTGGCGGTGGCTTGCGCCGAGGCCGGCGCCCGCGCCGTGGTGTGCGCCGATCTGGACGGGGAGGGTGCCAGTGCCACCGCCGATCAGGTCCGCGCCGCCGGCGCCCAAGGCGTGGGCCGCGCGGTCAACGTGGCCCGTGAGGAAGAGCTGCGGGCGCTGATCGACGACACCGAGGAGCAGGTCGGCCCCATCGATCTGTTTTGTTCCAACGCCGGCATTTCCATTCCCGGTGGCCCGGAGGTGGACAACGACGGCTGGCAGCGCATCTGGGACATCAACGTGATGGCCCATGTGTTCGCCGCCCGGCACCTGGCGCCGCGCATGATCCAGCGCGGTGGCGGCTATTTTCTCAACACCGCCTCGGCGGCGGGCCTGTTATCACAGGTGGGCTCGGCGCCCTACGCGGTGACCAAGCACGCCGCCGTGGGGCTGGCCGAATGGCTGGCGCTCACCTACGGCGACGATGGCATCAAGGTGTCGGTGCTGTGCCCCCAGGCGGTGCGCACCAATATGACCAAGGGCAAGGAAGACCACGTGGCCAGCGTGGACGGCATGATGGAGCCGGAGCCGGTGGCCCGTGCCTGCCTGGAGGCGATCGCGGCGGAAACCTTCCTGGTGCTGCCGCACCCGCAGGTGCTGCAATACATGCGCAACAAGACCGACAATTACGACCGCTGGATCGGCGGCATGCGCAAGCTCAACCGGCGCTTCAACCCCAAGGGTGATTGAAGCGCCGGACGGCATCGCGACCGAGGCGGAACGCCGCCCGGTCGCGATATCCTCGGGATCACTCCTTTCCCTCAGCGAGAATTCGCAGTGATGCGCTTCACACTCTCGGCGTGACCGCCTTCCAGGGTGCTTCTTCCCCTTTATAATCCGATGGTTGCGTGTTCCGTACCGGCTTTGCCAGGCCCCTGGCTTCTGATACTTTAGCCTTACCGGGCAAGCCCGGTCGGCGCGCCACGACGATAATAAGAGCGCCTGGGGGCGCGATCATGGGGATACATCGATGAGCTGGCTGAACAATCTGTCCGTGCGGCTGAAGATTCTGTCCGTGGCGGCGCTGGGGGTCTTCCTTTTTCTCGCCTACTTCCTCTACAGCTACTACATCGCGGAAACCAATATTCACCACCTGCAGCGGGTGGAGAACCACGATTTCCCGGTGCTCGAGCTGGTCAACGCCAATAACGTGGAATTCCTGGCGATCAGCGGCGCCTACAACGACGCCGTCACCCGGGTTGATCCGAGCATGCTGGACGAGGCCCGGGAGCGTTCCGACCGCTTCCTCGAGCGGCTCGGCGACATCGAACGCCTGGACCCCCGGCTCGGCGAGCCGGTGGACGATTTGCGTGCCGCCTTCATCCGCTACATCAACACCGCCAATGGGGTCGCCGAGACGCTCATCGACGATCCCATGTCGATGATCAACAGCTACGACGAATTCAACGAAATGCGGCGTCTGGAAGAGGCCTACGAACAGGCTCACAACGAATTCGAGCAGGAGCGTTACCAGAGCTTCCGGGACACCCTCAACGCCAGCCGCGAGGACAACAAAAGCACCCAGTTGATCGGCCTGGCCCTGGGCAGCGTGGCGTTCACCCTGCTGGGCCTGATCGCGTTGCGCGTGACCCGCGCCATCACCCGGCCGCTGGAAGACGCGGTCAGTGCGGCCGACAGCATCGCCGACGGCAACTGGGACACCGAGATCAGCAGTAACAGCCGTGATGAAACCGGCCACCTGATCCGCGCCATCCGCAAGATGCGCGACTCCCTAAAGACCCGCACCGAGGCCGACCGCAGCCAGGAGCGCATCAAGAACCAGCTGGCCGAGCTCAACGCGCTGCTGCGCGGCGAGATGACCCTGGAACAGTTGGGGCGCAACCTGCTCGGCTACCTGGTGCCTACCCTGGAAGCCCAGGTGGGCGCTTTCTACGCGTTCGACCAGGAAGCCGCCACTTTGCGCCTGAGCAGCGCCTACGCGATGCAGCGCCGTAAACAACTGGGCAATGAGTTCGCCCTGGGCGAATCCCTGGTGGGGCAGTGCGCCCTGGAGAAAAAGAGCATTATCCTGGAGGAGGTGCCCGAGGACTACATGGTGGTGGGGTCCGGCACCGGCAAGGCGGTGCCGCGCAACGTGGTGGTGCTGCCGGTGCTGCATGAGGATGAACTCAAGGGGGTGCTGGAAATCGGTTCCTTCCAGCCGTTCAGCGACGCCGAGCTGCGGTTCCTGGAGCAGGGCGCGGCGGTGATCGCGGTGGCATTGCACAGTGCCCAGAGCCGCCTGCGCCTGGCCGCCATGCTGGAGCGCACCCAGGAGCAGGCCAGTGCGCTGGAGCTGCAGAAGGAGGAAATGGCCCGGGTCAACCAGGATCTGGAAGAGCAGGCCATGGAGCTGTCCGCCTCGGAATCGCGGCTGCAACAGCAGCAGGAAGAACTGAAGGCGATCAACGAGGAGCTGGAATCCCAGACCCAGGCGCTGCGTGCCTCCGAGGAATCCCTGCAGGCGCAGCAGGAGGAATTGCGGGTCACCAATGAAGAGCTGGAGGCCCAGGCCAAGTTGCTCGGCGAACAAAAGTCGGAGATGGCCGACAAGAACAAGGAGCTGGAGCTGCTGCACCAGGAGCTGGAGGACAAGCTCAAGGAACTGGAACTCTCCTCCCGGTATAAATCCGAGTTCCTGTCCACCATGTCCCACGAGCTGCGCACGCCCCTCAATTCGATCCTGATCCTGTCCAATGCCCTGGGCCAGAACAAGAAGGGCAACCTGGACGAGAAACAGGTGGAACACGCCCAGGTGATCCACTCCGCCGGCTCCGACCTGTTGTCGCTGATCAACGACATCCTCGATATCTCCAAGATCGAGGAGGGCAAGATGGATGTCATGGTGGACCCGATCGCGCCCCGCGAGCTGGGCGATCATTTCCGCCGCCATTTCTCGCACATCGCCGAGAACCGTGGCGTGGCGTTCCACATCGATCTGGGTGAGGATCTGCCAGCCCATTTCTACACCGACCGCCAGCGTCTTGAGCAGATCATCAAGAACCTGCTCTCCAATGCCCTCAAGTTCACCGAGGACGGCTCGGTGACGCTGGGCATTCACCGCCCCGGCGCCGATGAGCGTATCCCCGGCCGTCTGGACCGCGCCCGCGCCATCAAATTCTCCGTCACCGACACCGGCGTGGGTATTCCCGAGGACAAGCAGAAACTCATTTTCGAGGCCTTCCAGCAGGCCGATGGCACCACCAGCCGAAAATACGGCGGCACTGGCCTGGGCCTGACCATCTCCCGGGAGCTGGCGCGGCTGCTGGGCGGCGAGATCAGCTTGCACAGCGATGGCCCTGGCACCGGCTCCACCTTCATGCTGTACCTGCCCGAGGGGGAGGCGGAGGCCGGCGTCGGCGAGGGGCAAGCCGGTGCTCTTGACGACGACATGGACGTGGGGGGCAACGCCGAGGCCCACACCGCGCCCAACCTGCCGTTCGCCGACACCGACGAGGATTTCGTGGTGCGCGAGAAAACCGTGCTGGTGGTGGAGGACGACGGCGAATTCGCCAACGTCCTGGTGGACCTGGCCGCCGACTACGGCCTGGAGAGCCACATCTGCAACGACGGTGAAAGCGGTCTGGAATACGCCCGCCGCTACCGGCCCAGTGCCATCATCCTGGACATCGGGCTGCCTGGCATCGACGGCTGGGAAGTGATGGAGAAGCTCAAGGCCGACCCGCGTACCCAGGACATCCCGGTGCATTTCCTGTCCGGCAAGGATGAGCGCAAAAAAGCGCTGGACCTGGGCGCCATCGATTTCCTCACCAAGCCGGTGAACCAGGAGCAGATTCTCAGCGCTTTCGCCAAGATCGAGGGAGCCATCGAGACCAATGTACGGCGGCTTCTGGTGGTCGAGGACAGCGAGATCCAGCACGAGAGCATTCGCGAGCTGTTCGACCAGAAGGGCGTGCAGATCACCGCCGTGACCAGCGGCGCCGAAGCTCTGGCGGCGCTTGGCGAAACCGTCTACGACTGCATGATCCTGGACCTGACGCTGCCGGACATGAGCGGCTTCGAACTGCTGGAAAAGCTGCACGCCAACGATCAATACGAGGCCGTGCCGGTGGTGATCTACACCGGCAAGGATCTGAGCCGGGAAGAAGAGGCGCGGCTGCGCAAGTACGCGGACCGCATCATTCTCAAGACCGAGCGCTCCCATGAGCGGCTGCTCAATGAAGCGTCCTTGTTCCTGCACTGGCTGGAATCCACCTTGCCCTCGCACCGGCGCGGCAACCCGGAGATGATCGAGCACCGCGACGACATCTTCGAGGACAAGCGTCTGCTGCTGGTGGATGACGACATGCGAAACATCTACGCGCTGTCGGCGCAGCTCGAGGAACTGGGTTTCGATATCAGCCTCGCCAACAACGGTCGCGAGGCGGTGGAAGCCCTGGAGCGGGACCCGGCCTTCGACATCGTGCTGATGGACATCATGATGCCGGAAATGGACGGCTACGAAGCCATGGGCCGCATCCGCCAGCAGCCGCGGTTCGCCTCGCTGCCAATCCTGGCGCTTACCGCCAAGGCGATGAAGGACGACCGCGCCAAGTGCCTGGACGCCGGCGCCAACGATTATTGCTCGAAACCCATCGACATGAGCAAGCTCACTTCACTGATGCGGGTGTGGCTGCATAAATGAACGGAGACGGCGTGGAAACGGAAACGGCCATCAGCGACGATCAGGTGCACCTGGAGGATATTGAGATCCGCCTCTTGCTGGAGGCCATCTACCAGCTCTATGGCTATGATTTCCGTTCCTACAGCCAGGCTTCCATGCGCCGGCGCGTGATGCACCGGCTGACCATGTCCGGCTTTTCCACGGTGTTGCAGATGACCGACCGGGTGCTGCGTGACCGGCAGTTCTTTGTCACCCTGCTTAACGACCTCACCGTCAATGTCACCGAAATGTACCGGGACCCCGAGTTCTATCGCGCGTTTCGCGAGGAAGTGGTGCCGGTGCTCAAGACCTTCCCGTTCATCAAGATCTGGCACGCCGGCTGCGCCACCGGAGAGGAAATCTATTCCATGGCCATCCTGCTTGAGGAGGAAGGGCTTTACGAACGCGCCATGCTGTACGCCACCGACATCGACAAGAACGTGCTGGCGGCGGCCAAGAAGGGCATCTATCCAATCCATGCCTTCAAGCAATACGCCGACAACTACCGCCGCGCCGGCGGCCGCCACTCACTCAGCGACTACGCCACCGCCCGCTACGACAGCGTGATCATGGAGCAGCGCCTTAAGCGCAACATCGTGTTCGCCGACCATGACCTGGCCACGGATCAGGTGTTCGGCGAAATGCATGTGATACTGTGCCGCAATGTTTTGATCTATTTCGATCGCACGCTGCAGCAGCGGGTGTTTCGCCTGTTCGACGAGAGCCTGGATATGGGCGGTTACCTGTGCCTTGGCACCAAGGAGAGCCTTCGCTTCAGCGGCGACGAGGATGCCTTCGAGGTGGTCAATAAACCGATGCGGATCTTTCGCAAACGACAGCCGCGTCACAACGTCTGAATTCGAGAATACGCATGATCGAGCAGAAACTGCTGTTGGTCGACGACCAGCCCGCCAATCTGGTCTCCCTGGAAGCCATCCTGGAAGAGGAGGGGCGCACCCTGCTGAAGGCGGAATCCGGCCAGGAAGCCCTGCGCATTCTGCTCAAGGAGGACATCTCACTGGTGCTCCTGGATGTGCAGATGCCCGGCATGGACGGGTTCGAGGTGGCCGAGTTGATGCGCCAGCGCAAGGACACCCAGACCATCCCGATCATCTTCGTCACCGCCATCAGCAAGGAAAAGAAATATGTGTTCCGGGGCTATCAGGCGGGTGCCGTTGATTATCTGTTCAAACCACTGGACCCGCTCATTCTCAAGAGCAAGGTGAACTTCTTCCTGCAACTGGATCATCAGCGCCGCGAACTGCAGGCCAAACTCAAGGAAGCCCAGGCCCACCGGGCCGCCTATGAGGCGGAAAAACGCAATCGGGGCGGCGACCACTAGCGCCGACGCGGCCAGCAATCATGAGAGGAGGCATCCGGGCAGTGGTGATGGGCGCGTCCTGGGGGGGCTTGAATGCTTACTCGAGCATTCTTTCCAGCTTGCCGGAGGACTTTCCCGCCGCCATCATGTTGGTCCAGCATCAGAACGCCAGCGCCGACAACCGGTTGGCCTGGCTGCTGTCGAAATATTGCCGGCTGCCGGTGGTGGCGCCGGAAGATAAGGAAAGGATACGCCCGGGGCACGTGTACGTGGCGCCGCCGGGGTATCACATGCTGGTCAACGTGGACCACACCATCGCGTTGACCATTTATCGGCCCGTGCACTTTTCCCGGCCGTCCATTGATGAGCTGTTCTTCTCGGCGGGGCATGTCTATGGCAGGCAGGTCCTTGGGGTCATTCTCACCGGTGCCAATGAAGACGGCTCCGAGGGATTGGATTACATCCGCCGCCGAGGCGGCCGGACCCTCGCCCAGTCGCCGCAGAGCAGCGAGGCCCCGATCATGCCGGAAGCGGCCATCGCCAAGGGCGCGGTGGGGGAAATCCTGGACCTGGAGCGCATCGGGCCGTATCTCGCGGAAAGCTTGGTTGGGTTGCGCAATGAAAAAACAGAACATCCTGGTCGTCGATGATCACCGGGAGAACCTGGTGGCCATGGAAGCCTTGCTGGAAGGGGAGGGCCGCAACCTGGTCATGGCCCAGTCCGGCAACGAGGCTCTGGCGCTGGCTCTCAAGCACGATTTCGCCCTGGTGCTGCTCGATGTTCAAATGCCCGAAATGGATGGCTTCGAAGTGGCGCAACTGATGCGCCGCAACCGCAAGACCCGCCACATCCCGATCATTTTCGTCACCGCCATCTCCAAGGAACAGAAATACGTCTTCAAGGGCTACCAGACCGGGGCGGTGGATTATCTGTTCAAGCCCGTGGATGAACAGATCCTTGACGCCAAGGTCAATGTATTCCTGGAACTGGACCGGCAACGTCGGAAGCTGCAGCAGGCGGTGGTGCAGATGAAGCGCCTCAAGGACGAAAACGAGCGGCTTCTGCACGCCCTGGGCGAAGCGGTGGTGGGTGCCGATGCCGAGGGCCGGGTGAGCTTCTGCAATGAGTCCGCGGCGGCCTTGCTCAACATCGAGCGGGAGGACCTGCTCAACCAGCCGGTGACCGGACTGTTGTTCGGCGGGGCCGACGGCGAGACGCCGGACTGGCGCGACTGCCCGGTGCTGGCGCGGTGCGCCGAGGGCCGCCACTGGGAGGAAGACCTGGATCTGTATCCATACGGTCATGAAGAGCCGCTAGCGTTACGCGTCCACGCCAACCCGGTGGTCCGCGAGGGCGGTGCCTTCACCGGGGTGGTGTTCATGCTGCGCCGGCGCGACGGCGACGAGGCGGACGGCGACCGGCGGGAGCGGCGCGGCTCGCCGCGCAAGCGAATGTTCCACGAACTGGTGGTGTTCGATCGTGGCACCGGTGGTAATGTGGGCAGGTTGATCAATTTGAGCGCCGGCGGCTTCAAGCTGCTGCTGCGGCGGGACATGGCCCCCGGCGAGCATCTGGAGCTGGGCATGGTGCTGCCCGACCAGATCGGGGGCGTGAATACAATGAGCTTCAACGCCAGGGTGGTGTGGAGCGAGGCGCTGGACGGACCGGGTGAATACCACGCCGGCTTCCAGTTCCTGGATCTCTCCGGCGCGAACGGGGAGATCGTTGAAATCCTGATGGAAAGGTATTGAGGGTTATGAGCGAAGCAGTGGTCGAGCAATCCGAGGACATGGAAGAAGACGCCGGCGGGCCCCAGTTGCTGCCCTATGGTTTCGCGCGCCGCTTCGGGGTGCTGCTGAGGGAGAAGGACGGTCGCCGGGAACTGTGCTGCCGCCAGGACGTATCCCTGCAGGCGCTCGCCGAGGTGCAGCGCTGGCTGGGCGGGCTGCCGCCCATCGTCAAGCTGGACGAGGGGGCCTTCAGCTCCGCCATGGCGCTGACCTACGAGCAGCAGCGCGGCGCCGCCGCCGAGGCCGCCGACAACCTTGAGGGGTTGGATCTGGCCAGCCTGGCGGATTCCCTGCCGGAGACCTCCGACCTGCTGGAGCAGGAGGACGATGCCCCGATCATCCGGCTTATCAATGCCCTGTTCCAGGAGGCGATCCGCGAGAACGCCTCCGATATCCACATCGAAACGTTCGAGAAGCGTCTGGTGGTGCGCATGCGCGTGGACGGCGTGCTCCGCGAGGTGCTGACCCCGAAACGGGAGCTGGCGCCGTTGCTGGTGTCGCGCATCAAGGTGATGGCACGTCTCGACATCGCCGAGAAACGGATTCCCCAGGACGGTCGTATTTCCCTGCGCCTGGGCGGGCGGGACGTGGACGTGCGGGTCTCCACCATGCCGTCCAGCAACGGTGAGCGGGTGGTGTTGCGTCTGCTCGACAAGCAGGCCGGGCGCCTGCAGGTGTCCCACCTGGGCATGGGCGAGGTGTGCGACGCGCACATGCGCGAGCTGATCCACAAGCCCCACGGCATCATCCTGGTCACCGGCCCCACCGGTTCCGGTAAGACCACTACCCTGTACGCCTCGCTCACCGAGCTGAACGACGCTTCGCGTAATATCCTCACCGTCGAGGACCCGATCGAGTACCAGCTCGAGGGCATCGGCCAGACCCAGGTCAACACCAAGGTCGACATGACTTTCGCCCGTGGCCTGCGCGCCATTCTGCGCCAGGACCCGGACGTGGTGATGGTCGGTGAGATCCGCGACCTGGAAACCGCCGAGATCGCGGTGCAGGCATCGCTCACCGGCCACCTGGTGCTCTCCACCCTGCACACCAACACCGCGGTGGGCGCGGTGACCCGTCTGCAGGACATGGGCATCGAGCCGTTCCTGCTCTCCAGTTCCCTGCTCGGGGCCCTGGCCCAGCGTCTGGTGCGGGTGCTCTGCGATGACTGCAAACAGCCCTACCAGCCCAGCGAAAGCGAGCGCGGCATGCTTGGCCTGGCGCCGGATCAGGACGCCACGCTCTACCATCCGGTCGGCTGCGAGCACTGTAACCACCAGGGCTACCGGGGCCGTACCGGCATCTACGAACTGGTGGTAATCGACGATGCCATGCGCGAGCTGATCCATGAACGCGCCGGCGAGCTGCGGCTCACCCGGCATGCCCGCACTCTGACGCCGAGCATCCGCGAGGACGGCTGGCGCAAGGTGCTGGCCGGCGACACCAGCATCGAAGAAGTACTGCGCGTCACGAAGGAAGACTGATGCCCGCGTTCGAATATCGCTCCCTGGACCACCGGGGCAAGGTCAAACGGGGCACCCTGGAAGCGGACAGCGCCCGGCAGATCCGCCAGCAACTGCGCGACAAGGGCTGGGTGCCCCTGGAAGTGTCCGAGGCCAAGGACCGCCAGGCCGGCGGCGGCCTGTCCGCGCGTCTGTCCGCCACCGGCAAGCTCAAGGGCGGCGAGCAGGCCCTGATCACCCGCCAGCTCGCCACTCTGCTCAAATCCGGCCTGCCGGTGGAGCAGGCGCTGTCGGCGGTGGCCAAGCAAGCCGGCCAGGTGCGGGTGGAAAAGATCATCCTGGCGGTGCGCGGCAAGGTCCTGGAGGGCTACAGCCTGGCCCACGCCCTGGCCGAGTACCCGCGCGCCTTCCCGGAGATGTACCGCGCCACCGTGGCCGCCGGTGAGCAGAGTGGCCACCTGGAGCAGGTCCTGGAGCAACTGGCCGACTACCTGGAAACCCGGGACGACACCGGTCGCTCGGTGAGCCAGGCGATGATTTATCCCGCCTTCATCATGATATTCTCCGCCCTGGTGATCGGCTTCCTGATGGCCTTCGTGGTGCCCAAGATGGTGGCGGTGTTCGCCAATCGGGACCAGGCCCTGCCGTTCATTACCGTGGCGGTGATCGCGCTCAGCGATTTCGTGCGCGCCTGGGGCTGGCTGCTGGCGCTGGTGGTGATTGGCGGCGCGATCGCCTTTTCCCGGGCCCTGCGTGAACCGGCGTTTCGCATGCGCGTGCACCGGCGGCTGGCCGCCATGCCGCTGATCGGCACCATGATGCGCGCCTCGGACAGTGCCCGCCTGGCCAGCACCCTCGGTATCCTGGGCCGCTCCGGCGTGCCTCTGGTGGATGCCCTGTTCATCGCCGCCCAGGTGGTCGGCAATCTGGCGATCCGCGAGGCGGTGGTGACCGCCGCCGCCCGGGTGCGCGAGGGCGGCAGTCTCAGCCGTGCTCTGGAGCAGAGCGGCTATTTCCCACCGATGCTGGTGCAGATGATCGCCAGCGGCGAGGCCAGCGGTGAACTGGACAACATGCTCAGCCGGGCGGCGGATTATCAGGAACGGGAACTGACCAGCACGGTCCAAACCATGGTGGGACTGTTGGGGCCCCTGATGTTGCTGGTCATGGCCGGGTTCGTGATCCTGATCGTTCTGGCGGTGATGCTGCCGATCATGCAGATGAACAATTTCATGGCGGGGTAGGGGCCGGGCACGCACGCTCCGTCCAACAGGGATGTAATTCCAGACAATACTAAAAGGTGATTCATGAAAACGATGCAACGCGCGCAGGGCGGTTTCACCCTGCTGGAAATCATGGTGGTGGTGGCCATCATCGGCCTGCTGGCGGCCATGATCGTCCCCAATGTGATCGGCCAGGGGGAGCAGGCCAAGGTCGATATCGCCAAGACCAACATGTCGCGCATCGTCCAGCAGCTCGACATGTACAAGTTCAACAACGGTACCTACCCATCCACCGAGGAGGGCCTCAACGCCCTGGTGGAGCGCCAGGCATCCGCCAAGAAATGGCCGGAAGGCGGCTATCTGCCGAGCCTGCCGGAAGACCCCTGGGGCAATGACTACGTCTACATCAGCCCCGGCGTGGACGGTCCCTTCGACCTGTATTCCCTGGGCGCCGACGGTGTCGAGGGCGGTGATGGCACCGACACGGACATCAGCTGGCGCGACAGCGACGGCTGATCCCGGTCATGGGGGTTCGGCGCGGCGCCAGGGGGAGCCACCGGCAAGGTGGCTTCACCCTGTTGGAAATCCTCGTGGTGGTGGGGCTCATCGCCATGCTGTCCCTGGCGGTACTGGTGGTGCCGGTGTGGATGGACGACGAGCGCCAGTTGGATGGGGAGGTGGCCCGGCTCACCGATACCCTGACCCTGCTTAACGAACAAAGCCTGTTCGGTGGCCGCCTGATGGCCCTGCGTCTCACCGACCAGGGCTGGACGCCGCTGGTCTACGACGTGGGCGCCCGTCAGTTCGTGCCCGCCCAGGGCAACGGTCTGCAGGCCCGCCGGCTGCCCGCCGGTCTGGAGCTGGCCTGGCAGTTCGATGACCTGCCCGCCGACGAGGAAGAGCGCATGGGGCTGGATCAGGTGGCCGAGCGCCTGGTCTCCGACAGTCCCTTTGGCGGTAACGACGACGAAGGGCGGGGCGGTTTGCTCGAAGAGGAGCGGGCCCGCGCCGGGGAGCGGTCACAAGACGAGGACGACGAGGACGATGACGTCCTGCCCCAGGTGTTCTTCTTCCCCAGCGGCGAAACCACGCCGCTCACCCTGACGCTGCGCTCCAGCGATGACATTGATCTGGAAGTCCGCCGGCGGTTGACCGCCCTGGGCCAGGTGCGCGATCCGGACAATGAGCAGGACGAGGAGGTACTCACCGCCCCGGACGACAAACCGGACGACGATGATCGGCTGATCGACGACGACTTCCTGGGAGGCGACCGATGAATGCCCGCGCGGGACGCCGCCAGCAGGGCGGTTTCACCCTGGTTGAGGTGGTGCTGGCCGTGGCCATCCTGGCCCTGGCCATGGTCACGCTCAGCCAGACACTGGGCGCCAGCGCCGTGGCCTACCGGAGTATCGACGATACCCGCCGGGCCTACATGGTGGCGGCGGACAAGCTGGTGGAGATGCAGGTTTACCAGCAATGGCCCAATACCGGCACCACCGACAGCACCGTCACCCGGGGCGACCGGGAGTGGTGGGTGCGCGCCAAGGTCAGTGCCGGCCCCTATCCGGACACCCGCCGGGTGGACATCGAGGTGGGGGAAATCATCGATGATCAGGAGCGGGACCCGATGTACACGCTGGCCAGCCTGATCGGCAAGCCCGCCGACGACAACGGCCAGTTCCAGCAGCCCGGCGCCGGTGATGGCGGCGGTGGCGGCAGCCAGGATCTGACGGGGGGATGATGAACCGTCGACGCGCGCGCGGCTTCACTCTGCTCGAGGTGCTGGTCACCATCGCCATCTTCGCGATGATGTACGTCCTGGCGGTGGAGTTCCTCAACCGGGCCCTGGCCAACCGGGACATGCTCAGCGAGGGCGCCACCGAACTGGAGGGCGCGCAACGGGCGGTGACCTACCTGACCCTGGACTTCGAGCAGTTGATCGCGCGCCCGGTGCGTGATCCCTATGGCGACCCCCAGCCAGCCATTTTCGGACGCGACGACTACGTGGAATTCACCCGCCTGGGCTGGTCCAATCCGTTCCAGCTGCGCCGTCGCAGTGAGATGCAGCGGGTGGTGTACGCCCTCGAGGGGGACACCCTGTACCGCCGCTACTGGCCGGTGCTGGACACCAACGTGGCCACCGAATACCAGGAGGACGTTCTGCTCAGGAAGGTGGAGCGGTTCCAGGTGCGCTATCTGGACAAAACCCAGGACGGTGAGTGGGGCTGGCTGGAGTTCTGGCCGGAGCCGGCGCTGATGAACACGCCGGTCTGGCAACAACGGCTGCCCAAGAGCGTGGAAGTGGAAATCGAGCTGGAGAGCGGTGAGCGGCTGCATCGCTTCTTCCGCACGGTGGTGAACCCATGGGCGGTATGAGCGGAGCGGGCCGGGCCCGGCAGCGCGGCATGGCCCTGATCATCGTGCTTATGCTGTTCGCCATTCTGGCGGCGATCACCACCGAGGTGATGTTCCGGCAGGACCGTTTCCGTACCCGCACCGAAAACCTGTTGCAGTGGGACAAGCGCTATCAGTACGCCATGGCCACCGAGGTGGTGGCGGTGCAGGGACTCAACGACGATCTGGAGGGCGATCGCCAGGAGAACCAGCAGGTCGACGACTGCATGGAGGAGCAATGGGCGGTGGAGCTGCCCCCCACGCCCTACGAGGACGCGGTGCTCAGCGCCAGCGTCCAGGACCTGCAGGGCCGCTTCAATCTGAACTGGCTGGTGGAGGCACAGGGGGTTGGTTTCCAGCGCGACGACGAGGCCCGCGACATGCTCCAGCGTCTGCTTGAACAAACCCTGCCGGACCCGGCCCGGGCCAGCCTGCTGGCCAACCAGATGGCCGACTGGATCGACAGCAATAATATCGTCGACGCGGTGGAGGGCGCGGAAGACGCCGAATACCGCCTGCGTCGTACGCCCAACATGCCGGTGGCCCACGAAAGCGAGCTGCGCGCGCTGCGCGATTTCCAGGTCGGCGACCTGTTTCCGGACCCGGCCATGTGGGGCCTGTTCACGGCGCTGCCCACCGGCACCACCTTGAACCTCAACACCGCCCCCCAGCCGGTATTGGACGCCGTGCTTGGCCCCTACGCCGGCGGTGAGGCCGCCGAGGCGGTGGTGCGGTTGCGCCAGGAAGAACCGATCCTCGATGTCGCTACCTTGATGCAGGAGGAGCCGTTCGCCAGTCTGGAGGAGGAGCAGCGCCAGGCGCTCAGCAAACGCCTCGGCGTGGCCAGCGAGTATTTCCAGATCATGGTGGACGTGGAAGTGGCCGGCGACCTGAGCCGCCTGGTGAGCCGGGTACGCCGCGCCGCCGGCGGGGGCGCCGATGGCACCCAGGTGTACAGCCGGCAGGTGAAGCCGCTGCTGTCGCCGCTCGAACCGGCCTGCAATCCCTTCTACAATGCGGGCGATGACAACAACAATGTGATAGACAGTATTCCAGGGACGTAAAGGACGGGAATTTTGGCCGATTCAGCTTTGATCTATCTGGCCCCGGGGGCCTTCAGCCGGAACCGGGAAGCCGGCCTCGAGGAGACGATGGTGCTGTTCCAGGCGGGCGCCGGCGATACGCCGGAGCGCCTGACCCTGGGGCAGGCGCTCAACGAGCGGGCCGGCGCCGCCGTGGATCTCGTGGTCACCAGCGCCGAGGCGCTGCTCACCGGCGTGACCCTGAGCCGCAAGCAGGCCCGCCATCTGCAGCGGGTGCTGCCGTACCTGCTGGAGGAGCAATTGCTGGAGCCGCCGGAGGCGTTGTGGTTCGCCACCGGCAAGGCCGAGCATGGCCGTTATCCGGTGGCGGTGATCAATCGCGAGGCTCTGGCAGCGTTGCTCGCGGTGTGCCGGGAGGCCGGCGTGCGCGCCGCCCGGCTGAGGGTGGACGCGGACCTGCTGGCGCCGGAAACCCCGGTGCTGATCAGCGTGCCGGACTGGGGCGGCCTGATTCTGGAGCGGGACCAGGCGCTGGTGGCCGACGCCGAACAACGGGAAGCGCTGATCGCCCTGCACCATGACGAGGAGCGCCCCTTCACCCGCCTGGACGACGACCTCACCCTGTGTGACCGTCTGCGCGCCGGCCTGGCCGCCGAACGCGGCGTGGAAATACTGCAGGGGCCCTATGCGGCCCGCCAGAGTCAGCGCGGTGCCCCGTCTCCCTGGGCGCCCTGGAAGCCGGTGGCGGGCCTCGCCGCGGCGGTGTTTCTGATTGCCCTGGCGGCGGTCTGGGCGCAGCAATGGCGCTATCAGCAGGCCGCTGATCAGTCGTTCGCCGAAGCCGCCAAACTCTATCAGTCCCTGTTCCCCGGTGATCGCGCCACCTCCGGCTTGCGCCGTCAGTTCGAGGCTCGCCTGGCGCGCCTGGGCAGCAGCGGCGATGGCGGCGGCGCCACCCTGTTCTCGGTGCTGCCGGCGGTGGCGTCCACCCTGGGCGCCAGCGAGGTGGAGCCCAAGCGCATCCAGTTCGATCAGCGCGACGGCAGCCTGCTGCTGGATCTGGGCGCCAAGGAATACAATCAGGTGGAGAAACTGCAGACCGCGCTGCGCGAAAAAGGCGTGCAGGCCACCATCGCCAACTACCGCAACGGCGCCAGCGGCGTCACCGCGCGGGTCAAGGTGGAGCAGGCGGGATGAACCGGAAAGTACGGCAACTGCGTGACGAACTGGATAAGAAACTGGCACCGGCGATGGCCTGGTACCAGGAGCGCGAGACCCGCGAGCAGCGCATCCTGCAACTGCTCGCCGTACTGCTGGCGGTGGCGGTGCTCTACTGGCTGGTCTGGCAACCGAGCTGGCAAGCCCGGGAGTCCGCCCGCCAGCGCTACATCGCCAACCAGCAGACCCTGGCCTGGATCGAGAACAACGCCGACGCGGTGCGCGCCGCCCGGGGCAACCGCTCCGGTGGTGGCGACCAGCTGGGCGGCAACTGGGTAAGCGACATCAGCCGCTCGGCGCAGTCCTACGGGCTCACCCTGCGGGGCTTCACTCCCAACGGCAATGAATCGGTGCGCGTGCAGCTGGAGAACCAGCCCGCCAGCCCGATGCTGATGTGGCTGCAATCCTTGGAACAAAAGGGCCTGACCCTGGCCACCCTGGAGATGAGCGCCGGGGACAAACCCGGCACCGCCACCCTGCGGGCCACGCTGACGCGCTGAATGAAGGCACTGTCCCTGGCGGCTTGGTTCGCCTATGGCCTGACCACCGTGACCCTGGCCCTGGGCATTACCTGGGGCCTGTACGCGCAGATGGATTACGGCTACCCGTTCTGGTACGACGCCCTGGATATTGGCCCTCATATCGAGGAATACGCCCCTCTTAACCGCTACCACCGGCGCGACTTCCAGTATCTGGACGCCGCCACCCACCAGGCCCTGTTCCACGATATCCGTATTGCCGTCCACGATGGTGGCCGGGGCCTGGCGGCGCTGTCCTATCCGGATCGGCAAGGGCGCGATATTCCGCTGCTGCGCCATGCCGAGGTGCTGCACCTTCAGGATGTGGCCCAACTGATCGACCTGGGTCGCTGGGCGCTGCTGGTGGCGGCGCTGCTGTGGCTGCCCCTGGCCTGGATGCGGGTGGCGCGGCCGCCACCAGGTTGGCGGGCCCGAGCGCTGGTCGCTGTGACGCCGTTGCTGGCTATGGTAGGTTGGCTGCTTGTCGCCGGACCCACGGCGGTGTTCTACCGGTTCCACATCTGGTTGTTCCCCGCCGAGCATGAATGGTTCTTCTATTGGCAGGATTCGCTGATGAGCACCCTGATGAAAGCACCGGTGCTGTTCGGTGGCATCGCCGTGGTTCTGGTGGGGGGAACACTGGTGCTCACGCCGTTGCTGTATCGTGGCGGCCTGGCGCTGGTTCGGCGTGTTCGCCGATAACCATTGATATTCCAACCAACAGTCCAACGCCATGAGCATTGAAGTATTGGCCGCCGACGAGCGGGGGAGCGAGAACGTGCAACGCTGGGCGGCCTCCGGCCTGCCGGTGCCGCCGAGCTGGCGCATTAGCCGCGAGGCGGTGCTGGCCCTGGACGGCCCGGGCCTGACGCGCCGCCTGCGCGGCCTGCCACGCATGTTCACCGGGGATCGCTACTGGGTCTTGCACCAGGGCGCGATGAACGAAGGTTCGCAGCGGGAAAGCCTGGTCAACCTGGATTCCGACGAAGCCCTGGCGGCGGCGCTGAGGTCCCTGTTCCAGCGCGCCGAGCCGCCTGACCAGGTGGTGGTGCAGGCCTTGCCTCGTCAGCGCGCCGCCGGCGTACTGTTCACCCGGCACCCGTTGCGGCAGGATCTCTCGCACATGGTGGTGGAGGGCGTCGCCGAGGGTGATGACCGGCGCCAGCGGTTGATTTTCGATGACCAGGGCCGGCTGGTGTATGGCGGTGACAACGAACCGGCGCTTGATGATCTGGTCGGCGCTTCCCGACTGCTGGCGCTGGGTGAGCAATTGCGGCGTCGCTTCGAGCGGCCCCAGGCCGGTGAATGGATCTTCGACGGCGAGACCCTGTGGCTGCTGCAGACCCTGCCGGTGGGCTCGTTGCCGGTGCCCAAGGAAGTCTGGACCCGCCGCGCCGCGCCGGCGCTGTTCAACCAGGCGCTCACGCCGCTGTGGTACACCCTGGCCGGGCGCTGGCTGAAGACCGAATTCTGGGCGCCGCTGGCGGCGCGCCAGGGCTGGGCGGACCTGGCCCGGGTGGAGCCCTACCGTCGCCAGCAAAGCCATCTTTATACCAACAGCGAATTCTTCCGCCGTCTGCAGGGCCGCCACCCGGGCGTCGCCGACAAGGTGCCGCCGGCCTGGCAGCCGCTGGAAGCGGTGGGCGAGAGCGAAACCCCGGCGGCGCCGCCGGGGCCCGCCAGTCGCTGGCGCGCCGGCTGGGAGCTGGGCCGCGTCGAGCGGCGTCTGCGCCGCTGGCGGTCGCCACCTCTGGACCGGGAGCGGGCCTGGCGGGCGCTTATGACCCTGGATCGGCTCGGCGAGCGGCTGGCCCGGGAGGAGGGCGCCCTGGCTTACCTGACGGTCCCCGACGGGCTGGTCCACCAGCGCGGGCCGGTCCCCCTGGCGCAGCTGCTAGGCGGTTCTGAGCAGGCACTGCTGGTGGCGGTGCTGGCCGACGATGAGGCGGCTATCGATGCCAGTGATTTGCGACCGGGCGCCGATCCGGTGCACGCGCCGCTCAGTGAGAAACCGGCCCAGCGGCAAAGCCTGCGGCACGCCCGGCGTCAGTTCGATTCGAGCGCCGGCGCGGCGCTGTCCGCGACCGTGGCGCCGCTGCTGGGACAATGGCGCCGCGCCCGGGCGCTGAGATTCCAGCTTGGTGCCCACCTGCGCGAGTTGCTACGGCGGCTGGCGGCGGTGCTGGTCCAGGAGAAGCTGCTGGCGCACCCGGACGATGTCTTCTTTCTGTACTTCGACGAGCTGTGGGAACTGTGGATGGAGCGGCGTCTGCCGGGCTCCGCCGCCGGCGAGGTATTGGGCCAGCGTAAGGTGCGTTATCTGGAGGATGCCCATGCCGGCGCGCCGGACTGGAAGATGGACCGCATCGGTTTCGGTTTCGGCGGCGGTGGCCGCCCCAGCCCGGTGCTGCGCGGCGCCGGCCTGGCACCGGGGCGGGTGACCGGGCCGCTACGCCGGCTGTGCAGCGCCTGGGCGCTGAACCGGCTGCGCCCGGGTGACATCGTGGTGGTGGATCAGGTGGACCCGAGCTGGGTGCCCTGGCTGGCCCAGGCCGGCGGTCTGGTGATCGCCGGCCGCGACCCGCTCAACGCCGCCGCCAGCCTGGCGCTGGCCTGCGCGATTCCGGCGGTGTGGGGTGTCAGCGACATCATGCACAGCGTGGTTGACGGGCAGATGGCTGAGTTGGACGGGCAAGCAGGCGCGTTGACGGTTCAGGGCGGTGAGTTGAAAGTCGAAAGCTGAATCGTGGCTGAAGCCGCTCCTACGGAGACCTCTTCCTCTGTAGGAGCGGCTTCAGCCGCGATTCGCGCCGGGCTTAATCCTCGATATAACCCAGCAGGTGAGGCACCATCCGCTCGATGTTCTTGCGGGTCATGCCCTTGCGGGCGGCGTAGTCGTCCATCTGGTCCCGGGCCAGCTTGCCGGTGCCGAAGTAACGGGCTTCCGGGTGGGCGAAGTACCAGCCGGACACCGCCGCCGCCGGGAGCATGGCGTAGGACTCGGTGAGCGTCATGCCGGCGTTCTTCTCCGGTTCCAGCAACTCCCAGAGCAGCGCCTTCTCGGTGTGGTCCGGGCAGGCGGGGTAGCCGGGGGCAGGGCGGATGCCACGATATTTTTCCGAGATCATTTCCTCGTTGCTCAGGGTCTCGCCGGCGTCGTAGCCCCAGAATTCCTTGCGCACCCGCTCGTGCATGCGCTCGGCGAAGGCCTCCGCAAGACGGTCCGCCAGGGCCTTGAGCATGATCGACGAATAATCATCGTGGTCCGCTTCGAAGCGTTTCACATGCTCGTCGATGCCGATGCCGGCGGTCACCGCGAAGCCGCCCAGCCAATCCTGCTTGCCACTCTCCTTCGGCGCGATGAAATCGCTGAGCGCGTAGTTGGGCTTGTCGTTTTTCTTGCGGTCCAGTTGCTGGCGCAGATGGTGCAGGGTCATGAACGGTTCCGCGTCGCCGGGCTGGCGGTAGAGCAGGATGTCGTCCATGGCCGACTGCGCCGGCCAGAAGCCGATCACGCCCCGGGCGGTGAGCCATTTCTCGGCGACGATTTTCTCCAGCATGGCGCGGGCGTCGCGGTACAGCTTGGTGGCTTCCTCGCCGACCACCTCGTCGTCGAGGATGCGTGGGAACTTGCCGGCCAGCTCCCAGGAGCGGAAGAACGGTGTCCAGTCGATGCGTTCCACCAGATCGTCCAGCGGATAATCGTCGAACACCTTGAGGCCTTTCACCTTGGGTTCCGGCGGGGTGTAGTCACTCCAATCCGGCTGGAAGCGGTTGGCGCGGGCGTCGTCGATGCTCACCAGGGAGCGGTCCACCTGCTGCTGCTTGCGTCGCTCGCGCAGGGATTGGTAGGTGTCCTTCACCTCGGCCACGTAGTCATCATGCTGGGTGTCCGAGAGCAGGCGCGACACCACGCCCACCGCCCGGGAGGCGTCGGCCACGTGCACCACCGGGTTGTGATACTCCGGATCGATCTTCACCGCGGTGTGGATACGGCTGGTGGTGGCGCCGCCGATCAGCAGCGGCTGCTCCATGCCCAGCCGTTCCATCTCCGCGGCCACGTGCACCATTTCATCCAGGGACGGAGTGATCAGGCCGGACAGGCCGATCACGTCCACCTTTTCCTTTGCGGCGGTTTCCAGAATTTTTTCGCAGGGCACCATCACGCCCAGGTCGATGACCTCGTAGCCGTTGCACTGCAGCACCACGCCGACGATGTTCTTGCCGATGTCGTGCACATCGCCTTTCACCGTGGCCATCAGAATGCGTCCGTTGGATTCGTCCTGGGTGCCCAGTTCTTCCTTTTCCTTTTCCATGAACGGCAGCAGGTAGGCCACCGCCTTTTTCATCACGCGGGCGGACTTGACCACCTGGGGCAGAAACATCTTGCCCTCGCCGAACAGATCGCCGACCACGTTCATGCCGTCCATCAGCGGCCCTTCGATCACGTGCAACGGGCGCTCCGCGTTTTGCCGGGCCAGCTCGGTGTCGTCTTCCACGTGCTCGGTGATGCCCTTGACCAGGGCGTGTTCCAGGCGTTTCTCCACTGGCCAGGAACGCCATTCCTGGTCTTCTTTCTTGACCTCCTTGTCGCCGCTGCCCCGGTACTGCTCGGCCAGATCCAGCAGCCGCTCGGTGCCGTCCTCGCGGCGGTTGAGCACCACGTCCTCCACCGCGTCGCGCAGTTCCTGGGGGATGTCCGCGTAGATCGCCAGTTGCGACGGGTTGACGATGCCCATGTCCATGCCGGCCTTGATGGCGTGATACAGGAACACGGCGTGGATCGCCTCGCGCACCGGGTTGTTACCCCGGAACGAGAAGCTCACGTTGGAAACGCCGCCGGAGATCAGCGCGTGGGGCAGGGTGCGCTTGATGTCCGCCACCGCCTCGATGAAATCCACCGCGTAGTTGTTGTGTTCCTCGATGCCGGTGGCGATGGCGAAGATGTTGGGGTCGAAGATGATGTCTTCCGGCGGGAAGCCCACTTCCTCGGTGAGCAGCTTGTAGGCGCGGGTGCAGATGCGCACCTTCTCGGAGCGGCTTTCCGCCTGGCCGTTCTCGTCGAACGCCATCACCACGGTGGCGGCGCCGTAGCGGCGGATCAGCCGGGCCTGGTCAAGAAACTGCTTTTCGCCTTCCTTGAGCGAGATGGAATTCACCACGCCCTTGCCCTGGATGCACTTCAGCCCGGCCTCGATCACCTCCCACTTGGAGGAGTCGATCATGATCGGCACCTTGGAGATTTCCGGCTCGGAGGCCACCAGATTCAGGAACCGCACCATGCAGTCCTTCGACTCCAACATGCCTTCGTCCATGTTGATGTCGATGATCTGGGCGCCGTTCTCCACCTGATCCCGGGCCACGTCCAGGGCGGTGTCGTAGTCCTCTTCCTTGATCAGCCGCAGGAAGCGCTTGGAGCCGGTGACGTTGGTGCGCTCACCGACGTTGACGAACAGCGAGTCGGCGGCGATGTTGCACGGCTCCAGGCCGGACAACCGGCACTGCACCTCGATGTCCGGCAGCGCCCGGGGCGCGCAGTCGGCCACCGCTTCGGCCATGGCGGAAATATGCTCCGGCGTGGTGCCGCAACAGCCGCCGATGATATTGAGAAAGCCCTTCTCGGCCCAGCCACGAATCTCCCGGGCCATGGTGGCCGCGTCCAGATCGTACTCGCCCATTTCGTTGGGCAGGCCGGCGTTGGGGTGGGCGGATACCGGGAACTCGCTGATCCGCGACAGTTCCTCCACATAGGGCCGCAACTCCATGGGGCCGAGGGCGCAGTTCAGGCCGATGGACAGTGGCCGCGCGTGGCGCAGGGAGTTATAGAAGGCTTCCGTGGTCTGCCCGGTCAGGGTGCGGCCGGAAGCATCGGTGATGGTGCCGGAAATCATCACCGGCAGGTCGATACCGTGCTCGTAAGCGTATTGATCCACGGCGAACACCGCCGCCTTGGCGTTCAGCGTATCGAAGATGGTCTCGATCAGAATCAGATCCGCGCCGCCCTCCACCAGGGCATGGGTGGCCTGCACATAGGCCGCCACCAGCTGATCGAAATTCACCGCCCGGTAGCCGGGATCGTTCACGTCCGGGCTGATGCTCGCGGTGCGGTTGGTGGGGCCCAGCACCCCGGCCACGAAGCGTGGCCGCTCCGCCGTGGCCACCGCGTCGGCGGCGCGCCGCGCCACCCGGGCGGCGGCCAGGTTGATGTCATGGACCAGTTCCTGCATGTCGTAGTCCGCCATGGCGATGGACGTACTGTTGAAGGAATTGGTCTCGATGATGTCGGCGCCGGCTTCCAGGTAATCCCGGTGCAACTGCTCGATCATTTCCGGCTGGGTGATGCTGAGCAGATCGTTGTTGCCCTTGAGGTCGCAATGCCAGTCCGCGTATTGGCTGCCGCGATATTGCTCCTCGCTCAACTTGAGGCGCTGGATCATGGTGCCCATGCCACCATCCAGGATCAGAATCCGATCACGGAGCAGGGCATTGAGCTGTTCGCGGCGGTGGGTGGTCATTGGGAACTCCTGAAAACTCGCTAAGGCGCGCAGTATACTCGTCCGGCGCCGCGTTCCCCAGAGCAGGGCGCCAGCGGGACGCTCCGATTGTGGAGAAAATGTAAAAAAGCCCCCTCGGGGTACAGGGTGCCGGCCCCTTTACGCATAATTGGCCCCCTGGCCCTCACCCCGAGGGGTATTCGGGTACTGATGATTGGAGGAGTAATGCGAAAACAATGGCTGGCCCTGGCCTGCGGCATGGTGGTGCTGCCGGTGCTCTCCCACGCCCAGGAGGCGGACAACGCGGCGGACCAGGAAAGCGAGCAGGAACGGGCCTGGGACATCGAAGTCGAGGCATCCTATCTGCTCAAGAGCGGTAACAGCGACACCGAATCCGTGGTCGGCAAGGCCAACGCCGCCTACGACGGACAGGATTGGCGCCACACCGCCAAGGCGGAGAGCGTGAACACCGTGGGCGAGGACGACGACGGCGAACAGGAACGCACCGCCGAGCGCTACTACGCCTCCTACAAACTGGACCGCAAACTTCCCGAGAACAATTACCTGTTCAACGTCATTACCTACGACAAGGACACTTTCTCCGGGTACCAGTACCAGGCCAGCTACGCGCTCGGTCTGGGTCGCCGCTTCATCGAGACGCCGGCGCACACCCTGGACCTGGAAGCCGGTCCCGGTTACCGCGTCGAGTGCCTGGAGCCGGAAAGCGGCTACGCCAGCTGTGATGACAAGGAAGAAAGTCTGATCGGCCGTTTCGCCGGCAGCTACAAATGGAAGATCAGCGACACCTCGTCGTTCCGTCAGGATCTCAGCACCGAGGTGGCGGACAACAACACCACCCTGCGCTCGGAAACCTCGCTGACCTCGCGGATCAACGATCACTTCGCGCTGCGGCTCACTCACCTGGTAACCCGGGACTCCGAGGTGCCGGCGGGCACCCACAAGACCGACCAGGAAACCACCGCCTCCGTGGTTTACACCTTCTGAGGAAACGGAGCCGCGCGTGACGCAGCCTCGTAGCGTCTCGGTGTGGGCCCCTTTCCGGGAACGCCGTGAACTCGTCCATGGGGGCTCCCGGTTTGACATCCTGTCAAACAGGGTCCCGGAAAGGGGCCCACACCGAGACGCGGCCTGGATGGAGGATCCGCCCGCCTCCGACGCCCAAAAAACGAAGCACAAAAAAAAGCCGGCCATCTTGCGAAGGCCGGCTTTTTAATTTGGTCGGAGTAGCAGGATTCGAACCTGCGACCCCTACGTCCCGAACGTAGTGCTCTACCAGGCTGAGCTATACTCCGAATGTGCGGCGTATTCTAGCAGCGAAATTTCAGAATGCCACCGTTTTAAGTCCGGCGATGGTTCGGTTGACGATATTCTGGCCAAGCTGGTCGTCGGCGGGCACAATGCCGCCCCCCTCACAGCCCTCCGGGAGCCCCTTCCAATGCCTGAAACCCGCTTTGGCGAACTCGTATTGCGACGCTGGCCCCGCCGGCGCGGCGAAACCCTGCAGGCGTTCGATGGTGCCGATCGTTATTTGCTGCGTCTGCTGGAAGAGGAGGGCGCCGGCCCCGCCACTCTGGTGATCAATGACCAGTGCGGCGCCCTGTGGCTGGGCGCCACCGATCGGGGCCCGACCTGGAGCGCCGGCGATGACTGGGTAGCGCGCCGGGCGGCCCTGGCCAACGGCGAGGACAACCAGCGCCCGCTGAACGCCGACCACTGGCTGTGGCCCGGCGACGCCCCCACGGCGACACCGGACCAGGTACTGATGCGCCTGCCCAAGTCGCTCTCCCTGCTGGAGGCGCAACTGGCCTGGCTGGCCGAGATCCTGCCCGTGGACACGCCGATTCTGGTGGCCGGCATGGATAAGCATCTGCCCGGGCAACTGGTGCCCTTGATGGAGCGCTACCTGGGTTACGGGCAGGCCGGCCATGGCTGGAAGAAGGCCCGGGTGTTCCGCGCCCGGGCCCCGGGCAAGGTGTTGCAGCCGGCGCCGGCCCCCGGCGAGGTGGCGGTGCCGGGCCGGGGCTGGACCCTGAGCGCTGGCCCCGGCGTGTTCGCGCGCCGTCATCTGGATATCGGCGCCCGTTTTCTGCTTGACCATCTGCCCCGGGATGTCAGCGGCGAAGTGGCGGACCTGGGCTGCGGCAACGGCGTGCTGGGGCTGAGCCTGGCGGCGGACAACGCCAATGCGCGGGTGACGTTCTGCGATGTGTCCTGGCTGGCGGTGGACAGCGCCCGGCGCAACGCCGCCGCCCTGTTCGGTGACGGGCACCGGCATGAATTCCATCTTGGCAACGGCCTGGACGGCCTGGAGCGGCGCTTCGATGTAATCCTGCTGAATCCGCCGTTTCACCGGGGGCACGCCGTGGACGACGGCGTCGCCCGAACCCTGTTCCGCCATGCCCACCGCCATCTGGCGCCGGGCGGTGAACTGCGGGTGGTGGCCAACGGGCACCTGCCTTATCGACGAAATCTGGCGAAACTGTTCGGCCAGGCGGACCGGCTGGCGGCTAACGACAAGTTCGTGATTTACCGCTGCGTGAACGACTGAGCCGGGTTCAGAACGCGCCCGGATCGATGTCGTCGAAGGTGGTGACCCTGGGATGGTCGCTGTCGCCGATGACGTCGTCGCGATCCAGTAGAGTGGTGCGCAGGCCGGCGGCCCGGGCGGCGTCCAGTTCCGCCTCCACGTCGGAAAGAAACAGAATTGCCTCCGGCGCCACGCCGATCCCGGCCTGGATAGCCCGGTAACTCTCCGCTTCTTTCTTGCCGCCGCTGGTGGTGTCGAAGTAGCCGCTGAACAGCGGCGTCAGATCACCGGCTTCGGAATGGCCGAAGAACAGTTTCTGGGCGGCAATGGAACCGGAGGAATACACGTACAGGGTGAAACCGGCGTCGTGCCACTGGCGCAGCCGCGCCACCGCGTCCGGATAGACATGGGCCCGGTAGTCACCATTCCGGTAGCCGGCCCGCCAGATCAGCCCTTGCAGGGTCTTGAGCGGCGTGGCCTTGCGGTCCTCGGCGATCCAGCGGCGCAGCAGGGCCGCCGCCCGGGCCGGATCATCCAGGGCTTCGCCGCTGTCGCGGGCCGCGTCCGCCACCGCCGACGCCACCACCGGGTCGTCCCAGTGCGCCGCCAGGAAGGGTTCCATTTGCCGGTCCGCGTAGGGGAACAGCACTTCCTTGACGAAGCGGATGCTGCCCACGGTGCCTTCGATGTCGGTGAGAATCGCCTTGATCGCCATCGCCGTTTCAGTTGTCCAGTCGGTTGAAGCGCAGCGCGATGTCGTCGCCGGTGAAGTTGGCCACCCAGCCCTGCGGATTATTGAACAGCCGGATCGCGGTGAAGCGGGGGTTCGGGCCCATGTCGAACCAGTGCGGCGTGTTGGCGGGCACCGAGATCAGGTCGCCCTTGGTGCACAGCACCTCGTAGACCCGCTCGCCAATATGCAGGGTGAACAGCCCCTGGCCCTCCACGAAGAAGCGTACCTCGTCCTCGCCGTGGCGGTGCTCGTCCAGGAACTTGCCGCGCGCCGCTTCCTTTTGCGGGTTGTCCGGCGTCATGCTGACCACGTCCACGGTCTGGTAGCCTTCTTCCCGTTGCAAGCGCTCGATATCGTCCCGGTAGGCTTCGATCACTTCATCCTGGGTGGGCTGTTCGCTCAGTCGGGCGGAGGCGTTCCATTGTTCGTAGCGCACCCCGACGCGGTTCAGTTCGTCGGCCATGGCCAGCTTGTCATTGACGATTTTTTCCGGGCTTTCCGGATGGCCTTCGCGGTAGATCTTCAGGTTGCTCATAGCGGTCCTCGTTCAGGTCGCGGCTCCGGTCAGCCCAGTCGGCGGCGGTCCAGTTCCACCGCCAACAGGGTTTCCAGAGCTTCCAGCTGCCGGTAACAGGCGGGCATGTCCGCCGCCCAGGTGTAAAGGCCGTGGCCACGGATCAGGTAGGCGTGGGTGATGCGGCCCGCCTCCAGTTGCCGGTCCACGTCGGCGGCCAGGGCGGCGATGTCCTGGCTGTTGTCGAACACTGGAATGGTAAGCCGGCTGTCGTGGCTGTGAATACCGTCCAGGGCCTTGAGCAGCTCGTAGCCCTCCAGGGTCACGTGGTCGGCGGGCCAGTGCATGGTCAACACCGTGGCGGCGTGGCTGTGGGTATGCAACACCGCGCCGATGGCCGGATCGCGCCGGTACAGGCTGGTGTGTAGCAGGGTCTCGGCGGACGGTTTGCCGTCGCCCACTGGTTGGCCGTCCAGGTCCACCACCATGATGTCCGTTTCCTCCAACAGCCCCTTGTCGCGGCCGGAGCGGGTGATCGCCGCGTGGTTGGCGTTGAGGCGCTGGGAGTAGTTGCTGCTGGTCGCCGGCGACCAGCCGTGCCGGTAAACACGCCGGCCGGTGGCGGCCAGGGTGCGGGCCGCTTCCCGGAAGGCGCTGGTGGAGTAGGGGCGTTCGGTCATGACGGGCTCCGCGCGAAGTGATCGGCCAGGGCGGCGGTGGAGGGTGATTCGATGACGCCATTCTCGGTGACGATGGCGGTGATCAGCGCCGCCGGCGTCACGTCGAAGGCCGGGTTGTAGACCGGGCAGCCCGCCGGCGCCAGTGCGGTGCCGCCGACCCGGCGTACCTCGTCGCCGTCGCGCTCCTCGATGATGATGCCGCCGCCATCGCTCATGGCCCGGTCCAGGGTCGACTCCGGCGCCGCCACGATAAACGGCAGGTTATGGTGGCGCGCCAGCACCGCCAGGTTGTAGGTGCCGATCTTGTTGGCGGTGTCGCCATTGGCGGCGATGCGGTCGGCGCCCACCACCACGGCGTCGATGCGCCCCTGCGCCATGAGCAGGCCGGCGGCGCTGTCCGCGACCAGGGTCACGGGAATGTTTTCCTGCATCAGTTCCCAGGCGGTCAGCCGGGCGCCCTGCAGCCAGGGCCGGGTCTCGCCGGCGTACACGCCCTTGAGATGGCCGGCCCGCCAGGCGGAACGCACGATGCCCAACGCGGTGCCGTGGCCGCCGGTGGCCAGGGCGCCGGTGTTGCAATGCGTGTAAAGGGTGGCGTTGGCCGGCAGCAGGGCGGCGCCCAACTCACCCAGGCGCTGATTGGCGGCCTGGTCCTCCTGGTGAATGCGTTCCGCTTCGCGTACCAGACGCTTGCCGAGAGCGGCGCCGGGCTCGCCATCGAAACGTTCGCGCATCCGGTCCAGGGCCCAGAACAGATTCACCGCCGTGGGGCGGCTGGCGGCCAGGGTGGCCAAGGCCGGCTCCAGGCCGGCGCCGTGGGCCCTGGGCCCCAGGCGCAGGGCCTCCAGAGCCAGGCCGTAGGCGGCGGTGATGCCGATCGCCGGAGCGCCACGCACCGCCATCTGGCGGATCGCGTCGGCGGCGCCGGCGGCGTCACGCACGTTCAACCACTCGGTGGTGGCGGGCAGGCGGCGCTGGTCGAGCAGCAGCAGATGATCGTCGAGCCAGTGAATGGCCGGGCTTTCAATGGGCATTCAGGTGTTCTCCCGGTCGCCGTCCGGGCGCGGCTCGTTGAGCGGCGGTCGGCCATAGCGGCGACGGATCCAGTTGGTGGAGCGCAGTACCCCGGGGCGGCGCATGATAGCGCGTTCCAAACGGTATTTCCCTGGAAAGGTGCTGACCATCAGGGCGATGACGATGGTCAGAATGCCCTGGCCGGGCAACACCAGCATCAGGATGCCGGCGGCCAGCAAAACCAGCGCGAAGGCGTTGCGCAGAAGCCATGTCAGCCAGCCCAGCGGGCCCCGGTACTGCAAGGGCCGTGACGGCGTGTTGAAGTAATCCACCGGCATGCGTACCACCAGCCAGGGAATCGCCAGCGCCGAGGCCAGGGCCATCACCACGCCGACCGCGGTGAGCCCCGGCAGCCAGGGCTCCAGATGCCGGACCAGCGGCGCCAGCCACTCGGGAAGCTCGAATTGCAAAAGGTGTCTCCATACTCCGGCCGCTCAATGGGTTGCGGACCTTCCGTGACGTACAATGGCGGCACCGGCGGGGCAATTCAATCGCCGCCGCGCCGCGCAGCCCTCGCCACCCAATAACGCAGCAAGGAGTCGTTTGCCGATGATCTGGAAACTGATTCTCGCCGCCCTGGCCGGGCTGGCCATTGGCGCCGCCCTGGGCGCTCTCGTCTGGCGCTGGATGGCGCGCCGTCAGGAACGCCGGCGTCAGGCGGCTCGCCACCGGGAAGTGGTGGCCAGTCTGGAGGTACTGTCCCGGGCCTTGCTGCAAGGCCAGGTGGACAGCAGCGAAGCGACCATCCGCATGAGCGTGTTGCTCGACTGCCTGCCCCAGGACGTGCAGCCCAAGGTCGACGTGGCCGCCATTCACCGGCTCGCCGAGGATGTGGGGGGCTTCGACCGTGGCGAGACCCGCCGTCAGCTCAGCGCCCGGGAGCGGAATCGCCAGGACCTGGACCGGTTGCGTCTGGAAGATGAACAGAACGAGGCGGTGCTGGCCGCCACCCGGCGGTTGCAGGAGGTACTCGATCAATGGCGGGGCCACTTCCCCGGGGATCGCGGCTGAAGCCGCTCCTACAGAAACGCTGGCCATGGTGTTCGTAGGAGCGGCTTCAGCCGCGATCCGGCCGTCATGGCACACCAATGACTCTGCAGACGCGGCTGCTGGTCGCGAGAGCGGCGAGGGCGTTGCCCCCTTGAAGTATCATCGCGCCTTCGTTTTCGCAGTGAGTCCAACCCAGCGTTATGAGCGATTCTACTCTTTACGTGGCCTTTCCGGCCTCCGAGCAATTGCGCGATCGCATCGACACCTTCATCGAATCCGCGCGCGGCGAACCGGAGCGCGATCATGCCGCCCAACTGGAAGCGATCATGGATCCCTTCCTGGACGAGGTGCTGCATACCTATTTCACCGGGCCGATCGACGCCGTCAATGCCAAGGGCACGGCGGTGAACGTGATCCTCGGCGCCATGAAGGTGATCAACAAGGCCGCCCACGGTCTGGCTCACCGGCTGATGCGCAAGGCCAGCGTGGCGGAGCAGCGTGCCCTGGCGGACCATTTCGCGGCCCTGCGTCTGGAGAAAGACGGCCAGGTTTACATCGGTTACCCGCTGTCACCGTCCCTGGCCGAACGGGCCAGCCTGGTGTTCCAGGAATTCGCCGATGGCCAGGGTGAAATGAAGCATCTGGTGGAAGTGATGGATGGCATCAGCGCCGGCGCCATCGAAAACTATCTGGACAAGACCGTGGGCAATCTGGAGCTGGGCCGCTTCAACCGGGGGCTGGTGTCCGGCGCCCGGGCGACCATCAAGAAAGCTTCGGCGTCGTCGGTGGAGAAGGGTATTCCGGCCATGGACCGGGCGCACCGCAAACCGGTGGTGGCGTACTTCGAATCCTTGCTGCTGGCCCCCGACAGGGGCTAGGCGAGGGAAGGCCGGGCCTGGCGGCCCGGCCCGCTGGTTCAGCTTGACGCCGAACCGTCGCTGGAGGGGCTGTCGGTGCCCGCCGACGGCTGCGGGGCAGGGGCCTTGCTGGCGGCTTTTTTGGCCGGCGCTTTCTTGCGGGCCGGCGCCTTGCGAGTGGCGGCTTTCTTGGCGCTGGTCTTCTTGGCGGCGGCCTTCTTGGCGGTGGTTTTCTTCGCCGCGCTCTTCTTCACCGCCGCTTTTTTGGTAGTGGCCTTTTTCTTGGCGACGGCTTTCTTGGGCGTCACCCGCTTCTCGATGTCCCGGGCGCGTTTTTCCAGGTCCCTCTCGTACTGATGAATCACCTTGGCCAGGCTGCTGGCCTGCTTGGCGGTGGCCTTGAGCACGCGTACCTCGGTTTCCAGGAAACGCTTGCGGGCTTCGGAATCATCGACCCGCTGACGGGCGTCATCCACCGCCTTGCGGGCCCGGTCCACCTGACGCTGAACCGTGGAAGTGGCCTTGTCCCGGTACTCGGCCTGCACCTTTTCGAGCCGGTTAAGCCGTTCGCGGCGGCGATTCATTTCATCGCTGACACGCTGGCGGGCTTTGTCCAGCTGGCTTTCCAACTGGGCGATCTGTTTTTCCCGTTCCTTATCGAAGCGCTCGGCGAGTTTTCGAATCTGGCTTTGCAGATCGTCGAGGCGGGTCTTTACCTTGTTCGCGGCCATGGATGACTCCCTTTCCCCTGTTCGGTTGGCGTGGGCGGATCGTTGAGGACATGATTGCCGATCCGCTTGAAACTGTATGTCACATTATTCGGCTGGACAACAGCCCCAGCGCCCCGGGCGGCGGGCTTTATGATGAATTCGTGTAACCACCGGCACCGTTGTCGGCGCGACGGTGAGCGGCGATACTGTGCGCCTGAGCAAACAACGGAAGCGTTATGCCGGTTTCTTTCGATGGCAAGTTGGTGGTGGCGATCAGTTCCAGGGCGTTGTTCGATCTGAGCGACAGCCACCAGGTGTTCGAGAACCAGGGCCTGGATGCCTTCCAGGATTACCAGGTCTCCCACGAGGACGACATTCTGCGTCCCGGTGACGCCTTCGCGCTGGTGAAGAAGCTGCTGGCGATCAACGAAATGGAGGAAGGGCGCGGCCGGGTGGAGGTGATCCTGCTGTCGCGCAACAGTTCCGATACCGGCCTGCGCGTGTTCAACTCCATCGAGCACTACCGGCTGCCGATTACCCGGGCGGCGTTCGCCGGCGGCCAGAGTCCGCACCGTTATGTGTCCGCGTTCGGCGCCCATCTGTTTCTGTCCACCGACCCGGAGGATGTGCGCCAGGTGCTTGATGCCGGCTACGCCGCCGCCACCATTCTGTCCGGTGCCACCCTGGACCCCAAGGACGAGGTGCTGCGTATCGCTTTCGACGGCGACGCGGTGCTGTTCTCCGACGAATCCGAGCAGGTGTTTCAAAGCGCCGGCCTGGAAGCCTTCGCCGAGAGCGAGAAGCAGGCCGCCCGCCAGCCGCTCAGTGACGGGCCCTTCAAGGCGTTCCTGGAAGCCCTGCATCAGATTCAGCGCGAATTCCCCGCTGATCGCTGCCCGATTCGCACCGCCCTGGTCACCGCCCGCTCGGCGCCGGCCCATGAGCGGGTGGTGCGCACCCTGCGCGAATGGGGCATCCGCCTGGATGAAAGCCTGTTCCTGGGCGGGCTGCCCAAGGGGCCCTTCCTCAAGGCCTTCGGCGCCGATGTGTTCTTCGACGACCAGCAGGGCCACTGTGAATCCGCCCGTGAGCACGTGGCCGCCGGCCATGTGCCCCATGGCATCTCCAACCCCCGTTCCTAGGGCGGCGTTCCCCGGCCCCGTTGCCAGCCTCTTCACGGCCTACTATGCTTGGAACGCATAATTGCCTATATTTTTATAACTGACTTGCGATGCCAAGGCGGTCGAGGAGCGTGGAATGAAGTTGCAGCAACTCCGCTACATATGGGAAGTGGCCCGCCATGACCTCAATGTGTCCGCTACCGCCCAGGCTCTCTATACCTCCCAGCCCGGCATCAGCAAGCAGATCCGTATGCTCGAGGACGAGCTGGGGGTGGAAGTGTTCGCCCGCAGCGGCAAGCACCTGACCCACATTACCCCCGCCGGGGAGGCGATCCTGCGCATCGCCGGCAATATTCTTCAGCAGACCGAATCGATCAAGCGGGTGGCCCAGGAATTCCGCGATGAAACCAAGGGCGACCTGAGCATCGCCACCACCCACACCCAGGCCCGCTATGCGCTGCCGCCGGTGATACAGCAGTTCACCAAGCGTTTCCCGGACGTGTCGCTGCACATGAATCAGGGCACGCCGATGCAGATCGCCGAAATGGCCGCCGACGGCAGTGTCGATTTCGCCATCGCCACCGAGGCCCTGGAGTTGTTCAGCGACCTGATCATGATGCCCTGCTACCGCTGGAACCGGACCGTGGTGGTGCCGGAAGGGCATCCGCTCACCGAGGTCAAACCGCTCACCCTGGAAGCCCTGGCGGAGTATCCGCTGGTCACCTATGTGTTCGGTTTCACCGGCCGCAGCAAGCTCGATGACGCCTTCGCGGAAAAGGGCCTGGAACCCCGGGTGGTATTCACCGCCGCCGACGCCGACGTCATCAAGACCTATGTGCGCTTGGGGATGGGCGTGGGCATCGTCGCCCATATGGCCGTGGACCCGGTGCAGGACAAGGGCCTGGTGAATCTGGATGCAGGCCATCTGTTCGAGCCCAGCACCACGCGTATCGGCTTCCGCAAGGGCACCTTCCTGCGCGGCTTCATGTACGAGTTTCTGCAGCAGTTCGCGCCCCACCTTACCCGCGAGCGGGTGGACGCCGCCGTGGAGGCCGGCAATCGGGAAGAACGGGAAGCCTTGTTCGCCGACCTGGAGCTGCCCTCGCGCTGAGGCCGGCGCGCCGGTGCCGGCGCCGTTGCAATGCCGCCGGGGCGCCGCTACATTGTGCGCGCCTTTTACCGAGCACATACCGATTAAGGGGATCACCGTGGAATTGCTTTGTCTGGACCTGGAAGGGGTGCTGATTCCGGAAATCTGGATCAACTTCGCCGAGCGCACCGGCATCGACGAACTGCGCGCCACCACCCGGGACATCCCGGACTACGACGAGCTGATGAAAATGCGGCTCGGCATCCTCGACCAGCACGGCTACGGCCTGCCGGACATCCAGAAAGTGATCGACACCCTGGAGCCGCTGGACGGCGCGGTGGAGTTCGTGGAATGGGCCCGCGAGCACTTCCAGCTGATCATTCTCTCGGACACCTTCTATGAATTCGCCCGCCCGCTGATGCGCAAGCTCGGCTCGCCGACCCTGCTTTGCCACAAGCTGGCGGTGGATGACAACGGTCGCATCACCGACTACATCCTGCGTCAGAAGGACCCCAAGCGGGCCTCGGTGAAAGCGCTGCACAGCCTTAACTACCGCATCATCGCCGCCGGCGATTCCTACAACGACACCACCATGCTCAGTGAAGCGGAGCAGGGCATCCTGTTCCACGCTCCGGACAACGTGATCGCGGAATTCCCCCAATTCCCGGCGGTGCACAGCTACGAGGATCTCAAGAAAGAGATCATCAAGGCCAGCCAGCGCGACCTGCCCCTGTAACCTCTTCGTGCCGTTGTAGGAGCGGCTGAAGCCGCTCCTACGGTGAAGGCACGGACAAGGCCTCCATCAGCTTCCTTACCTTGAACCAGCTTTCCTCGTATTCCTCGTCCGGATCGGAGTCGTAGACGATGCCGCCGCCGCCATGGCAGTACAGTGCGTCGCCGTCGGTCTGCAAGGTGCGGATCAGGATGTTGCTGTCGAAGCGGCCCTGGTGGTCCTGCCAGAACAGGCTGCCGCAATAGGCCCCGCGGGTCGCCGGCTCCAGCTCCTGGATGATTTCCATGGCGCGCTTCTTGGGGGCGCCGGTGATGCTGCCGCCGGGGAAGGCGCTGAGCAGTGCCGCCAGGGGCGCCACGCCCGGACGCAGGGTGCCGGTGATGGTGGACACCAGGTGCTGCACGTTGCTGAAGCGGCGCAGTTCGAACAGCGGGTCCACGCGGATCGAGCCGGCCTGGCAAAATTCGCCCAGATCGTTGCGCAGCAGATCCACGATCATCAGGTTTTCCGCCCGGTCCTTGGGGTGGCGGCGTAGCGCCTCGCCCAGGGCCCGGTCTTCTTCCTCATTGACGCCCCGGGGCCGGGAGCCCTTGATCGGCTCGGTGCGCACCACGCCATGGTCGATGCTCAGGAAGCGCTCCGGGGAGACGCCGAACACCGCGTCCTTGCCATCGCGGAAGAAGCCGGCGTGGGGCGCCGGATGGGCGGCCAGCAGCCGGTCGAAGCCGGCCAGGGCGTCGCCGGCCCAGCGGGCCTGGAAGCGTTGGGCGTAGTTGACCTGATAGACGTCGCCGGCGGCCAGGTAATTGAAAATACCGTTCAGTGCCCAGCGGTAACGTTCCCGGGACTGCTCGGCCTGGAACGGGGTGGTGAGTTCGAAGCGCCGCTCGGGGGCCGCTTGATAGGGGCGTGGCCGATCGCGGAACAGGTGCACCACCGCTTCGCCGTTGGCGCCGGCCACGCCGTGCAGTGCCAGGCCGGCGTCGTAGGGGATAAGGCCGCAGGCGAAGCGGCAGTCCCGGGCCAGGGCCTGCTCGACCCGGTCGGGCAGGGCGCGCAGGGCGTCGGCGCCCCGTGCCCGCAGGGTCCAGGCCGGCGTTCCCAGGGACACGGGGCCGTCATCTCCGGCCAGCACGATATGGGGAACATCGGCGCGCGAAGCGGAGCGGTGCGAGCTGTGGGTAACGTCGATCATGATGGTTCCGGCGGCGAAGGACGCTAGTGTAGCGGCGGCCTCCGGGCGGAGCAAAGCATGGTGCCCGGGAAAGATTGTCGACAATAACCATTGAAAGGAAGGGGAGCGGGGAGTAAAGTGCCCGCCAACTCGATCCATTGTCGACAATCAGCGGAGTCGCCCATTCATGAACCAGCTCGCCGAAGGCAGCACCCGCACCCTGGCGGACCGGGTTTTCACCCGCCTGCAGGATGATATCGTGCGTGGTGAGATTCCGCCCGGCAGCAAAGTCAGCGAAACCGAGCTGGCCGGTCGCTATGGCGTTAGCCGGGGGCCGCTGCGCGAGGCGATCCGGCGGCTGGAATCCCGCAAGCTGCTGGAACGCGAGGTGCACGTGGGCACCCGGGTGGCATCGCTCAGCTTCGAGGATCTGATTGAAATCTACTACGTGCGCGAGGCGCTGGAAGGGCAGGCGGCGCGTCTCGCCGCCGAGCGCATGACCGACCAGGAAGTGGCCGGCCTGCACCGGGTGCTGGCGCAGCACGAGCAGCAGCAGGACATCCGTGAGGATACCGCCTACTTCCAGCGCGAGGGCGACCTCGACTTCCATTACCGCATTATTCAGGGCAGCCACAACCGGACGCTGATTCGCATGTTGATCGGCGAGCTGTATCACCTGGTGCGCATGTACCGCTACCAGTTCAGCACCACCGCCAACCGGCCACAGAAAGCCCTGCACGAACACCGCCGCATCGTCGAGGCCATCGAGGCCCGCGACGCGGAGATGGCCGAACTCCTGATGCGCCGCCATATCGGCCGCGCCCGGGAGAACATCGAACAGCAAGCCCAAAGGAGTCCCCAATGAGCCGTCCCAGCAGCGCCGGTGCCCGTTTCCGGCAAGCCCTGGCGGAAGAACAACCGCTTCAGATCATGGGTACCATCAATGCCTACACCGCGATGATGGCGGAGCAGGTCGGTTACCGCGCCATTTACCTGTCCGGCGGCGGCGTCGCCAACGCCTCCTATGGTCTGCCGGACCTGGGCATGACCACCATGAACGACGTGCTTGAGGACGTGCGCCGCATCAGCGCCGCCTCCGAAGTGCCGTTGCTGGTGGACATCGACACCGGCTGGGGCGGCGCCTTCAACATCGGCCGCACCATCAAGGAAATGATCCGCGCCGGCGCCGGCGCCGTGCACCTGGAGGATCAGGTGGCGCAGAAGCGTTGCGGCCATCGCCCCAACAAGGAAATCGTGTCCCAGCAGGAAATGGTGGATCGTATCAAGGCCGCCGCCGATGCCCGCACTGACGATGATTTCTTCATCATCGCGCGTACCGACGCGTTCCAGAAGGAGGGCCTGGAGTCCGCCGTGGAACGGGCCCGTGCCTGCGCGGAGGCCGGCGCTGATGGCATCTTCGCCGAGGCGGTGCACACCCTGGAGGATTACAAGGCGTTCTCCGAAGGGCTCGGCGACACGCCGCTGCTGGCCAATATCACCGAATTCGGCGCCACGCCGCTGTTCACCCGCGAGGAACTGCGCGACGCCGGCGCCGGCATGATTCTGTACCCGCTGTCGGCGTTCCGCGCCATGAACCAGGCGGCGCTGCGGGTCTACCAGACCATCCGTGAGGAAGGCACCCAGAAGAACGTGGTCGATATCATGCAGACCCGCATGGATCTGTACGACTTCCTGGGTTACCACGACTACGAACAAAAACTCGACGAGCTCTTCGCCAAGCAGCGCGGAGAATAACGGACCCGTCAAAACGAGGACGATGACGATGGCAGAGAAGCAACTCAGCGGTGCCGGCCTGCGCGGCCAGGTCGCCGGTAAAACGGCCCTTTCCACCGTGGGCAAAAGTGGCTCCGGCCTCACTTACCGTGGCTACGACGTCAAGGACCTGGCGGAGAACTGCCAGTTCGAGGAGGTCGCCCACCTGATTCTGAAAGGCGCGCTGCCCACCCAGGCGGAGCTGGACGCCTACAAGAAGAAGCTCAAGGGCCTGCGTGGTCTGCCCCAGGCGCTCAAGGAAGTGCTGGAGCGGATTCCCAAGGACGCCCACCCTATGGACGTGATGCGTACCGGCTGCTCCATGCTCGGCAACCTGGAAACCGAGACCAGCTTCGAGCAGCAGCAGGACGCCACCGACCGCATGCTGGCGGCGTTCCCGAGCATCATTTGCTACTGGTACCGCTACAGCCACGATGGCGTGCGCGTGGAAACCGAGACCGATGACGACTCCATCGGCGCCCATTTCCTGCACCTGCTGCGCGGCGAGAAGCCCAATGAGCTGCACGAGGCGGTGATGCACGTTTCACTGATTCTGTACGCCGAGCACGAGTTCAACGCCTCCACCTTCACCGCCCGGGTGTGCGCGTCCACGCTGAGCGACATCCACAGCTGCATCACCGGTGCCATCGGCTCCCTGCGTGGTCCGCTGCACGGTGGCGCCAACGAGGCGGCGATGGACATGATCGAGGGCTTCAAGGACCCGGAAGATGCCGAAAAGGGCATGCTGGGCATGCTTGAGCGCAAGGAAAAGATCATGGGCTTCGGCCACGCGATCTACCGGGAATCCGATCCGCGCAACGCGATCATCAAGCACTGGTCGGAAAAACTGTCCCGCGACGTCAACGGCGAGAACCTCTACGACATTTCCGTGCGCTGCGAGGAAGTGATGTGGCGCGAGAAGAAGTTGTTCTGCAACGCGGATTTCTTCCACGCCTCCGCCTACCACTTCATGGGTATCCCCACCAAGCTGTTCACGCCGATCTTCGTGATGAGCCGGCTGACCGGCTGGGCCGCCCATGTGTTCGAGCAACGCGCCGACAACCGCATCATCCGCCCGAGCGCTGAATATACCGGCCCGGAACTGCGCAAGGTGACGCCCATCGCCGAGCGTTGAGGCTGGAAACGCCGGACGCCGGACGCTAAACCCTAGACGTCCGGGTTTGGGCGTGTTTCCTGCCTGCGCCTCGTTGCCTGGCAGGAAACACACCTATTCTTGCAGACCGGGTTTTGGCGTCCAGCGTCCGGCGTCTAGCGTTCCCCCCATCCACCCAGGTAACCCCAAGGCCATCCATGAACACCGAATACCGCAAACGCCTTCCCGGCACCGAGCTGGATTATTTCGACACCCGCGCCGCCGTGGATGCGATCCAGCCCGGTGCCTACGACAAGCTGCCGTACACCTCCCGGGTGCTGGCCGAGCAACTGGTGCGCCGTTGCGAGCCGGCGGCGCTCACCGACTCGCTCAAGCAACTGATCGAGCGCAAGCGCGATCTGGATTTCCCCTGGTACCCGGCACGGGTGGTATGCCACGACATCCTCGGGCAGACCGCCCTGGTGGACCTGGCCGGCCTGCGTGATGCGATCGCCGAGAAAGGCGGCGACCCGGCCAAGGTCAATCCGGTGGTACCCACCCAGCTGATCGTGGACCACTCCCTGGCGGTGGAACACCCGGGCTTCGAGAAGGATGCCTTCGAGAAGAACCGGGCGGTGGAGGAGCGTCGCAACGAGGACCGCTTCCATTTCATCAACTGGACCAAGACCGCGTTCGACAACGTGGACGTGATTCCCCCGGGCAACGGCATCATGCACCAGATCAATCTGGAAAAGATGTCGCCGGTGGTGCAGGTGAAGGATGGCGTGGCGTTCCCGGACACCTGTGTGGGCACCGACAGCCACACCCCCATGGTGGATGCCCTGGGCGTGATCTCCGTGGGCGTGGGCGGTCTCGAAGCCGAGAACGTGATGCTGGGTAACCCGTCCATGATGCGCCTGCCGGACATCGTCGGCGTGGAACTCACCGGCAAGCTCAAGCCGGGCATCACCGGCACCGACCTGGTGCTGTCGCTCACCGAGTTCCTGCGCAAGGAACGCGTGGTGGGCGCCTACCTGGAATTCTTCGGCGAGGGCGCCGACTCCCTGACCGTGGGCGACCGCGCCACCATTTCCAACATGACCCCGGAATACGGCGCCACCGCGGCCATGTTCTACATCGATGGCCAGACCATTGATTACCTGAAGCTCACCGGTCGCGACGATGACCAGGTGAAGCTCACCGAAACCTACGCCAAGGAAGCCGGCTTCTGGGCGGATACCCTGAAGGGCGTGGAGTACGAGCGCGTGCTGCGTTTCGACATGTCCAAGGTGGAACGTACCCTGGCCGGGCCGTCCAACCCGCACGCGCGGCTGCCCACCTCGGAACTCGCCTCCCGGGGCGTGGCCGGTCAGTGGGAGGAGAAGGAGGGCGAAATGCCCGACGGCGCGGTGATCATCGCCGCCATCACCTCCTGCACCAACACCAGCAACCCGCGCAACATGATCGCCGCGGGCCTGATCGCGCGGAACGCCAACCGGCTGGGGCTGGTTCGCAAGCCGTGGGTCAAATCCTCCCTGGCGCCGGGCTCCAAGACCGTCAAGATGTACCTGGAAGAGGCCAACCTGCTGCCGGAGTTGCAGAGCCTGGGCTTTGACGTGGTGGCCTTTGCCTGCACCACCTGCAACGGCATGAGTGGCGCTCTGGACCCGAAGATCCAGCAGGAAGTGATCGAGCGGGACCTGTACGCCACCGCCGTGCTGTCCGGCAACCGTAACTTCGACGGTCGTATCCACCCCTACGCCAAGCAGGCGTTCCTGGCCTCGCCGCCGCTGGTGGTGGCCTACGCCATCGCCGGCACCATCCGTTTCGATATCGAAAAGGATGCCCTGGGCCATGACGCCGACGGCAACCCGATCCTGCTCAAGGACATCTGGCCGGAGGACAGCGAGATCGACGCCATCGTCAAGGCCAGCGTGAAGCCGGAGCAGTTCCGCGCCACCTACATTCCCATGTTCGAGAAAAAAGGCGACGGCGCCCGGGCGGCCAGCCCGCTGTACGACTGGCGGCCGAAGAGCACTTACATCCGCCGCCCGCCGTACTGGGAAGGCACCATGGCCGGCGAGCGCGGGCTGAAGGGCATGCGCCCGCTGGCGGTGCTCGGCGACAACATCACCACCGACCACCTGTCGCCGTCCAACGCCATCCTGCTGGACAGCGCCGCCGGCGAATACCTGGCGAAAATGGGACTGCCGGAGGAGGACTTCAACTCCTACGCCACCCACCGGGGCGATCACCTGACCGCCCAGCGAGCCACCTTCGCCAACCCCAAGCTGCTCAACGAGATGGTGCGCGACGAGAACGGCGAGGTGAAGCAAGGCTCCTACGCCCGCATCGAGCCGGAAGGCAAGAGCACCCGCATGTGGGAAGCCATTGAAACCTACATGAAACGCAAGCAGCCGCTGATCATCATCGCCGGCGCCGACTACGGTCAGGGCTCGTCCCGGGACTGGGCCGCCAAGGGCGTGGCGCTGGCCGGCGTGGAAGCGATCGTCGCCGAAGGCTTCGAACGCATCCACCGCACCAACCTGATCGGCATGGGCGTGATGCCGCTGCAGTTCCAGGAAGGCACCACCCGCAAGACCCTGAACATCGACGGCACCGAGACCTTCGACGTCAAGGGCACGCCGGCGCCCAGGGCCGAACTGACCCTGGTGATCCACCGCGCCAACGGCGACAGCGAGGAGGTCCCGGTGATCTGCCGCCTGGACACCGCCGAGGAAGTGTCGGTGTACTCCGCCGGTGGCATCCTGCAGAAGTTCGCCAAGGAGTTCGTGAAGGCGAGCTGATGCCTGGACGCTGGCACGCTGGCACGCTATCCGAGCCAGCCGACGGGCTTTCGGAAAGAGCCGCGCGGCGGTGGCAGCGGCAAGCACGGCGGCTCAGACGTGGTTGTCTTTTAGCGTGCAAGCGTGCAAGCGTGCAAGCGTGCATGCGTGCCTGCGCAAGCCCACACCAACTGAAAGGACCTGCTATGTCCCACGCACCACAGATCAAGATACCCGCCACCTACATGCGTGGCGGCACCAGCAAGGGCGTGTTCTTCCGGCTTGATGATCTGCCGGAAGCCGCCCGGGTGCCGGGCCCGGCCCGCGACGCTCTGTTGCTGCGCGTGATCGGCAGCCCCGACCCCTACGGCAAGCACACCGACGGCATGGGCGGCGCCACCTCCAGCACCAGCAAGACGGTGATCCTGTCCGCCAGTGCCCGCGAAGGCCACGACGTGGATTACCTGTTCGGCCAGGTCTCCATCGACAAGCCGTTCATCGACTGGAGCGGCAACTGCGGCAACCTGACCGCCGCGGTGGGCGCCTTCGCCATCAGCAACGGTCTGGTGGACCCGTCGCGGATACCGGACAACGGCGAGGCGGAAATCCGCATCTGGCAGGCCAACATCGAGAAGACCATCATCGCCCGCATCCCGATCACCAACGGCGAGGTGCAGGAAACCGGTGACTTCGAGCTGGACGGCGTCACCTTTCCCGCCGCCGAGGTGAAAATCGAGTTCCTCGATCCGGCGGACGGGGAGGGCGCCCTGTTCCCCACCGGCAACCCGGTGGACGACCTGGAGGTGCCCGGCGTCGGTACCTTGAAGGCGACCATGATCAACGCCGGTATCCCCACCGTGTTCGTCAATGCCGAGGACATCGGTTACACCGGCACCGAGCTGCAGGGCGACATCAACGAGGATGCCCGGGCGCTGGCCCGGTTCGAGACCATCCGCGCCCACGGCGCCCTGCGCATGGGGCTGATCCAGTCCCTGGAGGAGGCCGAGCAGCGCCAGCACACGCCGAAAGTGGCGTTCGTGGCGCCGCCCCGGGAATACCTGGCGTCCAGTGGCAAGACCGTGGCCGCCGGCGATATCGATCTACTGGTGCGGGCGCTTTCCATGGGCAAGTTGCACCACGCCATGATGGGCACCGCGGCGGTGGCCATCGGCACCGCCGCCGCTATCCCGGGCACCCTGGTGAACCAGGCCGCCGGCGGCGGCGAGCGGGACTCGGTGCGTTTCGGTCATCCCTCCGGTACGCTCAAGGTGGGCGGTGAAGCGCGCCGGGAAGGCGACCGCTGGCAGGTCACCAAGGCCACCATGAGTCGCAGCGCCCGGGTATTGATGGAAGGCTGGGTGCGCGTGCCCGGCGACGTGCTTTCGTAAGCGCCGCCGGATCGCGACTGAAGTCGCTCCTACAGAAGACATTGTAGGAGCGACTTCAGTCGCGATAGCTCCGCCGCCAACCGAACGCATCATCAAGGAGGCACCATGACCGGCAATGTGGATCAGAACCAACGCCCCGACTACGACCCGGAAATCCAGGACATCGTAGACTATGTGCTCGGCTATGAGATCCAGTCGGAGGAGGCCTGGGACACCGCGCGCCTGTGTCTGATGGACACCCTGGGCTGCGGCCTGCTGGCGTTGCGCTTCCCGGAATGCACCAAGCACCTGGGCCCCCTGGTGGAAGGCACCGTGGTGCCCCATGGCGCCCGGGTGCCGGGCACCTCGTTCCGGCTTGATCCGGTGAAGGCGGCCTGGGACATCGGCTGCATCGTGCGCTGGCTGGACTACAACGATACCTGGCTGGCGGCGGAGTGGGGCCACCCGTCCGACAACCTGGGCGGCATCCTGGCGGTGGCCGACCATCTGTCGCAGAAGAACCTGGCCGTGGGTAAGCCGCCGCTGACCATGAAGACGGTGCTGGAAGCGATGATCATGGCCCATGAAATCCAGGGCGTGCTGGCGTTGGAAAATTCCTTCAACCGGGTCGGCCTGGATCACGTGGTACTGGTCAAGGTGGCGTCCACGGCGGTGGTGGCACGCCTGATGGGCGCTGACCGGGAACAACTGCTCTCCGCCGTGTCCCACGCCTGGGTGGACGGCCAGTCCCTGCGCACCTACCGGCACGCCCCCAACGCCGGTTCGCGAAAATCCTGGGCCGCCGGCGACGCCACCAGCCGGGCGGTACGCCTGGCGGATATCGCCCGGCGCGGTGAGATGGGCATCCCCGGCGCGCTCAGCGCGCCGCAGTGGGGCTTCTATGACGTGTTGTTTTCCAAGACCAACAAGGACCAGAAGCTCAAACCGGAGCAGGACCGCCGCTTCAAGTTCCAGCGCGAGTACGGTTCCTACGTGATGGAAAACATTCTGTTCAAGCTGAGCTTCCCGGCGGAATTCCACAGCCAGACCGCCTGCGAGGCGGCGGTGACCCTGCATCCGAAGGTCAAGGACCGCCTCGACCAGATCGAGCGCATCGTCATTACCACCCACGATTCGGCGATCCGCATCATTTCCAAGCAGGGCCCGCTGGCCAACCCGGCGGACCGCGATCACTGCATCCAGTACATGACCGCCGTGCCACTGATCCTGGGCGAACTGAACGCGGACCATTACGAGGACGCCTTCCACCAGGCCCATCCGATCATCGACCAACTGCGCGAAAAAATGGAGATCGTCGAGGACCCGGGCTATTCGAAGGATTACTACGATCCGGAGAAGCGCTCCATCGCCAACGCCGTGCAGGTGTTTTTCAGCGACGGCTCCAGCACCGAGCAGGTGGCGGTGGAATACCCGATCGGCCACCGCCGGCGCCGGGAGGAGGGCATTCCGGTACTGGAAGACAAGTTCCTCCGCAACCTGGCGACCCGCTTCCCGGCCGGTCGGGCGGCGGCAATCATGGAGCTGTGCCGCGACGCCGGGCGCCTCGAGGCCACGCCGGTCAACGAGTTCATGGATCGGCTGGTCATCTGAGCCGGCGGCCCCTTTGTAGGAGCGACCGGGCGGCGCTCCGCTTCAGTCGCGATCACCGCATTGCTGGGCAGGATCACCTAGCGCGTCTGCAATCGCGACTGAAGTCGCTCCTACGGTCGCTCCTTCGGAGTTGGGTTTACTGCAGCCGACGCTGCAGGCCGGTCATGGCCAGAATACGGGTACTGATCTCCTCGATGGACAGCTCGGTGGCATCCAGGTGGGGAATATTGAACTTGTTGTACAGCGCCTGCAGGGCGCGCACTTCCATGTCGCACTGGCGCGGCGACGCGTAACGGCTGCCGGCCTTGCGCTCGCTGCGAATGGCGCTGAGGCGCTCCGCGTTGATGGTCAGCCCGAACAGCTTGTGTCGGTGTGGGGCCAGGGCGTCGGGCAGGCGCAGGTCGTCGAAATCGTCCTCGGTCAGCGGATAGTTGGCGGTGAACAGGCCGAACTGCAGCGCCAGGTACAGGCAGGTCGGGGTCTTGCCGGAGCGTGATACCCCGACCAGGATCAGGTCCGCCTGATCATAGTGGCGGGTGCGCGCGCCATCGTCGTTATCGAGCGCGAAATGCACCGCGTTGATGCGGATGCGGTAGGCCTGCTGGTCGCGGATCGCGTGGCTCTGGCCCACCTTGTGGTTGGCCGGTACGCCCAGCTCTTCCTCCAGCGGCTTCTGATAGGCGGTGAACAAATCCAGCACCCGACCCTTGCAGGTATGCAGGATCTGGCGGTGGGTATCGTTAACCAGGGTAGAGAACACCACCGGGGTGGCGCCGTCGTCCCGGGCGGCCCGGTCGATGCGGTTCACCGCCTGGCGAGCGAGCTCGTCGGACTGCACATACGGAATGGTGACCTGGTTAAATTCTATGCTGCCGAACTGGCTGAGCAGGGTGTGTCCCAGGGTCTCGGCGGTGATGCCGGTGCCGTCGGAAATAAAAAAAGCCGTTCTTTTCATGAACTTGGAGCTCCCGGTAACAGCTCGCGCGGGGTCGCGCGGGGCTTCCACAAAAGTCGTAACAGTTTCGCCAATACGGGCGGGCAAAGCGCCGTCGTTTTGGGTAGAATGGCGCCTCGATTCATTCCGGTAAAGCCGGGAACCGCCGAAACACGGTGTACCACACCGGTCCCGGGTTCCTCGGCCAGCAACACTTAAGGAGACGACCTTGGCGGAATACGTAGTCTGGTTTCAGGATCTGGGCAAGGACGACGTGGAGCGCGTCGGCGGCAAGAATGCCTCCCTTGGCGAGATGATCAGCAACCTGGCGGCGGCCGGCGTGTCCGTCCCGGGCGGTTTTGCCACCACTGCGGAAGCGTTCCGTGAATTCCTGGAACACAACGATCTCACCACCAAGATCAACGACGCCCTCGGCGCGCTGGACGTGGAAGACGTGGTGGCTCTGGCGGAAACCGGTGAAAAGATTCGCAAGTGGGTGGTGGACGCCCCCTTCCAGCCCGCTCTGGAAGCCGCGATTCGGGACGCGTACGAAAAAATGGGTGGCGACGACGCCGAGTTCCCGGTAGCGGTGCGTTCCTCCGCCACCGCCGAGGACCTGCCCGACGCATCCTTCGCCGGCCAGCAGGAAACCTTCCTCAATATCCGTGGCCTGGACCACGTGATGGTGGCGGTCAAGGAGGTGTTCGCCTCCCTGTTCAACGATCGCGCGATCAGCTACCGGGTGCACCAGGGCTTTGACCACAAGCTGGTGGCGTTGTCCGCCGGCGTGCAGCAGATGGTGCGCTCCGAGACCGGCGCCGCCGGCGTCATGTTCACCCTGGACACCGAATCCGGTTTCCGCGACGTGGTGTTCATCACCGCCTCCTACGGCCTCGGCGAGATGGTGGTGCAGGGTGCCGTGAACCCGGACGAGTTCTACGTACACAAGAAGACGCTGCTCAACAAGAAGCCGTCGATTCTGCGCCGTAACCTGGGCAGCAAGCTGCAGAAAATGGTCTACGGCAGCGAAGCCAGCGCCGGCAAGTCCGTGCAGACCGTGGATGTACCCCAGGCCGACCGCCTGCGTTTCTGCCTCACCGATGCCCAGGTGGAGGATCTGTCCCGCCAGGCCATCGAGATCGAAAAACACTACGGCATGCCCATGGACATTGAGTGGGCGCTGGACGGTGATACCAACAAGCTGTTCATCGTGCAGGCCCGCCCGGAAACGGTGAAGAGCCGTTCCGACGCCTCGGTGATGGAGCGTTACCTGCTCAAGCAGACCGGCAAGGTGCTGGTGGAAGGTCGCGCCATCGGTCAGCGCATCGGCGCCGGCCCGGTTCGCATCGTCAGCAGCATCAAGGAAATGGACCGCGTGGAAGCCGGCGACGTGCTGGTCACCGACATGACCGACCCGGATTGGGAACCGGTCATGAAGCGTGCTTCCGCCATCGTCACCAATCGCGGTGGCCGTACCTGCCACGCGGCGATCATCGCCCGTGAGCTGGGCGTGCCGGCCATCGTCGGCTGCGGCGACGCCACCGAGCAGCTCAAGGACGGCCAGGAAGTGACCGTGTCCTGCGCCGAGGGCGACACCGGCAACATCTATGAAGGCAAGCTGGACTTCGACATTCAGCGCAACTCCATCGAGTCCATGCCCAAACTGCCGTTCAAGATCATGATGAACGTGGGCAACCCGGATCGGGCCTTCGATTTCGCCACCCTGCCCAACCAGGGCGTGGGTCTGGCGCGCCTTGAGTTCATCATCAACCGCATGATCGGCGTGCACCCCAAGGCGCTGCTCAACTACGACGGCCTGCCGAAGGACGTTAAACAGGCGGCGGACAAGCGCATCGCCGGTTACGACGATCCGGTGGAGTTCTACGTGGAAAAGCTGGTCGAGGGGATTTCTACCCTGGCCGCCGCTTTCCACCCGGAAAAGGCCATCGTGCGGCTGTCCGACTTCAAGTCCAATGAATACGCCAACCTGATCGGTGGCAGCCTGTACGAACCCCACGAAGAGAACCCGATGCTGGGCTTCCGGGGCGCCAGCCGCTACATCAGCGAGAATTTCCGCGATTGCTTCGAGCTCGAGTGCCGTGCCCTGAAGAAGGTGCGTGACGAAATGGGCTTCACCAACGTGGAGATCATGGTGCCGTTCGTGCGCACGCCGGGCGAAGCCGAGCAGGTCATCGACCTGCTGGCCAAGAACGGTCTCAAGCGCGGCGAGAACGGTCTGCGCGTGATCATGATGTGCGAGCTGCCCACCAACGCGTTGATCGCCGACGAGTTCCTGAAGTTCTTCGACGGCTTCTCCATCGGCTCCAACGACCTGACCCAGCTGACTCTGGGCCTGGACCGGGATTCCGGCATCATCAGCCACCTGTTTGATGAGCGGGACCCGGCGGTGAAGGTGCTGTTGAAGATGGCCATCGATGCCTGCAATGCCCAGAAGAAGTACATCGGCATTTGCGGGCAGGGCCCGTCCGATCACCCGGATCTGGCCAAGTGGCTGATGGAGCAGGGCATCTCCTCGGTGTCCCTGAACCCGGATTCGGTGCTCAATACCTGGTTCTACCTGGCCGAGAAACACGGCCACTGACCAGCGTCCCCACCGATCCACGAAGAAGCCCGGCCTTGCGCCGGGCTTTTTCGTGGGCGTCGTGTCGTGCGTTCGTGGGCCGAATCCTCCATTGTGGCCACGACGAGACGCTACGAGGTGGCGTCAAGCGCGACTCCGTAGGTTGAGGATTAGGTAGGAGCGACTTCAGTCGCGATGAAGTTGGCACCGCCCGGACGCGGCCCGGCTTGACGGCCAGGCGGGTCTTTTTTGGCGACGCCATTGCGGCTATGGTCGAAGAATCGTCGCTACCACGAAGCCGCCATGTTCCACCGTTTGATCCGCACCCTGGACCTGCACGATGGCCTGCGCCTGCCGGTGCGCATTGGCCGACACGAGTTATTGCTGTTGCATGAGGCTGGGGAAACCTGGCTGGTGCAGCGGCGTTGCCCCCATGGCGATTTCCCTTTGGAGCGCGCCAGTCTGCGTGATGGGGTGCTGCGCTGCCCCGGCCATGGCCTGGAATTTTCCCTTCACAGCGGTCGCTGCCGCGCGCAGCCGGCGTTCTGCCTGAAACGGTACGTACTGGAATTCGACGGTCCCTGGCTGGGCGTTTCCCTGGACCCGACCGGCGGCCATTGAGCGCGGGCTCAGCGGCTGGCCACCGTCTCCGTGTTGGCCATCTCTAGCTGATAACGCAGACGCAGCTCCTTCACCTTGCGCACATAGGCCTGGGTTTCGGCGAACGGCGGGATGCCGCCATAACGGCGCACATTGCCTTCGCCGGCGTTGTAGGCGGCCAGCACCTGATCGAGCGTGTCGAAACGGTTCTGCAGGTAGGCGAGGAAGCGGGTGCCGCCGCGAATGTTGTCGCCGGCGTCGAACGGGTTGGTCACTTCCAGATAACGGGCGGTGCGGGGCATGAGCTGCATCAGGCCCTGGGCACCAACCCGGGAGACCGCGTAGCGGTCGAACAGGGATTCCGCGTGAATCACCGCTTTCACCAGTGCCGGCTCCACCTCGAAGCTGCCGGCGGCGGACTGGATCAGGGTGTCGTAACGGTTACGCTGGAAATCGGTGAGTGCCCGGGGCTGGTAGCTCCAGCCCTTGCGCACGGAGAGCAGGGTATAGTGCGCGCCCACCTTCTCCTGGGGCTGGTCGGTGAACAGTATCTCCCCGTTGGCCCCCCGGTACTTGTAGATGTTGTCGGCCGCCGCGGTGGACGCGCCCAGAATCAGCGTCAGGGTCAGCCCCGCGCCGATCACCCCCGTGATCTTCATGTTGTTGTCCAGTCCGGATCCCGATTCCGAGCCCCCTTGATACCACAGTCCCATCCCGGGTACTAGCTTCGTCGTAGGGAAGCCCCGGGCGGGTTCTCATTCTTTCGGCGGAGAGGGCGCCAAGCTTTCACCCGGCGCTGCCGTCCGGGGGCGATGATCGTGGTAGCATGCCGGGACCGGATAAAGGAGGATTTATGCTGTCGGATCGGTTGCATGCCTGGGTCGACCTGCTGACCACCTGGCTGGCCCTGGGTCTGTTGCTGATACTGTTCGTGCTGTCGGTAACCGCCGCGGTGCTGTGGTTCCAGGACCGCTATCTGCAAAAAGCCCACGCCATTCGCCGCAACTACCCGTTGATCGGCCGTTTCCGTTATTTCTTCGAGCATATCGGCGAGTTTTTCCGCCAGTATTTCTTCGCCATGGACCGCGAGGAACTGCCGTTCAACCGCGCCCAGCGAAGCTGGGTATACCGCGCCGCCAAGAATCTCAGCAACACGGTGGCGTTCGGCACCACCAAGCAGAACGATCCGGGCCGGGTGATCTTCCTCAACACACCGTACCCGACCCTGGAGAAAGACGCCGCCGAGACCCTGCCGCTGATGATCGGCCCCCACGCTCGCCAGCCCTACGTGGCGCGCAGTTTTCACAATGTGTCGGGGATGAGTTTCGGCGCCCTGTCGAAGCCGGCGGTGCAGGCCCTGTCCCGGGGCGCCGGCTACGCCGGCTGCTGGATGAACACCGGCGAGGGCGGGCTTACCGAAATGCATCTCGAGGGTCATTGTGACCTGGTGTTCCAGATCGGCACCGCCTACTACGGCGTGCGCGACGACGAGGGCAACCTGAGCGACGCCAAGCTCGAGGAGGTCGCCGCCCATCCGGAAGTGAAAATGTTCGAGATCAAGCTCAGCCAGGGCGCCAAACCGGGCAAGGGCGGCATTCTGCCCGCCAGCAAGGTAACCCCGGAGATCGCCCGCATCCGGGGCATCCCGGCCGGCGAGGCCTCGGTGAGCCCGAATGGCCAGCCGGGCGTTCGCTGCGCCGCTGATCTGCTGGACATGATCCACCGCGTGCGGGAAGTCACCGGCAAGCCAGTGGGCATCAAGACCGTGATCGGCTCCTGGCAGTGGCTGGAGGACCTGTTCATGGAGATCCACCAGCGCGGCCTGGACAGCGCCCCGGATTTCATCACCGTGGACAGCGGCGAGGGGGGCACCGGTGCCGCGCCGATGTCGCTGATGGACGATGTCGGCCTGAACCTGGCCGAGTCGCTGCCCCTGGTGGTGGATTTGCGCGACGGTTTCGGCCTGCGCGAACGCATCCGGGTGATCGCGTCCGGCAAGCTGATCAATCCCACCATGGTGGCCTGGGCCATAGCGATCGGCGCGGATTTCTGTGTGTCCGCCCGGGGCTACATGTTCGCTCTCGGCTGCATTCAGGCGATGCAGTGCAACCGCAACACCTGCCCGACCGGCGTCACCACTCATAACCCGCGCCTGCAGCGCGGGCTGGTGCCCGCCGAGAAAGGGCGACGGGTGGCCCACTTCCATGACAATCTGGTCAAGGAGGTGGAAACCATCGCCCATGCCTGCGGGGTCGGCGAGCCGCGTCAGCTACGCCGTCATCACGCTCGCATGGTCAACGCCAATGGTGATTCCATGCCCCTGGAAGAACTGTGGCCGCCGATCGAACCCGGTGTCTACCTGCGCCAGGGCCGGCCGAGCCTGCACGCGCCCTTCGCCCGTTTCCGGGTGGGCGCCTGAGATCAATGATTCAATCGACCAATAACGAGGAGAGACCGTTGGCTAACGACTTCGACCTGGTGGTGATCGGCGCCGGCTCCGGCGGTGTGCGCGCCGCCCGCATGGCCGCCGGCCACGGCGCCCGGGTGGCGATCATCGAGGAGCGTTTTTTCGGTGGCACCTGCGTGAACGTGGGCTGCGTGCCCAAGAAGCTGTTTGCCTACGGCGCCGGGTTCCCGGATGAATTCCGGCTCGCCGCCGATTACGGCTATACCGTGGAGGGATGGTCCTTTGACTGGGCTACCTTGCGCGACAACAAGACCCGGGAGATCGAACGGCTCAACGGCATCTACCGGCGCCTGCTGGACAACGCCGGCGTCACCGTCTTCGAAGGCCACGGTCGCATCGAGGGCGCCGGTCGGGTGAGCGTGGACGGCGACGTCCAACTCAATGCCGAACGCATCCTCATCGCCACCGGCGGTAAACCGTTCGTACCGGACTTTCCCGGTAACGACAAGGTGCGCATCTCCGACGACCTGTTCTACCTGGACCGGCTCCCGGACACCGTGGCGGTGGTGGGCGGCGGCTATATCGCCAGCGAGTTCGCGTCGATCCTCAACGGTCTTGGCGTCACCGTGCACCAGCTCTACCGCGGCGAACTGTTCCTGCGCGGTTTCGACCACGATGTGCGCACCTTCGTGGCCGAGCAAATGGGGGCCAGCGGCGTGAAGCTGCACTTCAACACCGACGTGGCGGCCATCGAGGAACGGGATGGCCGGTGGGTGCTGCGCCTCGACGGCGGCGGTGAGCTGCTGGTCGACGAGGTGTTCTACGCCACTGGCCGGGTCCCGCGCCTGGACAATCTGCTCGCCGAGGGCGTGTGCCTGGACACCGCCGACAACGGCGCGGTGCGCGTGGATGAGGGTCTGCAGACTTCCCTGGACGGCGTCTACGCCCTGGGTGATGTGATCGACCGCCTGCAACTGACACCGGTGGCCCTGGCCGAGGGCATGTGGCTGGCCGCTCATCTGTTCGCCAAGGACAAGCCGCAGGGGCCGCTGGATTATCGGGACGTGCCGACGGCGGTGTTCTGCCATCCTAATATTGGCACCGTGGGGTTCACCGAGGAGGAGGCCCTGGAGCGTTTCGGCACCGTGCGCGTCTATCGGGGCCGGTTCCGGCCCATGCGTTATACCCTGGGCGATATCCAGGAAAAAACCCTGGTTAAACTGATCGTCGACGATGCCAGCGACCGGGTGGTGGGCCTGCACATGGCCGGCGAGGAAGCCTCGGAGATCACCCAGGGCTTCGCGGTGGCGATCCGAATGGGCGCCACCAAGGCGGATTTCGACCGCACCATCGGAATCCACCCCACTTCGGCGGAGGAGTTCGTGACCCTGCGAGAAGGCGAGACCGTCACCCGCTGATCGCGGCTAAAGCCGCTCCTACGGTGAGCGCTCCAAGGTCACCGGCAATCCGTCCTTGGGTACCGGCAAACTGGTGGTGTCCACCGGCATTTCGTAGCCGCTGGGCACCGACCAGCGCCAACGCAACAGCACCCGGTGCAGAATCGCCTTGACCTGCATCTCGGCGAAATGCAGCCCGATGCACTTGTGCGCGCCGCCGCCGAACGGCACCCAGGCGTAGGGGTGCACCTTGTCCTCCCGGCGTCCCTCCGCGAAACGTTCCGGATCGAACCGCTCCGGGTCCGGCCAGTACTCCTCCATGTAATGGGTGAAGTAGGGCGCCACCGTAACGAAGGTGCCCGCCGGGATGTAATGGCCCTGGTACTCCGCGTCGCGCACCGTGCGGCGGGGCAAGGAAGGCACCGGCGCGCACAGGCGCAGGGCCTCTTTCATGGCCAGGGAAATGCCCGGCAGCGCCTCCAGGTCGCCGTAATCCAGCTCGTCCTTGCCCAGTGCCCGGCTTTCCGCGCGTAGCCGTTCCTGCCAACCCGGATTCCGCGCCAGTTGATAGAACAGGTTGGTCAGCGTGATGGTGGTGGTGTCGTGGGCCGCCATCATCAGAAAGATCATGTGGTTGACCACGTCGTCGTCGGAGAAGCGCTCGCCGTCCTCGGTGGTGGCGTGGCACAGGGCGCTGAACAGGTCGCTGTCGCTGCCGGCACGGCGCGCGGGAATCTCCTCGCGGAACAGGGCTTCCAGAACCCGCCGTCCCTTCAGCCCCCGGGACCAGCGCAGGCCCGGTACTGGGAAACGGAGCAGGGCGGTGCCGGCGCGCACGGTATCCACGAAGGCCTGGTTGATGCGCTCGGCCCGAGGGCCCAGCTCGCTGCCCATGAATACGTCCGTGGCCAGATCCAGGGTCAGTTGTTTGAGGCGGGGCAGCACCAGAACGGGGCCGTCCGGCCAGCGCGCCAGCCCCTCGCCGATGCGCGGGCTCATGCGCGCCAGGTAACCCTCCAGGGCCGGTCGCGTGAACGCCTGCTGCATGATGCGCCGGTGCCAGCGATGCTCCTCGAAATCCAGCAACATGATCCCGCGATGGAAGAACGGACCGATGAAGAAGTCCCAGCCACCATGGTTGGAGAACAGGTTGTCGCGATTGAGCAGCACGAACTGGTTGGCGTCCGGGCCCAGCAACTGGACCATGCGCAGGCCGAACAGGGAGGTCCACGACACCGGGCCATAGGTGTCGTACCGTTGTCGCAGCATGCCCACCGGGTCGCGCATGCTGCTCAGGGTATTGCCGATCAGTGGCCAGCCGCGATCACCGGGCACCGGTTTCAGTGCGCTGCCGTCGGGAACCCGGGCAAGAGGCGAGACGGACATGGTCATGCTCCTTGGTAAACATGGTGTTTATCGCATACTGAACCGTCGACCCGACGGCGTCCACCGCCAATTGCCGCCGTCCTGGCCACGGAACGATCAATCCGCGCGGCACGCCGGGATCATGGCGCCAGCGCGCCTCTTCAACCGGTTGTTAACGATGTTATCCACAGTTTCTGTGGACTATCCCGCCGACGTGGGCGGTGGGCGCGGCGGCCTGGGAGGCGCGTGGGCCGATGTGTATGATCGGACGAACGGTTTTCGATGATGGCGCGCGGAGGAGCAGAGGATGCGCAGAGTGGTGTTCAATCAGAAGGGCGGCGTGGGCAAATCCAGCATCACCGTGAACCTGGCGGCGATCGGCGCCGCCCGGGGCCGCAAGACCCTGGTCGTGGATCTGGACCCCCAGTGCAACGCCAGCCAGTACCTGCTCGGCATGGCGGCCTATCAGCATGAAAGCGGCCCCACGCCCAACATCGGCACCTTCTTCGGCCAGACGCTGTCCTTCAAGCTCAAGGAAAAGGCCCCCCGGGATTACGTGCACGCCACCCGCTTCGAGAACCTCTATGTGCTGCCCTCCGACGGCGAGTTGGGCGAGATCGAGCACCTGCTGGAATCCAAACACAAGATCTATAAACTGCGCGGCCTGCTCAAGAGCCTGGCCCGGGAGTTTGACGACATCTACGTGGACACGCCGCCGGCTTTCAATTTCTACACCCTGTCGGCGCTGATCGCCGCCGAGCGGGTACTGATCCCGTTCGACTGCGACGCCTTCTCGCGCAAGGCACTCTATACGCTGCTGGAAAACATTCAGGAGGTGCGCGAGGACCACAACGAGGACCTGACCCTGGAAGGCATCGTGGTGAACCAGTTCCAGCCCCGTGCGCGGCTGCCCCAGGAACTGGTGGCGGCGCTCGAGGAGGAGGGCCTGCCCATGCTGGCCAGCCGGCTGTCCGCCAGCGTCGCCATGCGTGAGTCCCACGAGCGGGCCACGCCGCTGGTGAACTGGAATCCCCGTCACAAACTGACCGAGGAATATGAGGCGCTGTATCAGGAATTGAACACGCGCTGAGTTGGTAAAAGGGGTGGCGTTGTACTATCTTGCGCGAGCTTATCCGCCACCGGCGGACAATAACGACAAGTGGTTAGGAGATTCTATGCCCACCCTGCTGCGGGGAGCCCTGCTCGCCATGCTGTTGCTGCCGGCCCTGGGCCAGGCGGCGCTGGCGCGCGCCCAGCTCGAAACCTTCGAACGCCAGCTCTGGCGGATCAGCACCGACCACCACATGCTTGCCTTGATGGATGGCGACCAGGGCTACGGTCAGTCCCTGAATAAAACCGCCAGCACCGCCGCCACCACTCTGAGCGCGCTTTCCGGCACCGCCGGGGACGAGGACGAACAGGCGCTGGTCGCCGATCTCGAAGCGCAATGGGCACGGCTGGACCCCACCGGAGAAGGCCAGCCGGCTCGTTTCGATGAGGTACCGGCACGGGTCGCCGAACGGCTGGACGCCTTCGAGGGTGGGCAAAGCGGTGATTACGACGACGTGCAACGGCTGATCACCGATCTGCAACGGCTCACCGCCACCTACACCGGCATCGTGGCCGGCGGCGACGCCGACCAGGACGCCTTTCGCGCCGAACTGGATGCGTTCGAGCAGCGTTTGAAACGGGCCCAGGCGGCCCATCGCGGCAATGCGCCGTTGCAGGAAGCCCTGGAGCAGTCACGGCTGAAATGGGAGTTCGTGCGCGGTTCCCTGGTCAAGTTCGGCGACGACGCGGTGCCGTTCCTGGTGTACCGCTACAGCCAGCGGATGAGCGACAACCTGGACGCGGCCATCACCCCGGCGGACTGATCAGTCCGCCCGATCCGCCAGCCAGTCCGCGATGACCCGCCAGCAATGCGCCGGTGCCTTGCCGCCGGCGAATACTCCGGCATGACCGCCCGGGGCCACCTCGAAACGCTTGTCCCGGCTGCCCACCACCTTGAGCACTTCCTTGGCGGCGCGCACGCTGACGATACGGTCGCTGGCGCCGCCGAAGGCGAGCAGGTCCTGGGTGATGCGCCCGAAATCCACCCGTCGCTCGCCGATGGTCAACCGGCCGCGTGCCAGGCTGTTGGCCAGGATCATCTTCTCGATCACCTCGCGCACCACGGCGCCGGGATAATCCACCATGTCGTTGAACCACTGGCCCATGGTCATGTACTCGGTGACGTAGTCGCGGTCGCCGATGTTGCGTACCAGGTCCATATAGGACTGCACCAGCCCCGGCGGGTTGGTGAGTTTGAATCCCCATGACAACAGGTTGGCGGGGATATGGAACAGCTTGCTGTCCAGCGGCTCAAGTCGGAACTGGAACCAGTCGTGGACCTGCATGGCGGGAATCGCCGCCAGGCTGAATACCTTGCCGAACGGGCCGCTCTTGTGGAAGTTCACTGGGCTGGCGATGGTCGCCAGGCTGTTCACCGGGGCGCCCGGGTGTCCGCCCAGATAGAGCAGGCTGAGCAGCCCGCCCATGCAATAGCCGAGCAGATTGACCCGCTCGGCGCCGCTGTCGGCGAGCACCGCCGCCACCGCCTCCGGCAACCAGCGGTTCACGTAGGTGTCCAGGTCCAACTCCCGATCGGCCTGGGAAGGCTGGCCCCAGTCGATCAGATAGACATCATGGCCCCGTGCCATCAGGTAACGGACCATGGAGCGGTTGGGCATCAGGTCGAAGGTCCAGCAGTGAATGCCAAGCGCCGGCACCAGAATCAGCGGCAGCCGGTGCTTGTCCCGGCGCACCGGCACGGTGTCCTGGCCGACCGCCACCTCGGCCATCGGAGGCAGGCTGTAATGCCGCACCGCCATGATGCCGTCGCGATGGATTTCCTCCCAGGGCGTCTTGTCGGTCTGAATGAACCGCCGTGGATGCCTGCGCCGCTCGATGGCGTGACGCAGCGCGCGGGTGGAGCGGGTAAGGGATGGGCGTGGCGCCATGCAACCTCTCGCCAATTGAACCTGTGGAAACGAGGGGGTAATCTTGCCGGGCCCGCAGTAACCGAGCATTGGCCGCCGTGACGGATTCCAAGATTCCCTACACCCGAATGGATGTGTGCAACCGTTCCCTGGAAACGGTAAAGCACTCGCGCAACCTGGGCATGGAAGTGCTCAGCGCCGAGGAAGAGGGCGTGCGCGTGCGCCTGCCCTGGCGCGAGGATCTGGTCGGCAATCCGGACACCGGCGTACTGCATGGCGGTGCCATCTTCGCGATGATGGACCAGGCCGGTGGCATGGCCAACAGTTGCCGGCTGTACCCGAACTTCGAGATCACCCCGACCATCGACTTCCGGGTCGATCACCTGCACGCGCCGACGCCGGGCAAGGCGGTGATCTGCCATGCCGCCTGCTACCGGCTCACCGAGCACGTCACCTTCGTCAGGCTGACCACCTGGGAGGAAGGCAAGGAAGACGGCGAGCCGGTGGCCACCGGGCTGGCCACCTACACGCGTATGAAAATCGACAAGAACGGCCGGGTGGTGTCCTGATGACCGAGAGCCTCAAAGCGCTGATCGAAGCCTGCCGGCACGGCAAGGCGGATTATCAGGATCTGGTGGACCGGGTGCCCTACGCCCGCTTCCTGGGCATTGAACTGCGTGTTCAGGGAGAGGAGCTCACCTTTATCCTGCCCAAGAATCCGGACAATATCGGCAACCCGACGCTGCCGGCGCTGCATGGTGGCGCGGTGGCCGGCTTCATGGAACAGGCCGCGATCATTTTCATCCTGCTGGAAATGGGCGAGCCCAAGGTGCCCAAGACCATCGACTTCACCATCGATTACCTGCGTGCCGGGCTGTTCCGCGATACTTTCGCGGAATGCCGAATTACCCGCCTGGGACGGCGTATCGCCAATGTGCACATCAGCGCCTGGCAGAAGCGCCGGGAAGAGCCGATCACCATCGCCCGGGCCCATTTCCTGCTTTCCGAAGAAAACAATTGAACCCCTCGCTCGCCCCCGGCCCGACCCAGGCCCTGCTGCTGGGGGCCGTGGGCGTCACCGCCCTGGGCCAGACCCTGGTGTTCATTCTGCTACCTTCCCTGGGCCGCGCCGCCGGGCTGGCGGAAATCCAGGTGGGCCTGATCATCAGCTGCTCGTCCCTGGCGTTCGCCCTGGCCAGCCCGATCTGGGGCTATCTGAGCGAACTGCGCGGGCGCCGTCCGGTGCTGATCATCGGCCTGAGCGGCTACGCCGTGGGCACGCTGATCTTCGGCGTGATCTTCCACCTTGGCCTCACCGGGTTGCTGGCCGGCGGCGCGCTGCTTGCCCTCCTGGTGGTGGCGCGCATGGCCCAGGCGCTGATCATGGCCGCCACGCCCCCCTCGGCGGCGGCCTACACCGCCGACATCACCACCCCGGAGGCCCGTACCCGGGGCATGGCCCGCATTGGCGCCGCCAACAATCTGGGCACCGTGCTGGGCCCCGGCGTGGGTGGCATGCTGGCCGCGGTGTCCCTGGTGCTGCCGCTGTATCTGGTGGCGGCCCTGGTGGGGCTGATGGCCCTGGCGGTGATGTTTTTCCTGCCGCCTTCGCCGTACCGGGGCCAGCCCGCCGACCAGCGCGTGCGCGCGGTGCTTGCCACCGGGCTGCGCGCCTATGGCGACCGCCGTTTCCGTGATCTTCTGGTCACCGGCGTGGTGCTGTTCATGTGCCTGGCGCTGATCCAGCAAACCCTGGGTTTCCTGTTCCAGGACGCGCTGCACATGAGCCCGGCGGAGGCCGCCGGCGCCCTGGGCACCACCATGATGGCGGCGGCGATAACCTCGCTGCTGGGCCAGTTGCTCGTCGTGCAGTGGTTGCGGGCCCCGGCGCTGGTGCTGCTGGCGGTGGCGGTACCCGCCATCGGCGTCGGCGCCGGGTTGCTGTGGGTGTTCGATAACCGCATCGGCATGACCGCGGCGGTGATGCTGGTGGGGCTGGGGATCGGTTTCGGGATGCCCGCCATCATGGCCCTGGCCAGTCTTCGGGTGGCCAGCGAGGAGCAGGGCAGGGTGGCCGGCCTGGCGAGCGCCTGTCCGTCCCTGGGGTTCGTGCTGGGGCCGTTGGTGGGAACCGGGCTCTATTCGGTGGATCACCGCTTCCCGTACATGCTGGTGGTGGTGTTGATGGTGCCGCTGGCGTTTCTGGTATGGCGGCTGCGCGCCAAAAAGCAGATCGAGGAAGTGCCGGTGGAGGACGCCGCGGAATAATCGCGGAATAGCAGGAGCGGCGGGCGCCGCCCCTGCTGGTGGGGCTTACTTCTCGTAGGGGATCAGGGTCAGTTCAACGCGACGGTTCTGCTGGCGACCGCTGGCGGTGCCATTGTCGGCGATCGGCTGGGTTTCGCCGAAACCGACCGTGTCGATACGCACCGCCTGCACGCCGAAGCCCTGCAGGACCTGGGACACGGCCTGGGCGCGCTGCTGGGACAGCAGCAGGTTATAACGCTCGCCGCCGGTGCTGTCGGTGTGGCCGGCCACCTGAATCATGGTGGATTTGTACTCCTTGAGCACTTCGGCCACGGAATCCAGCACCGGGCGGAAGTTGCCTTGCACGGCGGTGCTGTCGGTGGCGAAGGTCACGTTACCCGGCATGTTGAGGATGATGCGGTCGCCCTGACGGGTCACGGATACGCCGGTGCCTTCCAGTTTCTGGCGCAGCTTGGCTTCCTGGGTGTCCATGTAGTAGCCCACGCCGCCGCCGGCGATGGCGCCGATACCGGCACCGGCCAGTGCCCGTTCCTTGCGCTCCTTGGCGTTGTCGGAGGTGGCGATCCCCAGCAGGGCACCGCTCACCGCGCCGATGGCGGCGCCGGAGGTGGCCTTGGAAGTCTGTTTCTCACCCGTGTACGGGTTGATGGTGCTACAGCCGGCCAGGGTCACGGCCCCCGCCAGCATGAGGCTTCCGGCAAGACGTTTCATTGTCGCTCCTTAGATCCTTTGTTTTCCGGTGGCTTCACCTTAGCCCACCGGGGAGGCGAAACCATAGCCAGCCGGTAAAAATCGGTAAAGTCGCGTAGCCTGGGAATGAGACCGGCGTTGCCTCACCTGGGCCCGAAGCGGGGCGCCTTGTCCTTAAAAGTCCATTTTTGTCCGCCAAGGCCAGTGAAAGCATGCCGCCCGGGCACTATCATCGAGGTTTTATCGCGGCCACCGCAGGAGAACCGACCGCATGCGACGCTGGAACGGCTGGGGCGACAGCGCCAACGACTATCCCTTGAAAGCGACCGGCGCCGCCTTTCTGGAGGCCCGCCTGGGTGCCGGCCGGCGGCTCGCCGACGCGGATCTGCGGCAGGTGCTGGCCACGGTGCCGGCCAGCCGCCTGCCGGACCACCCGCTGGTGGTCACGGACCCGGAGACCCGGCTGCGGCATGCCCGCGGGCAAAGCCTGGCCGACTGGCTGGCGATGCGCTCCGGGGACTTCGGAGTGTTTCCGGACGGCGTCGCCTTTCCGGACAGCAGCGATCAGGTACGCGAACTGCTCGACTGGTGCGCCGACCAGGACCTGCTGCTGATTCCTTACGGCGGTGGCACGTCGGTGGCGGGGCACATCAATCCCCGTGCCGGTGAGCGCCCGGTGCTGACCCTCAGCCTGGCGAAGCTCAACCGCCTCACCGACCTGGATGAAGCCAGCCAGATCGCCACCTTCGGGGCGGGCACCGCCGGCCCGGACGTGGAACGCCAGCTTGCCGAGCGGGGCTACCGGCTCGGCCACTATCCCCAATCCTGGGAGCTTTCCACTCTGGGGGGCTGGGTGGCGAGCCGCTCCAGCGGTCAACAATCCCTGCGCTACGGACGCATCGAGCAGCTGTTCGCCGGCGGCCGGATGGAAACGCCCACCGGTACCCTGACCCTGCCCACCATTCCGGCGTCCTCCGCGGGCCCGGATCTGCGTGAGATGGTGATGGGCTCGGAAGGCCGCCTGGGGGTGATCACCGAGGTCAAGGCGCGGGTCAGCCCGCTGCCCGAGGACGAGCAGTTTCATGTCGCCTTCCTGCCGGATTGGGACAGCGCCGTGTTACTGGCCCGTCACCTGGTGCAGGCGCGGGTGCCACTGTCCATGGTGCGCGTTTCCAACGCCGAGGAAACCCGCACCCAGCTTACCCTGGCCGGCCACGAACGGCTGGTGGCGGCCCTGGAACGTTATCTGGCCCTGCGCGGCCAGCCGCGACAACGCAAATGCATGCTTACCTTCGGCGTCACCGGCGACAAAGCCCATTGCCGCCGGACCCTGGCCGAGGCACGCCGGGCCATCCGCGCCGCCGGTGGGGTGACCACCGGCCGGGCCCTGGGCCGTAAATGGGAGGAGGCGCGTTTCCGTTCCCCGTATTTGCGCCACGGCCTCTGGGAACGGGGCTACGCGGTGGATACCCTGGAGACCTGCGTGGACTGGGGCCAGGTACCGCGCACGGTGGCGGCCATCGAGCAGTCGATCCGCGATCACGCCGGCGATGGCGAAACCGCACACGTATTCACGCACCTGTCGCATTTGTATGCGCAGGGTTCCAGTATCTACACCACCTATGTGTTCCGCTGCTCGGAGGACTACCAAGGCACCTGGCGACGCTGGTGGGCGATGAAGCAGGCCGCCAGCGACGCCATCGTCGCCAACGGCGGCACCATCAGCCATCAACACGGCGTCGGCCGCGACCACGCTCCCTGGCTGGTGCACGAGAAAGGCGAGCGGGGCCTGGCCGCCCTGCGTGACCTGGTGACCCATTTCGACCCGCAAGGGCGGCTCAATCCGGGCTGCCTCCTGGAGGACTGAGAACATGCTGGCACAGCGCCCGACCCTGGCCGACCTGGCCGGACAACAGTGGGATCTGATCGTGGTCGGCGGCGGCATCACCGGCGCCGGCGTGCTGCTGGAAGCCGCCCGGCAGGGCCGCAAGGCGTTGCTTCTGGAGCAGCGCGATTTCGCCTGGGGCACCTCCAGCCGCTCCTCGAAGATGGTGCACGGCGGGCTGCGCTACATCGCCCAGGGCGACGTGCGGCTGACCCGCGACGCGCTGCGCGAACGGGAAAGGCTGCTGCGCGACCTGCCCGGGCTGGTGGAGCGCGCCACCTATCTGTTCCCGTTGCGCAAGGGCCGCTTCCCCGGTCGCTGGCCAATGACCGCGGTGTTGTCCCTGTACGATTTCCTGGCCGGCATCCGCGACCACCGGTTCCTGTCCAGAAAGGAACTGTTGCGCCGGGTACCGGGCCTGGACGACACCGGCCTCAGCGGCGCCATGAGCTACACCGACGCGCTCACCGACGATTGCCGCCTGGTGATCCGCTGCCTGCTCGAGGCGGCCCGGGCCGGGGGGCAAAGCCTCAATTACGCCCGCGTTACCGGTACCCGCCGGGATGACGGCGTCACCCGAGTCCTGGTCCGGGACGAAGTAGCCGGCGAGGAGGGAGAACTGAGCGCGCCGGTGGTCATCAACGCCACCGGCGCCTGGGCCAACCGCCTCGGGGATGACAACGGCCAGGGCCCGCGCATTCGCCCGCTGCGCGGCAGCCACCTGTTCGTTGATCCCCAGCGCTTGCCGGTGGACGACTGCCTTACCGTGATGCACCCCCGGGATGGCCGGCCGGTGTTCGTGTTTCCCTGGGAAGGGGTCACCTGCGTGGGCACCACGGACCTGGATCACGGTGATGATCTGGACCTGGAGGCCAGCGCCAGCGGCGCCGAGGTGGATTACCTGCTGGAGCTGGTCAACGGCCAGTTTCCCGCCGCCCGGCTGACCCGCGACGATGTGCTGTCCACCATGGCCGGGGTGCGCCCGGTGATCGCCTCCGGAGACGGCAAGGACCCTTCCAAGGAACGCCGGGATCACGCGGTCTGGGAACGCGACGGCCTGGTCACGGTCAGTGGCGGCAAGCTCACCACGTTCCGCCTGATCGCCCTGGACGCTCTGGCCGCCGCCGGCCTGCTGGACCCTCGATCGGCACGCCGCGCGCGGCGCAGCAATGCGCCTCTGTTCCGCCCTTTACCGGAGGCGCCGCCCCAGGTGGATGCCTTCCTGCACGGTGCCCAGGATGACGACGCCCTGCTGCGCTGGGTATTGCGGAACGAGGCGGTGGTGCACCTGGACGATCTGTTGCTGCGGCGCACCCGTCTGGGCCTGCTGCGCCGCGATGGCGGCGAGGGCCTGGCGGAACGCCTGCGTCACCTGAGCGCGGAGCTGCTGGGCTGGGACGATACCCGCTGGGGGCAGGAGTGGGCCCGCTACCAGGACCTGCGGGCCCGGTTCTATGGGGTGCCGCCGGTGGAGCGGGCAGCGGCGTGAGCACCGCCCCGGCCCGGCCGGCGCCACTGCTGCTGGCGCTGGACCAGGGCACGCAAAGCGCGCGAGCCATGCTGTTCGACACCGCCGGCGAGCTGGTGGCGCGTCATCAGCAGCCGATCCAGGCCTACCGGGACACCGGTCCGGGGCAGGCGGAGCAGGACGCCGACTACTTCTGGGCGCAACTGGCGCGGGCCTGCCTGGGCCTGTGGGCGGAGCACGGCGCGCTGCGCGAGCGGGTGGTGGCGGTGGCGCTCACCACCCAGCGCGCCTCCGTGGTATGCCTGGATCAGGCCATGCGGCCGCTGCGACCGGCGGTGATCTGGCTTGATCAACGCCGCACCCGGGACTATCCGCGTCTGCCCTGGTACTGGCGTTGGCCGGTGGCGGCGCTGGGGCAGGGCGAGACCCTGCGCCAGTTTCAATCCAAGGCGGAATGCAACTGGCTGGCCGCCGACGAGCCCGAGCTGTGGGCCAGCACCCGTTATTTCCTGCTGCTGTCCGGTTACCTGACCTGGAAGTTGTGCGGCCAGCGCCGTGACTGCACCGCCAGCCAGGTGGGCTATCTGCCCTATGATTTCAAGCGCCAGGACTGGGCCGCTCCGACGGATATGAAATGGCGCGCCCTGCGCGTGCGCCGCGAGCAGTTGCCGGAGCTGGTGGGCCCCGGCCACTCCCTCGGCGCGATCACCGCCAGCGCCGCCGCCGACACCGGTATTCCAGAGGGGCTGCCGCTGATCGCCTGCGGTGCCGACAAGGCCTGTGAGGTACTCGGCGCCGGCGCCTTCAGCCCGGAGGTGGGCAATCTGAGCTACGGGACCACGGCCACCTTCAACACCTGCAACGAGCATTTCGTGGAGCCGATTCCCTTCGTGCCGGCCTATGGGGCGGCGGCGCCGGGGCGCTACAACTCCGAGATCATCGTGCAGCGCGGTTATTGGATGGTGAACTGGTTCAAGCGCGAGTTCGCCGCCGAGGAGGTTCGCGAGGCGGAGCGCCTGGGGGTGACCCCGGAGCACCTTTTCGAGCGCTTGCTTGAGCAATCGCCTCCCGGCGCCATGGGGCTCACCCTGCAGCCATTCTGGAACCCGGGCGTGCGCATTCCGGGGCCGGAGGCGAAGGGCGCCATCATCGGCTTCGGCGACGTGCACACCCGCGCCCACCTGTACCGGGCTATCATCGAGGGCATCGCCTACGCCCTGCGCGACGGCAAGGAGCGCTTGGAGAAACGGAACCGCACGCCGGTACGGGAATTGAGAGTGTCCGGTGGCGGCTCGCGGAGCGATGCGGTGATGCAAATTACCGCCGACCTGTTCGGCCTGCCGGCGGTGCGACCGCACACCTTCGAGACCTCCGGCCTGGGCGCCGCCATCAACGCCGCGGTGGGGGCCGGCTTGTACCCGGACCACGGCGCCGCCGTGGCGGCCATGACGCGCCGTGGCGAAACCTTCACGCCGCGCCCGGTGCCTGGCGCGCTCTATGACCGTCTTTACCGCCGTGTATACCGACGGCTTTATCCTCGCCTGGCGCCACTGTACCGTTCCATCCGCCATGCGACTGGTTACCCGGGCCAGTATTGAAAGCCCGGTGTTACACTGGGGTTTTGCCGATGCCAACACCGGGGTAATGCCATGCGCGTCACCGACCTGGCCCGCCGGGCCGACACCACCGCCGAAACCGTGCGCCACTACACCGACCTGGGCCTGCTGCGACCGCGCCGCGATCCGGGCAACGGCTACCGCCTGTATGGTGGCGACGATCTGCGCCGCCTGCGCTTCGCGCTCAAGGCGCGCAGCCTGGGCTTCACCCTGAGCGACGTGCGCGAGCTGATCGAGGAGTCGGAAGGGGGCGAGGCACCCTGTCCCCGGGTGCGTAAGCTGATCGAGACGCGGCTGAGCGAGGTGGAGGACCGGATTCGTGAACTGAGCGGCCTCAGCGAGCGCATGCGCGCCGCCATGGCCGCCTGGGAGCACGCCCCGGATTGCCGACTGGACGACGGTCGCGTGTGCGGGCTGATCGATTCGTTCAACGCGGTCGGCGAGGAAACACATCCCTGAAGGAGATCGCCTTCCCGGGCCGATCGCGGCTGAAGCCGCTCCTACAGCTCTCCAGTAGGAGCGGCTTCAGCCGCGATCGGTGCCCTTGCCGGCGCCTTTCTCCGACGCTTTTTCGGAGGCCTTTTCGGAGACCCGTTCTTCCTTGGCATCATCCTTGATCAGCGCCATCACCGACCAGCCCGGGCGCGGTTCCGGCTGCGCCTCGGCGGTGAATACATGGATGCGGTCGCGGGGGTCGATGGCGAACAGCGGCCACACCTGGCGGTCTTCCACCGCCAGGTAGGCCTGGAAGTCGAATTCCTCGGTGATCCGGGTGCGGCGGATTTCCGCGCCCTGGCTGATCAGGCTGGCCAGTCGCGCGTAGCTGGCCTCGTTGCTGAACAGGGTGGCGCCGCGATGGTGCGCCGCCACCTCGTGCTTGTCTTCCTTCTCGCTCACCCAGGGCAGGCTGTAGACGTTGGGCTCGCCGAATTCCAGCCGGTAGCGCATGGTGGATACGGTGTTCAGTTCCCGTCGCGGGCTCAGCCCCAGCAGCTTGCCATAGCCGACCAGATCCAGGTGCTGGTCGGCGTGGCTGGACACCGGATTACCATAGAAGGTACTCAGCCCGTCCATGCGCGCGGAACGAATGCTCTCCCAGTTGGAATCGATCAGCAGCACCGGGAAGTTGTTCTGTTGCAGGGCCTTGCCGATGGCCCGGGACACCGGGTTGGCGCCGATCAGCAGGAAGCCGCGCGGCCCCGGCTCCGCCACTTTAAGCAAGCGCGCCAGCGGGCGCGCGGTAACGCTCTGCAGGGCCACCGTGCCGATAATGATCATGAAGGTAAGGGGCACCAGAAGGTCGGCACCGGCCACGCCACTTTCCTCCAGTCGCTGGGCGAACAGCGCCGACACCGCCGCGGCGACGATGCCGCGCGGCGCGATCCAGGCCAGCAGTGCCTTCTCCCGCCAGTTGAGGCTGCTGCCCAGGGTCGCCACCCATACCGACAGCGGCCGGGCCACCAGCTGCACGATGGCCAGCACCAGCAGGGCGGACGCCCCGAGGCTGAGCAACTGGTCCATTTCCAGGCGCGCCGCGAGCACGATGAACAGACCGGAGATCAGCATCACCGACAGGTTCTCCTTGAAGTGGAGAATGTCGTCGGTGCGCACGCCCTTGCGGTTGGCCATGACGATGCCGGTGACGGTTACCGCCACCAGGCCGGATTCCTCGCTGAGACCATTGGCGAGCACGAATTCACCGATCACCGCCGATAGAACCAGGAAGCTGCGCAGGTATTCCGGCACCAGATGGCGGCTGAGCAGGGCGCTCAGCATGAAGGCCACCACGGTACCGATCACGGCGCCCACGGCGATCGCCTGGAAGAACAGCCACAGGCCATGCAGCAGGGCGCCTTGCTGGCCGGTGGCCACCACCAGCTCATAGGCCAGTACCGCCAGGATCGCGCCCAGCGGATCGATGACGATGCCTTCCCAGCGCAGCAGCCGGGCGATGTTGGCCTTGGGCCGCACGCTGCGCAATAACGGCACGATCACCGTCGGGCCGGTGACCACCACCAGGGCGCCGAACAGCAGCGCCAGCCCCAGCGGCAGCTTGAGCAGCCCCCAGGCGGCCAGGGTCACCACGCCCCAGGTGATCAGGGCACCCCAGGTCACCAGCCGGCGTACCGTCTTCTCCAGGCCGCGAATCTCATCGAACCGCAGGGTCAGGGCGCCTTCGAACAGAATGATCGATACCGCCAGGGACACCCCCGGCAGCAACAGGTCGCCGAACAACTCAAGGGGTTGGATCAGTCCGCCCACCGAGCCGAGCAACAAGCCGGAGATCAGCAACGGCAGAATCGCCGGCAGTTTGATTCGCCAGGACGCCCATTGGCACAGAAAGGCGACCACGGTAATCAGCGCCAGCTGGAAGGGAGCGGAAAGTTCCATGGGCTTCCTTGTCTCGAGAATGCGGCTATGGTCCCAGCCAACCCGGAACGCCGCAAGCCTTTGTTTTGAAGCGATCAAAATCTGATAAAAAGCGCGTCAAAGCGGGCACCGGGGGCACTTGAATGATAGGCTTGCCCTCCCTCTGAACTGGTTTCCCGGGAAACGATTCATGTCCGCGATTTCTCCGCTGCGCCTGGCGCTCATGCTGGGCACGCTGGTGGCCCTTGGGCCGCTGGCCATCGACACCTATCTGCCGGCACTGCCGACCATGGCGGAGGGCTTCGGCGTGGCGGTGCACCGGGTGGAACTCTCGGTCAGTTTCTATGTGATCGGCGTGGCCCTGGGGCAATGGCTGGGCGGTCCGCTGTCGGACCACTTCGGTCGCAAGCCAGTGGCCTACGTGGGGTTGGTGGTGTTCATTCTCGCCAGCCTGGCGATCAGTATCTGCCGTACCGTGGAGCAGCTTTACCTGCTGCGCGTGGTGCAAGCGCTCGGCGGCGGCGCCACGGTGGTGATCGCCGCCGCCTCGGTGCGCGATCATTTCAACGGTCGGGAAGCGGCCCGGGTACTCACCTCCGTGGGCCTGGTGCTGCTCATCGCGCCGCTGCTGGCGCCGGCCATCGGCGCCGCGCTGCTCAAGCTGTCCGGCTGGCCCAGCATCTTCGTGATGCTGGCCGGTTACGCCGTGGTGGTGGGGCTGATGCTGCGTTTCGCGCTGCCCACGGTGACGCCCCAGGTAGCGGAGGAACCGCTGCGCCACCGCATGTTCGCCGCCTACGGGCGGGTGCTTCGCCAGCGCAAGGCGATGGGGTTCATCCTCGCCAACGGCCTGGTGTTCTCGGCCATGTTCACCTTCATCACCGACGCCGCCTTCCTGTACATCGAGTACTTCGGCATGGACGAGTCGGAGTTCCCGCTGCTGTTCGGCGCCAACGTGGTCACCATGCTCGGCCTGAACCGGGTCAACGTGCTGTTGCTGCGCCGCCATGACAGCCCGGTGATCATGGGCGTGGCGGTGCTGATCCAGGCGGTGGCCGCCCTGGTGCTGCTGGGCCTCACGCTGAGCGGCCACCTGACCCTGTGGACCACGGTGCCGTTGATCATGCTGGTGGCGGGCATGGCGGCGCTGGCGATTCCCAACGCCCTGGCCAGCTTTCTGGCCTATTTCGACCGGGACAGCGGCGCCGCCACCGGGCTCAACGGCTGCCTGCAGTTTCTTCTGGCCGGCCTGATCGGCACCGGGTTGGGCATGATCCATGATGGCACGCCGCTGCCCATGACCGCCCTGATGGCGGGCAGCTCGGTGGCGGCACTGATTTGCTTCCGGGCGCTCGCCGGCGAGCGCATCGCCAACCGGCTCTAACCGCCGGCGCCGTCAGCCGGCCAGGCGCGCCAGAGGGCGCTCCTGGTTGCGCGGCCGCGCCGCCTCCAGGACCAGCATGGGCACGACCAGCGCCCAGGGCAGCAGAATCCAGCCGGACAACGGCAGGTCGCCGTCGAACAGCTTGATGCCCAGGGGCACCAGCGCCGCCAAGTGCAGCAGGTGGGCGAACAGGGCGGCGCCGCCGAGCAGCAGCAACTGCTCCAGCACCGCCACCCGCCGCAACAGGGCGCTGCGTGCCCCCAGCACCCGCAGCAGCGCTTCGTCCTTGCGCCGCTGCTGGCCGCCGGCCAGCCAGGCCGCCGCCATCACCAGCACGCTGGCCGCCAGCAGCAGCGCCGCCAGGGCCAGGGCCGCGCGGCTGGCCTGGGCGATCAGCGCCTGGGCCTGGTCGAGCAGGGCGTTCACGTCCAGCAGGGTGATCTGCGGAAACTGGCGAATCAGCGCCGGCAGTTCCGTGGCGCGGTCCTCGGGTAGATAGAAACTGGTCAGCCAGTAGCGGCTCTGGCCGTCCAGGGTGCCCGGGCTGAACATGAAATAGAAATTGGGCTCGAAGCTTTCCCAGTCCACCTCGCGCAGGCCTACCACCGTGGCGGTCAGGTCACCGGCCTGGGCGGTAAAGGTCAGTTGGTCGCCCACCTCAAGGCCCAGGGACTCCGCCAGTTCCGACTCCACCGACACCTCGCCGGGGCGGTCGCCGAGCCAGCGCCCCGCCAGGGTCCGGTTGCTTTCCGGCAGGGCGTCCGCCTCGGTGAGTGACAGGTCCCGGTTGAGGGCGCGCTGGCCCTGATCGTCCTCGTCCTCTTCCTTGGTTACCGCCTCGCGGACCGGCTGGCCATCGATTTCGGTGAGCCGGCCACGTACCACCGGGTAATAGCCGGGCACGCGGGCACCATGATCGTCCAGCCAGGCGCGGAAAGCGTCCAGATCCTGGTCGAACAGGTTAAGCACGAAGTAGTTCGGCGCCTGCTCCGGCAACCGGTCGCGCCAGTCCGCCAGCAGTTGCCGGCCGACCTGCGTGGCCAGCGACATGATCGCCAGGGCCAGCACCATGGCGGCCAGCATCGGCAGGGTGGTCAGCGGTCGCCGCGACAGCCGGCGCAGGGCCAGCCGCGCGGCCAGGGGCCAGCGCTGGCCGGCCCGGTCCGCCAGGCGCAGCGGCATCCACAGCAGCAGTGGCAGCCCCACGGCCACCGCCACCATCAGCGCCAGCAACTGGCCCAGATCCATCAATGATCCGGACAGCATCATCGCCACCAGCACCGGCGCCAGCAGGGCGCCGACCAGATTCAGGCCGGCCCGGGCGGAGGGCGCTTCCGGGCTGTCGCCGAGGATTTCCCTGGCTGGCAGATGGACCAGCCGCCACAGGCGCGGCAGGGCGAAGCCCGCCCAGATCACCACCGGCGCCAGGCCCAGCAGTAGCCAGGTGTGCCAGGGCGGTCGCCAGGCCAGTTCGTCGCCCAGCCATTGCCGCAGCGCCAGGAAAGCGCCGGCGGCCAGGGCCAGCCCCACCAGCAGCGACGGCAGCAGCGCCACCAGTTCGCGGCCCAGCACCCGGGAAAGTATCTGGCGACGGCGGGCGCCGAAGGTCTTCATCACCGCGCAGCGACGCGCCTGCTCGGCGCCGCGCACGCCGGCGGCCAGGTAGACCGCGCCGCCGCACAGCAGCACCACCATCATCACCGCCAGTTGCCCCCACAGGGTGAGCTGGCGCAGCGGGCCCATGGAGCGCAGACCGGCATCGTCGCGGGTGTCGATTTCCTGGTTCACCGCCAGGGTCGGGCGCAGCGCCTCCGCCACCGTGTCCAGGGCGTCGCCGGGGGCGGCGATGCGCAGTTCATGGCGCACCCGGGTGCCCGGGCCGAGAATGCCGGTGGAGGCCACGTCCGCCCGGTTCATCATCAGCCTCGGGTTCATGCTGTAGAAGCCGGCGCCCTGGTCCGGCTCGCGGATCAGCACCTTGCTGACCAGCAGGGCGCGGTCGCCCACGGTGATGAACTCTCCGGTGGCCTGGCCAAGCCGGTCCAGGGCGGTGCCGGCCAGCCACACCTCGCCGGGAGCCGGTCCATGGGCCGCCGGGTAGGGATCGCCGAAGCGCTGGTCGGCCACGGTGAGCGCGCCGAACAGCGGGTAGCCGTCGTCCACCGCCTTGACGCTGGCCAGCACGAAGGTGTCGTCGCGCACCAGCACGGTGGTGAAACGGGTGACCTGGGAATGGGGCCGGTCCGCCACCAGCGCGACCTGCCCGTCACCGGCCGGCTGGCTGCCTTCCAGGATCAGGTCACCGCCAATGGCCTCGGCGGTGCGGTTGGCGAAGCGGTGGTCCAACTCGCCGCGCATCAGCACCACCGCGGCGATCGCCAGGGACGCCACCAGCAGCGCCAGGGCCTGGATGCGGAAGGCGCCGGAACGCCAGGGGCGCATCAGCAATCGTGGATCAAACACTCAGACGGCCCTCCACCAGCTCATGGTGATGGGCGCAATGGGCGGCGAGGGCCGGGTCATGGGTGACCAGCACCAGGGCGGTGCCATGGTCCCGGTTGAGGTCAAACAGCAAGCTCGCCACCTGTTCGCCGTTGGCCCGGTCCAGGCTGCCGGTGGGTTCGTCGGCGAACAGCAGGTCCGGTTCCAGGGCGAACGCTCGGGCCAGGGCGACCCGCTGCTGCTCGCCGCCGGACAACTGGCCGGGAAAATGGCGCTCGCGGTGCGCCAGGCCAACCCGCTCCAGCCAGTGACGGGCCCGCGCCCGGGCCCGGTCGGCGCCGGTGATCTCCAGCGGCAGCATGACGTTTTCCACGGCGTTGAGGTCGGAAACCAGATGAAACGCCTGGAATACGAAACCGCAATAGCGCCCGCGCAATGCCGCCCGACCGTCCTCGTCCAGGCGGCTGAAAGGCTCGCCGCGCAGCAGTACTTCGCCGCCGCTGGGCACGTCCAGGCCGGCGAGCAGGCCCAGCAGAGTGGATTTTCCGGAACCGGACGGCCCGGTGATGGCCATACTGTCACCAGGGTTCAGCGTCAGGTCGATATCATCGAGGAGGGTAAGCGTGCCTTCCGGGGCGGGAACCGTTTTGCTAAGTTGACGCGCGTCGAGTACCGGAGTCGAAGCCATATGTTGGGACGCCTGCTGATCGTAATCTGTTTGATTGTGCCCGCCATCGTGCGCGCCGAAGGGGTGCTGGTGCTGGGCGACAGCATCAGCGCGGCCTATGGCATCGACGAAACGCAGGGATGGGTACAGCTTCTCCGACAGCGTCTGGATAAGCAATGTTCCGGGTTACCGGTGGTGAACGCCTCGGTGAGCGGCGATACCAGCGACGGTGGCCGGGTGCGTCTGCCCAAGCTGCTGGAACGCCACCAGCCGGATACCGTGGTCATCGAGCTGGGCGGTAATGACGGCCTGCGCGGTCTGCCGCCGCGCCGGCTGGCGGACAACCTGGCCACCATGATACGCCTCAGCCGTGAAGCCGGCGCGGAGGCGGTGCTGCTGGGCATGCGCATCCCGCCCAACTACGGACAGGGCTACACCCGCCTGTTCGAGGGCGCGTTCCAGGACGTGGCCGAAGAGACCGGGGTGCCGTTCCTGCCGTTCCTGCTGGACGGCGTGGTGGAGGCCGGGCAACTGCAGGGCGACGGCATCCATCCCACCGCCGAGGCGCAGCCCCGGTTGCTGGACAATGCCTGGCCGGTGATCGAGACCGCGCTGCCCGATGAGGCCTGCGAATGACCTGCCCACCGCCCGTGACCTTCCAGGAAGGAGCCGCCCCATGGATCTGAGCGCCCCCCATCAGGACGTCCTCACCTTCTGGTTTGGCGACGCCGGCGGCGACTGGCCGCCGGCGTCGGTGAGCCGGCGCTGGTTCAAGAGCACCCCGGCCCGAGACGCGGAGATCGAGGAACGGTTCGGCGACCGGGTGCGGGCCGCTTTGCAGCGGGAACTGGTGGACTGGGAACGGGAAGCCGGCTCGCGGCTGGCGCTGATCGTGCTGCTGGATCAGTTCACCCGCAACATTTACCGGGGCACCGCCGATGCCTTCGCCGGCGATCATCGGGGCGCCACTCTGTGCCTGGAAGGATTGTCGACGGGCATGGACCGGCGCCTGGATTGGGCCGGGCAAGTGTTCTTCTGCATGCCGCTGATGCACGCCGAGGATGAGGACCTGCAGAAACGGTCAGTGGCTTGCTACCGGGACATCCAGGCACGGGCGCCGGAGGTGGCACGGGCCGCCATCGGGCACAGCCTGAAAGCAGCGGAAGAACATTCGCGGATCATCCGGCGCTTCGGGCGCTTCCCGCACCGCAACCAGGTTCTCGGCCGGGAAAGCACCGCCGAGGAACTGGTGTTCCTGGAAACCGCCAAACGCCACGGGCAATAGCGGGATTTGAGCGCCGGATCGCGACCGAAGCCACTCCTACGGTGGCTTCCATACCCGGTAGGAGCGGCTTCAGCCGCGATCAGCTTTATCCGGCGTGCGGCTCAACAGCGGCCAGGGCCACCGTCATGCGCTGGCGCAGCGCCGGGTCCAGCGGGGCGTCCGCGTCCCGTTGCTCCACCAGCTTGAGCGCTTCTTCCAACGGCGCGTAGCCGGCGGACTTCATCGCCCGGGGCAGTTGTTCAAGCTGCCAGGCCATGCGTTCGGCGCGGGCATGCTCCGGGCTGTCCACGCCGGCCAGGGCTTCCAGGGCCACCGCCAGGGCGCGGTCCTGATCGGAGACCTCGCCGTCCGGGGCGGCCGCCAGGCGTTGCTCCGCATCGCGCCAGCGATGCCAGCGGGGCAGATCGGCGCGGCGGCGGCGCAGGCTGTCCAGCAGCTGCTGCTTGCGGCGCTGCTGACCGCGTTCCAGAGCACCATGATCGAGCCCATCCAGCTCCCCGATCAGCGCCGCCAGCGCGGCATCATCCAGCTCCAGCGGATCGTCGCGCAGGCGGCGTTCGCCGTCGTCGAGCAGGGCGGCGGCCCGCTCACGCTCAGCCTGCCGGGCCTCGTCCCGGGCCTGGCTGGCGGCCTGACGGGCGCCGAAGATGGCGTCCATCAGGCCCCGGAAATCCTTCTGCCAGCGCCGGTGCCGGGCCGGTGGCAGCCAGGGCGCGGCGCGCCACTCCTTCTGCAACTCGCGGGCCTGGCGGGCGGCGTCGTGGGCATCTTCCCGCTCGCTCAGGGCGCGGGCGCGGTCGATCATCCCGGCGCGCTGGCGCTCGGCCTCCTGCCAGGCTCGGTCCAGGTGTTCGTCGATCTCGGAGAGCAGGGCGGAAAAGCGCTTGCGCAAATCACGACCGTCGGTGAAGCGCACCGGTGAATGGTCCTTCCATTCCTGGGGGGCGCGCCGGCGGATCTCCCACACCGCCTGCCAGTCCGCCTTGTCCCAATTCTCGCCGTTGACGAAGGCCGCCAACTGGTCGCACAGGGCGCGGCGGCGGCGCAGGTTCTCGGCTCGTTGCGCATCCAGTTCCTCGAAATGGGCCCGGCAGGGTTCATAGGCCCGGTCCGAGGCGGCCTTGAAACGGTCCCAAAGAGCCTGATCCTGGTCCTGGTCGGAGCTCATCAGCGCCCGCCATTCATCGTGCAGGGCCTGGATCGCACTGGCCCGCTCGTCGGCGTCCATGGACTGCTCGATAAGCGCTTCCATGCGCTCACACAACGCTTCCTTCTTGGGCTGGGCGGCGAAGGCATGCCAGTCACGCAACTCCTCGCGCCGCGCGCCGTGGCGTTCCAGTTGCCGCGCCAGCCAGGGATCGTTTTCCTCGGCGAGCACCGCCTCGGCCTTCAACCAAAGGCGGTTGGCGTGTTTCAGGTTGCCGCGCTGCAACTCGCGGCGCAGTGCCACCACCAGGCCCTGGTGGCGGCTGCGCTGGGAGCGTCGCGGGGAAGCCTCCCCGGTCAACTCGGCAGGCCCGGCGGCATCGACATCGCCGCCGAGCGGCGGCGCCAGGTCCGCCAGGGATGAGGGGGCCGGCACCCGCCGGGGCCATTGTTCGGCCAGCGCGCGGCGGTCTTCCGGGTCCGGGTTATCGCGGGCGGCCTCGGCCAGCGCGATCAGTCGCCGCCACTCATCCAATTGCGAGCGGAACGCCAGCTCCTGGTCGTCGTCGCCGGGGGCTTCCTCGGCGGCGGCCTGCCAGCGGCGCTCCTGGGTGGCCACCGCGGAACGCAGCTCGCCCAGTTGCTGGTCCCAAGTGTCGCCGTCCAGGTCGCGCATCAGAGCGCGCAGGGTGTCCAGGGCCGCGTGCCGCTCTTGCCGGGCGGCCGCCAGCTCCGCTTCCCGTCGCTCCTCCTGGCGCGCCTGCTCAAGCCGCGCGCGGGCGTCCTCCAGGGCCTTGCCGGCGCGTTCCGCCTGACGTGGGTCGGCGCCCTCGGCGAGCGCCTCCCAGCGTTGTTCCAACTGGCCGAAACGGGCCGCGAACAGGGGATCGGCGCTATGGGCGGCGAGGTGCTCCAGGGCATCCAGGGTCTGTCCCCGTTCCTCCTCCCGACGCTCCTGTTCGGTGTGTTCGCGCTGATGGGCCTTGAGGCGCTCCCGAGCCAGGCGCACCACCTTCTTGTCGCGACCCTCACGGCCCAGCTGGCGCAACCGCTCGTCGTCTTCCAGCCGTTCCGCGGCGGCCAGCCGGGTGGCCGCGTCCTTGCCATGCAACGCCAGTTGGTACAACGACTCGGCATCGCGGATCGACGCCAGCGCCGCCTCGCGGCTGGCCGCGTCCGGGCTGTGCCGGACCACATGCATCAATACCCGGGGATTGTCGGTATGGCGGATCAGCCGCAGGCGGGTCTCGGCGGCGGGAGCCCCGGCCACGGTGCCGGCCAGCAGCGCCATGATGCGCTCGGAGGCGGCGTCACGCACCGCCGCGTCCGTGTCCTTGGCGATCAGTTGATCAAGCAGGCTGAGATCAAGCAGGGCGGCGGCGGCCGCCGCGCGTACTCGCGGGCTGTCGTCGTCGCGCGCCAGCCGCGCCAGCAGTTCGCTGTCCTGGTCCGGATTCAGGGCCGTGGCGGCTTGCGCGCGCACGTCGGCGTCCCGGTGTCGCCACCGGGGTTTGAACAGATTGCCTAGCATGGCCTTCCCATCGGATTCGCTTTGTATTTCTCGGGGCCGGGATGGCACCGGGCCACTACTATAGGCAAATCCGCCCTTACGCGGAAAGCCGTGACTGAATCAAAGCGTCCTTTTCCGTCCACAATTCGCTGATCCAGGCCTGGATGCGAGCGCGGAATTCCGGGTCATTCTCGTAATCGCCCCGCGAAGCCCAGTCCGGGATTGGCCGGCGGTGCACGATCACCTGAACTTCATCCATGGCGCCGCCCAGGAATCCGAGCAGCGAGCGGGTGGTATTCGGCGGATAGACGATGGTGAAATCGAGCAGGGTATGTAACTGGCCGCCCATCGCCTTCAGGGTGAAGGCGGCGCCGCCGGCCTTGGGCTTGAGCAGGTGGGTATAGGGCGAGCCCTGTTCGTCGTGTTTTTCCCGGGTGAAGCGGGTGCCCTCGAAGAAGTTCATCACCGACACCGGGTAATGGGCGTATTTCTCGCAAGCCCGGCGGGTGGTTTCCATGTCCTTGCCTTTCAGTTCCGGGTGCTTGGCGAGCTGGGCACGGGTGTAGCGCTTCATGAACGGAAAATCCAGCGCCCACCAGGCCAGCCCCAATAGCGGCACCCAGATCAATTGCTGCTTGAGAAAGAACTTCAAAAACGGCACCCGGCGGTTGGTGGCCATCTGCAGCACCAGGATATCGGCCCAGGACTGGTGGTTGGACGTGACCAGATACCACTCCTGGCGCGCCAGCCCCTCCATCCCCTCAATCCGCCAGCGTACGCCACTGGTGAGCCTGGCGATGGCGTTGTTCACCGCGATCCAGGTCTCCGCGATCACCACCAGCACCCGGGCCAGCATCACCTGGGCCCGATGGAACGGCAGGCACAGCCGCAGCAGGGCGAACAGATACAGCAGTGGCGCCATGATCAGGGTGTTCAGTGTGATGCCCACCAGGGCCAGGGTGCCGCGCAGTTTGATGAGTGGCGTCATAATGATCCGCGATATCCATGGAAGAGGCGCATGCTAGCGCAGTTGACGCCCGCGCCCCATGTCCGTTTCGGTCAGTCGGCGATGGCAATGGCCATTGGCGGCGCCGTCCCCGGACGGTAGGGTTCCGGTTCCCCACAGCCCGTTTTGGAAAGGAGCGGTTTCATGAGCGGACCCCTGGCCACCCTGAAAGTCCTGGATTTTTCCACCTTGCTGCCTGGCCCCTTCGCCACCCTGTTGCTGGCCGACATGGGCGCCGAGGTGCTGCGCGTGGAGTCGCCCACCCGTCCGGATATGGTTCGTCTGCTGCCGCCCTCCGAGGACAATGTCTCGGCGGTGCACGGCTACATCAACCGTTCCAAACGCTCCCTGGCGCTGGATCTGAAAACCCCGGAAGGCCGCGAGGTGGTGTACCGGCTGGTAAAGGACTACGACATCGTGGTGGAGCAGTTCCGGCCCGGCGTCATGGACAAGTTGGGGGTCGGCTACGAGACCCTCAAGGCGATCAACCCGGGCCTGATTTACTGCTCAATCACCGGCTACGGCCAGGATGGCCCCTACCGCGACCGCGCCGGCCACGATCTGAATTACCTCTCCATCGCCGGCATGACCAGCTATAACGGTCGCCGGGACAGCGGCCCGGCGCCGATGGCGTTCCAGGTGGCGGACGTGGCCGGCGGCTCCTGCCATGCCGTCATGGGCCTGCTGGCGGCGGTGATTCATCGCCACCATACCGGCGAGGGCCAGCAGCTGGACATTTCCATGACCGATGCCGCCTTCAGCCTGCACGGGCTGAGCGCGCCGCCGGCCCTGGTGGCCGGCGAGGACCCGACCCTGGAAGGCACCACCCTGAATGGCGGCAGCTTCTATGATTGCTACCGTACCCGTGACGGTCGCTACCTTTCCGTGGCGGGGCTGGAGCCCCAGTTCTTCAGTCAGTTTTGCGAGACCATTGGCCGGCCGGATCTGACCACCAAGGGGCTCAGCCGCGAGCCCGCCCAGGTGGCGGAGGTGAAGGCGGCGATCGCCGAGGTGATCGGCGGCCAGGACCATGATCACTGGTGCCAGGTATTCGCCGAACTGGACTGCTGCGTGGAGCCGGTGCTGAGCTTCAGCGAGGCGGCGGCGCATCCGCAGCTCCAGGCCCGCGGCATGGTGGTGGAGGTACCGCGCCACGATGGCGGGCATCAGCGTCAGGTGGCGTCGCCGTTCAAGTTCTCGGCCACGCCGGTGGGCTACCGGTTCAGCGGCGCCCGGCTTGGCCAGCACAATGAGGCGGTGCTGCGCGAGCAGGGCTTCGACGACGACGAAATTGCCGCTCTTCGCGCCGCCGGCGCCCTGGGCTGATTCCCGAGGCGTCGCCGGCACGCTATGCTGGCGCCATGAGGTGTTGGTGGTCACTTGGTCGTTCGTTGTTGCCCGGCATGATAATGCTTGGTATGTCGTCCATGGCGGGGGCACAGTCCGTCGACGCCTGTCGTTGGGAAGGCGCCGGCACCCTGGTGGACCGCACCCATGACTGGCTGTCGCGCAGCCTGTGCTGGCCGAGCCGCTGGGTGGACGGTTTCTTCGAGGACCCGCTGCGCGAGAACAACGAACCGGCCGCCAGCCTGGTGCGTCTTACCGGTGAGCGGGTATGGCGCGACGATGGCGACGGCGCCAGCGACGTGGACCTGGACGCCCGGGTCTGGCTGCCGAGCGCTGAACGCCGCTTCTCGCTGCTGTTCCGCAGCCACGATGAGGATCAGGATCCGGAGACGCCGGTGGCCCGGGAAATTCCCGCCGGGGAACGCGACAATGGTTTTCGTGGGGCCCTGCGCTGGGCCATCGAGCGCACCGACGCCATGGATCTGGATCTGGACGTGGGCGTGCGTTCGGACCTGACCACCTTCACCCGCCTGCGTTACCGCCGTCTTTATCCACTGTTCAACGAATCCGCCTGGTTGCGCTACACCCAGCGCATCTACTGGCGCGACCCTGACGGCTGGGGCAGCCGCTCCCTGTTCGACCTGGACCGGCCCCTGGCGCCGGACACCACCCTGCGTTTTTCCAGCGAGATCCGTTACACCGAGGAACTCAACCAGGCCGGTGATGGGCTGGGGCTGTTCCAGGGCGTGAATTTGTTCAAACGGCTGGACGGGCGCTCGGCGCTCAATCTGGGGCTCGGGGTAGGGGGCCACAGTAAACCGGCCGTGGTGGACAATTACCGGGTCTATGCGCGCTATCGGCGTAACGTGTGGCGGCCCTGGCTGTTCTTCGAGGTGGAGCCGTTCGTGCTGTGGCCCCGGGATCAGGGTTACCAGGGCGTCAACGGGGTGGTGCTGCGCCTGGAAACCCTGTTCGGGCGGGTGGCCAGGGAGCCTCTGAATACCGCCTTGCGTACTCAGGCTTACAGGCTGGCTCACAATCAAGGCGCCCTTTTGAAGGCAGGCTGGTTGCCTGTCGAAAAAGGGCAACGATGAGTGTGGGCCAGCCTGTAAGCCCCACCGGGCGTGGCCTGAAGTGCACCGCCGCCGCGCCTTGCCTCTTGGAAAGGGCACCACCCTGTCCGTCGAGACAAGACACGACGGCGGTGCACTTCAGGCCACGCTGAGCACGTAAGGCGGTATTCAGAGGCTCCCTAGTTAGCCCAGGTGCTGCGGCGGCGACCGGATTTGGATTTGAGCAACAGGCCGGCGATGGCGCCGAGCAGCAGGATGCCGACCCCGGTGATCCATTTGCGCGAGGTGTTGTCGCTGCGCAGCATGGTGTTTTCCGCCTTCAACTGATCCAGATCCGAGCGCAGCATGCTCAGTTCCTCGTTGAGCCGGCGGTTGGCCTGGTCCAGACGAATCGGATCGGCGGCCACGTCGCGCAGCTTGTCCAGCTCCTGACCACGGCTGCTCAGCGAGCCCTTCAATTCCTCGTTCTCGCCACTCAGGCTGTCGCGCTCCTGGCGAATCCGCCCGAGTTCCTCCTGGAGTTCACCGACCTGTTTCTCGAGCTGCTGGTTTTCCTGGCTGACCCGCTGCAGGCGGATGGCGGCGGTGGGGGAGCGGCTGATGTACTGCTTGCCAATGTAGCCCTCGGTGCCCTGGTAGCGGATGTGCGCCCAGTCGCCTTCCTCGCCGAGAAACTCCACCTGGGTACCGCTTTTCAGCCCGCGGTGGACGATTCGATAACCGGAACCGGCGCCGGAGCGGACCGGTACGTAGATTTCATCGTCCACCCAGGCGGTGGCGGCCAGGGCCGGCGCCGACAAAGCGGCAATCAGGAAACAGCAGAACCAGCGAACCAGCATGAACGGGCACTCCTTGATGATCTGGGCGCGAAGTTTAGGCAACCGGCGCGGCGAACGGCGCCGAAGTAGTCACATTTCCCGGCCCTGGCGGGCCGGGTTTGTAAAAAATCAGGGCAGAACGGCCTTGAACGGTTTCACCGTGACCCGCTCGTAGACGCCGGCCTCGATATAGGGGTCGGCGTCGGCCCAGGCGCGGGCATCGTCCAGGGAGTCGAACTCCGCCACCACCAGGGAGCCGGTGAAACCCGCTTCGCCGGGATCGGCGCTGTCCACCGCCGGGTGCGGCCCGGCCAGCACCAGGCGGCCCTGATCACGGAGCCGCTCCAGGCGCGCCAGGTGGTCGGCGCGAGCGCCGGCCCGGCGGCTCAGGGAATCGGCCACGTCTTCACTGATGATCGCGTACAGCATCGTCCTCGTCGTCCTTCTTGGTCGGTTCCGGTTCGTTTTTGTCCTGGTGAAACAGGCGTTGGCGATCCGCCTCCGGCATGCGTTTGTAGAAATACAGGAAGGCGGCCACGTAGAACACCATCTGGATGGCGGTGAAGCCGAACAGCTTGAAGTTCACCCAGAATTCAGTGCTGAAATTATAGGCGATGAACAGGTTCAGCCCCCCCAGAGCCAGAAAATACAGCACGAAGGCCAGGTTCAGCCGGCTCCAGTCGCGGCGCTCCAGCGTTACGACGAAGCCGAAGCCACCCACCATCAAGCGTTCGCACAGGCGTTGCAACAGGTTGCGCTCGCCCAGGAAGTGGCCCACCAGCAGCACCGCGCCAAGCACGAAGCTGATGATCGAGGGACGCCATTTAATGAACACATCATCGCGCAGCAACAGGGTCAGGCCACCGAACACCAGGGTGATCACGAACACCACCAGATGCAGCCGGTGCCAGCGCTTCCAGATCAGCCGGCCGGCCAGCACCTGGAAGGTGGTGGCGCCGATGATGCCCCAGGTGGCCAGCATGATGTCCTGGCCACTGAGGAAATAGAGGCCGAAAAACACCACCACGGGCAGGTAGTCGAACAGTTGCTTCATGGAATCGTTCCTTGTTCGGATCGCCGATGGTATCGGGAACCGCACGGCAAATCATCCCGAGTATGGTACCGTTGCCCCCATGATTGAAGCCGCACCCTTCCAACGCCCCGACCTGCATTGCCACAGCCTCGCCTCCGACGGCGTGCTGTCGCCGGCGGATCTGGTCGCCCGCGCCGCCGAGTACGGCGTCGATGCCCTGGCGCTCACCGACCACGACACCCTGGCCGGGTTGCCCGAGGCCCGCGCCGCGGCGGCCCACCATGGCCTGACCCTGGTCAACGGCATCGAGCTGTCGGTGCTGTGGGGCAGTCGCGAGATTCATGTGCTGGGCCTGTGGGTGGACCCGGATTGCCCGGTGCTGGCCGCCCGCGTCGCCGATCAGTTGGAAGCCCGCCGGCAGCGGGCAAGGCGCATCGGCGCCCGGCTCGACAAGGCGGCCCGGCTCGAGGACAGCTACGCCAAGGCCTGCGCGCTGTCGGATTCGGACACCCCCGGCCGGCCCTGGTTCGCCCGGGTGCTGGTGGAGGAGGGCGTGGTGCGCGATCAGCGCCATGCCTTCAACCGCTTTCTCAAGAAAGGCCAGTCGGCGTTCGTCGCCACACCCTGGGTCAGCCTGGAGCAGGGCATCCAGGACCTGCGCACCGGCGGCGGCGTGGCGGTGCTGGCCCATCCCCAGGCCTATGACCTGACCCGCAAACGTCTGCGCGAGCTGGTGCGCGACTTCCGCGCCGCCGGAGGCCAGGCCATGGAGGCGGTGATGCCCGGACTGACCCGGCACCAGGCCGGCCTGCTGGAGGAATGCTGGCGCCACTTCGGGCTGGCGGTGTCCGGTGGCAGCGATTTTCACTCGCCGCAACAGAAATGGCTGAGCCTGGGCGGCCTGCCGCCGTTCCCGCCGGACGGCACGCCGGTATGGCGATTGGCCGGTGCTCCGGGGGACCTTGCGCCGACCCCGGGCCGGGTGGAGAATGCCGCCCCATGACCGAAGTACTGCATATTCATCCCGAGACTCCCCAACCGCGCCTGATTCGTCAGGCCGTGGACGTAATCCGTCAGGGTGGGCTGATCGCTTACCCCACCGACACCACCTATGCCCTGGGCTGCGGCATCGGCGAGAAGGATGCCCTGGAGCGTCTGATCCGCCTGCGGCGGCTCGACGACAAGCACCAGTTCACCCTGCTGTGCGCGGACCTGTCCGTGCTCGCCACCTATGCCAAGGTGGACAACCCGGACTATCGCCTGCTCAAGGCGCACACGCCGGGGCCTTACACCTTCATTCTCAAGGGTACCCACGAGGTGCCACGGCGCCTGATGCATCCGAAGAAACGCACCATCGGCATCCGCGTGCCCGATCATCCGATCTGCCAGGCACTGCTCAAGGAGCACGGCGAGCCGATCATGACCTCCACGGCACACCTGCCGGACGATGAGTTCCCCCTCACCGACCCCCAGGACGTTCGTGACTTCCTGCAGAATCAGGTCGATCTGGTCATCGATGGTGGCTTCTGTGGCGTCACCGAAACCACGGTGATCTCCCTGGCCGATGGCACCGGGCCGGAAGTGGTCCGCGAGGGCGCCGGCCCCCTCGACGCCATTTTCTGAACATTCGTTACCCAACCGGGCCGGGCTGGCATCGAGTCTGCATGAAGAAAATGGGTTGAACGGGCTCCGGTGGACCGCCGGCCCTGTCTTTACCCCGGCGGTTCCCTTTATAATCGCCGTTTTCTTGCCGTTACGACAGGAGTCGGCTTTTGAGTTCCGTGGTTCCCTCCCAAAGAGTGGTATCGGGCATGCGCGCCACCGGGCGCCTGCATCTGGGGCATTACCATGGCGTGCTCAAGAACTGGGCACGTTTGCAACACGAGTACGAGTGTTTCTTTTTTGTCGCTGACTGGCACGGTCTCACCACCGAGTACGAGAATCCGCACGCCATTCAGAACCATGTCTGGGACCTGGTGATCGACTGGCTGGCCGCTGGCGTCAACCCGGGGTCCGCGACCCTGTTCATCCAGAGTCAGGTGCCCGAGCACGCGGAGCTGCACCTGCTGCTGTCGATGATGACGCCGCTGTCCTGGCTGGAGCGGGTGCCCACCTATAAGGACCAGCAGGAAAAGCTGCGTGAGAAGGATCTGAGCACCTACGGATTTCTTGGCTATCCGCTGCTGCAGGCGGCCGACATCCTGATCTACCGTGCCGGCCAGGTCCCGGTGGGCGCCGATCAGGTGGCCCATGTGGAGTTGACCCGGGAAGTGGCGCGCCGCTTCAATCACCTGTACGGCCGCGAGCCGGGCTTCGAGGAAGCGGTGGTGGCCGCCATCAAGAAGATGGGCAAGAAGCAGGCGCGCATCTACACGGAGAACCGGCGCAAGTACCAGGAACAGGGTGACGAGACCGCCCTGGAAACCGCCCGCGCCCTGGTCCAGGGTCAGCAGAACATCACCCTGGGCGACAAGGAACGCCTCAACGGCGACCTCGAGGGCGGCGGCAAGATGATTCTGCCGGAGCCCCAGGCGCTGCTGACGCCGGCGTCGCGCATGCCCGGCCTGGACGGGCAGAAAATGTCCAAGTCCTACGGCAACTTCATCAGCCTCCGCGAGGAGCCCGACGAGGTGGACGCCAAGATCCGGCGCATGCCCACGGACCCGGCCCGGGTCCGACGCAGCGATCCGGGCACGCCGGAAAAATGCCCGGTGTGGGAATTCCACAAAGTGTACTCCGACGCCGACACCCAGGACTGGGTGCGCCAGGGCTGCACTACCGCCGGCATCGGCTGTCTGGAATGCAAGAAGCCGGTGATCGAGGCGGTCCAGGAGGAGCTGGCCCCGATCCGCAAGCGCGCCGAGGAACACATGCGCAATCCGGATCTGGTACGCACCATCGTCGCCGAGGGGTGCGAGGAAGCCCGCGAGGAGGCCCGCGCCACCCTCGAGGAAGTGCGCGCGGCGATGGGACTCCATTACCGGTGATCGCCAAGGAGGCGAAGCAGCAGCCATGAACGACGTCATCGACCAACAGGCCCCCCCGCGAGGGGATGGCAATAATCCGCTGGCGCCGCCCGGTCCGCGGCAGGCGGAGATGCCCTTTGGTCTGATGTACGGTCAGGCGATCACCAAGCTGCCGGACGACCTCTATATTCCGCCGGATGCCCTGGAAGTCTTTCTGGAGGCCTTCGAGGGGCCGCTGGACCTGCTGCTTTACCTGATCAAGCGGCAGAACCTGGACATTCTGGACATCCCGGTGGCGCAGATCACCAGCCAGTACATGGAGTACGTGGATCTGATGAAGGCGCTCAACCTGGAGTTGGCCGCCGAGTATCTGGTGATGGCCGCCATGCTGGGCGAGATCAAGTCGCGCACCCTGCTGCCTCGGCCCAGCCACGACGAGGACGAGGACGGGGAGGACCCGCGTGCCGAGTTGATCCGTCGGCTGCAGGAGTACGAGCGTTTCAAGCAGGCCGCCGAGGACATCGACGGGCTGCCGCGTCAGGAGCGTGACTTCCAGATCGCCGCCGCGCGGCGCCCGGACTATGTGCGCGAGAAAGCGCAGCCGGACGTGGACCTGCGCGAGCTGTTGCTGGCCTTCAAGGAGGTGCTGCACCGGGCCGATATGTTCGAGAGCCACCAGGTATCGCGGGAAAAGTTGTCCACCCGCGAGCGCATGGCCAACGTGCTCGACCGCCTCAAGGGGCGAGAGTTCGTGCCCTTCGTGGAGCTGTTCGAGGCCGAGGAAGGGCGTCTGGGCGTGGTGGTGAGCTTTCTCGCGGTGCTGGAACTGGTGAAGGGTTCGCTCATCGAGCTGATCCAGAACACACCGTTCAGCCCGATCCACGTCAAGGCGAAAACCCTGGTTCTGGAGGAAAGTGAAGCCCTGGCGGCGCTGGAAATCGACGACGAGCCCTCAAACGACATAGCCGAGGACGATTGACCGTGGAGCCCCAGCAGATCAAGAACATCGTGGAAGCGGCGATCTTCGCCGCCGACGGCCCGCTGGACCGGGACGCGCTGTTGATGCTGTTCGACGAGCACGACCGCCCGGACAAGGCTGACTTGTCACGGTTGCTCGAGGAAATCGCCACGGAATACGGCGAGCGCGGCATCGAGCTGCGCGAAGTGGCCAGCGGATTCCGCTTCCAGGTGCGCAAGGACCTGGGGCCCTGGGTCAGCCGGCTGTGGCAGGAAAAACCGCCGCGCTACAGCCGCGCGATCCTGGAAACCCTGGCGCTGGTGGCCTACCGCCAGCCGATCACGCGGGGCGAGATCGAGGAGATTCGCGGCGTTTCGGTCAGCTCGCACATCGTCAAGAGCCTGCTTGAGCGGGGCTGGGTGCGGGTAGTCGGGCACCGCGACGTGCCCGGCCGGCCGGCCATGTTCGCCACCACGCGGCAGTTCCTGGACTACTTCGATCTGAAGAGTCTGGAGGACCTGCCGCCGTTGTCGGAGATCAAGGATCTCGACAAGCTGAACGAGGAACTGGCGCTCAGCGACGTCCCCGACGCGGACGGCGACGATGACCAAGAGGCCGGCCATGGCGAGCCCGGAGCGGCGGCGGAACGCCTGTTCGGCGTCGAGGACGACGAGCCGGAAATCGACGATGCCACCTTGATGAGCATGGACAAGGTGGACGCCGTGAATGCCGGTTTCGAAACCCGGTTCCGCCACAAAAGCTCACCGGAAGCGGAGAACGACGCCGCGCCGGTGGCCCCGGTCGCCGCCGAAGCGGCGCCGCGAACGAATGACGACGACGGCGGCGACGATGCCGCCAACGAGGACGAATCGACCTCATGAGTGAGAAATTACAGAAAGTCCTGGCCCGCACCGGGCTGGGATCACGCCGTGAACTGGAGACATGGATCGCCGATGGGCGCGTCTCGGTGAACGGCCAGGTGGCGACCCTGGGCGACCGGGTGGAGCCGGAAGACACAATCAGAGTGGACGGCAGGATCATTCCAGTGAAGGCGGAAGAAGACGTAATTCGGCGCGTGATCATTTATCACAAGCCCGCCGGTGAGGTGTGCTCGCGGAACGACCCGCAGGGCCGCCCCACGGTGTTCGACAACCTCCCCCGGCTGCAGGGCCTGCGCTGGGTGCAGGTCGGCCGCCTGGACATCAACACCACCGGCCTGATGCTGTTCACCACCGACGGGGAACTGGCGCATCGGCTGATGCACCCGTCCAACGGCTTCGTGCGTGAATACGCGGTGCGGGTGCACGGCGAACTCACCGACGCCAAGCGCCAGGCGATGCTGGACGGGGTGCTGCTCGAGGACGGCGTGTCCAGCTTCGAGAGCATCGAGGACGCCGGCGGAGCGGAAGAGGGTGCCAACCACTGGTACAAGGTCAGTCTCACCGGTGGCAAATACCGGGAAGTGCGCCGCCTGTTCCAGTCCCAGGACCTGGAAGTGGCGCGGCTGATCCGCATCCGTTTCGGCGACCTGACACTGCCTTCCGATCTGCGCATGGGGCGCTGGAAGGAACTGACCGCCGAGGAGATCCAGCCGCTCACCGACCGGGTCGATCTCAAGGGCAAGAAATACACCGGCCTGTACGGTCGTGCCCGACTGCGTCATCAGCGCGGCAACAAACCGCCCCGCAAGCCGCGCCGCAACCCCTACCGCCGCTAAGGCATTTAGCAAGCCATCGCGACTGAAGTCGCTCCTACGGCGGGTCGTACGTCCCCGTAGGAGCGACCGGGCGGCGTTCCGCTTCAGTCGCGATAACCCGCCACGCCCTACGGCAACCGCATCAAAGCCCCCACCAACGCCGGCAAAGCCGTCTCCACCCGCAGAATGCGGGTGCCGAAGCGGTGCGCCCGGAAGCCGTGTTCCTGCAGCAACTCCACCTCGAACGGTGTCCAGCCCCCTTCCGGCCCGATCGCCAGGGTGGCCGGCCCGGCCTGCTCGTGGGGCAGGGCGGGGTGGTCGCCGGGGTGGGCGAGGTAACGCGCCCCGGGACCCGCCCAGCCATCCAGTTCATCCTCCACGAACGGCCGGAAGCGTGGCGCCTGGATCAGCTCCGGCAGCACCGTGTCGCCGGCCTGCTCCAGACCCAGGAGCAGTTTTTCCCGCAGCAACCCGGCCTTCAGGTTGGGGGTGCGCCAATAGCTCTTGTCCACCTTCCAGGCGTTGATCAGCACGATGCGCTTGATGCCCAGGCTGCCGGCGTCGATCAGCAGGCGTTTGAGCATCTTGGGGCGGGGCAGGGCCAGTACCAGATTCAGCGGCAGCGGCGCCGGCGGCTTTGAATCCACTTTAAAAGATAGTGTTATCTCATTGTTTTTCATGGATTCTATCCGCGCCTCGCCAAGGCCGTCGTTGAGCACGCCGGCGCGACAGGTGTCGCCCTCGGCGAGCTTGAGCACGGTGCGCGCATGGGCGCTCTGACGCTCGTCGAGCCGCCATAGATCGCCTTCCAGGCGTTGGTCGGGGTGCAGCAGGAACAGGTTCATGGGCGGCGATTATGGCACAGCCACTGACGTAATCCTCCCGCTCCGTGGCGGTTCCGGCCCTTTGCCCCGGGCCCGGGGGTTGCTAGAGTGCGCAGCGTTATTCTCGATGATGTGGAGAACCCGCATGCAGTTTCAGGGCACCGAAAAGTACGTTGCCACGGAAGATCTGAAAATGGCCGTCAACGCGGCCATCGCTCTGCAGCGCCCGCTGCTGATCAAGGGTGAGCCCGGCACCGGCAAGACCCTGCTCGCCGAGCAGGTGGCCGAAGCGCTCGGCAAGCCGTTGCTGGCCTGGCACATCAAGTCCACCACCAAGGCCCAGCAAGGCCTCTATGAGTACGACGCGGTGTCCCGGCTGCGCGACTCCCAGCTCGGCGCCGAAGGCGTCGAGGACGTGTCCAACTACATCAAGAAGGGCAAGCTGTGGGAGGCGTTCGCCGCCGACGAGCAGGTGGTGTTGCTGATCGACGAGATCGACAAGGCGGACATTGAGTTCCCCAACGATCTGCTTCAGGAACTGGACCGCATGGAGTTCTTCGTCTACGAAACCGGCGAAACCGTGCGCGCCGAGAAGCGCCCGATCGTGATCATCACCTCCAACAATGAGAAGGAGCTGCCCGACGCCTTCCTGCGCCGCTGCTTCTTCCACTACATCAACTTCCCCGACGCCAAGACCATGCAGTCGATCGTTGATGTGCACTTCCCGGAGATCAAGAAGGAGCTGGTCACCGAAGCGCTGGAGCTGTTCTTCGACCTGCGCAAGGTGCCGGGCATGAAGAAGAAGCCCTCCACCAGCGAGCTGATCGACTGGCTCAAGCTGCTGATGGCCGACGACATCCCCGAGGACATCCTGCGCAACCGCGACACCAAAAGCGCGGTACCGCCGCTGTACGGGGCGCTGGTCAAGAACGAAGCCGACGTGCAACTGCTCGAACGGCTGGCCTTCATGAACCGCCGCGAACGCTGAGCGGTGATCGCGGCTGAAGCCGCTCCTACGGTGCACGTTGTAGGAGCGGCTTCAGCCGCGATCCGCACCGAGGATTGGGGAGGCACCTTCCATGCTGATCGGTTTTTTCGAGGACCTGCGCGCCCACCGGGTGCCGGTGAGCCTGCGCGAGCTGCTGGACCTGTTCGACGCGCTCAAGCACCACGTGGCGTTCGGCTCCATCGAGGACTTCTACATGCTGTCCCGGGCGGTGATGGTCAAGGACGAGAAGTACTATGACCGTTTCGATCGCGCCTTCGCCCATTACTTCGAGGGGCTGGAGAGCATCGAGCCGGACTGGCTCAGCCAGACCATCCCCGAAGAGTGGCTGCGCAAGCAGCTCGAGAAGACCCTGTCTCCGGAGGAACGGGAACAGCTGCAGGGTCTGGGCAGCCTGGAGAAGATTCTCGATGAACTCCGCAAGCGCCTCGAAGAGCAGGAAAAACGCCACCAGGGCGGCAATAAATGGATCGGCACCGGCGGCACCAGCCCGTTCGGTGGCTACGGTGAAAATCCGGAAGGCATCCGCATGGTGGGGCCGTCACGCAATAAGAGCGCGGTGAAGGTCTGGGAGAAGCGGGAATTCCGCAACCTGGACGATTCCGTGGAGCTGGGCATCCGCAACATCAAGCTGGCCCTGCGCCGGCTGCGCAAGTTCGCCCGTACCGGCCGCGAGGACGAGCTGGACATGGACGACACCATCAAGTCCACCGCCCGCAACGCCGGCCTGCTCGACATCAAGATGCGCCCGGAGCAGGAAAACCGGGTCAAGGTGCTGCTGTTCTTCGACATCGGCGGCTCCATGGACCCGTACATCAAGATGTGCGAGGAGCTGTTCTCCGCCGCCCGGCTGGAGTTCAAGCACATGGAGTATTTCTATTTCCACAACTTCATCTACGAATACGTGTGGAAGGACAACCGCCGCCGCTGGGACGAAAAGGTCTCCACCTGGGACGTACTGCACAAGTACGGCAGCGACTACAAGGTGATCTTCATCGGCGACGCCGCCATGAGCCCCTATGAGGTGAATTCCGTGGGCGGCTCCGTGGAGCACTGGAACGACGAGCCCGGCGCGGTCTGGTTCCAGCGTCTCATGGAAACCTACGAGAAGGTGATCTGGCTGAACCCGGAACCGGAACGGGCCTGGCAGATGACCACCTCCACCCAGTGGATCAAACAGCTCACCGACAACCACATGTACCCGCTTACCCTCGAAGGCATCGAGCGGGCCATGAAATACCTGAGCAAATAAAGCGCGGTGGGAGCGGCCCGGGCGGCGGGCCGCGTCGGCCGCGATCCCTCCTTAAGCTTTCCTTAAGCCAACCCTCCAACCGCCGCGCTACCCTTGCCGGGTCTCATGCATCAACAAGGCCCCGGAATGAATCAACGCCTGCCGCGCCTGATGGCGCTTACGTTTTGCGTCAGCCTGCCCGCCCTGACCCTGGCCGACGTGGACAAGGTCTATTCGCCGCGCATCCATGCCGGCGACTGGGAACTGGAAACCCGGGGCACCTACCTGGATGATGGCGACCAGGCGGAAGACGGTCGCTGGCTGGAGAAATTTTCCCTGGGCCACGCTTTTAGCGACCGTTTCGCCCTGGAAGCCTATCTGAAAACCGAAAAACCACCCGGCGAATCCCTGGAGCTGGAAGCCTACGAACTGGAGGCCCGCTTCAACCTGTTTCAGAACCCGGACCGGGCCCTGGCGCTGCTCGGCGAAGTGGAAAAGGAGCGCGAGGACGACGTTTGGGAGTACAAGCTCGGCCCGCTCTATGAGCAGCGGCTGCCATCGAACCTGCGCCTGCGATTAAACGCCTTCGCCGAGAAGCAGGACGGCGCCGACGCCGAGGAAAGCGACATCGAATACTCCGGCGCGGCCCAACTGGCCTGGTTGGCCGACGACGAGCTGGCGCCGGCCTTGGAGTACTACGGCGAAAGCGGCAATCATGGCGCGGGCCCGGTGCTGCTGGGCGAATTCGAGCTCGGCGGCCACGAGCTGGAATGGGAAGCCGGCGCCATCTTCGGCCTGTCCGGCGGCGCCGACGAGGTGGTGTATCGCTGGTCCCTGGAAACGGAATTCTGACGGTTCAGCGTCGGGCCGGCGTCTTCACCAACTTGAGGGCGCCGATGCTGGCCAGCACCACCACCAGACCCAGCCACTGGACCGGCCCCAGGTGCTCGTCCGGGAACAGGGCCAGGGCGGCGGTGACCGTGACCACCGGCCCGAACATGGCCACCACCGCCGCCTCCGAGGCGTTGGCGCGGTGGAAGCCCTCGAACAGCAAGAAGAAGGGCAGCACCGTGGACAGCACCACCAGCACCACCATCCAGCCCAGGGCCGGGGCGCTCAACGCCAGTTCCGAGGCCGGAATGCCCGGCAGCAGCCCCACCGTCATGAACACCAGGGTGAAGCTGTTGGACACCTGGTTGAAACGCACCGATCCGAGCGGTTTCATCAGTCCCTGGCTGAGCGTCAGGAAGCTGGCGTAGCAGGCCGCCGCGCCCAGGCCGTACAGAGTGCCGGCCAGGGTCACCCGCCCGATCTGCCAGCCCGGCAGCAGTAGCAGGGCGATGCCGGTCCAGGCGCCGGCGAACACCAGCAGGTGGAGCGGGGCGGGCAGGCGCCGCAAGCGCACCGCCTCGATCAGCATGATCAGCGCCGGGAACAGGTACAGCAGCATCCGCGACAGGCTGGCGCCCAGTTCATGGATGGCGTTGAAGTCGCACCAGGTGGAGAAGAAGAACAACAGCCCGCTGACCGCGCACAGCCCCCACTGCCGGCGGCTGAGCCGCTCCTTGGGCCGGCCCCGGTTGATCCACAGGGCGCCCAGCCAGAACAGCGGCACGGCGAGCAGGAAGCGCCAGATCAGCAGGGCGTCCACGGACACGCCGTGCTGGTAGACCAAGCGGGCGAAAATGCCCTTGAAGGCCATGGCGAAGGTGGCGACGGCCACCAGCGCCAGGCCGGACTGCCAGAAGCGGCGCGACATGGGGAGACTCCCGTCCAGAGGGGCGCCCATGGTCCACGCCGGCGGCGCCGAAATCCAATGAAAACGGCGACTTTATGATATTCCCCACGGGAATCATTTGTCCCGGTTCATAAAACTTTCGATCATGTCCATGGGCAACGGGAAGACGATGGTGCTTGAGCGCTCGTTGGCCACCTCGGTGAGCGTCTGCAGGTAACGCAGCTGCAACGCCTGGGGCTGGGAGGCCAGGGTGCGGGCGGCATCCAGCAGCACCTCGGAGGCCTCCTTCTCGCCGTTGGCGTGGATCACCTTGGCGCGCCGGATGCGCTCCGCCTCCGCCTGCCGGGCGATCACCCGCACCATGTCCTCGTCCAGGTCCACGTGCTTGATCTCCACATTGGTGACCTTGATGCCCCAGGGGTCGGTCTGCTCGTCGAGAATCGCCTGGATGTCCTGGTTCAGCTCGTCCCGGGAGGCCAGCATCTCATCCAGCTCGTGCTTGCCGAGCACCGACCGCAGGGTGGTCTGGGAGAGCTGGCTGGTGGCGGCGTAGAAGTCCTCCACGTTGATCACCGCGCGCTCGGAATCCACCACCCGGAAATAGAGCACCGCGTTCACCTTCACCGACACATTGTCCCGGGAAATCACGTCCTGGCTGGGCACGTCCAGTACCCGCACGCGCAGGTCCACCTTCACCATCTGCTGGATCACCGGGACCACCAGGATCAGCCCGGGCCCTTTCACCTTGTAGTAGCGGCCGAGCATGAAAATCACCCCGCGCTCGTACTCGCGCAGGATGCGGAACATGCTGAACACGAAACCGATCACCAGGATCGCGAACGCGATCCAGAAGTAGCTGAACATCATGGGGAGTCCTCCTCCACGTCGAGGGTAAGTCCGTCCCGGCCACGCACCAGCAGTACCTGGCCCCGGCGCACCGGCCGGGCGGCGCGGGCGCGCCACACTTCACCGGCGGCGCGCACCTGGCCTTGTTCCTGAAAATCCTCCAGGGCCACGGCCCGGGTGCCGATCAGGGTGTCGGCGCCGCTCACCACCGGGTGGCGGTGCGCCTTCACCGCCAGTCGCACCGCCACGCCCAGCAGCAAGGCGCCGCCGGCGCCCACCGCGGCGATCACCGGCAGCGCGATCTGGAAAGCGGGCAGGTCCGTGTCCATCAGCATCACCGAGCCGATCAGCAGGGCGGCCAGCCCGCCGGCGCCGAGCACGCCGAAGGAGGGCGACAGGGCCTCCGCCACCATCAGCGCCACGCCCAGCACGATCAGCCCCAGGCCCACGTAGCTCACCGGCAGCATCTGCAGCGCGTATAGCGCCAGCAGCAGGCAGATGGCGCCCAGCACGCCGGGCACGCCGACGCCGGGGCTGGAGAATTCCAGTACCAGGCCGTAGAGGCCCACCAGCATCAGGATGTAGGCGATGCTGGGGTCGGTGATCACCGCCAGGAAGGCGGTGCGCCAGTCCTGCTCCACGGTTTCCACCGTGGCGCCGGCCAGCTCCAGGGTCACGGTGTCACCGTCCACGGTGACCTGACGGCCGTCCAACCGGGCCAGCAGGTCGTCCAGGTCGGTGGCCATCAGATCGATGACGTTGCGTTCCAGGGCCTCCCCGGCGGGCAGGCTTCGCGCCTGGCGCACCGCCTGTTCCGCCCAGTCCGCGTTGCGCCCGCGCAACTCCGCGAGCGCGCGTATATAGGCCACGGCGTCGTTGATCTGTTTGTGGCGCAGGGCCGAGCCGCTGTCCGGCGGGGCGCCCGAGGAGGTTTCGGGATCGGAGTCCGGCGGGTCGGCGCCGCCGGGGAGCGGCGAGTCGCCGCCGATTTGCACCGGGGTGGCCGCGCCCAGATTGGTGGCCGGCGCCATGGCCGCCACATGGGCGGCGTAGAGCAGGTAGGTGCCGGCGCTGGCCGCGCGGCTTCCGGACGGCGCCACGTAGACCGCCACCGGCACCCGGGAATCGAGCAGGGCGTGGATCATGTCGCGCATGGCGGCGTCCAGGCCGCCCGGCGTGTCCAGGCGCAGCACGAACAGCGCCACCCGGTCCTCGTTGGCGCGCGCCAGGGCGCGCACGAAACCGTCGCTGACCGCGGGCCCGATGGCGCCCTTCAGATCCAGCACCCGCACCGTGGGCGCCGCCGTGGCGAACGCCGGGGCCAGGGCGCCGAGCAGCAGCGTCATCAGGGCCAGCCGGCGGGTGCCGTCCTGCCATCGCCTCATAGCCACCTCCTGGTGATCCGCACCCCCATGAAACCGCACTCCAGGCCCGCCGGGCAATCTTCCGTTGACCCCGGCCCGCTCGACCGCTAGCGTTCCGCCGATAACAGGGAGAAAGACGAATGGAACACCACGACGCCTCGCCACGGACAGACGGCAGGGCATCGCTGGCCCCCAACCGCACCATGCGCCGTCTGGTGATGGAAGGGTTGGGGCGGCTCGGGCACGACGGTGCCCGCCTTGCCTACGAAACGCTGCCCGGTGGCCACCCCGCCTATTGCGACCCGCATCTGGAGGCGCCGCTGTTCTGGAGTGGCATCGCCGAGCGCTCCGGGGATGACTGTATCGGCCTGCATATCGCGGAGGCGGTGCGGCCACGACTGCTGGACGACATTCTGCTGATCATGTACGCCAGTGACAGTTTCGAGGACGCACTGGCGCATTTTCTGCGCTTTCAGAGGCTCCTTTCCGGCGGTTTCCAGGCCGCTCTGGAGCGCCGGGGCGAAACCTCCCGGCTGATCTACGACATCAACTACCCGGGCTTCGGCCCCCTGCGCCAGCAGGCCGAGTGCCTGGCCGTGTTGCTGACCAAGTTGTTCGCGTTGTTCACCGACGACGCTTTCAGGCCCACGGCGGTGACGTTTCGCCACGGTTGCCCAGGGCGTACTCCGGAATATCGCCGCCTGCTGGGGCTGGACCCGGCCTTCGGCCGCCCCCACGACAGCCTGGGTTTCGCCAGCTCGCTGCTGGAGCGGCGCTCGCTGAATGCCAACCCGGGCCTGGTGGCGCGCCTGCTTCCGCCGCTGGAAGACGATCTGGAGAACCTGGACGATCAGCAATTCCTGCTGCGGCTGCAGCATTGGGTGGAAGCGCACCTGGGCAGCGATGAGTTGCGCTTGTCTCGCTGCGCCCGGGCCTTCGGCCTCAAGCAGATCGACCTGCGGCGCTGGTTGGCGGAGCGGGGCACGGACTTTCCCACTCTGTGCGACGAAGCCCGCGAGAGGCGGGCGCGCACCCCGGGCCAAACGTAAAATTCACGCTGGCGCCTTTTAACAATTGGCCTCGCTATTGCATAGTACGGTTTTTCCGGTTCGAGCTTTCCCTGGAGCGAACCCGCCCATGCGTCTGTTGGCCTTAACGACCCTGCTTATGTTCACCGTCACCGCCCACGCCGAGCGCTTCTTCGGCGAGCTGGACGCGGTGAGCGAGCCGGTGCTCGGTGCCCGCACCGGGCTGATCGAGGATCTGGACCGCGACAGTCTGCGCGTGAACGCCGATGCTGGCACCAGCGTGGAGCTGCCCACCCAATGTGTCTCGTCCTCGCTGATGGCACGCAGCCAGACTCGCTTCTCCGCGCTGTTTCCCCGTGATGGCGGCGACCGGGCGCAGCGTATGCAAGGGCAGGGCAGTTCCGTCACCGAAGCCGGGCTGACCCTGGGCCGGGTGTTCGGGCCCAGCCGGGGCTACCATCTGGATGCGGTGTTCAAGGCCCAACGCAGCCTCAACTACCACTACGACCTGCCCGCCATGGCGGATTTCAACCCGCGGATGGAGGAGGCTGGCTCGCTTACCGAGAGCCAGGGCTTCAACATCGACACCCGGCTCAGCAAAACCTTCGGCGACCTGGATATGGCCCTGCGGGTGGAAAAACTGTTTCCGCGCCGGGACGGCGACCTGGTCTACAGCCCCTACCGCACCACCGCCCTGGCCAGCCTGGCCACCTATCTGGACCCGGCCTGGTGGTGGCCCTGGCCGAGCGCCAGGCTGAACATCAATATCGACGCCCGCGAGGCCTTCAACGAGGCCGACGACGCCCGCTTCGCCGGCGCCAATCTGGCGTTCGCCCAACTTGGCTTCGCCACCGTGCGGCTCGGCTACCGCCACGATCTGATCGCCAACCTGGACTCCAGCGCCAGCCTGGGGCTGGGCTTTTCCCTGTTCAAGCGTTTTGATTTCGACATTTCCGGCACCAAGAATCCCGGCGACTCCTACGGGGTCCGCGCCAGCCTGATGGCGCCGCTGTAGACCCCGGGGCTTGAGTCCGGGCCCGTGAGTTGGCATGGTTGCCCGACTCTTCCAGCCCTGGACCCGTTATGTCTTCCATCGATCTCGCCTTCGACCGTGATCACCTCTGGCACCCTTACACCTCCACCTCCAAACCGTTGCCGGTGTACCCGGTGGCCCGCGCCCAGGGCGTCCATCTGGAGCTGGAGGACGGGCGGCGGCTGATCGACGGCATGTCGTCCTGGTGGGCGGCGGTGCACGGCTACAACCACCCGCGCCTCAACCGGGCCGCCAAGGACCAGATCGACAAGATGGCCCACGTCATGTTCGGCGGCCTCACCCATGAGCCGGCGGTGGAACTGGGCAAGCGGCTGGTGGCGCTCACCCCGGAGCCGCTCAGCAAGGTCTTTCTCGCGGACAGCGGCTCGGTATCCGTGGAAGTGGCCATCAAGATGGCGCTGCAATACTGGCTCAGCCAGGGCAGGGCGGAGAAACATCGTCTGATCGCCCTGCGCCACGGCTACCATGGGGATACCTTCGGCGCCATGGCCACCTGCGATCCGGTCAACGGCATGCACCACCTGTTCAACAAGGTGCTGCCCCAGCACCTGTTCGCCGACGCGCCGCGCATCGGCTACCACGATGACTGGGATGATGGTGATCTGGATTCCCTACGCACGCTGCTCGAACAACACGCCGATGAGGTGGCCGCGGTGATCCTCGAGCCCATCGTGCAGGGCGCCGGCGGCATGCGCTTTTATCACCCGGAGTACCTGCGCGGTGCCCGCCGTCTGTGCGACGAACATGGCGTGCTGCTGATCTTCGATGAGATCGCCACCGGCTTTGGCCGTTCCGGGGAACTGTTCGCCCTGGAGCACGCGGGCGTTTGTCCGGATATCCTGTGCCTGGGCAAGGCGCTGACCGGCGGCTACATGACCCTGGCGGCCACATTGTGCAGTGACCGGGTGGCGGCTGGTATCTGCGACGGCGAAGCCGGCGTGCTTATGCACGGCCCTACCTTCATGGGCAACCCGCTGGCCTGCGCGGTCGCCAACGCCAGCATCGATCTGCTGCGCGAAAGTGACTGGCGCGACCGGGTGGCCGGCATCCAGTCGCAGTTGCGCCGGCAACTTGAGCCGCTGCGCGACGCCCCCGGCGTCGCCGATGCGCGCGCTCTTGGCGCGATCGGCGTGCTCGAGCTGGAACAACCCCGGGACGTGGCCGCCACCCAGAAAATGCTGGTGGAGCGGGGCGTCTGGATTCGACCGTTCGGCAAGCTGGTTTACATCATGCCCCCCTACGGCATTGAAGCGGACCAGCTCACCGCGCTTACCGACGCCATGGCGGCGGTGGTTAGCCTATCACCAGCTCCCCGGACTCCGGCAAGCGACTGACGAGATCCGCGCCCACCAGTTTAGAGGGCGTATAGGCACCGCCGGCATGCGGTTGCGCCAGCAGATGTTCGATCACCGCCAGTGAACCGGTGATGGTAAGGCTGTAGCCGTTGGCCGTGCGGATGCGGGCGGTTTTCTTTTCGCCTCGGGCATTGCGCGCCTCGCCCCACACGAAGGTAGGCATGCTTGCCCGTTTTTCCTCGTCCGGGCCCTTCACGGTCTTCTCGATACGCGCCTTGATCAATCGCTGCACCCATTTGAAGCCCAGCACCGGACGGATGTAGTTGGCCCGTTTGGCGCCCGAAATCATCCGCGGAGAGCCGGGGATGAACACCTCGATATTGGCGATGCCCGTGCTGTGGTAGGCGGTGGACACGTCGCCCCAGGGAATGGTCATCGCTTCCTTTTCACCATCGCCGAAGTCAATGCGGCGCACCTGGTAGGCGAGGGGAACGGTTACGATGTGGCCGTCCCGGCGCACCTTGCCGCCCTGGGCCAGCCCCTCCACGGAAGTCTTGGCGGTACCCGGCGAAAAGCCGGAGCGGGAATCGAAGCCCAGCGCCAGATGCGTGGCGTCGGGCAGGGCGGCTTTCAGCGATGCCGCCACGCAATCCGTGGGAATCACGTCGAAACCGACACCAGGGCAGAGCACCACGCCGGCGGAACGGGCCTTGTCGTTCAGCGACTGGGCCAGTTCGAACACGGCGATCTCACCGGTGATGTCCAGATAGTGGGCGCGCGCCGCCAGACAGGCCATCATCATCGGCTCCGCGGTGGCGGAAAACGGCCCGGCGCAGTTCAGCACCAGTGAACAGCCCTCGATCTCCCCGGTGGCTCGCGCCACGTTATCCAGCCCGAACACTCGTGCCTCCAAACCCAGCTCCCCGGCCAGCGCCTCCACCTTGCCGGCGCTGCGTCCCGCCAGAACCGGGCGGTGACCCCGGCGGGCCGCTTCCCGGGCAATCAGCTCGCCGGTATAGCCATTGGCGCCATAGATCATCCACGGCGCTTGCGCCGAATCGTTATTCTGCTCACTCATGGTGTCACTCCTGACTCCGGATTCAGTGCGTCTCTTTCAAAGGGCGGGGCCCGCCAGCCAAAGCTGCCAGTGTTTGAGCACCTTGTAGTTGGCCGGCACGCCGAACATCTCCGCCACGCATTCGCCATATCGTGTATTTAACATAATATACATTATACGCACTCAGGCGGATTTCTTCTCTGAGTCAGGGGCGGCCCGTTGCCGGCCTCGATGCCACAGGAAGCACGCTTTCATGGCCTGGTACAGCATCACCGCGAACATCAGCCGGATCACCTCCACCAGCACGCCCGCGAAGTTTCCGAACCGGATCAGCGATTCCAGCCACAGCGCCAGGAACAGTAACAATAAGGCGACCGCCGCCACGCGGCTTCGCCGGTACACGCCATACGCCAGGCCCGCGCACGATAACGCCGCGAGCAGATTGATCACAAACCCAATGCCGTCGCCCATGGCCAGCCTGACTACGGCGCCGACCAGCAACACCAAGGCGCTGATCGCGCCGACCACCCAGCCGTTGTGGATGCCATGGGCCAAGGTCCGTGAGTTGTCGGTCTCGACCTCCGCGGCTTCCCCCGCGCAGTACGGCCACTTCTTCATGTTGATTTCTCCCCCGAAAAAACGAAACCGTCCTTTTTAATGCAATAAGATGCATTTTCAAGAAACGGTCGTCGTTTTTGCGATCAGGGTCGAAACCTATACTCAATCTGGCGCGGCTGCAGGAGGATTGGTGCCCGCCCTCCCCTGGCCACCCTCTTTTTTACCCGAATCGCCGGTAAGCCGGGCAAAAAAAAGGCGCGCCAGGCGGCGCGCCACAAGGGGTTGCTCGGTTGGTGTTTCAGTATTTCTTGCTGGCGTCCACGAACTCGTCGGCCCGCTGGGTCGGCGCGCTGGTCGCCAGGCTGACGCCAATGTACAGGGCCGTGGAGACGATGATGCCCCAAATGCCGGCGGGCAGGCCGAACAGGCTGTTGCCGGTGGCGTACATGATCAGCACGAACACGCCGGTACCGACCACGCTGACGAACGCGCCCGCGCCGGTACCACGCTTCCAGTAGAAAGCACCGATGATCGCCGGCACCACCGCCACCAGGCCGGAGGAAGCGGCCACGGACAGCACCGCGATGAGATCGAGCTGCAGCTCGGCGAAACCCAGGGCCAGCAGCGCGATGATCGGGATCACGACCTTACCCACCCACAGCTGCTTGCTGTCGTCGCTGCCGGGTTTGACGTTGGCGTACACGTCCCGGGCCAGCATGGAAGACAGCGTCAGCATGATGGAGTCGATGGTGGAGACGGCGGCGGCCATGATGCCGATCAGAACGATGGCGCCCAGCACCGGGGGCACGAATTCAGAGCCCAGCAGCGTGGCGGTGGCCAGGTCGGCCTTGGCCAGATCCGGGAAGGCGGCCAGGGCGGAGAAACCCCACAGTACGGAGACCAGGGTGTAAACCAGGCCAAAGCCGAGGAAGCCAAGCAGCATGCGGCGCATGGCGTGCAGAGACGACGGCATGTACAGGCGCTGGCTAACCTGCGGGTTGGAGAGGCTGAAGAAGAACCAGGGAATGGTCAGCCCCAGGAAGGTGACGAAGCTGAACAGGCCCGGCCCGGGCACCACCAGGCTTTGCGGTTTTTTCTCGGCGAGGGTATCGAACAGTGCGTGGAAGCCGCCAAGCCCCTGGATCACCAGCCAGGCCACCAGGGTGGAGGCGATGATCATCATGATCGCTTGCAGGGAGTCGGTCCACATCACCGAGCGGATGCCCGCGACATAGGAGAAGAAGATCGCCACGGCGGTGGCCAGGACCACGCCGGTGGTGAACGGGATGGCACCATCGGTGGCGCCCTGCAGCAGGTAGCCAACGCCGGCCAGTTGCACGGCGGCGTAGGGAATCAGGAACACACAGCTTGAAACCGCCACGGCCACGGACACTTTTTTGTCGTTGTAACGGTGGCCCAGCATTTCACTGGGGGTCACATAGCCGAATTTCTTGCCCACGGCCCAGAATTTGGGACCGAAGATGGCCACCAGGGACACCCCGGCGAAATAGACGATTTCAAAGCCCAGGGCACCCACCCCGCCTTTGTAGGTAAGGCCCGCCAGGCCCACCATCATGAAGGCGCTGTAGGTGGTGGCGCTGTAGCTCATGGCGGAAACGAAACCGCCCATTTTACGGTCACCCAGGAAGTACCCGGACATGTTGACCATTTTGCCCTGCCGGGCCAGTACCGCGATGGCGATGGCGACCACCAGGTAGATCGCCACCGACCACCAGATCATCGATTCGGTCATGTTCAGTGCCCCTCGAAATCCTTGGTGATAATGAAGTTGACGACGATCACGGCGACGCCGGCCAGGGTCCAGAACAGGAAGCTCCCGTACCAGGCGTGCACGTCACTGAGTACCGTGTAAGGCACCACGTAACAGAGCACGACCACGGCCCAGATGAGCCAGATCCACTTGCTTCGTTGCATTTCCCACCTCGTATGCTTTGGTTGATTAGCGAAGTACGCTTTTATGGTTGTTGGTTGTGCTCCCTGCGTATCTCGGCGACGGTCCTTCCGACGTCTTTCCAGGGCGTTTCTCCCGGTGCGAAACGCGCCCGCAAGTAATGCACCAGATCGCTGACCTGGCGGTTGCTCAAACTGTGTGAAAAGGCCGGCATCGAGCCGGCGGCGGCGACGCCCTGGATATGTACGCCACCCAGAATGGATTGAATGACGTTATCCGGGCGCTCGCTGTGCAAATTGGTGTTCAGCGCCAGCGACTGCTGGGCGCCGGTGAAGCTGGAAGCGGCACCGTCGGCGTGGCAGGAGGCACAGGCGCCGTCGAACACGCGCTGGCCGGCTTCCAGGCCGACCGGTTCGGCGCTGGCGGCGAGCCGCTTCCGGGCCTGCTGTTGCTGGGCCTCGGTGGCGCTGCGCGGGGCGTCCATTTGCGTGGCTACGTAATGGGCGATGGCGCGCACGTCGGTTTCCGGCAGCTCCGCCAGGCCCGCCACCACCGGCGCCATCGGCCCGCCGGCCACGCCGTGGAAGTCCGAACGTCCGGTACGCAGATACTGGAACAGGGATTCCTCGGTCCAGGCCACCGGCGCGCGGCTGTTGGCGGTCAGCGCCGGCGCTTCCCAGCCATCCACCAGGGCGCCGGCCAGGCGCGCCTGGCCGGTTTTCTCGGCGCCAAACAGGTTGCGCGGTGTGTGGCAGGCTCCGCAGTGCCCTGCCCCCTCGAACAGATAGGCGCCGCGATTCCACTGCGGCGAGCGCGTCGGGTCCGGCTGGAAGGTCCGGTCCCGGTGGAACAGAGTGTTCCAGCCCGCCATCATCGAGCGCACGTTGAACGGGAAGCGCAGGTCGTTGTCCGGCGCCGGCGCGGCCACCGCCGGTTGCGCCATCAGATAGGCGTACAGCGCCTGCATGTCGGCGTCGCTGAGTTTCGCGAAGTCGGTGTAGGGAAACGCCGGATAAAGGTGGCGGCCATCCCGGGAGATGCCCTCGCGCATGGCGCGCTCGAAAGCGGCGTAGGACCAGTTGCCGATGCCGGTATCCGGGTCCGGCGTCAAATTGGTGCTGTAGAGGGTACCGAACGGTGTTTCAAAAGGCCGCCCGCCGACGTTGGTGAGACCCTCTTCCGCGGTATGGCACACCGCGCAATCACCGGCCTCGGCCACCAGCCGGCCACGCTCGATGGTCTCCGCCGAATACAGATTGGTGGCGGGCCGGCTGATCGGCGCCAGGGACGCCCGCCAGGGCCACAGGGTGGCAAGCAAACCGGTGAGCGCCAGGCCCGCGGCCCACCACCAGCGGCGTTTGCCCCGGTCCCGGCGCGCCTGCAGGGAGGCGCGTACCCGTGCCGGCGAAAACGGTGGCGACCGGAAACGCACGCCGGTGGCGTCATACAACGCGTTGGCCACCACCGCCACCGCCGGGCTGAGGTCCACTTCGCCGGTTTCCGCCAGCGGGCCCGCCGGACGCCGCGGCGCCGGTGGCATGGCGGCGGGTTTTACCGGCAGGTGGCGGTCATCGTCACCGCCCCACTCGTCCGCCGGCGGCGCTGTGTCCGGCATGCCCAGCAGTTTTTGTTCCAGGGCGGCGCGCAGCGGTGTGCTGTCCAGCAACGGACCCAGGGGGCCGTCGGCGCCGGCATCCTGTCCGGCCACCAGCCGCGACAGGCGCACGCCGCCGGTCACCGTGTTCACCTCGACGTCGGCGATCCAGGCGCTACGGGTGCCGGAGCCGGCGTCGCCGGATTCCGAGGGGCGGTGGCTGTAGGCCACGCCGCGCCCGCGAACCAGGTCGGCGCGGCCATCGTTGGCGGCGGGTCGATCCCAGGCGGCCTGGCTGGCCACCGATTGCAGCAGTTGCCGGCCACGGGGGTCCTTGATGTGGCGCAGGCGCAGGGCCACCGGGTCCTCGCCGAGGGCGGCGGCGACCTCATCCAGGAATGACTCCTGAACAAAGGTGTATTGCAGCGCCGCCGCGTCCGGATCACGCAGCAGGCCGTCGGTGAGACGGCCCGTAAGCCACAGTGCCAAAGGCGGCACGGAGACGTAACCCAGGTCGTCATCGACCTGGAAGTCGCCGCCGTCGGCGGCGCCGCTGACCCGCAGGCGGCGGGCACGGGCCAGGGCCCGGGCGTCCAGCGCGTAGGGTTCCGGCTCCAGCCGCACCGCCACCGGCTGGCCCACCGCGCGGGCCAGCAGCGCGGCATCGGCGGCGGCGTCATCGCTGCCCTGGCGGCCGACCCGGGCTTCGCCATGGCCGTCCAGGTGAATGCGTGTCGGATCGGTCTCCAGCAAACAGGCCAGTTCCCGGCGTAGCCGGTCGGTGTCCGCCACCGGACCGTCCACGCGCACCGCGCCTTGCGGGTTGCAGTCGGCGATCACCCAGTCCGGCTCGATGCCCCAACCCAGCCGCCCGGGCCACTCATAGCCACGCTGCAAACGGTCGGAGGCCGGGGCCGGCGGGGTGCCGCGTTGGTCTCCGGCGAGCGTCGACCAGCGCAGCCGCAACCGGTTGGTGGCGCGGCGGGCGGCCTCCGGCGTCGGCGCCACCACGCCAACGAAATTGCCATCGGTGACCACGGTGACGTCATCGTCCAGGCCGTCCCGGTTGACGTCCAGCAATTGCGAACAAACGAAGGCGCGGGCATCCAGGCGATACACGGGGGGCCGGACCACCCGCCCATAGGCCAGCGGCTGATCACCGTCACGTGACCGTGGCAGGCGGCTCATGCGTCGCCCTCCTGGTCCAGACCCGCCGCGCGGCAGGCGGCGGCAAGAATTTCCTGGTGAGTGCCGCAGCGGCACAGGTTGTGATCCAGGGCGCGAACCAGGGCCTCACGGCTGGGTGCCGGGTTCTCGTTGAGCAAGGCCCGCACGCTCATGATCATACCGTTCAGACAGTACCCGCATTGCGCGCCCTGCTCATCAATAAAGGCCTGTTGCACCGGGTCCAACCGGTCGCCGTCGGCCAGGCCTTCCAGGGTGGTGACGCTGTGGCCTTCCACGGCACCGGCGGGCAGCACGCAGGCACGCGCCGCGCGACCGTCCACCAGCACCATGCAGGCGCCGCACTCGCCCAAGCCGCAGCCGAACTTGGGACCGTTCAGGGACAGATCGTTGCGCAGCACATACAACAATGGCGTGGACGGCGCCACATCGAGGCACCGGTCCTCACCGTTGACGGTAAGCCGGAGTTCCCGGTCCTGGGACCGGTCACTGTTTGTAGCGGGCATGCGTATGCTCTCTCCGACGTCGCACCGTTCAAGTGCGCGACGGTATTTATTCGTTACTTTATGGGGCACACACTCTTTTTTGGTGCTGATTTAGAATGTGTGCACCCTTGTTGGGCAGAGGCGTGGGGATTGTTTCCAAATCGGAATTCCGCCCCTCAAAGCCGGTAAAATAGCTTTAAATAGAATCAAATGTGATGTCAACAAGGCCGTACAGAATAGCAGGAAATTCTTTGCCTTCATTTCCTTGACCCTCGGATAAATGGTGTATACGTTTTTTCTCCAGAAAATTCCCGGGGTCCGCGCCAGCCACGCCCCTTGCCCGCGTCCGTACACCGCGTGATGATTTGAAGCCTATGCCAACCAACGCCCTGCCAACCCGCGACGCCCTGCTCCACCAGCCCGATGTGCTGGTGGTGTTTCGCGACCCGCAACCGACGCCCAAGCCGGCGCCGGGCCAACCCGGCACGCACTCGGATTTCGTGCCCACGGAGCCGGAGCTGTTCATCGCCGTGCTGGCCGATGGCCGGGTACTGGGCTTCAACGGCCACGTGGATCTGGGCACCGGCATCCGCACCGCGCTCGGCCAGATCGTGGCCGAGGAGTTGGAAGTGCCGTTCGAGGCCGTGACCATGGTGCTCGGCCACCCCTCCGAGGTTCCCAACCAGGGCCCCACCATCGCCAGTGCCAGCATTCAGATCACCGCCCAGCCGCTACGTATCGCCGCGGCCCAGGCCCGTGAACGGCTGCGGACCCTGGCGGCGGCGCGCCTGGAGGTGCCGGTGGACCGGCTAGTGATAGCCGAGGGCACCGTGCACGACCGTGAAGATCCGGCTCGCCGGGTCGATTACGGCGGCCTGCTGGCGGGCCGCCGCGAGGCCCTCAAGCTGGCCGCCGAGGCACCGCTGAAGCCACGCGCCGACTACCGGCTGGTGGGCCGACCGGCGGCGCGGGTGGATATCCCCGCCAAGGCCCGGGGTGAACTGACCTTCGTTCACGATGTGCGCGTGCCCGGCATGCTGCACGGGCGCGTGGTGCGCCCGCCCTACCACGGCCTGGATCGCGGTGAATTCGTGGGCAACAGTCTGATCGAAGTGGATCGGGACTCCGTGGCCGGTCTGCCCGGCTTGGTGGAGGTGGTGGTGATGGGCGACTTCGTCGGCGTGGTCGCGGAGCGGGAGGAGCAGGCGATCCAGGCCGCCCGCCAGCTGCGGGTGCGCTGGCGCGAGCCGGATCCGGCGGCGCTGCCGGCACTGAACGGTGCCGAGGATCTGGAAGCCGCCCTGCGCGCGCTACCCGCCCAGCGCCGCCCGCTGCTCGACGATGAGGACATCGACCCGCCCGCCGGCGCCACCACCCTGCGACGCACCTATGTCTGGCCCTACCAGTTGCATGGTTCCATCGGCCCGTCCTGCTCGGTGGCCGAATATGGCGAGCAGGGTCTGACGGTATGGTCCGGCACCCAGAATCCGCACAGCCTGCGCGCCGATCTGGCCCGCCTGCTGGAGCTGGATGAAGGTATTATCGAGATCCGGCGCCTGGAAGCCTCCGGCTGCTATGGCCGCAACTGCGCCGACGACGTGGGGGCCGACGCGGCACTGCTGAGCCGTGCCGTGGGCCGGCCGGTGCGCGTGCAGCTGTCCCGCGAGGAGGAACACCTGTGGGAGCCAAAGGGCGCCGCGCAAGTCATGGACGTGGAAGGTGAACAGGCCGCCGACGGCGCCCCCGCCAGCTACCGTTTCCTGACCCGCTACCCATCCGACAACGCACCCACCCTGGCGCTGCGCCTGACCGGCAAGGCGGCGGCCTCGGAGACACCTTTCCAGATGGGCGACCGCACCGCCGTGCCGCCCTACGCCTATCCAGCCCGGCACATCGCCTGCGACGACGTACCAACGCTGATCCGCGCCGCCTGGCTGCGCGGCGTTTCGGCGCTGCCCAACACCTTCGCCCATGAGAGCTACATCGACGAACTGGCGGAACGGGCCGGCGAGGACCCGTTGGCCTACCGGCTCCGCTACCTGGACGATGAACGGGCCCGGGCGGTGCTGAGCGGTGCCGCCGAGCGCGCCGGCTGGCAACCCCGGCAACGGCGCGCCCCGGCGCCGGACGCGGACGGCTGGCTGCACGGCCGCGGGCTGGCCTATGCCCGCTATGTGCACAGCAAGTTCCCGGGTTTCGGCGCCGCGTTGGCGGCCTGGGTGGCCTTCCTCAAGGTGCATCCGGACAGCGGCGAGATCCGCGTGCAACGGCTGGTGGTGTCCCAGGACGCCGGCCTGATGATCAACCCCGCCGGGGTACGCCATCAGGTTCACGGCAACATCATCCAGATGCTGGGCCGCACCCTGAAGGAGAGCGTGCCGTTCGAGGACGGTCGCCCGGCGGCCCGGGAATGGGGCGGTTACCCGCTGCTGCGGTTCTCCGAGCTGCCGGACATCGATCTGCTGCTGCTGGAGCCGCCCGAGACCCCGCCTCTGGGCGTGGGCGAATCCACCGCCCTGCCCGCCGCGCCGGCCATCGCCAATGCTCTGTTCGACGCCACCGGGGTGCGTTTCCGGCGTCCGCCCTTCACCGCGGATCGGGTGCGCGCCACCCTGGCCGCCGGCGCCCGGGAAGCGGTGTGACCGATAGCGGCGCCGATCCGTGCCAGGCCCTGGCGGTGGTCGCCGCCGCCGGTCGGGCACGCCGCTTTGGCGCCGATAAACGGCGCGTACCACTCGCCGATGGCCGCCCCTTGATCACCACCACCCTGGACCGGGCGCGGACCTTCTTCGACCGCGTGGCCGTGGTGATCCGCATTGACGACGACCCCGCCGAGCTGGGGCTGGGTGATGCACGGGTGCTGCGCGCGCCCCGTGCCGACCGGGGCCTGGGAGCCAGCATCGGCGATGCCTTCACCGCCCTGCTCGCCAGCGATGATCCCGCCACGGTGACGGCCCTGTGGCTCGGCGACATGCCCTGGGTCAGCGACGCCACCGTTCAGGCCCTGCTCGCCCGGGCCGGCGCCACGCGCATCGTGCGCCCGCTCCTGGACGGCGTGCCGGGTTTCCCGGTGTTGTTTGGCCGCGCCTTCTGGCCCGAGCTCGCTGCCCGGGCCGATGGCGACGGCGCTCGGGACCTGATCGCCCGCCATCGTGAGTCGTTGATCGAGCTGCCGGTGAGCGACCCCGGCGTGCTCCGCGATGTGGATCGCCCTGGTGACCTCCCCCACGCCTGACCCCGGCAACCCTCTTGCTTGATCCGGGTCCACCGACTTGGCCTAATGCCACTCCGTAACTGATAACCGGAATCATTAACAGGGGTAGCGGATGGTTAGCGGAACCCGCCCGTGGTGGGCGTTGGTGGTATTGCTCTGGACCGGGGGCGCATCCGCCGCCGAGCCGGTGACCCTGGCCGAGGTGCGCGCCGAGCATCGCGAGGAACACCTGCCACTCACCGGCACCATCACCGCCCGTCGTGGCGCGCTGCTGTCCACCGCCGTGGCCGGCCAGGTTACCGGGCTGAAGGTGGAACCGGGCGACAGCGTGGCCCGGGGGGACGTGCTCCTGGAGCTGGACGCGGAACTCAACCGGCTGGCCCGTGACAGCGCCCGGGCCGCCGCCGAGGAGGCCCGGGCGGCCCGTGACGATGCCCGCCGCCGGCTCAACGAGGCGAGCACCTTGGCGGCAAGGCGCAGCATCGCCGCCACCGAGGTGCGCGGCCTGGAATCGGAGTTGGAAATGGCCGAGGCCGCCCTGGCCGCGGCGCGGGTGGAGCAGCGCCGCCAGGAGGCCCTGCTGCGCCGCCATACCCTCACCGCGCCGTTCGACGGCGTGATCAGCGGCAAGCTCACCGAGGTCGGCGAATGGGTGACGCCGGGCACCGCCGTGCTGGAGCTGGTCAATCTGCAGGAGCTGCGCGCCGATTTCGCGGTGCCTCAGGAGTACTTCCCCCGCCTCGATAAGGACAACGTGCTGACCGTACGTCTGGGCGGAGACGCCGGCCCGGCCCACGATGCCCGCATCACCGCCATCGTGCCGGTCAACGACCCGGATTCCCGCACCTTTCTGTTGCGCGCCCGGGTCACCGAGCCGCCGCCGATGACGCCCGGCATGTCGGCCCGCGCCACCCTGGTGCTGCGCGGCGACACCGCCAGCCTGGCGATACCCCGGGACGCCCTGGTGCGCTATCCGGACGGCCGCGTCACCGTGTGGGTGGCCGAGTCTCGGGATGGCAAGCTGCTGGCCCGCGAGCAGCGCCTGCGCGTGGGGCCGGGCCTGGACGACCGGGTCACCGTGCTGGAGGGCCTGAGCGCCGGCGACCGGGTAGTGGTACGCGGCAACGAGAGCCTCAGCGACGGTCGTGAGTTACGGATTCACCCATCGGGTCCGTCCGACCGACCGGCCCCGGAGTAACCGCCCGTGTTCGAGAAGATCGTCCGTAACGGGACCTTGATGACCGTGGTGGTGCTGATCATCACCCTGCTGGGTATTCTCGCGGCACTGCGTATCCCGGTGCAGATGATTCCCGACCTGGAGGTGCGCACCATCACGGTGCAGACCCGCTGGCCCGGCGCCACGCCTCAGGATGTGGAAAAGGAAATCCTCATCGAGCAGGAAGAATATCTGCGCAACGTACCGAACCTGCGACGACTCACCGCCACCGCCTACAGTGGCGAGGCGGAAATCGAGTTGGAATTTCCATTTGGCGTGGACATCACCGAAACGCTGATCCGCGTCAACAACGCCCTCAGCCAGGTGCCGGACTACCCGGACAACGTGGACCAGCCGCGTATTCTGTCCACGTCCTTCTCCGCCAATGCCTTCATGTACTTCTGGGTGGCCCCCCAGTCCGGTAATCCCAAGGACCTGGATCTGGACATGATGCGCGACTTCATCGACGACAATGTGCGTACCCGCATGGAAAGCGTCGAGGGGGTCTCCCAGGTGGAGTTGCGCGGCGGCGCCGAACGCCAGGTACGTGTGCTGCTGGACCCGCAACGGCTGGCGGAGCGCGGGCTCACGGTGATGGACGTGCGCGACGCCCTGCGCCAGCGCAACAGGGATGTGTCCGGCGGCGAGGTGGACAGCGGCAAACGCCGTTACCTGCTGCGCACCGTGGGTCGCTTCGACCAGGTGCCGGCGTTGCTTGATCTGGTGCTCACGCGCCGTGGCGACGGCGTGATCCGCCTGCGCGATGTGGCCGAGGTGGAACTGGACCACTTCCCGGTGCGCGGCCTGTCGCGGGTCAATGGCGACCCGGTGATCACCCTGGCGGTGCGTCGGGAGAGCGGCGCCAACGTCATCGACATCAAGTACGCCATGTTCGATCAGGTGGCGTTGATTGAACAGGAGGTGCTGGAACCGGCGGGCCTGCGCATGGGCCTGATCTCCGACGACGTGCGTTATGTGGAAGCCTCGGTACGCAATGTCTGGATCAACCTGGCGATCGGCGCGCTGTTCGCCACCCTGGTGATGTTCCTGTTCCTGCGCTCGGTGCGGGTTACCGCCCTGGGCGTAATCGGCATTCCAATCTGTACCATCGCCGCTTTCCTCGGCCTGTTGCTGGCCGGGCGCACCATCAACGTGATCTCCCTGGCCGGGGTGGCGTTCGCCATCGGCATGACTCTGGACAATTCCATCGTCGTGCTGGAGAGCATCGAGATCGAGCGGCGCCGGGGGCTGGACCGGTTCCGGGCCTCCGTGGAGGGTATCCGCAAGGTGTGGCCCGCGGTGTTCGCCTCCACCCTGACCACGGTGCTGGTATTCCTGCCGGTGGTATTCATCACCCAGGAAGCGGGCCAGCTCTATTCCGATATCGCCATCGCCGTGGCGGCCTCGATCCTGGTGTCGATGCTGGTGGCGATGACGGTAATACCGACCCTGGCGGCGCGGCTGGATTTCGCTGCCGTGTTCGATCATCAGCGCCAGGAAAGCCGCTGGTTGGGCCGTCTGCACGGCCTGTCCCGCTGGCTGAGCGCCAGCGCCGGGCGGCGCGCGGTGGTGATCGCCACCACCCTGCTCGGTGGCACCCTGGTGATCGTGCTGCTCACACCGCCGGCGGAGTACCTGCCCGAAGGGGAAGAAGCCAAGACCTTCGCCTCCATGAACGCGCCACCGGGCTACAATCTCGAGGCCATGACCGGGATCGGCGATCAGGTCCAGGCCCATTTCCTGCCGTTGGTGGACGCCGACCCGGCCGCCTGGGAAGCCGGTGAACTGCCGGCGCCACCGGTGCGCTACCTGAACCTGTATGTGGACGCCCAGGGCCTGCGGGTGATCGCCGAGCCGGTGGACCCGGGCCACATGGAACCCCTGATGGACGCGCTTACCGCTTTCTATGAGCAATACCCGGGCATGCGCGCCTTCGCCGCCCGGGGGTCGATCATCTCCAGCAACGACGGCGGCACCCGCAGCGTCAACCTGGACATCGCCGGCAGCGACCTGGCGACCCTGTTCCAGGTGGCCCGGGCCGCCTACCGGCGCGCCGGGCAGGTGTTCGACAACCCGCGCATTCAGACCCAGCCCGGCAGCTTGTCCCTGGCCCAGCCGCTGCTGGAAGTACGGCCGGACTGGGAACGGGCCGCGGAAGTGGGCCTCAGTGCCCAGGACCTGGGCTTCACCGTGGCGGCGCTTACCGATGGCGCCTACCTGGACGAATTCTTCCTCGGCGATGACAAGGTGGATATCTACGCCTACGGCAACCGGGGCGTGACGCCACGCCTGGCCGCCCTGCCCGGCCTGCCGGTGCAAACACCCCAGGGCACCAGCGTGCCTCTGTCTTCCCTGGCTCGCCTGGAGGAAACCGTGGATACCAGTACCGTGCGCCGGGTCAATGGTCGCCGCACGGTGACACTGAACATCATTCCCCCCAGGGAGGTGGCACTGGAAACCGGTGTGCGTCTGGTGCGCGAGGACGTAATCGGCGCGCTGCGCGCCGAGGGCCTCATCCCGCCGCAGATCAGCGTCGACATTTCCGGGGCCAGCGATCAATTGGACGCCACCCGTGAGGCGTTGACCGGCAACTATGTGGTGGCCCTGCTGTTGATCTACCTGCTGCTGGTGGCGATCTTCACCCACTGGGGCTATCCGCTGCTGATCATGACCACCATTCCGGTCGGCATCGCCAGCGGTATTCTCGGCCTGGCCCTGCTTAACGGCGCCGGAGCCCTGCTGCCGGCGCTGGGCCTGCCCGGGTTCAATCAACCGTTCGACATGATCTCCATGCTTGGCTTTCTGATCCTGATGGGCACGGTGGTCAACAATCCAATCCTGATTGTCCATGAGGCGCTCACCAACCGGCGCCAGGGGCTGCCCGTGGCGGAGGCGGTGAGCGAAGCGGTAAGCAGCCGCCTCAGACCCATCGCCATGACCACCATCACCACGGTGTGCGGCCTGGCCCCCTTGGTTCTTATCCCGGGCGAGGGCACCGAGCTTTACCGTGGCGTGGGCGCCATCGTGCTGTTCGGGCTGCTTGGTACCGCCCTGGTGACCGTGACCTTCCTGCCGGCACTCACCGCCAGCGTGCTGTCGCTGGGCAAAACGCCGGCCCGCCCCTGATTCCACCCCGCCCCGAACCGGTGCGGGGCGCCGCGCCTTTCCTGTTTATGGTGCATGCACTGTTTTATTTCAAAATCAGCGTGTACGCACCATAAAGGGGCCCTGCTTGAGGGTCTCGCTCCAAACCCTTTATTTCTCGGGGTCCAAGCGGCCGTTAACGCCTTTTTCCTGCTTGTCAACGAACAGATGCTGAAATAATGACCGGGAGCAAAAAGAGGGTTGACCCCCAAATAAATGGTGTATACGTTGTTTCTAGTTGTCCAACACCATGAATCGTCAGGAGGGTCTGATTTTGACTACCACCAAGCCTAATATCGCCGTGATTGGCGCCGGACTGGGGGGCGCCGCCGCCGCCGCGCTGCTGCAGAAAGCCGGCTACCCTACCCAGGTTTACGAGCAGGCACCGGAATTCTCCCGCCTGGGCGCGGGTATCCACCTGGGTCCGAACGCCATGAAAGTGATGCGTCGGATCGGCATCGAGGACCAGCTGGAGCGCATGGGTTCCCATCCCAGCCACTGGTTCAGCCGCGATGGCGAAACCGGTGAGTACCTGTCACGCATCCCCCTGGGCGACTTCGCCAAGGAAGAATACGGCGCCGCTTACATCACCGTGCACCGTGGCGATCTGCACGCTCTGATGGTGGATCAGCTCGATCAGGACCGCCTGCACTTCGGCAAGCGTCTGGAAAAAGTGGATGATCAGGGCGATCAGGTGGTGATGACCTTCGCCGACGGCAGCGAAGCCACCGCCGACCTGGTGATTGGCGCCGACGGCGTGAATTCCGTGATCCGCGAGCATCTGCTGGGTGAGGAAGCACCGATCTACAGCGGCTGGGTGGCGCACCGGGCGATCATCTCCGCGGAAAAACTCAAGGCCTACGACCTGGACTTCGAAGCCTGCGTGAAGTGGTGGTCCGAGGACCGGCACATGATGGTTTACTACGTCACCGGCGACCAGAAGGAATACTACTACGTGACCGGTGTTCCGGAGCCCGACTGGAATCACGGCACCTCCTTCGTGGACAGTTCCCGCGAAGAAATGCGCGCCGCCTTCAAGAACTACGGCCCGGAAGTTCAAGCTCTCATCGATTGTACCGATAAAGTCACCAAGTGGCCGTTGCTTGAACGCAACCCGCTGCCGCTGTGGCACGATAACCGCCTGGTTCTGCTTGGCGATGCCGCTCACCCGATGAAGCCCCATATGGCCCAGGGCGCGGTGATGGCCATCGAGGATGCCGCCATGCTGGTTCGCTGCATGGAAACCACCGGCGCCGAGAACTACGCCGACGCCTTCGAGCTGTACCGTACCAACCGCTTCGAACGTGCTTCCCGCGTGCAGCAGGTGTCCCACGACAATACCTGGTTGCGTCAGAACGAGGACCCGGCCTGGGTATTCGGTCACGACGTTTACGAAGTCCCCCTGAAAGACCCCAAAACGGAGGTCGAGGAGCAAGCATGAGCAGCACCCGACTCTACGGCGCCAACGTTAACGCCAACGGCATTCGCCAGCATTACCTGCGTTACGGCGGCAAAGGCCAGCCGCTGATTCTGATCCCGGGCATCACCAGCCCGGCGATCACCTGGGAATTCGTGGCTGAACGCCTGGGGCGGAATTTCGACACCTATGTTCTGGACGTGCGCGGTCGCGGCCTGTCGTCCACCGGCCCGGATCTCGACTATGGCACCGACGCCTGCGCCGATGACGTGGTTGCCTTCGCCGAGGCCCTGGGCATTGAAGATTACGTGCTGGCCGGTCATTCCATGGGGGCGCGGTTCGCGCTGCGCGCCGTGACCCGAGGCGCCAAGGGCGTCGCCAAACTGGTGCTGATCGACCCGCCGGTGTCCGGCCCGGGCCGCCGCGAGTACCCGAGCAAACTGCCCTGGTACGTGGATTCCATCAACGACTGCACCGAAGGTGCCGGCCTGGAAACCATGCGCAAGTACTGCCCGACCTGGACCGAGGAGCAACTGCTGCTGCGTGCCGAGTGGCTGCACACCTGCTACCTGCCGGCAATCGTGAAAAGCTTCGAGGAATTCCACGAGGTGGATATTCATCAGGATTTCCCGAAGGTTCAGGTGCCGACCCTGCTGATGTGCGCCGGCAAAGGTGGCGTGATCCAGGAAGAGGACAAGGAAGAGATCAAACAACTGCTGCCATCCGTGCGCATCGAAACGGTGCCGGATGCCGGCCATATGATTCCCTGGGACGATTTTGAAGGTTTCTTCCAGGGCTTTGGTGACTTTCTGGGAGCGCGGCCTTGAGCCGCCTCCTTGAGGAGAGAAGCATGACGCGACCCTATCGAATTGGCCAGATCGTTCCGAGCTCCAACATCACCATGGAGACCGAGATCCCGGCCATGCTCACCGCCCGGC
>NZ_JBKFTL010000004.1:0-355891 GCF_046507615.1 Alloalcanivorax sp. C16-2 | reverse complement strand
GCCACCGGGCTGACAGGGGATGGTAGCTAATCATCTCCCTGCGGAGAGACACAAGGAGCGACTTCAGTCGCGATGAAGATGGCACCGGAGCGGATCGCGATTGAAGGGAACGCCGCCCTAGGGGGTACCGCTGAAGCGGCGGGCGGCGTCCACCAGCCAGGTCTGGAAGTGCGCCAGGGTCTCGTTGCCGCGCTGGCTGTCAGGCACCACGAACTGGTAGGCGTCGTTGCTGCGGAAGCTGTGCCGGAACGGAATCACCAACTGGCCGCTGTCCAGCTCCTTGGTGATCAGGAACGGCGGAATCAGCGCTACCCCCATCTTCTGAATCGCCGCCTCGGCGAGCATGGTGAACAGCTCGTAGCGGGGGCCGGCCATGTCCCGTTCCACTTTCAGGCCCAGGGATTCGAACCAGGTCCGCCACATATAGGGGCGGGTGGTCTGTTGCAGCAACGGCAGCCGGGCGATGGCCTCGCCGTCCAGGTGGCCGTCGCCGGCCAGGTCCGGGTGGCACACCGGCACTGGCTCTTCGTGCATCAGTGGTACCGCCGTGGTGCCCGGCCACTGGCCGTCGCCGAAGTAGATGGCGGCGTCGAAGCGGGTGTCGGCGAACAGAAACGGCCGGGTGCGGTTGGTCAGGTTCACGGTGATGTCCGGGTGCCGTTCACGGAACGCGGCGAGCCGGGGCAGTAGCCAGCGGGTGCCGAAGGTGGGCACCACCGCCAGTTCCAAAATGTTATTCGTGCCATGCTTGCCCATGGCTGCCAGGGTATCCCGTTCCAGCTCGTTGAGGCGCGCGCTGACCTGCCGGCTGTAGTGCAGGCCGGCGGGTGTCAGGTGCACGCCCTGGCGCCCGCGCCGGAACAGCTTCACCCCCAGGAATTCCTCCAGACCATTGATCTGGCGGCAGATCGCGCTCTGTGTGAGGGACAGTTCCTCGGCGGCCTTGGTGAAACTCTGGTGGCGGGCGGCGGCCTCGAAGCCCACCAGGGCGGTGGTGCTGGGAATGTTGCGGCGCATGGTGTCTCCGGGGCGGGTTCTTGAAGTGAGGAAAAAGCACAATGGGGTGAATATTAATCGCTTGCGGAGAGGGATAACAGGTCCATAGGATGGACGCCCTTTACGGGTCCCGCCCTCGCCGCGGCGCTCTATATCAACAAATGCATAGGTGGACATCATGGCGAATCAGGCTTCGTTCAACTGGGAAAGCCCCCTGCTGCTCGATCAGCAGCTCACCGAAGACGAACGCATGGTGGCGGACTCCGCCCGCCAATACTGCCAGGACAAACTGGCGCCCCGCGTGCTGGAGGCCTTCCGCAACGAGAAGACCGACCCGGCCATCTTCCGCGAGATGGGCGAGCTGGGCCTGCTCGGCGCCACCATTCCGGAAGCCTACGGCGGCGCCGGCATGAACTACGTATGCTACGGCCTGATCGCCCGTGAGGTGGAGCGCGTGGATTCCGGTTACCGGTCCATGATGAGCGTGCAGTCTTCCCTGGTGATGGTGCCGATCAACGAATTCGGCTCCGAAGAGCAGAAACAGAAATACCTGCCCAAGCTGGCCAGCGGTGAGTGGATCGGTTGTTTCGGTCTGACCGAGCCGGACCACGGCTCCGATCCGGGCAGCATGGTGACCCGCGCCAAGAAAGTGGACGGCGGTTACAGCCTGACCGGCGCCAAGATGTGGATCACCAACAGCCCGATCGCTGATGTCTTCGTGGTCTGGGCCAAGACCGAGGACGGCAAGATCCGGGGCTTCATCCTGGAGAAAGGCTGGAAGGGCCTGTCCGCGCCGGCGATCCACGGCAAGGTGGGCCTGCGCGCTTCCATCACCGGTGAAATCGTGATGGACAACGTGTTCGTGCCGGAAGAGAACATGTTCCCGGAAGTGACCGGCCTGCGCGGTCCGTTCACCTGCCTGAACTCCGCTCGCTACGGCATCGCCTGGGGCGCCCTGGGTGCCGCCGAGGACTGCTGGTTCAAGGCTCGCCAGTACACCCTGGACCGCAAGCAGTTCGGCCGCCCGCTGGCCGCCAACCAGCTGATCCAGAAGAAGCTGGCCGACATGCAGACCGAAATCACCCTGGGCCTGCAGGGCTGCCTGCGCCTGGGCCGCATGAAGGACGAAGGCACCGCGGCGGTGGAAATCACCTCCATCATGAAGCGCAACTCCTGCGGCAAGTCCCTGGACATCGCGCGCCTGGCCCGCGACATGATGGGCGGCAACGGCATCTCCGATGAATTCGGCGTGGCCCGCCACCTGGTGAACCTGGAAGTGGTCAACACCTATGAAGGTACCCACGACGTGCACGCGCTGATCCTGGGCCGCGCCCAGACCGGCCTGCAAGCCTTCGCCAACTAAACGCTTCGGAGAAGTCTGATGTCCGGAGCATTGTCCCACCTGCGCGTACTGGATCTGTCCCGCGTTCTGGCCGGCCCCTGGGCCGGTCAGATCCTGGGCGACCTGGGCGCCCGGGTGATCAAGGTGGAACGGCCTGGTCGCGGGGACGATACCCGTGGCTGGGGCCCGCCCTACCTGAAGGATGGCGACGGCGGCGACACCGACCAGGCCGCCTACTACCTGACCGCCAACCGCAACAAGGAATCCGTGGCCATCGACATCACCCGGCCGGAAGGCCAGGAACTGGTGCGCAAGCTGGCGGCGGAATGCGACGTGGTGCTGGAGAACTTCAAGGTCGGCGGGCTCAAGCGCTACGGGCTGGACTACGACAGCCTGAAAGCGGTGAACCCGAAGCTGATCTATTGCTCGATCACCGGTTTCGGCCAGGACGGCCCCTACGCCAAACGCGCCGGTTACGATTTTCTGATCCAGGGCATGGGCGGGCTGATGAGCCTCACCGGTCACGCCGAGGGCGAGCCCGGTGCCGGGCCGATGAAAGTGGGCGTGGCGCTCACCGACATCACCACCGGCCTGTACGCCACCATCGCGGTGCTGGCGGCCCTGTCCCACCGGGACCGCACCGGCGAGGGGCAGCACCTGGACATGGCGCTGTTCGACGTGCAGATGGCCTGCCTGGCCAACCAGGCGATGAATTACCTGACCACCGGTCAGTCGCCGCGCCGGTTCGGCAACGCCCATCCCAACATCGTGCCCTACCAGGATTTTCCCACCGCCGATGGCGACATGATCCTGACCGTGGGCAACGATGACCAGTTCGCCCGCTTCTGCGAGGTGGCCGGTCATCCGGAATGGGCCGAGGACCCGCGTTTCGCCACCAACCGCTCGCGGGTGGAGCATCGCGATGTGCTGGTGCCGTTGCTGCGCCAGACCACGGTGATGAAGACCACCACGGAATGGCTGGCGGCTCTGGAAGCGGTGGGCGTGCCCTGCGGCCCGGTGAACAACCTGGAGCAGGCGTTCGCCGATCCCCAGGCCCGGGCCCGTGGCCTGCGCCGGGAGATGGATCACCCCACCGCCGGCACCGTGCCCACCGTGGCCAGCCCGCTGCGCCTGTCGGCGACGCCGGCGGAATACCGTCTGCCGCCGCCGCTGCTCGGCGAGCACACCCGCGCGGTGCTCGGCGACATGCTGGGCCTCGACGAGTCGGCCCTGGAGACCCTATTCGCCAACGGCGTGGTCGCCTGAGGCAGAATCCGCGCGGCCTCCGATCTCGGGCCGCGCTGCGCTGACAGCTGAGATCTCTGCCTTGACTTTGCCGCTCCGGTCCCCCCGGAGCGGTTTTTTTTGTTCATCGCGGCTAAAGCCGCTCCTACCGCGCAATTCAACCGCCAACGCAACGCTACAAAGCCGCGCGAGACGCCACCTCGTAGCCTGTCGTCGTGTGCCCCCTTCCGGGACCCTGTCAAACAGGATGTTTGACCGGGAGCCCCCATGGGTGAGGCAAGCGTGTTGCGAAGCACTGCTTCGCGCGCCGCCGAACGCCGCCCATCTGTGATGGGTGGCCGGACCCGCTTGCGGGGGTTCACGGCGTTCCCGGAAGGGGGCACACGACGACAGGCGGCCCCGATGGAGGGTTTGGCCCCTGTTCCTCGTCGCGGCTACGAGCCCAACCTCCGGTATTTCGCCGGGGTCTGCCCGGTCCAGCGCTGGAAGGCGCGGATGAAGGCCGCCGTCTCGCTGTAGCCGAGCCGATCGGCGATGCGCTCCACGCTGAGCGAGGAATCCCCCAGCAAGGCACGGGCCTTGCGCAGCCGCACGTCATCGAGAATTTTCTGGAAGCTGCGTCCCTCCTCCCCCAACCGGCGCCGGAAGCTGCGCTCCGGCAGATCGAAGGTGGCGGCGGCGCGGGCGGCGTCCGGGAAGTCGCCGAGAAACAGATCCAGGTAAGCGGCCACCCGATCCGCCAGCCCTTCCGGGGCGCCGGCCCGACGCGCCAGCAGGGCATCGCATTGGGAGCGGTACAGCTCCTGGGCGGCTTGGTTGTGGAACGGCAGCGGCGTGGCCAGGTCCCGGTTGCGGATGGTGGCCTGGGCCCAGGGCTGGTCGAAGCGGATCGGCGCCCGGAAATATTCTTCATAGAAAGCCGTGTCGCGGGGTTCCGGATAGGGCAGCCAGATTTCCCGGGGCGCCAGGTCCAGGCCCAGCTGGGTCTGCAGATCGTTGACCAGGCGGAAGGTGCCGGTCATGTCCCGGTCGATGAGCATGCGGCGCACCGAGGCGGGCAGGGCGATGGGTTTGAGAATCAGCGCCGTGTCCTGCTCGCCGGGCACCAGGGACAGCTCGCCGTACAGATAGGTCAGCGCCTGGTAGCGCACCCCCAACTGAAAGCCCTCGAAGGCGGTGCGGCTGGTCATCAGCAGCATGGTCAGCGGGCCGTAGCCGGCCAGGCCGAAGCGCTGGCCCATCTCGAAGCCGAACGCCGGGTCGCCGGCCAGCGGCAGCAACTCGGTGAGCACCGCCAGTTCCCGGTCACGTTCGATTTCGCCGTTGGGGTCCAGGCGCGCCGGGTCCAGCCCGTGGCGGGCCAGCACCGCGTCGCACGCCACTCCGCGCTGGCGGAGCAGGTCCACGGTATACATCAGGGCAAGGATCGAGCGCTGCGACATTTTTTGGCCGGAATTATCAATTTCCGGGTCAGCTTAACAGCTTTCTTCCACCTTCCGCCAAGGTAGGGTAGGCCCATCGAAAAGGCGCCCGGGTCAACCGGGCCAGCGCCACCCGTGAACAGGGAGAACAATATGAACAGTCGAGTGAACCCGGCAAACCGGGCCGTGAAGGTCGCCATCGTCGGCGGCGGTTTCGGCGGCCTGTGCATGGCCATCAAGTTGCGCGAGGCCGGCATCGAGGACTTCGTGGTGCTGGAGAAGGCCGGCGAACTGGGCGGCACCTGGCGGGAAAACACCTATCCTGGCTGCGCCTGCGACGTGCAGTCGCACCTGTATTCCTATTCCTTCGAGGGCAACCCGGACTGGTCCGCCCGCTACAGCGGCTGGCGGGAAATTCAGGACTACATCCTGGCCACCGCCGGCAAGCACGGCATTCACGAATGTACCCGCTTCCACGCCGAGGTCACCGGCGCCCACTATGACGAAGCCCGCGCCCGCTGGACCCTGGACCTCACCGACGGCGACCAGGTGGAATGCCAGCACTGGGTGCTGGCCAGTGGCCCGCTGCACGTGCCGCAAATCCCGAATTTCCCCGGCCTGGAGCGATTCCAGGGCAAGGTGTTCCACTCTTCCCAGTGGGACCACGACTACGATCTGAGCGGCAAGAAGGTGGTGTCCGTGGGCACCGGCGCCAGCGCCATCCAGTATGTGCCACAAATCGCCCCGCGGGTGGAGCGGCTCACCGTGGTGCAGCGCACCCCGGGCTGGATCATCCCCCGCGACGAACGCCGCTACAGCGCTTTAAGCAAGCGCCTGTTCCGGCGCTTCCCGGTGCTGCGCAAACTGCACCGGGCGCGGCTCTACTGGAGCAACGAGTCCCGGGTGCTGCCGATCTTTCACCCGCGCCTGGCCACGTTGCTGGAGAAGGGCGTCAAGCAGTTCATCCGCTATCAGGTAAAGGACAAGGACACCGCCCGCCGCCTCACGCCCAGCTATACCCTGGGCTGCAAGCGCATCATGATCTCCAACCGTTACTACCCCACCTTCAACCGGGACAACGTGGAGCTGGTCACCGAAGGTGTGAAGGAAGTCCGTGAGCACAGCATCGTGTTCAGCGACGGCAGTGAGCGCGAGATGGACTGCCTGGTGCTGGGCACCGGCTTCGTGGTGGACCCGCGCATCTACATGCAGGGTTTCCCCATCGTCGGTCGGGGCGGGCGCACCCTCCAGGAGGACTGGAAGGACGCCTCCGAGGCCTATCTGGGCGTCACCGTGGCCGGTTACCCGAACCTGTTCCAGATGGTCGGCCCGAACACCGGCCTGGGGCACAACTCCATCGTCTTCATGATCGAGTGCCAGGCCCGTTACATCGTCGACGCCATCGAGAAGACCGACGCCAAGGGCGTGGACGCCCTGGACGTGAAGCGCTCCGAAATGGACGCCTTCAACGAGAAGCTGCAGAAGGATGTGGCCGGTACCGTCTGGCAGCAGGGCGGCTGCAGCAGCTGGTACCAGCAGGCGGACGGCAAGAACGTGGCGATCTGGCCGTACTCCACCTGGCGCTACTGGCTCAAGACCCGCCAGGTGGATGAGAGCAAGTACCACTGGGAAAAAGCCGCGCGGCCCGTCACCAGCACCGCCGCCACCCCCACCAATACGTAGGAGCGACTTCAGTCGCGATCCGGCGTTTGAGCATCGGGCCATACGCCGGATCGCGACTGAAGCGGAATGCCGCCCAGTCGCTCCTACAGCGCCAAGGCCAGCGCCAGGCGCGGTCGGCTTGGGTTCTTTTCGCGATCCGGTTAGGCTTAGGCTCCACGCTCAGGAGCGCCCATGGACGACCGCAAACCGGAGATCATCGACACCCGCCTGATCGCCAGGAGCCGCCTGTTCGGCATCGAGGAAATGCATCTGCGTTTCAGCAACGGCGAGGAGCGCACCTACGAGCGCCTGCGCACGCCGCCCATCGCTGGCGTCATGTGCGTGCCGCTGCTGGACCCGGACACCGTGGTGTTGATTCGCGAGTACGGCGCCGGCGTCGAGGATTACCAGATTACTCTGCCCAAGGGCGCCTACGAACACGGCGAGGACTGGCGCGACGCCGCCAACCGTGAACTCAAGGAGGAGGCTGGCTACGGCGCTCGCAAGCTCACTCTGCTCAAGCGCATGACACTCTCCCCCGGCTACATGGGGCACGCCATCACCGTGGCCCTGGCCGAGGACCTCTACGAGGAAAAACTGCCCGGCGACGAGCCGGAACCCCTGGAAGTGATCACCTGGAAACTGTCCGATCTGGACCGCCTGCTGGAACGCGACGACGTGACCGAGGCGCGGGTGATCGCCGCTCTGCTGATGACCCGACGGATATTGGAAACCCGCTAATGACCGACCTGCACGCCCTGCTGGAACCCGTGGCCCACATCGCCGCGGACGCCGGCGCCGCCATCCTGGAAATCTATAACCGCGGCGACGTGGACGTGGACCGCAAGGACGACGACAGCCCGATCACCGCCGCCGACCGCGCCGCCCATGAACTGATCGTCGCCCGGCTCGCGGAGCTGACCCCGGAGATTCCGGTGTTCTCCGAGGAGTCCGGAGGCATCGAATACGCCGACCGTAAGGACTGGCCGCGCTTCTGGCTGGTGGACCCGCTGGACGGCACCAAGGAATTCATCAAGCGCAATGGCGAATTCACCGTCAACATCGCCCTGGTGGAAGGTAACCGGCCGGTGCTGGGCGTGGTCCAGGTGCCGGTGTTGGACGTCTGTTATCTGGGGGGCGAAGGCCTCGGCGCCTTCAAGGAAGAGAACGGCCAGCGCCAGGCGATCCACTGCCGCGAACGGCACCTGCCGGTCATCATGGTGGCCAGCCGCAGCCATGGTGGTGGTACCCGGATGGAAGTGCTGGAAGCCCTGATCCAGCAACGCCTGGGCGCGGTGGAAAAAACCTCCATGGGCTCATCGTTGAAGCTGTGCCTGGTGGCGGAAGGCAAGGCGGACATCTATCCGCGCCTGGCGCCCACCAGCGAGTGGGATACCGCCGCCGCCCACGCGGTGGTAAGCGCCGCCGGTGGCGAAGTGGTGAACACCGATTTCGAGTCGCTGGTCTACAACAAGGAAGATATTCTCAACCCCCATTTCCTGGTGCTCGGCCAGCCCGCCGCCGATTGGCGCTTCATCCATTCCGCCGTGGCGGAATAAAGGCCGGATCGCGGCTGAAGCGAAACGCCCCCGGCCGCTCCTACACGGTGTCTTCCCGCTGTAGGAGCGGCTTCAGCCGCGATCGACGGCGAAGCCGTCTATCCCACCCAGCTCGGCAACAACCCCATCAACACCGGCTGCACCTGCTGGTTCAGCCAATACGCCCCGACCGCCACCATGGACAGTTGCACCATGGGCAGCATGATGCCCAGGGCCAGTACGTTCACTAATACTTTCTGGCGTATCCGTCCGCTCCACAGCAGCAGGGCCAGCACCGTGAAAACCGCCAGCGGCAGGGCGAGAAGATCGTGCAGTGCGGGCGGTGCCGGCAACGCGGGGGTGAGGTGGAACGGCAACTCGAACATGGGACGTGGAGCTCAGTGGGTATTAGGAAATTAATACTACTGAGTATTACTGTAGGGTTGCGTGAATACTAAGAACTTCGTCACAGTATGGTATCAAAGTGCCATCAGCCGACCTGCGCCGATATCATGGTACATACGTCCTAATTTTCGCCATGGTCCTGGAGGTCCAGGTAGTCGCGCAGCGCCATCGGGTCCGGTACCGTGACCTGCCCATAGCTGAAGGCGATCAGCCCCTCCGCCTCCAGCGTCTTGAGCACGCGGTGCACGCCCTGGCGGGTCATGCCCATCATGTTGGCGATGTGCTCGCGGGTCAGTTTGAAGGTTACCGGCCCGCTGGCGCGGCTGCCCGGGTCGTGCATGGCGGCCAGAAACAGCAGCCGCCGACCGACCCGCCCGGGCATATCGCGCAGGGCGTTGTCCTCGATGATGGAAATCGCCGACCACAGGCGCCGGCTGAGCATGTCCAGCGTGCGTGGGTAGGCCTCCGGATGGCGCGCCAGCAGATCCCGGTAGGCCTGGCCGGGCACCTCCACCAGCTCGCCGTCGCTGTGGGCGGTGGCGCCGAACACCCGTGGCATGCCCGGCGAGAACACGGTATCGCCGAACCAGGCGCCGGGCTCGAACAGGGTCAGCATGATTTCCCGGCCCTCGGCGCTGGTGGAACTGATGCGCACGTTGCCAGCGCCCACCACGGACAGCGCCGACTGCACCTCGCCGCGCTCATAGAGCACCTCGTTGGCCCGGAATGGCCGCACCCGCGCCACCGCCGCCGCTTCCGCCAGCGCCGCCGCCGGCAGGCCGGCCAGTAGGGAGCAACCCCGCAATACTTCAAGACTGTGATCGGACATGGCCCATCCACCCGGCCCCGGAAACTGTAAAGCCGTTGACAGTATGGCCGCCGTCGCCGGCTCTAGACTGTCCCCACGGCATAAACAGCATACCAATAACAGAGCCAGGGCCCGCCGGGCCCCAGCCAGGAGAGCATCATGCACGAGCACGAACCCCGCGCCCAGTTCAAGCATATGGAAGACGGCACCGCCGAGGACTGGCGGATCATTTCCCAGGCCTTCGGTGGTTTCGCCCGCGAGCTGCCCGATCGCATCATCGAGCACCTCAAACTGCTGGAAGGCGATTGCGGTGGCTTTCCGGTGGATCGCCTGACCCATTGCCTGCAGACTGCCACCCTGGCGCACCGCGACGGCCAGGACGAGGAGTACGTGGTGTGTGCCCTGCTGCACGATATTGGCGACACTCTGGGGCCCTACAACCACGCCGACGTGGCGGCCAGCCTGCTGGAGCCCTTTGTCAGCGAGGAGAATCACTGGATGGTGAAGCACCACGCTATCTTCCAGGGCTACTACTTCTTCAACCATCTGGGGCTGGACCGCGACCTGCGCGAGCAATTCCGCGATCACCCGTGCTTTAAACGCACCGTGGAATTCTGCGCCAAGTACGATGCCGCCGCCTTCGACCCGGAGCAGGAAACCCTGCCGCTGTCGTTCTTCGAGCCCATGCTGCGTCGGGTCATGGCCAGCCCCAAGCGCTCCCTCTACAAGAAATCCCTGGACCCGCAACCCGCCGAACAGAACGCCTGAGCGGCGCCGCGCGTCGGGCTCGCGTTCGCGACGCGGCGCGCGGATTGGGTGTGTACACCCTGACTGTCAAAAACAGCGAAATATTTCGGCCATCGCCGAGTCATACATCATCCTTAAGGTGAGCTCCGCGTAACTAGTCCTTACTCGGGAGACTCACCATGAATACCCTGCACCCGGCCCGGTGGCGCGCCACCTGGCTGACGTTTTTGTTGTGTCTTTTTCTCTCCGCCTGCGGCGGCGACAGCAGCTCCGGCGGCGGTGGCGGCGACACCACGCCACCGGACGGCAATGACGGTGAAGCCGCCAACGCCTTCACCCTGGCGGTGCTGCCCGATACCCAGAAGTACGCCCGTTATTCGCCGGAGCGTTATACCGTTCAGACGCAATGGATCGCCGACCATTACCAGGAAGAAAACATCAAGTTCACGGTGCATCTTGGCGACGTGGTCGACCGTGCCAATGTGCCCGAGGAATGGGTGGAGGCGCGCAACGCCATGCAGATTCTGGAAGCCAATCCGGAAACGCCCTACAGCGTGCTGGCCGGCAACCATGATGTGATGAACAGCGGGCAGTGGGACGATCAGCGCACCCTGGCCAACGAACCTTTCCTGCAGCACTTCCCAGCGTCCCTGCAGGCCTCCAACTTCGGCACCTTCCAGGGCACCGACGACACTGGCTTCAACAGCTATCACCTGTTCCAGGGCGGCGACCGGGAGTACCTGGTGCTGGCCCTGGACTGGCTGCCGTCGCAGCAAACCGTGGCCTGGGTACAGGACGTGCTCGACCAGCATCCGGACACCCCCACGATTCTCACTACCCATCAGTTGCTGGGCATCGGTTCCGATGGTGAAACCGCCGTGTTCACCCCCCTGGGCCAACAGTTGTGGGAAGACCTGATCCGTTCCAATGACCAGATTTTCCTCACCGTGAGCGGCCACAACCACGGCGAAGCGACGCTGATTGGCAAGAACGACTATGGTCGCGACGTGGTGATGGTGGTGGTGGATTACCAGTCCGGTTTCTGGGGCGGCAACGGCATGATGCAGCTGGTGACCTTCAACGAGGCGGACCAGCAACTGGACTTCCGCTCCTACTCACCCTGGGTGGCGGCCATTCCGGAAGCCGAGCGCCAGCCCCAGGATGAACTGTCGCGCTGGGAATTCAGCGTGACGATGAACTTCGAGCGGCGTTTCGCCGACCTCAACCAGGGCACCGTCGCCGACGCTCCGGGCAACATCGAGGGCACCGAGGCCTATTGGATTCTCGACGACGATCACCGCATCACCCGCGCCGACGGCTCGGTGCAGTTCCTGGACGCCTCCGGTAACGGCAACACTCTGGAGCTGGTGGATTACAACGATCCCCAGGGCGAGCAGAGCGACTTCTTCGAACTGCGCGACGACGCGCCGCCGTTCGGTTACGCCACCGGCACCGCCACCTTCCACGGCAACAACGACATCGGCGGCTATTACCTGACCACCGGCGGGCCGGGGCTGAGCTTTGAAAACAGCGCCGCCGGCAAGCCAGGTTTCCTGCCGCAATACACCATCGAAGCCATCGTCCGCCTGCCGTCCGATTGGATGCGCGACCAGAATCAGTGGTCCGGCATTCTCAACCACGAGCCGGGCATCAGTCAGGTCTGCCAATACCACGAGGTGGGGTGCTCCGGCAGCGATGCGTCCCTGGGCTTGAACGTTTCATCCCTGAAGGAGTTCCAGTGGGTGAGCACTTCCCAGAATGGCAAGGGTCAGGACAACTGGTCCTGGGAAGTGGCCAGCGATTACTGGTACCACATCGCTTTGGTGAACGATGGCGAGCGGGTGCAAATGTACGTGGACGGTTCCCTGACCATGCGTACCGGCGTTGATTCGCAGCAGGGGCTGCTGGTGGAGCCGGGGCAGCCCTGGAACATCGGCATCAACAGCTGGCAGGGCAACCCGGGGAATCTGTTCGCCGGCGATATCGCCGAGATCCGCATCAACAATCGGGCGCTGGATCGCAGCGAATGGCTGTACAACCAATAACGTTCCGATCACCTCTTCAAGCGCCCCCCGGGGCGCTTTTTTTATGCGCGCTGGATTGGGGAGGCTCCATCGGGGACGCGTCTCGGTGTGGGCCCCCTTCCGGGAACGTCGTGAATCCGTCCTGGAGACTCCCGGTCAAACATCCTGTTTGACAGGGTCCCGGAAGGGGGCCCACACCGAGACGCCCTTCCGGGACCCTTGAGAACAGGACGTTCGAAAGGGAGCCTACAGGGACGTACTCGCGGCGTTCCCGGAAGGGCGTCGCGCCCTGAGCCGCGCCCCTGCTGGAGCAAACCTACGTCAGGTTCAGAAGCGTGAGGAGGGCGTCGGTGTCCAGGTGCTGGTCGATGGCGTCGGCCAGGCGGTCCAGGTCGTGCTGGCGGTGGGCGTCATAGTCGATGGCGTTGGCATTGTCGGCCAGGCCGGCCCAGCGCAGCAGGGCGTCGGTGGCGCCGGGGTCGTCGAACAGGCCGTGCAGGTAGGTGCCGCGCACCCGGTCGTCGTCGCTGAGGGCGCCGTCGGCGCGGCCGTCCAGGCGCAGCAGCGGGCGGTCCAGGGCGGGGCCTTCACTGACGCCGTTGTGGATCTCGTAGCCGTGGATCGGCACGCCGTCCGGCAGCAGGGTGCCGCTGACGTTGCGCAACTGCTTGCCGCGAACCAGGGTGGTGCGCAGGGGCAGCCAGCCCAGGCCATTATCGCCGCCGGGTTGGCCTTCCAGGCCGTCCGGGTCCTCGATGCGTTCCCCCAGCATCTGAAAGCCGCCGCAGATGCCCAGCACCTTACCGCCGTAGCGCAGGTGCCGTTCGATCTCCCGGTCCCAGCCCTGCTCGCGCAGGAACGCCAGGTCGGCGCGGGTGGCCTTGCTGCCGGGCAGGATCACCAGGTCCGCCGCCGGCCAGGGCCGGCCCATTTCGGCGAAGCGCAGCTCCACGCCGGGGTGCAGGCGCAGGGGATCGAAGTCGTTGTGGTTGCTCATGCGCGGCAGTAGCGGCACCGTCACCTTGAGCGCGCCGGCGTGGTGCTCGCCGCCGCCGGCCACCGCGTCCTCCGCGTCCAGCATCAGGCCGTGCAGGTAGGGCAGCACGCCCAGCACCGGCTTGCCAGTGCGTTGCTCCAGCCAGTCCAGGCCGCTTTGCAGCAGCGCCGGGTCGCCGCGAAAGCGATTGATCACGAAGCCGCGAATGCGCGCCTGTTCCTCCGGCGGCAGCACTGCCAGGGTGCCGACGATCTGCGCGAACACGCCGCCCCGGTCGATGTCGGCCACCAGGATCACCGGGCAGTCGGCCAGCTCGGCGAAGCCCATATTGGCGATGTCGTTGGCGCGCAGATTGATCTCCGCCGGGCTGCCGGCGCCCTCGGCGACCACCACCGGATGGCGGGCCGACAGCGCCGTCCAGGCATCGCGCACCGCGTCCCGGGCCGTCGCCTTGAACGCGTGGTAATCGAGCGCGTCCATGTTGCCGTGCACCCGCCCGCGCAAAATTACCTGGGCGCCCCGGTCGGTCTGCGGCTTGAGCAGCACCGGATTCATATCCGAATGCAACGGCACCCCCGCCGCCAGCGCCTGCAACGCGGTGGATCGCCCCACCTCGCCGCCGTCCTCGCTGACCGCGCTGTTCAGCGCCATGTTCTGCGGCTTGAACGGCGCCACCGCCACCCCGCGCCGCGCCAACCACCGACACAACGCCGCCACCACCAGCGTCTTGCCGGCGTCGGAGGTGGTGCCCTGAACCATCAACGTCGTCACAACTCCACGCCTTTCTGCGCGCGGACCCCCTGATCCTTGAACGCATGTTTGACGACTTTCATTTCCGTCACCGTGTCCGCCAGTTCGATCAGTTCCTTGGGCGCGTAGCGGCCGGTGACCACGGTGTGTTGCAGGGGCGGCCGGTTCTGCAGGTCGTCGAGCACCGTGTCCAGGTCCAGGTAGTCGTAGCGCAGAGCGATGTTGAGCTCGTCCAGCAGCACCAGGTGGTAGCTTTCGTCGCGCAGCATCTTCCGGGCTACTTCCCAGGCCGCCTCGGCGGCGGCCACGTCCCGTGCCCGGTCCTGAGTGTCCCAGGTGTAGCCCTCGCCCATGACGTGGTAGTCCACGTTGGGCAGGTCGCGGAAGAAGGCTTCCTCGCCGGTGCTGAAGGCACCCTTGATGAACTGCACCACGCCTACCTTCATGCCGTGGCCCAGGGCCCGGGCCAGCATGCCGAAGCCGGAGCTGCTCTTGCCCTTGCCCGGGCCGGTGAGCACCAGCAGCACGCCCTGGTCCTTGTCGGCGCGAGCAATGCGTTCCTGCATGATCCGTTGTTTTTTCGCCATGCGTTCGGCGTGGCGTCGCGGGGTCTTGGCGTCTTCGCGCATCGGTCTCTCCAGTCGCGGGGTGGCGTTAGTGGTCGGCGGCCACCGGGTCGTCGGGATTCGGGGTGGGCACGAACACGGGCGCGCCGCCCACCCGGGTCATGGTCAGCGGCTGGCCGTACAGCCGTTCCAGGGCGCGGGGCTCGAGCATCACCTCGGCGGGGCCGGCGCAGTGCTGGCCGTCCGGGAACAGCAATAGAAGATGGTCGCACCAGCGTGCCGCCAGGTTCAGGTCATGCAGGCCCATGACGACGGTGGCGCCGCGCCGGGCCTGATCGGCGAGCAGCCGCATCACCTCCACCTGATGACGCAGGTCCAGATGGTTGGTGGGTTCGTCGGCCAGCCACAGGGCCGGGGTCTGGGTGAGGGCGGTGGCGATGGCCACCCGCTGGCGCTCGCCGCCGGACAGGGTGGTCACCAGCCGGTCCGCCAGGTGGTCCACCGCCAGGGCGGCCAGGGCCTCCCGGGCCAGGCGCAGGTCCTCGGCCCCTTCCCGTTGCCAGGGGGCCAGGAACGGGTGGCGGCCGATCAGAGCGGTTTCCAGCACCGTGGCCGGGAAGCCGTCCTGGCGCTCCTGGAACACCAGGGCCAGGCGCCGGGCCACCATCTTGCGTTTGAGGGTGGCCAGAGGCGCGCCGTCCAGGTAAACCCGGCCGGCGCGGGGCGGGTGCAGCCCGGCCAGGGTGTGCAGCAGGGTGGTCTTGCCGGCGCCGTTGGGGCCCAGAATGCCCCAGCGCTGGCCCGGCGCCAGGCACAGCGACAGCGACCGGCCATCGGCACGGCCGGGAATGTCGATCACCAGGTCCCGGGTTTCCAGCATCGCCATCAGCGGCTCCGGTACAGCAGAAACAGGAAGGTGGGCACCCCCAGCAGGGCGGTGATCACGCCCACCGGCAACTGCTCCGGGGCCAGCAGGGTGCGAGCCAGGGTGTCCGCCAGGGTCAGCAGGGCGCCGCCGGCCAGCACGCTGGCCGGCAGGATCAGGCGCTGGTCATTGCCCAGTAGCAGGCGCAGCATGTGCGGCACCACCAGGCCCACGAAGCCAACGCTGCCGGCGGTGGTCACCGCCACCGCGGTGAGCAGGCTGGCCAGCACGTAGACGGTGATTTCCAGGGGCCGCACCGCCACCCCAAGGGCCGCCGCCTGCAGCGGGCCCCGGGCCAGCACATTGAGCGTGCGCCCCAGGGGCAGGGTGGCCAGCAGCGCGGGTACCAGCACCAGCCAGGCGGGCAGCGGCGAGCGGGCGTAGCTGAGGTCGCCCATCAACCAATAGAGCATGCCAGGCAACTGGTCGGCGGGGCTCAGGGTGAGCAGGAAGGTGACCACGGCGCTCCAGCCGGCGGCCACCACCACCCCGGTGAGCAGCAGCCGGGTCGGGCTCCAGCCGCCCACGCCCTGGGCCAGGCCGAACACCAGCAGCGTGGACAGCAGCGCCCCGGCGAAGGCGGCGCCGGACACGCCGAAGGCCGCCGCCCCCACCAGCATGGCGCCCAGGGCGCCCACCGCCGCGCCGCCGGACAGCCCCAGCACGTAGGGGTCCGCCAGGGGGTTGCGCAGCAGCACCTGCATCAGGGCACCGGCCAGGGACAGCAGGCCGCCGGTGGCGAACGCCGCTAGCGCCCGGGGCAGGCGCAGGGACAGCAGCAGCTCCCGGTGCAGCGGGTCGCCGCCGCCGGTGAGCACCGCCAGCAGTTGCCCCACCGTGATCGGCACGCTGCCCACCGCCAGGGCGGCGGCCACCGCCAGCAGGCCGAGCCCGGCCAGCACCATCAGGGCCGCCAGGCCCCGACCGCTAACGCCGGGCACGGGCGGTCTCCAGGTGGCGGCACAGTAGCCGGGTGCCCTTCAGCATCCGCGGAGTGGGGCGCTGCAGGGTGGAGGGCGGCACGAAGAACAGGTTATCCCGCTGCACGGCGGTGAGCGCCGGGAACCGCTTCCAGGGTTCCAGCCACTCCGGATTGTCCTCGCCCATGCCGCCGGCGACGATGGCCTCCGGGTCCTTGGCGATCACCGCTTCCTTGCCGATGCGCGGCGCCAGGCTGGTCTGATCGGCGAACACATTGATGCCGCCGCACACACGGATCGCCTCGCTGATCAGGTGCTCGCCGTTGACCGTCATCAGCGGCTCTTCCCAGACCTCGTAGAACACCGTCACCGGGTCCGCGTCGGCGTAACGTTCGCGCAGATCGGTGATGCCATCGCGGAAATGGTCGGCGACGGCGCGGCCGGCCCGTTCGGTGCCGGCCAGCACGGAAAAACGTTCCAGGGTGTCGGCCACGTCGGCGAAGCGCAGCGGCTCACCCCGGTAGACGGTGAGCCCAAGTTCCTCCAGCCGCTGAACCTGGGTGTCCGGATTGCCGCTGATCCAGGCCACCACCAGGTCCGGTTTCAGGGCCAGAATCGCCTCCATGTCCAGGCGCTTGTAGCTGCCCACCCGGGGCAGCGCCTTGGCCGCCGGCGGGAAGTCGCTGAAGCTCACCGCGCCCACCAGCCGCTCGCCGGCGCCGGCGTCGAACAGCAGCTCGGTGGCGCCGGGGGACAGCGCCACGATGCGCTCTGCCGGTTGCTCCAGGCACACCCGCCGGCCCGCGTCGTCGTCCACGCAACGGGCCGCGAAGGCGTTGCCGCCGGCGGCCAGCAACAGGACCGTGAACAGGCACGTCGGCAGGGAGCGCCAGTGCCGTTGGCGGAGAAACATGTGCCGTTGGCGGAGAAACATGAAGTGCGGCATAAGGCCCCTTGCTCGGTTCGACTGCCGGGGCATGATACTTGGCGGGGTGACTTTGTGCTGCCCCCTTGGCCGGCGGCGAGTTGACTTTTGCCGGCCAGGACCTAGCATTGCCGGCCAGTAATCACATTCCGCGGCAGGTGTCCCGGCTGCTCAGGCGCCGGGATGAAACGGGAAGTTTGGTGCCATGCCAACGCTGCCCCCGCAACGGTGATCGGTTTCGGATTCGAAGGGTCCATCGGACCAGCCACTGCGCTCGCGTGGGAAGGCCTTGAATCCTGGGCGCGTTTCGCGCCCGGCCGTCAGCCCGGAGACCGGCCTGCCGCCGGCTATCAACGTCATCGCGGTGGGCCGTGACGTGGGATAACGCCGAAACGGCAAACCCGTCCCTTTGATAGCTATCCGGCTTGTTACGCGCCGCCACCGCCAGGTGACGGCGCCGCCGCGCGTGCGCGCGCAACGGGGAATCATGGGACTCAGAACCACGTATTGTCTGGCGCTTGCCGCCCTGGTATCGGCACCGTTCCGTCTTCATGCCGAGGAGACGAACCGGGTGGCGCCGGTGGTGGTGTCCGAGGCGCCTTCCAATGTCGCCGCCGGTTTGACGCCGGAGGACGAAACCGGCCTGGTAAGGGTGGTGGAGCGCGATGCCTTCGCCAATCGCATCACCAGCCTGGCGGATACGCTGCGCGATCAGACCGGCGTGCAAATCCGGCAAAGCGGCGGGCTGGGCAGTAATTCCGCGGTGTCCATTCGTGGCTCCAGCAGCAAACAGGTGCAGGTCTACCTGGATGGCATGCTGCTCAATGATCCAGTCAGCGGCGATGTGGATCTCAGCCTGTATTCCCTGCATGACGTTGGCGAGATCCAGATTTATCCGGGCAACGCCCCGGCCCGTTACACCCAGGCCGCCGTCGGCGGCGTGGTAGCGATGACCTCCCTGGGCGCGGATACCCCGTCTTCCACGCGCATCAATCTGGGCGCCGGTTCCCAGGGCGCGCGCCGCGCCGGTTTGTTCCGCGCCGGCCATGAGGGGCGCTTCGATTACTGGATCTCGTTGAACCGGCAGCAGGCGGACAACGATTTCGAGTACGAAAACCGCCGTGAATGGTTCAACCCCAATGACGGCGCGGAAAGCCGCCGGCGCAACGCCGACATGGAACAGAACGATGCCAGTGCCCGGCTTGGTTACCGGTTGTCCCCGTCCCGCCGCGTCGATGCCCTGTTGCAGTGGACCGACAAGGACCAGGGTATCCCCTCGATCCAGAATTGGGCGATCAATGAAGCGCGGCTGCAAACGGAACGCAAACGGCTGCAACTGCATTACCAGGACAGCGGCTGGTGGGACGGGCGCCTGCAAAGCAGTCACCGCCTGGTGGTGGGCAAGCGGGAACAAACCTATGTGGACCGCGTCGGTCGCGTCGGTACCGGTACCCATGACAGTCGCACGGACACCGAGCAGCTTGGGATCAATAATTCACTGACCTGGCTGCTGGGCCGGCACCGGCTCACGGTGGGGTTGGACGCCAGCCTGTACCGGCTCGATCAGGAAGACCGCCTGCAGGCGGACCCGAAAACCGAACGCGAGCGGCGCCAGCTGACCTCGGCGCTCAGCCATGAATGGCACAGTGGCAATGAACGCTGGCGCACCCAGGCGGTACTGCGCCGCTTCGATGTGTTCGACGAATCCGACGACGTGCGCACCGACAACAGCCGCGACGACGGCGATACCCGGCGCCACTACCACGCCTGGCAATTAGGGGCGCGCTACGCGGTCAACGATCATCTCTGGCTGTTCGCCAATGTGGCGCGTCAGGTTCGTATTCCCACCCTGCTGGAGCGTTTCGGCCAGCAGGGGCTGTTCGTCGGCAACCCGGATCTGGAAGCCGAGGAAGCGCTCAACGCGGATACCAGCGCGCGCCTGCTGTTTCCGAGAGGCTACCTGGAAGTCACCGGCTTCGTGCGCGACCTGGACCCGGCCATCACCGCCATTTACGACGCCCGTGGCGTGGGCCGTTACATCAACGTGGCGGCGCGGATTCGCGGCGTGGAAGTGGAGGCCGCCTACGACCTGCTCGATAACTGGACCCTGACCGCCAGCGCCACCGGGCAGGATTCCGAGAACCGCTCCGATACCCTGGCGGACCAGCGGGACAAGTACCTTCCAGGTATTTATCACCGTACCGCGCGCCTGGAAAGCGCCTGGCGGTTTGCTCCCTTCACCGCCCGCCTGAGCTGGAATTACCGCGATGAGCTGTACTACGACGCCGCCAATCTGCTGGAGGCGGACACCAGCAAAACCGTGGACGCCAGCCTGGGTTGGCGCCACGCCTGGGGCCCTCGACAGGAGACCCGGGTCAATCTGGAAGTGCGCAACCTGACCGACCAGTTGTACCAGGACTTCAACCGGTTCCCGAGCCCGGGCCGGACCTTCTTTCTCAATCTGCAGCACAGCTTCTAACGATCGTGCGCCATAACGAGGTGACAGCCATGCCCTTGCTGAAAAAAATGTCGGCGGCGATGCCCGCCAAAACCCTGTGTCTGACGATTCTGGCCGGCCTGGCCCTGGCCGGGTGTGGCGGCGGGGGCGGCAGCGATGGCCCCTCGGTGATCGACACTTCCGGCGACGTGGCGGTGATCGCCACGGCGGCGTCCGATTATTCCTCCGGCGCGGTGGAACTGATCGATGTGCAGGAGGGCACCAGCTCGGGCAGTTACCACCCGACTATTTCCGACATCGCCGTTTCCGCCCGTGGGCAGCACTACTATCTTTATGAGCGTTATCAGTCGGACACGGTAAAAAAGGTCGACCTCTCCAACCCGGGCGTGTTCGAGTGGGATTATTCCGCCGTGGACGGCAATGACTCCAATTCCAGCAACCCTTACACCCTGGTCTTCGCCGCCGACGACAAGGCCTACCTGATCCGTTATGGCAGCGAGACCGCCTGGATCGTGGACCCCACCGCTGATTCCGAGCAGGACTTCAAGATTGGGGAACTGGATCTGTCCGCGTACACCCCGGCGGATACCACCGGGGTGCCGAACATGGCCGCAGGAGCGGTGGTGGACGGCGAGCTCTTTATCGCCATGCAGCGTCTGGACTCGGCGTATCAGCCCACCAACACCGGTTACGTGGCGGTGTTCGATACCGAAACCGACCAGGAAATCGACACTGGCATGGGGCAGAACGGCCTCAAGGGTATCCCGTTGATCGGCCATAACCCCATGGCGCTGATTCATCACCCGGATCTGGGCCTGCTGGTCCAGAATCAGGGTTCCTACGCACCGGATTACACCGGCGGCATCGACGTCATCGACCCGGACACCTACGCCATCGAACAGCGCCTGGACGACACCGCCCAGACCGGATTGGTCGGCAGCGTGGTGGTGGTGAACCAGGACACCGGTTTCTACCTGGCGTACAACGGCTGGCAGGACATCACCCTGAAAGCCTTCAACCCCGGCACCGGCGATGTGGGCGACACCATTGGCGGCCTGAGCGGCATGGATCTTCGTACCATGGCGCTGGGCCCCCAGGGCAATCTGTGGATCGGCGATGCCACCAGCAGCGATCCGGGCCTGCGCGTGCTGGACGTGGACTCCGGGGATGAGCTGGATTTCATCGCCACCAGCCTGCTGCCCATCGACATCGCCTTCGCCAAGGAAGACTGAGGCATCCGGGTCACCCCATCGCGGCTGAAGCCGCTCCTACCGCACAATCAAAGCTTCGGCCAGTGCCGCCGCCAGGCGGCGCCAGCCGGCCTCGTCGCCGGGCAGGCCCAGGCGCAGGCCGGCGGGGGTGTCCCAGAGGCGGGTGAGCACCGCCCGGCGGGCCAGGGCGTCGTGGTGGTGGGCGGCGTCGGCGGCGGGGCACCAGGCGAACAGGTCGCTGTCGCCTTGTGGGGTCAGGCCGTGGTCGCGGAGCAGGGCGTCCAGCCGTTGGCGGTCGGCGTGCAGCCGTTGCCGGGTGGCGTCTTGCCAGGCGGTGTCAGCCAGCGCCGTGGCCATCACATGTCGGGCCGGGTGGCTCAGCGCCCAGGGGCCCAGTCGCTCCGCCAGCGCCCGGCATAGGGCCGGTGGCCCGGCCATCAAGCCGGCGCGCAGGCCGGCCAGGCCGAAGAACTTGCCCAGGGAGCGCAGCACCACCAGGCCCGGCGCGCCCAGCGCCGGCGCCAGGGAGGCGAACGGGCTCGCCTCGATAAAGGCCTCGTCCACCACCAGCAAGCCGTCCCGCTTCGCCAGCGCCCGGTGCCAGCGGAGCAGGGTGTCCGTGTCCAGGCCGGCGCCGGTGGGGTTGTTGGGGTGAATCCACACCAGGGCGTCCAGGTCCGGCAGGGCGGCGGGCACCTGTTCCGCCGTCAGCGGGATCACCTGGTGGCCGGCCCGGTGCCAGGCGGCGGCGTGTTCCCGGTAGCCGGGTGCGGGCACGCCTACCCGGCCCGGGGCGCGCAGCAGGGGCAGGGTCTGCAGGGCGGCCTGGCTGCCCGCCACCGGCAGGCAGCCGGCGGGGTCGGGCAGGCCGAGCCAGGCGCGGGCGATGTCCTCCAGGCCGTCGTCCTCCTCCGGAAGCCGCCGCCAGACCCGGGTCGGGATCGCCGGCACCGGGTAACCATGGGGGTTGATGCCGGTGGAGAGATCCAGCCAGTCCGCGGGGGGAATGCCCCATTGGCGCGCGGCCTGGTTGAGACGGCCGCCGTGCTCCGGTCGCGGGTCGGTCATGGGCCGGCTCCCAATAGCAAGGCAAGCAGCAACGCCAGCCCCAGCCACAGGATCAGGGTGCGCCGCACCAGGGTCAGGGCCGCGTCGATGGCGGCGGCGTCCGGCGCCGGGCCCTGGCCCAGCCAGGGGCGGTTTTTGAGCGCGCCGTGGTAGGGTGCCGGGCCGCCCAGGGTCACGCCCAGGGCGCCGGCGCCGGCGGCCATTACCGGGCCGGCGTTGGGGCTGTCCCAGGGCGGCGCCTGGACCCGCCAGCAACGCAGCGCCGGGGTCAGGTGGCCGCACAGGCCGTAGCTCAGGGCGGTGAGCCGGGCCGGCGCCCAGTTGAGCAGGTCGTCGAGGCGGGCAGCGGCCTTGCCGAAGCGCTCATAGCGGGGCGTGCGGTAGCCCCAGAGGGCGTCCAGGGTGTTCACCACCCGGTGCAGGATGACGCCGGGCAGGCCCGCCACCAGAAACCAGAACAGGCTGGCGAACACCGCGTCGGCGCCGTTCTCCAGCACCGATTCCGTGGCCGCCCGGGCCACGCCTTCGGTGTCCAGGGCGTCGGTGTCGCGGCTCACCAGCAGGCCCACGGCGCGGCGCGCCGCCGGCAGGTCGCCGTTGGCCAGGGGCGCGGCCACCGCCCGGGCATGCTCCGCCAGGCTGCGCGTGCCCAGGGCCAGCCACAGCCCCAGCACCTGCAGCGGCCACAGCAGCCACGCCGGCAGCCACAGGGTCAACGCCAGGGCGATCAGTACCGGCGGCAGGGCCAGCAGAGCCACCGCCAGGACGCCCCGGGCCAGGTCGCCGTTGGCCTGGCGGTTGAGGTGGCGTTCCAACCCGCCGGCGGCCCGCCCCAGCGCCACCAGCGGGTGCCCGCGACGGGGCTCGCCCAGGGCCCGGTCGAGGGCCACGGCGGCGAGGGCGGCGAGGGTCAGGCTCCACATGAGGCGGCATCCGGGCAATGAAAAGAGGCGCAGTGTAGCGGCAAGCGGTTACCGAAGGCACCTTGACAGTGCCGGGAGCCGGGAAGAGGATTGGCCCGCTTTCGTCATCACCCAGAGAGGAGCCCGAGTGACCGATACCGCCGCCTGGCAAGCGCCCATTGCCGCCCCCAGCGAGGCCCACCGTGACCGGGCCCTGACCCGCCAGGCCCGCCTCACCAAGCCGCCGGGCTCCTTGGGCAGGCTGGAGACCGTGGCGGTGGAACTGGCCGCGTTGCAGGGCGCCGACCGGCCCGATGTGGACCCGGTGGCGATCACCGTGTTCGCCGCCGACCATGGGGTGTGCGCCGAGGGCGTGTCCGCCTTTCCCCAGGCGGTGACCGGGCAGATGATCGCCAACTTCGTGGCCGGTGGCGCCGCCATTTCGGTGCTGGCCCGGCAACTGAATGCCCGTCTGGAGGTGGTCAATCTCGGTACCGTGGCGCCGCCGCCGGCGGGCGACGGCGTGGTGGACGAGACCATCGCGGCCGGCACCGACAACCTGGCGGTGCGCCCGGCGATGAGCATGGAACAGCTGGACGCGGCCCTGGCCGCCGGTGACCGGGCCGCCGCCCGCGCCGCCGACCAGGGTGCGCGCCTGTTTATCGGCGGCGAGATGGGCATCGGCAATACCACCAGCGCCAGCGCCGTGGCCTGTGCCCTGCTGGGCAAGCCGGCGCGCTCGCTGACCGGGCCCGGTACCGGCCTGGATCGCTATGGCGTGGGCCGCAAGGTGGCGGTGATTGAACGTGCCCTGCGCCGCCACGCGGACCCTCGTGATCCATTGCAGGCGCTGGCCTCGGTGGGCGGTTTCGAGATCGCCGCCCTGGCCGGTGCCTTCATCGGTGCCGCTACCCGGGGGCTGGTGGTACTGGTGGACGGTTTCATCGTCACCGTGGCCGCCCTGGCGGCGGTGCGCCTGCGCCCGGAGCTGCGCCCCTGGCTGCTGTTCGGCCACCGTTCCCGGGAGCCGGGCCACGCCCGCCTGCTGCAGGCCCTGGAGGCGGAGCCGCTGCTGGATCTGGAACTGCGACTGGGCGAGGGCAGTGGTGCCGCCGCCGCGGTACCCTTGCTGCGTCAGGCCTGCGCCCTGCATAACGAGATGGCCACCTTCGAGGACGCTGGCGTCGAGGCCGGTTCATGACCACCACCTGGTTCGATCTGCTGCGCCATGGCGAGCCGGACGGTGGCCCCCGCTATCGGGGCCACCGGGACGACCCGCTCAGCGAACTGGGCTGGGAACAGATGGGGGCCGCCGTCCGCGACAACGATCACTGGGACCATATTCTCACCTCCCCCCTGGCCCGCTGCCGGGCCTTCGCCGAGACCCTGGCCGCCGAGCGCGGCCTGCCCTGCACCGTGGAACCGGGCTTCAAGGAAATCTCCTTCGGCGCCTGGGAAGGCCTGACGCCGGCACAGGTGGATGAGCGTTTCGGCGACAGCCAGGACCGTTTCTGGCGGGACGCGGAGCGCCATTCCCCGGACGGCGGCGAGCCGATCCAGGGGTTCCATGAGCGGGTGGGTGCCGCCTGGCATCACTGGCGCCAGGCACTGGCCGGCCAGCGTGTGCTGCTGGTGTGCCACGGCGGTGTGATCCGCATGGTGCTGGCCCACGTCACCGGGCTCACCCCGGGCCGCGCCCTGGGCGCCTTCATGGTGCCCTACGCCAACCGCTCCCGGGTGCGCCTGGACGATACCGAGCACGGCCCGCTGGCCTGTCTGGTGCAGCACGGCACCCTGGAGCCGGCGTTATGAACCGGGAGCCGGCACGGCTGGCCCTGTCCCTGCTCACCCGGCTGCCGGTGCGGGTGGCGACGCCGGTGGACGAGCGTGACCAGGGCCGCTCGGTGGCCTGGTACCCGGCGGTGGGCCTGTTGATCGGCCTGCTGCTGTGGGGCCTGGCGTCGCTGCTGGCGTCGGCGCCGGCGTGGCCGGTGGCGGTGCTGGTGCTGGCGGTCTGGGTGGGCCTCACCGGCGCCCTGCATTTGGATGGCCTGGCGGACAGTGCCGACGCCTGGCTGGGCGGCTACGGCGACCGGGTCCGTACCCTGGCGATCATGAAGGACCCCTACTGCGGCCCCGCCGGGGTGGTGGCGGTGGTGCTGGTGCTGCTGGCCAAGGCGGCGGCGCTGGCGGTGTTGATCCCGGTGGCGCCGCTGGCGTTGCTGGTGGCGCCGGTGCTGGGCCGGGCCGCCTGCGCCGGCCTGTTCCTGGCGTTGCCCTATGTGCGCGAGCAGGGTCTGGGCAGCGGCGCCGCCCGGCATCCGGCGCGGCGCGCGGTGAGCCTCGCCATGGTGGCGGCGGCGCTGCTGGCGGTGCTGCTCGGGCAGTGGCTGGTGGTGCTGGTGGCCGGCGCGATGTTCGCCGCTGCAGTGGCGCTGATGCGCCGCCGGCTGGGTGGTTTCACCGGTGATACCGCCGGGGCTTTGGTGGAGACGGTGGAGGCCTTGGTGTTGTTGGTGGCGGCGTTAATGCTTTGAGGAGAGGATCGCGACTGAAGTCGCTCCTACGAGGAGGGGTACGTTGTAGGAGCGACTTCAGTCGCGATCACCCGGCGCGGCCTATTGGGACAGCGCGGCCCCCTTAAGCACCAACGGCAGGCCGGCGGCGGTGAGGATGACCCGCTCCGCGCGAGCCGCCAGATCCTGATTCAGCCAGCCCAGCTCGTCGGCGAAGCGGCGACTGAGCGGGTCCATGCCCACCAGCCCCAGTCCTACCTCGTTGCTGACGATGATCACCGTGCCGGGCCAGTCCGCCAGCGCGTCCAGAAACGCCCGCCGCTGTTGTTCAAACACGGCGTCGCCGGCGTGCAGCAGGTTGCTCACCCACAGGCTCATGCAGTCGATCAGGATGCAGGAGGCACTGCCCGCCCGGCCGGTCAGGGCGTTGCCCAGCGCCAGGGGTTCCTCAAGCAGATCCCAGTGCGCCGGTCGCCGTTGTCGGTGGCGCCGGATGCGCTCGCGCATTTCGCCGTCGCCGGGTTCGGCGGTGGCCAGGTACAACACGGTGGGGTGAGCGGCGGCAAGCCGTTCCGCCAGGGCGCTCTTGCCGGAGCGAACACCGCCCAGAATGAGATTGGTGGCCACGCCGGGGAAAGCTCAGATGCCCAGGCGGCGGGCCATGGTTTCCATCACCCGGCGCCAGGCGGCGGCCCCTTCCGGGCCCACTTCCTCGAAGGCGTGGATCAGCAGATCGTGCTGGATACCGGTCAGACGCTGCTCCAGCTCGCTGCCGGTTTCGGTGAGGGACAGGCGTTTGACGCGCTTGTCGGTGGCATCCCGGGTCACCGCCACCAGCTCCTTTTCCACCAGGGTCTTGAGCGGCTTGTGGATGGCCTGTTTGGTCAGGCGCATGGTGTCCACCAGTTCATTGACGCTGAGTTGGTCATTGTGGCCGATGAAGAACAGCAGACGGTGGTGAATGCGGGACAGGCCCTGGGTCTTGAGGATGCTGTCGGGTTCGGCGACAAGTCCCCGGAAGGCGAAGTGCAGGGTTACCAGATTCTGATTCAGGCTCTCCCGCGAAGCGTCGTCGGTCATAATAGTTTCACCACCCCTAAGTTATCGCTATAGGTCACCGAGGTTGACCTTCAAACTTGCCCCATGCAAGCCTTATTTAACCGAGTGCCTGGCGGTTTGGCGAGCATGGGCGCGCGGGGAATGTCCTCGACGGTGACACCATCAACGGATTTTTCCCCTATCCAAAACAGCGCAGTGTACCGGATTCATGGTCTGAAGGCGTGAACGGGGGCGGCGAAAATGTATCGCGCTGTCGGACGGTGCGACGGCAGGAAAGGGGCGGGCGCCAAGGCGCCCGCCCGGCGGCTGATCACGGGTATTGCAGGTTCACCTGGTACACGGCGGTGGTGCCGCTGACCTCGTAGCCCACCACCAGCAGCGGGGTGTCCCCCGGCGCGTCCTTGGCGGGGATGAACACCAGGCCTTCGGGGCCCAGATCCCCGGCGGCGGCCAGCACCGATTCGGTGTCCTCGGTGGCCCAATCGTCGCGGGTGTTCAGGTAGTCCACGCGCACCGGCGCGGCGGGGTCGGTGATATCGTAGACCAGCACGCCACCCATGCGCTCCAGCCCCAGGAACAGGAAGGTCTTGTCGCCGAGATGGGCGAGGGTCAGGCCCTCCGGCTCCGGGCCCTTGGCGTCGCTGCGGCTGTCGAAGGCGTCGCCTTCGTCGTGGCCGGAGTTGAAGTAATCCTTGCAGTCCAGGGTGCGCTGGGTGCCCAGCTTGCACTCGTCGCTGGCCAGGAACCGTTCGATGGCGTCGCCGGAGTCGAACACCAGCTCCCCGTCCTCGCTCCAGATCGAGAAGGAGCGGCCACCGTAGGCGTACAGTTGATCGTACATGAGCCGGTCGCCGTTGGCGTCATCCTGGACGCCGGCGGCGGTGAACAACATCGGGTCGCCGTTTTCGTGCTTGCGGTAGCCCTCGGTCCAGGTGATGTTCAGGCGGCCCAGCACCTCGTCATCGCGGCACTCGCCCGGGTCGCCGGCGCTGGCGCCACAGTAGGCGAAGGTGTCCGGGTTGAGCAGGCCACCGGCGCCCAGGGCACGCAGTTGCGGTGGCAGGTCGTCGCCACAGCGGCGGTCGAAGCCGCTGGCGTGGACCAGGTGCTTGACGCGGAATTCCTCCACGAAGCCCTGGCTGGCGTCGCCGGCGCAGCCGTCTCCCTCGGTGCCCCAGTAGGCGTCGTTGTCCTCGCCCCAGGCACGGGCGTCGCCTTCGTTGGCGGTGACCAGGTAAGTCCGGCCGCCGGCCTGGTAGGCATAAATGGCGTCCGGCTGATACAGGCCGACCACGCCGGGGTAGGCGCGGATATTGATGGCGTCATCCTCATCGCTGGCGTCGATGCCGTTGCCTTCCTGGCCCAGATCCTTCTCGCCCAGGGGCAGGATGTCGGTGACCGTGGCGCTGGCGATGTCCAGTTTGGCCAGGGCATTGTTTTCCTGCAGGGTCACCCAGGCGGTGGCGCTGTCGGCGGACACCGCGATGTATTCCGGTTCCAGGTCCTCGGCGACGCTGGCGCCGGGGCCGTAGATGCGCACGCCGGCGGCTTTCAGGTCCGCTTCCTGGCCGTCGAAGGCGGTGAAGGTGGCGCGGTTTTCCACCGGCTTCTCCGGGGTGCTGATGTCGATGACGCTGATCGAGCCTTCCGGGTCGACACTGTAATCGTCGTTAGGCTCGCCTTCGTTGGCGGTGAGCACATAGTGGCCGTCCGGGGTGAACGCCACCATGTCCGGCAAAGCCCCCACCGGCACGAAGCTGATACGCTCCAGGGTGTTGGCGTCGTACAGGGCCAGGAAACCGGTGTCGGTTTTGGTGCCGGCCTGCACGGCGATCGCCACCAGGTCACCCTGCACCGCCACGCTGTTCACTTCCGAGCCGGCGGAGATGTCGCCGGTGAGCAGGGTGTCTTCCAGGGTCGGGTTGGCGGGGTCCGCCAAGCTCATGATGTCCAGGGCACCCTTGTTGGCGTTGACCACGAACAGACGCTGGGAAGCGGCGTGGTAGGCGGGGATCTCCGCCGCTGATTGGTCGAACTGGCCACTGCCGTGACGGCCCAGGAAGCTGAGCTTCAAGCTGGAGGGCGTGGGCTCCGCCGCCGGCGGGTTGGCGCCGTCGTCGTGATCGCTGTCGCCGCCGCAACCGGCCAGAAGGGTAGTGGCCAGCACGGTGCCGGCGCCAAGGGCAAGCCAGGGTTTCATGAAAACACCTCGTCATTATTCGTTCACGGATACCCGGGTAGTGGGCCGCAAACCCATGACAAGGGGATGACGATTTTTTGAAGAACGGCGGATCGCCAACGGCGGGGCTGAAAAGTTCCGGGACATTATGTCCAATGTGAATGGCGGTTTGCCTGACCTAGACTTGGGCTGATATTTCACGCCTGGAAAGGGTCGGAATGGAATGGATCCCGGTAGTTTTCATTACCTTCAAGGTCGTCGTGCTCGGCACGGGCATGTTCTTCGCCATCAAGTGGCATTACGACAAAGGCAAGAAAAAGAAAGACGAATAGGCGCCGGACGCCAGACGCCAGACGCCAGACGCCAAGTCAAAACCCGGTACGGCAGTGTTTGCGGGTTCGCAGAAACGCTTTTGCGAACTTGACAAGCCTGGCGGAGCCCCCGATTTTTTCGCGTCCAGCGTCCAGCGTCCAGCGTCCAGCGTCCAGCGTCCAGCGTCCAGCGCCCCCTCAATCGTCCTTCAGCAACCGGCGCAACACCTTGCCCGCCGGCGTGGCCGGCAGCTTGTCGATAAAGGCAATCTGGCGCGGGTACTTATACGCGGCCATATGTTCCCTGGCCCAGTCGATCAGCTCGCTCTCGCTGACCTTGCCCTGGTGCCCGGGCTTGAGTACCACGAACAGTTTCACCGTTTCGCCACGCTGATCGTCGGGTATGCCGATGGCGGCGGACTGAGCAATGGCCGGATGATCCAGCATCAAGGCTTCCACGTCCTCCGGGAACACACTGTAGCCGGAGCACTTGATCATTTCCTTGATGCGGCCGGTGAAGAACAGGTAGCCCTCCTCATCGAAGTAGCCCACGTCGCCGGTGTACACCGCGCCGTCGCGCAGGGTTTCCGCGGTAGCCTCGTCACGCTTCCAGTAGCCCTTGAACACCGCCTTGTTGCGCACCACGATCTCGCCGCTCTGGTTCGGCGCGCACTCCGCGCCGGTGGCGGTATCGACAATGCGGATCTCGTTCTCCGCCATCGGCACGCCGCAGCTGCCCCACTTGATGCGGTCCTTGGGCATGAAGGTGTCCGAGGTGTGGGTCTCGCTCAACCCGTAGGCGGCCTCGTGGGTCTGGCAGCCGGTGAGCGCCTTCCATTCAGCGGCCAGCGGCTCGGTCAGGGGAATACCAAAGCTGGTGCAGGGGTTATTGGTCAGCGACGTCAGGTCGCGCTTTTCCACGCCGGGGAAATCCAGAATCGCGCGCAGCATCGGCGCGATGCTGTACCAGTTGTTTACCCGATAGTGCTCGATGGCATCGATGGTGGTGGCCGGATCGAAGCGCGCCAGGATCACCAGGGTCTGACGGGTGTACACCGGCTGGTAGACGCCGAAGTTCATGCCGGCGATATGGCACAGCGGCGCGATGCCCAGGCTCATGGTGTCCTCGGCCATGCGGTTGGCACGGAAGGAGGCCGCCATCTTGAACAGGCTGGACCCGTAACTGAGCATGGCGCCCTTGGGACGGCCGGTGGTGCCGGAGGTGAAGGTCATCAGCCCCACGCCTTCCCACAGGTCCACCGGTTCGAAGTGTCGCAGCGGCGCGGTGTGGGTCAGAATCGTGCTCAGGTCGTCGGTTCCCGCCGGGCAGTTTTCCGGTTCGCCGAGCAATTCCTTGGGCACGGCGAGGCTGGGCGTGGCCGGCAGATAATCACCATAGGCGGTGCTCACCACCGTGGCCAGGGTCGGTACCTGGTCGCGCACCTCGGCGACGATCGGATACAGATCCCGCGCCACCACCAACGCCTTGGTCTCCGCGTTGCTCAACTGATAGGCCACCTCGGCGGCCTTGTACTGCGGATTCACCGGCGTGACCATGGCGCCCAGCGCCTGCACCGCGTAATGGGCGAAAATGTACTGCGGGCAGTTCTGCATGAACAACGCCACCCGATCACCGGGCCCCACCCCGTGCTCACGCAAATGCGCCGCCAGCCGCCGCACCGCGTCCCCGGCCTCGGCCCAGGTAATCTCGGTACCGTAGTAAATGTAGGCGATCCGCTCCGGCACCTCCTCGGCGTGCTGGAACAGATAATCGTGCAGCGGCTTTTCACCACGAAGATAGGACACGCTGTCGCCGGCCCAGACGGAACCGGGCACCGGCACCGGCTCGAACCCGGTTGCGGAAACGGTGGACATCTTTGTTCTCCTTAAACTCTCAAAAACCTTTGGCGCGCGCAGGAAGCCGAACGCCGAATGACCGGTAGCGCCAGCGGCATCGCGACTGAAGCGGAATGCCGCCCAGTCGCTCCTACCGGAAAGTGCACCGCCTCGTAGGAGCGACTTCAGTCGCGATGCGGTTGGCACCGCCGTTGATCGCGGCTGAAGCCGCTCCTACAACCCCATCCAATCCACGAAGCCACGCCGAGACGCGTCCCCGCTGGAGGGTCCAAACGACCAACGAAGCCGAAATCACCCATGCCCCCGCGCCGTCGGGTCCAGAGCGGTACGCAGGGATTCCCCCAGCGCATTGAAGGCCACGGCCGTGATCATGATGATCAGCCCCGGCGCGTACATCTGCTCCGGCACCAGCGACATATACAGATAGCCACGAGCGATCATGGCGCCCCAGCTCACGTCCGGCGGCTGCACCCCCAGACCCAGGAAGCTGAGGCTGGCCTCGGCCAGCAACGCCACCGCCAGCAGCAGAGTGCTCTGCACGATCACCGGCTGGATCGCGTTAGGCAGCACATGGCGCCCCAGCAGCCGCAACGGTGACGCCCCGAAGCAACGCGCCGCGTCCACGTACAGCTCCTGACGCACCACCAGCGTACGGGCGCGAATCAGCCGGGCGATCTGCGGCGCGAATACCAGCCCCACGGAAAACATGGCGTTGGTCAGGCCGATGCCCATGGCACCGGTCACCGCCACCGCCAGGATGATCGCCGGGAACGACAGAAAGGTATCGATCAGGCGACTGATGGCCACATCGGTCCAACCACCCACGAAGCCGGCGATCAGGCCCAGGGGAATGCCGATCAGCAACGCCACCGACACCGCCAGCAGGGCCGCGTACAGGGAATTGGCGCCACCGTGGATCAGCCGGCTGAGCACGTCCCGGCCGAGATCGTCGGTGCCCAGCCAGTGGGCCGCCGACGGCCCCTCCAGCATATGCTCCAGATCCTGGTGGGCCGGGTCGTAAGGCGCTACCCAGGGCGCCAGCAAGGCGGTGCCGAGAATCAGCACCAGCACCAGCAAACTCAAAGCGGCGCGCGGATCGCCGCGCAGCCAGCTCAGCACGCGCCGGGCCAGGCCCGGCTCGTCGGCGGCGTGGCTGGACGAAGAAGAAACGGAGGCGGTGGTCATGCGTGAATCCTCGGGTCGAGCACGGTGCAGGCCAGGTCGGTGCACAGGTTCACCAGAATCACCGTCACCACCATGGCGAGCACGGCGCCCTGCACCACCGGAAAGTCGCCCTGCAGCACCGCGTTGACGATGGAACTGCCAATACCGGGAATGGCGAACACCGCTTCCACCACCACGGTGGCGGCGAGAATCTTGTTGAACAGCAGCCCCACCACGGTGAGCAGATTGACGCTCACGTTCTTGAGGCCGTGCTTCCAGAGAATACGAGCCGGGCTCAGCCCCTTGGCGTGCAGCGTACGCACATGCTGGGAAGACTGGATCTCCACCAGCGAACCGCGCAGCTGCCGGGCCACCTCGGCGATGCCGTTGGTGCACAGCGCCAGCGCCGGCAGGGTGGCGTACCAGAGCGCGCCGCTGAAATCCTCCAGCGGCGACACGAAGCCGGTGGCCGGAAACCACTGCAGCCCCAGGGCCAGGAACAGCACCAGGATCATGCCAAACCAGAAATTCGGCACCGCCACGCCCAGGGAGGCGGCCCCCATGATGGTGCTGTCCAACGGCGAGCCGGCGCGGGTGGCGGCGAGAATACCCAGCGGCACTCCCACCAGCACCGACACCAGCACCGCGTAGACGGCGATCAGCAGGGTATTGGGGAAGGTGCGCGCGATAGTGTGCGCCACCGGTTCACCGGACAGTAGCGAGGTGCCCAGCTCGCCCTGGGCGGCGTGCGCCAGCCACTGGCCGTACTGCACCAGGAACGGCTGGTTCAGGCCGTAGGCCTCGCGGATTTGTTGGATGCGTTCCATGGAGGCGTTTTCGCCGGCCAGGGTCACGGCCACGTCACCGGGAATAAGCTGCATCAGGCAGAACACGATGAAGGTGGCCAGCACCAGAATCGGCAATGCCTGCAGCAGCCGGGCAGCCACCATGCGCTGTTTGACGCGGTTGGCCACGGGATCAGCCCTCGATGGTTACGTCATTGAACTTGGGCTTGCCAAGCAGGTTGTTGCGCAGGTTCTTCACCTTGCCGTTGACGGCGACGATGCTCTCCCGGAACGCCAGCGGCACCACCAGGGCGTCTTCCATCACCAGCCGCTGGACCTTGGCCAGCGCCTCCCGGCGGATGGCCAGGTCGTCGCTACCGCGCGATGCCAGCAGCGCCTCGGTGAAGCCCTCCGGCGGAGCCTTGTCGCCGGCGTTGAAGTAGGAATCCTGGTTGTACATCAGCGAGTAGCTGAGGCTGGGGTCGGGCCGACCGGTCCAGGCGGACAGCAGCAGGTCGCCCTGTTTCTTGGCGAAGTACTCCGCCGACATATCGGCGATGGTGCCGGTGCGGAAGCGGCCCTTGATGTTGGCGCGGGCGAACTGCGCCAGCAGCAGTTCCTGCATCTGCACCGAGGACTGGTCGTTGTAGCCGCGCATGTCCAGGGTCACGCCGTCGGCGTAGCCGGCTTCCTTGAGCAGGGCGCGGGCCTTGTCGGGATCGTGGGGATAGAGCTCGGCGGTGGGCGCGTCGTAGGCCCAGTGAGATTTCGGCAGGTTCATATAGGCGGGCTCGCCGGAACCGGCCATGGCGCCGCGAATAAAAGCATCCCGGTCGACCGCGTAATTCAGCGCCTGGCGCACCCGGCGGTCCGCCAGGGTGTCCCGGGACATGTTCAGATAGAGCTGGAAGCAATACACCGTGGAGCCGACCACACCGTTCAGGGTGGGCATCTTTTCCACCAGCGGCTTCTGGCGACCGTCCAGGTGATAGGCGAGATCCGCCTGCCCGGACATCACCGCGCGCAGCCGGGTGGCGCTGTCGGTGATGATCGAGAAAGTGATGCCGGCCAGGGCCGGTTTGTCGTCACGACGGTAGCCGTCGAACGCGGTGAGGGTGATTTCGCTGCCGTCGTTCCATTTCTGGAATGTCATGAAGCCGGTGCCCACCGGCTTGCGGTCCACCCGGTTGCCGTTGGCCTCGAGCGCCTTGGGCGACACCATCATCCCGGCCCGGTCGGAGAGGATCAGCGGCAGGGCGGTGTCCGGATTCTTCAGGTGCAGGGTGACGGTGTGCTCGGCGTTCACCGTCACCTGGTCCACCGAACCGAGATCGGAGCGGATGTTGGAAAATTCCGCCGCGCGGCTGCGATCCAGATTGGTTTTCACCGCCTCGGCGTTGAATGGCGTGCCATCGTGGAAGGTGACGCCCTGGCGCAGATGCAGTACCAGGGTTTTCGGGTCGGTGAATTCCCAGCGTTCCGCCAGGCCCGGCTCCGCCTTGAGGCTGGCGAAGTCCCAGGTAACCAGGGTGTCGTAAATCGGGAACAGGAACACATGGTCGGAGCCGGAGCCGCCGGTGGCCGGGTCCAGACTGGACGGGTTGGCGTTGGCGCCCACGCGCAATACGGCGCCGCCGCCCTGGGCCCAGAGCCGGCCTGGCGCGCCCAGGGTGCCGACCGCCAGGGCGCCGGACAGGTAACCGAGAAAGGCCCGGCGGGAGACGGCGTGGCCGCCCACGTCCAGGGTGTCATGGTCCGGGTGTTCGTGATGGTGGGGCGCTTTCATGTTCATGGGGCTCTCCTGGAATTTTGTTGTTTTGTTCGGAAAAACGGGTTGTTCAGGCAGGGCCGGCGAAATGGCAGGCCACGCGATGGTCCGGTGCCACCTCCCGCCATTCCGGCACCTGTTCCGCGCAGCGTGTTTCGGCGCGCGGGCAGCGGGTGCGGAACGGGCAGCCGGAGGGTGGATTCAGCGGGCTGGGAATCTCGCCTTGCAAGCGGATGCGGCGCCGGTGGTCGCGCTGGTCGCTGGGCAGCGGCAATGGCTCCGCCGACAGCAGCGCCTGGGTATAGGGATGCAGCGGCTGTTCGCAGACCGCGCCCGCCGGCCCTTGCTCCATGAGCCGGCCCAGATAGAGCACGCCCACCCGGTCGCTGACGTGGGAGACCACGGAGATGTCGTGGGTGATGAAGGCGTAGGTGATGCCGAACTCGTCCTGCAGATCGGCGAACAGATTCAGAATGGCGCCGCGAATCGATACGTCCAGGGCCGCCACCACCTCGTCGCAGACAATGAAGCGCGGGCGCAGGGTGAGGGTCCGGGCGATATTGACCCGCTGCTTCTGCCCGCCGGACAACTCATGGGGGTAGCGGCGGCCGACCTCCGGTGCCAGGCCCACCCGCTCCAGGGCCTCGTCGGCCACCCGGCGGCGCTGGGCACGGTCGCCGTCGCGCAGAATGTCGAGTGGCTCCATCACCGACTGGGCGATGGTCATGCGCGGGTTCAGGGCGGCGTGAGGGTCCTGGAAGATAATCTGATGATCGCGCCGTTGTCGCCGGCGCTCGGCCCGGTTCAGCGATGACGGCTCGCGGCCGTCGTAGAACAGGCGCCCGTCGCTGAGCGGCTGCAGGCCGGCCAGTGCCCGGCCCAGGGTGGTCTTCCCGGAGCCGGATTCGCCGATCAGGCCGAAGGTTTCTCCGGGGCGGATATCGAAGCTCACGTCGTCCACCGCCTTGACGGTGCCGGCGCGGGTGGGGAAGTGCACGCGCACCCGGTCGGCGCGCACGCCGGCGGCCTGGGTGGAAGGGCGGGGTGTCAGGCGGGCATTCATGTCACCGCTCCCGGCAGGGTGAGTTCGGCGCCACGCCAGCAGCGCGCCAGCCGCCCGTTATCGAGCTCGCGCAGGGGCTGGCCCTGTTCACAGCCGTCGGCGGAATGCGGGCAGCGTGCCTGGAACCGGCAGCCGGCGGGCATCTGGCCGGGCGCGGGCACGCGTCCCGGGATCGACGGCAGACGGCCGCCCCGCTCGCTGAGCCCGGGTAGCGAGCGCAGCAGCCCGGAGGAATACGGATGCGCCGGACGGCGCAGCACGGTGTCCACCGGCGCGCTTTCCACCACCTCGCCGGCGTACATGGTGAGCAGCCGCGAGCAGGTCTCCGCCACCACCCCCAAATCGTGGGTAATGAACAACAGGGCGGTGCCGGTGGTGTCGCTGAGTTCACGTAGCAGATCGATGATCTGCGCCTGCACGGTCACATCCAGGGCGGTGGTGGGTTCGTCGGCGATCACCAGCCGGGGCCGGCAGATCAGTGCCATGGCAATCATCACCCGTTGCCGCATGCCCCCGGAGAACTGGTAGGGGTAGTCGTCGAGGCGCAGGTGCGGCGAGGGGATGCCCACCTCCTCAAGAGCGGCCACGGCCCGTTCGCGGGCTTCCCGGCGGCCCACCTTTTCATGGGCGCGCAGGGTTTCGGTGAGCTGCTCACCGATGGTGAAGACCGGGTCCAGGGCACTCATCGGTTCCTGGAAAATCATGCTGATATCGCGGCCGCGAAGACGGCGCAGCTCGCGGGCTGGCATGTTCAGCAGGTCGCGGCCCTGGAACAGAATCTCGCCGCGCACCCGGGCGGTGCGCTCCGGCAGCAGGCCAAGCAAGGCCAGCCCGGTGACGGTCTTGCCGCAGCCGCTTTCGCCCACCACGCCGACTCGCTCGCCGTGGCCCACCGTGAACGACACATCGCGGGTGATGGCGGTCTCGCCGGCGTCGTTCGCGAATGCGATGTTCAGATTGTTCACCGCCAGCAGGGGCTGCCCGGTGTGGTCATCGTGTGCCATGGTTTATCTCCGTGCGGGCACATCCACGGTCGGCCTCTTCCGAGGCCGAAGGGGATTGTTGTTATCGGTTGCCGTAAGCGGCGGTGACGGTGTCGATCACCGCCTGATAATGGTCGAGCAGTTTGTTCAGGCCGCTGTGTTGGGTGAGCAGGGAGCCGAAATACCAGAGTGGGGTAATCAGCATCACCACCTGGCGCACCGGTGTGTCGGGGCGCAATTCGCCGCTGCCAATGGCCAGCTTCACGGCATGGGACACATAGTCCTCGAAATGTCGCGACATCTCGGAGATGCCTTCCTGGATGCGCTCCGGAATCAGGTGTCGCTCGAACCGCGCCCGTGCCGAAAGGCTCCAGGGGTTACGGCCCTTTTCGCTGTCGTTGAATTCGTAAAAACGGCGTTCGCAATCCGCGGCCACCAGGCCGATGCGTTCCGCCAGGGTCAGCCCCGGACGCGCCCACACATTCTGGAACTGCTGCTCCAGGTCATCGAAGGTTTCCTGGAACACCGCCTCGATCAGTGCCGCCTTGTTACCGAAGTGGTAATGCAGGTTGGCGCGGGTGGTGTTGACCACCTCGGCGATGTCGCCGTAGCTGACGTCGCTGAGCCCGCGCTCGATGAACAGGGCCCGGGCGGCGGCCTTGATCTGGGCCTTCATGGGTGGCTGGCCTAGCTGGGATTTTTTTTCCGGTCGGGCCACGCCGGCCTCCTCATGGTTGGGTGGAACGCTGCGAGTGTTGACTAATCTGCAAGTAAATAAAACCTGAGTCAATACTAATTGACGTGCAAGTCAGTATCTCGCTATCTTGCCGCCAAACGATCTGTGAATCGACTGATAAAAAACCGGACTGCCGCCATGACCCGTAAGCTTCTGATCGCCAACCGTGGCGAAATCGCCGTGCGCATCGCCCGCGCCGCCGCCGACCTGAACATCGCCACTGTGGCGGTCCATCCCGCCGACGATGAGCGGTCGCTGCATACCCGGGTGGCCGACCAGTCGGTGCGGCTGGAGGGGCGCGGCGCCGCCGCCTACCTGGACGCCGAACAGTTGGTGCGGGTGGCCGTGGAGGCCGGCTGCGACGCGGTGCATCCCGGCTATGGCTTTCTCAGCGAAAGCCGTGACTTCGCCGAGCGCTGCCAGCGGGCCGGCCTCACCTTCGTGGGGCCGACCCCGGAGGTGCTGGCGCTGTTGGGCGACAAGGCCCGCGCCCGGGTGCTGGCGGAGGAGTGCGAGGTACCGGTGGTGCCCGGCACCGGTGCCGACACTACCCTTGAGCAGGCGCGGGCGTTCCGCGACGGACTGGGCGCCGACGCCACCGTGATCGTCAAGGCGATCGCCGGCGGCGGCGGGCGAGGCATGCGCATCGTGCGTCCCGGCGACGACCTGGCCGAGGCATTCAAGCGCTGCCAGGCGGAGGCGCAGGCCGCGTTCGGCAACGGTGCCCTGTACGTGGAGCGTTTTATCGATCGCGCCCGGCACATCGAGGTGCAGGTGGTGGGTGACGGCGGCGACGCGCCGGTGCACCTGTGGGAACGGGAATGCAGCCTGCAGCGCCGTAACCAGAAGCTGGTGGAAATCGCGCCGGCGCCGACGCTTTCCGACGCGACCCGGCACAAGCTGCTGGACGCCGCCTTGCGGCTGGCGGGCCGGGTCGGCTATCGCGGCCTGGGCACCTTTGAATTCCTGGTGGACGCGGATGAAAACCGCTTCGCCTTTATCGAAGCCAACCCGCGCCTGCAGGTGGAGCACACCGTCACCGAGGAAGTCACCGGCGTGGACCTGGTGCAGACCCAGCTGAAAATCGCTGGCGGCGCTTCCCTGGCGGATCTGGGCCTGAGCCGTGACACGGTGCCGGCGCCTTCCGGGTTCGCCGTGCAACTGCGGGTCAACATGGAAACCATGGACGCCAGCGGCGAGGCGCGTCCCGCCGGCGGCACCCTGGCCACCTTCGAGCCGCCGTCCGGCCCGGGCATCCGCGTGGACACCTTCGGCTATCGCGGCTATCGCACCAGCCCCCACTACGATTCCCTGCTGGCCAAGCTGATCGTGCACGGCCGCGGCGACTTCGCCACCGCCGTGCGGCGCGCCTACCGGGCGTTGTGCCAGTTCCGTATCGAGGGCGTGGACACCAATGTCGGCTTCCTGCAGAACCTGCTGCGGCGCGACGAAGTCACCGACAACACCGTTTACACCCGCTTCGTGGACGACCACATGGCCGAGCTGGTGAACGGCGGTGAGCACCCGTCCCTGCACTTCGGCGAGGCCGGTGGCGAGGTGGAATCACAGGGCCCGTCGATCCAGGCGCCGCCGGGTACCGCAGGCGTGGCCACGCCGATGCAGGGCGTGGTGGTGGAGCTGCTGGTTGCCGAGGGCGACAGCGTCCGCGAAGGCCAGCCAGTGGCCTTCGTCGAGGCCATGAAGATGCAGCACCGGGTGGAAGCGACCACCAGCGGCACCGTATGCCAGCTCGCCTTCGCGGTGGGTGACGCGGTGGCCGCCGGCGATCCACTGTTGTTCATCGAACCGGGCGAGGTGGCCGTCGACGCCGACGCGGAGGAAGAAGAGATCGATCTGGACCGCATCCGTCCGGACCTGGCGAAACTGCGGGCCCGGGAAGCCCTGTTGCTCGATGAGAACCGGCCGGACGCGGTGGCGCGGCGGCGCAAGACTGGCCAGCGTACCGTCCGGGAAAACGTGGCGGCGATCATCGATGAGGGCAGTTTCATCGAATACGGCGCCTTCACCTTCGCCGCCCAGCGCGCTCGCCGCGACCTGGACGACCTGATCACCAACACCCCGGCGGACGGCATGGTGGTCGGCATCGGCGCGGTGAACGGCGGGCTGTTCGACGAAAGCAAAAGCCGTTGCGCGGTGCTGGCCTACGACTACACCGTGCTGGCCGGCACCCAGGGCACCATGAACCACAAGAAAACCGACCGTATTCTGCAGGTGGCCGAGCAGCAGAAGCTGCCGGTGATCTTCTTCGCCGAAGGTGGCGGCGGCCGCCCCGGCGACACCGACAATGCCACCAAGGTGGCCGGCCTGGACGGCCCCAGTTTCCTGCAGTACGCGCGCCTCAGCGGCCTGGTGCCGCGCATCGCCGTGGTGTCCGGCCGCTGCTTCGCCGGCAACGCGGTGTTCGCCGGCTCCAGTGATCTGATCATCGCCACCGAAAATGCCTGCATCGGCATGGCCGGGCCGGCCATGATCGAAGGCGGTGGCCTGGGCGTGTTCAAGCCCGAGGAAGTGGGGCCGGTGGCCGTGCAGCGCGCCAATGGCGTGATTGACTGCGTGGTGAAGGACGAACAGGAAGGCGCCGCCCTGGCGAAAAAACTGATGGGTTATTTCCAGGGCACGGTCACCGGCTGGGACTGCGAGGACCAGCGCTGGCTGCGCCGGGCGGTGCCGGAGAACCGGCTGCACGCCTACGACATGCGCGAGTTGATCCGCCTGCTGGTGGACACCGACTCCACGGTGGAACTGCGTCGGGATTTCGCGCCGGGCATGATCACCGCCTTCGTACGCATCGAGGGCCGGCCGCTGGGCCTGATCGCCAATGATCCCAAGGTGCTGGGCGGCGCCATCGACGCCGCCGGCGCCGACAAGGCGGCGCGCTTCATGCAGCTGTGCGACGCCTTCGGCATTCCCATGGTCAGCCTGTGCGACACCCCCGGTTTCATGGTCGGGCCGGACGAGGAGAAGACCGCCATGGTGCGCCGCACCTGCCGTATGTTCGTCACCGCCGCCAGCCTCACCGTGCCGCTGCTCTCGCTGGTGACGCGCAAGGGCTATGGGTTGGGGGCCCAGGGCATGACCGGCGGTTCTTTCCACGCGCCCATGTTCTGCGCGTCCTGGCCCAGTGGTGAGTTCGGCGGCATGGGCCTGGAAGGGGCCGTGAACCTGGCCTACAAGAAGGAGCTGGACGCCCAGGAAACGCCGGAGAAAAGACAGGCCCTGTTTCAGCAACTGGTGGACAAGCTCTATGAGCGTGGCGAGGCGCTGAGCATGGCCGCCGCTCTGGAAATCGACGCGGTCATCGACCCGGCGGATTCCCGCGCCTGGATTCTGCGCGGCCTGCGCGCCACCCCGCCGGGCGGGCTGGAACCCATTGCTGGGAAGCGCCGGCCGATGATCGACACTTGGTGAGCGGCGGCCTGGCGGGCGCGTAGGAGCGGCTTCAGCCGCGATTCCCCGCGTGGACCAGATTCTGAAGCGGTTCCCCGTTGGCAATGCGGCGTACCTGTTCGCGCAGGTAGGTGGCCAGGCGTGGTTTGAGGGCTTCCGAGCGACCACCCACATGGGGGACCAGACAAAGTCCCGGCGCGTCCCACAGGGGATGGTCGGCGGGCAGAGGCTCCGGGTCCACCACGTCCAGGGCGGCGCGCAGGCGGCCGCTTCGCAGTTCGGCGAGCAGGGCGTCGGTGTTCACCACCGGGCCACGGGCCACGTTCACCACCAGGGCACCGTCTGGCAGGCGGGACAGGAAGTCCGCGTCCACCATGCCCCGGGTGGCGTCGTTGAGCGGCGTGATCAGAATCACGATCTCCGCCGCCGGCAGCAGGGCCGGTAACTCGTCCACGCCATGCACATGCCCGTGCTCATCGTCCCGGGCGCGGGTGCCGACCCGGGTCAGCTCGACGCCGAACGGCGCCAGTCGCTCGGCGATGGCGGCGCCCACGCCGCCGGTGCCGATCATCAGCACCTTGCGGTCCAGTAGCCCCGGCGTGGTGAACGGTCGCCAGGCATGGTCCGCCTGGTCCCGGGCGAAATGGTCCAGGCCACGCTGGGCGGTGAGAATCAGCCCCAGGGTGAGCTCGGCGGTGGGGCCGGCGTGCAGCCCGTAGGCGCTGGCCACGGCGGCGCCGCGCCCCGCTTCGATAAAGCCGTCGTAACCGGTGGACTGGGTCTGGATCAGCTTCAGGTTGGGCAGGGTGGACAGGCGCTGTTTGCCCGCCTCGCCGGCCGGATGGTGGAACACCACCGCCTCCACCTCCGCCTCGCTCAGCCCTTCGGGCGCGCCTTTCAGATCCCAGACGCCCAACCTCAGATCCCCAGCCTGGTCCTTGACGGTGTCCAGGTGCCATTGGGTGGGCAGGGTAAGGGTGCGGATGTTGAGAGTGGTCACGGTGTTCTCCCGGGTGGTCGAGGCGGCCTTGCGGCCGCGATACAGGATGCAGGATACAGGATACAGCGCGCGGTGGGCCTCACGAGACGGGAAGGCCGCCATGCTTGCAGCGCGCCGCCGGCGTCTCTATAACGGGAGCCTGTCATTATTCAAGGTTTTGAAGCGGGAGAATGCTTGTGTCTCAACTGGTGCCCGAGGTGGACCCGGACGGTCTGCTGGAATATTCCGTGGTGTTCACGGATCGCTCCCTGAATCATATGTCCCAGGCCTTTCAGCAGGTGATGCGGGATATCTCCACCACCTTGAAGCAGGCTTATGGCGCCGAAGCGGTGGCGGTGGTGCCCGGTGGCGGCACTTTCGCCATGGAAGCGGTGGCCCGCCAGTTCGCTACCGGCAAGCGTTGTCTGGTGATCCGCAACGGCTGGTTCAGCTACCGCTGGAGCCAGATCTTCGAGATGGGCGGCATCCCCGCCGATGAAACCGTGCTCAAGGCACGGCCGGTGAGCGGCGAGGGCGAGCCGGCGCCGTTCGCGCCGGCGCCGCTGGACCAGGTGCTGGACACCATTCGCCGGGAAAAGCCGGAGATGGTGTTCGCGCCCCATGTGGAAACCGCCGCCGGCATGATCCTGCCGGACGATTACATCAAGGCGGTGGCCGAGGCGGTGCACGAGGTGGGCGGCCTGTTCGTGCTCGACTGCATCGCCTCCGGGGCGATCTGGGTGGACATGCGGGACACCGGCGTGGACGTGCTGATCAGCGCGCCGCAGAAGGGCTGGAGCTCGTCGCCCTGCGCCGGCCTGGTGATGTTCAACGACACCGCCCTGGCCCGTCTTGAAGAGACCCGCAGCACCAGCTTCGCCGCCGATCTGAAGCGCTGGCTGGACATCATGCGCGCCTACGAAAACGGCGGCCACGCTTACCATGCCACGCTGCCCACGGACAGTCTGGCGCGCTTCCGCGACTTCATGGAGGAGACCCGTGCCCAGGGCTTCCCGGTGGTGCGGGCCCTGCAGGAAGAGCTGGGTGGCCGGGTGCGTGCGCTGTTCGCCCGCCATGGCATCCGCAGCGTGGCGGCGCCGGGCTTCGAGGCCCCGGGAGTGGTGGTCTGCTACACCGACGATGACGGCCTGCACAATGCCAGCAAGTTCATCGCCGAGGGCCTGCAGACCGCCGGTGGCGTGCCGCTGATGTGCGACGAACCGGCGGACTTCAAGACCTTCCGCGTGGGGCTGTTCGGTCTTGATAAGCTCAACCATGTGGAGCGTACCGTGGAGACCCTGGAAAACGCTCTGAAGCACATTCTGGGTTGACCGCGCCGCCGGGTGCCCACCGGCGCCCGGCGCGTTTTCACGGTTTTTTATAAACCCATCCACCGGATTGCCCTTCTAATAGGGGGAACGAAGCGACGACGGATTGGCAGACAACTTCCCGGGAGTTGTATACCCTTCACGTCGCTCACTGCCTTCAACCGAAGAGGAATCCACCATGATCCGATCCCTGATTTCCGCCCTGGTCGCCGCTCCGCTGCTTACCGCCGGCGCCGCCGCCTGGGCCGCCGACGACAGCCACGCCATCGAGGGTGTATGGGAAACCGACAGTGGCGGTTATGTGCAGATTTACCAGGTGGACGAGGACACCTGGAATGGCCGGGTAGTGGGTTCAAGCAGTGGCGAGGCCCGCTACGACGAGAACAACCCGGATGAGGAGAAGCGCGGCCGCCGTCTGCTCGGCGTGGAGGTACTCAAGGACCTGCACTACGCCGGCGGCAACAAATGGGAGGACGGCAACATCTACTCTCCCGACAACGGCAAGACCTACAGCGCCAAGGCCACTCTGGCCGACCCGGACACCCTGGAAGCGCGCGGCTACATCGGCGTCAGCCTGCTCGGTCGCAGCCAGACCTGGCAGCGGGTCGGTGCCGACGCGCCGCACCTGCACAAGGACCTTCTCAAGTAAAAGACCGCCGCGGCTGAAGCTATTAACGGTTAACTGATTTCCCCAGTTCTCCATCCACGAAGTGGGCGACCATGTCGCCCAGGCCGCGCACCAGGTCGTCGAAATCCACCGCCGGATTGGGGTCGGTGAGATAGCGGATCACCGTGAATATCCCGCCATTGATCATGATGAAGCCCATGGCCGGCAGGTTGCCCAGCCGGGTCAGTTGGGGATGGTGCATGACGTATTGCACCAACAGATTCATCAGTAACTGGGTGATCGGTTCCAACTGATTGCGCGGGGCGAAGTAGGCAGCGTAGCTCATGTAGCGCAGGTAGCGGCCATCGTCCCGTTCCAGCAGGTCACGATAGCGGTACAGCAATTCGGCGACCAGTTCGCGGATGTCCAGGCGCACCAGTTCCGGAATGCGCGGTTGCACCAGGGCCACCACCTCCCTCACCACGTGCTGGTGCATGGCGTCGAACACCTCTTCCTTGTTGGCGAAGTATTCATAGAGAGAGCCGACGCCGACGCCGGCGATTTCGGCGATGTGGCGGGTAGTGGTGCCTTCCAGGCCATGGCGGGACAGGGAAATAAAACCGGCCTCGACGATGGCGTTGACGGTGGCTTTGGCCCGTTTCTGGGTGGGCCGGCGTTGACGCGATGAAGTCCGCATATCCGAGTTGAATCCGAACAAATGATCGGACTACCTTGCCATTGATGAATGTCACGGTCAATTTGACATCGTGCTGGCGAGGACTCTGAACATGACGGACAGCATTTCACGCAACGCCCGCGCCGTGGTCACCGGCGCCGGTAGCGGCATCGGCCGCGCTTTCGCTCTGCAACTGGCGCGCCGTGGTGGTCGGGTAGTGTGCGCCGATCTTGATGCCGACGCCGCTGAGGCCACCGCCGCCGCCATCCGTGATCAGGGCGGCGAGGCGCTGATGGTGGCCTGCGACGTGTCCCGCCTGGAGCAGGTGGAGGCCCTGGCGGAGCGCGCCGCCGAGTGGTTCGGCGAGGAGCCGGATCTGGTCATCAACAATGCCGGCGTGGGTGCCGGCGGCAAGCGCATCGGCGATATCCCCATGGAAGACTGGCACTGGGTGATGGGCGTCAATATGTGGGGCGTGATCCATGGCTGCCATGTGTTCGCGCCTCGTCTGCGTGGCCTGTCCCGTGCCGGCATCATCAACGTTTGTTCCACCGCCAGCTTCGCGGCGGCACCGAGCATGGGCCCCTACAACGCCAGCAAGGCGGCGGTGCTGGCGGTGTCCGAGACGCTGGCGGCGGAAAGCGCGGGCAGCGGTCTCAAAGTCACCGCCCTGTGCCCGACGGTGGTGAAAACCAACATTTTCACCAGTGGTCGCATCGACGACTCGGTAACGCCGCTGATGAACCGCTGGGTGTCGCTCACCGGCGTTTCCGCCGAGGGCGTCGTCCGCACCACGCTCAAGGCCCTGGACAAGGGCCGGCTCTATGTCCTTCCGCAGATCGACGCGCGACTGATCTGGCGCGCCAAGCGTTACGTGCCAGCGCTGTACGCGCGTGGCGCCGGTCTGCTCAGCCGCTTCACCCTGGCTTCCTGAATCCTTCAAAAAAGGGAGAACAACATGGCTTCCATCGATCTCGAAAAAATGCTCGCCAAGGTCAAGGCCAGCCAGTGGGCGCTGGCGGACATCGACTGGGACGCGCCGGGCGCCGAGCTGGTCACCGAGGAGCAGTGGCCCAAGCTCAAGGCGTTCATGGCCGATCTGATGTGGATCGAGCACGTCGGTGCCCGGGGCTTCGCGGCCATGGCCAGGAAGGCTCCCAACGACACCCTCAAGGAAATCTACACCTACTTCCACGCCGAGGAGCAGCGTCACGCCAATGCCGAGATGGCGCTGATGAAGCGCTGGGGCATGCTGGATGGCGACCGGGTACCGGAGCCCAACAAGAACCTGCGCCTGGTGATCCAGTGGCTGGATCGCTACAGCGACGACATGCCTCTGGAAGTGCTGGGTTCGGTGATCCCGATGCTGGAGATCGCGCTGGACGGGGCGCTGTGTACTTTCCTGCTTGATACCGTGGACGACCCGGTATGCCACCAGGCGTTCGCGCGCATCAATGACGATGAATCCCGGCACCTGGGTGTGGGGTTCCACGTACTGGAAATGCAGGGTCACGGCGATCTTTATATGAAGGTGCTCAAGACCCTGGGCACGATTCTGGACCCGCGCCTGATCCTGGGTATCGCTTCCTACGCGCCGCTGCTCAATCGCATGCGCGACAACGTGATCGCCATGGGGCTGGGCGAGGAGCGGCTGTACGCGGCGATGAAAAAATTCGAACGCATTGGTGGACGTACCGCCGACGGTCGTCGCAACCCCTGGTATCAGATCATCAGCCGCCATGGGCGCATCGTCGTCAACCGGCGTCAGCGGTTTTACCATGGGCCGGTGGACGCCATGGTGCGTCTCACCGACCTGATCCCGGACCGGGTCATGCCTTCCCGGGTGCCGACCTGGGTCAAGGGCATCACCTACAAACCCGTCGTGTAACCACCCGTAGGCGCGGCTGGGCGGCATACCGCTTTAGCCGCGATCCCCGAGCAAAGCGGAAAATAACATGAGCGAAACCGACGAATCCCGGATCACAACGAACGAAGCCCCCGCCGCCACTCCGCCCAAGGCCGCCGCCAGGAAGGCGGCGCCAGGAAAGCGAGCGGTGAAAAAGGCGGCGCCGAAAAAGACGGCCGCGAAGAAAGCCGCCAGTAAAAAAACCGCGAGCAAAAAAGCCCCGCGTAAGGCCGCTACCCGAAAACCAGCCGCCAAACCGGCCTCGGTGCTGATCGTCGGCGCCGGTTTCGCCGGCCTGGGCATGGCCATCCGCCTCAAGAAGGCAGGCATAGAGGATTTCGTGATCCTGGAACGCGGCGACGACGTCGGCGGTACCTGGCGGGACAATACCTATCCCGGCGCCGCCTGCGATATTCCGTCCAACCTGTATTCGTTTTCCTTCGCGCCCAACCCGAACTGGTCGCACAGCTATTCCGGTGGCGCCGAGATTCTCGACTACATCCACTACCTGGTGTCCGCCTTCGGGCTGCGAGAGCATATTCGCTTCCAGCACAACGTAACGGCGCTGGACTTCGATGCCCGCCGGGGCCTGTGGACCGCCGAGCTGGAAGGCCGCGAACCCCTGCGTGCCCGCGCCGCCGTGATGGCCCAGGGGCCGCTGTCCAATGCCAGCTTCCCGGACATCGACGGTGTCGAGGATTACCAGGGCAAGAAGATCCACAGTGCCCGCTGGGACCATGACTACGACTTCACCGGCAAGCGCGTGGCGGTGATCGGCACCGGCGCCAGCGCCGTGCAGATCATTCCAGAGCTGGTGGAAAAGGTGCGTAGCCTCAAGGTGTTCCAGCGCACCCCGGCCTGGGTGATTCCACGTCCGGATTTCCGTACCCCGGACTGGAACAAGACCCTGTTCCGGGCTTTGCCCGCCAGCCAGAGGGCGGTGCGCGAAGCGCTTTACTGGACCCACGAAACCATGGCCATGGCGGTGATCTGGAACTCGCCGCTGACCCGGCTGGCGGAGCGCCTGGCCCGCCGTCACCTGCGCCGCCAGGTGACGGACGACTGGATGCGCCGGCAACTGACGCCGGACTTCCGCATCGGCTGCAAGCGGGTGCTGGTGTCCAATGACTATTATCCAGCGCTGCGGAAGGACAACACCCAACTGATTACCTGGCCCATCGCCAAGCTCTCGGAGAACGGCATTCGCACCGCCGATGGCGTGGAGCACGAACTGGATTGCGTGGTGTTCGCCACCGGTTTCGACGTGCCCAAAAGCGGCACGCCGTTTCCGGTGCGCGGCCGTGCCGGCCGCGAGCTGGGCGAGGAGTGGGCGCGTGGCGCCCAGGCCTACAAAAGCATCAACGTGGCCGGTTACCCGAACCTGTTCTTCCTGTTCGGGCCCAACAGCGGGCCGGGCCACAACTCCGCCCTGGTCTACATGGAAGCCCAGCTCGATTACGCCCTGCGCGGCGTGCACCGGCTGCTGGACGACAACCTCAAACTGCTCGACGTGAAGCCGACGGTGCAGGCGCGACACAATAAACAGCTTCAGAAGCGCCTGGCGCGGACCAACTGGAATTCCGGCTGCAAGAGCTGGTACCTCACCGAGGACGGTTTCAACGCCACCATGTTCCCCGGCTTCGCCACCCAGTATCGGGCGCAAATGGCCACCTTCGAGGACGGGGACTACGACAGCGAGCCCCGCTGACGGCGGCTCCCGGGCGGCCGGTTTACGGCTGGACCCCGGCGATCCGTTCCAGCGCCGCCAGGGCGTGATCGGGCAGATTCAGTGTCGCCGCGGTCAGGTTCTCGTGAAGATGGGCCACGGATGAGGTGCCGGGAATCAGCAGGATGTTCGGCGCGCGTTGCAACAGCCAGGCCAGCGCCACCTGCATGGGATGGGCGCCGAGGTCGGCGGCCACCTGATCCAGGGTGGTCGATTGCAGCGGCGAGAACCCGCCAAGCGGGAAGAAGGGGACATAGGCGATGCCATCCGCCGCCAACTGATCGATCAGGGCGTCGTCGTCGCGGTGGGCCAGATTGTATTGATTCTGCACGCACGCCACGGGGGCGATGCGGCGCGCTTCTTCCACCTGCCCGGCGGTGACATTGCTCAGCCCCAGGTGCCGTATCAGGCCCTGCTCCCGTAATTCCGCCAACACCGTGAACGGGCCCTCCAGGGAGCCTTCGGCGGGCTCGTGCGCTGAGAACATGGCGCGCAGGTTGACCACTTCCAGTCTCTCCAGTCCCAGGTTGTCCAGGTTGTCGTGGACCGCGCGGATCAACTCGTCCCTGGAAAAGGCGGGCAGCCAGGCGCCCTGGTCGTCGCGGCGTGCCCCGACCTTGGTGACCAGAGTGAGATCCTGGTGGTACGGCGACAAGGTGTCGCGGATCAGACGGTTGGTGACATGGGGGCCGTAAAAGTCGGAGGTATCGATGTGATTGATGCCGCTGTCGATCACCTCGCGCAGCACCGCTCGCGCCGCCGCCTCGTCCCGGGGCGGGCCGAACACGCCCGGGCCGGCCAGTTGCATGGCCCCGTAACCGAGCCGGTTCACCTCGCGGTCGCCGAGTTTGAATGTCCTGGTGGTCATGGTTCGCTCTCCTGTTCAAGGAGGTTCCAATGTAGAGAGACGGCGCTTGTGCGACAATACGGATTAATTGGAACAAGCTGTACGGAATTATGAACAATGGAGCTGAGTGACCTGAACGCGGTGGCCGCCGTGGCGCGCGCCGGGGGCTTTCGGGAAGCGGCGCGTACTCTCGGTTGTAGCGCGTCGCGGCTGAGTGAGGCGGTGCGGCGTATGGAGGCGTCCCTGGGCGTGCGTCTGTTTCACCGTACCACGCGAAGCGTGGTCCCCACGGAGGCGGGGAAGTTGCTTCTGGCTCGCCTGAATCCGGCCTTGAAGGAGATCGAAACGGCCCTGGATTCACTCAACCGGTTCCGCGACACGCCGGCGGGGACGCTGCGACTGAATGTGCCGGTGAGCGCGGCGCAACTGGTGCTGCCCTCGATCGTGCCGGCGTTCCTGGCGACCTATCCGGACATTGCCTTGGAGATTGTCGCGGAAAGCAACGTGGTCGATGTGATCGAAGCCGGTTGCGATGCCGGTATTCGCTATGAGGAACGGCTGGAGCAGGACATGATCGCGGTGCCCATCGGGCCGCGCATCCAGCGCTTCGCCACCGCCGCGGCTCCGGCACTGCTCGAGCGTCTGGGCCAGCCACGCCACCCTGGCGACTTGCTGGATTTTCCCTGTCTCGGAGGGCGCTATGCCGGAGGCCGCCCGGCGGTCTGGGAATTCGAGCGGGACGGGCAGGTTATCAAGATCGAGCCGACCGGTCCCTTGACCGTCAGTATTGGTGGCGCGGTGGAATTGTCGGTGCAAGCGGCGGTGGCCGGCCTCGGGGTGATCACGCTGTTCGAGGAATGGCTGCGTCCGTATCTGGAAAGCGGCGCGCTGGAGCCGGTGCTGGAGCCCTGGTGGCAGAGTTTCTCCGGCCTCTATTTGTACTACCCCGGGCACCGGCTGGTGCCGGCGCCGTTGCGGGCGTTCATCGATTTCATCAAAGGCGGGGAGCCTGGAGGGTGAAATAGGCGGCGGTGTCGCCTCGGTGTTCGCGGGCTTTTTTGAGTTCGGCGCGGGCCACGGTGCGCAGGTGCACCTCGTCCGGGCCGTCCATGAAGCGCAGCGCCCGGCCCCAGGTGTAGAGGTAGGCCAGCGGCGTGTCCGGGGACAGGCCCATGGCGCCGAACACCTGGATCGCCCGGTCCACCACGCGGGTCTGCAGGCGCGCCGCCACCAGTTTGATGGCGGACACCTGGGTGCGGGCGGCGGCGTTGCCGTGGCGGTCCATGAGCCAGGCGGCGTGCAGCACCAGCAGGCGCGCCTGATCGATCTCCAGCCGGGATTCGGCGATCCAGTCCCTCACGTTCTCATGCTCGCTCAGGCTCTTGCCGAACACGCGCCGTTCCAGGGCCCGTTCGCACATCATTTCCAGGGCCAGCTCGCACTGGCCGATGGTGCGCATGCAGTGGTGCACTCGGCCCGGGCCGAGCCGCGCCTGGGCCATGGCGAAGCCTTCGCCGGGGGCGCCCAGGCGGTGGCTCACCGGCACCCGCACGCCACGGAACACCAACTCGCAGTGTCCTTCCGGGGAGTGGTGCTGAAAGATCGGGATGTTGCGTTCCACGGTGAGGCCGGGGGCGTCCATGGGCACGATCAGCATGGAATGCTGGCGGTGCGATTCACCGCCGGGGGCGTCGTCGCAGCGGCCCAGCACCACGGCGAAGGCGCAGTGCGGGTGGTTGGCGCCGGTGATGAACCATTTGCGGCCGTCGATCACGTAGTGGTCGCCGTCGCGGCGGAAGGTGGTGCCGATGTTGGTGGCGTCGGAGGAGGCCACGTCCGGCTCGCTCATGGCGAAGCAGGAACGGATCTCGCCATCCAACTGTGGCGCCAACCACTGGCGGTACTGGTGCTCGTCGGCGAAGCGGTGCAGCAATTCCATGTTGCCGGTGTCCGGGGCGCTGCAGTTGAACACCTCGGAGGCCCAGGGCAGCCGGCCCATGATTTCCGCCAGGGGCGCGTAGTCCAGGTTGCTCATGGCGGTGCCCGGTTCGTTCTCGCGCAGCTCCGGCAGGAACAGGTTCCACAGGCCCAGCTCCCGGGCGCGGGCCTTGAGCGGTTCCAGCACCGCCAGGGGGTAGCGGCCCTCGCCCGCCACGCGGTGCCAGTCGGCGTTGCGGGGCAGTACCTCCTTGTCCATGAAGCGGCGCATCAGGTCCTGGACCTGAACGGCGTACTCGGAAAAACTGAAATCCATGGCGACTCCGGATCATCGGCAAGACGGTGGCATGATCCGGCCAGGGTAGGGCGCCCGGGCCGGGCCGCCGTTGACCCACATCAAGGGCTGGCGAAGGGGCCAGCGGATTGGCCGTAGCGCCGTCGGAACGGCCCGTTTTGCCCTTTCCCCGGCGTCGGGCCGGGGGCATCATGGCGGCCTTTGAAGTTTACATTGAGTAATGTAAGCCTCGGCGCCAATCGGCGCCCGGGCTGGAGGTAAAGCATGGCCGGGAATCATTTCGACGTACTGATCATCGGCGCCGGCCTGTCCGGCGTGGGCGCCGCCTGTCACCTTAGCCGGGACTGCCCCGACCGCAGCGTGGCCCTGATCGAGCGTCGCCAGCGCATGGGCGGCACCTGGGATCTGTTCCGCTATCCGGGCATCCGCTCCGACTCGGACATGTACACCCTGGGCTACAATTTCCGTCCCTGGACCGACCCCAAGGTGCTGGCCGACGGCCCGTCCATCCGCCAGTACATCGTCGACACCGCCCGCCAGTACAGGATCGAGGACAAGATCCATTATGGCCTGCGCATGATCGGTGCTGATTTCTCCACCGAGACCAGTCTTTGGACCGTGCGGGTGGAGCGTGAGGAAACCGGCGAGCGGGAAACCTACACCTGCCAGTTCCTGCTCTGCTGCACCGGCTACTACAACTACGACCAGGGCTATAAGCCCACCTTCCCCGGCGAGGACGATTTCAAGGGCCAGGTGATCCATCCCCAGCACTGGCCGGAGGATCTGGACTACAAGGGCAAGAAGGTGGTGGTGATCGGCAGTGGCGCCACCGCCGTCACTCTGGTGCCGGCCATGGCCGGCGAAGCCGCCCACGTGACCATGCTACAGCGCTCGCCCACCTACATCGCCACGGTGCCCGAACGCGACGAAATTTCCGTGGGCCTGCGCCGCTTCCTGCCGGAGATGGTGGTCTACCGTATGGCGCGGGCGCGCAACATCAGCCTGCAGCGTTTCATCTTCAAGCTTTCCAAGCAGCGCCCGGGTCTGGTACGACGGGCCCTGCTCGCCGCGGCCCGTCGCCAGCTCGGCGACCAGGTCGATATGAAGCACTTCAAACCCAGCTACAACCCCTGGGACGAGCGCCTGTGCGCGGTGCCCAACGGCGATCTGTTCAAGGTGCTGAAGAAAGGCGAGGCGTCCATCGTCACCGACCACATCGACACCTTCACCGAGAGCGGCATCCGCCTGAAGTCCGGCGAGGAACTGGAGGCGGACATCATCGTTTCCGCCACCGGTCTCAACGTGCAGTTGCTGGGCGGCGCCGACCTGACCGTGGACGGCGAGACCCGCGAGCCCAACGACATGCTGGTCTACAAGGGCCTGATGCTGCGCGATGTGCCCAACATGGCGATGGTGTTCGGCTACACCAACTCCTCCTGGACCCTGAAGGCGGATCTGGTGGCGGAGTATGTGGGCCGGCTGCTCAACCACATGTCCCGCAAGGGCCTGCGCCAGGTGACGCCCCGGGACCCGGAGGGCTGCGACACCGACGATTCCTTCCTGGAGCTGCAGTCCGGCTATGTGCAGCGCGCCGCCCATACCCTGCCTCGTCAGGGCAGCAAGGCGCCCTGGAAGGTGCTCAGCAACTACTTCTATGATTTGCCGCGCCTGCGCTACGGGCGCATAGACGATGGCAGCCTGGAATTCGTCAAGGACGAGAGCCGTAAGCGCCGTGGCGTGGCCGCCCTGCTGAGAGGCTAAACGCCGCGCCTGTCATTTAGTTGTCACGGTAATTTTTCCGTGAAGGTCTCATAATCGGGCTCCCATTTTTCTGCTCCGGGGGAGTCCTGCATGAGCCATAGACCGGGCGACGAATCGCCGTTGATGGCGCGTCTCATTGAAGCCGCGCGTGCTCACGACGAGGCCGCGCTGGCCCTGCTAAAGGACCGGGCCACCCTCGACCCGGACCGGGTTCATGACCTCCGTGTCACCGTGAAGCGGCTGCGCGCCCTGTGGCGTCTGATGGGCACCCAGGGTCCGCGCAAGCTGGCCGATAAACAGGACAAGCGGCTGCGTGCCGCCGCCGCCAGCCTGTCCGGCGCCCGCGATCTGCAGGTCATGGGCGAAACCCTCGCCGCCCTGCGCGCCACCTCCCGCCGTGATTACGAAAAAGAGGCCCTGGACCGGGTCCGCGAGCTGGCCCTGCCCGCGGGGGGTGACCCGGCGGTGACGCCGGAGAAGCCCGCCGACCTGGAGAAGACCTTCCTGGAAGACCGCGATCGCTGGACCGACCTTAAGGTGGAGGGCGATGACGGCACCCTGATCAAGAAGGGTGTCGGCCGTGTCTATGCGCACACCCGCCGGCTGGGCTTCGAGGCCATCGCCGAGGATCAGCCGGAGACCTGGCACGGCTTCCGCAAGTGGGTGAAATACCTGCTCTATCAACTGGAACCGATCGCCGGGCCGCTGGAGAACAGCGACATCCCCCTCAAGGAATTAAGAAAACTGGGCAAGAAGCTGGGGGACCTGCACGATTTGCATGTGCTCGACGAATTCCTGCGCCAGGCCAGGAAGAAGACCGATGACAAGGAGCCCTTCGGCCACGCCCGCCAGTTGATCGGTCGCCGTGAATCCGCGCTGGTCAACGATTGCGAAAAGCGGGCGCGCGGCGCTTTCGTGCTCAAGCCCAAGGTATTCCGCGAAGCAATGGGCCAGGTGAAGGACAAGGACGCGGGTGGTGAGACCTCAACATGACGTCCTTCCGCAAAGGGCCATAATCTCCACACTTTAGGAAATTCTCGATGTTTTGCGGGCGGTAAATTCTCTATCATGTTCCCTTGGGCTGCTGAGCTCACCAACCAACGGACCGAATTGAGGGAATGTATGAATTTATCGGGAAGGCCCGTCGCGGGATCGGCCCCCAAGCCAAGGACTCGCACCGACCATGCTTATGCGTTGTTGCGTGGCGATATCATCGCTGGCCGCCTCAAGCCCGGTACCAAGTTGCGAGTGGAACAGCTGCGCGCCGATTACGACATAGGCGCCACGCCGTTACGGGAAGCGCTCAGCCGGCTCAGCGCCGATGGCTTCGTGATCTCCGAGGGGCAACGGGGCTTCCGGGTGGTTCCCATAAGTTATGATGATCTGCAGGACATCACCCGGGTACGTATCCTGATCGAGACCGAAGCGCTGCGTGATAGCATCGAGAATGGTGATGATGCCTGGGAGGCGAGGCTGGTGGCGGCCTATTACCGCCTCTCCAAGCTCGAAGCCCAGGAAGAGCAGGACTACGAACAGCGCGAGCGCGCGAACGAAGCGTTTCACGACGCCTTGCTTGCCGGTTGTACCTCACCGTTGCTGCGCCGCTTGCACCATACTTTGTATGATCAGCACAAACGCTACCGCAATATCTCGTTGATGAACCCGGCGGTACCAAGGGATGTTCATGAAGAGCACCGGGCGATCTACGACGCCGCCCTGGAACGTGACGCGCAACGGGCTTGTGAAGCTACCCGGGTACACGTGATGCGTACCATGGAAGTAACCCTGGATGTGTTCCGCAAGGCGGAAGAAACCCCAACCTCCACCGCCGACTGACCAGCGCGGCATCCGCCGCGCACGCAACCTATCCCCTGTGACGACAAGGATGCCGTTATCGCCTTGGATGGCCCCGCGTAGACAAAAATTCTATATATATTTACCTGTTTATCTATATTTCTTGTAATATATATTTTTATTGAAATATCGTTTTCCGCTGCTATAGTGAACTCATGGTTCGATTTCGCCCGTCCGTTGGCGGGCTACTGAAAATACCTAGAAGAAAAGCGGAGAACTGTAATGCGACACCTGAAACGGCTGGTGGCCGCCGCCATCGCCACCTTCCTCGGTCTTACCTGTGGCGCCGCCCTGGCCGACGGCAATATTCGTATCCTCACCGCCCCCACCGGCTCCATCGTGCACACCACGGGCTCAGCCATCTCCAGCGTGGTTTCCAAGAACACCGACTACACCATGCTCGCCGCGCCCATGTCCGGCCCCCAGATCTATGTGCCACAACTGGACGGCGGTCGTGCTGAATTTGCCCTGCTCAACGCCGCCGATGCCCACGAGGCTTTCAGTGGCGGGGCCGGCTATCGTCAGGCTTACAAGAACCTGCGGTTGGCGGCGGTCGGTTTCACCAACGAGCTTGGCGTGATCGTACCGGCGGATTCCGACATCAAGACCGGCAAGGATCTGAAGGGCAAGCGTGTCTCCGGTGTCTTTTCCGCTCACAAGACCTGCGAGCAACTGGCCTCCGCGCAGATGGCCAACTTCGACGTGTCCTGGGACGACGTTACCGTGGTGCCCGTGACTCACTCGCGTACCGCCGTTCAGGCCTTGGGTGACGGTCGCGTGGACGCGGCGCTGTGCGTCCCTCTGGGGCAGGCCATCGTGCAGGAAATCAATGCCCAGACTCCGGTGCGCTTCATCAGTCTCAATAATGATCCGCAAGCGGTGGCGCGCACACGCGCGAAATTCCCCGCGGGTGAGATCCGGGGCTACAAGGCCGGTGACAGCGTGGGGTTGATCGACGACGCCTACATCTGGAGCTACCCGTTTTATCTCGCCGTCAACAAGGACGTGCCGGACGACGAGGTCTACACCGTGGTCAAGACCATCAGCGAGCACGTTCAGGACCTGCGAGGCATCAGTGGCGTGTTCAATCGCTGGGTGCCGGAAAAGATGATCGGTGTCGATATCACCTTGCCGGTCCATGAAGGCGCCAAGCGGTTCTACCAGGAAGCGGGTTTGTGGAACGACGGCGTCGAAGCCGCCGACCAGAAGCTGCTGCGCGACGCCCGCTGATCGCCGACAGGCACGCTGGAGGACGATGACGTGAAAACAGAAAGCGATATCGAGCAGCGCATCGCGGAAGATACCGGGGAGTCCATGTCCGGGCTCCAGGGCTTCTGGGCCGGTCTGGCGCGCTGGCTACTGGCGGCGATCCCGCTGGCGGGGTTGCTGTATGCCTTCAGCGTACCCTCGTATTTCGGTTACGCCTTATGGGGCGAGCAGGCGGCCCTGGCGGTGCTGGGGCTGGGGCTGGGCGCGACCTTCCTGCTTAAGCCGCTACTGGCCCGATTCGCGGGGCGTACCCGCCCGGCCTGGTACGACATCCTGTGCATGGCGTTGTCGTTATTGCTGTGTCTGTGGACGGCGGTGCGCTATGAGTGGCTGGTATCGATCGGCTTTCTCGGGAGCGGCACGGATTATTACATCAACATCGCGGTGGCCGCTCTGACGCTGTTGCTGGTACTGGAAGCCCTGCGCCGTCTCACTGGCTGGGCGATGGTGATCCTTGTGCTGGTAAGCCTTTTGTACGCGGTGTTCGCCGGAAGCATGCCCGGTGCCTTCAACGGGCAGACCCCGGACCTCGACTTCCTGGTCGGTTATCTGCAGCTGGACTCGGCCGGGATTCTTGGTACACCGCTGTCGGTGGTGGTGTCCACGGTGATTGCCTACGTGCTGTTGGGTAATGCGTTGTTCCGGCTCGGTGGCGGGCAGCTGTTCCTGGATCTGCCGCTGGCGGCCATGGGCCGATTTCGGGGCGGGCCGGCCAAGGCGTCGGTGCTGGCGTCGTCGCTGTTCGGCTCGATCTCCGGCAGTGCGGTGGCGAACGTGGCCACCACCGGCATTGTCACCATTCCGCTGATGAAGAGGTGCGGCTATCGCGCGGACCAGGCCGCCGCGGTCGAGGCGGTGAGTTCCACCGGCGGGCAGTTGTTACCGCCGATCATGGGCGCCGCCGCCTTCATCATGGCTGAGTTCCTGGGTATCTCCTACGTGGATGTGGCCCTGGCGGCCCTGATTCCCGCGATTCTGTTTTACATGGCATTGCTGGTGCAGGTGCACCTGCATGCCGCCCGCTCCGGGATTCGGCCGATGACGGCCGAGGAACGACCTGACGCGAAGCGTACTCTCCGCCGCTATTGGCCCTTTCTTCTGCCCATTGCTTTGCTCATGGTGATCCTGTTCGCGCTGCGCTGGACACCGGAAAAAGCCGCTTTCGCGAGCCTGGTGGTCACGTTCGTGGCCGCCGCCATGGTCGGCGAGCATAAAGTCACTCCAGGCGTCATCGTCGGCATTTTCGAGGCTGCCGGGAAAAGTCTGCTGGAGATCATCGCGATTACCGCGGCCGCGGGCATCATCGTCGGTGTCCTCTCGATCACCGGTCTGAGTTTTTCCCTGGGCTTGAGCATAGCCGACCTCGCCGGACCGCTACCGATCGTTCTGCTGCTGGTGGCGGCGATCACCGCCATTCTCTTTGGCATGGGCATGCCAACCACCGCGGTATACGTGTTGATGGCGACGCTGATCGCGCCTTCACTGGCCGCCGCCGGCTTCGATCCCCTCGCCAGCCATTTGTTCGTGCTCTATTTCGGTGTGTTGTCGATGATCACGCCGCCGGTCTGTCTGGCGTCATTCGCCGCCGCCTCCATGGCCGGCGCGCCGTTCATGCGTTCCGGCTGGCAATCGATACGTTTCGGCGCGACTGCCTTTCTGGTGCCGTTCGTGTTCGTGGCGTGCCCGCCCTTGCTGCTGCATGGAAACATGAGCGGTGCGGAATGGGTAACGGCGGGTGTTGCCTTTATTACCGCCATGCTCGGTTTTCTGATGATCGCCGCGGCCATCGAAGGTTACCTGTTCCGTGCAATCCGGTGGCAGATAAGAGTGCTTTCCGGGCTCGCCGGTTTGATGCTCATCGTACCCGAGGACGGTGCCCTGAAGATTTTCCAGCAGGTGCCCACCGATACTATTGGATTGGTACTGGCCGCCATTCTGGTGGTGTTTTGTTGGAGCCGTTCGCGCGGACAGGCATCGCGAACGGTGGTCATAACCGATTAGAAAAAAAGAGAGTGAATGTCATGAATTCCAAAGTTCATAAGCTGGAAGTCCGGCAGGACAATGGCCCGGAAAACGAAATCCTGGACCCCAATGCGATGATCGACAATCGCGTGGAGGAAGGTGTCTATCGTGTTGATCGCCGCTTCTACACCGATCAAGGACTTTTCGAAAAAGAGATCGAAAATGTTTTCGAAAAGGACTGGGTGTTCCTGTGCCATGAAAGCCAGATCGAGAACCATGGTGATTACTTTTCCACCCACATCGGCCGCCAGCCGGTGCTGGTGATTCGTGACAAGGATGGTTCGGTGAACGGCTTCATCAATGCCTGTGCTCATCGTGGCGCGCTTCTTACTGATCGCCGCCAGGGCAATGCCCGAACCCTGCGTTGCCGCTTTCATGGCTGGTGCTACAACACCGAAGGCCGTTGCACCCGGGTCAAGAACGAGAAGACCGGATGGCCGGAAGGTTTCGACAAGACCCGTGCCAGTCTCAAGAAGATCGGGCGTATCGCCGCCTATCGTGGCTTCGTATTCGGTAGCCTGGAGGCCGAGGTTCCTGAATTGGAAGATCATCTGGGCGAGGCGAAGGTGTTCATCGACATGCTGGCCGACCAGTCGCCCCAGGGTATCGAGGTGATTGGTGGTGCCTCTGATTATGTGATTCGCGGCAACTGGAAGATGCAAGCCGAAAATGGCGTGGACGGCTACCACGTGAGCACCGTGCATCGGGTGTTCGCCTCCACCGTGGCACAGCGCGAGGAGCGCCAGGGCCGAGAGGGAATGGCGAAGACCGAAGCGGGGCGTATCGCGGGTGTGGTGCCAACCGGATGCTACGACCTGGACAATGGCCACATGTTGATTTGGGCGGAGCGCGCCACGCCCGAAGTCGGGCCACTTTGGGAGGCCCGTGAGGAACTGCTCAGCCGCCTGCCGGAAGAAAATGTCAACTGGATGATCGGCCGCGGCCGTAACTTGCTGCTGTTCCCCAACGTGCTGTTGATGGACCAGCCGTCCACCCAGATTCGCGTGTTCCGCCCGTTGTCGGTGGATCGCACCCTGGTGACCGTGTATTGCATCGCGCCACGTGGCGAAAGTGACGAAGCCCGGGAAGCGAGAATCCGAAAATTCGAGGATTTCTACATGGTTACCGGCATGGCCACACCCGATGACCTTGCCGCTCTGGAAGATTGCCAGAAAGGCGCGCACGGCGAATTGTCGCCCTGGACCGAGGTCACTCGCGGGATCGAGACGATGCAGCACGGGCCGGACGAGGGGGCCAGGAAGATCGGTCTGAATCCGGTCACCAGTAATCAGGATTGGGATTTCGAGACGCTCTATTACAGTTTCTATCGCAAATGGCTGGAGCGTATGAACGACGAGGAGAAGCACTGATGACCGCGACCATCGAACAGCAGTATCAACGGTTTCTCCAGGTCAATGCACTGCTCGCCGAAGAGGCCGATCACATTGACCGCCGCCGTTGGCGGGAATGGGTGGATATGTACACCGAGGACTCCGTGTTCTGGGTACCGGCCTGGCGCAACGAGGATGAAACCACCCAGGACCCGAAACGCGAGATCAGTCTGATCTACTTGCCGCAACGTGGCATTGAAGACCGTGTGTTCCGGTTCAGCTCCGGCGATTCCTATGCCTCCACCCCGTTGCCTACCACCTGCCACACGGTCGGCAGCGTGCGCGTCGTCGAGGACCAGGGGAGCGAGCTAAGAGTGCTCGCCAAGGCGACCGTCGTGACCATGGACCCGCGTACCGGCGTTACGACGCGCGGTGTCTGGTACGACTATCGCTTGCTGGAACGCGACGGCCGACTGCTGATTGCCGCGAAGACGGCGACGCTGTTGGAAACGGTCATCGACGGCACCGTGGATGTCTACAACGTGTGACCCTTGAGGGTTTGGAGAGAAGCATGCTTGCGCTGTGTAAGACCGAGGCAACGGTGAACGGCATCGAACTACGGGAAATGGACGTGCCCGAACCCGGGCCCGGTGAAGTGCTGCTGCGGGTACGCTACGCGGGTCTGTGTGGCACGGATATGCATATCTATCACTGGGCGCCGAGGATGGCCCGGCGCATGGTCCTGCCAAGAGTGCTCGGGCACGAGGTATGCGCGGTGGTGGAGACTCTGGGGGAAGGGGTTCAGGGAATGCGCCCCGGCGACCAGGTCAGCCTGGAAAGCCATATCTATTGTGGCCAGTGCCGGCAGTGCCTGATGGATCAAAAACATCTGTGCGCGCACACCCGTTACCCGGGCATTGATGTGGATGGTGGTTTCGCCGAATGGTTGGTGGTGCCCGCGAGCATTGTGTGGGTCAACCCGCCGGATTTTTCCCCGCGTCTGTCGGCGATGATGGAACCCTTTGGTATCGCCGTGCATGCCTGTAACGAAGGCACCGGGGTGGCCGGTCAACGGGTGCTGGTCAATGGCTGTGGCCCGATTGGTCTGATGGCGGTGGCGGTGGCCAAGGCGCTGGGCGCCCGTCAGGTGATCGCCGCGGATCTTAATCCGTTGCGGCTGGCCACCGCCGAAGCGTTGGGAGCGGATCTCTGCGTGAATCCGGCTGAGCGGGATCTGGTGCAAACCACGCGGGCGGTGACTCGTAATGAGGGCGTCGACGTGGCGATCGAACTGACCGGCGCCGAAGCGGGGTTGTTCGCTTCGCTGGATGCCCTGCGCAGGGGAGGGGATTACCGGCTGATCGGCGCGCCGGCGAATCCGGTGGCCATTGATCTGACCACCTGGCTGCGCACCGGCCCCACCATTCACAACATCCATGGTCGTCGTATCTGGCGTAGCTGGCAGCAGGCCGGTGATCTGGTGCTCGATGGCCGTGTCGATCTGGCGCCACTGGTTTCGCATGTGGTGCCGCTCAAGGACGGCGCCAGTGCCTTTGACCTGGTGCTGCGGGGGCAGGCGGTGAAACCGTTGCTGGCGATGGATACATAAGGAGCCATGGTATGTCGAGCAAACACCATATCACTTGCGTGTTCGAGGACGGCGGCACCTCGCGATTCACTTCGTCGTCGTTCGAAACCGTGTACCAGGCCGCCTTGCGCAGTGGCCTGACCCTGGAAACCGACTGTCGTGAAGGTGCTTGCGGTGTGTGCAAGGCCTACCTCAGCGATGGCGAATGCGATCTCGGTGATTTCAGCGACGAGGCGCTTAGCGAGGATGAAGAGGAACAGGGCTATGTCTTGTCCTGCCAGGCGCGACCGCGCGGCGACCTGGTGCTCCAATTCGGCTACCCGATGTCGCTGCTGAATAAGGAAATGGCCTGTTTGACGGCGAGTGTGACGGCTCTGGAAGCGGTGGCCGACAACGTCATGCGGTTGGTGTTGGAGGGCGATGGAGAACCGCTCCCGTTTCTGCCCGGTCAGTACGTCAATCTGTCCGTGCCGGGGAAAGTGGCGTCACGCAGCTATTCCTTCGCCAACTCGCCATTGAAGCCGGGGGCCATGGAGTTCTTCGTGCGCCTGTTGGACAGCGGCTCGATGAGCGACTGGTTACGGCACCAGGCCCGGGTTGGTGACAGCGTACGGGTGGAAGGTCCTTACGGACAGTTCTTCCTCCGCTCGCCGCGCGGTGGAGAGCTGCTTATGGTGGCCGGCGGTACCGGCCTCGCTCCGATCCTGAGCATGCTGGAGAAGCTGCGCGCCGACCAGGCTCGACCACCTAAGGTGCGTGTTCTGTATGGAGCAAACCATCCGGGCGAGCTGTTCGCGCTGCGCCGGTTGGCCGACTACGGTGATTGGGTCGCGGTGGAGACCGCGGTGGTGGCGGGCGATGGCGACTGGCTTGGCAAAGTCGGCTTTGTCACTGATCTGATCGCGCAACAGAACCTCGACGACCCTTCCCTGGCGGATGCCTATCTGTGTGGCCCGCCGCCGATGATCGAAGCGGCACGCCATGCGTTGGTCGAGCTGGGACTGCCAGAGAACCGGATCTTCGCCGAGAAATTCCTGCCCTCGGAAAAATAGAACAACGAGGAGAGCATCATGATCAACCTGCACGATATTCGTTACGTAAGATTGGGCACCGCCGACCTGGATCAGGCAACCCGTTACTGTGTTGATATTCTGGGCTTGCAGAAGGTGCGTGCCCTCGATGGGGCTGTCTATTTCCGGTCCGACGATCGCGATCACACCCTGGTTTATTTTGATGGCGATCCGAATGACCATGCCACCGGCTTCGAAATCAGCAGCATGGAGGAGATGGAACAGGCCAAGCGCGATTTGGAAGAAGCCGGAGTGTCGACGTATTGGGGAAGTGATTCCGAGTGCGAAGCCCGGTTTGTTCGTGATTTGCTGGTGTTCCACGATCCGTCCGGTAATCGTATCGAACTCGTGCACCGTCCCTTTCATTCCGGTTGGCGCTATTTCCCTTCGCGGGATGCCGGCATCTCCGGTTTCTCTCACATCGGTCTGCGCTCCCGGGACCCGGCCCGTGATGAAAAATTCTGGACCCGCATCATGGGGGCCAGGGTATCGGACTGGATTGGTGACTCGCCGTTACTGCGTATCGATGAGATTCATCACAAAATCGCGCTATTCCCGTCCGACCGGCCCGGGGTTCAACACATAAACCATCAGGTGGAAAGCGTCGATGACATCATGCGCAGTTGGTACTTCCTTTCCGAGAGAGATATTCCCATCACTTTCGGACCTGGAAGGCACCCGACTTCAAGCGCCATGTTCCTCTATTTCGAAGGCCCGGAAGGAATGGTCTACGAATACTCCAGCGGCGTGCGCAGCATCGAGGATGAGGATTACCGACCGCGTCAGTTTCCGGCTGAACCGTTGGGCTTTTGCATGTGGGGAGCCAAACCCAACATCAAGGAATTCAAATGATCCGGCGGACCAGGCGGCGTACCCGGGTGCGCCGCGAGCCTTTTTTTTGTCCAAAAATAAAAAATCGATATTTGTTCGCATTATCCAGATATTCGCTTTGTTCAATGGATACACAGGCTATACGCCGCTGAGGGGCGGACTTTGTATCAGGGAAGCGCTCAGGCGCGCCCCTAAGTGAGATTGAGGAACTTATGAAACAGATCAAGCATTTCATCAACGGCGAGTACGTCACGTCCGCCAGCGGCAGGACTTTCGAGGATCGCAACCCGGCCAATGGAGAGTTGATCGCCATGGTCTGCGAAGGCGGCCGTCAGGAGGTGGACGACGCCGTCGCGGCGGCTAACGCGGCACTGCGCGGTGAGTGGGCCAGCATGCCGGTGGAGCGTCGCATGGCGTTGTTGCACCGGGTGGCGGATCGCATCAACGAACGATTCGATGATTTCCTGGAAGCGGAGTGCCTGGATACCGGCAAACCCAAGTCGATGGCATCGCACATCGATATCCCGCGCGGCGCCGCCAACTTCAAGGTGTTCGCCGACCTGGTACGTAACGTACCCACCGAATCCTTCCATATGGATACGCCGGATGGCGCCGGCGCGGTCAACTACGCGGTGCGCAAACCGCGTGGGGTGATCGCGGTGATCGCGCCCTGGAACCTGCCGCTGTTGTTGATGACCTGGAAGGTCGGCCCGGCGCTTGCCTGCGGGAACACGGTGGTGGTCAAACCTTCCGAAGAGACCCCGCATACCGCCGCGCTGCTTGGCGAAGTCATGAACGAAGTGGGCATCCCCCGGGGGGTCTACAACGTGGTACATGGCTTCGGTGGTGATTCCGTGGGCGAGATGCTGACCCGCCACGAGGGCGTGGATGGCATTACGTTTACCGGGGAAACCGCCACCGGCAGCCAGATCATGAAGGCCGCGTCCCATGGTTTGACGCCGCTGTCTTTCGAGATGGGCGGCAAAAACGCCGGCATCGTGTTCGCCGAGGCGGACATGGACAAGGCCATCGAAGGTACTTTGCGATCGGCATTCGCCAATTGTGGCCAGGTCTGTCTGGGTACCGAGCGGATGTACGTGCATCGCTCCCGTTTCGAGGAATTCGTCGATCGGCTCAAGAAGGGCGCGGAGCAACTGACCATGGGCTGGTGGCAGGACGACGCTGTCAGCTTTGGTCCGCTGATCAGCCGTGTGCATCAGGACAAGGTGCTTTCCTATTACGACAAGGCCCGTGCCGAGGGCGCCGAGATCATTACCGGTGGCGGCGTGCCGGATATGCCGGAAACACTGCGCGACGGTAACTGGATTCAACCGACCATCTGGACCGGTCTGGCGGAGCATTCCGCGGTGATCCGCGAAGAGATATTCGGCCCCTGCTGTCATATCCGGCCCTTCGAAGATGAGGATGAAGCCATCGCGCTGGCCAACGATACGCCCTATGGGCTGGCAACGTCGCTGTGGACCGAGAATCTGACCCAGGCTCACCGCGTGGCGCCGCGAATGGAGGTGGGCTTGTGCTGGGTGAACAGCTGGTTCCTGCGCGATCTGCGCACGCCGTTCGGCGGCAGCAAGAAGAGCGGAATCGGCCGTGAGGGTGGCGTGCACGGGCTGGAGTTCTACGCCGAACTGTCCAACGTCTGCATCAAGCTGTGAGGGCCGGATCCATGAATTCCGAAATCATTCAACGCCACGGCGACGCCTTGTTCGAAGCGCTGCGCGGCAACACCACGGTGCCACCGCTGACTGAACAGCATGAGGATCTGAGTATCAATGCCGCCTACCGGATATCCCTGCATTTTCTGCAACGCCGCCTGGATGACGGCGAGCACGTCATCGGCAAGAAAATCGGTGTTACCAGCAAGGCGGTGCAGGACATGCTCAACGTGCATCAGCCGGACTTCGGCTATCTCACGGACCGCATGGTGCACGCGGACGGCGACACCATCCCGGTGAAAGGCAACCTGATCGCACCACGGGCGGAAGGTGAGATCGCTTTCGTGCTCAAGCGTGATTTGCAGGGCCCGGGCGTGACCAGCGCGGAGGTCCTGGCGGCCACTGATTATGTCTTTCCGTGTTTCGAGATCGTCGATTCGCGGATCGAGGACTGGCGCATACGTATCCAGGACACGGTGGCCGACAACGCGTCCTGCGGCGTTTTCGCGCTCGGCGATACCGGCCTGCGGCCATCGGATCTGGACCTCTCCACCTGCGGGATGGTGATGGAAAAGAACGGCGAAATCGTCGCTAGCGGCGCCGGTGCCGCCGCCCTGGGTTCTCCGCTGAATTGCGTGGCCTGGCTGGCCAACACCCTGGGACGGTTGGGCGTGCCGCTCAAAGCCGGGGAAGTAATTCTGTCCGGTTCCCTGGTACCGCTGGTGCCGGTGGCGCCAGGTGATCATATCCAGGTCACCGTGGGCAATCTGGGAAGCTGCTCGCTGCGTTTCGGATGAGCGCGGCGACATAACGGGAGAAGAGTATGAAGATCAAGGCCGCGATCATCGGCTCGGGCAATATCGGAACCGATCTGATGATCAAGCTGTTACGTCATGGCGAGCACGTGGAGGTCGTCGCCATGGTGGGTATCGATCCGCAATCCGATGGCCTGGCCCGTGCCAAGCGGCTGGGCGTGGCGACGACCCACGAAGGCGTGGAAGGCCTGCTCAAGCTACCGGCGTTCCAGGACATCGGTATCGTCTTTGACGCTACCTCCGCCGGGGCACACCACCATAACGAAAAGGTGTTGCGCGCGGCACGGCCGGATATCCGGCTGGTGGATCTGACCCCGGCGGCCCTCGGCCCCTATTGCGTGCCGGTGGTCAACCTGGAGGCCAACCTGAAGGCCCCCAACGTGAACATGGTGACCTGCGGAGGCCAGGCCACCATTCCCATCGTGGCGGCGGTGTCGTCCGTGGCACCGGTGCACTACGCCGAGATCATCGCTTCCATTGCCAGCAAGTCCGCGGGCCCCGGTACCCGGGCCAATATCGATGAATTCACCGAGACCACGTCCCTGGCCCTGGAACAGGTCGGTGGCGCGAAGAAAGGCAAGGCCATCATCGTGCTGAACCCGGCGGAGCCGCCGCTGCTTATGCGCGACACCGTCTACGTGTTTTCCGAAGACGCCGACGAGGCGAGGGTCGAAGGCGCCATCAATGCCATGGTCGAGCGCGTCAACGCCTATGTGCCCGGCTATCGGCTCAAACAGCGCGTCCAGTTTGATCATTACGACCAGGATAACCCGTTGCACATCACCGGGCTGGGGCGCTTCAGCGGCCTGAAAACCTCGGTGTTCCTGGAGGTGGAGGGCGCCGCCCACTACTTGCCCGCCTATGCCGGCAATCTGGACATCATGACCTCGGCCGCCGCGGCCACCGCCGAAAAGCTGGCCGAAGGGCTGCTGGTTCCGGCGGCCACCCAGTAAGGAGCGGACCATGAACACTCTGGAAAAGAAACTCTATATCTCCGACGTCACGCTGCGCGATGGCTCTCATGCCATCCGCCACCAGTACAGCGTGGATAACGTGAAGCGGATCGCGGCCGCTCTGGATAAAGCGAAGGTGGATTCCATCGAGGTGGCCCATGGCGACGGCTTGCAAGGCTCGTCCTTCAACTACGGCTTCGGCGCGCATACCGACCTGGAATGGATCGAGGCGGTGGCGGAGACGGTCAGTCACGCCAAGGTGGCGACGCTTTTGCTGCCCGGTATCGGCACGGTCAGGGATCTGCGCGACGCCCACGCCGCCGGGGCCTCGGTGGTGCGGGTAGCGACCCACTGCACCGAAGCGGATGTGTCCAGACAGCACATCGAGTTGGCCCGGGAGTTGGGGATGGACACGGTGGGTTTTCTGATGATGAGCCACATGACCAGCCCGAAGGAGCTGGCCGGGCAGGCGAAACTGATGGAGAGCTACGGTGCCACCACGGTGTATGTGGTGGACTCCGGTGGCGCGCTCAACATGAATGACATCCGCGAGCGTTTTCGTGCCTTCAAGGATGTGCTCAAGCCGGACACTGGCACCGGCATGCACGCCCATCACAACCTGGGCCTGGGCGTGGCCAACTCCATCGTCGCGGTGGAGGAGGGCTGTGACCGCATTGACGCCAGCCTGGCGGGCATGGGCGCCGGTGCGGGCAACGCGCCGTTGGAGGTGTTCATCGCCGCCGCCGATCGTCTGGGATGGGATCACGGCACCGACCTGTACACCCTGATGGACGCCGCCGATGACATCGTGCGGCCTCTCCAGGACAGGCCGGTGCGCGTGGACAGGGAAACCCTGGCCCTGGGCTATGCCGGCGTCTATTCCAGTTTTCTCCGTCACGCGGAGAACGCCGCTGAAAAATATGGACTGAAAACCGTCGACATCCTGGTTGAACTCGGCCGCCGCCGCATGGTTGGCGGCCAGGAAGACATGATCGTCGACGTTGCCCTGGATATGTTGAAGAAGGAACCCGTTTGATGAGCCTGAGCAAAGACAGCATCGCGAAACTCGCCGAGCACCTGGAAAACGCGGAGCTCAACGCCCATGACGTGACCAAGGTGACCGACGATTACCCGAATCTGGATATCGCCTCCGCTTACGACGTGCAGTGGGAGATTCGGCGCCGCAAGATCAAGCGAGGCGTCCGTGTCATCGGTATGAAGATGGGCCTTACTTCCCGTTCCAAGATGGAACAAATGGGCGTGGACACACCGATATACGGTTTTCTGGCCGACTACTTCGAATCGCCTGAATCCGCTGCCATCGAGGTGGACCGGCTGATCCACCCCAAGGTGGAAGCGGAACTGGCGTTCTTCACCAAGGCACCGCTGCGCGGCCCGGGCTGCCATGTGGGCGCGGTTCTGGCAGCCACCGATTTCGTGCTGCCGGCGGTGGAGATCATCGATTCCCGCTACCGTGACTTCAAATTCGATCTGCCCAGCGTGATCGCCGATAACGCCTCCTCCTCCCGTTTCGTCACCGGCGGCCAGGCCCGCGCGGTGGACGGTCTGGATCTGCGCAACCTTGGGGTAGTGCTGGAGAAGAACGGCGAAGTCGTGGCCACCGGCGCGGGCGCGGCGGTGCTGGGCCATCCGGCGGTCAGTATCGCCATGCTCGCGAATATGCTCGGCGAACGGGGCGAGGAGATTCCCGCCGGCAGCCTGCTTTTGTCGGGAGCGATTACCGCCGCCGTGTCGGTGGACAAGGGCGACAACGTTTCCTTGCGGGCCCAGGGCCTGGGTTCCTTTTCCACCCGTTTCATCTGATCGGAGTCAGCACATGCCCATCGCCACCATTCAAATCATGGAGGGCCGTGACAAAGCGGCCAAGGAACGCCTGATCAAGGAAGTCACGGACGCTATCTGTTCCAGCATTGACGCGCGCCGCGAAGCGGTGCGCGTGGTGTTGCAGGAGGTACCGAAATCGCACTGGGGAATCGCCGGCGAGACCGCCGAAGCCCTGGGGCGATGATCTGAGCCGCGCCGGGCCCACCGAAACGGGGACGGCCATCCCGGCGCCGAGCGGCTAACCGCGAATTCCAAAACGGAAGGCATGCCTTCCACGGGCGCCCTTTGCCCGGAGAAAACCAAACCGATAACTCAAAAGGTGAGAACCATGAAAAAAACAACATTGAAAACAACCCTGCTGTGTTCCGCACTGCTTTCCTGTTCCGGTGCGTTCGCCGAGACCGGCAATGGCATGCCCCGTTTTTATGGTGAGATGGGCATGGGCGGGCTCAAGGTGGAAGGCCGCGATCTGGATGCCTGGGCGTTTGACCTGACCGCCGGTTTCAAGGGGCTGTATCAGGCTCAGGGGTTGAAGATCGCTTATACGTTCCGGGCTGATTTCACCGGGCCGGTCAACAACATCGATCCTCTGGTTTACACCCGCGGCGGCGATGATGACACCATCTACATTCGTGACGCCAAGATAGTGATGCCCACCCGGTACGGTGCCTTCGTGATCGCTCCCCGTTCGTCGAGTGGCCAATACGCCGACCTGTATGGGGCGGCCACGGACTTTGAATATAACGAGCTGCACGCGCGCACTGGCATCAACAAGATGTTCACTCAGGGTGATATCACCAACAACCTGCTTGCTTATGCCACGCCGACCTTCGCCGGCTGGAAGTTGATTGTTGGCTCCTTTACCTTCAACAAGTACAACGATCGCGACATCGACGCCACGAGCTATCGGGCGCTGTACAGCAATGGTGGTTTTAAGTTCGGAATCGGTCAGGTATTCATCTCCGACGATCAGTCCGCCAGCGGAGAGGACGAGGAACGTAACGCCGCCAACATCGGCTATAGCTGGAAGGACCTGAGTCTGTCCGCCATCGTGGAGCAGAATGACGTGCCCGATGGTAGCGTCAATGATTTCACCACCTACGCGGTGGGCGGCCGCTATCAATTCAATGATAACTGGTCCACGGCGCTCACGTACGCCGATAAGGACCACGAGCAGGACGACCTGGACAACAAGGCCGTGATCGCTCAGGTGCGTCGTCACTTCGGCTCCCAGGCCTACCTCTTCCTGGAAACCGGCCAGTATGACGAAACCCCCTCCAACTACGCGGTGGGCGTGAACCTGAAGTTCTGAGCCGCGGGGCTCTCCACGCAAGGTGCCAGCGAGGCCGCCACTCCCGCGGCCTCGTCTTTCCTTCATCGTGGCGGACGGTTGGCTGTTCTCTCCTTCCCGGGCCTTCCCGCCCTGGATCGTGCCGCCACGATGCTTTTTTGCCCTGGCCCGCTAACGGTTGTCTGGTGCGTCTTCGTCGTCGTCCTTCACCGAAGGCTCGAACGCGCGCTTGTCGTCGGGCAGCGCCACCGGGTCGCCCACCGACAGGCCGGCGTGCTGGTCCAGGCGTTTGCCGCTTTCCGTGTCCATGATCGCCGCTACCTTGCCATGGCTGATGCCCGCCTTGCGGTCGTAGGCATCCACGGTGACGCGCACCACCCGGCCCCGATAGCGGGCCGACAGCACGCTGCCGGCGTGGGGCTCCGGGTCGATGTTGGGGTCGTTCCGGTAATAGGCGGTGACGCTTTGCGCGCCCGGGTCGTCCCAGTCGATATGGGCCATCAAGGCTCTCCTTAAAGTTCGCCGTCCAGTTCCGGGTAATGGCGGAAGATGCCGTTTTCATTGAACGGCAGGCGGCGGTTCGAGTCCAGATAGTCGCGCAGCCGTGGCCGCGCCGCCACCCGCTCAACCAGAGCGCCGATCCTGGGCAGGTCGTCCTCCGCTTGGCGCATGGCCCTGGGCAGCGCGTAGCGCAGGCCGCTGATGGTCTGGAACAGGGACAGATCCACGTAGCCGTGCCGGTCGCCCACCAGCACGTCGTCGCCGACCGGGTTCTGCTCCAGCACCTGCTCGAAATATTCCAGGAAGCGCGGCAGCCGGTGTTCCCGGAACAGGGCGGCGCGCCTTAGCGCTTCGTCGCGCTGTTCCTCGTAGTACAGCGCCGACGACAGCGGATGGTGGGTATCATGGATCTCGGCGACGAAATCCATCAGCGTCAGCTGCAGCCCGTGGGCCCAGTCGCGCTGATTCTCCTCCTCCGGGACCAGATCCAGGCGCGGGGCCAGGAACCGCAGAATATTGGCGGTGTGAGAAAGTACCAGGTCGCCGGCCTTGAGAAACGGCGGCGCGAACGGCGGGCGCGGGGTGGCGTCGCCGCTCAGGTAGGTGTCCAGGGCCGGCACGCCCAGCTCCTGGTCCGGGGCGCCGCGGCCCACGTCCAGGTAGTCGGCGCCAGCGTCCTCAAGGGCCAGCCGGATGTATTCGCCGCGCCCCTGAATGCCCGGCCAGTAGAACAGTTCGTAGCGCATGACGGTCTCCCTGCTCGTTCCTGTCGACGTTCAAAACCCTAGGGTACCCGGAGGGGGCGCGTCCAGTTCGACGGCGCTCAGGCGTGCACGCCGGGCTGGGTGCGCAGCAGCTCGATGAGCCAGTCAACGAACACCTTCACCTTGGCGGAGAGATGGCGATTGTGGGGGTAAACCACGGACACCAGCGAGGGGTGGGGCCGGTACTCGGGCATCACTTCCACCAGCTCGCCGCCGGCCAGGTAGCCGTGGCAGCCGTGCAGCGGAATCTGCACCAGGCCCAGGCCGGCCAGGGCGGCAGCTACATAGGCTTCGGTGTTGTCCACGGTGATCGAGCCGGGCGGGTCCAGGTAATGGGCCCGGCCTTCCACGTCGCAATATTCCCAGCGCAGTGGCCGGCCGGTGCGGGCGGCGTGATAGCGCACCACCCGGTGGTGGGCCAGATCTTCCGGCACGCGCGGCACGCCGTGGCGTTCCAGGTAGGCCGGCGAGGCGCAGTTCACTTCCTCCACTTCGCCGACGCGGCGCGCCACCAGCCCGGAGTCAGGCAGCGGGCCTACCCGCAGGGCGCAGTCCACCCGTTCCTCGATCAGGTCCACCGGGCGGTCGCTGATACCGATCTCCAGTTCGATGTCCGGGTAACGTTCCTGGAAGGCGGGCAGGGACGGGATGATCAGCCGCCGCGCCGGGTGGCCGGGCAGGTTCACCCGCACCCGGCCGCTAGGGCGCTGCTGTTCGGTGAGCGGTGCCTCGGCATCGGTCAGGGCCTCCAGCACGTGCAGGCAGCGCTCATAATAGGCGCCACCGTCCAGGGTTGGAGACACTCGCCGGGTCGTGCGGTGCAGCAGCCGGGTACCCAGGTGGGCCTCCAGTTGTTGCACCGCCGTGGTGACCGTGGCGCGGGGCATCTCCAGGGTGTCGGCGGCGCGGGTGAAACTGCCGGCTTCCACCACCCGGGTGAATACCAGCATGGCTTTAAAACGGTCCATGGCGGGCTCGATTGTTCAGATTCATGAATAGAGTAACCGATCATCACCGGTTTATCGGGGGAATACGAACGGCGAGACTGTTCCCTTCTTTCACGGCGAACGGAGAACCGAGATGCAACAACGTCAACTGGGACAGGATGGCCCTCTGGTTTCCGCCCTGGGCCTGGGCTGCATGGGCATGAGCGCCTTTTATGGCCACCGCGACGACCGGGAGTCCATCGCCACCCTGCACGCCGCCCTGGACGCCGGCGTCAATCTGATCGACACCGCCGATATGTACGGCCCGCACACCAACGAGGAGCTGGTGGGCCGGGCCATCGCCGATCGCCGCGACCGGGTCTTCCTGGCCACCAAGTTCGGCGTGGTGCTGGATCCCTCGGACCCCCACGCCCGGGGCGTGGATGGCCGCCCGGAGTACGTGCGACGGGCGGTGGAAGGCAGTCTGCGCCGCCTGGGCGTGGACCACATCGATCTGTACTACCAGCACCGCATCGATCCGGCGGTACCCATCGAGGACACGGTGGGCGCCATGGCCGACCTGGTGCGCGAGGGCAAGGTCCGTTACCTGGGGCTCAGCGAGGCGGCCCCGGACACCCTGCGCCGGGCCCAGGCGGTGCACCCCATTGCCGCCCTGCAGATGGAGTATTCCCTGTGGACCCGGGACGCGGAGGAAGGGCACCTGGCCACCTGTCGCGAACTGGGGATCGGCTTCGTGGCCTACAGCCCCCTTGGCCGGGGATTTCTCAGCGGCGCGATCCGTTCCCCGGAGGATTTCGACGCCGACGATTACCGCCGCCATAACCCCCGCTTCCAGGGCGACAACTTCCAGCGCAACCTGGAGCTGGTGGATCAGGTGCACGACCTGGCGGAGGAAAAAGGCGTCAGCGCCTCGCAACTGGCCCTGGCCTGGGTGCTCGCTCGGGGCGAGGATGTGGTGCCCCTGTTCGGTACCAAGCGGCGCAACTATCTGAACGACAACCTGGGTGCCCTGGATGTGGTCTTGAGCGCGGAGGAAGTGGCGCGGCTGGACGCGATCTTCCCGCCCCACGCCGCCGCCGGCGAACGCTACAGCGCCGAGGGCATGGCCAGCGTGGGTCATTGAAGCCGCTTCTACCGCTCCGGGGTGCAGGGCTCCGCCCATCTCGGGTCGGCGGTGAACAGGGTGTCGGTGACCTGCTGCGGGTAGACCGCCGATACCGCTCGCTCAAGCCGTTCGCGCAGCGCGTCCAGTTCGGCCAGGCCGTGGACCCGGTAATCCGGCGGCAGCACCACATGGATGATCACGTAGAGCTGGCGACCGGGGCGCACCATGCGCACCTCCACCTGGCGCACCGGCAGACCCGCCAGGGCGGCGTCGATGGCGGCGCGTACCGGGCGGCGCAGGTTGCGGGGCGGCGCCCGGTTGAGCAGCTCACGCAGGGCGCCGCGGGCCATGCGGATCGGCATGCCCAGACAGAACAGCACCACCGCGATCACCAGCACCGAGTCCACGTACGGCAGGATCTGGTACCAGCCCAGCCAGCGCGCCACCGGCAGGAAGCAGAAGGTGAGCAGCACCGAGCTGGAGATCAGCGCGTTGATCAGCCAGTTCTCGTAATCCGCGCGCACCAGCGGCGTATCCAGGTGCCCCAGACTGCGGCGCAGGGTCCAGGCGGTGAATGAGCAGGCCAGGGTGGCGAACACCGCATAGACGATGGCCGGGCCGGCGAGGATTTCCCGGCCGCCGCTGGCCAGGGCGATCAGGGCGTCGACCAGGGCGAAGAGGGCCACGCCGAGAATCAGCAGGCCCTTGCCGGCGTTCACCAGGGATTCGAAATAGCCGTAGCCGAAGGGGAACTTGCGGTCATCGGGCTGGGTGGTCAGGGCGCTGATGCGCACCGTGACCAGGGCCACCAGGAAATAGACCAGATTGAACAGGCCATCCAGAAGAATGGCCTTGGACTGCGTGATACTGGCGGCCGTCACCGCCGCGCTGCCCACCACCACGGACATGAGCGCCGACAGGAGCAACACCCCTCGTTCGGTTTTCATCGCCTTGCCGTTCCTTTTCCACGTCACTGAACATACCGACCGCCCAGTCTACCCGAAGCGGCGCTTCGGGGAGCGGTTCAGTGATCGTCGCCGGAAAAGTCGCGGTAGGCGTCGATGGCCTTGCGGGTCAGCACCGGGCCGGCGGTCCGGGTGAGAAAGCGGCGGGTGCCCGGGCTGGCGGCGATCAGCACGCCGGCGGCCAGGGCGCCCAGGGCCACCACGGTGGTGTGTTCCCGGGTCCAGCGCAGCGCCGGGTCGCCGATCAGCGGCCGCAGGCTGTCTTCCAGGCGTGCCTCCACCGGCGGCGGCGCCGGCGGTTCCGCTTGTGCCCGGCCCACGGCCAGCCGCCGCACACCCAGCCCCAGCAGCACCGCCACCACCAGCAGGCCAAGCCCGGTGAACAGGCTCGCCAAGGGGGCGCCCACCCGGGGGGCGAGCGCCAGCCAGCCGGCGGTGGCGAAGCACAGCAGCGCCGCCAGGCCGGTGAGCATGGCCAGCCAGACCAGGGCGTTGAGGCTGAACAGGGACGACAGCGGCCGGCGCAGGTTCATGGCGTCAGCGGCTGATCAGCTTGCCGAGCAGAATGCCCACGCCGAAGGCGGCGAGCACGCTGGTGAACGGGCGTTCCTTGATCTGGGCGCCGACCTGCTCGGTCTGCAACTCGGCCTGCTTGCGCACATCGTCGAACTGGGCGCGGGCGCTTTCCACGCCGGCCTGGGCCCGTTGCTGAGTGGACTTCTTGACCGCGTCGGCCAGGGTGCCCAGATCACGGCGGAGTTGATCGATGTCCTTTTTGAGGGCTTCGGTTTCCTGACTCATGTAACCACCTCCTGTCGGTAATAAAGGATGCGAATCCTTGAACAACAAAGGATAGTCAACCGGGGCGGGGCTTGCCTATAGATCCGGGTCAATAAAGATGAACCGGCATCAACAAAGCGCGCCCCAGCCCCGCCGCGCCGCCGCGCGGCATGGCCGGGCGGCTTTGCAAAAGATTGATAAAGCCAGCCTCAGAGGTGGCGGATCAATTCGTCGGTGAATTCGTCGGTGGAGGCGTTGCCACCCAGGTCCGGGGTCACCACTTTGCCTTCGCCGACCACATGGCGGATGGCGCTGCGCAGGCGCTCGGCCTTTTCGTTCATCTCCAGGTATTCGAGCATCATGCCGGCGCCCAGCATCAGGGCGGTGGGGTTGGCGATGCCCTTGCCGGCGATGTCCGGGGCGCTGCCGTGCACCGCCTCGAAGATGCCGCGATGCTCGCCCACGTTGGCGCCCGGTGCCAGGCCCAGGCCACCGGTCAGGCCGGCGCACAGATCCGAGAGGATGTCGCCGAACAGGTTGGTGGTGACGATCACGTCGAAGCGGTGCGGGTTCATGGCCAGCTGCATGGCGCAGTTGTCGACGATCATTTCCTCGTGCTCGATGTCCGGGTATTCCTCGGCGATGCTACGCGCCACGCTCAGGAACAGGCCGGAGGTGGACTTCATGATGTTGGCCTTGTGCACCACGGTGACCTTGCGGCGGCCCAGGCGCCGGGCGGCTTCGTAGGCGAAGCGGATCAGGCGCTTGGATTCCTTGCGGGTGATCACGCTGCGCAGTTCGGCCCGTTCGCCGTCGTCGGTGACCATCTGGCCTTCACCGGAATAGATGCCCTCGATGTTCTCGCGGATGGTGAGGATGTCCACATTGTCGTAGCGCGAGCGTACCCCGGGGATGGACAGTGCCGGGCGCAGGTTGGCGAACAGATCGAAGTGCTTGCGCAGGGTCACGTTGACCGAGCGGAAGCCCTTGCCCACCGGGGTGGTGATCGGGCCTTTCAGGGCCACCGGGTTCTTCTCGATCATGTCCAGGGTTTCCTGGGGCACCAGATCCATGCCCTGATCCAGGGCGGTCTGCCCGGCAATGGCCCGGTCATAGACGAAGTCACAATCCAGGGCGTCCAGCAGGCGCAGGGTGGCATCGATGATATCCGGACCAATTCCGTCGCCGGGAATGACTGTTACGCGTGTTTCCGCCATGGATCTAACTCCTATGATTATCGGGTGGGATAATGGTTGGGCCGGTTCACCCCGTCGATACGACTTTCGCAGCGAGGGCGGGCCGGAGCCCGAATCTGGGATCGCCAGTGGGACGCTAGTCTACCAGAACCGTGGCTTTTCGTCGGGGCCTTTGGCATTCAAAGTCCATGCCATGAGCCGTTTCGAGGTTTCCTTGGGGTGGCCCGGGCGTCATGATAGATCGGGTTTTTCGTAATCAGGGGACGGACCATGTGGTTATCGGTGGTCGCCATTGCCGTGGGCGCGGCGCTGGGTGCCAATCTGCGCTGGCTGCTCAGCCTGTGGTTGAACGCGCTGTTTCCGGCGGTGCCGTTGGGCACCCTCGCCGCCAACTTGCTGGGCGGCTGGCTGATCGGGCTGGCGCTGGGCGTTTTCGCCGGGCTGCCATCGCTGACGCCGGAGTGGCGGCTACTGGTGGTGACCGGCTTTCTGGGCGCGCTCACCACTTTCTCGTCGTTTTCCGCGGAGATGTTCATCAACCTCCAGGCCGGGCGCTGGGGGTTGGCCCTGGGCGGCATCGCCGCCCATGTGGTCGGTTCGCTGTGCATGACCGGCCTGGGCCTGGGGATGGTGGCGCTGGCGCGCCATTGGTTGGCTCGCTGAGGAGGTTGGCTCGCTGAGAGGGTTGGCTCGCTGAGCGGCGGCGCCGGCGACTAGGCCCGCGCCGATACCGGCTCCCGGCTGGTCATCGGCTGTTCGCCGCGCAGCTTGACCACGTCCGCCCGGGGCGGGTTGCCGAACAGGCGACTGTATTCGCGGCTGAAATGGGACGGGCTCTCGTAACCCACCCGGAAGCTGGCGGTGGCCGCCTCCAGGCCCTCGGCGAGCATCAGCCGGCGTGCCTCGTGCAGGCGCAGCTTTTTCTGGAACTGCAGCGGCGACATGCGCGTGACCTGCTTGAAACTATGGAACAGGGACGACTCGCTCATGTTCGCCAGGTCCGCCAGATCACGGATGCGCAACGGCTCGGTGAAGCGGTCCTTGAGCACTGAAATCACCCGGGCGATGCGGTGCGCCTGGGTGTCCGCCACGGCGAACTTGCGCATGCGCGGGCCGATCTCGCCGATCAGGGCCCGGTAGATGATCTCGCGGCGGGCCAGGGGCGCCAGAATGCGCGCGTCCCGGGGGTTGTCCAGCAGCGCCACGAGGCGCAGCACCGCCTCCACCATGTCCTTCTCCGCCTGGGCCCGGCCCAGGCCGCAGCTGCAGGCGTTTTCCGGGTCCTCGGGGTCCCCCGGTTCCAGCAGTTCCTCGCCCAACTCCAGCATCAGGTCGGTGACCTCCTGCGGGTCCACGTTCACCTTCACCCCCAGATAGGGATTTTCCGGGGTGGCGTCGGTGACCTTGCCGAGCACCGGCAGGTGCACCGAGGACACCAGGCAACTGAGAGGCCCATAGGCGATTTCCCGATCCCCCAGCCACACCGTCTTGGCGCCCTGGGCGATCAGGCAGAACGACGGGTCGTACACCGAGGAGCCCATGCAACTGGTGGTGGTGTTGGCGCGCACCAGTTCCAGGCCGGGGATCGCGGTATCGTTGAGGCCTTCATCCGGCGTCCATTTTTGGATCTGGCGCGCCAGAGTTTTCGCCAAGTGGCTCAGTTCGTCGTCCAGTGGTTCGAGGATGGTTTGGTTGGCAATCACGAATCCGCCCTCCGGTTCGCGGGCAAGCCGCTGTTTCGTCGATGAGCGGCGAGTATACGCCCGCATTCCGGGGCCTGGATGACAAAACGCCAATCCCTGCAGGATCGGGCAAGCACCCGGCAGAAACGGGCAATCCGGCAAGGATTATGCCCCGATCCGGCCCGTTTTGTCGCCACCGCACCGGATCGGGGCGGTGGCTTTCAAACAGAATCAGGCAATACCCGCGCAGGAATAGGATAACGTTCCCTTCCCCTTTCCCCCTAGATTGTTCCGCCCTACCCGAAGCGTTTTTAAAAAACGGAGCGACACATGATGGAAAGCGTCAACGAGGGTCCCTTGGCCGGCGCGAGCCTGTACTGGGGGTTGATCGCGGTGTTGATGGCGGCCCTGTTCCTGGTCGGTTGCGACGCCCGTGGCGAGGCGGAGGCCGGCGCCGCGCCGCCGCCCCCGGAAGTGGATGTGGCACCGGTATTGGTGGAGCCGGTGACTCTGTGGGAAACCTTCACTGGTCGGCTGGAGGCGCCGGAAACGGTGCAACTGCGCCCCCGCGTGAGCGGTTATATCGACGAGGTGGCCTTCGAGGAAGGTGAACTGGTGGAGGCCGGTGATCTGCTGTTCCGCATTGATCCGCGTCCCTATGAGGCACGGGCGCGGGCCGCCCGGGCTTCCCTGGCCCAGGCTCGCAGTCAGGCGCGCCTGGCCAGTGGCGAGGCGGAGCGGGCCCGCAAGCTGCTCGGCAGTCGCGCCATTTCCCGGGAAGAACACGACCAGCGTCAGGCGGCGCTGCTCAACGCTCGTGCCCTGGTGGATGAGGCCGAGGCGGCCCTGGCCAGCGCCGAACTGGATCTGACCTACACCCGCGTCACCGCGCCGGTGGATGGTCGCATCGGTCGTGCCCGGGTCACCAAGGGTAACCTGGCCAGCGCCGACCAGACCTTACTTGCCACCCTGGTGTCGGTGGACCCGCTGCATGTCTATTTCGACAGCAATGAGGCTGACGCCCTGGATGCCCAGCGTCTGCAACAGGCGGGAAAGGCGCCGCCGGTTCGCATCGGTCTGACCGGCGAGCCGGGTTTCCCGCACCAGGGGCGGCTGGACTTCGTGGACAACCGCCTCAACGCGGACACCGGCACCCTGCGCTACCGGGCGCTACTGCCCAATCCGGATGGCGTTTTTAAGCCGGGCCAGTTCGCGCGGGTGGAAATGCCGGTTACCCGGCTTGATCAAGCGGTGCTGATCAGCCGCAAGGCGGTGCTCGCCGACCAGGATCGGCGTTTCGTCTACGTGGTGGGTGAGGACAATACCGTGGCCCGCCGGGCAGTGAACACCGGCCGTCAGGTAGACGACCTGGTGGTGGTCCGCGATGGCTTGAAATCCGGTGACCGTGTGATCGTCAACGGTACCCAGAAGGTGTTCGGCGCCGGCATGCCGGTGGCGCCCCATCTGGTATCCATGCGCGAGGTGCCCGCCGGCGAGGTGGCCGCCCGGCCCTGACTTTTTAACTGGGAACGACGAACCGCGGCGGCCTTCCGGGCCGCCGTTCAGGAGCCCTTTGTCATGAATTTCTCCCGTTTCTTCGTGGACCGCCCGATTTTCGCCGCGGTGCTGTCCATCATTATTTTCGCGGTGGGGGCGATCTCGATACCCAACCTGCCGATCAGTGAGTACCCGGAAGTGGCGCCGCCTTCGGTGTTGGTGCGCACCGTCTACCCGGGTGCCAACCCCAAGGAAATCGCCGAGACCGTGGCGACGCCCCTGGAAGAAGCCATCAACGGCGTCGAGGACATGATGTACTTCAAGTCCGTGGCCGGCTCCGACGGCGTGCTGCAAATGACCATCACCTTCCGCCCCGGCACCAATGCCGAGGACGCCACGGTGCGGGTGCAGAACCGGGTTAGCCAGGCCCTGGCGCGGCTGCCGGAAGCGGTGCGCCGGCAGGGCGTAACCACCCAGAAGCAGTCGCCCACCTTCCTGATGGTGGTGCACCTGACCTCCCCGGACGGTCGCTACGACACCCTCTACCTGCGCAACTATGCGCGGCTGCATGTGCGTGACCAGTTGGCGCGCATCCCCGGCGTCGGCGAGGCGCAACTGTTCGGCGGCGGCGACTACGCCATGCGTGCCTGGCTGGACCCGGACAAGATCGCCGCCCGGGGCCTCACCGCCGGCGACGTGATCGCCGCCATGCGCGAGCAGAACGTGCAGGTCTCCGCCGGCCAGATCGGCGCCGAGCCCATGCCCGGCAGTGATTTCCTCACCCTGATCAACGCCAAGGGACGTCTGGAGAGCGAGGAAGAATTCGGCGACATCGTGCTGCGCGCCGGCGACGACGGTCAGATCCTGCGGCTGCGCGACGTAGCCCGGTTGGAGCTGGGCGCCGGTGATTACACCCTGCGCGCCCGGCTGGACGGCCAGGACGCGGTGGCAATGGGCATCTTCCAGGCCCCCGGTGCCAACGCCCTGGAAATCCGCGACCAGGTGATCGCCACCATGGACGAGCTCGCCACCCGCTTCCCGGAGGGCGTGGAATATCGCAGCGTCTACGACACCACCCTGTTCGTGCGCGACTCCATCCATTCGGTGATTCAGACCCTGCTGGAAGCGATCTTGCTGGTGGTACTGGTGGTGACCCTGTTCCTGCAGACCTGGCGGGCGTCGATCATCCCGTTGCTGGCGGTGCCGGTGTCCGTGGTGGGCACCTTCGCGGTGCTTTATCTGCTCGGTTATTCCATCAACACCCTGACCCTGTTCGGTCTGGTGCTGGCCATCGGCATCGTGGTGGACGACGCCATCGTGGTGGTGGAAAACGTGGAGCGGAACATCGAGGAAGGCCTGACGCCCCTGGCCGCCGCCCACCAAGCCATGAAAGAAGTGTCCGGGCCGATCGTCGCCATTGGTCTGGTGCTGTGCGCGGTGTTCATTCCGATGGCGTTTCTCAGCGGCGTCACCGGCCAGTTCTACCGGCAGTTCGCGGTGACCATCGCCATCTCCACGGTGATCTCCACCATCAACTCCCTGACCTTGTCGCCGGCCCTGGCCGCCATGCTGCTCAAGCCCCATGATGCCGCCCCGGACCGGCTCACCCGTCTGATCGACGGGATGTTTGGCTGGCTGTTCCGGCCCTTCAACCGCTTCTTCAATAGAAGCTCGGAGAAGTATCAGGGCGCGGTGTCGCGCAGCCTGCGCCGGCGCGGCGCCGTGTTCGTGATCTACCTGGTGCTACTGGGCGCCACCGGTTCCCTGTTCAAGCTGGTGCCGCCGGGCTTTATTCCGATCCAGGACAAGATGTACCTGATCGCCGGGGTGAAACTGCCGGAAGGGGCCTCCCTGGAACGCACCGACGCCCTGCTCAAGGAGGTGGTGGACATCGCCATGGACACCGAGGGCGTGGCCCATGCCATTTCCTTCCCGGGCCTGAACGCCTTGCAGTTCACCAACACTTCCAACACCGGCCTGGCGTTCCTGCCCCTGGAACCGTTCGAGGACCGGGACCGCAGCGCCGCGGACATCAACGCGGAAATCGCCGGGCGCATCGGTGCGCTCAAGGAAGGCATCGCCTTTTCCTTCATGCCGCCGGCGATCCAGGGGCTGGGCAACGGTTCCGGTTATCAATTGTTCATCGAGGACCGGGACGGGCTCGGCTACGGCCCTCTGCAGGAAGCGGTCACCGCCTTCCAGGGGGCGGTGATGCAAACCCCGGGCATGACCTACCCGATCACCAGTTACCAGGCCAATGTGCCGCAGCTCGATGCCGAGGTGGATCGCCTCAAGGCCAAGGCCCAGGGGGTGGCGGTCACCGATCTGTTCATGACCCTGCAGACTTACCTGGGCTCCACCTACGTCAACGACTTCAACCGCTTCGGCCGCACCTGGCAGGTGATCGCCCAGGCGGATGCCTCCTATCGGGACAGCGTGGCGGACATCGCCCGGCTGCGTACCCGCAATGACCAGGGCGAGATGGTGCCGATTGGCTCCATGGTGGACATTCACCAGAGCTTCGGCCCCGACCCGGTGCTGCGCTACAACGGTTACCCGGCGGCGGACCTGGCCGGCGAGGCGGACCCGCGGGTTCTGTCCTCCACCCAGGCCATGGACGTGCTCACCGCCCTCGGCGAACGCACCCTGCCGGAGGGCGTGGAATTCGAGTGGACCGACTTGAGCTACCAGCAGGCCACCCAGGGCAACGCCGCCCTGGTGGTGTTCCCCCTGGCGGTGCTGCTGGTGTTCCTGGTGTTGGCGGCTCTGTACGAAAGCTGGACGCTGCCCCTGGCGGTGATCCTGATCGTGCCGATGTGTCTGTTGTCGGCATTGACCGGCGTATGGCTCATGGGGGGCGACACCAACATCTTCGTGCAGGTGGGGCTGGTGGTGCTGATCGGTCTGGCCTGCAAGAACGCCATCCTGATCGTGGAGTTCGCCCGGGAGCTGGAATTCCAGGGCCGTACCGTGGTGGAAGCGGCGTTGGAAGCCTGCCGCCTGCGATTGCGCCCAATCATCATGACGTCGATCACCTTCACCGCCGCCGTGGTGCCGCTGGTGCTGGGCAGCGGCGCCGGCTCCGAGGTGCGCCAGGCCCTGGGTATCGCGGTGTTCGCCGGCATGCTGGGCGTCACTCTGTTCGGTCTGTTCCTGACGCCGGTGTTCTACGTGGGGCTGCGCAAGCTGGCCGGTCCCTTGAAGAAGGCCGATAGGAAAAGCCTTGACCTGAACTTAAGTTGAGGAAGTAGTTTTCTTTGCTCCTGAATACCAAGCATGCGGAGCGAAACACGATGGAAAGCGTCAACGAGGGGCCCGTGGCGGGCATGGGTTTGTACTGGGGGCTGTTGGCGCTGTTGGCGTCCGCCCTGTTGCTGGCCGGTTGCGATGCCCGTGAGCAGGCGGAAGGCGGCGGCCCGCCGGCGCCGGAAGTGGACGTGGCCGAGGTGCTGGTACGGCCGGCCACGCTCAAGGAAGTGTTCACCGGCCGGCTGTCCGCCCCGGAAACCGTGCAACTGCGATCGCGGGTGAGCGGCTACATCGAAGAGGTGGCGTTCGAGGAAGGGGAGCGGGTGGAAGCCGGCGACCTGCTGTTCCGCATTGATGCGCGCCCCTACCAGGCCCGGGTGGACGCCGCCCGCGCCGCCCTCGAACAGGCCCGCAGCGATGCCCGCCTGGCCGGGCTGGAGGCGGACCGGGCGCGAAAGCTGCTCGACAGCCGGGCCATCTCCCGGGAGGAATTCGACCGCCGCGAGGCGGCGCGGCTCGGTGCCCGGGCCCGGGTGGCGGAAGCCAAGGCGTCGCTGATCAGCGCCGAACTGGACCTGAGCTACACCCGCGTCACGGCGCCGGTGACCGGCCGCGCCGGCCGCGCCCTGGTGACCAAGGGCAACCTGGCCAGCGCCGACCAGACGCTGCTGACCACGGTGGTCTCGGTGGACCCGCTGCACGTCTATTTCGACAGCAACGAGAGCGATGCGCTCAATGCTCAGCGGCTGATGAACGAGGGAAAGGCGCCGTCGGTGGCGGTGGGAATGAGCGGCGAGAGCGGCTTCCCGCACGCGGGCCGGCTGGACTTCGTGGACAACCAGATGAACCCGGACACCGGCACCCTGCGCTACCGGGCGGTGCTGCCCAACCCGAATGGCATTTTTAAACCGGGCCAGTTCGCCCGGGTGGAAATGCCGGTGGCGCGTCTGGAGCAGGCGATCCTGATCAGCCGCAAGGCGGTGCTCACCGATCAGGACCGGCGCTACGTCTACGTGGTGGGCGAGGACAACACGGCGGCCCGGCGCCCGGTGAAAACCGGCCGCGAACTGGACGACCTGGTGGTGGTGCGCGAGGGCCTGGAGCCCGGCGACCGCGTGATCGTCAACGGCACCCAGAAGGTGTTCATGCCCGGCATGCCGGTGCAACCGAACACGGTGTCCCTGGATGAACCGGCGGGCGGCGATCTCGCCGGCCAGCCCTGATCAACGCGGCGTGCAAAGCCCAGGAGTCTTGTTGCCATGAATTTTTCGCGGTTTTTCGTGGACCGGCCGATCTTCGCCGCGGTGCTGTCCATCATTATTTTCGCGGTGGGGGCGATCTCGATCCCCAACCTGCCGATCAGTGAATACCCGGAGGTGGTGCCGCCGTCGGTGGTGGTGCGCGCCGTCTACCCGGGCGCCAACCCCAAGGAGATCGCCGAGACCGTGGCGGTGCCGCTGGAAGAGGAGATCAACGGCGTCGAGGGCATGATGTACTTCAAGTCCGTGGCCGGCTCCGACGGCGTGCTGCAGATGACCATCACTTTCCACCCGGACGTGGACGCGGAGGACGCCACGGTGCGGGTGCAGAACCGGGTCAGCCAGGCGCTGGCGCGGCTGCCGGAAGCGGTGCGCCGCCAGGGCGTGACCACCCAGAAGCAGTCGCCCACCTTTCTGATGGTGGTGCACCTGACTTCCCCGGACCAAAGCTACGACACTCTTTACCTGCGTAACTACGCGCGCCTGCATGTGCGCGACCGGCTGGCCCGGGTGCAGGGCGTGGGCGAAGCCCAGGTGATGGGCGGTGGCGACTACGCCATGCGTGCCTGGCTCAACCCGGACAAGATCGCCGCCCACGGCCTCACCGCCGGTGACGTGGTCAACGCCATCCGCGAGCAGAACGTGCAGGTGTCCGCCGGCCAGCTCGGCGCGGAACCGGTGGAAAACAGCGATTTCCTTACCCTGATCAACGCCAAGGGGCGTTTGGTCACCGAGGACGAATTCAGCAATGTGGTTCTGAAAACCGGCGCCGACGGCGAACTGGTGCGCCTCGGCGACGTGGCCCGGCTGGAGCTGGGCGCCGACGACTACAGCCTGCGCTCCCAGGTGGACGGCCAGGACGCGGTGGGCATCGGCATCTTCCAGTCGCCGGGGGCCAACGCCCTGGAGATCCGCGAGAAGGTGCTGGCCACCATGGAGGAACTGTCGGCGCAATTTCCCGAGGGCGTGGCCTACCGCACCGACTACGACACCACGGTATTCGTCAGTGATTCCATCGATTCGGTGATCCACACCCTGCTGGAGGCGATCCTGCTGGTGGTGCTGGTGGTGACCCTGTTTTTGCAGACCTGGCGCGCCTCCATCATTCCGCTGCTGGCGGTGCCGGTGTCCGTGGTGGGCACCTTCGCGGTGCTTTATCTGCTCGGTTACTCCATCAACACCCTGACCCTGTTCGGCCTGGTGCTGGCCATCGGCATCGTGGTGGACGACGCCATCGTGGTGGTGGAGAACGTGGAACGGAACATCGAGGATGGCCTGGCGCCCCGCCAAGCGGCCCACCAGGCCATGAAGGAAGTGTCCGGCCCCATCGTCGCCATCGGCCTGGTGCTGTGCGCGGTGTTCGTGCCGATGGCGTTCTTGTCCGGGGTCACCGGCCAGTTCTACCGGCAGTTCGCGGTGACCATCGCCATCTCCACGGTGATCTCCACCATCAATTCCCTGACCCTGTCGCCGGCCCTGGCGTCCATGCTGCTCAAGCCCCATGGCGCGTCGCCGGACCGGCTATCGCGGCTGATCGACCGCTTGTTCGGCTGGCTGTTCCGGCCCTTCAACCGCTTCTTCAATAGAAGCTCGGAGAAGTATCAGGGCGCGGTGTCGCGCAGCCTGAGCCGGCGCGGCGCGGTGTTCGTGGTCTATCTGGTGCTGCTCGCCGCCACCGGCTCTATGTTCAAGCTGGTGCCGCCGGGCTTCGTGCCGGTGCAGGACAAGATGTACCTGATCGCCGGGGTGAAGCTGCCGGAAGGCGCCTCCCTGGAGCGCACCGATGAACTGCTGCGCCAGGTCACCGACATCGCCCTGGACACCGAGGGCGTGGACCACGCCATCTCCTTCCCGGGGCTGAACGTGCTGCAGTTCACCAACACCACCAACACCGGCATGGCGTTTTTGCCCCTGGCGCCCTTCGACGAACGGAGCCGCACCGCCGAGGAGATCAACGCGGAGATCAACCGCAAGATCGCCGGGCTCAAGGGCGGCATGACGTTCTCGATCATGCCGCCGCCGATCCTCGGCCTGGGCAACGGCTCCGGCTACCAGATGTACATCGAGGACCGCGCCGATCTCGGTTATGGCGCCTTGCAGGAAGCGGTCGCCGCCATGCAGGGCACGGTGGCGCAAACGCCGGGCATGAGTTACCCGATCACCAGCTACCAGGCCAACGTGCCGCAGCTGGACGCCGACGTGGACCGGCTCAAGGCCAAGGCCCAGGGGGTGGCGGTCACCGATCTGTTCATGACCCTGCAGACCTATCTGGGCTCCACCTACGTCAACGACTTCAACCGCTTCGGCCGCACCTGGCAGGTGATCGTGCAGGCGGACGGTCCCTACCGGGACAGCGTCGAGGACATCGCACGCCTGCGTACCCGCAACGACCAGGGCGAGATGGTGCCGATCGGTTCCATGGTGGATATCAAGCAAAGCTTCGGGCCGGACCCGGTGATGCGCTACAACGGCTTCCCGGCGGCGGACCTGGCCGGCGAAACCGACCCCCGGGTGCTGTCCTCCAGCCAGGCCATGGACCGGCTCGCCGGCATCGGCGACCAGGTGCTGCCGCCGGGCATCGAGTTCGAATGGACCGACCTGAGTTACCAGGAAGCCACCCAGGGCCACGCCGGCCTGGTGGTGTTCCCGCTGGCGGTGCTGCTGGTGTTCCTGGTGCTGGCGGCCCTCTACGAAAGCTGGACCCTACCCCTGGCGGTGATCCTGATCGTGCCCATGTGCGTGCTCTCCGCCTTGCTGGGCGTGTGGCTGGTGGGCGGCGACATCAACATCTTCGTGCAGGTGGGCCTGGTGGTGCTGATCGGCCTGGCGTCGAAGAACGCCATTCTGATCGTGGAATTCGCCCGGGAGCTGGAATTCCAGGGCCGCACCGTGGTGGAGGCGGCGCTGGAAGCCTGCCGCCTGCGGCTGCGCCCCATCGTCATGACCTCGATCTGCTTCACCGCCGCGGTAATTCCGCTGGTGCTGCGCACCGGCGCCGGCGCCGAAGTCCGCCAGGCCCTGGGCGTGGCGGTGTTCGCCGGCATGCTTGGCGTCACCCTGTTCGGCCTGTTCCTGACGCCGGTGTTCTACGTGGCCCTGCGCAAGCTGGGCGGGCCGCTGAAATACGACCATCCCTCAACAATGGAAGGCGAAGCCCATGGCTCGCCGGGAGAAACCCATGCGTAATCTTCCCCTCCTCGGCGCGGCACTGCTGATCAGTGCCTGCGCCGTGGGGCCGGACTACCAGGCCCCGGAACCGGACGCCCCGGACCGCTTCACCGAGGCCCGCGACGACTCGTCCTTCGACGACCAGGCGCGGCGCTTCTGGGGCGGTTTCCAGGACCCGCTGCTGGCCGAGCTGATCGGCGAGACCCTGGCCGCCAACCAGGATCTGCAAGCGGCCCTGGCGCGGCTGGATCAGGCCGAGGCGCTGCTGCGCGGCGCCCGCGCCGACCAGTACCCGACCCTGAGCGCCAGCGGCTCCGCCGGCGAGCAGTACCTGGCCGAGGTGGAGCGCACCGACCCGGACCAGGAAAGGGTCACCCGCTACCAGGTGGGCGCCGCCGCCCGCTGGGAGCTGGATCTGTTCGGCCGCCTGCGCCGCGCCCGCCAGGCGCGCCAGGCGGAGCTGGAAGCCGCCGGCGCCGACCTCAACGCGCTCCAGGTGGCCCTGGTGGGGCGCTTGGCCAGCAGCTATTTCGAGCTGCGCGGGCTGCAGCAGCAACTGGATCAGGCGCGCCGCAGCGTGGCCAACCAGCGCGAGTCCCTGGCCATCGTCGAGGCCCGCCTGGACGCGGGCCGCGCCACCGAGTTCGACCGCCAGCGGGCGCGCGCCCGGCTGGACGCCATCCGCGCCACCCTGCCCAGCCTGGAGGCCGGCGTGCGCGAGCGCCTGTATCGCATCGCCGTGCTCGCCGGTCGGCAACCGGCGGCGCTGGTCAGCCGCCTGTCGGCGCCGGCGCCGCTGCCGGAAAGTCTGCCGGCGATCCCGGTGGGCAGCCCCGGCGACGCCCTGCGCCGGCGTCCGGACATCCGCGCCGCGGAACGGCGCCTGGCCGCCGCCAGCGCGCGCATCGGCGTGGCCACCGCGGACCTGTTCCCCAGCTTCAGCCTGGACGCGCTGATGGGCTCCGTGGCGGCGGACTCCTCGGATCTGTTCAGCGGCCCGGCGGAATCCCGCGCCGTGGCCCTGGGCGTGGACTGGACCTTCCTGGATTTCGGTGGCGTGCGCAGCCGCATCGACGCCGCCGACGCGGCCAGCCGCGCGGCCCTGGCCGACTACCGGCAAACCGTGCTGGAGGCTCTGGCGGAAACCGAAACCCAACTGTCCCGTTACCAGCGCGCCCAGGTGCGCACCGAGCGGCTGGCGGACGCCACGGACTCCGCCGCCCGCGCCGCGCGCCTGGCCCGGGACCGCTATGAGCAGGGCTACATCGGCTACTTCGAAGTGCTCGCCGCCGAGCAGGAGCTGATCGACACCCGCGATAACCTGATCGAAAGCCGCACCTCGGAAACCCTGGCCATGGTCAACATTTACCGCACCCTGGCCGGGCCGCCGGCGGGAGAATGATGGCCATGGAACCTTCCAGCCTGGGCTTTTGCCGGGGCGCCGTGAACGACAATCGGGACAACCGGGCGCGGCTGCTGCACGCGGCCACGGACCTGTTCGCCCGCCAGGGCTTCCATGCCACCGGCATGAGCGATCTGGAGCAGGCCACCGGCCTGGGCCGCAGCTCCCTGTACCACTACTTCGCCAGCAAGGAGGCGCTGCTGGTGGCCATTGTGCAGCGCTGCCTGGGGCAACTGGTGATGTTCGGCGAGCGGTTGCTGGAGGAAGAGCCGGACTCGGAAACCCGCCTGCGCCGTTTCTCGCGGGCGGTGGTCGGCGGCATCGCCGAGCGCCCGTCCGAGCTTCGGGTGTGCGTGCACGAGCGTCACGTTTTCACCGGCGACCACCGCCACCGGGTGGCGGGCTTTTACCAGGAGTACGAACGCATCTGGGCCCGTATACTGGCCGCCGGCCACGCCGACGGCGTGTTTCGTAACGCGGACGGAGTCACGGTGACGGCGGTCATGGGCATGCATCATCAGGCCTGGTCCGGGGCAGGGCGGTCCGGCGACCCGGACCTTCTCGCCGACCGCTTCTGCGATCTGCTGCTGGCCGGCCTGCGCGAACCGCCGGTTCGCCCCCTCTGACGGCAGTAACAGGAGTCCCCCCTTGAACCCTATCCCATTGATTATCCGCGCCGCCGTGGTTTGCCTCGGCCTTACGGCGGCCAGCCTCGCCGCCGCCGGGACGCCGCTGGTCTCCACGGCCCAGGAGATTGAAAGCCGTCTTAACGCGCGGGTCGGGATCGCCGTGTCGGACCAGGAAACGGGCCGTGCCTGGCGCTACCACGCCGACCAGCGCTTCCCGCTCGCCAGCACCTTCAAGGTGCTGGCCTGCGGCGCGCTGCTGCGCAAGGTCGATGCCGGCGAGGACCGCCTGGACCGGATGATCCACTATGGCGAAGCGGACCTGGTCACCTACTCGCCGGCGACCGGGGAGCACGTCGACACCGGCATGACGCTCGGCGCGCTCTGCGAAGCGGCCATCACCCTGAGCGACAACACCGCCGCCAACCTGGTGCTCGACGCCATAGACGGCCCCGCCGGCCTGACCCGCTTTCTGCGTGGCACCGGCGATAACGCCACCCGCCTGGACCGCCGCGAACCGGAACTGAACGAAGCCACCCCCGGCGACCCCCGGGACACCACCACCCCGGACGCGATCCTCGAAACCCTGCGCGAGCTGCTGTTCGGCGACACCCTTGCCCAACCGTCGCGCCGGCAACTGCTGCAATGGATGAAGGACGACCAGGTGGCGGACGCGCTGCTGCGCGCCGGCATCCCCAACGACTGGACCATCGGCGACAAGACCGGCGCCGGCGGGCACGGCTCCCGGGCGATCATCGCCGTGATGTGGCCACCGCAACGCGGCCCGGTACTGGCGGCCATCTACATCACCGAAACCGACGCCACCCTGGAGCAACGCAACGCCGCCATCGCCGAGATCGGCCGCGCCCTGGCCGCCGCCGTGGCGCGGCAAAAAGGAATCGCGACTGAAGTCGCTCCTACGTAAACATACTCTCTGTAGGAGCGGCATCAGCCGCGATACGGCCTTTCCTAAAGTGCCTCGTCGCGCAGGTTGTCGAGCATGCGGTTGCCGGTCTCGATAAAGGCGTCCACGTCTTTTTTCGGGATGCCTTTCAGCAGCGTCTTCCTGACCTCGTCCTCCGCCTCCTGAATGCGCGCCATCAGCCCCTGACCGGTCTTGCTGAGCGCCAGCAACTGGCTGCGGCGGTCCTCCGGGTTGGGGGTGCGGGTGACCAGGTCCATGGCCTCCAGCTCCTTGATGACGCGGGTGATCTGCGCCTTGTCACGGCCGGTGACGGCGGCGATATGCTGGGCGGTGCAGTCCGGCTGGCGGTGGATCATCTGCAACAGACGCACGTGCATGCCGTTGATGGGCAGGTCGTAGTCGCGGATCGCGCGCTTGCTGCTGACCTTGAACTGGAAGGCCAGCTGCCAGAGCACCTGGCGGATATCGGCTTGGTGTGGCATGGATGTCGGGGTGTTGTATTTAATTGACAAAGTCAACCAGTGAATTTATGGTTGATATTGTCTACTAATTACCGGGGCGCCACAAGCGCCCCCGTTTCCCATGAGGTGACCCATGCCCCGACCCGCGCCCCGTATCCTGGAGGTGCTGCGCACCGAGAACCCGACCCCGAACATGAAACGGGTGGTGCTCGGCGGCGGCGATCTGAGCGACTTCCCCGACGACCACGAAAGCGCCAACTTCAAGCTTTTGATTCCCCGGCCCGGCCAGACCGGCATCGCCTTGCCGCCATTCAACGACACCCCGGAAGAGCACAAGCCCTTCGTGCGCACTTATACCCTGCGCCATTTCGATCGCGGGCGCGGTGAGGTGGTGGTGGATTTCATGATGCACTCGGACCACGGTCCCGCCTCTGGCTGGGCCGCCCAAGCCCGGCCCGGCGACCGCATCGGCTTCGCCGGACCCGGCGCGCCCAAGTTCGTGGACTTCGACGCCGACTGGTTTCTGTTCGCCGGCGACATGTCGGCGCTGCCGGCCATCGGCGCCAACATAGAGCGCCTGCCTGCCCACGCCCGTGGCTACGCGGTGCTCGATATTCTCGATCCCGCCGACCAGCAGCCGCTGCCGTTTCCGGACGGCATCCAGGTCACCTGGCGGGTCAATCCCTACCCGGAGCAGCCGGCGGTAGGCCTGGTGGACACGGTGCTGGCGTTGCCCTGGCTGGACGGCTCCCCGGCGGTCTGGGTGGCCGGCGAAAGCGGCGCGGTGCGCGCCCTGCGCCGCTACTTCACCCAGGAACGCCAGGTGGACCGCCGCCGCCTCTACGCCAGCGGCTACTGGCAAATCGGCCTCACCGAGGACCGCCACCAAATCGAAAAGCGCAAGGATAAGGATTGAGGGAGACCGGCGGCAGGATCGGGCAAGAACCGCGCGCTAACCGGCTACCGGGACGCGGCCCCGGCGGTGGATACTGAACGCCACGATACAGACATGTCGTGGTCCATTCTTACCCCCCAGGGCCAGCGGACGGCCCGCTCTTTTTATGCGGTATTCACGCCGCGCAGCACTTCTTGAATTTCTTGCCGCTACCGCAGGGGCAGGGCTCGTTGCGGCCCGGCTTCAGGTTGCTCACCTTGCTGTCGCCGTCCAGGTAAAACCAGTGGCCGTCCTCGCGCACGAAGCGGGACTTTTCCTCCAGCACCGAAAACCCCTTATCGCGCCGGCGCAGGGCGCGAAAATGCACCTGCCCCCGGTCGCCTTCGGCATCGCTGTCCAGCACCTTAAGTTCCAGCCAGTCGTCACCGTCATCCAGCATCAGCCCGGTGGGGCGGGTGTCCGGGTGCCAGCTTTTGGCCACGTAGGTCGTATCGTTGCGCACGAAGGCGCTGTAGCGCGAGCGCATCAGCGCTTCCGGCGTGGACGCCGGCTCACCGCGATGCAGCGGCGAGCAGCAGTTTTCGTAAACACGGCCGGACTGGCAGGGACAAGGTACGGCGTCGTCGGTGGGGGCGGGGTGTCGCGGGTCGGTATCGGTCATGGGGCGCTATTCTGCCAGAACCAGGAATTTTCGCCTCCGGTGTATTGAATATTTCGAGCGCTCGCTATATTTTTGACGGGCGCCTGAAAAATAATCGCGGCATTAAACAGACCCGGCAGCAGAGTAAGAGTAGAGGTCGGTAATCGCCATGAACAATAAGTACAAGAACGGGCTGGAAAAAAACGGGGCCAACTATGCCCCCCTTTCGCCCCTGTCTTTCCTGCAGCGCTCGGCCACCGTGTTTCCCGACAAGATCGCGGTGATCGATGACGACATGACCCTGGACTATCGCACCTTCCTGGCCCGCTGCCGCCGGCTGGCGGCGGCGTTGGCGCAAAGCGGGGTGGGGCCCGGTGATACCGTGGCGGTGCTGGCGCCGAACGGCCATGAACTGCTCGAGGCCCACTATGGGGTGGCCCTGGCCGGCGCCGTGCTGAACGCGCTCAACAGCCGCCTGGACGGCGCCAGCCTGGGGTTCATCCTGGACCATGGCGAGGCCCGGGTGCTGATCTACGACAGCGAATACGAAGCGGTGATCAAGGACGCCCTGGCCGGCCTGGCGACACCGCCGGCCACCGTCGCCATCGAGCGCGACGGCGGCCCCGCCAGCCTGGACGGCCCGCGCTACGAGGCCTGGCTGGACGCCGCCGGTGACCCGGGCCAATGGCGTACGCCAACGGACGAGTGGGACGCCATCACCCTCAACTACACCTCCGGCACCACCGGCAATCCCAAGGGCGTGGTCTACCACCATCGCGGCGCCTACCTGGCGGCCATGAGCAACGCCATGGCGTTCGAGATGAACGCCGACACCGTCTACCTGTGGACCCTGCCCATGTTTCATTGCAACGGCTGGGGCTACACCTGGGCGATCACCGCCGTGGGCGGCACCCATGTGTGCCTGCGCAAGGTGGACGCGGACCTGATCTACCGGCGCATGGAAGGGCACGGAGTGACCCATCTGTGCGGCGCGCCGGTGGTGCTCAACATGCTGCTGGCGGACATGGACCAGCGTGGCCGGGCCCTGAGCCGGCCGGCCCGGTTCGCCCTGGGCGGCGCGGCGCCGCCCAGCTCGGTGATCCGCAAGGCCCGCGAGCTGGGCTTCGACATCACCCATCTCTATGGCCTCACCGAAACCTTCGGCCCGGCCACCCTGTGCGTGCCGCAACCGGACTGGGCGGCGCTGCCCACCGAGCAGCTGGCCGGGCGCATGGCCCGTCAGGGGGTGATCAACTTCGCCGTCAACGACGCCCGGGTCTACGACCACGAACGCCGCCGGGTGGTGCCGGCGGACGGCGAGACCCTGGGCGAGATCCAGCTGCGCGGCAACACCCTGATGAAGGGCTATCTCAAGAATCCGGAGACCACCGCCGAGGCGTTCCGTGACGGTTGGTACAACACCGGCGACCTGGCGGTGATGCACCCGGATAACTACATCGAGATCAAGGACCGCGCCAAGGACGTGATCATTTCCGGCGGCGAGAACATCTCCAGCCTGGAAGTGGAGGAAGTGCTTTATCAGCACCCGGGCGTCTCGGAGGCGGCGGTGGTGGCCATGTCCGATGAGAAGTGGGGCGAGGTGCCCTGCGCCTTTATCGACCCGCGCCCCGGCCCGGAGCTGGACCTGGACGAACTGATCGGCTTTTGCCGGGAGCGGCTGGCCGGCTTCAAGATTCCCAAAAAGGTGGTGCTGGGCGCGCTACCGAAAACCGTGACCGGGAAGATTCGCAAGAACGTGCTGCGTGACCGTCTCGCCGGTTAGCCACGGGACAAAACATACGACAACAACACTGATAAAAAGAGAGGACCCGTCATGCAACTGCTCAAACCCGCACGACTCCTGATGACGCTGGTGGCCGTTACCGGCCTGGCCGGCGCCCCCGCCTGGGCGGACGACGATCCGATCCGCATCGGCGCCATCTATATTCTGTCCGGCAGCGCCGCCAACTACGGCAAGTTCGCCCAGCAGGGTATTCAACTGGCCATCGACGAAATCAACCAGGATGGCGGCGTGATGGGCCGCGACCTGGAAGTGATCACCGAGGACAGCCAGGGCAAGGCATCGGTGGCGATCCAGGCGGCCCGCAAGCTGGTTTACCAGGATCAGGCCGACGTGCTGATGGGGCTGGACAGCTCCGGCGTGGCCCAGGGCCTGGTGCCGGTGATGCCGGAACTGAAGAAGCCGCTGATCATCACCCACGCCGCCACCCCGGACGTGACCGGCAAACTCTGTAACGCCTACACCTACCGGATCAGTAACAATGTGGCCCAGAACATGAAGGCCGCCGCCATCATCGCCGGGGAAACCGGCGCCAAACGCTGGACCACCATCGGCCCGGACTATGCGTTCGGCCATCAGTCCTGGGAGTTTTTCGGCAAGGCGCTCAAGGAAGCCAACCCGGACGTGGAGCTGATGAGCGACACCGCCTTCCCGCGTTTTGGCGCCGAGGACTTCACCCCGTTCATCAATGGCGTAATGGCCGCCAAGCCGGACGGCGTGCTGATCTCGGTGTGGGGCGGCGACCTGGTCAACTTCGTACGCCAGGCCAACAACCTGGGTTTCTTCGAGCAGGACATGGAAATCATGTTCACCGTGGGCGCCGCCACCGAGGTGCTGTCCGCCCTGGGTGAGCAGATGCCGGAAGGCGTCTGGCTGTCCACCCGCTACTGGTACGACGGCTTCGACAACGACGTGAACAAGCGCTTCGTCAGCGCCTACATCGATCGCTACGGCGTGCCGCCCAGCTACAACGCGGAAGGTGCCTACGCGGCGGTGTACGCCTACAAGAAAGCCATTGAGAGCGCCGGCTCCACCGACGGCGACAAACTGGCGCAAACCCTTAGCGGCATGAGCCTGGACGCCCCCAACGGCACCATCGCCTTCCGCGCCGGCGATCATCAGGCGCTGGTCGGCCCCAACTGGGGCAAGTCTGGCCCGATGAACGAGAAGCACGGCATCCGCACCCTGGCGGACCTGCGCATCTTCGACGGCGAGAAGGTTTCCCGCACCATCGAGGAAACCGGCTGCCAGCTCTGAACACCCTGACGCCGCCGGCTCCGGCCGGCGGTTCCCTTCCCTGAATTCCGTGTTACGGGGGTGTCATGTCCGGCTTTGGCGCGGCTTTACTCAATAGTCTGGATATCGGCCTGCTGCTGTTCGTGATCGCGGTGGGTCTGAACATCGTGTTCGGCGTGCTCAACGTGATTAATTTCGCGCACGGCGCGCTGTATATGCTCGGGGCCTATCTGGCCTATACCCTGATCAATCTGGTTGGTCTGTCGTTCTGGCCCACCTTGCTGCTGGCGCCGCTGGGCGTGGCGGCGGTGGCGGTGCTGATCGACCGGCTGGTGCTGCGGTTCATCTATCAGCGCGACGTGGCGGACAGTCTGCTGCTGACCTTCGCGCTGCTGCTGATCATCAACGAATCGGTGCGCTCCATCTGGGGCTCCGGTATCCACGTGGTGGAACCGCCGCCGATTCTGCAGGGCACCGTGCGCGTGTTTGGCGGGCCCAGCTATCCCATTTACAGCCTGTTCGTCATTCTGGTCGGCCTGCTGTTGCTGGCCGGTCTCTGGTATCTGTTCAACCGCACCCGGGTGGGACGCATCATGCGCGCCGCCGCCCTGGACCGGGACATGGCGGAAGCGTTGGGCATCAACACCAAGCGCGTGGTCACCGGCGTGTTCGCCTTCGGCGCCTGGCTGGCGGCGGTGGGCGGCGCGGTGGCGGCCCCCATGCGCGCCATCGACCCGGGCATGGGCGACAAGATCATTATCGAATCCTTTATCGTGGTGGTGATCGGTGGTCTGGGCAGTTTCCCCGGCGCGCTGATCGGTGCCCTGGCGCTGGGCCTGATGCACGGCTTCGGCGGGCGCTATATGCCCGAGATCAACATGCTGCTGCCGTTCGTGGGCATGGCGCTGGTGCTGCTGTTCAAACCCACCGGCATCATGGGCAAGGGGGCTACCGCATGAAACAGACGATTCTGCTCGGCGCGCTGCTGGTGGCCCTGATCGGGCTGGTGGCGTTGCCCTGGTTCGCGCCGTATTTCTATATTTTCATCGTCACCGAAATTCTGATCATGGGGTTGTTCGCCGCCAGTTTTAATCTGGTGTTCGGCTACACCGGCATGCTCAGTTTCGGCCACGCGGCGTTCTTCGGCGTCGGCTGCTATGCCACCGCCATGACCTTGCTGCATCTGAAATGGCCGTTTCTCTATTGCCTGGTGCTGTCGGTGGGCGCCGGCGCGCTACTGGCGCTGGTGATCGGCTTTTTCAGCGTGCGCCTCAACGAAGTGTATTTCGCCATGCTGACCCTGGCGTTCGGCATGATGGTGTTCTCGGTGGCCCATCACTGGCGTTCGGTGACCAACGGCAGCGACGGCATCGCCGGCTTCACCCTGGGGGATTTCGGCCTGGGGCTGGACCTGACACTGGGTAATCCGGCGGTCTACTACCACGTGGTGCTGGTGTTCGTGGTGGTGGCCGCGGCGGTGCTCTATCTGATCGGTCGGTCCTCGTTCGGCATGATCCTGCAGGCGATCCGCCAGAACCCGGAACGGGTGGCGTTCTGTGGTCTCAATGTGCGCAGCTACCGGCTGGCCGCCTTTACCCTCGGCGGCGCCTTCGCCGGCCTGGCCGGCGGCCTGATGGCCCCGTTCCTGCGCGTGGCCAGCCCGGAAATGCTGCACTGGTCCACCTCGGCGGAACCGGTGCTGATGTCGATCCTGGGCGGCACCGGCTATTTTCTCGGTCCCTTCGTGGGCTCGGCCATGTTCATCCTGCTGGAGACCTGGATCACCAGCATCACCCAGGCGTGGATGCTGTTCCTCGGCATCGTGCTGGCGCTGATGGTGATGTTCTTCCGGCGTGGCCTGCTGGGCACCTTCCTCGACTGGTGGCTGGAGCGAAAATGAGCGAACCGATTCTGAGCATCCAAGACCTGACCAAGCACTTCGGCGGCAACGCCGCGGTGTCCGGCATCACCCTGGACGTACAGCCCCGCGAGACCCTGGCCATTATCGGCCCCAACGGCGCCGGCAAGACCACCTTCTACAATATGGTGTCCGGCCGCATGACGCCTACCCGGGGCAAGGTGTTATTGGACGGCCAGGACATCACCGGCCTGCCGCCGCACCGCATCAGCCGGCTGGGCGTGTCGCGCTCGTTTCAGATCAACAACATTTTCACCGAGATGACGGTGCGCGAGAACGTGGAAGTGGCGCTGGCGGCGCTGCATCACCACAGCCGACGCTGGTTCAACCTGGCGTCCCGCGACACCGTGCTCCAGGAAGAAGCCCAGGCGCTGCTGGAGCGGCTGTCCATCGGCGGGCTGGCGGAGCGCCGTGCCGGCGTGATCAGCTATGGCGACAAGCGCCTGCTGGAAATCGCCGTGGTGCTGGCCACCCGGCCGCGTCTGGTGTTGCTGGATGAACCCACCGCCGGCATGACGCCGGATGAAACCCGCCGTGCCACCGCCCTGGTGAAATCCCTGGCCGACAGCGGCGACTACACTTTCCTGATCACCGAGCACGATATGGAGGTGGTGTTCAGCCTGGCCGACCGCATCCTGGTGATGCACCGGGGCGAGGCGCTGGTGGTGGGCACGCCGGAGGAAGTGCGCCGCCACCCGGAGGTGCGGCGCGCCTATCTGGGAGAAGAAGACGAAGAACAACAGGAGGCCGGCGCATGATTCTTCAACTCGATGACGTGCACACCTACTACGGCGAGAGCCAGGCCCTGCAGGGCGTCACCCTGGCGCTTAACGAGGGCGAGACCGTGTGCTTGCTGGGGCGCAATGGCGCCGGCAAAAGCACCACCCTGAAAAGCATCGTGGGGCTGACGCCGCCGCGCCGGGGCACGGTCACCTGGCAGGGCCGGGACATCACCCGCCTGGCGCCGCACCGCATCGCGCGGCTGGGCATCGGCTATGTGCCGGAGGATCGGCGCATCTTTCCCGGCCTGAGCGTGCGCGAGAACCTGGACGTGGCGGACCGGCGCGGTCCCGGCGGCGAGAACGCCTGGAGCGTGGAGCGGATTTTCGACGAGTATCCGATGCTGGCGGAACTGGCCGACCAGGACGGCGCCACCCTGTCCGGCGGCCAGCAGCAGATGCTTGCGGTGGCCCGTTCGCTGATGATCGAACCGCGCCTGCTGCTGCTGGACGAGCCCAACGAAGGGCTGGCGCCGGTGATCGTGCAGCAGATCGGGCGCCTGATCGATGATCTGTCGCGCACCACCAGCATCCTGTTCACCGACCAGAGCGTGCACTTTGCCCTCAAGCACGCCGACCGCGCCTACATTCTGGAGAAAGGCCGGGTGGTGCACGAAGCTCTCAGCGCCGAGCTGAAACAGGACGTGGACACCCAGAACCGCTTCCTGTCGGTCGCCTGAGGGCCGGCGGCGAATCGGCGGCGGGGTTTGGTGCAACCGGCCCCGCCTCTTTTATACTCACCGCTTTTCAGCCCATTGACGACCCATGATCACCGATTACGACGCCTTTAAAGTGGACCTGCGTCTGTCCAAGGAAGACATCTGCCGGGAGCTGTTCCGGCAGAACCAGGACAAGATTCGCATCAAGAAGGAAGCGGTGGCGGTGCGCAATTTGGTGCGGATCATCGATTCCACCCTGCGTCTGGCCAATTCGAAAGGCTTCCACGCCATGACCCTGCGCGACCTGTGCGCCGATTCCGGCCTCAGCATGGGCGGGCTGTACGCCTATATCCGCAACAAGGACGACCTGATCCACCTGATCCAGAGCCACGGCATCCTGCTCACCCGCCAGACTCTGCTCAGCCACACCCGGGAGATCGTCGATCCTCGGGACAAGCTGTTCACCGCCATTCAGGCGCATCTGTATCTCAGCGAGATCATGCGCGCCTGGTTCTACTTCTCCTACATGGAAGCCAAAAGCCTGCCGGAGAAAGAGAAACATGACGCCGTCGCCATCGAACGGGAAGTGGAAGACATCTTCCGTGCCATCATCGAGGAAGGCATCGCCGCCGGCGCCTACCGCGACGTCAACGCCCGCCTGCTCGCCTCGCTCACCAAGGCGATGCTGCAGGACTGGTACCTCAAGCGCGGCAAATACCGGGAACAGAAAATCTGCGTGAACCATTACGCCGAGGTGATCCGCGACGTGCTGGAGCGCTATTTGAATATTGCCGATGATTGAACGGTAATCCGTAATTAACGTGGATGATGAAACAATAAAAAGGGGAAGGATATGAAGAAGCCGGTCTGCTTTGTTTTCTTGGCGGGGGTGGTGCTGCTTGCGCTGGGAGGATGTGCCAGTAAGGCACCGTTCGAGCACGAAGACATGGAACGGATCGCGGTGCTGTCCTTAATGGGCGACGAGGTGGATATTGCTTATAAAGGCGCCACCAATTTCGGCAATGACCGGATCAAGGTGGATTTGTCGGAGGCAAATCTGGACCAGATCTATCGGACTCGTATCGAGCAGAGCCTTCGCGATCACTTCAATTACCAGTTGGTTCACGTGGACTATGACCGCCAAATCTGGTTGGACTCGGACATTGAACAGCCTTTTTTTAGTTTGAAGACTTGGATGGAAACGCCCATCGACAGATACCGTCCGCTGGTAAGCGACTTGGCCCGGGAGAACCGGTTGGACGCGGTTCTTTTGCTGATACCGCTGGATGCTTACACGGGGTTTATCGTAGAACCTCATGGGTTGGGTATTTACACCGGTGGATTCAACGGTGATGTCACCCATGCCACGGCTGGGATTTTTGCGGGGCTGGGGTTATTCAACGGGCAGGATGGCAGCCTGGTCGAGATGGCGATTCTGGAAGCGAATCCCGAGAATCCGGTCCTGGATTTTTTCTCAATCAACATGTTCAAGGGGCGCCCGATCAAGAACCTGACAGGCACTGACCTGTACCGCATCGCCAAGGAACCGATCACCGAGCAGCACAAGCGGGAGCTCGTCCAGCTCTACGACGATCTGATGGCGGACCCTTATCTGGCCGACACCGTCAAGGATGTGATGGTGTCGGACTGGGCTAAGTCTTCGGGCGATACATCTGGAAGCGGGTCGTCTCGTTGACGGAGAAATAATCCGCCGGGCCGCCGGCGCGCAGGATCGGTTCGGCGGCGGCGGTGTCGTAGACGCCGTCCTTGAGCAGGTGCCGGGCGATGTGCACGCCCACCACCTCACCCAGCACCAGCCAGGTGTCGGTCTCGGCGCCGTCGGCGCCGGTCAGGCGCAGTACCTGGCTGAGGCGGCATTCGAAGGACACCGGGGTTTCCTTCACCCGGGGCACGTCGATGATTCGTGACGGCTCCGGCGTCAGCCCGCTCAGCTCGAATTCATTCACCTCCGGCGCCACCGCCGCGCAGCTCTGATTCATGGCGTCCGCCAGGGGGCGGGTGGCCAGGTTCCAGCCGAACTCCCCTGTGGCTTCGATGTTCCGCACGCTGTCCTTGTAGCCGATGCTGGCGAAGCCGACGATTGGCGGCCGGTAGTTGAAGGCATTGAAGAAGCTGTAGGGCGCCAGGTTGAGCACGCCGTCCGGGCTCTTCGAGGAAATCCAGCCTATTGGACGCGGCGCCACCAGGGCATTGAAAGGGTCGTGGGGCAGGCCGTGGCCGGCGGAGGGCTGGTAGAAATGGGTGTCGTCGTTCATCGGGCAATGTTAGGGCGGCGGGGTGCGTGCCACAAGCGGCGCGCACCACCCCGTCCGTGTTACCTCACCAGCGGTAGGTGACGGTGGCGGTGTAGGTGCGTTCCTGGCCATAGAAACACAGGTAGGTGCAGGTGGCGTACTCCTCGTCGGTGAGGTTCTGCACGTTGAGGGCCAGGCGCCAGTCGTCCAGCCAGTAGCCGAGCAGGGCATCGTAGACGGTGTAGTCCGGCACCCGCACGTTGTTGGCCAGGTCGTAGCTGGCGCCGATGTAGCGGGCGCCCGCGCCCACGTTCAGGTTGCTGAGCGCGCCGCCGAAACGGTAGTCCGCCCACAGGGAAGCGCTGTGCTCGGGCACGGCGCCGGGTTCGTTGCCTTCGCTGCCGCTGTTGCTTTTGGTGATCTCGGCGTTGGTGTAGGCGTAGCCGGCGATCAGGCTGAGCCCGTTGGTGAGCTGGGCACGGGCTTCCAGCTCCGCGCCCCGGGAGCGGACTTCGCCTTCCTGGATCTGCGGGCCACCGGCCGGGTCCGTGGTGAGCACGTTCTGCTGAATCAGGTCGTACACCGACAGCGTCACCGACAAATCCCGGTCATCCGGCGCGTAGCGCAGGCCGGCCTCGTACTGCTCGCCCTCGGTGGGCTCGTAGTCGGTGCCGGTGCTGCTTTCCACTGGCTCGAAGGATTGCGAGTAGCTCAGGTAGGGCGCCCAGCCGTTGTCGAACAGATACACCAGGCCGGCCCGTCCGGTGAAGGTGCTGTCGTCGTACGTGGTGGCGCGGTCGCCGGTGAGCCGGTCGCGTTGCTTGTTGTCGAAGCGGTCGTAGCGGCCGCCCAGCAGGATCACCCAGCGGTCGTCTACCTTGATGTGGTCCTGGGCGTAGATGCCCAGTTGCTGGTTGTCCGATTTAAACGAGCCCAACGGCGTGGCGCCCAGCACCACCGGGGACCCGTACACCGGTGCGTACACATCCAGCGGCGCCACGGTGCCGCTGTACTGGGCACGGGCGAAGCTCTGCTCGGTGTAGTCGGCGCCGAACAGCAGAGTGTGTCGCGTCCGGCCCAGCTCGAACACCCCTTCAAGCTGGTTATCCAGGCTCCAGCTGTGGTTGTCGTCGTTGCGGGTATAGGCGCTGCGGCTCACGGTGCGCTGGTCGGCGGCGTAGCTACCCACGCCGATATCCGCGTAATTCGCGTCGGCGGTGAAGTAGAGCGCGTTTTGCCGCACCGTCCAGGTGTCGTTGAGGCGGTGGCTGAACAGGTAGCCCAGGGTGTAGCTCTCGGAGACGAATTCGTTGAAGCCGGGTTCGCCGATGAAACGGTCCCGGTCGATGCGCCCATTGGGGTTGGATTCCACGGTGCCGGCCACCGGCAAGCCGTAGACATAGGCGGTGTCGTTTTTCTGGTAGGTGGCGAATGCCGTCAGCCGGGTGCTGTCGGTGGGTTGCCAGGTCAGGGCGCCCTGCAGGAAGTCCCGGTCATCGGGAATGTAGTCCACCATGGTGTCGCTGTCCCGGGTCAGGCCGGTGACGCGATAGGCGAAGCGGCCGTCGTTGGTGAGCGGGCCGCCGAAGTCCGCCGCCAGCTGGCGGCGATCATGGCTACCGCCCTGCAGGCGGATCTCGCGCAGTGGCTCTTGGGTGGGCAGCTTGGTGACCATGTTGACCACGCCGCCGGGCGCGGCGGCGCCGTACAGGATCGAGGCCGGCCCGCGCAGCAGCTCGATGCGTTCCATGCCATAGGGCTCCGCGGTGGTGCTGAAGGTGTTACGGGCCAGCTTGGCGCCATTCAGGTAAAACGGGCTGGAGCCGGTGACGTTGAAACCGCGGATCTGCAGACCGTCGCTGGTGGTGCTGTTGGCGCCACCGGTGAGCGATTGCACGCCCGGGGTGTAGGCCAGGGCCTGGTCCAGGGTCTGGGCGTTCTGGTTCTCGATCTGCTCCCGGGTCACCACGGACACGGATTGCGGAGTCTCCTTGAGGGCCACGTCGCTTTTAGTGGCGGTGACGCTCTGGCGGGCCACGTAACCGTACACCGGCGCCAGGCCGGCGCGCTCCGCCTCGCCGTTCACTTCCACCGCTTCCAGGGTATTGCCGCGCTCCAGGATGACGCTGTCGTCACCGGTCACCCGGAAGGTCACCGGAGTGCCGGCCAGCAGTCGGCGCAGGGCGTCCAGGGGCGCGTAGTCGCCGCTCAGGGCCGGTGCCCGGTGGCCGCGCAGCAGGCTGGCGTCGCCGCCGATGGTCAGCCCGGTCTGACGGGCCAGCTCGGTGACGGCTTGATCCAGGGGTTGGGCGGGCAGGTCGAGCTCGGCGGCGCTGGCGGGTAGCGCCAGGGCGCCGAGCAGGCAGGGCATTGTTAGCCAGGATAGGGTTTGCCGGGATAGGGTCAGCCGGGGGCGGAAGGGTAGGGGCATGGAGGTCTCCTTTGGTTGCCTATACCTTCCATGACCGGCGACGGCCCGGATCGGGCAGAAAAAAATCAGTCCACCCACACCACATAGGGGGTGATACGCCGCACCCGCACCGGCAGGGCGTCACCCAGCACCGCCAGGGCCCGCTCGCTGTCGTCGGCGGGCAGTACGCCGGTGAAGCGCAGGTCCGAGGGCAGCGCCGGGCTGGCCAGCAGCCAGCCCGGGCGGTGTCGGGACAGTCTTGCCAGCACTTCCTTCAGGGGCGCGTCATTGAACACCAGCCGGCCATCCAGCCAGTCGAAGCGCCCCGGCGGCAGCGCCGCCGGGGCGTCACTGCGCGTGCGGGTCAGGGTGGTGCCCTCGCCGGCGTGCAGCACCCGGGCTGCCGCCGGCCGGGCGGCGGGGATCACCCGCACCGAGGATTCGCGCACCGCCACCCGGGTACGCTCGCCCTCCAGGGCCACGCTGTACTCGGTGCCCAGGGCTTCGGCGGTGCCATCGCGGGTGACCACCTGGAACGGCCGGTTGGCGTCCGGCGCCACCTTCACGAACAGCCGGCCGCGCAGCAGCCGGACGCGACGCAGGTCCGCGTTCAGGGTCAGGCGCACGGCGCTGTCCGCGTCCAGGGTCAGGCGGCTGCCGTCGTCGAGCACCAGCACGCGGCGCTCGCCGGTGCCGGTGTGGGCATCGCCGCGCCACAGGGTCCACGGCAACTGCCAGGCGATCAGCCCGATCAGCAGCCACACCACCAGCACGCCGGCCCGGGAACGGCGCGGGCGTTCGGGCATCAGGCCGTCCCACAAAGTGCGCATCTCATGGAACACCCGGCGGTGGCGCTCGTCCTCCGCCTGCCAGGCCTGGCAACGGCGTTCCAGCTCGGCGCGCTCCGCCTCGCCGGCCTCATGCAGGGCCACCACCCAGTCCGCCGCCCGATCGCGGATGCCGTCCGTGCCGCTCATTGGCCGCCCCCCTGTTCCAGGGCATCGTGCAGGCGCCAGTGGCAATGGGCCAGGCAGCGCGCCAGGTACTGCTTCACGCTGCTCTCGGACACCGCCAGCCGCTCACCGATGGCCCGGTAGCTCAGGCCCTCCAGGCGCGCCATCAGGAAGGCGCGGCGGGGTTTTTCCGGCAGCTCCTCAAGCAGCAGGTGCAGCACCCGGGATAGCAGATCCCGGGCCCCGGCCACCTGCTCCGGGCCGCGCCGATCGGTGCCCTCCAGCAGGACCGCCACGCTGTACAGCGCCTCGCGCTCGATGCGTTGCCGCTGGTTGCGGTTGATCAGAAGGCGGCTGGCGATGACCAGCAGGTAGGCGCGCGGTTCATGAAGCTGGGCCGGGGCGCCCGTGATCAGGCGCACGAAGGTGTCGTGGGAGAGGTCGGCGGCGTCCTGGGGGCTGAGCAGCTTGCGCCGCAGCCAGTTGAACAGCCAGCCGTGATGTTCGTGGTAGAGCAGGCCGATGTCCGGCATCGCGCCTGAAGACGCCCCGGCGGTGTCCCGTCGCCGGGGCACCGACAACGACCTTGGTGTCATGCTCACCCCTCGCCCCTTTCCTGATAATGCGAACAATTATCATTAAATGAGGCGGGAGTGACAAGCGGGCGATCGCGACTGAAGCGGTACGCCGCCCGGTCGCTCCTACGGTGCCAAACGCAGTGCCGTAGGAGCGACTTCAGTCGCGATAATGCCTTTCAGCCCGCGGCCACCTTCGCCGGCGCGTCCCCGTATTTGATGTCGTACTTGCGGATCAGCTCCTCGCGCCGGGCCGGGTCGAAGTTGATGTTGCGCGCATCGTAGCCGGCGTGTTCCAGCAGACGCTTGTCCATCACCTTGTACCAGAGCGGCGGGAAGTAGCTGATGAAGAACATGCCGAAGTAGCCGTTGGGCAGGGTGGGCAGGTTCTCGAAGTGGCGCAGGCTCTGATAGCGCCGGGTCGGGTGGGCGTGGTGGTCGGAATGGCGCTGCAGGTGGAACGTGGCCCAGTTTGAGAACATGTGGTTGCTGTTCCAGCTGTGGTACGGTTTGGTGCGTTCATAGCGACCGTTGGCGGTTTTGTGGCGCAGCAGGCCGTAGTGCTCGATGTAGTTGGCGGAGGTGAGCTGAAACGCGCCCCAGAACGCGGTGGCCAGAATGTAGGGCAGCAGGCCGATGCCGAAGATCGCCAGCACCGAGCCCCAGGCCACGGCGGTGATGATCGCCGGCTGGATGATCTCGTTCTCCAGGGACCACACTGATTTGCCGCGCGCCTCCAGACGATCTTTTTCCAGACGCCAGGCGCGCTTGGCGGCGCCGGGAATCTCCCGCAGCACGAACTTCCAGATGCTCTCGCCCATGCGCGAGGAGGCCGGGTCCTCCGGCGTGGCCACGTCCTTATGGTGGCCCTTGTTGTGCTCGATGAAGAAGTGCCCGTAGCCACACGGCGCCAGCACGAACTTGGCCAGCCAGCGCTCGCCCTTGCCCTTCTTGTGGCCCATCTCGTGGCCCAGGTTGATGCCCACGCCACAGGTGCCGCCGATCAGGTAGACCATGGCCAGCACCCCGTACCAGGGCAGATCCTGGGTGCCCACGAACCAGGCGCCGAAGAACCAGGCGCCCCAGATCAGCGGCACCAGGGCATAGGTCACCCAGCGGTAATAAGGATCTTCCTCCAGCTGCGGGACAATCTCCTCCGGCGGGTTGCTCAGGTCCTCGCCGATGATCATGTCCAGCACCGGCACCGTCAGGTAGTAGAACACCAGCGGAATCCACAGCGTCCAGGCGTTGCCGGTGGCGAAATACAACGCCGGGCCGACGAACACGATGGCCGGCACGAAGATGGAGGTGAACCACAGTTTTCGCTTGCGGTCGCGGTACACGACCCCGGAAGGTCCGGTGAAAACGCCTGCCTTGCTCATAGCAACCTCGATATTGTTGTTCGATGGGATACAGAATGTCTCCCCCGGACCTTGCAAGGCACCGCCTAAGGTGGCAATAAGTCGTCATATAGTGACAAAGGACCCGACCATGGTCGCCACCGACACCGACCGCCTGCGCCCCGCCATCCACCCGGTCTACCCCCGGCTGATGTGCGCCTATCTGCACGAAAGAGGCTTCGAAAACGACGCCATCTTCCGTGGCACCCGGCTGCAATGGGAGCAACTGCTCGGTGAACACCGCTACCTGAGCCTGGAGCAGGTGTCGCGCCTGGAGCGGCGCGCCGTGGCCCTCACCGGCACCCCCTGGCTGGGCCTGGAAATCGGCGCCGCCACCTCGGTGTCCGCCCACGGCCCGCTGGGCTACGCGGTGATCTCCGCCCCGGACCTGCGCGCCGTGCTCAAGGTAGTGGCCCGCTTCGTGGCGGTGCGCTTCCAACTGGTGGAACTCAGCTTCGAGGAGGACGAACGGGAAGGGCGGCTCACCCTCCACGAAAAAGTGGACCTGGGCGACATGCGGGAATTCAACGCCGGCTCGATCCTCGCCACCTACTTCCAGCTGGTGGACACGGTCACCTCCCGGCGCCTGCGCGACGCCCGCATCCAGGTGCCCTTCGAGGCGCCGCCCTGGGCGGAACACTATGAACAACGGCTCGGCTGCCCGGTGACCTTCGGCGCCGACCACCTGGCCATCACCCTGCCCAAGCCGGTGCTCGACACCCCCTGCCTCACCGCCGACCCGGGCCTGCACCGCACCGCGCTAAGGGATTGCGAACACCAGCTCAAGCAACTGCAGAGCGGCGGCCCGCTCAGCCAGCGCATCGGCATCGAACTGCTCGACGGCGATGGCCAGTACCCCACCCTGGAAGACATGGCCGCCCGCTTCGCCATGTCGCCGCGCACCCTGATCCGCAAGCTAAAAAGCGAAGGCACCCGCTACCAGGAACTGCTCGACGACGTACGCGGCGAGCTCGCCGCCTGGTACCTCCTGGAAACCGACCTCCCGGTGGAACGCATCGCCGAACGCCTCGGCTACCAGGACCCCTCCAACTTCAGCCGCACCTTCCAACGCTGGTTCGGCGTCTCCCCCCGTCAAATGCGAAGAGAACAGTAGGAGCGACTTCAGTCGCGATTCCACACCCGGCTACACCACACCACGCTCAACACCTCTCCACCCCCAACAAAAACCGCTCCAACGCAAACACATGCTCATCCTCCGCCCCCAACTCCCGCAACGCCTCCGCCAGATTCAACAAATAATCCCGATTCGGCCCACTAGGCCCATGACTCCCCGCAATCTGCCGCGCGATCGCCGCCTCGGACGCCGGCCCCAAAAACGCCGCGTTGTCCTCCGTGGCGATGTACACCAGCCCTTCCTCGTGCCCACCATCGGAAAACGTCATCGGCGTGGAAAACCGCAAATAGCCGTTCTTCTCCCGCACATCCAGATGATCGAACACCGCCGGCGCCACCCGGTACGCCATCCCCGCGCACACCGTCCCCGGGCTCTCCACCAGCGTCAGCACCCGCCCCGGGGACTCAGGCGTCCCCCGATGATCGTGGGAGCCCTGCCAGAACCGCCGCGCCCACCCGCGAATGCTCGCCGGCCGCCGCTCCAGATACGGAAAATCCGCCTTGAAAATCAGCGACCCGTAACCGAACAACCAAACGCTCTCGCGCCCGCTCAAATCCTGCCGCTGCTTATTGATCTCGATGGTATTGAATGACATACGCCCAGGATAACGAATCCCACCCCAACCCGCCGCCGCCCAAGCGCGCTTCGTTCACTCCATGCCCAATCGAACCCCCCGTAGGAGCGGCTTCAGCCGCGATCCCCCCGGCACATACCCACCACCCTTGACCCCAAACAACCAAAACCCCCGACCATTTCCGCTACAATCCCCAACACCACGAACAAACCAACAAGGGCCCCCATGAAAGACGTACGCCAGGAATACCACGCCCCCGGCCTCAGCGAAGCCGACCTGCTGGCGGACCCGGTCGAGCAGGCCCGCCGCTGGGTCGACGAAGCCATCGACGCCAACCTCCCCCTGGCCAACGCCATGACCCTCGCCACCGTCTCCGCCGACGGCCGCCCCTCCAGCCGCGTGGTCCTGCTCAAAGGCATCGAGGACGGCGGCTTCGTCTTTTTCACCCACTACGACAGCCGCAAAGGCGACGACATCGCCGCCAACCCCAACGTCTCCTTCGTCATGTTCTGGGGCCCCTTCGACCGCCAGCTCATCGTCAACGGCCGCGCCGAAAAACTCGACCCCCAACAATCCCGCGACTACTTCGCCAGCCGCCCCCGCGACAGCCAGCTCAGCGCCGCCATCTCCCCGCAAAGCCGCCCCGCCACCCGCGAACAACTGGAAGCGGACATGGCCAACCTCGCCCAGCAATACCCGGAAGGCGAAACCATCCCCATGCCGGAAACCTGGGGCGGCTACCGCATCACCCCCGAGGAAATCCAGTTCTGGCACGGCCGCCCCAGCCGCCTCCACGACCGCTTCCGCTACCTCAAACAAGGCACCACCTGGACCCGAGAACGCCTCGCCCCCTAAGGCGTTCCCCGCCCGGCGGGCCCGCTCGCCCGCCCGATCACGCACACCATGCCCCACACGCCCCAACACGCCCCTGTAGGAGCGGCTTCAGCCGCGATCAGCCCCTAAATCAACCACCAACCTCTCCACTTCAAAGCAGCGGTCCGGCCATTCGCCCCTGGCCTGTAACGACGCCCTAAAACGCCACCACGAACCGACGCCGTAACCCGCAACCCAGCGCCATGGATCAGGTCAACGATGACCTCAAGGTTTTCCCGGGCCGTGGGCTGTAATGGCGCACTTGAATGGCATCGCGAAACGGATCACGGAGCCTTGGGCGCCTGCGACTATTCGTATGCATGGCTACCCTCTTGGGGCTGTTTATATGAACGGAGTCATGGCAATTCGGAACTGAAGAAATCAAGCGAACAGGGACAGACAATGCGGCGGGTTTGTAACGCGTTGAGTTTTCTGCTTTTATTCGATGAAGTTAAAAACTATAACGTGATATGACGCCGGCGCGTTCATTGGATATTCGAGCCGGCGTCCTAATACCTGTTATGTAAAGAAAGCGTCGTGCTAGAACGATTAGAAAGAGTTTTGGAGAAATGAAAATCGAATATGATTTAATCTCGAAAAGTCAGCTTACAGATGAAGTCCGAGGGTGTTTTTCCGTAGCATTGAAGCAGCAGAGAAAAGTTCAAGGTGATCTTTGGCGCAAAGCTGATAGGTGTAAATTGTTGTGTATCGCAAAAATTGATGGAAAGGTAGCTGGGATTGGCGCTATTAAGGTCAAGACTGAATCCGATTTCTCAAATGAGAAAGCTGGACTTCCAAAGCAAAGCAGTGATTTTGAATGGGAGCTTGGATATCTGTACACGGACCCAAGCTATGCTGGAAAAGGCATAGCGAAAAATATTGCTCGCATGCTGCTAGATGAGTTCGGGCAAGAGAACCTCATGGCTTCTACCGAAATTTCAGCTAATCCGGCGATGGTAAAGATACTTGAGCAACTAGGGTTTCGGTTGTATGGCAACACATGGAAAAGCAATATCCATAACAACTATCTTGGCTTGTTCTTAAGGTACACATAGGTGGTAATTGTAAGCAGCAACACACATAACAAACGGCTGCACCGGACAAATTTCCGCTGTCATCTTTTGTGCAAAGAGCTGCACAAAAGCCGCCATCAAAAATTCGCTCGGTGAGCCGGGCGTTATACCTGGGGAATCACATGCGCTGTTCAATGACAGGAAGGCCTATGACAGGACCGGCTGACGGCATTTGGGATGATGGGGAATGGATCAGTTGGGACTGGATCAATGGCCAACTTGCGGATCAGGAAATGCAGGCTGAGTACCCCGAGGCGAGTCTCGATGTCATTAGAGTTTTCGAAGATCTGGTCGAAGCGGCGAGAGAGTACCGTGACGTAACGGGTCGCTACTTACAGATTTGGGGTGAACTGGGCGAACTCTACGGAGAAATTAAATACGGGATTGAACGTCACGCACCAGGGACAAAGGGATCTGATGGTCGCCTCGGAAATGATTGGGTAGAGATAAAAACAATATCGCCGGAAAAAGGCAATAGAACGGTTCAAGTCAAGCGGGCCGGAAACTTTAACAAGTTGCTTGTTGTAAAGATCACGCAGGATTTCGAATTCGAGTCAAAGCTCATAGATCGTAAGACGCTCGGTAAGGGTAAAGGAAAGCAAGCCAAGGTTACGTGGAACTCGGTTGAGGAATGACGGAGGCAACGCATAACAACGCGTTCGAGTCCGACGCGCCTTGTCGGCGCGCGGCTCAACGCGAACGTTAGCTGAAAAGGAGAATGCAGAAATGTATGAAAATATCGATACGGTCCTTGATGAAGTAAAGGATTGGTTTGGCAATAATTATGGCGAGAGTTTTGAGTTTAAGCGTGATCCTAGAGACGAATTCGCTCTGTATAAGTCGGAGAATTATGAATTCGAGGTCACAGCAGCATTTATCCAGGCTCGCACAGAAGATGACTTTCAGGTCCCAATAAAAGATCGTCTCGAAGATGTGCTGAAAGAAGCTTCAATAGAAAAAGGTAAGCGATACAGGTTGTCTTCAAAGGTAGTAGACAAGCCTATGCCGATCGAGTACTGCATTGAGCCCATCAGCTAACCAGGCCATCCACCGGATGCCAAAAGCTCCGCTCCGCTACGGCTTTGTCACCGGTGATGGCGGGCGTTAGAAGTAGGAAGGATGGATACAGCAGTCATAAAATCAGGAAGCACATCTGCATCGCTTACTTTCTGCGAAAGAGATGCTGATTACTTCTCTGTGCGCTACGACAGTCCTGTCGTAAAGTTGGAGAAAAGAGTTTGGGGTTATGCCGACTGTGATTTGTTGGTCAATTTTTTCGAGTTCATCGCAAAAGAATGGAAAGGTTGGCAAGGCCCCCTGGTGTGGACTTCCATCGAGGGCGAGCTGGAGTTAACCGCAACCTCCGATAAGCTTGGCCACGTAATGCTCAACATAAAAGTTAGTGAGTTTGATGGTCCCGAGTTATGGAGTTCAAGCGTCAGTCCTGGGCTGGATGCAAGCCAAACGGAAAGGATAGCCAAATCGGTAAGGGCGTTCTTCGCAAACTAGAAATTCTAACAAGTTGTTGTAGTTTGTTCCGGCCTGCGGCCTCCACCGGACGCCCCTGTCGGGGCGCCGCTAAACAAAAGCGTTATGCGTACCAATGAGGCCGAATCTTGACTGTCGTCCTGGAGGATCAATTCCACGCAGAGTGGCACGGGGAGTTTAACTCGTGGAGTGAAGCGTTGGCTGTGCTTCAGCGCCTCGCAGAGACACCCTGGGACCAACCTCCAAATAGGTGTCCATGTACAAATTGGCAGACCTGCCACCGGGAATATGAGTTGATTGAATACGACGCGTCCTCTACGCCGTGGACGGAAATCAAGAGATTGGGCGGCTTGGAGGTGTCTGCAAAAGGCGTGGAGAGGTATGCGGACTTCGAAGATGGGACGTTACCAAGCGGCTCCGCATAACCAATAGTTCCAGTACGTTCCGGGCCTGAAGGCCCTCCACTGGACAGCCTTGTCGCCGCTTCGCTCTGCCAAGGCTGCCGCTGAACAATGGCGTTAGGGCTACAAATGAAATTTCGAGCAATATTCATAATAGCAGTAGCGTTTCTACTTTGTGGCTGCCCTCCTAAAGGAGCAATGTTGAAACAAAGAGAGCTTCAGCATATTGATGCGGGCCTAGGAGTAGATGGCACAAAACGAATCATCACCAGCGACGAAGAAGTTGATCTGTTAGCTGGCGAGGTAATAAATTTATTAAAAAATGAAGGTTTTGAATTCCTAAGTTCAAGTATGTCATGGGGGCTTCAGCCATTAACGGGCCACACACAGAATTTGAGTTTTAGATATCCAGGTACAAATGCCTTGCATTGTTATGTGCAAATATCGAAAAAAGAGTTTAAGGTAAAGTTTGTTGAGCTTGAATCAAAGCCGCAATCAAATGAGTTCGCAACAAATGAGGTTGATCTTCAAGCTATGAAGCAAGCAGCAGAACGTCTAAATGAGTTGGCAAGACACAAAATACCAGGGCGTTCTATACGTATTTCAACCTTTAATCGCGCAGAAAGCCCTAACAAAGTAGATCAGCAAGGGCCTGCGGCCGGGACGCGCTAACGCGCGTGCTGCAAGCGTTAAGGTGCTATGAGATATCTGATCGGGCTATTTATTGCGGTCACCCTCCTCGGCGGCTTTTCTGGTAGGGAAATCCACCAAGCCGGAGTGGAAGCGGACCTGACACACGCTACCCCGAATCTCACGCTGGTGACCTTAGCATCGGCCTTGGCTGTGTTCATTGTTGTTGGGGCTCAGGTATTAAGAAAGGAGCCCCAATATGGCCGTTGGGCTATCGCTTTTATGGCTCTGGGCAACACCTATTTTCTTTCTGGTGGTTTTTCGGCCTTTGTATATGCAGGTACCTTCACTCCCGTGAGCATGTTACACCTTGCTGTGGGGACAGGAAGTGTCTTTGGTTTGTTGGGGGCATGGGGCGTTTTCAGGCGTCGGCACCTTAACAAGGCGGTCTACCGGACACCAAAACCCTAGCGGGTTCTGGTTCCCTTCGCTGTCGCTCCGGTGCCAGTTACTTGTGCGTTCAGAACACATGATCGAAAACGGGAAAGCCGAAATGAATACGAATGGAACAGGGCTAATTCTGGCCTTACTGATCGCGGCGCCGTTGGTGCAGGCGGATAGTTTGGCAACACCTATGTCAGCATCGTTTCTTTACGCGGCGTGTGAGGAAACAGAAACAAATGAATATGCTCGCGGGTTCTGCGAGGGAGCCATTGACGCACTTTATAGTTCAATGGACGAGTGGTGTGTTCCGGAGGCAGTAACACATGGTGAGGTCAAGGAGCAGGTTGTGAGCGTATTGCTCAAAGAAGCCCCGCCCGCTTCACGTAGCGCCATGGAACTAGTAAATGATTCAGTTCAACAAAAATGGCCGTGCCCATAAAGCCGGGCGTGGCTCTTAACAATGCCAAGCACTTCGCCCGAGCTATGCTGGGGCGGGACCTCGCTACGCTCGGCCCATGTTGACGGCGTTATGCGCTCATGAGGTAACACATGGATCCGGCAATAACTGAACTGCTTCATGATGCTCTCAAGATTCTTGGCCCAGCCTTAGTTACTGGCTTCGTTGGATATAAGGCAGCGTCCCTTCAGTTCCGGGCCACGCTGGAAAAAATACGCGAAGGGAACGAATTTTCTGCTCGCCAGCATCTTTTTGACTACTACAAAGAGCGTCAGAAGCGGTTCTCTGACAGCTATGCCAATCTCTTAAATCAGTTGGGGCAAATCCTAGGTATCAACGCAGCAACGTTCGGCACTGATTTGGACGAAAGCACCAGTGCTATTGTCGATACCTTTAATGCGCAAGTACGATTGCACCTTGGAGCTGCGCCGTTTGAGTTGGCGCTTTTGCTTCGTGATATGAAGTCCAAGAAGCTCGACAAAACTGAAGAATTCAAAGACCTCGAAGATAAAAGGAACAGTCTGGAAACTCTGGAGCTGGCAGACGACTATCCCGTCACGAGGAATTGACAGGATCAGGCAGGCGTTGGCGATGATCGGGTAAACGCCACGGCGCACCGGGGCGTAGCATGGAGGGCACTTCCGAGTTCCATTGATCGCCACAGGAGGATCGGCCATGGAAGAGAAGCCCATTCGAGTCGGATTCATCGGCTTGAACCCCGACAGCCACTGGGCCGCCACGGCGCACATCCCGGCCCTCGCGTCCCTGGGCGACAAGTTCAAGGTGGTGGGTGTGGCCAACAGCTCCGTGGAAAGCGCCCGCCGCACCGCCGAGGCAATGAACCTGCCGCACGCGTTCGCCAGCGCCGAGGAGCTGGCCCACTCGCCGGAGGTGGATCTGGTGGTGGTCACGGTGAAGGTGCCCCATCACCTGGAGCTGGTGACCACGGCGCTGGAAGCGGGCAAGCATGTGTACTGCGAGTGGCCGTTGGGCAACGGCCTCGCGGAAGCCCGCCGGCTGGCGGAGCTGGCCCGCGCCCAGGGCGTGGTGGCGGTGGTCGGCACCCAGGCCCGGGTGGCCCCGGAAATTCTTCATCTCAAGCAGCTGATCGCCGACGGCTACGTGGGCACCGTGCTGTCCACCTCGCTGATCGGCAGCGGCGGCAACTGGGCCGGCACCACCTCGGACGATCTTTATTACCTGTACGACGCCCGCAACGGCGCCACCATGGAAATGATCCCCCTGGCCCACACCCTGGCCGCCCTGCAGGACGTGCTCGGCGGCATCGACCAGGTTTCCGCCCGGACCCTGCGCCGCTACGAAACCGTGCGCGTCACCGACACCGGCGAGACCCGCCCCAAGACCGCCGCCGACCAGGTGATGCTCCACGGCACGCTGAGCGATGGCGCCGCGCTGGCGGTCCATTATCGTGGCGGTGTCAGCAAGGGCACCAACCTGCTCTGGGAAATCAACGGCACCGAAGGCGACATTCAGGTCACCGCGGACCTGGGCCACGCTCAGCTCACCCAGCTTAGGGTAAAAGGGGCCCGTGGCGACGACCAAACCCTGGCGCCCCTGATGCCGGACGCGAGCGAATACCAAGGCAAGCCGCACACCGCCGCCGCCCGCAACGTGGCCGGCGTATACGCGCGCCTGTACCAGGACATTACGCAGGGCTCGCGCACCGCGCCGTCCTTCGACGACGCAGTCGCCCTGCACGAATTGATGGATGCCATCGAGCGCTCCGCTCGGTGACCAACCAAGGAGAAACGACCATGATGCTGCAAGAAACCTACACCCTCTCCAACGGTGTGGAGATTCCCAAACTCGGCCTCGGCACCTGGCTGATCGAAGGTGACGCCGCCGAGCAGGCCGTCAAGGACGCCGCCGAACTCGGATACCGGCACATCGATACCGCCCAGGACTACGGCAACGAAGCCGAGGTGGCCGCCGGCATCAAAGCCTGTGGCGTCTCCCGCGAGGACATGTTCCTCACCACCAAGCTCGCCGCCCGCTTCAAGGACTACGAAGACGCCGTGAAAGCCATCGACGGCTCCCTGGAGCGCATGGGCCTGGACTACATCGACATGATGATCATCCACAGCCCGCAACCCTGGGACAGCTTCGGCGAGGCGGACCGCTTCCTGGAAGGCAACCGCGCCGCCTGGCGGGCCCTGGAAAAAGCCCATGACGCCGGCAAGCTGCGCGCCATCGGCCTCTCCAACTTCGCCGAGCAGGACGTCGACAACATCCTCGAATCCTGCAGCGTGAAGCCGGTGGTCAACCAGGTGCTGGCCCACATCAGCAACACGCCCTGGGACCTGATCCAGCACTCCCAGGACAAGGGCCTGCTGGTGGAAGCCTATTCCCCGGTGGGCCACGGCGAACTGTTCAAGAATGAGCAAATCGCCGAGATGGCGCGCAAGTACAACGTCTCCATCCCGCAGCTCTGCATCCGCTACGACCTTCAGCTCGGCCTGCTGCCGCTTCCCAAAACGGCCAAGCCCGACCACATGAAGAACAACGCGGACGTGGACTTCGTCATTGCCGACGACGACATGGCCACCCTCAAGACCATGAAGCCCATCCAGGACTACGGCGACGCCGCCGTCTTCCCCGTGTTCCAATAAACCCCTCCACCAGCAGGGCCGGGCAGCTCCTGGCCCTTGCTGGCCCCCGTGGGAGCGGCTTCAGCCGCGATCCCACCAAATTCCGTTTTCCCGCCCGAATAGCGAAATTCCCCGGCGCTCCACGCCTTCCCGAGAGATGCATCAAGCTTCGCGCATCCGCCCCCGCTGATCGCTCGACGGAAAGCGGCGAATCGGGCATTTTAGGGCCTGCTGATTCAAAGCGGTTGTCACGCACGCAATGCCGTCATTGCCTTGGTGCAAGAGCGGCGGCTCATTATTGTGATAGGGAGACGGATGTGATTCGGGTGGTATACCGGTGGCGGGTGGCGGAAGAGGACTTCCCGCGCTTTCGGGAAGCGTGGGCTCACACCACGAACAGGATTCATGAAACCGTGCCCGGGGCGCTGGGCAGCTTCATGCTCCGCGGTCCCGAGGACAAGACCGAGGTGCTGACGGTCGCCAAGTGGGACGCCATGGAGAGTTGGAAGGCGTTCTGGGGCGCGGAGAGCCCGTCGCAGATGGTGGGGATGCGTGAGATCGGCGAGCGGCTTTCCGTCACCGTTTACGATGAGATCGAGGATTTCACGCGCTGAAGTGGTAAATCGGTCGCTTACCTTGGTTGATGGCCGGTCCGTTCAGGCACCCCGGCGGGATAAATGCAATGAAAGAGAACTGGAATGATGGAAGAGCGATACCCCTATAAGCCAAAGCTGCTCGCCGCGATCGTCACCGTTGTCTTTTTCGGCGTGCTTGCCGGCTTCATGGGCTTCTTTTCCTTGGATAACGATCGGGGGCTGGTGCTGAACGGCAGCATCCATTTTTCGCGAATGGGCGCCACGATCTTCTACTGGGTGATCACGTTCGTGCTCGCGGCCTTCTCGGTGTTGGGCTTGCTGCTGATCTTCAAGAGCCTCACATCAAAGGGAGAGCTCATCATCACCGATCAGTATGTTCGGGCACCAAAGAGCGGCATTAGCAAAAAGATCATCACGGTGCCGTTTAACGACGTGGAAAAAGTCTCGGTCCAGGAAGTAAAAGGAACGGTCTTCTTCAAGATTATTCACCGCAAAGGGAAGCTCACTATCGTATCCAGCGTGCTGCCGAAGCGGGAGGATTTCGAACACGTGAAGAAACATATCCTGGCCCATGTGAGGTGCTGACAAGATGACGATGAAGGCGAAATACCGCATCTCGAAAAAGGACTATGTGGCGTCGGGCAGGCTGTACGCCAGGCCCACGGTGAAAGTCGTGATTGTCTCGGTAATGGTGTTCGCTGTCCTTCTGGTCGTGGCGGTTTATGCGCCGCCAGCCGTCAGTGCACCCATCGTCGGTGGTTTGATCGGTTGGATTGTCTTTTTCCTGGTGGTCCAGCTTTTCGTATCGCCGTATTTACTTGGGCGGCACTACGATAAATATAAGGCGATGCACGAGGAGTTCACCGTTGAGTTGAGGGAGGAGGGCGTCTCCTTTTCCTCCCGGGATGGCGAGGGGCTGCTGCGCTGGGATGCGATCCATAAGTGGCGCCAGAATGACCGCTACGTGATCATTTTTTCCATGCCAAGACTCTACTATGTGGTGCCGAAATCAATCAGCGAAAGTGGTTTCGACATTCCGGCCCTCGTGGCTGCTCTGAGTGGAACAATGCCGGAAAGCAAATAGGCCGGGTGCCTTTGTTTCCCGGCGGAAGGGAGCTTATCAATCCTATGAGTAAACGGTTCGTGGTCACCGGTGGTCCTGGTGGCGGCAAAACCACCCTGCTGGATGCTCTCGCGGCGCGAGGCCATCGCGTGGCCCCGGAGGCCGCGCGGCGGATCATAAAGACGAGGCTGGCGGCGGGGCTGTCGCCGCGACCGGATGCCTCCGCCTTCGCCAGGGAGATCCTGGATTCGGACATCGAACAGTATCGGGCCGCGACAGCCCACCACGGCGTAACCTTCTTCGACCGGGGTGTGCTGGACGCGTTGTACATGCTGGACCTGGCGTCCGCGATCACGGAAGACGAAGCGGCCGGTCTGGTTCAGCGGTTCCCGTACCACAATCCCGTGTTTCTGCTGCCGCCCTGGCAGGAAATCTACGGCACGGACTCGGAGCGAGACCAGACCTTCGAGGAGTCCGTGGAGGTATTCGAAGGGATGAAGCGGTGGTATGAGCGGTGGGGCTACCAAACCGTGGAAGTGCCTCGCGTCGGCATTGAGGAGCGGGTTGCCTTCATTATGGCAACGGCGGGATTAGAGTAATAGAAGTGATTAGCTGCGTTGTACAGGAAGAAGTCTCCGGTTGCGGCATTGCCTCCGTGGCCAACATTCTCGGCAAGAGCTACGGGGAGATGAAGGCCATCGCCAACGGCATGGGCATACAGGCGGAGGACGAGGGCCTGTGGTCGGATACCCGCTATGTGCGGCGGATGCTGGGGCGGTTCGGCGTTCAGGCGTCGGAGGAGAGGTGCCTTTCGGAATGAAGTTGATCGAGCTGGATACGGAAAAGGGAAACCAGCTACTCGAAGCGCTGAGGCGCGGAGGGTGGAAGAAGGTAAGGGAGTATTCGCCCCTGGCTTTTGACAAAGGCATCGATTTCGACAGCTATACCCTCCGAAAAGACGGCCAGGAACTGGTGATGGAGTGGACCAACTGGTTCGAGTGGGAGATCCGGGGTGATGAGTCGGCGCTGGTGGCCATGGCGGACCACCATGGTTTGACGATCCGTGAGGAGGGTTCCGGAAGCGGTGCCTGATATTTCCATGAAGAGGTCCTTTGTTATGTCGGACGTTTCCTTGAGCGCCACGGGGCGCTGCCGCTGCGGGCGGGTTGAATTCGAGGTTCACGCCAGGCCCATGGTCACCATGGCCTGTCATTGCACCGGTTGTCAGCGTATGTCGTCCAGTGCGTTCAGTCTGAGTGCCTTGTTCCCCGGTGAGGCGTTTAGCGTCACGCGGGGGGAGCCGGTGATCGGCGGTTTGCATGGCGCCACGCGGCATTTCTTCTGCGATTACTGCATGAGCTGGCTGTTCACCCGGCCGGAGGGCGAGGCGGATTTCGTGAATGTGCGCTCCACGATGTTCGACAACGCCGCTGATTACCGCCCGTTCATCGAGACTTTCACCAAGGAAAAATTGGATTGGGTCAGTACCGGTGCCACCCACGGCTTTGAAGAATTCCCGCCTCAAGAGCAATTCCCCGTCTTGCTTCAGCAGTACGCCGAAGCGGCGGGCGGATAGTCCGGTATGAGCAACCTGGAACTGGTTGATCTTACCCGGGTGGATTCAAAGGACCTTCTGGCGGTATTGAACGAGGCGCCGCTGAGAAAGCACCTGGTGGATCACGCCTGCTTCGACAAGGACAGCGTTCAGGAGTGGGTAAGGGAGAAGCATCGGCTGGACGCGCTGCCCGGCTGCCGGGTTCGCGGGATTCTCGTGGATGGGAAGCTGGCGGGCTGGTGCGGGATTCAGCCGGATGGTCATGGCTTCGAACTTGCGATCGTGCTGTCACAAAGGGCCTGGGGGCTTGGCATCGCCGTATTCAGAATCCTGATGGGCTGGGCCAGCGAGTTCGGCCATGAGGAAGTCGTCTTCCATCTTCTCGGCAGTCGACCGGAATACCGGTCGCTGGCCAGAATGGCGCGCGAGGTGCACCAGAGCCAGCTGCTGGGCCGGCGTTTCACCACCTACCATTTGCTGGTGGCGCGCCCTGTTGCGAGCTGAGGGCTCGGTATATATGATTCGTATACGTTTCATATATAGGTCGTGCCATGGGCATCGTAAAGATCAACGATGATCTCCACGAGGAGATCCGCAAAGCCAGTTCGGTAATGGTGCGTTCCATCAACGCCCAGGCTGAGTTCTGGATCAAAATCGGTATGTTGGCGGAGGCCAATCCTGAGCTGTCCTTTTCCGAGATCGTGCGCGAGCAGCTGAAGCTGGCCGAGGTGGATATACGGCGGGTGGCCGGTGGCTGAGGCGGTCTTGAAGACGGAGGCGGAGCTGGCGCTGATGCGCGAGTCCGGGCGGCTGCTGGCGTCGGTTTTCGCGTACCTGGATGGTTGGGTGGCGGCCGGTCTTTCCACCCTGGAGATCAACGATCGGGTGGAGCGCTACATCGTCGATGAGCTGGGCTCGCGTCCGGCCAGCAAGGGCCAGTATGGCTTCGAGTATGTGCTCAATACCTCGGTGAACCAGGTGGTGTGCCATGGCGTGCCGTCGGCGAAGAAGATCCTGAAGTCCGGCGATATCATCAATGTGGACATCACCCTGGAGAAAGGCGGCTTTATCGCCGATTCCAGCAAGATGTACATGATCGGCAAGGTGGCTCCCCATGCGCGGCGGTTGGTGGAGAAGACCTACGAGGCCATGTGGGAAGGCATCCGCGTGGTCAAACCGGGCGCTACTCTGGGCGATGTCGGCGCCGCGATTCAGCGCTACGCCGAGCGGCAGGGGTACTCCGTGGTACGCGAATACTGCGGCCACGGCATCGGGCGCGAGATGCACGAAGCCCCGCAGGTGTTGCACTACGGCCAGCCCGGCGCCGGTACCGTGCTGCGCGAGGGCATGACCTTTACCATCGAGCCGATGATCAATCAGGGTAAGGCGGCGGTGCGCACCAAGCCGGACGGCTGGACCGTGGTCACCCGCGACAAGCGCCTTTCCGCCCAGTGGGAGCACACCATCGCGGTTACCCCGGATGGCTTCGAGGTGCTGACGCTGCGAGATGAAGAGCGGAGTTGATCCGCCAAATCGGGAAAGCGCCGGCGCTTTGGCTTAACCGATAGCGAGGACTGTATCCTGTCATCGCCGAGTCCGGAGACATAGCGAAGCACAGCGGGACTGCCCGGGAAGTCGCCAGCGACCCGCGCCTGAACAGTGATTTCACCGTCGTGCTCCTTCATTTTCAGGGGGTCCGTCGTATAGCTGCATTTCTTCTTGGCGTCGATAAATCAGGTGGTGATCTCGCCGAATTGGATCTTTCGGGCTGTATGCATAAAGGAAGAGTGGTTTTAATGGAGCAAGGGTGAAGTGATGAAAGACATATGGGGGGATGTGCTTGAGTTCAGGCTTTATATTCTGGTGTTAATTTCCGTTGTCCTATACGTGCTGTCGCTATTTTTTCCTGCGTTCACGACTGATAGTAGCTATCAAGGATTTTCTGCCGTCTTGAATGACTATATGGGATGGTACGTTCTGATGATTGGGTGGGCCGCCGTTCTGGATAATTGCATCGCGTGGTTTGCGAATCCTCTCTTCGGGCTTTCCGTATTGATGTTGCTGTGCGGGCAAACATCGAAGGTGACGCGGAATCTATCATATGGAAGCTTTATTCTGGCCTTGTCCTCTTTCTTCTACTCGAGCCTTTGGGCAGATGGAGGTCCAAGGGAGCGAATAGTGGAGTATCAAGCCGGGTTCTGGCTATGGTTGTCGGCCATGTTCGGCGTTGCTTTTTGCGCCATGCTGTCCAGGGATAATATGTATTAAGGGAGTGCGATCGGAAGTCCGAAGCCCAGAGGCGTCGTTTTTAGCCGTGGTTTCAAGCGTGTCCCGATCATCGCCAAGGTCGTTGGTTCCGCGTTTCTGTTGGAGGACGGTATTATTCCAGGCCGAACAGCACAAACCATACAGGGCTCTTGTCGGGCCTAGGAATGAGTGCACCATTTATCTTCTGCCTGAAGGGCTCTAAACGGTCAGATACTTCTTCACCAGCTCATCGTCGAGCTCGTTCACGCCCCCTTCCGCCACTTTGCTGCCCCGGTCCAGAATCGCGAAGTGGTCCGCCACGGCGCGGGTGAAGGGCAGCTTCTGTTCCACCAGCAGAATGGTGAGGCCTTCTTCCTGGTTCAGGGTTTTGATGACCCGGGCGATCATGTCGACGATGTTGGGCTGAATGCCTTCGGTGGGCTCGTCCAGGATCAGCAGTTTGGGGTCCAGGGCCAGGGCGCGGCCGATGGCGAGCTGCTGTTGCTGGCCGCCGGAGAGGTCGCCGCCCCGGCGGTGGCGCATGTCGTGGAGCACCGGGAACAGCTCGTGGATGCGCTCGGGGATTTTGCGGCTGCGGTCGGCGCGGGCCTGGAGGCCGGTTTCCAGGTTTTCTTCCACGGTGAGGAGGGGGAAGATTTCGCGGCCCTGGGGCACATAGCCGATGCCGGCGCGGGCCCGTTCCTCGGCGGGCTTTTTGGCCAGGTCGCGGCCTTGGAATTCAATGCTGCCCGATTCGACCGGGAGCAGCCCCATGATGGCTTTCAGCAGGGTGGTCTTGCCGACACCGTTGCGGCCCATGACGCACAGGCATTCGCCTTCGGCGACGGTGAGGTCGAGATCCCAGAGGGTGTGGGATTCGCCGTAGTATTGGTTGAGGCCTTTTATGTTCAACATATTCTTTTCCAGCTATACCGATTCGCCGAGGTAGACCTCGATCACCCTGGGGTCGTTTTGCACCTGCTGCATGCTGCCCTCGGCGAGGACGCTGCCCTGGTGCAGCACGGTGACGGTGTTGGCGATGGAGCGGATGAATTCCATGTCGTGCTCCACCACCATCACCGAGTGTTCGCCGGCCAGGCCTTGCAGCAGCTCGGCGGTGCGTTCCACTTCCTGGCGGGTCATGCCGGCGATGGGTTCGTCCACCAGCAGCAGCTCCGGTTTCTGCATCAGCACCATGGCGATTTCCAGCCATTGTTTCTGGCCGTGGGAGAGGGCGCCGGCGGGCCGGTCGCGATCATTGAGCAGGCCCACGGTATCCAGGGTGCTCGCCATCCAATCGCGTTGTTCGCCGGTGACCGGTTTCAGCAGGGCGTGCCAGGTGCCCTTGGGGCCGGCCATGGCCAGCTCCAGGTTTTCCAGGGCGGTGTGTTCCGGGAACACGGTGGGTTTCTGGAACTTGCGGCCGATGCCGGCGGTGGCGATTTCCGTGTCCGACATGCGGGTCAGGTCCAGGGTCTGGCCAAAGTAGCAAACGCCGCTGTCCGGGCGGGTCTTGCCGGTGATCACGTCCATCATGGTGGATTTGCCGGCGCCGTTGGGGCCGATGATACAGCGCAGCTCGCCGGGTTCGATGTAGAGCGTCAGGTCGTTGAGGGCCTTGAAGCCGTCGAAGCTGACGGTGACGTCCTCCATGTAGAGGATGTGCTTGCCGCCGGTGTCCAGGTGGCCCGCCGATACCGGGCGGGTGCCCGGGCGCAGGGGCCCGAACACCTGGTCACGGCGGAAGGTTTCGCGGAGGCTGGTGGCGAAGGAATCAGGCTGGCTCATGGTGGGCCTCCTGGTCCGGTTGTTTCTTCTTGCGGGCCAGGTTCCTGGCCAGACCGACGAGCCCTTGCGGCAGGAATACGGTGACCGCCACGAACAGGCCCCCCAAGGCGAACAGCCAGGCTTCCGGCATCACGCCGGTGAACACGGTCTTGGCGTAGTTCACCAGGATGGCGCCGATCACCGCGCCGTATAGGGTGGCGCGGCCGCCCACGGCCACCCACACCACCAGCTCGATGGAGTTGAGCGGTGAAAACTCGCCCGGGTTGATGATGCCCACCTGGGGCACATAAAGGGCCCCGGCGATGCCGGCCAGCACGGCGCTCAAGGTGAATACCCACAGTTTGTAGTGTTCGGTGCGGTAGCCCAGGAAGCGGGCGCGGGATTCCGCGTCGCGTACCGCCATCACGGTGCGGCCCAGGCGGGTGCCGGTGATCCAGCGGCACAGCACGAAGGCACCGCCCAGGGCGAGTGCCGAGGCCAGCAGCAGGGCCACCCGGGTGCCATCCGCCTGCAGCGAGAAGCCGAGCAGGTCCTTGAAGTCGGTGAGGCCGTTGTTGCCGCCAAAGCCCAGTTCGTTGCGGAAGAACGCAAGCATCAGCGCGTAGGTGAGCGCCTGGGTGATGATCGACAGGTAAACGCCGGTGACTCGGGAGCGGAACGCCAGCCAGCCAAACACGAAAGCCAGCACGCCGGGTACCAGACCCACCATCAGCAGGGCGAAGCCGAAATGGTCGAAGCCGTGCCAGTACCAGGGCAATTGATCCCAGTTCAGGAATACCATGAAGTCCGGGAGTTCCGGGTTGCCGTAGACGCCCCGGTCGCCGATCTGGCGCATCAGGTACATGCCCATGGCGTAGCCGCCCAGGGCGAAGAAAGCGCCGTGGCCGAGGCTGAGGATGCCGCAGTAGCCCCACACCAGATCCAGGGCCAGGGCGAGCAGGGCGTAGCACAGGTACTTGCCCAGCAGGGTGACGGTGTAGCTGCTCACGTGCAGGGCGGAGTCCGCCGGTACCAGCAGGTTGAGCAGGGCGACGATGATCACCGCGCCGAACAGCACGCCCAGGAACAGCTTGGCGGCGTGGTCGGTGAGCGCGGTCTTGAAGTCGGAATGTCTCATGAATCCTCCGCGGCCCGACCGCGCTGCGGGAACAGCCCGCGCGGTTTGCGCTGAATGAACAGGATGATGAACACCAGCACCATGATCTTGGCGAGCACGGCGCCGGCCAGCGGTTCGATGAACTTGTTGGCGATGCCCAGGCCGAAGGCGGCGGTGAGCGTGCCCCACAAGTTTCCGACGCCGCCGAACACCACCACCATGAAGGAGTCGATGATGTAGGCCTGGCCCAGGTTGGGGCCCACGTTGGTGAGCTGGGCCAGGGCCACGCCGGCGATCCCGGCGATGCCGGAACCGAGCCCGAAGGTGAGGGCGTTGACCCGTTCGCTGCGGATGCCCATGGCCCGGGCGGTGATGCGGTTCTGGCTCACGGCCCGCACCTGCAGGCCGAGTCGGGTTTTCTTGAGCACGGTGAGCAGGGTGAGGAACACCGCCAGGGCGAAGAAGATGATGTAGAGCCGGTTGTAGGTGAGCGAGAACACCGGGTTGATCTGCAGGGCGCCGCTCATCCAGTCCGGGGTCACCACGCTGCGGTTCAGCGGCGAGAAGATCAGCCGCACCGCCTGCTGCAGAATCAGGCTGACGCCGAAGGTGGCGAGCAGGGTTTCCAGGGGCCGGCCGTAGAGAAAGCGGATCACGCAGCGTTCGATGACGATGCCGACCAGGGCGGAGACAAGAAAGGCGGCCGGGATCGCTATCAGCAGGGACCATTCATGGCCCTGGGGAAAGACCTGTTGCACCACATAGGTGGTGTAGGCGCCTAACATGATCAGCTCGCCATGGGCCATGTTGATCACGCCCATGACGCCGAAGGTGATGGCCAGGCCGATGGCGGCCAGCAGCAGCACCGAGCCCAGGCTCAGGCCGAAGAAAATGGTATCGGCGGTTTCGTAGCGGGCGGCGCGCGCGTCGATGGCCTTGAGCGCTTTCTCCGCCGCGTTGCGTTCGGCGGCGGCGTCGGTTTGCGTGGCGCGGTCGCGCAGCACGTTTTTCACCGCCGGCTCCAGGCTGCCGGCCACCGCGTCGATGGCCGCCAGGCGGGTGTGCAGGTCACTGCCGGGATCGCGCAACAGCGCGATGTTCAAGGCAGTGTCGATGGCTCCGTTAACCAGGGGGTTGCTTTCCTCGGCCTGACGTTCGCGCAGGGCACGCAGCATCGTCGGGTCGGTGGTGCCTACCAGGCGCTGCGCCGCTTCCCGGCGCGCCAACGGGTTGGCGTTGGAGAGCGCGGCCACGGCCTGCAGGTTGCGAATCCTCTCGCGCAGCCGGTTGTTGATGATCACCGGGCGGGCGGCACGGGCGTCCACCTGGCCCAGGGATTCACCGGTGAGCGGGTCGGTGAGGGCCCAGCCGCCGTCGGCCTGTTCGCCCAGGACGATACGGTCGTGGGCGCGGTCGTGGACCAGCTTGCGGTCCAGCAGTGCCTGTAGCAGGGCCTCGGTTTGTTCGTGGCCGGAGCGGGCGATGGTTTCAATGGCCCTGCCCTTGACGTCGAAGTCGCGGCTTTTCAGGTCGGCGAGCGCGTCGCTCACCGAGGGCGGGTCCGTCGCCACCGGATCGTCGGTGGGCGTCTGCGCGCCCGCTACGCCGGTGGCGCCAAGCCACAGCAATACAATCAGCAGAACCCTTCGCATCGTGGTTCCTCGAAATCCGTCCGTTAAAGGCGGGCCGGCCAGCGCCGGCCCGCGGGTCGCGAATCGTGGGCGTTCGCTTATTGGGCGGTCTGGCCGCCGCAGGTCTTGGTCTTGGTGTTGTAGTTGCCGCAGTTGATCGGGGCGGTCCAGTCGGCGATCAGGTTCTTGGAATCCGGCAGGTAGTCGGACCAGGCATCGCCGGCCACCAGGCCGTCGGTCTGCCAGACCACGGCGAACTGGCCGTCGTCCTGGATTTCACCGATCAGCACCGGCTTGGAGAGGTGGTGGTTCTTGTTCATCACCGCGGTGCCGCCGGTCAGGTTCGGAGTCTCCACGCCGATCATGGCCTTGGCGACTTTGTCGGTGTCGGTGGATTTGGCTTTCTCAACCGCTTTCACCCACATGTTGAAGCCGATGTAGGTGGCTTCCATGGGATCGTTGGTGACGCGGCTGTCATCGCCGATGTAGTCGTGCCACTGGTCGATGAACTTGTTGTTCTCCGGCGTGTAAACGCTTTCGAAGTAGTTCCAGGCGGCCAGGTGACCCACCAGCGGACCGGTGTCGATGCCGGACAGCTCCTGCTCGCCCACGGAGAAGGCCACCACCGGGATGTCGGCGGCGTCGATGCCCTGGTTGCCCAGCTCTTTATAGAACGGCACGTTGGCGTCGCCGTTGATGGTGGAGACCACGGCGGTCTTCTTGCCTTCGCTGCCGAATTCCTTGATGCGGGAGACGATGGACTGCCAGTCGGAATGACCGAACGGGGTGTAGTTGATCATGATGTCATCGTCGGCGATGCCCTTGGACTTCAGGTAGGCCTCCAGGATCTTGTTAGTAGTGCGCGGGTACACATAGTCGGTGCCGGCCAGCACGAAGCGCTTCACGCCCAGGTCGTTGAGCAGATAGTCCACCGCTGGAATCGCCTGCTGGTTAGGCGCGGCGCCGGTGTAGAAAACGTTCTTGGAGGATTCCTCGCCTTCATACTGAACCGGATAGAACAGCAGGCCGTTGAGCTCTTCCACCACCGGCAGCACGGACTTGCGCGACACCGAGGTCCAGCAACCGAAGATCACGTCGACCTTATCCTGGGTAAGAAGCTGGCGGGCTTTCTCGGCGAACAGCGGCCAGTCCGAGGCCGGGTCCACCACCACGGGTTCGAGCTTCTTGCCCATCACGCCGCCTTTTTCGTTCTGTTGCTCGATCATCATCAGGACGGTGTCCTTGAGCGTCGATTCGCTGATCGCCATGGTGCCGGAGAGCGAATGCAGCACGCCCACCTTGATGGTGTCCGCGGCGCTGACCAGACCACTGTAGGTGATGGCGCCGGCGGCGATCCCTACCTGGGCGATGCGTTTCAGGTTCCGTTTCATGCTCATGATGTTCCCCTTGTTGTAGTTACCGATCCGTACCGAACTCCCGGGCGTCGCCTTGGGCGCGCGCTTCGTGGAGCATATGCAGGGTGATTTTTCTTACTTCATTGCGGCTGGCCTCGATGTGGGCCTTGAGCATCATCTGCGCCTGTTCCACCCGCCGGTGCGCGATCGCCTCGAGAATCGCGGCGTGCTCCTGGTAGGTGGCGTCGATGCGTGGCGGCTTGGTAAAATCGAGCCGACGGATGATGCGCAGCCGTTCCGTGAGGTCATGATGGATACGCGCCATTTCCTGATTACCGGCGGCTTCCACCAGGACTTCATGGAATCGTTCGTCCAGCGCCGAGACCGGGCCCACCTGGGTCGGTCGCTGGTCCGGGGGCGTGGTCCACAACCGCGTCAGTGCCTCGAGCTGCGGCGATGGACCTTCCTGTTCGCAAAGGCGACGCACGGCGGCGCATTCCAGCACCGTGCGCACGTCGTAGAGTTCCTCGAAGTATTTGAAGTCGAAGGGTTTGACCTGCCAGCCACTGCGCGCCAGCACTTCCACATAGCCTTCCCGCTCCAGGCGGAACAGCGCCTCGCGCACCGGCGTGCGGGAAGCGCCCATGCGTTCGGCGACCTCGTTCTCGCTGAAACGGTCGCCGGGCAGCAGGCGGAAATCGAAGATGTCCTGCTTGAGCTGTCGGTAGATGCGTTCGGCCAGGTTCTCGCGTGGGTTCGGTTTGAGGACCATCTTCATGGGGCGCTCCTTCAGGCCACGTCCGTGTCGATCACCGCCACCGGATCACCGGCGTTGATGATCGCACCGGGTTGGCAGTGCAGGCCGGTGATGGTGCCGGCGGCGCTGGCGGTGATCTCGAACTCCATCTTCATGGCTTCCACGATCACCAGGGTCTGGCCTTCCTCCACGGTGGCGCCTTCCTCCACCAGCAGCTTCCAGACGTTGCCGCTGATCTCGGCGCTCACCAGGTGGCCGTCCACCTCGCCGATGTCGGCGCCGCCGCCGCCCAGGATGGCGGACTCGATTTGCGCGTCCTCGTCCTGCCAGCGGGCCACTTCCTGCTGGTAGGCGGCCTGCTGGTTTTCGCGGAAGGCGACCATTTCCGGCTCGATGTCATCCAGGAAGCGGTGGTAATCCGCCAGGGAAAATTGTTCCTCGGTGATCTCCACTTCCAGGCGGCCTTCGCGGAAGGCATCGCGCATGCCCGCCAGCTCGTCTTCGCTGACCGGGTAGTAGCGCACCTGGTCGAAGAAGCGCAGCAGCCAGGGTTCGCCGGTTTTGAACTGGCGGTTCTTGAGGTGCTTGTTCCAGATCGGCACGGTGCGGCCCACCAGTTGGTAGCCGCCGGGGGAGTCCATGCCGTAGATGCACATATAGACGCCGCCGATGCCCACGGTGCCCTCGGCGGTGTAGGTGCGCGCCGGGTTGTACTTGGAGGTCATCAGCCGGTGTCGCGGGTCCACCGGCACCGCGCAGGGCGCGCCCAGGTAAACGTCGCCCAGGCCCAGCACCATGTAGCTGGCCTGGTAGACGATCTCCTTGACCCGCTCGATGGAATCCAGCCCGTTGATGCGGCGGATGAACTCCACGTTGTTGGGCAGCCAGGGTGCGTCGCCGCGAATGGTTTCCTGGTAGCGCTTCACTGCGTCCAGGGTGGCGCTGTCCTCGAACGCCAGCGGCAGATGCAGCACCCGGGAGGTGACCACCATGTCGGCCACGGAGCCGATGGCGGCTTCCCGAGCCAGCAGGGTGTTCACCAGGTCGGTCTGGTGGATGACCCGGGAATCGTAGTGCACCTGCAGGCTGCGCACGCCCGGGGACAGTTCCAGGATGCCTTCTACTTTGTCGCCCTTGAGGTTTTCCATCAGGGCGTGGACGCGGAAGCGCAGGTCCAGATCCAGCACGTTGTCGCCGTACTCGATCAGAATGTATTTATCGCCGGCCTGCCGGTAGGTGATGCGCGGCGCCTGGTCGGTGGCGTCCAGCTCCGCCAACATCGTCGCCGACGTGGAGTCTTGCTGTAGGAGCGACTTCAGTCGCGATCCCTCCAAGGTAGCCGACTCTTCCCCGGCGCTTTCCGGCTCCAACATCTCAATCGCCCGATCCCGCGCCTTCTCCAACGCCAGCGCCTCATCAAACGCCATCGGCACGAAACGGATGCTGTCACCGGGTTTCAACTGCCCCACCTTCCACAGCTCCGCTTTGGCGATGGTCACCGGGCACACGAAGCCGCCCAGGCTCGGGCCGTCCTTGGTGAGGATCACCGGGAAGTCGCCGGTGAAGTTGACGCTGCCCACGGCGTATTCGCAGTCGTGGATGTTGGACGGGTGCAGGCCGGCCTCGCCGCCGTCGGTGCGGGTCCAGGTCGGTTTCGGGCCCACCAGGCGGATGCCCAGGCGGTTGGAGTTGTAGTGCACCTGCCAGTCGGCGCTGAAGAATTCCTCGATGGCCTCTTCGGTGAAAAAGTCCGGCGCGCCGTGGGGGCCGTACAGCACCTTGATTTCCCATTGCTGCGGGTAATCCGGAATCAGCGCGGCGTCCGGCGCCGCCGGCTCATGCTCCGGGGCCGGGGTGGGGCAGCCGGCCAGTTGCGGCTGGCAGATCGAGAGCACGTCGCCCTTGCGCAGGGTGCGCCCGCCGTGGCCGCCGAACTGGCCGAGTACGAAGGTGGATTTGCTGCCCAGGTAGTCGGGCACGTCGATGCCGTTACGCACGGCGATGTAGGTGCGGCAGCCACTGGTGGCCTTGCCGGTGACCAGGGTCTGGCCGGCCTTTACCGCCACCGGTTGCCAGAGTGCCACCGGCTCGCCGTCCAGGGTGGCGTCGCAACCGGCGCCGGTGATCGCGATCACCGTGTCGCTGTGAAAGCGCAGAGACGGCCCCACGAGCGTGGCTTCCAGCCCGGCGGCGCTGGCGTGGTTGCCGACGATGCGGTTGCCCATCCGGAACGCGTAGTCGTCCATGGGGCCTGACGGCGGTACGCCGATGTCCCAGTAGCCGGCTCGGCCCGGGTAGTCCTGCACCGTGGTGTAGGTGCCCGGGTCGACGATCTCGAAGGCGGTGGGGGTGTACTGGAAGCTTTCCAGGTAGCGGGTGGAAACCTTGCCCTCCGCCACCGCCGGATCGCGCAGAATCTGGCGCAGGTAATCCAGGTTGGTGGCGATGCCGGACAGGCGGGTGGCGGCCAGGGCATTGCGCATGTTGTCGAGGGCGGTGGCGCGGTCGGCGCCGTGCACGATCACCTTGGCGAGCATCGGGTCATAGTGCGGGCTCACCTCGGTGCCGGTGTCCACCCAGCCATCCAGGCGGATGTTTTCAGGAAAGGATACTTCGGTGAGCTCGCCCGGACTGGGTTGGAAATCCTTGAGCGCGTCCTCGGCGTAGATGCGCACTTCCATGGCGTGGCCATCGGACCGGTAGTCCTGGCCCAGGGGCACGCTCTCGCCACCGGCCAGTTTCAGCATCCAGGCCACCAGGTCCACGCCGAACACGGCTTCGGTGACGCCGTGCTCGACCTGGAGGCGGGTGTTCACCTCCAGGAAATAGAATTCATCGCGCTCGTCGTCGTAGATGTATTCCACCGTGCCGGCGGATTGGTAGTTCACCGATTCGCCCAGGCGCACGGCGCTGTCATGCAGTTTTTCCCGGGTGGCCTGGGGCAGGTTAGGGGCCGGGGTTTCCTCCACTACTTTCTGGTTGCGCCGTTGCAGGGAACATTCCCGTTCGCCGAGCGCCAGTACCTTGCCTTTGCCGTCGCCGAAGATCTGCACTTCCACATGGCGGGCCCGGGCCACGAACCGTTCGATGAACACGCCGGAGTCGGAGAAGAAACTTTCGCCCAGGCGTTTCACGGATTCGAAGGCGTCCACCAGCTCCGCTTCATCGTCGCAGCGGCTCAGGCCGATGCCGCCGCCGCCGGCGGTGCTCTTGAGCATTACCGGGTAGCCGATGCGGGCGGCGGCTTGCCTGGCTTCGTCCAGGCTTTTAAGAAGGTCGGTGCCGGGGGCCAGGGGCACGCCGGCGGCCTCGGCCAGGGCGCGGGCCTCGTGCTTGAGGCCGAAGCGGCGCAGCTGGTCCGGGGTCGGGCCCACGAACACCACGCCCTGGGCGGCGCAGGCCTCCGCGAAGTCGGCGTTCTCGGAGAGAAAGCCGTAGCCAGGGATCACCGCGTCGGCGCCGGTGTCCTTTACCGCTTGCAGAATCAGGTCGGTGCGCAGGTAGCTTTCCGCCGCAGTCTGGCCGCCCAGTGCCACCGCCTCGTCGGCCGCGGCCACGTGCTGGCTGTTGCGGTCGGCGTCGGAGTACACCGCCACCGAGGCAACGCCCATGCTCTTGAGCGTGCGGCAGATGCGCACCGCGATCTCGCCGCGGTTGGCGATCAGGACCTTCTTCAAAGCCATTTCATAACCCCTTTATGTAGTTTCTCCAGCCCCCCAGGGCGGTGATGTCCTTGGCGTCGGGAATCGCCCAGCCTTCGCAGATGAAGCCTTTCACCTGGCGGCCGTCCTCGGTTTCCAGGGTGCCCATGCCGAGTGGGCCGGGGATCAGCGCCACGAAACTTCCGAACTCGGTGACCGGCAGCTTCCACAGCTCGATCTCGATGGCGGCGCCGTCGTCGGCGCGGATCAGGCCGGGTTTGGGCGGCGTGGTGTTGGCCAGGGCGTAGAGGCGATAGCAGGGCGCGGTGCGGGTGGTTTCCAGCAGCACGCCGTTGCGTTCGGTGAGTTGGTAATTCAGCGGCATGCCGGACAGATGCGCGCCCACCACCGCCACGGTGACGGTGCCGTCGTCCCGGTCCTTGTCGTCCTCCGCCTGCGGCAGCGGTGGTTGCTGGTCGGTGACGCCGGCCTTCCACGGACGGTGGCGCTGCCAGCGGCGGCCGAACTCCGCCAGGGCGGCGTCGTACCAGGCCGGGCCGATCAGGGTGATGCCGGTGGGCAGGCGGTCCTCGTCGCGCAGCCCGCCGGGCAGCGACAGGGCGCACATGTCGAGCAGATTGACGAAGTTGGTCCAGGTACCGAGCTGGCTGTTGAGGGTGACCGGGTCCGCGTTCACCGCCGCCCGGGTGTAGATGCCCGGCGTGCTGGGCACCACCAGGGCGTCGATGTCCGCCATCAACTGGTCCGCCTGGCGGCGCAGGTCGGCCAGTTTGTACTGGGCGCGGAAACCGTCGGCGGCGCTCATGTCCCGGGCCGGCAGAATAATGTCGCGGATCACCGGCAGCAGGGCGTCGGGCTGATCCAGCAACGGCTCCGCCACGGTATAGCGCTCCGCCACCCAGGGGCCCTGGTAGAGCAGGCGGGCGGCCTCGTGGAGCACCTCCAGGTCCATGGGCACCAGCTCGGCGATGGCGTCCAGTTCCTCCAGTTGCCGTTGCCAGGCGGCGGCGGCCTGGTCGTCGCCGAACCAGGGTGTTTCCTTGGGCACGCCCAGGCGCGGTTTTTCCGGCAGGGCGGTGGGCACGCCGGAGGGCGCATGGCGGGCGTAGCCGTCCCGTTCGTCGTAGCCCTTATAAATATCGAACACGGTCTCCGCGTCGTCCACGCTCACCGCGAACACGCTGATGCAATCCAGGGTGCGGCAGGCGGGCACCACGCCCCGGGTGCTCATGCTGCCCTTGGTGGGCTTCAGGCCGACGATGTTGGTGAGCGCCGCCGGCACCCGGCCGGAACCGGCGGTGTCGGTGCCCAGCGCGAAGGGCACCAGCCCCAGGCTGACCACGGCGGCGGAACCGGAACTGGAACCGCCGGTGACATAGTCGCCATTGAACGGGTTGGGCACCTCGCCGTAGGGCGAACGCACCCCCACCAGGCCGGTGGCGAGCTGATCCAGATTGGTCTTGCCCACCAGGATGGCGCCGGCGTCGAGCAGCGCCTGCACCGCCGGGGCGGTTTCCTTGGCGGTATAGGCATAGGCCGGGCAGGCGGCGGTAGTGGGCAGGCTGCCCACGTCGATGTTGTCCTTTACCGCGAAGGGCACGCCGTACAGAGGCAGGGACGGATCGCTGAGGCGCTCCGCCTGGGCGAGCAGACTGGATTCGTCGAGCAGGTGAATCCAGAGAGCCCGTTCGCTGTCCTGCAGTTGCGCGGACAGCGCCTTCATGGCGGCAACCGGCGTCAGCTTTTTACGCCGGTAGGCGGAGCGCCATTGATCGATGGTCCAGCCAAGCACGTTCGCATACCTCGTTGTATACCAGTAGGTATGCTGAACGGTGCAAGGCCGGTGCCAGCTTGTCGGCGAACGTCCCGGGGCCAGTGTTCACGGGCGATGGCGGTGGCCGGTTAGATTCGCGACCGAGAGCGAAGCTGCTATTTTCTGCTTCATCACGGGGCGCCCGGCACCGTTTTTGTGCGGCCATGGGCGGCGGCCTGATTGGATATTCAGCTCCATCGGGGGCGCGAGTCTGGGTTATGCCCTTCCGGGAGTCTCCAGGGACGGATTCACGACGTTCCCGGAAAGGGGCCCACACCGAGACGCGTCCCCGCTGGAGAGCCCGCACCGAGACGTCACACCGGGACGCGCGCACCCCGACATTCAGCCGGCGGCGTCGGCCAGCTCGTTCTTGAGGTGCTCCACGAACCGGGCGGTGGCCACCGGCAGCGCCCGGGAATGCTCCATGCCCAACACCAGCCGCCCCCGGCTCAACCCCCGATCCGCCAGCGGCAGGGCGCGCATGCCGCCGGGCAGATGCGAAGGCGGCATGCCGATCTGAATCTGAAAACACACGCCGCCGCTCTTCACCGCGAAGTTGCGCATCATCTCGAAGGAGTTGGACTCCAGCGCCGCCTCCAGACGCAACGAACGCCGCGCCAGGAATTCGTCCAGCAAGGCGCGCCCGCCCAGGGTGCGGTCCGGCAGCGCCAGCGGATAGGCCACGCAATCGGACAGCCGCACCTTGTCCCGATCAGTGAGCGGATGGTCCGGCGACACGAAAGCGCACAGTCGCTGCTCCACATCCATCAAGGTGCGTATCTCCGGGTCCGGCGGCGGGTTGAACACCAGGCCGATGTCGGCGCGGAATTCCTTTAGGTACTGATAGACCTCCTCGCGCCCGCAAATAAAGGTGGTGAAGCGGATCTTCGGGTGCGTCTTCTGGAAGGTATGGATGGCCCGGGGCAGCATTTCCGCCGCCATGCCCTCGATGGCGGCGATGCGCACCTCGCCCCGGCGCAGGCTGCGCAGGTCCTCGATTTCCGAGAGGGTGCGTTCCAGCTCCGCCATCTGCTTGCGGGCGTAGGCCACGAACAGCTCGCCGGCGGCGGTGAGGCGCACGCCCCGGGCGCGGCGCTCGAACAGGGGCGTGCCGATCTGTTCCTCGATGTCCAGGATGCGGCGGTTCACCGCCGAGGACACCACGTTCAATTGCTCGGCGGCCTTGCGGATCGAGCCGCTACGGGCGACCGCGTCGATGTAGCGAAGAAAGCGGATGTTCTGCATGGGGCATGGTCCGGCGTTGTCCGAGGGAGTGATGCCGAAAAGGCAGCGCTATGCGGTAAAAATAACGCTGGTCGGCCTCGCTCCGGGGATTCTATCTTGCCTCGCATTGAACGCCCAGGCATGGGGCCGGGCGCGAGGAGAGAGATTTCCATGCAACCGAGAACCGCTTTGTTACCGTCCGCGGGCCGTCCCCGGCCCGTCTTTTTCTTCCTGGGGCTGCTGGCGGCGCTGAGCCTGTCGCTGGCGTCCGCCGCCCGCGCCGAGCGCGAGGTGCGCTTCACCGCCAACTGGGCCTTCGAAGCCTCCAACGCGCCCTTCGTGCTGGCCGCCCAGCGTGGTTATTTCGAGGAAGAGGGCCTGGACGTCACCGTGGACGCCGGTGAGGGCTCCTCGGCGGTGATCACGCGCATCGCCGGCGGCAGCTACGAGGCCGGCTTCGGCGACATCAACACCCTGATCGAATTCAACGCCCGCCATCCGGATAACCGCCAGCGCATGGTGTACATGATCTACAACCGGCCCCCGCTGGCGATCATTACCCTCAAGGAATCCGGTATCGAGACGCCGAAACAATTGGAAGGCAAGGCGATTGGCGCGCCGGCCAACGATTCCGCCTACCGCATGTTCCCGCTGTTCGCCGAGGCCGCCGACCTGAACAGCGACGCCATCCGCTTCGAGAACGTGGCCCCCAACCTGCGCGAAGCCATGCTGGTGCAGGGCAAGGTGGACGCCATCGCCGGCTTTCCGCCCAGCGCGGTGCCGAACCTGCTCAAGCTCGGCATCGACGAGGATGACATCCGCATCTTCTATTACTCCGACTACGGCGTGCCGCTGTACAGCAATGGCCTGATCGTTACCGAGCGCATGATCGAGGAGGAGCCGGAGGTGGTCCAGGGCCTGGTGCGCGCCAGTCATCGCGGCCTCAAGGCCAGCATCGATGACCCGCTGGCCGCCGCCCAGGCGCTGCGCAAGAAAGACAGCCTGATCAATGTGCAGCTGGAAGAGCAGCGCATGCGCTTTCTGATCGATAACCAGCTGATCACCGAGGAAGTGAAGCAAAACGGCCTGGGCGCCGTGGACCCGGAGCGGCTGGCCGCGTCCATCGATGTGGTGGCGCAAGCCCTGGAATTGGACAACCCGCCGGCGCCGGAGCAGGTGTTCGATGGTGAATTCCTGGACGCCCTGAAAGACCGGAGCGTGGCGCCATGAGAACCCGAGTCCATCGTTTCCCATGCGCTGGCCCGGATGATTTGACGCCGCTGCGCGAGGCCCTGGCCGACGGTCGCCTGCACCCGGAACGGGTGGTGGCGGTGCTCGGCAAGACCGAGGGCAACGGCTGCGTTAACGACTTTACCCGCGCCTTCGCCACCACCGTGCTCAAGCGCTTTTTCGCCGAGCGCCTGGCGCTGCCCGAGGACACCGTGGCCGAGCGCATTGCCTTCGTCATGTCCGGTGGCACCGAGGGCGGCCTGTCGCCGCACTGGCTGGTGTTCGAGGTGGACGACGCCGCTTCGCCGGCGCCGGAGCAGCCGGGCCTGGCGGCGGGCATCGCCTTCTCCGAGGCGTTCGCCCCGGAGCAAATCGGCCGCATGGACCAGGTGCGCGCCACCGCCGAAGCGGTACGAAGGGCCATGGCCAGCGCCGGCATCGAACGGGCCGGGGACGTGCACTACGTGCAGATCAAATGCCCGCTGCTCACCGCCGCCCGCTGCGAGGACGCCCGCCTGCGCGGCGCCACCGTGGCCACCACCGACACCTACGAATCCATGGGCTATTCCCGGGGCGCCTCGGCCCTGGGCGTGGCCCTGGCCCTGGGCGAGGTGGAGGAGGCGTCGCTCAGCGACGCCGCCATCTGCCATGACCATGCACTGTGGTCCGGTCGCGCCAGCACCTCCGCCGGCATCGAACTGATGCGCAACGAAATCCTGGTACTGGGCAACGCCCCGGGCTGGGACCCGACCCTGCGCATCGGCCACGACGTGATGGCCGACGCTCTGGATGGCGATGCCCTGGATCGCGCCCTGGCGCCCCTGGGCGGCGGCGAGCTGCGCGCCCTTCTGGCCAAGGCGGAGCCGTCGCGCAGCGGTGAAATACGTGGCCACCGCCACACCATGTGGGACGACAGCGACATCAACGCCACCCGTCATGCCCGCGCCCTGGTGGGTGGCGTGCTGGGGGGGCGCACCGGCGACCTGGCTCTGTTCGTGTCCGGCGGCGCCGAACACCAGGGCCCGGACGGCGGCGGCCCGCTGGCGGTGATCGTGGAGAAACCGTAATGAGCGAAGGTTTCATCGAACTGGACAACGCCACCCTGTGTTACGCGCGCAGTGAAACGCCGGCGGTGGTGGACATCTCCCTGACCGTGCCCAGTGGCGGCAGCGTCGCCCTGGTGGGCCCCAGTGGTTGCGGCAAGAGCTCGGTGCTGCGCCTGATCGCCGGCCTGGAAACCGCCACCGGTGGCCGCGTCACCGTGGGCGGCGCGGCGCCGGGCGCGTCCCGGGGCGCCGTCGGCGTGGCCTTCCAGAAAAGCACCATGCTCGACTGGCGCACGGTGCTCGACAACGTGCTGCTGCCGCTGGAAGTGGTGAGCGGCCCCACCGGTTTCCGCGCCCGTCGCGCCGAATACCACCAGCGTGCCCTGGCGTTGCTGGAGCGGCTCGGTCTGGGCGAATACGCCCACCGCTACCCTTGGGAAATGTCCGGCGGCATGCAGCAGCGCGCCTCCCTGTGCCGCGCGTTGATTCACGAACCGGATCTGCTATTGCTGGACGAGCCCTTCGCCGCCCTGGATGCCTTTACCCGGGAGGACCTGTGGGGCCTGGTGCAGTCCATCTGGCGAGAGCGCCGCCCCACCACCGTGCTGGTCACCCATGATCTGCGCGAGGCGGTCTATCTGGCTGACACTGTCTATGTGTTTTCCAAGGGCCCGGGGCGCATCGTGCATCGCGAGGACATCGAGTTGCCCCGGCCGCGCACCGTGGAGGGCACCTTCGAGCCGGACTTCGTGGAGTATGTGCAGCGCCTGCGCGGGCACATCGTGGAAGTGCGTGAAACCGTGGAAACGAGACACACCGAGGAGCCCGCCCATGGCTGACTGGATGCTCAACCGGCGGGTGCTGCCCTGGCTGGTGACCCTGGGGGCCTTCCTGATGTGGGAGGGCGTGGTGCGCACTTTCCAGATCAAGACGTTCATTCTGCCGGCGCCATCCCTGGTGGCGCAGTGGGAGCCGATTCTGCAGCACTCCCTGCAAACCCTGATGACCACCCTGGTGGGGCTGGCGCTGGCCATCGGTTTCGGCGTACTGCTGGGGCTGGCGGTAGGCGCCAGCGAAAAAATCTACGCCGGTCTGTACCCGCTGATGGTGGCGTTCAACAGCATTCCCAAGGTGGCCCTGGTGCCGATCCTGGTGATCTGGTTCGGCATCGGCACGGTGCCGGCGATCCTCACCGCCTTTCTGATTTCGTTCTTTCCCATCGTGGTCAACATCGCCACCGGCCTGGCCACGGTGGAACCGGAACTCAACGACCTGATGCGCTCCCTGGGCGCCAACCGACTCACGGTGCTGCGCAAGGTGGGGCTGCCGCGCACCCTGCCGTACTTCTTCGCTGCCCTGAAGGTAGCGGTGACGCTGGCCTTCGTGGGCTCGGTGATTTCCGAGACCGTGGCCGCCAACGCCGGCGTCGGCTACATGATGATGGTGGCCGGCAGCCGCTTCGAGGTGCCGCTGGTGTTCGCCGGCCTGGTGGTGGTGGGCGCCATGGGCATCGTGCTGTACCAGGCGTTCGAATGGCTGGAGCGGCGGCTTACCTTCTGGGCGGTGCGCGGCTGATTGCCGTGCCCGCCGGTGGTGCGGAAACCGCTTTCTTGCACACAAGCGGTGCCGGCAGTGCCGGGCTGAGTGGGAGGGGGGCGTCTGAAAGCCCTGTGAAAACAGGGTTTTCATGATTTGGCATGAACACTGCTACTTGTATACCAACATGCATTCCAGGATGCACTCCAACCCTCCCCGCGCCGTGTGCCGGCGCGCCCAGCGTTAAAGGACAGCTCAATGTCTCAACTCAAGCGTCGTGATTTCCTCAAGGCCGCCGGCCTCCTCGGTGCCTCCGCCGCCTTGCCCGTGAACCTGCTGCGCGCCGCCGGTGGCGGCGACCTCACCGTGGGCTTTCTGTACGTGGGCGCTCGGGATGACTTCGGCTACAACCAGTCCCACGCGGAAGCCGCCGCGGTGATCAAGCAAATGCCCGGCATCAAGGTGGTGGAGCAGGAGAACGTACCGGAAACCGTGGCCGTGCAACGGGCCATGGAAGCGATGATCCGCCAGGACGGCGCCAGCCTGATCTTCCCCACCTCGTTCGGTTACTTCGACCCACACGTGCTGAAGGTGGCGCGGCGCTTTTCCGATGTGCGCTTTGCCCACTGCGGCGGTCTCTGGGAAGAGGGCAAGCACCCGATGAACGTGGGCAGCTTCTTCGGTTACATCGACGAAGCCCAGTACCTGAACGGCGTGGTGGCCGGCCACATGAGCAAGTCCGCCAAGCTCGGTTTCATCGCCGCCAAGCCCATTCCCCAGGTGCTGCGCAACCTGAACGCCTTCACCCTGGGTGCGCGCTCGGTGAACCCGGACATCACCACCTCGGTGATCTTCACCGGTGACTGGTCATTGCCGGTGAAGGAAGCGGAAGCCGCCAACAGCCTGATCGACAGCGGCTGCGACGTGCTCACCTGCCATGTGGACGGCCCCAAGGTGCTGGTGGAAACCGCCGAGAAGCGCGGCGTGATGACCTGCGGCTACCACGCCAGCCAGGCGGCGCTGGCTCCGGAAGGCTATCTCACCGGCGCCGAATGGAATTGGGTCACGCCGTACAAGAAACACGTGCAGGCGGCCCAGGCCGGCGAGCCGATGATCAACTTCCTGCGCGGCGGCCTGAAAGAAGGCTTCGTGAAAACCTCTCCCTACGGACCCAAGGTCAGCGCCGAGGCGAAGAAGAACGCCGACGCGGTGAAGGCGGAAATGATGAGCGGCGACTTCGTGATCTTCGGCGGCCCGCTGAAGAACAACGGTGGCGAGATCGTGATCCCGGACGGCACCGACTACAAACAAACCGCCGTGGAACTGGAGCGCATGGACTACCTGGTGGAGGGCGTGCGTGGCCAGATCTGAGCGAGCGCGCGTTAGCGGGAGCCCGTCATGCTGAAACCCTGGCTGGGGCGGGCCGGCGTGCTGCTGCTGCCGGCCCTGCCCACGCTGTGCGCCCTGGTCACCACGGCGGTGCTGTTCATCGCCTTCCTGCTGATCCAGGGCCGGCCCGCCTGGCAGGCCGGGCCGCTGGTGTTCGAAGGCGCCTTCGGTTCGCTGTTCGCCTGGGAAAACACCCTGATGCGGGCCGCGCCGCTGATGCTCACGGCGCTGTGCGTGGCGCTGCCGGCCCGTGCCGGGCTGATCATCATTGGCGGCGAGGGCGCGCTGGTGCTGGGTGGCCTGGCGGCGGCGGTGACGCCGCTGTGGCTGCCGGCGCTGCCGGCCTGGCCGATGCTGATCGCCATGGGCGTGGCCTCGATGCTGGCCGGCGGGCTGTGGATCGGTCTGAGCGGCTGGCTGCGCCAGAAGCGCGGCGTCAACGAGACCATCGGCAGCCTGCTGCTTTCCTACATTGGTCTGGCGATTTTCCGGCATCTGGTGGAAGGGCCGTTGCGTGATCCCAACAGCCTCAACAAACCGTCCACGCCGCCACTGGATAGCAGCTACCAGATCGGCGTGATCAGCGACAGCTTCTATGTGCACTGGGGCCTGGTGGCGGGCATCGTCGCCTGCGTGCTGGCCTGGGTACTGGTGCGCTACAGCGTGATCGGCTTCGCCCTGCGGGTGGTGGGTGGCAACCCGCGCACGCCGCGCATGCTGGGGCTGCCGGTGGACCGGCTGGTGCTGCTCACCTGCGTGCTGGGCGGCGCCGCCGCCGGTCTGGCGGGCATGTTCGAGGTGAGCGCGGTGCAGGGCAGCGCCAACACCGCGCTGATCTCCGGCTACGGCACCGCCGGCATCCTGGTGGCTTTCGCCGCCCGCCACAATCCGCTCGCCATCATCGCCTGCGCGATCCTGCTGGGTGGTCTGGAAGCCAGTGGCGGGCTGCTGCAACGGCGCCTGGGATTGCCCGACGCCACCACCCTGATTCTGCAGGGCATGCTGTTCATCAACCTGCTGGCCTGGGAAACCCTGACCCGCCGCACCGGCGACTGGCGCCTGTGGCTGCGCGGGCACTGGATCGCGGCGCCGCGCGCCGGGCTCGAGGAAAAAGGAGAAACCAGCCATGGTTGAGTCCGACCTGTCGATCTTCCTGCTGGCGCTGCTGGCCGGTGCCATCCGCGTGGGCACGCCCTTTCTGTTCGTCAGCCTGGGGGAATGCCTCACCGAAAAAGGCGGGCGCATCAACCTGGGCCTGGAAGGCATCCTGGTCACCGGCGCCATGACCGGCTACGCGGTGTCCTACCTGTCCGGTTCGCCCTGGCTGGGCGTGCTCGCCGCCGGTGGCGCCGGCCTGTGTCTGGGGCTGGTGCACGGCGTGATCTGCTCGCTGCCCCGGGTCAACGACATCGCCTTCGGTATTGCCCTGATTCTGTTCGGCACCGGCCTGGCGTTCTTCCTGGGCAAGGATTTCATTCAACCCAGCGCGCCCATGCTGCCGTCCATTCCCCTGGGCGGCTGGAGCGACGACACCCGGGTGCGCTCGGCGCTCAACGTCAATGTGCTGTTCTTTATCGGCGTGGCGCTGGCGTTCGTGCTGCATTGGGGCCTGCGCGGCACCCGCTGGGGGCTGGTGCTGCGGCTGGTGGGTGACCACGAGGACTCCGCCCAGGCGCTCGGTTACCGGCCCGCCGGGGTGCGCATCGTGGCCACCGGCGTGGGCGGCTTCCTGGCCGGCGTGGGCGGCGCCTATTTGTCGCTGTACTACCCGGGCAGTTGGAACGAGGGCCTGTCCAGCGGCCAGGGCCTGATGGCGGTGGCACTGGTGATCTTCGCCCGCTGGCAACCGATCAACTGTCTGTGGGCGGCGTTGCTGTTCGGTGCCGCCGGCGCCGTGGGCCCGGCCCTGCAGGCCATCGGCATTGGCTGGGGCTACTACCTGTTCAACGCCATTCCTTATGTGCTGACCCTGGCGGTGATGGTGATCACCTGCCGGCCGGACCGAACCCTCAGTGGCGCGCCCGGCGAACTCAGCCTGAACCGATAACCCGACGAGAGAAGGTATTCCCATGTCCAGCGGACTCTCCGGTTTGAACAAAACCCCCAACGGCGTGGTGATGGGGCTGGCGCAACTGGCGCTGCCCGATCCGCGCACCCGGGATCAGCTCTGGCAACAGACGCAACGCGTCATCGAGATGATCGGCAAGGCCCGGCGCTCCATGCCGGAGATGGATCTGATCGTGTTTCCGGAATATTCCCTGCACGGCCTGTCCATGGACACCTCGCCGGACATCATGTGCGACCTGGACGGCCCGGAAGTGGCGGCGCTCAAGCAGGCCTGCGTCGATCACAAAATCTGGGGCTGCTTCTCGATCATGGAGGCCAACCCCAACGGCAACCCGTTCAATTCCGGTCTGATCATCGACGACACCGGCGCGCTGAAACTCTACTACCGCAAGATGCACCCCTGGGTGCCGGTGGAACCCTGGGAGCCCGGCGACCAGGGCATCCCGGTGTGCGAGGGGCCCAACGGTTCCACCCTGGCGCTGATCATCTGCCACGACGGCATGTTCCCGGAGATGGCCCGGGAGTGCGCCTACAAGGGCGCGGAAATCATGATCCGCACCGCCGGCTACACGGCGCCGATCCGCCACTCCTGGAAGATCACCAACCAGGCCAACGCCTTCACCAACCTGATGCAGACCGCCAGCGTTTGCATGTGCGGCTCAGACGGCACCTTCGATTCCATGGGCGAGGCCATGTTCGTCGATTTCGACGGCGTGCCGCTGGTGGAAGGCGGTGGCCGTGCCGACGAAATCGTGTGTTGCGAGCTGCGTCCGGACCTGGTGCGCGAAGCGCGCGAGCACTGGGGCGTGGAGAACAACATCTACCAGTTCGGTCACCGTGGCTACGTGGCGGTGAAAGGCGGCGCCGGCGATTGCCCCTACACCTATATGCGTGACCTGGCGGCGGGCCGTTACCGGCTGCCCTGGGAAGACAAGGTGAAACACACCGACGGCAGCGCCTTCGGTTTCGAACCGCCGGAACGGACCTACACGCCAGGAGAGCATTGATATGAGCGAGCACTTCATCACCGCCGATCCCTACCCCTGGCCGTACAACGGCGACCTGCGCCCGGACAACACGGCGTTGATCGTCATCGACATGCAGACCGACTTTTGCGGCAAGGGCGGTTACGTGGACAGCATGGGCTACGACCTGTCCCTGACCCGGGCGCCCATCGAGCCGATCAAAAGCGTGCTGGCGGCCCTGCGCGAACGGGGCTTCATGATCATCCATACCCGCGAAGGGCACCGCCCGGATCTGGCCGACCTGCCCGCCAACAAACGCTGGCGCTCGCAACGGATCGGCGCCGGCATCGGTGACGCCGGCCCCTGTGGCCGCATCCTGGTACGCGGCGAACCGGGCTGGGACATCATTCCGGAACTGGCGCCCCTGGACGGCGAGGTGATCATCGACAAGCCCGGCAAGGGCTCGTTCTGCGCCACCGACCTGGAGCTGATTCTGAACACCCGGGGCATCGACAATATTATTCTCACCGGCATCACCACGGACGTGTGCGTGCACACCACCATGCGTGAAGCCAACGACCGCGGTTTCGAATGCCTGCTGCTGGAGGACTGCTGCGGCGCCACCGATCAAGGCAACCATGACGCCGCCATCAAGATGGTGAAAATGCAGGGCGGCGTGTTCGGCAGCGTGGCCGATTCCAGGGCCCTGCTGGACGGCCTGGGAGCACTGTGACCATGCGTGCCCTGAAGCTGGAAACCATCGGCGCCAGCAAGACCTTCGGCACGTTCCGGGCCCTGGACAAGGTGTCCCTGACGGTGCGCGCCGGCACCGTGCACGCCCTGCTGGGCGAGAACGGCGCCGGCAAGAGCACCCTGGTGAAGGGGCTGGTGGGCTACTCGCCCCTGGACGAGGGCAACATCCTGGTGGACGACCGGGAGTACGCCGTGCGTTTGCCGCGGGACGCCCACGGCCTGGGCATCGGCATGGTGTACCAGCATTTCACCGTGGCCCCCGGGCTCACCGTGGCCGAGAACCTGGTGCTGGCGCGGGGCGATCTGCCGGCACGTATTCACTGGAAAGCGGAGCGCGAACGGCTGAGCGCCTTCATGGACGGAATGCCGTTCAAGCTGGACCCGGACCGGCCGGTGGCGGCCCTGGCCGCCGGCGAAAAACAGAAGCTGGAAATCCTCAAGCAGCTGTATCTGGACCGGCGCCTGATCATTCTCGACGAACCCACCTCGGTGCTCACCCCCCAGGAAGCGGATGAAGTCTTGGGGCTGATGCGCGATCTGGCCCACGACGGCCAGGTGTCGGTACTGATGATCACCCATAAATTCCGCGAGGTAACCGCCTTCGCCGACGACGTCACCGTGCTGCGCAAAGGGGCCCTGGTGGGCAGCTGCAAGGTGGCGGACACCAGCCCGGAGGCGCTGGCGGAATGGATGATGGGGCGCAGCGACGACCGCACCGTGGCCGGCGAACGACCGCCGGTGGACCCGGATCGCGGGCCGGCCCTGGAAGTGGCCGGCCTGGAGGTAAACAACGACAAGGGCGTGCGCGCCGTGCACGGCGCCTCCTTCGTGGTGCGGCCCGGGGAGATCCTGGGCGTGGCCGGCATCTCCGGCAACGGCCAGCGGGAACTCACCGAGGCTCTGCTGGGCCAGCGCAAACGGGAAGCCGGCGCGGTGCGCGTGCACGGCGAGCCCTACCATGCCAGCCGCCGGGAAATGCTCGACCGGGGCGTGCACAGCCTGCCCGAGGAGCCGCTGCGTAACGCCAGCGTGGCGAGCATGTCGGTGGCGGAGAACCTGGCCCTGCGCAGTTTCGATCAGGCGCCGATCCGCCGCCAGGGCTGGCGGGTCAGCCGCCGGGTGATCCGCGAGCAGGCCCGTGGCCTGATCGAGCGTTTCCAGGTCACGCCGCCGGACCCGGACCGGCCCATCGGCACCCTCTCCGGCGGCAACGTGCAGCGCGCGGTACTGGCCCGGGAGCTCACCGAGGAGGTGCGCGTGCTGATCGTGTCCAACCCGGTGTTCGGTCTCGACTTCGCCTCCGTGGCGATGATCCACCAGCGGCTGATGGACGCCCGCAACCGGGGCGCCGCCGTGCTGCTGCTCAGCGAGGACCTGGACGAACTGCTGGAACTGGCGGACCGCATCCTGGTGATCCACGACGGCGAGCTGGTGTTCGAGACCCCGGCGGGCCGGGCCGACCGCGCCGAGCTGGGCGCGCACATGGCCGGCGGCGGCGAGCGGGCGGCGTCATGATCGAGGTGGAGGCGCGCCCCGGCGCTTACCGGTTCGAGCCGGCCACCACCGCCCTGGTGGTGATCGACATGCAGCGGGACTTCCTCGACCCGGGCGGTTTCGGCGCCGCCCTGGGCAACGACGTGACGCCTCTGCGCGCCATCATTCCGGCGGTGGCGGAGCTGCTGGCGCTGGCGCGCCGCCACGGTCTCACCGTGATTCACACCCGCGAATCCCACGCCCCGGACCTGTCCGATTGCCCGCCGGCCAAACACCAACAGGGCAAGCCCGGTCTGCGCATCGGTGACCCGGGGCCGATGGGCCGCATCCTGGTGCGCGGCGAGCCGGGCAACCAGATCGTGCCGGAGCTGGCGCCGCTGGACGGCGAATGGGTGATCGACAAGCCGGGCAAGGGCATGTTTTACGCCACCGGCCTGGACCGGCGGCTGCGCGAGGCCGGCATCAAGGCGTTGTTGTTCGCCGGCGTCACCACCGAAGTGTGCGTGCAGACCAGCATGCGCGAAGCCTGCGACCGAGGCTATCGCGGCCTGCTGATCGAGGATGCCACGGAAAGTTATTTCCCCGAATTCAAACGGGCCACCCTGGAAATGGTCACGGCCCAGGGTGGCATCGTCGGCCAGGTGGCCGGTCTGGCCGCCCTGGACGTGGCCCTGACACAGGCCACGAAAAAGGAATCCTGATATGACGGCTTCACCGGAAATCAACCTGCCCCGGGTGGTGGCGGAAGTACGCACCGCCTTCGAGGATTACGAGCGGGCGCTACTGGATAACAACCTGGAGGTGCTGGATGGCTACTTCTGGGATCACGCCGCCACGGTACGCTACGGCGTGGCGGAGAACCTGCATGGCGGCGAGCAAATCGCCCGCTACCGGCGCCAGTGCCAGCCGGTGGGCCCGGGCCGCAAACTGTTCAATACCGTGATCACCACCTTCGGTGACGACTACGCCACGGTCAGCACCCAATTCCGTGACGGCGTCACCGAGCGGGTGGGGCGGCAGATGCAGACCTGGGTGCGCTTCGCGGATGGCTGGAAGGTGGTGGCCGCCCATGTGAGCGTGGACCTGAGCACGCTCTGAAACGGCGACGGCGCGTTCAAATTGGCGGTGTAATACTATAACATCAGCCGATCCTTACACCGTCTTCCGTCATCGGCCCCGGGGGAATGCCATGTCCCGCTCACCGTTTTCCATTGTGTTGCCACCGCTGTTGATCGCCCTGTCGGTGGCATTCTGGTGGCGTTACCACCCGCGTCCGGAACCGCCGCCGATGACCGACCAGGCGCTGTTGCGGCTGGCCGCCGACACCGATTTCCACAACCTGGACCCGACCCCGGCGCCGCTGCCCTGGGAGCACTACACCATTCAGCAGGGCGATCTGCTGACCCATCTGTGGAAGGAACAATGGCAACTGCCCACGGCCACTCTCTACCGGCTTATCGAGGACGCCGATCAGGGCCAGCGGCTTAACCGTCTGCGCCCGGGCCAGCACCTGGAATGGCGCGCCGACAGTGATGGCCGCCTGTTGGCCCTGCGGCTGTGGGAAAGCGATGCCCGGGGTTACGAATGGGATCTGGACGGCGACGCCATCCACGGCCAGGTGCTGGAAAAAGAGCGTGCCCACCACCGGGTGCGCGTGGCTGGCATCATCCGCACTTCCCTGGCGGCGGCTCTGGCCGGCCAACCGGCCCTCGCCGGCGCCGCCGGATCGGTGAGCGCGCAGCTCGCCGAGTTGCTGCCGCTGTCTCGCCAGGCCCGCCGTGGCGACCGTTTCTCCCTGCTGGTGGACGTGGAACGCCTGGACGGCGGCGAGCGCGCTTACTCCGCCAGGCTGATGGGCTTCGACTATGAGGGCGCCCGCCTTCAAGCCAGCGCCGCCCGTTTCGACGACGACCGTTTCTACCGGCCCGATGGCACCAGCCTGCTGCCCAGCTTCTGGCGCCACCCGTTCGCCGAGTCACACCGCTACCGGATCAGTTCACCGTTCAACCTGCACCGCCACCATCCGATCACCGGCCGCATCAGTCCTCACTATGGCACCGACTTCGCCATGCCCTCCGGTTCGCCGGTGGAAGCGCCGGCGGACGGCGTGGTGCGCCGCGTTACCCGTGGCCTGCTGGCCGGCAACTATGTCGTGCTCGATCACGGCAATGGTTATCAGACCCGCTACATGCACCTGAGCAAGGTGAGCGTGCACCCCGGCGACACCGTCCGCCAGGGCCAGGTGATCGCCCTGAGTGGCAACACCGGGCGCAGTACCGGGCCGCACCTGCACTACGAGCTGCGCATGAACGGCCGGCCGGTGAACGCCATGAAGGTATCGCTGCCCACCAAGGGGCAACTGGCCAGCGACGAGCTTAAACGCTTCCATAACCAATATGCCGCCTACTTCGACTTCCCCGCCGACGCCAACGACGGCACCGAAGTGGCCCACCGCGACCCGGAGCGATAACCCCGCGTTAGGTGGCGCTTAAAGGTAGAGGGGGTTTTGTAGGAGCGGCTTTAGCCGCGATGGCTTCCAGGCTGATCGCGGCTAAAGCAGAGCGCCGCCTGGCCGCTCCTGCGGAGGGGGCGGTTCGATGGCGTCGGCTGCGACTTGTCTTGAGGCAGCGTTTATTGAATGGCGAAGTCGCGGATTGCCTGGCGACTGTCATGGTCCTGATCGAGAACAATCTCGGCGTATCGGGCCAGGTCTTCCTGGACTTCCTGGAAAGCGAAATGCCGCTTTTTGGCATCCGTGCTATCGCCGGGATGGGGCCCCTGGATAGCGAAGAGCACTTTTTCGGGCTTCAGGCCAAAGTGTTCGAGGCGCTTTAGTTTAACGCTCCACCGGTCGGCATGATCATAGATGGCGTTCGGTGTTTTCAGGCCGAGATAAAGAGGTTTGATGGCCTTGGCCGCCCTGTCATTGATCATCTGGACGAGCGGAAACTGAACGCTGTATACGTCGGTGCCCAACTTTCTTGTCTTGAACGGTGCCGGGAGGTTCAGGCCCTTAAGGCTTTCTCTGACCTTTTTCTCCAGCCTTGCCTCGTAATTGGCATCTTTCGCAAAACCGTGGCGGACGTAATGTTCGAACAATGCGTCCAGTTCGGCTTTGGGGTCTTCGGTGAGCACGACTCTTGGAGCACCAAAGCGTAGAACCGTTTCTCGCGGATGGATTAGCCCTTCGAAAGCCGCCATCAGGTCGCGCTGGCCGCCGCCGGTGACCAGATCGCGGACACGCTCCATCTCCCGGGCCAGATTGGTGGTGGCGAAACGGTAAAGCTTTACATCCAGGTTCTGGAAAAAAGCGGTGTATCTGGATGTCTTCCTGGTTTCCAGACGAAAATCCAGAAACCCGGCCTTTTCGCAAGCCAGCAGGACACCGACGTTGGCGAACTCACCGGTTTCCGGGTAGGGCTGAAACTGAATAACGCTGTACTTGCAGGTGAAGCGCTTCATGGTATATTCCAAAAACTTCTATTGAGGCAGTTTTCTAATGCCTCTTTGCAGGGTCGGGGAGCGAAATTGCCCGGCACCGTAGCGTCGCTATCGTACCATTTCCATTCTGGCGGCGCCGTATCGAACGCCTCGTCAAAGATTGGCAGGTGCCGCTCAAAACACTCTCGAAAAAATTCTCTTTCAATGTAGTCGGAGAACAGATTGCGGGCTTCATCCTTAAAAATGTGGCTCGCCAGGAAGTCCTCCGGATCAAAATCGGTGTCAAAGGCATTATTGTGGTCGAATACCACCAGTGACTCCCGATCGAATAACAGATTCGGATTGTGAAGGGTGCGGTCCGTGTTTCGAATCCACCAGTCAAAAGCGACCACTCGTCGTTGAAGAGCAGCGGGGACTTGGTTGACTGATGCCGGTTCGAGCCATAGGGCGCGTGGTACTTTCCTGGAGCCGAAGGCCGGGCCACTGCCGATTGGGGCAAGATCGGGGGGTAGGGCCTCGACCAATTCAGGGTCCAGTTCAGCAATGCGGAATTCGGGGACGGGCAGCTCCAGGGCGGTTGCCAGGTGCGCGCATATCCATTCCTTGTACATGCTGTCCGGCGTGGTATTCCTTCCCTTCACATAATAAAAGTCATCATCCACGCCGCGGCACAGGAAGGGGCGACTGAATCCCTGGTCGGCGGGTTTTATGACTTCTTTTATCTGAACTCGGTCCACGGGCCACCTGATTGGTTCTCCCTGCTCCATACTCGACTTCCGCCGAAGATGATTCTGAATCGTACTATGGGCGGAGAATCCAGAACACCGGTGGAGCTTGCGGTTCGGGCCTGCTCACACTACTTGCCTTGCACCTGTTGCGGCTATAAATCCACCCATCAAGGCACGAGGAGAGAAGTTTGGTGGCTCCAAATGAACGACGAGTAACGCGGAGGGGTGGATTTATAGCCGCAACCCGAAGGGCTGGCGCCCTTTTGGACCTCCAGCGTCGTTGTCGGTCGCTTATTTGGACTGACCAAACGACGCTCCCTCCGCCTGGCTGGAGGTCCAAAATGACACCCAGCAGGCGCGATGCAAGTAGTGTGAACAGGCCCTAGGCCAGCAGGCGCGCCATGGCCTGGAACCAGGCGGCGGTGCTGGCGGGGTCGCGGCCCGGGGCGCCGGCGGCGTGGCCCAGGTCCGAGTCCAGGACTTCCAGGCTGGCGCCGGGGATCAGTCCGGCTTCGTGGCGGGCGTCGTCCACGGTGAAATAGAGGTCGCTACGCGACGGCAGGATCAGGGCGCGGGCGCGGATCGCGCCCAGGGCGGTGGCCAGGTCGCCGTCGCACGGGGCCGCCGTCTCCCAGGCGGCGAGTACCGCCAGCAGGTCGTTGGCGTCCTGGGCCAGATGGTCCTCCTCCCAGAAACGCAGCAGCGCCTCGATGCTGTCGAAGCCCAGCTTTCGATACAGGCCGCGCCGGAAGAATGCCTGGCTGTAGGCCCAGCCGGCGTAGACCCGGGCGAAGGCGCGCAGGCCGGCCTCCGGTGGTTGTTGGTAGTCGCCGCCGTTGAAGGTGGCGTCCGCTCTCAGGGCGGCGCGTACGCCGTCCAGGAACACCCGGTTGTGGGGCCAGCAGCGGGCGGTGGCGCACACCGGCAGCAGGCGCCGGACCCGCTCCGGATAGCGAATCGCCCATTGATAGGACTGCATGCCGCCCATGGACCAGCCGCTGGCCAGGGCGATCTCCACCGGGCCGAACCAGGCCTCCAGGGCGGCGGCCTGGGCGGCCACGTTATCCTCCAGGGCCACGAACGGGAAGCGATGGCCGCGCTGGGAAGGATGGGCGTTGCTGGGAGAGGAAGCGACGCCATTGCCGAACAGGTCGAACAACAGCACGCAGTAATCGCCGCTGGCCAGGGGGCTGCCCGCACCAAGAAGGGGCAGGCTGCCCCGGGCGGTGCCCCCGTAGTAGCAGGGAATCAGCACCAGATTGTCGCGCCGCGCGTTGAGGGTGCCGGCCTGCAGGGCGGTGAGGCGGGCGTCGCGCAGCATGCCGCCGCTCTTCAGGGGCCAGTCGCCGAGTTGGATGTGCCGTTCGATCACTGTCACGGGTGGGTCTCCGGATTATATATACAAGCTGGCATGTATATTGAATGCAAAGCCTGTACCTATTTTCCGTGCGGTAACGTCTGGAGAGACATAATGAACGCCAAAGCCAACGGCCCTTCCGTGGCCGCCGTCCCGAGTGCCGACGATCTGGCCCGGGATCTGCTCGACAAGGGCGCCAAGTACGCCATGGCCAGCTATGTGGATATCCACGGCGTGGTGAAGGGCAAGTTCGTGCCGCTGGCCCATCTGGACCGCATGCTGAGTGGCTCGGAACTGTACACCGGCGCGGCCCTGGACGGCGTGCCCCAGGACATCAACGACGATGAAGTGGCGGCCATGCCGGACCCGGCCACCGCCACGCCCTGCGCCTGGAATCCGGAGCTGGTGTGGTTCGCCAGCGACCTGCATCTTAATGGCCAGCCGTTCCAGGCCTGCTCGCGCGGCATTCTCAAGCGCCAGCTCGAAGCGGCGGCGGAACTGGGGCTGGGCTTCAATCTTGGCATCGAAACCGAATTCTTCCTGTTTCGCGACAGTGATGATGGCGGTTTCGCGCCGGTCAGCGACCGGGACGATCTGGAAAAACCCTGCTATGACCCGCGCCCGCTGATGGACAACCTGCCGATCGTCGGCGAAATCGTGGAAGCCATGAACGCCCAAGGCTGGGACGTGTATTCCTTTGACCATGAGGACGCCAACGGCCAGTTTGAAACCGATTTCATGTACACCGATGCCCTGAACATGGCGGACCGGCTGGTGTACTTCCGCATGATGGCCAACGAGATCGCCCGCAAGCACGGCGCCTTCGCCAGCTTCATGCCCAAACCGTTCGCCGACCGCACCGGCAGCGGCGCGCACTTCAATATGTCGCTGGCGGATCTGGAAACCGGTCGCAATCTGTTCGAGGCCGGCGATGATGATCCCCATGGCTGTGGCGTCTCGCCGCTGGCCTATCACTTTATCGCCGGGGTGCTGAAACACGCCCGCGCCATCTGCGCGGTGATCGCGCCCACGGTGAACAGCTACAAGCGGCTGGTACAGCGCGGCGCCATGTCCGGCTCCACCTGGGCGCCGGTGTATTGCTGCTACGGCAACAACAACCGCACCAACATGCTGCGCATTCCCTCCCAGGGTGGCCGCGTGGAATGCCGGGCCGCGGATATTGGCGGCAACCCCTATCTGGGCGCGGCCCTGATGCTCGCCGCCGGCCTGGAAGGTATTCGCGAGAAGCTGGAACCCGGCGCGCCGCACCGGGAGAACATGAACGACTACAGCCGCGCGGAGATTCGCGGGATGGGCATCGAGATGCTGCCGCGCACCCTGGGCGAAGCGGTGGACGCCTTCGAGGCGGACCCGCTGGCTCGGGAAGTGTTCGGTGATTTGATGTTCGACACCTTCGTGGATTTCAAGCGGGATGAATGGGAGCAGTACCACAACCAGGTCTCCGATTGGGAAGTACGCCGTTATTTGAAAATGTTCTGAACCACGGCAGCTCCCGGCGAGCGCTTGGCGGTGACCGCCAGGCGCTTTACCCTTTCCTGTCGGACCCCCACCGCCCGTACGGAGCGCGATTGCCCGAATGAGACGTACCAAGGAAGAAGCCGAACAAACCCGGCTCAAGATTCTCGATGCCGCTTTGGTGCTGTTCAGCCGCAACGGCTACACCAACACCACTCTGGCCAACATCGCCACCCAGGCGGGCTTCAGCCGGGGGCCGATCTACTGGCATTTCAAGAACAAGGATGAGTTGTTCGAGGCGGTATTGCTGCTGTCCCAGGGCCCTTTGCTGGCGCTCACCAAGGAAACCCACCACGCCGATGGTCCGCCGCTGGAGGTGCTGGGTGCCTTCGCCGACCGCTGGCTGCGGCTGCTGGTGGAGGACACCCGTTACCGCCAATCCTTCGAAATCTTCCTCAACAAAACCGAGCTTACCAACAACCTGGATCACACCCTGCGCCGCGAGCGCAAGCTGACCCGGGATCTGGTGGCCGCGCTTGCCGCCCAGGTGGAACGGGCTCAGCGGGATGGGGACATCCCGCGTCATCACGCTGCCCAGGAACTGGGCCTGCTGTGCTACACCCATCTGATGGGGGTGACGCAGACCTGGTTGTTCTCGCCGCGTTTGTTCAGTCTGGAAGAAGAGATTCCGTTCTTCACCGGACGCTTGATTGAGTTGTTGAAGCTTTAAAGATATCGCGGCTAAAGCGGATCGCCGCCCGGCCGCTCCTACCCCATTCTTTACACCGTAGGAGCGGCTTTAGCCGCGATCCGCCGCTTCCGCCACTGGGCTCGCCCGGGTAGTGCCTTCCTCGCTCATCAGCCGCCGGATGTGCATGTCCAGCCGCCGGTATTCCGGATGGTCGAGCAAGGCCTCGCGGTCTCCGGCGGGCACCTCCTTCTTGAAATCCGGACGGATCACTTCCCGCAACCGGCCCGGATGGCTGGACAGGAAGAACACCACGTCGCCCAGGTAGAGCGCTTCCTCGATGTCGTGGGAGACCAGCAGCACCGTGGTGCGCTCCTTGCGCACGATGCCCAGCAGCAGCTCCTGCATTTGCCAGCGGGTCTCCGGGTCCAGGGCACCGAACGGCTCGTCCATGAGCAGCAGTTCCGGATGGTTGGCCAGGGTGCGGGCAATGGCCACCCGCTGGCGCATGCCGCCGGACAATTCATGGGGGTAGGCGTCGGCCACGTCCTCCAGGCGCACCGCCTGGATGAAATGTTCCACCGCCCCTTCGCGCAGGCTGGAACTGTCGCCGGTGATCTTCAGCCCGTAGGCCACGTTCTGGCGCACCGTCAGCCATGGAAATGAGGTGTAGCTCTGGAACACCATGCCGCGATCGCGGCCCGGCCCGGTCACCGGCCGGTCGTTGAGCGACAGGGTGCCGGAGGTGGGTTCCTCCAGCCCCGCCACCATGCGCAGCAGGGTGGATTTGCCGCAGCCGGACGGGCCCAGTAGCACGCCCACCTGGCCCGGTGGCAGGCGTAGGGACACCGCCTCCAGCGCCACCCGTGGATCACGACCGCCGGCGCGGAAGGTCTTGCCGACATCCTTGAGGATCAAACCGGAACCGGTGTTCATGGCGGTGCTCCCGTCAGCATGGCTTCAGTGGTTGGTAAAGGCTTTTAATCGCCGCTAATGGCTTTCAGCGGCGCCAGATTCACACCGGCTTCCATGGGGTGGCGCTCGTCCACCAGGCCGAACTTGAGCCACCAGTCGGTGGTGGTTTCCCAATGCTGGCTGATCTGGCCGTTGCTCAGGCCAAGCGGCAGATCACCCGGGGCCACGCCCATGAAGCGAGCGGCCTGTGCGGCGTCGAACACCCAGATGCCGCCCTTGTAAATCTTGCCATCCTTGCCGAGCACTTTTTCCACGTCGGTCAGGGGGAAGCCCAGGTGTTTGGCGATGATCTTGTTGCCCTCGGCGGGATGCTCCTTCCACCAGGCCACCGCCTTGAAGTAGGCGTCCAGGGTCTTGGTGGCCGCCTCCGGGCGTTCCTTCAGAAAGGTATCGCTCATGTACATGGCGTCGCCGAGCAGGGCGGTTTCAATCCAGTCCCCTTCCGAGGAGGTGGCGGCCACGGTGGCGTCGGGCTGGGCTTCCAGGGCGTGGGAGCCGAACGGTTCCCAGAATTCGGCGGCGGCCACGTTGCCGCCCACCAGGGCGCCAACGGCGTCATCCATGATCAGGTTGGTGTACTCCACGTCATTGAAATTGACACCGTTCTGTTCCAGCCAGATGCCCATGAAAATCTGCGTCAGGCCGCCCACCAGCACCGCCACGGATTTGCCCTTCAGGTCCTCGGCGCTGTTTATCCCCGGGGCCAGCACGATTTTGTCGGTGCCGTAGGAGGGATTGGTGTAGGTGACCATCTTGATGGGCACGTCCTTGTCGGCGGCGATGGGGCCGTACTCGGCGGTGCTGGAGGTGACGTCCAGGCCGCCGGAGGTCATCAGGGAAAAGCTTTCGTAGGGGTCCTCGATGACGCTGATTTCCAGATCCAGGTCCGGCACCAGATTTTTCTCCTGGGCGATGAACCAGAAACCGTAACCGGGCCAGGAAAACAGGGACAGGCGCACCGGCTCGGCGGCGCCGGCGCCCAGGGAAATCAGGCACAGCGAGGTGGTCAGTAAAAGCAGCTTGATCAGTCGCATGATGAAAAGCCTCTTGGCAAGGGAAAACGGATCAGCGCTGGTGCTCCCCGCGCAGGTACGGGAAGCGCCAGCGATAAACGAGACGGAACAGGGCGTCGAAGGCCAGCCCCAGCAAACCGATGGTGACGATGCCGGCCATGATGTCGTCCACGTGCACGAAGCGTTTGGCGCGCATCATCATGGCGCCGATGCCGTCGGTGGCGGCGACGATTTCGGCGATCACCAGATAGGTCCAGCTCACCGCCAGCATTTGCCGGCAGGTATCCAGGTAGCCGGGCAGGGAATGGCGGAACACCACGGTCCACAGCACTACCCGGCGGCCACCGCCCAGGGTCTTGGCGGTTTCGATGAAGGCCGCCGGCACCTGGCGGGTAACGTCGGCGAGCATGATCGCCAGAAAGAACACCACGCCGATCAGCAGCAGGGCGATCTTCTGGCTGTCGCCGGTGCCCAGCCACATCAGCAGCAGTGGAATGAATGCCGGCGCCGGCAGGTAACGGAAGGCGCCCAGTAGCGGATTGAGCAGGCCGTCGATGCGCGCGAAGGCGCCCATTAGCAAACCCAGGGGCAGGGCGATGGCTACCGCCAGGGAGAAGCTGATCAGGATACGGCGAATGCTGGACAACACGTCGCCGAGAAAGCCCTGCTCCATGAACAGATCGATCAGGGCACGCGCCACCGCCACCGGGCCGGGAAACAGTCGCTCGGAGGCCAGCCCGGCGTGGGCGGCCAAATACCAGCCGAACACGAACAGCAGCCAGCCGGTAAGCCCGAGCAACACGCGGCGGCGCCAGTCCAGGTGCTGACCGAAATCCAGCCAGCGGCGTTTCAGGGCCGGTGCCGTGGGTCGGGCCGGCGTGTCGCCGGTGGTGATGGAATTCCGTAGTGACGCGGTCATCGCCGGCCTCCTCAGAACGCGGTCAGGAAACTCAGGCCGTACACCGGCACGGCGCTGCCTTCGCGAATCGCCCGGGTGGCTTCCACCTGGCCGTAGGTCTCCGCGTGGATGCCATCCAGACGATGGCGGTGATAGCTGCGCAGCTGGTCCTTGAACGGCAGGGTCCGGGCGAAGTCATCGCCGTACAGTTCACGGTGCGCCGCCGGCAGCTTGTACCAGGGCAGGGTGGGCTTGGTGTGGTGCGCGTTGTGGTAGCAGAAATTCAGCACCAGCAGGTTGAGTGCCGGCCAGCGCCGTGAGATCGGGTTGGTGTAGGTGTTGCTCTCCTCGTACTCCCGGTCGCCCTTGTGCGGCAGCGGCGCTTCCTTGTCGTTGAGCGTGGCGATGATGTCGTAGTTGTGCTGGAAGGCATCGAAAAAACGCAACACCGTAAGCAGCAACGCATAGGCCACGAAGTACAGCAGCACCGCTTTCAGGCTCCACACCGCCAGGGCGGCGAGCAGGCTCAGACGCACCAGCAGCACGGCGGCGGTGCGCTTGCGCTGCGCCGGGTCGCCGTAGCCGATAAAGGGCGCCACCATCAGCACCGCGTGCATCAGATAATCCACCGCCGGCACATAGGCCCATTCCAGGGCGAACACCAGCTTCTCGGTGCGCGGGTGGGCTTTCAGCCAGGCGCGGTAATCGAAGGCGATGGTGTCGGCGTTGTCCACGTGGTGGCGCAGATGCTTGTAGCGCAGATCCTCGTAGGTGCCGTAGCAGCCGCCGGCGATCCAGTTCAGCGCCTTGCCCAGGCGGGTGTTGTAAGCGGTGTTCTTGAACAGGGCGTTGTGGGCGCAGTCGTGAATCAGATAGGCGGCCACCACCATGCCGTGGGCGCAGGCCAATACGCCCAGGGCGGGCAGCAGCCAACCGGGCCGGGCCATCAGCAGCCAGCCGCCCACATAGGTGAGCAGGATGTAGGCCAGCGCCGCCGCGTTCGGCGCCAGGCCGTCGGGGTGGCGCAGGCTGGCGCGTACTTTCTCGATCATTGGCATGGGCTTGATCATTGCCATGGGAACCTCCTCAAACCGCCTGGCGTTTCAGGTCGTGGGGCACGGACCATTGCTGGAAATGCCGGCGCTCGCAGTCGGCGATCCAGCGGTTCAGGTCCCACAGGTCGGCGATCGGCGCGCCGGTGAACGGCAGGGTGTGCAGGTAGCCATCGGGGCCGAACTCCGGGGTCATGGTGGTCTCCGCCAGGCCGCGCCGGCGCTGGGACGACCACACCGCTTCCCAGCAGCGCTGGTGGGCGGCCAGGGCACCGGCGAACTCCGGCGCGCCGGGGTGGGGCACCTGGGGCCCTTGGTCGTAGCCCACCCGGCTGTGCACATGCAGCGCCTGCTCGGCGACCCGCTCGATGCTGTCCCACTCGGTGTCCGGCAGGCGCTCGCACACCACCGCCCAGTGGCTGAAGTCGCAGGTCACCGCCAGCTCCGGCACGCGCTCCAGAATCGCCACCGTGTTCCAGGGGCAGAAAAAGCTGCGCCCGCGATGGGTTTCGAAGCTGGCGGTGACACCCAGACCGGTGGCGATGTCCTGGGCCTCGGAGAAGAAGCGCACGCTGTCGTCGATGGACCAGGCGTCGCAGCCGCCCATCACGTTGGCGAACTCGGCGCCCAGTTCACGACCGGTGGCCAACTGCGCCTCGAAGTCCGCCAGGTGCTCCTCCACCGTGGCCTGGCGGCGCGGCACATAGCTGCCGGCGGTGCAGATTTCCTGAATCCAGCGCAGGCCGTACGCGGCCAGGGCGCGGCCCAGGGCGTCGCGATCCCCGTCGTCCGTCGGTAATGGTGCCTCCAGGCCCTGGAAGCCGGCGTCCACCGCCAGCCGCGCCGCGTCGGCGGCGTCGCCCGGATGCCCCCACAGGGTTTTGAAATGGCTGAGCTGCATAAAGCCTCCCGTCGTCGCTGTTCCTGGGGACGGGCGGAACCGGAGGGCGGGACGTGCCGGTTCGGTTCTGTCCGTGGTTATACATGTCTAAGCAGCATTTATGCCAAAATTAATTAGGCTAAAAAATGATTACAAGATGTTGATTTTAAAGGATGATTTTTGTTCGGCGGGGTTGGCGTGGTGGGTGGTGCGGTGCACGGATAGGGAGCGGGGCGCACCAGGAGGTTTCAGGGGTATCGATTGGTCGGGGGTTAGCGCGGGAGGGGCGGAGGGGCTTCGCGCCGGGCTGGGCGTTGCGGCCGGACACCCTGTCCGAAGGTGTTGCCCATGCGGTTACGCAGGGTGGAACGGCTGAATTGTCCGCTGCGGTTGGGTGACTGGTTAATTACGGATTCGGCGTTCAGCCGTGGCCGGTTCCTGACCTGCTCGCCGGCCTGGCTCGGCGCCATTTTTTCCTGCAGGCACTCATAGGGCAGGGCGCGTTGGCCGTTTACCTCCACGGTGATGCAGGGCGGGGCGTCGTCGTTTCCGACGCCATCATTCGGGGCGGCCCCGGCCGGCGTGGCCAGCAGGGCGATGCCCGCCAGTGCCGTCGCCAGGCACCGCGGACCCATGGGTTCGTGGCGTGCCGCCATCCTGGTTCATTCCTTCCTGTTCCGGGTCCGGCCTACCTTGCCGCCATCCCGGTGACGCCACAATGTCGGGCCGCGCAAGCCGGATGAATTTTTTATGAAATGAATGCGGTTTCGCCACGTTGAAACAGTCTTGTTCTGTGTTGATCGGAGCATTCCATTCATAACAAAGACGGAACACGGTCGGCAATCAGGTGACCGCCGCCCTTCGCAGGGCGGCGGCTTTTTTCGCGTCCGCCGTTGGAATCCTCTAACCGGCGTTATGAATTTTTGGTGACAAAAGTTCGGTCATGGTGGGCGGGCCACGTCTTAAAACTGTTAACTGAATCACTGCCTCTTTTTTTAGTGCCGAGTCCTTTGCCCATGTTTGATGCGCACGGAAGAACGTCATGTTTTATTACCAAGGGGGGCGCGTGGCTTTTTATTCTGCTGTTGCTGAGCCCGCCGCTGGCCGCCCAGGAGGCGGCCACCACCACCGTTACCATTCGGGAGTACATCGTTCGCGGCAACACCGTGCTGGATAACCGCGCCATCGAAAAAGCGGTGTATCCGTATCTCGGGCCGGACCGGACACTGAGCGACATTCAGAGCGCCCGCGCCGCCCTGCAGAAAGCCTACCAGGAGCGGGGCTATCAATCGGTGTACGTGGAGCTCCCGGAGCAGAAGGTGTCCGGCGGGGTGGTCTATCTGCTGGTTTCCGAGGTCACCGTGGGACGGGTGCGGGTGGTGGGCGCCAAGTACCATTCACCGCTGGCGATCCGCCAGGAAGTGCCGGCGCTTAGCCGGGGCGTGGTGCCGGATTTCGAGCTGGTCCAGGAACAGCTCACCAAGGTTAACCGCTCCGGCAAGCGTCAGGTCATGCCGCTGGTCAAGGAAGGACGAGTACCCGGTACCATGGACGTGGACCTGTCGGTGGAGGATCAGCGGCCCTGGAACGCCAGCCTGACCCTGAATAACGATTACAGCGCCGACACCGAGAAGCTGCGCACGGTCGCCACCCTGTCCCATTCCAACCTTTGGCAACGTGGCCACAGTGCTTCCCTGACCTTTTTCACCGCGCCGGAAAATACCGACAACGCCGAGGTCTGGTCCTTCAGCTACGAAGCGCCGTTGGGCGAGCGTTGGTCCACCCGGCTAAGCGGCTATACCTCGGACAGCGACGTGGCCACGGTGGGCGGCACCAATGTGCTGGGCCGGGGCCACTCCTATGGCGTCGCGGCGGTGTACAGCCTGCCTTTCGACGGAACCTGGGGGCACTCCTTCACCGCCGGCATCGATTTCAAGGATTTCGAGGAGGCGCTGCGCTTCGGCGGTGACGAGGACCAGGTGCCGTTGGAATACGCGCCCTTCACCTTCTCCTACGACGGTTACTTCTTCACCGACGACTACCAGGGTTTTCTGAACCTCAGTCTGGTGACCGCCTCCGACGAGATTCCCTCCGGTGGCAGTGGCTGGCGGGAATTCGATTACAAGCGCTACAAGGCGAGCCCGGACTTCGCCGTGCTCAAGGCGGACGCCAACCTGGAGTGGCAGCTCAAGAACTGGGTGCTGGCGGGCAAGGTGCGGGGCCAGGCGGCCTCCGGGCCGCTGATCTCCAACGAGCAATTCGCCGTGGGCGGCGCCGGCTCGGTGCGCGGTTATCTGGCCGCCGAGCAGGCCGCCGATGACGGCTACCTGGCCAGCCTGGAGTTGCGTACCCCTTCCCTGGACGGCTGGTTCGGCAACCCCTGGCGCCTGCTGCGCTTCCATGTGTTCGGGGAAGGGGCCCAGTTGCAGTTGCGTGATCCGCTGCCGGAACAGGAGGCCCGCTTCGATCTGGCCAGTGTTGGCATCGGCGCCCGCGCCGAGCTGTGGGATTACGTCAGCGGCTCCGTGGATCTGGGCTACCCGCTGGCGGAAACCGGCGACACCGAGAAGTACGACCCCAGGGTGCATTTCAGCGTTACCGCGCGCTTTTGAACGCCGTGCCATGAAGACCTTAACGACAACGGACCCAATTGCTTTTTTTCGGAGTGCCTGACCATGCGACAACGTCTACTCATACTCATTCTCTCCTGCCTGGGGGCGCTGGCGCCGGCTCTGGCCCAGGCCTGGTGGCAGGAAGACTGGAGCTACCGCAAGCAGATCACCGTGGATACCACCCAGGAAGGCGCCGCTATCACCGAGCGGGTGGGGCGGATGCCGGTGCTGGTCCGCCTGCACACGGGCAACTTCAGCTTCGACGGCGTCAAGGAAAACGGCGCTGACCTGCGCTTCGTGCTCGGTGACGATGAAACGGTGCTCAACCATCGCATCGAGAGTTTCGATGCCCTGCTCGGGGTGGCTTACATCTGGGTGGACGTGCCGGAGATCCAGGGCGGAGCCCGCCAGGACATCTGGATGTATTACGGCAATCCGCAGGCGCCCCTGCCGGACAGCAATCAGGTATTCGACGCCGACTACGCCGGCGTTTATCACTTCGACGGCGCGCCGGGCGGCAGCGCCGATGACGCCACCGCCTACAACAACGATTCCACCAACCCGGTGTCCGGCACCACCACCGGCGTGATCGCCCAGGCCGCGCAATTCAGCGGTGAGCCGCTGATGCTGCCGGCTTCTCCGTCCCTGGCGGTGGCCGCCGGCGGCGCCTTCAGCTTCAGCGCCTGGATCAAGGCGCCCCAGGCCGCCGGCGAGCAGCTTCTCTACGCCCGCCGCCAGGGCGGCAATGCCCTGCTGATCGGCATCGCCAACGGCGTGCCCTTCGTGGAAGTGAATGGCCAGCGCAGCGAGCGGGGCCAGCCGCTGGCCGCCGACCAATGGCAGCACCTGGCGGTGACCACTGGCGCCCAGGGTGTAACGCTGTATCTCAATGGCCGTCAGGCGGGCCAGATGGCGGTGGCGCTGCCGGCCTTCAACGGCGTCGCCGCCCTGGGCGGTGACGTGCCTGGTTACCGGACGGGCGTGGCAGGTGGCGCTGAAGGCGCTAATGACAGTACCGGGGAAAATACCGGGGAAGGCAACGGCGAAGGTGCGACCGACGCCGCCTTGGCGGAGGCGGGGGGAGGTGAAACCCCGGCCGTCCCGGCGCCCGCCGCCGGCTTCACCGGCGCCATGGACGAGGTGCGCTTGTCGCGGGTGGAGCGGTCCCCCGCCCTGCTGCGCGCCAGCGCCCTGTCCCAGGGACCGGAGTCGCGGCTGCTGGTGTTCGGCGTGGACGAAGAGCAATCCGGGTTTGGCTTCGGCGCCCTGGGGTTCCTGCTCTCCTCGGTGCCGGTGGATGCCTGGGTGATCATCGGTGTGCTGGCGCTGATGATGGTGCAGACCTGGGTGGTCATGTTCCAGAAATTCCGCCAGGCCCGTCGTACCGACGAGGCCAACGCCGAGTTCCGCGACGCCTTCGCCGGTGTTGGCACCCGCCTGGAAATTCTGGCTGATGACCGGGATCTGGGCGAGCGTCTGGCGCACTCGTCCCTGTGGCGGCTCTATCAGGTGGCGGTGCGCGAGCTGCGCGTGCGCCGCGAGCAGGGCGCCGACACCGGCCGCATTTCCTCGGAAACCCTGGAAGCCATCCGCGCCTCCATGGACGCGGTGCGTACCAATGAAAACCGCGCCCTGGGCCACCGCCTGGGCGTGCTCTCCAACGCCATCGCCGGCGGCCCCTACATCGGCCTGCTGGGTACCGTGCTGGGCATCATGGTGGTGTTCCTGGGTACCGCCATGGCCGGCAACGTGAACATCAACGCGGTGGCCCCGGGCATGGCCGCGGCCCTGCTGGCCACGGCGGCGGGTCTGTTCGTCGCCATCCCGGCGCTGTTTGCCTACAACCGCCTGAACGGCCGCAATCGGGAAATCAGCTCCGACATGCGCGTGTTCCTGGACGAGTTCGTGACCCGGCTGGCGGAACTGCGTGGCGCCGGCTCCCCTCACTCCCCCTCCGTGGCGGACGACCTGCCGGTCGGCCGCCGGGACGCCCTGGCATAAGGAATAAGGAGAACCGCATGGCTTCCGTTAAGGCTTCCATGGACGACGACGAACAGGACGGCCCGGTGGATGGCATCAACATCACGCCGTTGGTGGATGTGCTGATGGTGGTGCTGGTGATGTTCATCCTCACCGCCACCGCCCAGGTGGCCGGCATTCAGGTGGACCTGCCCAAGGCCAGTGCCTCGGTGTCCCTGTCCGAGCCCAAGACCAAGGCGGTGTCGGTGAACAACGATGGCCAGATTTTCCTGGACGCCTACCCGGTGACGCTGGACGAGCTGGAAGACCGGCTGCGCACGGAAAAGGCCACCAATCCGGATTTCCCGGTGGTGGTACGCGGCGACGCGGCGGTGCAGTACCAGAAGGTGGTGGAGGTGCTCGACGTCCTGCGCCGCCTGGAGCTGGCCCAGGTCGGCCTGGTTACCGGCAAACCCAAGAACTGATCGGACGGACCGGAACGAGATGCCACAGCAAGCACCGAAATCGAGCCGCCGGGACGCCGCGCGCAACCGCCGCGTCACCGCCGTGGCCATCACCCTGGGCGTGGTGCTGGCGGTGGCCCTGGTAGGCGCGTTGATCTGGTACTGGGCCAATCAGACCGCCGGAGTGCGCCGTCAGGTGCCCAAGCAGGACATGATCGTGCCATTGCCGCCACCGCCGCCGCCGGAGGAACAGCCGGAGCCGGAACCGGAGCCCGAACCGGAGGAGAAGGTGGAACCGGAGCCAGTGCCCGAGGAGCCCACGCCGGTGGAGGAACCCACCCCGGAAGAGCCGCCTTCGCCGTCCCAGGACCTGTCCGAGGCGATGCAGATCGACGGGGAGGCCCAGGCCGGCAACGACGCCTTCAGCATCGGCGCCGGCAGCGGCGGTGGCATGGGCGGCTCCGGCGCCGGTGCGGCGGGCAACGCCACCTACGGCCAGTACCTGTCCTACGCCTTCCAGCGGAAGCTGCGCGAAAACCGGGACATTCGCCACCTCAGCTATCGGGTGGAGGTGAATCTCTGGCTGGACCCGGACGGCCGGGTCACGCGGGTGGAGATGCTGTCCTCCAGCGGCGACCAGGACGTGGACCGGCGGATTGTGAACGCCCTGCGCGACATGGACGCGCTGGATCAGAAACCGCCGCGGTCACTGACCTTGCCGGTGCGCATGTCACTGCAGGGACGGCGGCCGGGATGAACGACGACCTCGCGGCCAGCAACACGGCAGCCCCAAACACGATCTTTTTCAGGAGCCCTTAAGCATGAACAGGCAATTCAACCGCTGGGCGCTGGCCCTGGCGGTCGCGGTCGCCCTGGCCGGACCCGCCCAGGCGCAGACCGGCGACCAGGCGCAAGCGTCGCCGGCCGTGTCCGGCAACACCACCGTGCATCTGATCCGCCTGCTGGTGGAACAGGGCGTGATCACCGAGGAGCAGGCCGGGGCCTTGATGGAACAGGCGCGCCGGGAAGCCCGGGCCGAACAGGAAGCCCGGGAGCCGGACGTGCGTGAAGGGGACGTGCGCGTGCCCTATATTCCGGAAACCGTGCGCGACGGGATCCGCGCCGAGGTCAAGGAAGAGGTGATCACCCAGGCCAAGGAGGAGAACTGGGCGGCGCCCAACACTTTCCCGGAATGGGTGTCCCGGGTGGAATGGTTTGGTGACGTGCGGGTGCGCAACGAGTCCCGCTTCCGCGCCAACGACAACAGCGACCTGGTGGCCGATTATCAGGAATGGAACGACACCGAGTACGACATTTCCGTCCCGAACGTCTTTCCACCCTTGTTGAATACCCGTCAGGACCGGGAGAACCTGCTGCGCGTCCGTGCGCGCTTCGGCCTGGAAGCGGACCTGGGCAAGCACTGGCGCACCGGCCTGCGCCTGGCCACCGGCAGTAGCGACAGTCCGGTGTCCACCACCCAGACCCTGGGCGGCGGCCTGAGCAAGAAGGACATCTGGCTGGACCGGGCCTGGATCAGCTGGCACCCGGGGATCTGGACCTTCACCGCCGGCCGCGCCAAGAGCCCCTTCGTGTCCACGGACATTCTTTACTCCGGGGAACTGGGCTTCGACGGCGTCTCGGCGGGCTGGAACGGTGTGTCCGTGGGGGAGCACGGCGCCTTCTTCGGCACCCTGGGGGCCTTCCCGCTGGGCTACATCTCCGATGACTTCCCGTCCGACGAACAGAACAAGAAAGCCAGCGAGGACAAATGGCTGCTCGGTGCCCAGCTTGGCATCGACTGGCGCTTCCAGGAGGACCAGCGGTTCCTGGCCGCCCTGGCCTACTACGATTTCAACAATATCGAGGGCCAGCGTTCGTCCCCGTGCCCCCTCTACGCCGGCTACCAAAGCTGTCGCTCGGACTGGTCGGCGCCGGCCTTCATGCAGAAGGGCAACAGCGTTTTCCTGCTGCGCGACATCGTTCTCGAACCCGGCAACGAGGCGGACACCGCCATGCCGCAACTGGTGGGCCTGGCGTCGGAGTTCCAGCTCCTCGACATCAACCTGCGCTGGCGCACGCCCCTGTTCAACGACTATGAGCTGAGTCTGGCGGGTAACTACATCCACAACCTGGCCTACGACGAGGACGAGATGTTCGAGCGCTCGGACGGCCTGATTCTCAACAACTTCGACACCAACGGCGAACTGGAAAGCGGCGCCGATGCCTGGATGGTGCACGCCGCCTTTGGTGATGATCTGGACCTGGCCCGGGCCGGCAACTGGCAGGTGTTCTTCGGCTATAAGTACATCGAGCCGGACGCCCTGCCGGACGCCTTCAATGACTCTTCCTTCCATCTCGGTGGTACCAACGCCAAGGGCTACTTCCTGGGCGGCAGCTATGCGTTCACCCCGGACCTGTCCGCCCGTGGCCGCTGGCTGAGCGCGGAAGAGGTGTACGGGCAACCGCTGGCCATCGATGTCCTGCAACTGGAACTCAACGCGCGCTTCTGAGAGCGCGCGGGAGGAATGTCATGAACAAAACACAAGAGCCGTCGAAAGCGTTGAAAGCGCCACGCCGTGGCGGCGCCCTGATGCTGGCCGGCCTGTTGTTGGCGCTCAGCGTGCCGGCCATCGCGCAGACCGACCAGAGCCTGGAACAGCGGCTGCGCGCGGAACTGCGCAACACCCGCCAGGAGCTGCAGACGCTGCGTTCCAACCAGGCGCGACTTGAGAACCGGGTCAGCCAGGCGGAAGCGGAACGTCAGGCGGCGCTGGATCAAGTGGCGGCCCTGCGCGGGCGCCTCGAGGCCAGCCAGGGCCGGCTGGAGAGCCAGCAACGGGCCAGCCGTGGCCGTCTCGCCGAAAGCCGCCAGCAGAACCAGAAGGTGCGCGCCGCCTACGACGAACTGCTGGAAATGGCCCGCGACAAGGAGGCGCAACGGCGGCAACTGGCCCAACGCGCCCAGGCCCAGGCGGACGCCCTGGAAACCTGCGTGGCGCGCAACGACGCCCTGTTCAAGGCCGGCCGGGAAATCCTGGACGCTTACGAAAGCCTGGGCGCCGGCAGCCTGTTCCGCATGCGCCAGCCGCTGGCGGCGTCGGCGCGGGTGGAGTTCGAAAACCGGGCCCAGGACTTTGGCGACCGCCTCTACAACAACCAGGTAGAGGTGACGGCGCCGGAGGATCAGACGACCCCGACCCAATCCGAGGAGCGAGATTCCAATGAGTGATGCAACCCCGATGATCGACAGCGTGACCCTCGGCGACCTGGCAGAGTTGCTTCAGGAAGCCGGCTACCGCACCAACGAAAGCGAACAGAACGGCCTGCGCCAGCTGCTCAGCGCCAGCCAGGGCGTGGGTTTCGCGGTGCGCCCCGGGAACCCCCATGTGGAGGACGGCGAGCGCCTGCTGGACGTTACCCTCAGCTGCGCGCTGCGCATCGATGGTGTACTCCCGGAGGGCATGGTGGCCACCTGGAACCGCAGCAAACGGTTCGGCCGTCTCAGTCAGCAGGGCGATTTCCTGGTGCTGGAGATGGACGTGCTGGTGGCCGGCGGCGTCAGCCGGGGGCACCTGCGCACCAGCGTGGAGCTGTGGGACCGGTTGATGCGCGAACTGCTGCTGTATCTGCGCAATTACCGGGCCCCGGAACAGGAAGCCGAGGCCGGAGAGCCCGCCGCTAGCTGATGATCAACACGCCGCCGGGCAGGTCGCGCACGGTGGCGCCCCGGACTTCGCGGACCAGCGCCGCGAAGTCCTCCAGCCGGTCCAGGGACAGATAGGCCTGCACCGGAGTGCGGCCCAGGGCCTCGTCCAGCAGCAGGATGCGGCCCGGACGATAGCGATTCACTTCCTCCACCACCGACGCCAGCGGCGTGCCATCGAACACCAGAATGCGCTGGCGCCAGGCGCTCACCCTTTGCGGGTCCACCGCCGTGACCCCGGTCAGACGGGTTTCGTTATAGACCACCTGCTGGGCCGGCCGCAGCCGCGAGCGGTCGCGGCCATGGGCCACGGTGATTTCCCCCATCAGGCAGGTTACCCGCACCCGGTCGTCGGTGTAGCGCACATTGAAGCGCGCGCCGCGGGCTTCAACGTGGCCGTTGCCGGCGCTTACCGTGAAGCGGGCCGGCGTGTACGGCAGCGTGGTCACCTCGGTTTCGCCGCCGCGCAGCACCAGGCCGGTGACGGCGCCGTCCCGGCGCTGCAGATCCACCCGGGTGCGGGTGTTGAGTTGCACGGTGGCGGTGTCCGGCAGCACCACCTCGCGTTGCTCGCCGGTGGCGGTCCACAGATCGGCGGTGAGCACCTCGGCGCCGGGCCACAGGTCCAGGGGCGAGCGCATCACTACCCAGCCGGCGCAGGCCGCCGCGGCGCCGCCGAGAAAGGCGCGCCGGCTGAGCCCCGGCCGTTGCCGCTCTTCCAGGCGCGTGACGTTGTCGGGCCGCGATCGCGCCGCCTCGCCCATGCCGCTCCAGACCCGCCGGCAGTGGGAGAAGGCGCGGGCGTGTTCCGCACTGCGCGCGCACCATTCCCGGAAGGCATCGCCGTCGGCGGCGGTGGCGCGACCGGATTCGAGAAGAATCAGCCATTCCCGGGCTTCACGCTGGATCCGGTCGCGGTCCCTGGCGCCGGCGCGGGAGGAATCATGCATGATCACGGGGACTCTTTCCGTTTCGGGCCGAACCGCTGAATGTACTCGCGGTCCAGACGCTGACAACAATACTCCAGGCCGGCGCGCAATTCCTTTTCCACGGTCCGCAGGGACACGCCATGACGCCGGGCGATGTCCGCGTGGGGAGTATCCTCCAGCCGCGCGGCGGTAACGATGGCGCGCCGCCGCCGGGGCAGTTCCGCCAGAGCGCGCCGGAACAGCTCGATCTCCTGTTCGCCAAGGGCTTCCCTGGCCGGATCGGCCATCTCGTCGGCCATGGCGTAGAGATCTTCCACCTCGTCCAGATTCATAACCCGGGCCTGTTTGCGTCGTTGTTCCTCGGCCACGTTCAAGGCGATGCGGAACACATAGGCCGCCGGGTGGCGCACCACGGTGCCGTCGCGCAGGGTCTCGATGCGCAGCCAGGTTTCGTGCAGGGCGTCCTCGGCCAGTTGCGGCGAGCCCAGACGTTGGCGCAGGCGTTGCCGCAGTTCGTCGTAACGCAGCAGGAACAGATCCCGCAGCGGCTGATGCAGGGTATCCGGCACGGTCAGCCCTCCCGCTGGCCGGCGCAGGGCGCGGCCTCGTCGGAGGGCGTGATCAGCACCGTCACCGGGTTGGGCTGGCCGGCGGGCGGCGGCGCCAACTGGCTGCTCAGCAGGCCGTCGCGGATGGTGTCGCCCCAGCGCGGCGCGTCCTCGGAATCGAGCACATGGACTTTTTCCACCCGGCCCCGGGGGGAAATCCACAGCTGCACCGCCACCCGCACGCGGCCAAGCTGGTCGCCGAGCCGGTCGCACAGCCGTTCGCTGAAGTGCCGCCGCAGTGCGGTGGCATAGGCGGGTGCCACTCGCGCCGGGGCAGGGGGGGCGTCGCCGTTCTCGCCGCCGTTGTCCTGGCGCACCAGGGTCAGGGCGGATTCGCCGATGCGCCGGGCCCGCAGACCGGTTCCGGCGAGCAGCCCGCTCAGCGCCGCCATGGCGGTGAAGTGGCCGCGCACGGCGCCGGATTGTTTGTCGCGGGTAAGATCACTGGTTACCAAAATCGACACCCCCGTTTGTTCGCTGAATCGCTCAAGCGCGCGGGACAAGGGCTGCGCCGGCAGGTCGAAGTCTTGCTCGCCGGTGTCGCCGAACGCCGCCATCCCCAAACACAGAAACCCCACCGCCATCAGCCGGCCCACACGGCGGGCTGCAACCCAACAACGTTTATCGGCGGCTCTGGCCACGGCCCAAAAGTCTTTTCATTAATCGGGAAGCACAACTGATATGAATGCGCAATTTCGCATTATGGCCGTCTTTTGTGGCGGAAATATTTCACGGCGAAAGAAAAAGTGCCCGGGCCGGCGGGGTGGCACGGCGCGGCCACGCCGGTTTTATGAATTTTCCATGAAATCGGTTCAATCGGCGGCTTCCCGGAACGTCTATGCCAAGTAACCCGGCGACCATTGAAACAACGCCGGTGCATTTCCCGTCCGCGTTGAGAGAGTCAATCCATGAAGCTGAAGCATGCCGCCCCGTCGACGTCGCCGGCGAACCGTTCCAGCGCCGCCCCCTTCGCCGTTAAACCCCTGGCCCGTGCCGTGGCCGTGGTGCTGGCGATGGGCTCCGTCACCCTGGCGGAAGCCGGCCCGCGGGTGATGGGCTCCGACTGGATGGCCGCCAAGGCGGCGGCGCGAGCCTCGGCGCAGGCCGCCGCCACCGCCGGCGGTCGACACAGCGGCGGGGTGCGGACCCTGGCGGAACAACGCGCGGCGCAGAAGCTCAAGCATTCCCTGGACAACCTGCGGCGCACCGCCAATACCCTGGCCGCGCAACGGGCCGCCCAGGAGGCCGCCCGGGAAGCGGCCCGGCAGGCCGCCTCGGGGATTCCCGATGGCCTTGCCGACGGCGGCCTCAAGGTGGACACCAATCCAGGCACCGCCGGCTGGCACAACGCGGACGCGCCCACCCAGGTGAGCAGCGACGGCCACACCACGGTGACGGTGAAGCAGACCGGCGACAAGGCGATCCTCAACTGGGAGACCTTCAACGTCAGCCGCGACACCACCGTGGACTTCCAGCAGCAGTCCAACTGGGCGGCCTTGAACCGGGTCAATGATCCCCAGGCCCGGCCCAGCCAGATCCAGGGGCGCATTCAGGGCGAAGGCACGGTGATGATCGCCAACCGCAACGGCGTGGTGTTCAGCGGCACCAGCCAGGTCAACGCGCGCAACCTGGTGGCCGCCGCCGCCGACATCAGCGACGAACAATTCCGCGAACGGGGTATCTACTTCGATGAGGAGGGCACCCAGCCGGTGTTCACCGATGCCGCCGGCGACATCGACATCCAGGCGGGCGCGCGCATCACCACGCGGGCGCCGGGCACCAGCACCCAGGGCGGCGGTTACGCCATGTTCCTGGGGCGCAGCGTCAACAACGGCGGTGAGATCGTCACCGACCGGGGCCAGACTACCCTGGCCGCCGGTGACGACTTCTATATCCGCAAGGGGCAGGGCACCGAACAGAACACCGCCTCCACCACCCGGGGCAACGAAGTGGCCACCTCCCTGGATATCGGCAGCGACGCCGGGCAGGTCACCAACGAAGGCCTGATCCTGTCCCCGGAGGGTGACATCACCCTCACCGGTCACGACGTGCGCCAGCAAGGGGTGGCCGTGGCGACCACCAGCGTGGACGCCCGCGGCACGGTGCACCTGCTCAATGCCGCCAGCGACGCCGAAGGCAGCGTCACCCTGGGCGCGGACAGCGTCACAGCCGTGCTCATCGACGAGGACAGCGGCACCGCCACGGACAGCCGCCGCCAGCAGCTTATCGAGGAATCCGCGGACCAGGACCTGCTCCGCGACGAGATGACCGACGGCCATTTCGACAACCTGGCGGATCTGCCGGACCGTCGTGACCAGTCCCGGGTGGAGATCGTCTCCGGCGGCGACGTGATCTTCGAGAAGGACTCCCTCACCCAGGCCACCGGCGGCCAGATCGCCGTGGCCGCCGAGGATCGGGTGCGCCTGGAAACCGGTGCCGAAGTGGATGTCTCTGGTGCCGTGGGCGTACGCGTGGCCATGGAAGCCAACAACGTCCTGGTGAACGTGCAAAGCAACGAACTGCGCGACTCGCCCATCAACCGGGACGACGACGGCCTCAAGAACGAGGACATCTGGATCGACCGCCGCGAACTGATCCTGGTACCCGCCGGCACCGGTGGCTATGAAGAAGACCGCTGGTACACCGCCGGCGGCCTGCTGGAAGTGAGCGGCTACCTGGACACCCGCGAACACTCCGCCCGGGAATGGGCCGCCGCCGGTGGCACCGTGCGCCTGCACGGCGACGCCGTGATCAGCCAGAGCGGCTCCAGCGTCAACCTGTCCGGCGGCACCCTCAACGTGGCCGGCGGCTATGTGCGCCAGACCTGGCTGATGGGCGCCGACGGTCGCGTCTACAACGCCGCCAACGCCCCCGGTTATATGCGCTACACCGGGGTCTACCGGGGCTACCAGCGCCACAGCGAACGCTGGGGCCAGACCGACGGCTACTACAACCCGGCGGTGGTCCGCGAACAACGGGTGGAAAACGGCTACGTCACCGGCCGCGACGCCGGCCAGCTCATCGTCAGCGCGCCCACCGCCGTTCTTGACGGCGATATCGACGCCAGCGTCTACAACGGCGAACGCCAGGACCGCGCCCGCGACGCCGGCCTGGACGGCTACCAGCAAGCCCAGAACAGCGTCGCCCTCGGCGGCCGCCTGCTGCTCGGCCGCTACGGCGTGCAGGGACTCGCCGGCGGCTTCGAATCCGACGTGCGCATCGGCGACTTCGACGCCATCGCCGACCAGCTCGACCGGGACGCGGAACTCGGCGAGCGCTTGAACACCGTCTGGCTGGATGCCGAACACCTCAACCAGCAGGGTCTGGGCGGCGTGGACCTGGTGTCGGCCGGCGCCATCCGTGTGGACAACGACCTGGCCGTCACCCCGGGCGGCTACGTCCGCCTGGCCTCCGGCCAGGTGGACGTGGATGGCACCGTTACCGCGCGTGGCGGTGACATTACGCTGACCAATATTATCGAGGCGTACAACAACACCGGTTCCCTGGTGCGTACCGCCCTGGAAGGCGCGGACGGCGAAACCCGGATGCGCCTGGGCGCTGAAGGCTTCCTGGATGCCCGGGGCCTGTGGAGCAATCAGCGCCGTGAACCATTCCGGGCTTCCCTGGCGCACCGCGATGGCGGTCGCGTCCAGGTCCTGTCCAGCCAGGATGTCACCCTGGAGTTGGGCAGCCGCATCGATGTTTCCTCCGGCGGCGCCGTGGACGCCGACGGCGAACTGATGGGCGGCCGTGGCGGCGACATCACCCTGAGCGCCGCCACCACCGTCAATGAAAACAGCGGCACGCCGCGGAGCGGTGTGCTGACCCTGGATGGAGATCTGCTTGGTTTCGGCGTGGACGGCGGCGGCACGCTCACGCTACGCACCGGGGAAGCGGTGGTGGTGGGCGGCGATGCCTTCGAAACCAGAGGGCTGCTCGCCGCCGGTGAAAAGGCACCGGTGGACCTGACCTTGCTGGAGGAAGTGGTCATCGCCGCCGGCCAGACCCTGCCGTTCGACTATCAGTACGAACGCACCGTCGCCGTGCCCGGCGAGGCGCTCGGTAACAGCGCCATCACCATCAGCCCCACCAATACGCTGACCCTGGCGGCGGACTGGACCATACCCGAGTCAGCCACCGGCACCTTCCGGGTGCTGGTCGGCGGGACGGTTTATGGTTCCAATCAGACGGTGCCGGCCGGATCGGTGATCACCAATGTGGTGGGCGCCTCCATCGGCACCTTGCCTGCCGATTACATCGTGCCCGCCGATGCCTTCCCCAACGGCATTCCGGTGCAGCCCAGCCAGCAAACGCTGCCGGCGGGTATGCCGCTGCCCAACGATGTGGTCTTCGCCGCCGGTGAAACCCTGGCCGCGGGCAGCGTGCTGAGTCGCGATGTGCGGGTGAAGCCGGTGCTGCAACTGGCCGCCGAGGATTTTCAGCGCGGCTTTTCTCATTATGACGTCAACGGCCATAAAGGGGTGGCCGTTTCCGAAGGGGCGAGCATCGACGTGACCATGCCGGTATACCGTTTCCGGATGGGAGCCAGCGGTGCGGCGACGCGCGAGGGAGCTCTGGAGAAATGGACGCCGCCTCTTTATCAGGTCCTTCCGGAGCGGGATGGACGCGTGGTCCGCCGGGGCGGGGCCAGCCTCACCCTGCGTTCCGAGGGCCAGGGCCGGCCCGGTGCCATTAGCGTGGGCAAAGATGCGGTTATCCAGGTGGACCCGGAGCAGTCCATTGTCCTGCGGGGTGGCCAGACCACCGTGGACGGTACCCTGAGGGCCCGGGCCGGGCGCATCGATATTCTCAATCCGTCCAGCGATGCTCAACTGCAGGCGGCGGCACCGGCTCGTTCCGTCTGGATTGGCGAGAACGCGCTGCTGGACGTCTCCGGGGTTGCTCACACCGGCACCGACCTGAGAGGCCGTCGCTATGGAGAGGTACTGAATGGCGGGCAGGTGACCCTGGGCAGCAACCTGCCTGAGGAAAAGGTGGAGGGCCTTTATCCGGTCAACAATCAGTTCATCATTGTCCGGGATGGCGCGGTCATCGACGTGTCCGGCGCGCAGGCGGACCTGGATCTGGGCCTCGAAGGACCCACCACGGTATCCGGCGACGCCGGTGGCCTGGCGATGCGTTCCAATGCTGGGATCTACTTCGATGGTGAGCTGCGTGCCGAAAGCGGCGGTGATGGCGCCGCCGGTGGCCGCCTGGATGTGATGCTGGAAACCATCGGGTTGCCGGTGAACATCGGTGACGAACGCCAAACCGAGTTGCGTACCATCGTGGTTGGCGAGGGCATTGAGTCCGGTCTGCCCTCGGACCTGACCGCCGGCAAGGACGATTCCGCCCTGCGTTTCGGCCAGGCCCGGTTCGACAGCGAGGACATCGAGGCCTGGGGGATTGATAGTCTGTCGCTGTGGGCCCAAGACGCGATCCTGTTCGAGGGCGACACCGGCCTCGACCTGGGGGGCAAGATTGAATTGTCCGCCGCCGTGATCGGAGCCGCCCCGGAAACCCGGGATATCCAGGTGGCGCTGGCCGCGCCCTACGTCAGGCTGGCCGGTCGTACCGAGCTGCCGACGGTCCCCGGCAGCAGCAACCAGCAAGGCACCGGTCCGTTCTTCGAGTTCGAGAATGGCCATATCTCACCGAATTCCACCCATGAGAGCAGCCGCTTTTCGGTGAGCGCGGACCTGATCGATCTGGGCCAGGGGGCGGTGGCTTTCGGCGGGCATGGTACCCGGGGGCTGCTCGGCGGCGGTGAGGCGGAGGTGGATTTGCCGGGCTTCGCGCGGGTGACCCTGGACAGCCGGGGCGATATCCGGATGGACAACGCCGTGCTGACCGCGCAGCACGAGCTGGAGGTGATCGCCGAGCGCCTCTATCCAGTTACCCACAGTACCAATAATGCCCTGCGAGTCGGTGATATCAATCCGGACATCGAAAACGCCGGCGACGCCGTGCTCAGTATCCGGCGGCGAGGGGAGGGGACCCCGGATCTGCCACCTTCGGTATTCGGTGCGCTGTATTTACTGGCACCGAACATCGAACAGAACGGCGCGGTGATGGCGCCGTTGGGGTTGATCTCGGTGGGGAAGGACGTCGTGAACACCGCTTTCGGAAGCGGGGCCAACCCGCCCTATGACGTCCGTAATGTGCAGGTGGATGTGGCGCTAGGGGCAAACAGCATCACCTCGATCAGTGCCGATGGTCTGATCCTGCCCTACGGGTACACCACCGACGGCATCAACTACTACTACGATGGCGAAAAGGTTGAGTTTGACGAACCGATATCCGACGCCGCCCAGAGGCAGCGTACCGGCGGTGGCATCGTCTTCGATGTCGCCACTTTCCTCGCCCGGGAAGGCGCGGTGGTGGACACCTCCGCCGGCGGCGTGCTCCAGGGCATCGGATTCCGGTCCGGCCAGCGGGGCTCAGTGAATATTCTTGATACCGCCCTGGCCAATGCGGCGCCCTGGCACGCTGGCGACAGTGATGCCGAAGTGTATGCCATCGTCCCGGGCCACTACGGCGATGTGGCGCCGATCGACCCGGCCCTGGCCGGGCCCGCCCGGGTGGGTGAGCGGATAACCATCGGCGCCGGCGTGCCTGGCCTGCCAGCGGGCACCTATACCCTGTTGCCCGCCGAATACGCCCTGATGCCCGGTGGGTACCGGGTGGAACTCGGGGCTTCCGAGCGTTTCGACCGGGGTGTTCGAAGCAGCGCGCCCGGGCTGTACGATGCCAGCGTTTATCTGGGGGTGGCGCATACCGGGCTGCTGGCCCGGCAGCCGCGCCGGGCCTCGATCATGTCCGGCGCCCAGGTACGCCGCTACGGCGACTTTGATGAGACCACGCTGACGCAATGGGTGCTGAACCGTCAGGCGGAGTTCGGTGCCGCGCGGGCGCCGTATCTGATTCCCGAGGACATGCGCAGCCTGACCTTCGATTTCGGTGGCGCGCGGGACGATGGGGAACAGGTCTTTCGTTTCGACGGGGAGCTGCGCAACCGGCAGGTCGAGGGCGGCGCCGGCGGCATGGTGGCGTTTACCGGCAAACCGCTGGAGGTGGTGGCCGAGAAAGGGCAGGGCGCGGGGGACCGCATCACCCTGGTGGACGACGACATCAACGCCCTGGGCGCCACTATTCTCGGTCTGGGGGTGAGCGCGCCGTCATTCGACGGCAGACTGGATTCCTACCGGGTGTCCACGGTGGTGCGTTCCGGCGCCACCCTGCGCGCGGGGACCGTGGTGCTGGGCGGGCAGGTCAACGGTGCCGATGACGTGGTGGTGGAATCCGGCGCCACCATCGACACCCGGGGCTTCGAGGCGGCGGGCTGGACCGCGGCCAACGGTATTGTTCTGGCTCCGGCCGAGGATCAGGCCCTGCTGGTGGTCGGCAATGATCTGATGACCTTCGGCGGCGCCAGCGGCGACGGCCGCCTGCGGGTCGAGGACGGCGCGGCGCTGTTCGGGGAAGGCTCGGTGGCGCTGCTGGCATCCGGCGGCGCGGAAATCGGTGATATTTCCCTGGGCGCCCGGGACCTGTTGCTGGGTGTGGAAGACATCAACGTGGGCACCGACGCGGCGCTCGCGCAGGCTGCTTCCGACGGTGTGCTGTCCTCCGGTTGGCGGCTGACTCAAAGTGTGCTTGATGGTCTGCTGCGCCCGGCCGACGGGCCCGGCATCGAAAGCCTGAGCTTCCAGGCCTCCAATTCCATTAACTTCATCGGGCCGGTCAGTCTGGATACCTTCGACCCGGGCACCGGCGAATCCAGCGCGGATCTGCGCTTTATCACACCGGCCATCTACGGCCTGGGTGGAGACGGGGACACCGCCACCATTCGCACCGAACGGTTCACCTGGAGCGGGCTGGGTTATATGGAAGGCGCCGATCCGGTGGCGGCGCAGCCGGGCCCGGTAATCGACGGCGGTGCCGGCACCGGCACGGGGGCCTTCCAGGTGGACGCCGATGAAGTGCTGTTCGGATTCAACGGGCCTCTCACCGATGAATCGACCAACCTGACCCTTGAGCGATGGATGCTGGGCTTCGCGGACGTGACCTTCAATGCCTCGGATCGCATCAGCAGTGAACGGGCCAGCCAGCTCTCGGTGTACCAGCGGACGATCGGCGACGGTGACTATCAGGGCGGTAACCTGACGCTGAACGCGCCGGTGCTCACCGGCCAGGCACGCTCGGACATGACCTTCCGCGCTGGCGGTGATTTGACGGTGGCCAGACCGGAGGGCGCCGAACCGGTGGACCGGAGCGGCCTGGACCTGGGCGGGCGGCTCACCCTGGACGGCAACCGGGTGCGCATCGACGGCACCGTGGCGGCGCCCAGCGGGCATATTGAAATCCGCGCCGAGGAAGATGTGGAACTGGCGGCGGGCAGCGTCCTGGACGTGGCCGGCCGGGAAGTGACCTTCTTCGATGTGACCCGCCACAGCTTCGGCGGTGATGTGGTGCTGGAAAGTCGCCAGGGCGATGTGCGCCAGGCCGCCGGCGCGACCCTGGACGTGTCCGCCCGGGGCAGCGACGCCGGCACCGTCAAGGCCACCGCCGCCAACGGGCAGGTGGCTCTGGAAGGTGACCTGATCGCCCGCGCCGGGGATCAGCCGGACAACGGCTTCGAGGGCGGCTCGATTCAGGTGGAGGGCCTGACCATCCTCGATTTCGTCGGCCTTAACCTGCGGCTCGGCGGCGGCGGCTTCGATTACCGCCGGGACTTTACCCTGGGTAGCGGTGACCTGGTCATCGGCGATGAACTGCGGGCGCGTCATCTGTCCGTGACCGCCGATGGCGGCAGCCTCACCGTGGCCGGCACGGTTTGCGCCGGCGGCGACCACGCCGGCAGCCTGCGGCTGGCCGCCCGTGACGATCTGACCATCGAGAGCGGCGCGGTGCTCGACGCCAGCGGCGACACGCTCAAGCGCGACAGCCACGGCGGCGCCATCGAGGGCAGCAACCGGGCCACCCTGGACCTCACCACCCGGGATGGCCGCCTGGTGCTGGCGGACGGCGCCACCCTGGACGTGAGCGCCGGCGGCGAGGCTCGTGGCGTGATCAACCTGAATGCCCCCCGTCTGGGCGGCAGCCAGGGCGACGACGTGGCGGTGGACGCCGGCGGCCCGCTCACCGTGCGCGGTGCCAAGCGACTGGCGGTGAACGGTTTCTGGACCTACGACGATGCCCCGGTGGACGCCGAGGACGACACCACTCAGGTGGTCGACGAAGCCTATATGGACGGCATTCACCAGGACAGCCAGGTCTTCGTCAACGGCGCGCTGGCCAATGCCGACCTGATGGCACGGTTGGCCGGCCTGCGCGACGCCACCGAGACCTTCCAGTTGCGCCCCGGCGTGGAGATCGTCTCCGCCACCGAGGGCGGTAACCTGCGCGTGGAAGGGGATCTGGACCTGGCGAACTACCGCTACGGTCCGGATGTGGACCTGGCGGTAAGAGGTTCCGGCACCGCCGGCGTGTTCAACCTGCGGGCCGGCGGCGATCTCACCGTGAACGGCAATATCAGCGACGGCTTCGGCGTGCCGCTGACCAGCCCGGACAGTGAGTATTTCCTGGATTTCGAGCTCGAGCCCGGAACAGTGAATAACTCCAACATTCTGCTCAGAGACCTGGTGCTGCGGGAGCCCCTGGCGCTCACGGCGGGGTGGGATATCGCCGATCCGGAGGGAGCGCTGCCCTTCGACGTGATGCCCAGTACTTTGGGTATCAGGCCAGGGGCGTCCGTGGCCCGCGAAGTCGTCATTATTAGCCAGACGCTGATTATCGGCCCCCTGACTGCCGACATCACCTTGCCGACGGCGGTCAGGGACCCGCAAACCGGTGTGGTTTATGGGCCCGGCGTGGTACCGGCGGGCACGAATCTGATACTTTTCGCACCCGCCGGCACGCGATTCGGTGCCGGATTCGTATTCACCAGGGGAGGGCGCATTGAGCCCACGCTACTGCCCGCCGGCACCGACCTCACGCCCTACGACGTCATCGTTGATGTTGCCCAGAGAGGACGGATTGAGTTGCCGGCGGGCGTCACTCTGCCCAAGGGGTTCCAGCTGTCTTCATTGGAAAGCTCGACACCGGTGCGGCAGGACATACCCGCCCTGGCACCCGTCCTGGACCGGGGCCAGGAGTCCTGGGATATCCGCATGGTGGCGGGCGCCGATCTGGCCTCCGCCAGCCGGCGCGCGGTGCGTGCCGGCGCCCTGGCCGGAGATCTGGTACTAGATAATCCCGATGCACCTCTGGTACTCCGGGGCATCACCAACGATGAGCGGCCAGTCACCAGTGTGATTCGCACCGGCCAGGGGGACCTGGAACTGCTTGCCGCCCGGGATTACCGGCATGACTCCGCCTATGGTGTCTACACCGCCGGCAATGCGCTGCCGTCCGGGGAGGTGCCCGACGTGGCCCGCCCGGACGGGGGAGAGCTGGGAGCGAGCTATGCCGAATATCAGGATTCCGAGGCGGTTACCGATGTGCAGGCCGGTTTCCTGACCGGTGGTGGCGAGGTGTTGGTACAGGCCGGTCGTAACCTCCATGGCTATACCAGCGGCGATTTGAGTGGCGATCTGCCAGCGTCGGACTGGCTTTGGACTCAGGGCGCCTCCGCCGACGGCGCCTTGGACGCCTGGTGGATTCATCCGGGCACCTATAGCAAAAACAGTACCTCCAGGGCCAAATTCTCCACGTTCCAGGGCATCGGGGCCTTGGGTGGCGGCAATCTGTCGGTGTCCGCCGGCGAGCAGCTTGGCACCTACGCCTTTATTGGTGCCGACGCCACACCGGTGGGGGCTCTGAACCTGGTGGTGGGCGCCAGCGGTTGGCGTGACGCGGACGGTACCGTCCGGCAAACCGGGGGTGGCGAGCTTCGCGTCAGCGCCGGGGCGATCAATCCTTTGCGGGACGGTACGAGAAGTAACGTGGCCAATCTGCGTGGTGATATCCGGGTGCGGGCCGGCGCCATCGGGCAGACCTGGCAGACGTTTCAGGTGCCAGGCAGCAACTCTGATCCTCGGCCGGACGATCTGATCACCAGGGCCCGTGTTAACGCCTACGGCCTTCTTTCAGTGACACAGGGTGATGGCGCGGCTCGTCTGTTGAGCGTGGGGGACGCGGTATTCCGGACCCTGGACCCGACCGCCGGTCTGCCGGGCGCCGGGCTATGGACCGACCGGACAAAAACCTCGGTTTTCGCGGCGGGCGGGGACATAACGTTAAGCACGACGGGTATCGAGGCTCCCTCCACTCTCAGTCTGGTGGCGTCCGAAGGCTCTATTTACGGGACGAGTAACTCGGGGGATAGCATTCAAGTGCGTCCTTCATTGGATGGGGGGGTGGAGGTGCTCGCCGCGGATTCCATTTACCGCTTAGGTTTGGGGGTCGAGGCGCATGAAGATGCCGACGGCGTTTCTGGTTTGGCGCCGACCCGCTTCTACGCGGTAGACGGCGATATCTACAACCTGGGCTATGGAACCTTGCCGTCCACAGGAAGCTCGGGGCTGCTGGGCCGGCCGGCTTGGATTCGTGCCGGTCGCGATATCGTGGGTTTGGGCCAGACCATTGATTCTGCTTTCAATGGGCAACACCGTCGCGCCGTGGCTTTCGGGCACAACGCCGATACGGATGTCTCCTTGATCGAGGCCGGTCGGGATTTGATTTACGTTGATGCCGCTGCCGTGGGCCCCGGCACCCTGGAAGTGACCGCCGGCCGTAACTTCTACCAGGCGGATCGGGGCTGGGTGCGCAGCATGGCGGGCCTTTCCGGCGATATCGGCAGCGGCGCGGACATTGCCATCAACGTGGGCATGGGCGCGGACGGCCCGGATTATCAGGCGCTGATCGGCGCCTACCTGAACCCGGCCAACCTGGCCGATCCGGGCCGGCCGTTGGCGGACCAGCCGGACAAGGTGGTCAAGGTCTATGACCAGGAGCTGAGCTCTTGGCTGGAAGACCGATACGGTGATGCCGCCCTGGAAGGTACCACCGCGCTGGCGTATTTCGAGGCGCTGTCGCCGGAACAGCAACGCATCTTCCTGCGCGAGCTCTACTATGCGGAACTGCGCGCCGGCGGTCGGGAATACAACGATGCTGATGGTGACCGCAGCGGCAGCTACCTGCGCGGCCGTCGTGTTATCTCTACCTTCCTGCCCAAGGTGGACAGCGAGGCGGGCACCTCCGGCTACCAAGGTGATTACACCATGTTCTCCACCGGTGAATATTCCGGCCTGGTGCGCACCGAGGGTGGCGGCGATATCCAAATGCTGGTGCCCGGCGGCGATCTGATCGTGGGCGTGGACGGCGTGCGCCCGGAGGGCGGCGACAACGGCATCCTTACCCAGGGCCGGGGCGATATTCAGCTCTACAGCCAGGGCGATATCGCCCTGGGGCTGTCGCGCATCTTCACCACCTACGGCGGCGACATCTTCGCCTGGTCCGCCGCCGGCGACATCAACGCCGGCCGTGGCGCCAAAACCACCCTGGTGTACACGCCGCCGCGCCGGGTCTACGACGGCCTGGGCAATGTGAGCCTGTCGCCGGTGGCGCCGACCACCGGTGCCGGTATCGCCACGCTGGCCCCCATCCCGGAAGTGCCGCCCGGCGATATCGACCTGATCGCGCCGCTTGGGGTGATCGACGCCGGCGAGGCGGGTATTCGGGTATCCGGCAATGTGAACATCGCCGCCCTGCAAGTGGTCAATGCGGAAAACATCCAGGTGCAAGGCGAGTCCAGTGGCCTGCCGGCGGTGGCGCGGGTCAATGTGGGGGCCCTCACCAACGCCACCAACGCCGCCAACAGCGCGGTGCAGGCGGCGGAGCAGGTGAGCCGTGGCAACCGCGGCGACCGGCCCTCGGTGATCACCGTGGAGATCCTCGGCTACGGCGAGGAGCGGCTGGTGCCTGAACAGGATCGCAGCGCCGGTGCCACGGACTACCGGCCCGATGGCGCGGTGCGGGTGCTGGGCGCCGGCGCCCTGGACGAACGGCAAAGCGCCGAACTCACCGAGGCGGAGCGCCGCAGCATGTTGTAACTGCGAATACGCCGTCCCGCGCAGGGGTGCGTTTTATTAACGATAAGAAAGGAAGGGGGAACACGGATGTTCTACGAACAGGATACCGCCGGCCAGATACTGTCCCTGGCCCGGATCACCACTCCGGGCCGGTTGCGGGCCGGTTTAAGCTATCTGATGGAAGCGCACGGCTTCCGACATTACGTGTTCACCTGGCGGGGGCAGTCGCTGGGGGGCGCGGGTCTGTTCACGCTGCATAACCTCTCCCTGAACCCGATCTCACCAGACTGGCCGGTGGACAACGACCCGCTGGCCCGGTACGCCACCCAAGGGGCGCTGCCGATCGATTGGCGGGCGTTGATGATGCGCGCGGATTTCCAGGAACGGGCCTATCGGGTCACCATGCGTCGCCGTGCCGCCCTTGGGCTACGGGCGGGCTGCACGGTGCCGCTTTTGAATGGTCCCGGTGAACTGGCCTGGCTGGATCTGGCGATGGACCGTGATGACGACCAGGCCTGGCTGCATATCCGGACTTACCTGCCCTGCGCCACCTTGCTCGGCCGGGTGTTGCTGGAGCGGGTCGGGCGTTTTCTTGCCGATGCCGCCGAGCCCGACGAGCGCCCCGAGGAACCGCTCAGTGATCGTGAACGGGCCTGTTTGCGCGGTGCCAGTGAGGGGTTTTGCAACGCCGAGATCGGCGCGGCGCTTGGTATCAGTGAACGCACCGTGTCCAGCCATATCCAGCGGGCCTGCCACAAGCTGCGTGCCCGTAATCGCCAGCATGCCATCACCAAGGCCCTGCTTTCTTATCAGCTGTACGACCGCTTCTTCCTGCCGACGCCGACGACCGTCCCCGAACAAACCGCATAAAAAAAGGGCGCCGGGTGGGCGCCCTCCGCACTGGCGTGCGTTTGATGGGTCGATCAGTTGATGCAGGTGCCGGCCAGTTGATCCATGGCGTTGGCGGTGCCCAGGCGGACATAGCCGGTGGGCAGGGAGCCCGAGCCATTTACCACTTCACGGGCCAGGGCACGCAGGGCCTGCGGATCGGCGTTGTTCGCCGTGTAGCCGAGCAGGTTGGTGACCGCGGCGATCGGGTAGCCCTGGTTGAGCTGGGCGGCCGGGTCGATGACGTTGACGCAGCCGTCAGGAGTGTTGGGGTTGCTGACCGGGATGTCGGAGACGGGTTGGGTTTGCGGAAGACCGGTGTTCGGGTCCACATCGCCCAGAACGGTGTCGGCCAGCAGGTCGCCGGTGCCGTAGTTCACGGACGTGACGGTGGCCGGGTCGGTGCTGTTCACGTCGGCGTAGTCCTGGCCGGCGTCCAATACGTTGGCCAGGTTGGCGAAGCCGATGGACCAGGAATTGGCGCCGACGCCGGCAACCACACCGGCGTTGCCGGACTCTTCGCTGTAGTTGGCGTACAGGCTGGCGGGATTGGCCGGGGAAATGGCGGCGGTGAAGCTCTCGGAGGTTTTGAAGAAGTTGGATGCCAGGCCGAAGTTGCCGTTACAGGTGGCCGCCAGGTACTGGGTGAAGGCGAACACCGTGCCGCTGGTGTCCTGACGCACGATCACGTGGATGGGCTGGGTCGGCAGACTGCTGTCCACGTCGTTCCAGGTCTGGGAAATGCCGGAGAAGATCTCGCACACCTGCTGGTTGGACAGATCCGGGCGGGAGCTGCCGATCAGGTTCACGGGCAGAGCGATCAGAGCACCCAGGGCCGGCATCTGGAAGATGCCGTCGCCGGCGGTGTTGGGGCCGTTGACGAAGTCATCCACGTTGTCGGCGGTCAGCGGAGCGTCGGAGCCGATAAAGTCCGGGCGGCTCTGGCCGGCGGGAGCGCTGAAGCCCACCGGGCTGGCGCTGTAGTCACGGCAGTCGCCGTCGGCGCTGAAGCCGCTGACACCCACCAGAACCCGTTTGCCGGTGCCGCTGCCGGTCTGGCAGTAGCTGGCGGTGTGGGACGGGTTGGCGCTCTGGAAAGCGGCGAAGATGGAGCCGGAGGTCACGCCGACTTGCTGGTACGGAGTGAACGTCGGATCAAAGCCCGCGAAAAGGCCGGTGCGTAGTTCGTCGGTGGAAAGACGGGACTCCGGGTTGGTGGTGGTGAAGCCGTCGCCGATGTAGGCGAGTGCCGGCAGAGAGGCGCCGCCGCCGACCAGATCGGTGGCGGAAGCGGCCAGCGGTGCGCTGATGATGGCGGCGGCCAGGGCCGCCTTCTTGATGATGGTCTTCATGAGTCATTCCCTCGATATTGGGTGCGATTTATGAGTAATCCCCGCGGCGGGTGCCGCATGAATCACGCTATCGAGAGCGAATGTCGCTTTGGTTCCATTACGAATAATTTTGCGCTTCCGGAAAACGACAGATCGTTGTCAGGGGGTGCGGGGAAGGGCAGCGGGAATCCGACCGGGCCAGGGGGGCCGCTAAGTGGTTGTTGTTGAGTGGGTGGGGCTACGGGGAGGGTATTGGGGAATGACGGTTTGGTGGCCGGACGGTGCGGGAGGCCGCAGGGGGCCTGGTGTAAAAAGGCGCCGCTCTGGCGAGCGGGCTTTCTATTCCGGAGGCGGATTGATCGGAACAGCCTTTGGGCTGTTCCGACCCTTCGGGCTTCGCGCTGCGCGCTCGTCGCCAAATGCGGTGCATTTGGTCGAACCAGGCGGTGGTTCATCATCCGGCCTCCGGGTGCCGGGTACAAAAAGGCACCGCTCTGCGAGCGGGCTTTCTATTCCGGAGGCGGATTGATCGGAACAGCTTTTGGCTGTTCCGACCCTGCGGGCTTCGCGCTTCGCGCTCGTCGCCAAATGCGGTGCATTTGGTCGAACCAGGCGGTGGTTCCTCATCCGGCCTCCGGGCCCCAAACAAAAAAGCCTCGCTCAAGGAGCGAGGCTTTTCTATTTGGTGCCCGGAGGCGGAATCGAACCACCGACACGGGGATTTTCAATCCCCTGCTCTACCGACTGAGCTATCCGGGCGTGGGGGCGTATTAAAGCGGCTGACCCCGGCGCCGTCAAGGGCGCGGGGCTATTGATTGGCGTCTTTGGTGGGGGGAACGTAACCCTCTGCTTTTTCTACGCTTTCGTTGTTCAAAAAACGCTCGCGTTGCTCGTCCAGGAAGGCCTTGGCCTTGGGGTCCATGACGTTCAGATGTTTCTCGTTGATCAGCAGGGTCTGGTGATGGAGCCATTCCTGCCAGGCGGCGCGGGACACGTTTTCGTAGATGTCCTGGCCCTTGGGGCCGGGGAAGGGCGGTTTATCCAGGCCTTCCATTTCCTGCTGGTGCTTGCGGCAGAACACGGTGCGGGTCATGGCGTCCTCGTGGTTCGGTTTACAGCAGGCCCCGTTGGCGGGGGCCGTGGAGCTGATCGAGCAGTTTCTTGACCGGGGCGGCGAGGCCCAGTTCGCCGGGGTCGGCGGGGCTTACCCAGCGGCCCTCGGCATCCTGCACGGCCTCGCCGTGGCTGTCCACCCGGATCAGACGCGGTTCGATGTCCAGGTGGAAGTGGCTGAAGGTGTGGCGGAAGCCGGGCAGGTTTTCCTGGTCGCGGGCGGCCAGGCCACGGCGTTCCAGGGCGTCGTGCTGGGCGTCGTCCGGGCTTTCGGATGACGTGTCCAGCTGGGGGAAGCACCAGAGGCCGCCCCAGATGCCGCTGGGCGGGCGCGGTTCCAGCCAGACGCGGCCGTGGCTGTCCTGGAGGATCAGCATACGGGCGGCGCGTACCGGTTTGTCCTTGGCCGGTTTGCGGCCCGGGTAGTCCTGGGGGTTGCCGTCGGCGTGGGCCTGACAGAGATGGATCACCGGGCAGCGCGGGCAGTCGGGGCGGCGCACGCAGAGGGTGGCGCCCAGGTCCATGACCGCCTGGGTGTAGTCCGCCAGACGTTCATGAGGGGTGTGGTGCTCGGCCAGTTCCCAGAGGCGGTTTTCCACCGGTTTCTTGCCGGGCCAGCCGGGTACGGCGTGCAGGCGGGTGAGCACCCGTTTGACGTTGCCGTCCAGGATCGGGGCGCGCACGCCACGGCTCTGGGCCAGGATGGCGCCGGCGGTGGAGCGGCCGACGCCGGGCAGGGTGGCCACTTCGTCCACGGTCTCGGGGAAGTCGCCGCCGTGTTCCTCCACCAACTGGCGGGCGGCCTTGTGCAGGTTGCGGGCGCGGGCGTAGTAGCCCAGGCCGGTCCACAGGTGCAGCACCTGGTCCACGTCGGCGGCGGCCAGGGCGTGCACGTCCGGGAAGGTGGCCATGAAGCGCTCGAAGTAGCCGATCACGATGGTCACCTGGGTCTGCTGAAGCATGATCTCCGAGACCCACACCCGGTAGGGGGTGCGAGGGTGCTGCCAGGGCAGGTCATTGCGGCCGTGCTGGTCATACCAAGCCAGCACGGCCTCGCTGAAGGCCGGTTCGCCGAGCGGTTCACTCACCGGTTGAACAGCCCCTTGAGCTTGTCGCCCAGCTCTTCCTGGATTTTTCCCTCGGCTTTCTTCTTGGCGGCGTTCTTGAGCACCTCTTCGGTGGTGTCGCCTTCCGCGTCGATGCCGAGCTTGTCCTTGAGCTTGCTCTTGGCGGCGTTGGTGGCGGCCTGTTGGGCGATCTTGGCGAAGCCGTCGCGGTCCGGGCCACACCACTTGGCGGGGCTGCCGGCCAGGCTGCCCTGGCAGCGCAGCGGCCAAGTGACGTCTTCCAGGTATTTGCTGCCGCCCAGTTCCGGGGATTGCATGCCCACCTTGAGGTCGAATTCCTGGGTCAGCAGGTTGAGCCAGCCGTTGCCGGAGAGGGTACCTTTTTCCAGTTTGGCTTCCAGGCTGTCCAGGTTGGCGACCTGTTTGTCGAGGCTGGCCTTGGTGGTCAGGTCGATGATCTTGGTGTCCTCGGACAGCGCGTTGGGCAGCTTGCCGGATTCCTGGTTGGGAATCAGGGCGCTGAGGCCCTGGAAGCGGCCGAGCATGTCGTTCACGCCACCGACCAGGGTGTTGTAGAGGTTGAGGCCGCGCACGGTACCGTCCGCCAGATTGACGGTGGCGTTGCCCTTGGCGGATTGCACCAGGGCCTTCTCGCTGTTGCCGGCGGCGTTGAAGTTCATGTCCAGGGAGAACAGGCCCTTGGCCAGGTCCTCGCCCAGGGCCAGGGTGACCAGCGGCTGCAGTTGCATGCTGGTGACTTTCTGCTTGTAGCTGATGCGCGGCGTTTTGCCGGACACGTCCAGGCTGCCGCTACCGGCGAAGCTGCCGTTGAGGGTCTGGCCGGAGGCCTGGGCCAGGCGCAGCACGCCGTTATTGGCGGTGACCTTGAAAGTCAGGTCCTTGGCCTGGATGGTCTCGAAATTGAGTTCGTTGACCTTGAGCTGGCCGTCCATGACCAGCGGGCGCAGGCTTTCCACGGGGATCAGCTCGGCTTCCGAGAGCTGCTCGGTGCCGGCCTGCTTGCCGGCGCCACCGCCGGCGCCGGTGGGCGCTTCCTCTTTGTCGTCGCCGCTTTCCGGCGGCAGGTAGCCGTCCAGGGTGATCTTGTCGAGCACCAGGTCGAACACGATCTTGCCGGTGTCCAGGCTTTCCAGGCCGGCCTTGCCGCTCAGGGTGCTGCTGTCCAGGGTGACCTTGAGCGGGTCCACCATCACGCTGCCGGCGGGGCCGGCCAGGGTGGCGTCCAGGGCTACTTTGCTCAGGGCGGCATCGTCGCGGGTCTCGATGGGTTGCTCGCCGATCGCCTCAAGGGCCTTGTTGACGTCGAAGGGCTCGGTCTTGATCTGGCCGGCCACCTTCATGTCGCCGGTCAGGCCGGTGACGGTGGCGTCGCCGGTGGTGCGGGTGCCGGCGGCTTCCAGCAGCAGGCCGGAGACGGCGGCGCGGTCCTCGTCCAGGTTCACGTCCAGCTTCTGCTCCAGGTGCACGTCCACCGGGTTGACGGTGAGGCCGCCGATCTGGGCGTCCAGGGTCATGGGGTCGAGCACGAAGTGGTTGCTGTCCAGGTTGGCGGCCAGGGTGGTATCCAGGCTCAGGTCCACGCGCACGTCGCTCTGGTCCTGGTAGCGCAGCGACAGCTGCATGGGGAAGGGCTCTTCCAGGCTCACGTCCTGGGCCTCGAAGTTGAAATGCTCGACGCGGATGTCAGTGCCATCGGTGGTGTTGCGGTAGCTCACCTGGCCGTTGGTGATGGCGACGCTGGGGATGGTCAGCGGGATGTCCAGGGTGCCGCCTTCGCTGTCCTCGGCGGGTTGCTCCTCCTCGGCGGCGGGCTGCTCGGCGTCCTCTTGCGGGCCGATTTTCTCCCAGTTGGCGCCGTCGGCGGTTTCCACCAGGTTCACTTCCAGGCCGTCCAGGGTGACGCCGTCCATTTCCACGTTGCCGAACAGCAGCGGCCAGACCGCCACGCTGACGCTGGCGCTGTCGATGGCGGCGAACAGCTCTTCCTCGTCGGGCAGGCGCGCTTCGGTGCGGCCCAGGCTGACGCCCAGGGAGGGCCAGAACTGCCAGTCCAGTTCGCCGGGGATCTCCAGCTCCAGATTGGCCTGAGTGAGCGCCTGCTCACGGATCTGCGGTTTGAAATCATTGGGGTCGATCACCTGGGTGATCACGAACACCGTGGCGGCGAGCAATACCACGATGGCCACCAGGACGATGACCACGATTTTAATCGCGCGTGCCATAACGAGCCTCTCCTTGCGCCTCGGGCCAGGGGCCGGGATTATGTTTGCGGGACATCATAACGAATATCACGCTTTGGGGAGCCGCTTTTGTTAAAGTTCCGTAATATCCTGGTTTTGCTGGGGTTACTGGGGTGTGCTCTGGCCCGGGGCGCGGAGCCGGTGGTTCTCTCCGGCGAGCGCGACCAGGTGGAGGTGGCGCGGTCCATGGATGTGCTGGTGGACCCGGAAGGCCACTGGGACTTCCAGACCGTGCGCGGTCGCCTGGCGTCGCGCTTCCGGCCCAACGATTCCGCGGAACTGAATTTCGGCTTCACCGGCAGCGTGATCTGGCTGCGCTTCGCCCTGGACGCCGGCGCCGTGGCCGGCGAGGACTGGTATCTGGTGGAGCGTTACCCGATTCTGGATAACATCACCCTGTTCGCGCCCACCGTGGACGGTGGCTACCGGCGCGTGGACATGGGCGACACCCTGCCGTTCCGGCACCGCCTGATGGATCATCGCGCCTTCATCTTCCCCCTGGAAACCGGCGCACCGGCGTCCCGGCACTACTATGTGCGTATCAGCGGCAAGGGCGCCATCAACCTCTCGCCGATGCTGTACAGCGCCACCGGCCTGGTGGAGTACACCTACCGGGACATTCTGGTGTATGGCGTCTTCTATGGATGCCTGCTGATCATGGTGATCTACAACGCCCTGCTGGCGTTGTCCCTGAAGGAGCCGGTGTACCTGTATTTCGTCGCTTTTCTGGTCGGCATAACGGTGTTCAACCTGAACATCAACGGCCTCGGGTTGCAGTTCCTGTGGCCGGAGGTGCCCAAGCTTAACGAGTACTACTGGCTGGGCATCTACATATGCACGCCGGCGCTGGCCATGTATTCGCGGCACTTTCTCGGGCTCAAGGAGCGCTTTCCCCGCTATGACCGGCTGATCCGGGGCTATTTGCTGGGCATCGCCGTGTTGCTGGTGGTGCAGTTGCTGATTCCGGCGCCCTGGTCCTATTACCTGTCCACCCTGCTGGTGGTGATCACGGTGCTGCTGTTCAGCTGGCTGGGCTGGACGGTCTGGTCCCGGGGCTACCGGGCGGCGCGCCTGTACGTGGCGGCCTGGTTCGTATTCCTGGGGCTGATTTTCATCTTCGTGCTCGGCAACCTGGACTGGGTGCCCTACGTCTCGGTGACCACCATGCTGCCGCACATCGGCGCGCTGTGGGTGGTGGTGATGCTGTCCCTGGCGCTGGGGGACCGCATCCGCTTCCTGGAGCAGGAGCGCAACCAGCTGTTCGAGGAGGCCCGCGAGAGTCTGGAGCGCCATGTGCGCGAGATCGAGCAGATGAACCGGGACAAATCCACCTTCCTGCAGTACGTGAGCCACGAGCTGAACACGCCGATCAACTGGATCGGCGCCGCGGATTCCCTGGGGGATGACGAGCAGGCCGCCGATGCCCGGGCGATGGTGCGCAAGGGGCAGCAGCGGCTGGTGGGCATGGTCAGCACGTCCCTGCGTTACTTCGATCTGGCCGACCGCCACGATGCGCCCCCGGTGGAGCGCTGCCAGCCGCTGTTGTTGCTGGAGGCGCTGCTGGCCAGTCGGGCCGGGGCTCTGCGCGAGCGCGGGCTGACCGTGGACAACCGGGTGCCGGCCGATCTGTTGGTGCGCGCCAACGAGGCCGAGCTGCGCGAGGTGCTGGCCATTGCTCTGGACAACGCGATTCGTTTCAGTCATCCGGACAGCCCCATCGGCATCACCGGGCGGGCATTGTCGGAGGAAGCGGAGATCCGTGTCAGCGACGCTGGTCGGGGGGCCGGGCCAGGGCAGTTGGAGAGCCTTTTCGAGCCGTTCTTCGTGATGGGTTCGCGTCATCACGAGGAGGGCTACGGGCTGTCCCTGGCCACGGCGCGGGTGATGGTGGAGCAGGTCGGCGGGCGCGTCTGGGCGGAGAGCGAGGGCCCGGACCAGGGCTTCACCCTGGTGATCCGGCTCAACCGCGCCGGCATTTCTCGGGCAGGGTGACGCCATGGCCCAGTTTCGCCTCGATGCCACGCAGGAAGTCGCGGCCCACGCCGCGTCCGCGGGTGGCGGGGTGCACCACCATCCAGGCCAGATTGTCGCCATGCAGCACCGCCACGGCCACCGGGCGGCCATTGAAATGGGCGGCGGCGATTTCGTTGCCGTTGGCGGCGCCTTCCTGGAGGGTGAGCTCCAGATCGCCGGCGTAGTCCGGGTCGTCGCGCAGTACCTGGGCGAAGGTTTGCGCCAGTTCCGGCCGTGACGGGTGGAATTCCACTGTGATCGGCATACTGTCTCCGGGTCGCGATGTCGGTGCCCGCTGGTGAGGGGCGCGGGGGGTACGTATAATACGGTGTTCCGCATTCTGGAGGTACCGATGAGCGAACGCCGCGCCACCGTAGAGCGCAACACCCTGGAAACCAGGATCCGCGTCAGCGTGAACCTGGATGGCACCGGGCAGAGCAAGCTGGACACCGGCCTGCCCTTCCTGGAGCACATGCTGGATCAGGTGGCCCGCCACGGCCTGATCGATCTGGAGATCCACGCCGAGGGTGACCTGCACATCGATGCCCACCACACGGTGGAGGATGTCGGCATCACCCTGGGGCAGGCGCTGGCCCGCGCCTGGGGCGACAAGAAGGGCGTGCGCCGCTACGGCCACAGCTATGTGCCCCTGGACGAGGCTCTGTCGCGGGTGGTGATCGACCTGTCCGGCCGCCCCGGCCTGGAGATGTTCGTGGACTTCACCCGCGGCATGATCGGCGGTTTCGACGTGGACCTGTTCTATGAGTTCTTCCAGGGGCTGGTCAACCACGCCATGATCACCGTGCACATCGACAACCTGCGTGGCAAGAACGCCCACCACCAGGCCGAGACCGTGTTCAAGGCCTTCGGTCGCGCGCTGCGGGTGGCGGTGGAGCCGGACCCGCGCATGGCCGGCGTCACGCCCAGCACCAAGGGCACCCTGACCGAACAGCCGGAATAGAGGGCTTCCCATGACTGAAACCGTGGCCGTGGTCGATTACGGCATGGGCAATCTCCACTCCGCCGGCAAGGCACTGGAGAAAATGGCCGCCGACGGCCAGCGCATCGTCATCACCGGCGATCCGGATCAGGTGCGCGGTGCCGACCGCGTGGTGTTCCCCGGCGTCGGCGCGATTCGCGATTGTATCCGCGTGATCACCGAGACCGGCCTGGACCGCGCCATTCTCGACGCCATCGACGCCTACAAGCCGGTGCTCGGCATCTGCGTGGGCATGCAGGCGATGATGGATTTCAGCGAGGAGAACGACGGGGTGGATTGCCTGGGCGTGTTTTCCGGCCAGGTCCGTTTCTTCGGCGAGCAGTTCGGCGAGACAGGGCAGCGCCTGAAGGTGCCGCACATGGGCTGGAACCAGGTGCAGCAAACCCTGGATCATCCGGTCTGGGACGGCATCGAGGACAACAGCCGCTTCTACTTCGTGCACAGCTATTGCGCCACCGGATTACCGGAGGAAGAGCTGGCCGGCCGCTGTGAATACGGCATCGCCTTCGCCGCGGCGGCCGCCAAGCACAATGTGTTCGCGGTGCAGTTCCATCCGGAGAAAAGCGCCGACGCCGGCCTGCGCCTGCTGGCCAACTTCCTGCGCTGGCAGCCCTAGACCCGGCGCCGGTGCCCGGCGCCTGCCATTCGAAACCGTATTCGCAACAGAGAGAACCCCATGCAACTGATTCCCGCCATCGATCTGAAGGACGGCAAATGCGTGCGCCTTAAGCAAGGCCGCATGGACGATGACACGGTGTTCTCCGAGGACCCGGTGGCGGTGGCCGACCACTGGGTGGAGAAAGGCGCCCGGCGCCTGCACCTGGTGGACCTGAACGGTGCCTTCGCCGGTGAGCCGGTGAACGGCGAGATCGTCAACGCCATCGCCCGCGCCCACCCCGGCCTGCCGATTCAGATCGGTGGCGGTATCCGCGGTGCCGAGACCATCCAGGCCTACCTGGATGCCGGCGTGCAGTGGGTGATCATCGGTACCAAGGCGGTGAAGGAACCGCAATTCGTCAAGGACATGTGCCGTCGGTTCCCGGGCCACATCATCGTCGGCCTGGATGCCAAGGACGGTAAAGTCGCCACCGATGGCTGGGCGGAGGTCACCAACATCGACGTGGTGGACCTGGCCCGCCAGTTCGAGCACGACGGCGTGGTCGCCATTGTCTACACCGACATCAGCCGCGACGGCATGCTGCAGGGCGTCAATGTGGAAGCCACCGAGCGCCTCGCCGAGTCAATCTCCATCCCGGTGATCGCCTCCGGCGGCATCACCGACCTGGACGACGTGCGCAATCTGTGCGAGAGCCACGCCACCGGCATCACCGGTGCCATCACCGGCCGCGCCATCTACGAGGGTTCCCTGGATTTCGAGCAGGGCCAGGCCCTGGCCGACGAACTCTCGGTCGATCGCGGCTGAAGCCGCTCCCACGGCATGAAGCCCCGGTAGGAGCGGCTTCAGCCGCGATATCAATGCTGGAGAACGAATCATGGCGCTAGCAAAACGCATTATTCCGTGTCTCGACGTGGACGCCGGTCGCGTGGTCAAGGGCGTGAAGTTCGTCGAGATCCGTGACGCCGGCGATCCGGTGGAAGTGGCGCGCCGTTACAACGAAGCCGGCGCCGACGAGATCACCTTCCTGGACATCACCGCCAGCCATCAGGACCGGGACACCACCCTGGAAACCGTGGAGCGCATGGCCAGCCAGGTGTTCATCCCACTCACCGTGGGCGGCGGCGTGCGCACGATCCAGGATATTCGCAATCTGCTTAACGCCGGCGCCGATAAGGTCAGCATCAACTCGGCGGCGGTGAAGGACCCGGATTTCGTGCGCGAAGCGGCGCAGCGGTTCGGTTCGCAGTGCATCGTGGTGGCCATCGACGCCAAGAAGGTGAGCGGTGAGAGCGAGGGCAACCGCTGGGAGATCTTCACCCACGGTGGCCGCCAGCCCACCGGCATCGACGCCATCGAGTGGGCCACGCGGATGACCGATTACGGCGCCGGCGAGATTCTGCTCACCAGCATGGATCGCGATGGCACCAAGAACGGTTTCGACATCGCCCTGACCCGCCGTATTTCCGATGCCGTGCCGGTGCCGGTGATCGCCTCCGGCGGCGTCGGCAATCTGCAGCATCTGGTGGACGGGGTAATCCAGGGCGGCGCCGACGCGGTACTGGCGGCGTCGATCTTCCACTTCGGTGAGTACAGCATCGCCGAGGCCAAGGAGTATATGGCCCGGGCCGGCATCGAGATGCGGTTGTAGTCGTGTCGTTGACGATCTGGGTGGACGCCGACGCCTGCCCGGCGGTGATCCGCGATGTGTTGTTCCGCGCCGCCAACCGGCTGGCCATTACCACCATCCTGGTGGCTAACCACCACATCCGCGCGCCACGCTCGACGCACATCCGCTCAATGCAGGTGGCGTCCGGGTTCGACAAGGCGGACGACCACATCGCCGAGCAGGTGAGCGCCGGGGATCTGGTGATTACCGGTGACATCCCTCTGGCCGCCCGGGTGGTGGAGGCCGGTGGCACCGCCCTGAACCCGCGCGGTACCCTGTACGACGCCGAGAGCATCCGCGAACACCTCGGCCGCCGCGACTTCATGGAGGAGCTGCGCTCCGCCGGCATGCAGACCGGCGGGCCCTCGTCGCTGAGCAAGAGCGACGTGCAGACCTTCGCCAATGCCCTGGACCGGTTTTTGGCTAGACGCTAGACGCTGACACGCAGCACGCTTGCACGCCAAGTCAAAACCCGTGGCGGAAAAGCTTGCGGATTTGCAGGTATGACTCTGCGAACTCGCAAGGCCTTCAGGCGCCGCCGCATTTAGCGTGTTGCGTGTTAGCGTGCAAGCGTGCCGCGGTACCACCGTCTCAGGATTACACCATGCTGCAAATCTCCAACACCGTAACCATCCCCGCCGCCGAGATCGACTGGCAGGCGATTCGCGCCCAGGGCGCCGGTGGTCAGAACGTCAACAAGGTGGCTTCGGCCATCCATCTGCGCTTCGATATCCGGGCCTCGTCGCTGCCCGAGTTCTATAAGGAACGCCTGCTGGCGCTGTCCGACCGCCGTATCAGCGGCGACGGCGTGGTGGTGATCAAGGCGCAGCGTTTCCGTACCCAGGAAAAGAACCTGGACGACGCCCTGGAGCGCCTGCGCGCCCTGATCCAGAGCGCCACGGTGGAGCGTAAGAAGCGCAAACCCACCAAGCCTTCCAAGGCGGCCCGCAACAAACGCATGGACAAGAAAACCCGGCATGGCCAGACCAAGGCCCTGCGCGGCAAGGTTCAGCCCTGAGCCCGCCGGATTTGCCCATGAAACCTGTTTCTCAAGGATTCTCCATGACCCTGCCCGCGCCGATTCTGGCCGGCCTGCTGGCGCTGCTGTTGAGCGGCCCGGCCGGCGCCGATACCCGTGCCCTGGATGGCAATATGCTGTTCACCGATGGCGAGCCCTATTACCAACTGCACTGGCCGCTGGAGCAGGTGGAGGGCGGCTGGCGGGTGGTGGTGGATAAGGCCGACGGCAGTCTCTATTTCAAGGGCCGGATCGCCGACCCAAAAGCGGACGACCTGCTCGACGATGACAACCGTCGTGGCCGGTTCACCTACTACTACGACAATGGGCAGCCGCGCATGGAGGGCCGCTACAGCGACCAGGGTCGCGTGGACGGCCGCGCCACGCTCTATTGGCCGAACGGACGGGTGCGCGAGGTCCGTGACTTCAAACCGCGCGGCTATCGCGTGCTCAAGGGTTTCCACGAGGACGGCAGCGTGGCCCTGGAAAACCTGCCGGACAAGGGTGATCGCGGCGACCGCGTGAAACGGTATCGGGAAGACGGCTCGCTGATGCTGCGGGAATACACCGAGCCGGCGGACCAGGGCGGTTTCCAGCGGGTGCAACTGAGCTATGACGCCGCCGGCGAGCTGACCCGGCGCCGGGTCAGTAACGACCGCACCCAGGTCAGCGAGGACCTGAAGAACGGTCGGGTGGTGGAGCGGCTCACCATGGACCAGGCGGACACCTGGTCCATCCGTGAGCGCTTCAACGAGGACGGTGAGCTGGTAGGCCGGCAACGGCGTCTGTCGGCGGGCTACAAAGAGGACGGCGAGCAGATTTTCACCACCGACGACGGTGTGCGCCAGGTGGATCACTATCGCAACGGCAAGCGGCAGGGCGAGTTCACCCGCCGGCGCGGCGATACCTGGCTGGCGCGGGGCTTCTACCGGGACGACGAGCCCGTGGGCCGCTGGTTCGAGGTGGACCCGGACAGCGGTCGGGTGACCGTGACCCGCTACGACGATCAGGGCGAGTACCAGGGCGGCTATCAAATCGGCGCCGATCTGGTGGTTCATGACGACGACGGTAAGCCGGCGGCGCCGCAAGCGCTGCGCGACGTCGAACGTACCCTGCCCGAGGTGGGCACCACCTGGCTCTACCAGTTCAACGACGCGCAACCGGTGGCGCTGACTCTCACCGGGAAGAGTGACGGGCAAGCCCGCTACCGGGTCGGTGAGACCACCCTGGAAGAGGACCTGGACCGCTATCAGCCGGTGGATCAGGAAGACGGCCCGATGCTGCGCTTCCCCCTGCATCCCGGAGACGTGTGGCGCTACCGCACCGAGGACATCGTCCAGGTGCCGGCCACGGACGGCGCCCACTGGCAGTACCGCTACCGCACCGAAACCACCAGCAAGGTCAGCGCGGTGGAAACCATCCAGGTGGGCGCCGGCACCTTCAAGGCGCTGCGCATCAGCCGCGAGATCGCCTGGCGCAAGGATCAGGCCAGCGGCGAAGGCGACGCTCTGGAGCGCATCGAGAACGGCGGCGACGGGCAGGTGGACGGCTTTACCCGGGAGCTGCTGTGGTACGCGCCGGAGGCCGGCCGGGTGGTGCTCAAGGCGCACCTGGAATCCGGTGACCCGAACCTGCTGGGTCGCCCGGCGGAGCAACTGCTGGACAACGCCGCCACCTGGTTCACCGAGCTGGTGGCCCTGGCCGGCCCGGGGGAAACCCCTGAAGCGGGCGAGCCGCGCCACGCCCGTGAACCGCAAGCGGGCTGGATCGGCTTTCCCATGGTGCGCAACAACACCTGGGAATACCGGATGCTGAATCACGCACCCTGATGGCCGGCGGAGGCGCGCTAAGGTACGATCGTCCCGATAACAACAAAAGGATCATCGTATGGATCAGGCCGCTCTGGTGTCCGTGGGGCTTCCCGCCGCGCTTTTTCTGATCATGGTGGGCATGGGGCTTACCCTCACGCCCAAGGATTTCCGTGAGGTACTGGTGGCGCCGCGGGCCACCGTCTACGGCCTGGTGGCGCAGATCATCCTGCTGCCGCTGGTGGGCGTGGGCCTGGCGGTGAGCCTGGACCTGTCACCGGCGCTGGCGGTGGGGCTGGTGATCATCGCCGCCTGCCCGGGCGGCACCACCTCCAACCTGTTCGCCTTCCTCGGTCGTGGCGACGTGGCCCTGTCCATCGTGCTTACCGTGGCCGCCAGCCTGATCACCATCGTCACCCTGCCCATGTTCACCAGCTGGGCCCTGGGCCATTTCCAGGACAGCAGCCAGGTGCTGGAGCTGCCGGTGCTGCGCACCATCCTCACCCTGGTGGTGATCATTCTGATTCCGGTGGGCATCGGCATGACCATCCGGCATTTCCGTCAACGCTGGGCGGAGAAGGGCGAGAAGCTGGTCAGCGTGTTCGGGTTGCTGGTGCTGGTGGCGGTGATCGCTTTGCTGCTTATCGACCTGGGCGCGGAGGCCCTGGTATTGCTGCGCCAGGGCGGCATGGCGGTGGTGCTGCTTAATATCATCGGTCTGGTGTTGGGCATGGCCGGTGGCCGGCTCATGGGGCTGCCCCGGGACCAGGCGTTCACCGTGGCCATCGAGCTGGGCATCAAGAACGGCACCCTGGGGTTGATGGTCACGCTGACCCTGCTGCACTCCGACGCCATGTCGGTGCCGGCGGCGGTGTACGGGGTGCTGATGTTCCTGTTCGGCTTCCTGATGCTCGGCTATAGCCGGCTCACCGGCATCGGTCGCTCGTCGCCTTCCCCGATCCCGTAGGAGCGGCTGGGCGGCATTCCGCTTCAGCCGCGATGCCGCTATGGCCTGGTCCGGTGGCTGGTCGCCGTTGAGGTGGCGGGCCGCCGGGGCGCTGCCGCGGAAGCGGCCCTGTCCGGGGGCGCCAGTAGTTCAGATACCGGCACCACGCGCACCCCGGCCTGCTCCATGAGCGGCAGTACCTGGCGCAGATAATCCACGGTTTCCGGGTAGGGGTGGCCGATGGCGATGGCCTGGCCGCGCCGGCGCGCCAGCCGCAGCAGTTGGTTGAACTGTTCGTTGATGTGGGCCAGGTCGCGCTGATTGTCCAGGAATACGTCCCGTCGCCCCGCCGCCAGGCCGGCGCGGCGGGCGGCGCGTTCCGCCTGGGTGGCGGCGTTGGTGCGGCTGTCGACGAAGAACAGATGTCGGTGCAGGAGCTGGTCCATGAGCCGGGCCATGGGCGCCGCCTCGGCGGTGAGGGCGCTGCCCATGTGGTTGTTGAGTCCCCGTGCGTCCGGCAATACCGCCTGGGCGCGGTCCAGCACGGCGCCGACCTGCGCCTCGTTCATGCCTTCATGGAGGGCGCCCGGGTCCAGGGCGCGGGCGTCCAGGGTGGCCATGGGCAGGTGGATCATCACTTCCTTGCCGGCCTCGGCGGCTTCGCGGCCGAGCCGCCGGCCATGGGGCGTTTCCGGGATCACCGCGCAGGTCACCGGGGCGGGCAGGGCGATAACGGCCTCGCCGGCGCGCCGGTTGTAGCCGAGATCGTCGATGATGATGGCGATACGCGGTGCCGCCGGGGCCGGCGTCACCGCCAGCAGCCCGGTCAGCAGCGCCGCCACCAGGGCGACGCCGCGTTTCACTGAGAGGCGGTGTTTTTGCCGTCGTCGACCGCCGGGCGGCGGCGCTCGGCCAGATTGATGCCCTTGAGGATCGACAGTGCCTGGGACAGCGGGTAGTCACGGCTGGCCAGGGGTTCCTCGCTACCGTCACTGTCTTGCTCCTCGCCGTCCTGGTTGATCAGGTGGTGAGGCAGATCCGATTCGCGGGGCCCGCGTTCCTGGTAAAGCTCCACGCTGGCCACCTGGATCGGGATGTCCGGATGAATGCCCTCGGCCTGGATCGAGCGACCGTTGGGGGTGTAGTAGCGGGCGGTGGTCAGCTTCAGGGCACTATCGCCGCTGATCGGCAGCACCGTTTGCACCGAGCCCTTACCGAAGGTGCGGGTGCCCACCACCACGGCGCGGCCCTGATCCTGCAGGGCGCCAGCGACGATCTCGGAGGCCGAGGCGGAACCGCCGTTGACCAGTACCACCAGGGGCAGGCCATTGAGCAGGTCGCCGGGGGTGGCCTCGTAATTGTTGCGGCTTTCCGGGTCGCGGCCCTGGGTGTAGACCACCAGGCCGCTGTCCAGGAACAGGTCGGCCACTTCCACGGCGCCGCCGAGCACGCCGCCCGGGTTGTTGCGCAGATCCAGTACCAGCCCGCGCAGGTCGCCGTTGGCGGTGAGTTTTTCCACGGCGGCCTTGGCGTCCTGGCCGGTGCGGCTCTGGAATTGGGAGATGCGCAGGTAGCCGTAGCCTGGCTCAAGGGTTTCGCTTTTCACGCTCTCGACCTTGATGCGGTCGCGCTTCAGGGTCACCGGGCGGGGTTTTTCATCGCCCTCGCTGAGCACCGACAGCGTCACCTCGGAGCCCGCTTCGCCGCGCATCAGTTCCACGGCGTCGGCCAGGCCGATGCCCTTGGTGAAGGTGTCGTCGATCTTGAGAATCAGGTCGCCGGCCTGGATGCCGGCACGGCTGGCGGGGGAGTCGTCGATCGGCGCCACCACCTTGACGAAGCCATCCTCCATGGTCACTTCCAGGCCCAGGCCGCCGAATTCGCCGCTGGTGGTGGATTGCAGATCCTCGAACTGATCCGGGGTCAGGTAGGCGGAGTGCGGGTCCAGCTCCATGAGCATGCCGCGGATCGCCGCCTGGATCAGTTCCTTCTCGTCCACCTCGTTCACGTAGGCGCCGCGTACCCGTTCCAGCACCTCGGCGAAGGCACGCAGTTCGGTGACGGGCACGCCGTCCTGCTCGGCTTGCCGGTCGGTTTGCGGGTCCTTGGCCTGGCTGGCCGGGGCAATGAACACCAGAGTAACGAGCGCGGAGCGCAGCAGGGCACGGGCAGTGTGCAGCATGTGAATCCCCAAGGCTGGGCGCCCCCGATGCGGGGGCTTTGTCTCAATCATTGCGGGCAATGGGCGGCAGTGTAACACGGCGGTCGCACCAGCGCGCCGGGTTCACCACCTGCCCCTTGCGGCGTATTTCAAAGTACAGACCGCTGCGGCTGTTGCCGCCGGAACGACCGGCCAGGGCCAGGGTATCGCCGGTGGCCACCCACTCGCCCACGTCGCGCAGCAGGCTCTGGGCGTAGCCGTACAGCGTCAGATAGCCGCCGCCGTGGTCGACGATGGTAAGCAGGCCGTAGCCGCGCATCCAGTCGGCGAAGACCACCCGCCCAGGGTGGATGGCGCGTATCGGCGTGCCTTCGTCGGCGGCCAGTACCACGCCTTCCCAGCGCAACGCGCCCTCCCGTGCGGAGTGAAAGCTCGCCACTACCTGACCCGGTACCGGCCAGGGGAGTTCCCCGGCCAGCTTGCCGAACGGCTCGCCGCGTCCCGGCGGCGGTACCGACGGCAGGCTGCGCTGCATGTCGGCGAGCAGCTTCTCGAGGCGTTGCTGATCCGCCTTGAGGCGTTCGATATCGCCTCCGCGCGCGTCCAGGGAACGGTTCAGACTGGCCAGTGCCTGCTCGCGTTCCTTGGCGGCGGCTTCCAGCTCACGCTTGCTGCTGGCCAAGTCGGTGCGCCGGTCGAGCAGATCGGCGCGGGCACCCTCCACCTCCTTGGCGACCCGGCGCAGGTCGAGCAGTTCATCCTCCAGCACCGCCAGCCGGTCGGTGCGGGCGCGCTGGATGTACTCCTGGTAGCGCAGCAGGCGGGCGATGCGGTCCGGCTCCTGTTGGTTGAGCAGCAGCTTGATGCGCGCTTCCCGGCCGCTCTGATAGCTGGCGCGCACGGTGCGCGCCAGCCAGCGCAACTGGGTGCGCTTCTCGCCGGCCAGGCGCGCTTGTTGTGCTTCCAGGCGCACCAGGCGCTGGCGGGCGGCTTCCGCTTCGCGCTCCAGCTCGCGGCCCTGGCGGGTCAATTCGCCGACCCGGGTTTCGGTGTCGCGCAGACGCGCCTGCAGGTCGTCGCGCCGGGACGTTTCCTGCTGCTGCTGCTCGGAGAGCGCCTCGATGCGGTCCTTGAGCTTTTCCAGGTCGGCTTCGCTGGGCTGCTCCGCCCCGGCCAGCGCGGGCAGGAGCATTATCAAGAGAAAAAGCGGCTTCATGGCTGCGGGTTTTACCTTAACCGACCGGTGATGTGTATACTTGGCGCCGATTTTCCGCCGACAAGGCGGCTAACGCGTCAACGGGGCCTAGTATGGATCGCCTGATCGAATTCGCCAGCAATCATTACCTTCTGTTTTCCGCCTTCTTCGTATTGTGGGCGGCGTTCTTCGTGATCGAGTCGCGGCGCGGCGGCAAGGCGATCACGCCCCAGCAGGCCACCAACCTGGTCAATCAGAAGGACGCGGTGATCGTGGACCTGCGCCCGGCGGACGAGTACCGCGCCGGCCATATCCCCGGCAGCCTGAACATCCCCGTGAGCCAGGCCACCGACCGCATGGGCGAGCTGGAGCGGCACAAGGACAAACCGCTGATCCTGACCTGCAAGATGGGCAATCAGGCCGCCCATCTGGGCCGCCAGCTGCGAGGCAAGGGCTTCGCCGAGTTGTACCGCATGCAGGGTGGGGTGACCGCCTGGCGCAACGATAACCTGCCGGTGGCCAAGGGCTGAGGCCATGGCCGGGGTTACGCTGTACAGCACCCGTTGGTGCCCGTTTTGTGTTCGCGCCAAGCAGTTGCTGGCGCGGAAAGAGGCCGAGGTGCACGAAATCGACGTGGACCGGGAGCCCGGCGCGCGCCAGGAAATGATGACGCGCAGCGGTCGCCGCACGGTGCCGCAAATCTGGATCGGCGACCGCCATGTGGGCGGTTGCGATGAACTTTTTGCATTGGAGCGGGCGGGGGAACTGGACGAACTGCTCGCCGGATAACGGAGAAGGACCATGGCCGAAGAAGAGAAGAAAACCTTCCAGTTGCAACGCGTTTACCTCAAGGACGCCTCGTTCGAGTGCCCGGGGGCGCCGGATATCTTCCTGCAGGACTGGAAGCCGAAGATGAACGTGCAGCTTAATAACGCCGCGCGACGCCTTGGCGACGGCAATGAGTACGAGGTGGAAGTCACCGTTACCGTGACCGCCAAGTCCGAGGACGAGCAGAAGACCTTCTACCTGGCCGAGGTCAAACAGGCCGGAATCTTCACCCTGGTGGGCATCGACGGCGAAGAGCGCGATCAGTTGCTTGGCGCCTACTGCCCCAATGTGCTGTTCCCCTATGTACGCGAAGTGGTCTCGGACCTGGTGTCCAAGGGCTCCTTCCCGCAGATGATCCTGCAGCCGCTCAATTTCGAGGCGCTCTACCAGCAGCAGCGCCAACAGCAGCAGGCCGGCTCCGAAGGCGCCACGGTGCAGTAGCTACCGCACCGCTCCTGGATAACCAAGCTGCCGCCAGGCTTCGTAGAAGGTAATCGCCACCGCGTTGCTGAGATTGAGGCTGCGGCTGTTGGGCCCCATGGGCAGACGCAGCCGGCGCTCCTCCGGCATCGCCGCCAGCAGGTCCGCCGGCAGCCCCCGGGTCTCCGGGCCGAACAGCAGCACATCCCCATCCTGGAAGGCCACGTCACTGGGCGCTGGCCCGCCCTTGGTGGTCAGCGCGAACTGCCTGGCTCCCGCCATTGTCTGGCAAAACGCCGGGTAGCCGGGGTGCACCTCCACGCGCGCGTATTCACTGTAATCCAGTCCGGCGCGCCGCAGCCGTTTTTCGTCCAGCGTGAAGCCGAGAGGCTCGATCAGATGCAGCATGGCGCCGGTGTTGGCGGCCAGGCGCATGATGTTGCCGGTGTTGGGCGGAATCTCGGGTTGGTACAGGGCGATGTGCAGCATGGGCTCATATGGTAACCGCTTGGCGTGCCGGCGTCGCTTTGCCCGGCGCCGGGCTGGCGTGATAATGATGCCGGAAAGCCAGCGGAGACAAGCATGAAACGGGTCTACGAAGCGCGCGACGGCCTGGAGGCGCACATGGTGGCGGGGCTGATGGAACAGGCCGGCATCATGGCCCAGGTGCGCGGCGACATGCTGCAGGGCGCGGTGGGCGAGTTGCCCGCCGCCGGTCTGGCCAGTGTCTGGGTGGCGGACGACGACGAACAGCGGGCCCGCGCCGTGGTGCGGAACTTCGAGGCGGAGCAGCCGCCCAACCCCGAGCCCGGTCCGCGCCAGCGTTTACGCGATGGCGTGCGCGGCCAGGGCGCCGGCGACACCGGTCGGGCGTTCCGCAACGGTTTGCTCGTGGGCGTGGTGCTGGGCGGCCTGGTGATGGCCTGGTTGTTGACGCTCTGATCGCCGTCTCTCCATCCGGGGCGCGGAGCGGCGAAGTGTTTGTTGGAGAGGGTGTTGATCGCGACTGAAGTCGCTCCTACAAAGAAACGGGTTGTAGGAGCGACTTTAGTCGCGATGGGAGGTGGCTCGGCGGTAGGATGGCGCACCGCTTTAGTCGAATCGGGGTCACGCCAAGACGCGGCCCCGATGGAGAGGCCTTCTAGCGACTGGCGCGCTTGCGTTCCGTCTCGGTAAGCAGTTTCTTGCGCAGACGCAGGTAATGGGGGGTCACTTCCACCAGTTCATCGTCCTCGATGAAGTCCAGGGCCTGCTCCAGGCTGAAGCGCACCGGCGGGGTGAGAATCACGTTCTCGTCGGTGCCGGAGGCGCGCATGTTGGTAAGCTGCTTGCCCTTGGTGGGGTTCACCACCAGGTCGTTGCCCCGGCTGTGGATGCCGATCAACTGGCCTTCGTACACTTCCACGTTGGGGTCGATCAGCATGCGGCCGCGTTCCTGCAGGTTGAACAGGGCGAACGCCAGCACCTTGCCTTTCACCATGGACACCAGCACGCCGTTGTTGCGCGAGGCCATGTCGCCGGGCTTGTAGTCGCCGTAGTGGCTGAAGGTGCTGTTGAGAATGCCGGTGCCGGAGGTGAGCGTCAGGAACAGGCTGCGGAAGCCGATCAGGCCACGGCTGGGCACCACGAAGGTGAGGCGCACCCGGCCCTTGCCGTCCGGTTCCATGTTGGTCATTTCGCCGCGGCGCAGGCCCAGTTGCTCCATGATGGCGCCCTGGTGCTGCTCTTCCACGTCGGCCATGACGTTTTCGTAGGGTTCCTGCTTCTGGCCGTCCACTTCACGCACGATCACTTGCGGGCGGCCCACGGCCAGCTCGAAGCCCTCGCGGCGCATGTTCTCGATCAGCACCGACAGGTGCAGCTCGCCCCGGCCGGAGACGCGGAACTGGTCGGCGCTGCCGGTTTCTTCCACGCGCAGGGCGACGTTGTGCTTGAGCTCCGCTTCCAGGCGTTCGCGGATCTGGCGGCTGGTGACGAACTTGCCGTCCTGGCCGGCGAACGGCGAGGTGTTGACGTGGAACACCATGCTCACGGTGGGTTCGTCCACGGTCAGCGCCGGCAGTGCTTCCACGTTGTTCGGGTCGCACAGGGTGTCGGAGATATCCAGAGGGTCCATGCCGGTGACACAGACGATGTCGCCGGCGCCGGCGTCCTGCACGTCCACCCGTTCCAGGCCGTGGTAGCCCATGATCTGCAGGATGCGGCCATTACGCACGGCGCCTTCCCGGTCGATGATCTTGACCTGGGAGTTGGCCTTGACCTTACCGCGTTTGATGCGGCCGATGCCGATCACGCCCAGGTAGCTGTTGTAGTCCAGCGAGGAAATCTGCATCTGGAACGGGCCGTCCTGGTCCACTTCCGGGGCCGGCACGCGCTCGATGATGGTGTTGAACAGGGCGGTCATGTCGTCGCCCAGGGCGTCCGGTTCCATGCCCGCCACGCCGTTCAGGGCGGAGGCGTAGACCACCGGGAAGTCGAGCTGCTCGTCGCTGGCGCCGAGGGTGTCGAACAGGTCGAACACCTGATCGATGACCCAGTCCGGGCGGGCGCCGGGGCGGTCGATCTTATTGACCACCACGATCGGCTTGAGGCCGGCGTCGAACGCCTTCTGGGTCACGAAGCGGGTCTGCGGCATGGGGCCGTCCACCGCGTCCACCAGCAGCAGCACCGAATCCACCATCGACATCACCCGTTCCACCTCGCCGCCGAAGTCGGCGTGGCCGGGGGTGTCGACGATGTTGATGCGGTAGTCGCCGTATTTGAGGGCGGTGTTCTTGGAGAGGATGGTGATGCCCCGTTCCTTCTCCAGGTCGTTGGAGTCCATCACCCGTTCGACGTCGCCGGCGCGGTCTCCCAGGGTGCCGGACTGTTGCAACAGCTTGTCCACCAGGGTGGTCTTGCCGTGGTCAACGTGGGCGATGATGGCGATATTGCGCAGGCGTTCAATCACAGATTGTGGCTCCGTAGAGAAAAATGTGCCTCCGCCCGCTCAGCGGCGGTCGGCCGCGCGGCGGGGCCGGCGACGGGGGAGGCGATTGGATTCGGCGGCGCATTGTACAGTCCCTTGGCCGGATGAAGCCACTTATACGCCATAACGGCGGAATTCGTGGCAGAATGTGCGCCATTCCGGGGCGCATCCGGGCCCATGCACGGTTTTGCGGCGGCCAGCGAGCGTGACCCGTTTACAAGAATTTTCGTCCGGAGCCGGATTCCGGCGCTGGAGGCGGTGACATCGCCGGTCGGTTAGCGGACCATGTGCGCGGTCGCGGCGCCCTCGCCGAAGGGAAGATTGGAATAAGGCTGAAAAATGCGTTCTGTGAAATTGCACGCCCGGTTGCTGGCCGTGGCTCTTCTGGTGCTGGGTGCGGGCAGTATTGCCTACCAGATTCTGGTTCAGGATGTCCCCCTGACGGAAAGCGAGAGCGATCCGGTCTGGGTGGTGGACACCCAGTTGAGCTTCCAGGCCCGTCCCAACACTCCGATCAAGGCGCGCATGTTCGTGCCGCCTCTGAACAGCGGCTTCACCGCCCTCAACGAGAGCTTCATCTCCAACAATTATGGGGTGAACGTGAATCGGGAGAACGGCAACCGGCTGGTGACCTGGTCGGCGCGTCGGGGTGAAGGCCAGCAGAACCTTTATTACCGGCTGATGCTCACTTCCCGCTTCGCGGACCCGGCGTTGCCGCCGGAGAATGGCCCCCAGTTCCGGCCCAGCCCTGAGCTCAAGGGCGCCGAGCGGGTCGCCGCCGACGCCCTGCTGGCGCCGATCCGCCAGCACTCCGCCGATGTGGAGACCTTCGTCAGCGAGACCATCAAACGGGTCAACAGCGAGGACAGCGACAACGTGCGCCTGCTGCTGGGCGGCGACCACAGCCCGGAGAACCGGGCCCGGGTGGTGGACCTGTTGCTGGCGGTGGCGCACATTCCCGCCGAGCCGGTGCATACCCTGCAGCTTCAGGAGACCAGCAGCCAGCAGCCGGAACTGTGGCTGCGCACCTTCAACGGCCAGAACTGGCTGTATTTCAATCCGGCCGATGGCCGCCAGGGTCTGCCCGAGGACCGGCTGGTGTGGTGGAGCGGCGAGCAGCCTCTGCTGACCCTGGAAGGTGCCCGCGGCGCCAAGGTCAGCTTCAGCGTCCATCGCAACGAGATGAGCGCCCTGCGGCTGGCGCAGTCGCTGCGCTCCCAGGACGCCAGCAGCTTCATCGATTATTCCCTCTATGAACTGCCGGTGCCTTCCCAGCAGCTGTTCCGGGTGCTGATCATGATTCCGGTGGGCGTGTTGCTGGTGCTGCTGATCCGCTCGCTGATCGGCATGGAAACCCTGGGTACCTTCACGCCGGTGCTGATCGCCTTGGCGTTCCGCGAGACCCAGGTGATCTGGGGTGTGCTGCTGTTCACCTTTATCACCGCCATCGGCCTGTCGGTGCGCGGCTATCTGGAGCATCTCAAGCTGCAGTTGCTGGCGCGGCTGTCGGTGGTGCTCACCTTCGTGGTGATCATGATGGGCCTGATCAGCCTGCTCGGTTACAAGCTGGGCCTGTCCACCGGCCTGTCCGTGGCCCTGTTCCCGATGGTGATCCTGACCATGGTGATCGAGCGGGTGTCCATCGTCTGGGAGGAGCGCGGTGGCGCCCAATCCCTGAAAGTGGCCATCGGCACCCTGGTGGCGGCGGTGCTCTGCCACCTGCTGATGGTGTGGTCGCCACTGGTCTACTTCGTGTTCACTTTCCCCGGCGTGCTGCTGATTCTGGCGGCGGTGATGGTGTTCATGGGCCACTACCGGGGCTACCGGCTGATGGAGCTGGTGCGCTTCCGGGCCATGACCGAGGAAGGAGAGCGCTGATGTTCGGGATCGCCACCTGGAGGGCGCTGCGCCGCCGCGGCGTGATGGGCATCAACCAGCGCAACGGCGACTATGTGCTGATGTACAACGACCGCCGGCTCTACCCGCTGGTGGACGACAAGATCCGCACCAAGAACATGGCCCTGGAGGCCGGTATCCAGGTGCCGGACATGTACGGCATCATCGATACCGAGCAGGGCATCAGCCAGCTCGAGCACATCGTCGAGACCCATGGTGACTTCGTGATCAAGCCCTCCCAGGGGGCCGGCGGCGATGGCATCCTGGTGATCTCCGATCGTTTCGAGGGTTACTACCGCAGCGCCTCGGGCCGCATGATCAGCCCCGAGGAGCTGGAGTTTCATATCTCCGGCATCATCTCCGGGCTCTATTCCCTGGGCGGCCACCGTGACCGCGCCCTGATCGAGTACCGGGTTCGCTCCACGGACCTGTTCGACCGCATCAGCATCGGCGGCGTGCCGGACGTGCGCATCATCGTGCTGCAGGGCTATCCGGTGGCGGCCATGCTGCGTCTGCCCACCCGCCAGTCCGACGGCAAGGCCAACCTGCACCAGGGCGCCATCGGCGTGGGCGTGGACATCGCCACCGGCGTCACCCTGAGCGGCACCTGGCACAACCTGAAGATCGACCGCCACCCGGACACCGCCCACCCGGTGGCTGGCGTCCAGGTGCCCGACTGGGACCAATGCCTGGCCCTGGCGGCGCGCTGTTACGACCTCACCGGCCTGGGCTACCTGGGCGTGGACCTGGTGATGGACAAGCACAAGGGCCCGCTGATGCTGGAGCTCAACGCCCGCCCCGGGCTGAACATCCAGATCGCCAACGACGATGGCCTGCTGCGCCGCTGCCGGCTGATCGAGGACCACCTGGAGGCGCGCGGCGAGGACGCCGGCACCGAAGCGGCCGCGTCCCGGGTGGCGCTGTCCCGCCGTCTGTTCGCGGTGCCGGACCTGCCGGAGGCGCCGACGCCTCCCTGAGCGTCATGCTTTCAGGTTTCGTTAAGCTTCAATGACCATGATGCGGGGTTTCCGCAGCGACCGGTAACCCCGCATCATGGATCAGGCCCAGCCCCGCGCCGCTTTCCCCGGCGCCTTTTTCACCGTTAACTACCTGCTGCTGCTGGCGGTGGGAGGGTATATCGGTCGCGCCGCGCTGCTGCCGCCGGACCCGCTCGGCGCCGCCGTGTTTCTGATCGCCGCCCTGGCCGGTTACGCGGCGCTCTACCTGCTTCCCGCCTGGCTACTGAGTGCTTTGTGTCACCGATGGCTGAGCCCGCTGTTGGCGCGGGGGCTGGCGGTGCTGCTGGCCTCGGTGACCTTGCTGCTGTTGCTGGTGGACAGCCAGATCCATGAGCTTTACGGGTTCCATATCAACGGGTTCGTCTGGAATCTGCTGGTGACGCCAGGGGGTATCGATTCCATGGGCGGTGGCGACGGTACCCTGCCCACGGTGGCGGCGATGGTCCTGGCGGTGGTGGCCCTGGAAGCGGCGCTGATGGCGCTGGTTCGCCGCCACCCCGGCCATCGCCGTGGTTGGCGCGGGTTGCTGGTGGTGTTGCTGCTGTGCATGGCCGGCGAGCGGGTGGCCTACGGCCTGAGCGATCTGAACGGCTACCGGCCGGTGCTGAACGCGGCGCGGGCGGTGCCGTTCTATCAACCGGCCACCTTCGAGGGACTGGCCCGGGATCTGGGCTACACGGCGCCGCCCCGTGAGCAATGGTCGGTGTCCGCCGATGGTCCGCTGAAGTACCCGCTGCACCCACTGCGCAGCGCGTCCGGGGCGCCGTCGCCCAATGTGCTTTTCCTGGTGGCGGAGTCCCTGCGCGCGGACATGCTGACCCCGGAGATCATGCCCAATCTGTGGCGTTTCGCGGAACGCCACGGGCGGCGCTACAGCGACCACATGAGTGGCGGCAATGGCACCCGCATGGGCATCTTCTCGCTGTTCTACGGCTTACCGGGGAATTACTGGTTCCCGTTCCGCGAGAGCCGACGACCGCCGGTGCTGGTCAGCGAATTGCTGCGGCGCGGTTATCGGCCGGGGCTCTTCACCAGCGCCCGCTTCAGCTATCCGGAGTTCGACCAGACCGTGTTCGCCACCGTGCCTTCCCCGGCCATGGTCAGCGACGATGAAGGACCGGGTTGGCAGCGCGATCGGCGCAACGTGACCCGGCTGCTGGACTTCATCGGCGCCGACCAGAACCGGCCTTTCTTCGGCTTCATGTTCTTTGAATCCCCCCATGCCCGTTACTACTTCCCCGAGGAGAGCGTGATCCGGCCGGATTACCTGCGCGAGTTGAACTACGCCACCATGGATGTGCACGAGGACATGCCCGGCATCTTCAACCGCTACATCAACTCGGTGCATCACCTGGACCAGCAACTGGGCCGGGTGCTGGACCGGCTGGAGCGCGATGGTCGGCTGGATGACACCCTGGTGGTGATCACCGGCGATCACGGCGAGGAATTCATGGAACATGGCCGCTGGGGGCACAACTCGGAGTTCCACGATGAGCAGGTGCGCGTACCGTTGGTGCTGGCCGGCCCCGGTGTGCCCGGCGGCGTGGTCGCCACCCCCACCAGTCACCTGGATGTGGCGCCCACCCTGCTTGCCCTGCTCGGGGTCACCAACCCGCCGACGGACTATGCGGTGGGGCTGCCCCTGGACCAGGCCCCGCCGGACCGCTACCGGCTGGCGGCCAGTTGGGACGCGGTGGCCTACCTGGGGCCCCGCTATAAGGTGGCGATGCCGATGAACGCCGGCGGACTCGGCGAAATGGCGGTGGCCGGTTCCAGCGACGAGCCGGTGGCCGACCGCGACGCGGTGATGGTCCGGGTTCGCGACCGGCTGGTGGCGGTGCTGCGGGACATGTCGCGCTTCTATCGGCACTGAACTTGACGCTCCGGTTCGTCAACGGGGTGTGATTTGCTATACTGCGCCGCCCGATTTTTGAGCAACGCGCTGAGCAAATCCTATGTCCGAGGCCGCAACCCCGATCACCACCCCCGAACCCATCCAGCGGCGCGCCATCGCCCTGGTGTCCGGTGGGCTGGACTCCATGCTGGCGGTGAAAGTGATGCAGGAGCAGGGCATCCACGTGGAAGGGGTGAATTTCTTCACCGGTTTCTGCGTGGAAGGCCATACCCACGCCATCCGCAAGAAGGATAAGGAAAAGAACAAGCGCAACAATGCGCTCTGGGTAGCCGAGAAGCTGGGCATCAAGCTGCACATCCTGGATATCTCCGAGGAGTACAAGGATGTGGTGCTCAACCCCAAGCACGGCTACGGCGCCAACCTGAACCCCTGCCTGGACTGCAAGATCTTCATGGTCAACCAGGCCACCCTGATGCTCAACAAGGCCCGCGAGCTGGCCGGCGAGAAGGGGTTCGATTTCATCATCACCGGTGAGGTGGTGGGCCAGCGGCCCAAGAGCCAGCGCAAGGAAACCATGCCCATCATCAGCAGCGAATCCGGCGCCGACGACCGGCTGCTGCGCCCGCTGAGCGCGCGCAACCTGCCGGAAACCCTGCCGGAGCGCGAAGGCTGGGTGGACCGCGAGCGGCTGTACGACTTTTCCGGCCGCAACCGCAAGCCGCAGATGGCCCTGGCCAGGCATTTTGGCCTGGAGGAGTATGCCCAGCCCGCCGGCGGCTGCTGCTTCCTCACCGACGAATCCTATTCCAACAAGCTGGCCGACCTGTGGCGCGCCCGCAACGAGCGCCGCTACGAGCTGGACGACATCATGCTGCTCAAGGTGGGGCGTCATATCCGGCCCGCCGAGCACCACAAGCTGATCATCAGCCGGGAAGAAGGCGAGAACCGCTTCCTGGAAGGCTACCGCTACCAGTTCACCAGCCTCACCACGGTCAGTTGCCCGGGGCCGTTGGCCCTGGTGGACGGCACCTTCGAGTCCGAACAGGAATTGCGCCGGGCCGCGGCCATCGTGGCGCGCTATTCCAAGGGCCGTGGCGACGACGAGGTGGTCCTGGAAGTGAAGGAGCCCGGCGGCGTGGCCCGGGAAATCACGGTGGCCCCGGCGCTGCCCGATGACATCCCTCTTTCCTGGCATGTGGGCTGAACCATGACCGAAAACGTTCATGAACTGGATGTGCGCCGGCAGCTGTGCCCCATTCCGGTGATCAAAACCCAGAACAAGGTCAATGAACTGGCGCAAGGGGCCGTCCTGCGGGTAACCTGCACGGACCCCGGCGCGCTCAACGATATTCCCGCCTGGTGCCGCATCAATGGCCATGAAGTGTTGAAAACCGAGCAGGACGACCGGGAAGTGGTGATCACCCTCCGGGTCGGCGAAGCGTCGGTGGCACTATAATGGTGCGTTGTGCCGTCGGTGTGCACTCTTGTGGTGCTTTGCGCCGGGCAAAATACATCCAGAGGGCGTCAAACCCCCGAGGGTGCGCCAAAAAAGGGCTGGCACAATAATTGCTCACCCTATAGGCGTGCGGGCCCCCGTGGCCTGGGTAGCCAAGCAGAGGCTCCCAAGAATAACGGCTCTTCGCGTGCCGGCAGCCAAGGCGGCGAGCAGCCAGAAACATACCCGTTCCAGGAGGACGCTCGATAATGTCTGAAAAGACGCTGAAACTGATCAAAGACAACGACGTGAAGTGGGTGGACCTGCGTTTCACCGACAGCCGCGGCAAGGAGCAGCACGTCACTCTGCCGGTGGGCGAGATCGATGACGATTTCTTCCAGGACGGTAAGATGTTCGACGGTTCCTCCATCGCTGGCTGGAAGGGTATCAACGAATCCGACATGATCCTGATGCCGGAAGACGAAACCGCCGTCCTCGATCCCTTCACCGACGTCGCCACCCTGAACCTGCGCTGCAACATCGTCGAGCCCGCCACCATGCAGGGCTACGAGCGGGACCCGCGTTCCGTGGCGTTGCGCGCCGAGGAATACCTGAAGTCCACCGGCATCGCCGACAGCGCGCTGTTCGGTCCGGAGCCGGAGTTCTTCGTATTCGATTCCGTGCAGTGGAAGTCCGACATGTCCGGCTCCATGTACAGCATCTACTCCGAGGAAGCGGCCTGGGTGTCCGCCGATGAGTTCGAGAAGAACAACATCGGTCACCGTCCCGGCGTGAAAGGCGGCTACTTCCCGGTTCCCCCGGTGGACAGCCTGCACGACCTGCGTGGCGCCATGTGCGCGGCCATGGAGCAGATGGGTCTGGAAATCGAAGTGCACCACCACGAAGTGGGCACCGCCGGCCAGTGCGAGATCGGTGTGGGCGCCAACACCCTCACCAAGAAAGCCGACGAAGTGCAGATCCTCAAGTACTGCGTGCACAACGTGGCCCACGCCTACGGCAAAACCGCCACTTTCATGCCCAAGCCGCTGATCGGTGACAACGGCTCCGGTATGCACGTGCACATGTCCCTGGCCAAAGACGGCAAGAACCTGTTCGCCGGTGACGAGTACGCGGGCCTGTCCGAGGAAGCGCTGTTCTACATCGGCGGTGTGATCAAGCACGCCCGCGCGCTGAACGCCTTCACCAACGGCTCCACCAACTCCTACAAACGTCTGGTGCCCGGCTTCGAAGCCCCGGTAATGCTGGCGTACTCCGCCCGTAACCGCTCCGCTTCCATCCGCATTCCGTGGGTGAGCAACCCGAAAGCGCGTCGCATCGAGACCCGCTTCCCGGACCCGTCCGCCAACCCGTACCTGTGCTTCGCCGCGCTGATGATGGCCGGCCTGGACGGCATCAAGAACAAGATCCACCCGGGCGACGCCATGGACAAGGATCTGTACGACCTGCCGGCCGAGGAAGCCAAGGACATCCCGACCGTGGCGCATACCCTGACCATGGCGCTGGACGCCCTGGAAGCGGATCAGGACTTCCTGACCCAGGGCGACGTGTTCACCAAGGACATGCTGGAAGGCTACATCGAGCTCAAGCGCGAAGAGATCGAGCGCCTGAACATGACCCCGCACCCGGTCGAGTTCGATATGTACTACAGCTGCTAAGGGTTCGCCCCGAGGCACCACGAAAAACCCCGCTCCGGCGGGGTTTTTTGGTTTATCGCGCTTTGACGGAAAGTCGCGCCCCGACTGGAGCGAGACTTTCCGTCAAAGCGCGATGAACCATTTTTTTGTGGCGGGGGCCCTTTTTTCGGGGGTGGGCAGGCCGCAGAATCGGGGCATCGTCTTATTCGGGGGAATGCCATGAAAACCTGGCCGCTGCTGTTGATCCTGCTGCCGCTGGCGGCGCTGGCCCAGACCGACACGGACGCCGCGCCGTCCGCGGGCATCTACCGGGTAGTGGATGAGAACGGCAATGTGGTGTTTACCGATAACCCGCCGGAAAACAGCGGCGCCGAGCCGGTGAGCGTCGGCCCCACCAACACCATGGACAGCCCCCGGCCCCGGGAGGACGCCATTCCGCGCGCCCCGGACGACGACCGGGCGAGCGACCCGCGGCGTGGGCCGGACGCCACGGACTTCAACGGTTACCGGAGTCTCACCATCGTCAGCCCCGCCAACCAGGCCACGGTGCGCCTTCCCCAGGATAACCCGGTGACGATAGAAGTGCGGGTGGAGCCGCGTCCGCCGGAGGGCCATCGGGTGGAGTTGATCGACAATGGCACGCCGGTGCAGGGCCTCTCCCTGGACTTTCCCGACCCGGGCACCCATTCCCTGCGCGCGGTGATCAAGGATTCCCAGGGGCGGATCCTGATCACTTCCGATCCGATCACCCTCTATGTGCACCGGGTCAGTGCCGCCGACGGCGCTGGCGCCGGCGGTGGGCTGCCGTCCGTGGGCGGCGCCGCGCAACGGGGGGGCGCCGCCGCCGCCGGAGGCAGCGCCAAGGGCGGGAGTGCCGCGCAACGGGGCGCCGCCGGTGCCCTGGGAGCGCCGGCGACGCGCGCCACGCGCTGATAATTCGCACCAAATCGGTGCATTCCCCGCCTCTTCTTTCTACACTGCACCGAGACGACCCGCCGGGTCGCCCGTTCCCGGGGCCTTCGAGCCCCATGACGGGTGGCCTGATAATTGCTTATGCCCTGTTATGGGCCGAATGATGAATTCAGACACGGTGCTGCAGAAACGATTGCTCGACCACCTCCGCACGGCGGTGATGATGCTCGACGACGACCTGCGCGTGCGCTACCTCAATCCGGCGGCGGAAATGCTGCTGTCCACCAGCGCCGCCCGCGTACTCGGGCAGCGGCTGCCGGATTACTTCTTCGACGACGAGGAAGCCCGGTCCGCACTGAAACAGTGCATCGAGGAGGGGCATCCCTTCACCCGCCGGGAGGCCAAGCTCAATGTGGCGCCCGGCCAGCAGGCGGTGGTCGACTACAGCGTCAGTCCGATCCATGAACCGGGCCAGGCCATGGCGCTGTTGATTGAAATGCAGTCCCTGGACCGGCTGCTGCGCATTACCCGGGAGGAGGGGCTGATCCATGCCCATCAGGCCACCCGGGCCCTGGTGCGAGGCGTGGCCCATGAGATCAAGAATCCGCTGGGGGGCATCCGCGGTGCCGCCCAGTTGCTGGAGCGGGCCCTGCCGGACCCGGAACTGGCGGAGTACACCCGGGTGATCATCGATGAGGCGGACCGCCTGCGCTCGGTGGCGGATCGCATGCTGGGGCCGCGCAAGCCGCCGGCCTTCGCGCCGGTGAACGTGCATGAATGCCTGGAGCACGTGCGCCAGCTACTGCTCGCCGAATACCCGGAAGGGGTGGCCCTGGTGCGCGATTACGACGTCAGCCTGCCGGATGTCACCGCCGACCGGGATCAACTGATCCAGGTGCTGCTCAATCTGATGCGCAACGCCATGCAGGCGCTGCTGGAAGCGGGCACCGAGAACGCCCGGGTGGTGATGCGCACCCGCGTGCTGCGCCAGTTCACCATCGGCGCCCAGCGCCACCGGCTGGTGCTGCGCGTGGACATCGAGGACAACGGTCCGGGGATTCCCAAGGACCTGCAGGAAACAATTTTCTATCCCATGGTCAGCGGCCGTGCCAATGGCTCCGGGCTGGGCCTGTCCATCGCCCAGTCGATCATCAGTCAGCACCAGGGTCTGATTGAGTGCGAGAGCGAACCCGGGCGAACCCTGTTCAGCCTGCTGCTGCCCATGGAACCGCTGGACACAACGGAGAGCAATGGATCATGACGGCTACCATCTGGGTGATCGACGATGACCGTTCCATTCGCTGGGTGCTCGAGAAAGCCCTCAGTCAGGAGGGGTACCAACTGGCCTGCTTCGAGGACGCCGACGAAGCCCTGAACCGTCTCGACGAGGGCGGCCCGGAGCCGGACGTGCTGATTTCCGATGTGCGCATGCCCGGCACCGACGGCCTGCGCATGCTCAAGATCCTGCAGCGCAACAATCCCAATCTGCCGGTCATCATCATGACCGCCCACTCGGATCTGGATTCGGCGGTGGCTTCCTACCAGGGCGGTGCCTTTGAATACCTGCCCAAGCCATTCGACGTGGACGAGGCGGTGGCGCTGGTCAAGCGCGCCATCAAGCACCGCCAGGAGGCGGAGCAGGAGGTGGCGCCCACCGCCGAGGAGACGCCCACCGAGATCATCGGTGAGGCACCGGCCATGCAGGAGGTGTTCCGCGCCATCGGTCGGCTCAGCCACTCCAACGTGACGGTGCTGATCAATGGCCAGTCCGGTACCGGTAAGGAATTGGTGGCGCGGGCTCTGCACAACCACTCCATGCGCCGGGAGAAGCCGTTCGTGGCGCTGAACATGGCGGCGATCCCCAAGGATCTGATCGAGTCCGAGCTGTTCGGCCACGAGAAGGGCGCCTTCACCGGCGCCAACAGCCAACGGGTGGGGCGCTTCGAGCAGTCCAACGGCGGCACCCTGTTCCTGGATGAAATCGGCGACATGCCGCTGGAGGCCCAGACCCGGCTGCTGCGGGTGCTGCAGGAGAATGAGTTCTACCGGGTGGGCGGCACCACGCCGATCCACGTGGACGTGCGCATTATCGCCGCCACCCACCAGGATCTGGAGAAGCTGGTTCGCGACGGCGATTTCCGGGAGGATTTGTTCCACCGCCTGAACGTGATCCGCATTCATATTCCCAAGCTGGCGGAGCGCCGCGAGGACATTCCCCGCCTGGCCGGTTATTTCCTGCAGCACGCCGCCAACGAGCTGGGCGTGGAGCCCAAGGTGCTGCACAAGGATACGGAAAAATACCTGGCCGCCATGCCCTGGCCAGGCAACGTGCGACAACTGGAAAACACTTGCCGCTGGCTCACGGTGATGGCCTCCGGCCGGGAAGTGCTGGTGGATGATCTGCCGCCGGAACTGCGTCAGAGCGCCAGCAAACCGGCGGAAGCCGGCGGCGACTGGCTGAAATCCCTGCGCCATTGGGCGGACCGTGCTCTGGCGCGCGGTGACCGGGGCATTCTCGATCAGGCGGTGCCGGCTTTCGAGCGCACCATGATCGAGGTGGCCCTGCAGCATACCGGCGGGCGCAAGCGCGACGCCGCCGCTTTGCTGGGCTGGGGACGCAACACCCTGACCCGCAAGATCAAGGAGCTGGACATGGAGGCGGAATTCAGCGGCGACGATTGACACATCGCGGCTTTGCAATGGGGCGGGAGCGGTCGGGCGGCGTTCCGTTTCAGCCGCGATAACGGCGGTCGCTACTGTCGCCACCCCCGCGTCTCCACCCCGGTCAGCAACCAGTCGCCACCGTCACGGCGCCAGTGGCTGCTGACCTGAAAGCCGTCCGCGTCGTCCGGCAGGGTGGCGCGGCCACCCCACACGAGAGCATTGAAGCGCACGCTGGCGTTGTCCGCCGGCGTGGCCAGCTCCACCCGCACGTTCATGAAGGTGACCTGGCGTTTCGGGTAGCGCAGAAAGGCGCCCACCAGCCGGCGGCCCACCGCCTTGCGATCCAGATCCCGGTAGCGGAAACCATCGTCCAGCCGGTCCATGACGGTATCCACGTCGCCGGCTTCCAGGGCGGTTTCCAGCTCGGCCACGGCGTCCCGCAGTGCCTGTTCCGGCGGTGGCCGGTCACAACCGGCGAGAGCCAGTTGCAGCAATACCAGCAAACAGTATGCTGGAAGCCGTCGCCCGTGGCGGAAGGTCCGCATGTCGTTATTTCCCCCTGTTGAACCCTATCATCGTGAACACCTGGACGTGGGTCACGGCCATCGGTTGTACGTGGAGCAAAGTGGCAATCCGGACGGGCCGCCGGTGGTGGCGCTGCACGGTGGCCCGGGCGGGGGCAGTTCGCCGATGCTGCGGCGGCTGTTCGATCCGCACCGCTTCCGCATCGTGGTCTACGACCAGCGCGGCGCCGGGCGCAGCCAGCCCTACGCCTGCACCGAGCATAACACCCTGCCGGACCTGGTGGCGGACCTGGAGCGCATCCGCGCCCACCTGGACATCCCGCGCTGGGAACTGGTGCTGGGCGGCTCCTGGGGCGTGACCCTGGCGCTGGCCTACGCCCTGGCGTACCCGGATTCAGTGGCCGGCCTGGTGCTGCGGGGCGTGTTCCTGTGCCGCCAGCAGGACATCGACTGGCTTTACACCGAGCATGGCGCCGCCCGTTTCTATCCGGATCACTGGCAGCGCCTGCTGGACGCTCTGCCGGAGGATGACGGCGGTGACCTGCTGCATCGCTACCACCGTGCCCTGGAGGGGCCGGACGGCGAGCGGCTGGCCCGGGAATGGACCCTGTGGGAGGCGCGCCTGTCCAGCCTGACGCCGCCGGCGGAACTGAACGTGGACCACAACGCCCTGGCCATGGCGCGGCTGGAAACCCACTACTTCGTGAACGGTGGCTTCCTGGAGCGGCCCCTGCTGCCCCGGCTCGGTGAACTGCAATGCCCGGTGGAAATCGTGCATGGCCGTTACGACATGGTGTGCCCGCCGGAGCAGGCCTGGCTGCTGCACCAGGCGTTGCCCAACAGTCGTTTGCACTGGGTAGCGGCGTCCGGGCATTCCACCATGGAGCCGGCGATTACCCAGGCCCTGGTGCGTTCGGTGAAGGCGTTGAGCCGTCCACGGGCAACAGCAGCATCAGGTAGCCGTAGCGGGCGTTATACACCGGGATCGGCGTAACCCGGGGCTCTCCCTTCTGGAACGACACCCATGCTTCCAGGGTCTGGCCGTCGTAAAGCCGCAGGGTGTCGCCGTCCCGTTCCAGCCGCCAGGGCGGTCGCAGCGGCGCGCGCAGGCGCGGCTCCGGCCACAGCGCCAGTTGAAGGTCGGCGATCAGGGCGTCGGCGGAGAGCGTCGCCGGCAGCGCCGGGGTGCGGCTGATCTCGGTACGTCCAGGGCCGTGCTCGAAAGTCAGCACCGGCCGGCCTTGCATGTCGGTGAGGCGGATGCGCGAGCGCTCCGGCGTCAGGCTCAGCCGGACCCGGTAGTTGACCCGGCGTCCGTCGTCGAGGCGAATCGTCAGCTCGCGCTGGAATTCCCGGAATTCACCGAACGGCGGCGCCAGCGGGCGTGGCGACGGCGGCGGCGTCAGCCAGGCCTGGCAGCCGGCCAGCAATAGCAGCAAAAGCGGAGCGAGTTTTTTCATGGCCGGTTGATTACACCACAGTGCCGGCCCCCGCTACACAAGATGATCGGGAAAACCATGAAAGTACTGTTGCAGAGAGTGACCTCCGCCAGGGTGGAGGTGGCGGGAGAAACCGTTGGCGCCATCGACGCCGGGCTGCTGGCGCTGGTGGGCGTGGAGCGCCATGACGACGACGCCATGGTCGCGCGCATGGCGGAACGGGTCGCCGGCTATCGCATATTCAACGATGACCAGGGGCGCATGAACCGGGATGTGCGCGAGCAGGGTGGCGCCGTGCTGCTGGTGTCCCAGTTCACCCTGGCGGCGGATACCCGCAAGGGGCGACGGCCGGGTTTTTCCGGCGCCGCCGCCCCGGCGGATGGAGAGCGTCTCTACGAAGCCCTGGTCGCCGCCCTGCGCGCCACCGGGCTGACCGTGGCCACTGGCCGCTTCGGCGCGGATATGCAGGTGAGCCTGACCAATGACGGGCCGGTCACCTTTATGTTGGAGATGTGATCAAGGTCCGCTTGCTTTTTGTAAACGGATGGTTTTTGCACCAACGCTATATTGCAACCCCATGACCCTCCTTTATGATGAATTCCAGCTCCCGGGGGAATCCGCATGGGAGCCTATGGACAATCATCGATAACAGGAGAGATCCCATGAAAAAAGTTTTTCTGGCAGCGGCCTTGCTTGGTGCTTCCGTTTCCGCTCAGGCCACGGCGCCCGGCGGTCCCGGTTGCGGCTGGGGCAACCTGATTTTCGAAGGCAAATCCGGCATGCCGGTGCACCTGCTGGCGACCATCGTCAACGGTACCTCCGGTAACGCCACCTTCGGCATGACCAGTGGCACCAACGGCTGTGACACCAGCGGCGCGCTGACCTACTCCGGTGAAAGCCTGCTGTCCATGAACGGCGTGCTCGAGGAAGTGGCCCAGGACATGGCCACCGGCGACGGTGAAGCCCTGACCGCCCTGTCCGTTTCCATCGGCGTGGAAGGCACCGACCGCGCGCATTTCAACAGCGTCATGCACGACAACTTCGCCGCCATCTTCCCCCGTCAGGACGTGAGCGCCGCGGAAGTCATGCAGAACATCACCGCGGTGATGCAGCAAGACCAGAAACTGGCCAAGTACGTATAAGGCCGGTTTACCCCGGGCCCGCCCCAACAAGTCGTTGAGGGCGGGCTTTTTGTGTCCGTCATTCTTTCCCGGGATCATCCATGCGCTTCGCACTGTCGTGCGTAATTCTTTTCTATTGTCTGGGGGCCCAGGCCGCCGACCTTGAAACGCTCGCCGAACAACCGCGCTGGCGGGCGCTGCTGCACATCAACCCCGGCGCCACCCTGCGTGATCGCCAGCGCAGCTACGTGGACGACGACGATTTCTTTCTGGCCGCCGACGGCGCCGACGATCCGCTCGCCGAACTGCGCGCCACCCGTCGCGCCCTGGCGCCGGCCGGCGCCGCCGAACGCTGCCGCTTCCCGGCCCGCTACCGGTTTCTCGCCGAGCAGCTGGGCTGGGACGACCCGGCGCCCTTCGCGCACTGCGCGGACTACCAGGAATGGCGCGCCGCCGTGCACGCCAAGCGCGCCGTGCTGGTGTTTCCGGCGTCCTACCTGAACAGCCCCTCGTCCATGTTCGGGCACACCCTGATGCGCCTCGACCAGGGCGATGACGGCGCGGTGTGGCTGTCCTGGGCGATCAACTTCGGTGCCGTCACCACCGAGGACGACAATTCCCTGTTCTATATTTACCGTGGCCTGGCTGGCGGTTATCCGGGGCGTTTCAACCTGGTGCCCTATGTTCAGAAGATCCAGCAGTACTCCAACATGGAGAGCCGCGATATCTGGGAATACACCCTGGATCTCGACCAGGGTGAGATCGATTGGATGATCGATCACCTTTGGGAACTCAAGGACATCAATTTCGATTATTACTTTTTCGACGAGAACTGCTCGTTCCGATTGCTGGAACTGGTGGAAGTGGCGCGCCCCGGCAGCGGCCTGCTCGACGATTTGCGCTTCGCCGAGCTGCCGGTGAACACGGTGCGCTCGCTTGATCAGGAGGGGCTGGTCACCGAGCGGCATTACCGTCCCTCCAAGGAGCAGGAATTGCAGGCGCTCAGTGAGCGCCTGGACCGCGACGAGCGGGTGCTGGCGCGGCGCCTGGCGGACGACCCGGGGCTGGCGGACAGCGCCGCGTTCCAGGCCTACCCGGAGACCCGGCGGGCGCTGATGGCGCGCACCGCCTATCGCTATGTACGTTTCGTGAACCGCAAGGCGGCGCGTACCGAGGACGTGGCTGGCCGTTCCTTCGCGCTGCTGTCGCTGGTCAACCGTTTGCCGGCGGTGCCGGAGCCGGCGCCGGCGGGCAGAACGCCGCCGGAGCAGGGCCACGGTTCGCAGATGCTGGCCGTCGCCGGCGGTCAGCGCGGTGCCGACGATTTCGGCGAGCTGACCTACCGGCTTACCTACCACGACCTGCTGGACAACCGCGCCGGTTTCCTGGACGGCGCGCAGATCCAGGGGCTTGGCATCACCCTGCGCGGCACCGAATCCCAGGCGGTGGACCTGGAGGCTCTCGATGTGGTCAGCATTCGCTCCCTGGCGCCACGGACCGAATTCGCCAAGCCGCTGAGCTGGTATGTGGAGGGCGGCCTGGAGCGGGTCCGGGCCGGCCGGCGACGGCTGGCGCGTTATGTTCAGGGCGGCGCCGGCGCCAGCTGGCGGCTTGGTAATCTGCAGCCCTATCTGCTGGCCAGCGCCCGGGCCGAGAACAACAGCGACTTCGCGCCCCTGATCACCACCGGGGGCGGCGCCGAGGCGGGAATCCTGTATCATGCCGGGCGCTGGCAATGGCAGCTTGGCGGCGCCGGCCACTACTTCATCAACGACGTCTATCGGCATCGCACCACCCTGGCGGTTCAGTACGCCCTTGCCCGGCAGCACGGCTTGCGTGCCGAGGTGGAACGGGAAGGCTGGCGCGGCGACGGCGACACCGAATTCAAGCTGCAGTGGCGTTGGTACTTCGACTGAGCCCCGCCGCCGGATCATGGCCGGTGGCTGAATGCTCTGTTTCAGCGGTTTAAACGGGGACATCATTGAAAGCACTTGGATTAATTCTTAGCGTCCTGCTGCTGACCGTGATGAGCGGCTGCAGCAGCCTGTTTTTCTACCCCGCCAAGCCCTGGGTCCAGAATCCGGCCCGTCAGGGGCTGGCCTACGAGGATGTGGTGTTGATTCATCCTGATGGGCTGCGCCTGCATGGCTGGTGGTTGCCGGCCCAGGGGTACAGCCGGGGTACGGTGTATTTCCTGCACGGCAACGCGGAAAACATCAGCACTCACCTGATGAACGTGCACTGGCTGCCGGAGCGTGGCTACAACGTCTTTCTGCTGGATTATCGCGGCTATGGTCTGTCGGAGGGCGACCCGGATTTGCCCGGGGCGCTGGCGGACGTGCAGTTGGGGCTGGACTGGCTGGAGGCCTCCGGCCGGCTGGCGGACAAGCCCCTGGTGCTATTCGGGCAGAGCCTGGGCGGCGCCCTGGGCACCGGCGTGCTGTCCCGCGAGAACAACGACGGCGAGGTGGATTGCGTGATGCTGGAAGCCAGCTTCGCCAGCTACCGGGGCATCGCCAACGACGTAATGAAACGCAGCTGGTTGCTGTGGCCGCTACGTTGGATGGTGCTGCCGACCCTGCCGGAGCGCGGGCGGGACCCGGAGCGGCATATCGCCGATCTGGCGCCGCGTCCATTACTGGTGATGCACAGCACGGAAGATCCGGTGATTCCGTTCGCCCAGGGCGAGCGTCTGTTCGCCGCCGCCGCCGAGCCGAAGACATTTCAGGCGCTGAAAGGCGGTCACGCCCAGGGCACCCGGGACCCGGCGGTACGCGATCGCATGCTGGATTTCCTGGAGGAGAACGGCTGCGCCGAACCGGCGCCGCGGGCGCGTACCCCGGCGCGGGACGGTGACACGTTGCCCGGTCGGGGAGGGCGCGCCACCGGCGCCTCCGAGGAACCCGGCGAGCCGCGTGTCACGCCGGTGGACGCCTACCGGTTCTGACCCGGGCGGGGCCCCGCTCAGTCGCGCTGGTCGGCGGCTTCCTGTTCCTGGCGCTCCACCTGCTGGCGACGCACCAGGCGACCGAAGATCAAACCGACCTCGAACAGCAGCCACATGGGCACCGCCAACAACGTCTGGCTGACGATGTCCGGCGGTGTCAGCAACATGCCGATCACGAAGCAGCCCACCACTACGTAGGCCCGGGACGCGGCCAGTTTTTCCACCGTGGTGATGCCGGTGATCACCAGCAGCACGATGGCGATGGGTAATTCGAATGCCACCCCGAAGGCCAGGAACAGGGCGAGCACGAAGTCCAGGTAGCTGCTGATGTCCGTGGTGACCGCCACGCCTTCCGGTGCCACGGTGGTGAAGAACTTGAACATCAGCGGGAATACCACGAAGTAGGCGAAGGCGGCCCCGGCATAGAACAGCAGCACGCTGCTCGCCAGCAACGGCACCGCCAGCCGCTTCTCGTGCTTGTACAGGCCCGGGGCCACGAACGCCCAGGCCTGGTGCAGGATGAACGGCATTGCCCCGAAGATGCTCAGATAAAGCGTCAGTTTGAACGGTGCCAGAAACGGGGCGGCGACCCCGGTGGCGATCATCTGGGTGCCCACCGGCATGGCGTCCATCAGCGGCCGCGCCACCAGGGTGTAAAGCTCGCGGGAAAAGTAGAACAGGCAGAGAAACACCACCAGCACGGCGATCACCGCCTTGAGCAGGCGGTTGCGTAATTCCAGCAGGTGGGAGATCAGGGTTTGCGGGGTATCCTCCCCGTATTCCTCACTCATCGGCTTTCTTCTCGGACTCCGGGGCGTCGTGGTGGGGCGGCGTATCGGGCTGGGTGTGTTCGTCGTGCTCCAGGGTCTGCGGGCGGCGCCGGGCGCGGGCGATGTCCTGCTCGGAAAGCAGGTTGTCGCGGGCTTCGCGGATGCTGTCCTCGTCCAGGCCCATTTCGCGCATTTGCTTTTCCATGCGCTCGCGCATGTCCTGGTTGAGCGCCTCGCGCTCCAGTTCACCGCGCAGGTGGTTGAAGGTGGAGCGCGCCCGTCCCATCCAGTAGCCCACCGTGCGGGCCGCCTTGGGCAGGCGCTCCGGACCCAGCACCACCAGGCCGATGACGAAGATCAGCGTCAGCTCGGAAAAGCCGATATCAAACATGCGCCGGGGCTCTCCGCATCAAGCCGGGCCCCATCAGGCCTGGTCCTTGTGCTTTTCCTGTTCCTGTTGGGGGGCGTCCTTGTCGTCGTCGGCGAGGCGCTTCTGGTCCTGCTCCTGCTCGCCTTCCTTCACTGAATCCTTGAAGCCTTTCACGGCGCCGCCCAGGTCGCTGCCGATGTTGCGCAGTTTCTTGGTGCCGAACAGCAGCACCACGATGGCCAGGATGATGATCAATTGCCAGATACTGATACCGGAAAACATGATTACTCTCCTCGCGCTTTTCGCGCGGCTTTTTCGTCGTGGCCGGACAGACCGAAACGCTGTTCGAGCCTGGCCAGGACCTGATCGGGACCGAGCCCCAGATGAGCCAGCATGACCATGGAATGGAACCACAGATCGGCGGTTTCGCCGATCAGGGCCTCCGGGTCGCCGCCGGCTTCGGTGTCACGGGCGGCGAGCAGGGTCTCCACCGCTTCCTCGCCGACCTTCTCGAGAATCTTGTTGAGCCCCTTGTCGTACAGGCTGGCCACGTAGGAGGACGCCGGATCGGCGTCCTTGCGGGCCTCCAGGACCTCGTGGAGCTGGTTGAGAATGTCGGACATGGGGGCGCTTTCTCGACGGTTCGGGTTCCAAAGATCGTGCCAGTTTAGCACCGGCGCTGACTATACCCCAGCAATGTGAAGGCTTATCGGCGCCAGGCCCAGAACAGCAGCACGGCGGCGCCGGTGGCAAGCCAGGGCGCGGCGCGACCGCCGTTGAACAGGGCATCGCCGGCGGCCAGGCCGGCCAGGGTCAGGCCTCCCAGCCCACCCAGCAGGGTATGGCGGTGGCGGCGCAGGCCGTCCTCGAAGCGCTGCGCGGTCTCGCGCTGCTGCTGGGGCTGGTGGCGCAGGTTCTCCAGGGCGTCGCGCAGCAGGTCGGGCATCTCCGGCAGCTGGGCGGTCCACTCCGGGAGCCGGTTGCGCAGTTTGCGGGCGGTGGCGGTGGGGCCGTACTCCTCCATCATCCAGCGTTCCAACAGCGGCCGGCCGGTGGTCCAGATGTCCAACTGCGGGTAGATGCTGCGGCCCAGGCCCTCGATGTGCACCAGGGTCTTCATCAGCAGGATGTACTGTACCGGCGCCTCGATGTGGTAGTCCCGCGCCAGATCGAACAGCTTCAGGATCAGCGGCGCGAACTCCAGGGATTCCAGGGAGGCGCCGCGCACCGGCTCGATCAGCTCGGTGACCGCCTGCTCGAAGCGGTGCCGGTCCACCGGCCCGCGTGCCCAGCCGGCGCGGATCACCAAATCGACCAGGGCCGGGTAGTCCTCGCGCATCACCGCCAGCACCATGCGGCCCAGCACGTTCAGATCCTGCTTGGACAGGCGCCCGGCGATGGCGCAGTCCACCGCCATGTACTGGGGCGATTCCGGGTGCTCCGGATTGACGAAGATGTTGCCCGGGTGCATGTCGGCGTGGAAGAAGTTGTGGCGGAACACCTGGGTGAAGAAGATCTCCACGCCCCGTTCCGCCAGCTGGCGCGGATCGATGCCGGCGGCGCGGATGCGTTCGATGTCATTCACCGGAATGCCGTGGATGCGTTCGGACACCATCACCCGGCGCGAAGACAATTCCAGGTGCACGGCGGGGATGTGCAGCAGCGGGCTGAACAGGAAATGCCGGCGCATGGTCTCGCTGTTGCGGGCTTCGCGCTCCAGGTCCAGCTCGGCGCGGATCACGTGCTGGTAGTCGCGCACCACCCGTACCGGGTGGAAGAAGCGGGCATCCGCCCACAGGCGCTCCAGAACCCGGGCGCCGAAATCCATCACCTTGAGGTCCCGTTCCACCCGCTCCTCGATGCCCGGGCGCAGCACCTTGACCACCACTTCGCCGCCGTCGGGCAGGGTGGCCGGGTGCACCTGGGCCACGGAGGCGGCGGCCAGGGGCACGTCGTCGAAGTCGGCGAACACCTGGTCCAGGGGGCGGGGCAGGGCGGCCTCCACCAGGGCGCGGGCGTCGGCGCCCTGGAACGGGGTCACGTCGTCCTGCAGCCGGGCCAGGGCCTCGGTCCACTCCGGGGGCAGCATGTCCCGGCGGGTGGCCATGAGCTGGCCGAACTTGATGAAGATCGGGCCCAGCCGTTCCAGGGCCAGGCGCAGACGGTCGCCCTCGCTGAGGCCGCCGGTGCCGAGCCAGCTGGCCGGCATCAGGTACTGGAAAAACAGCAGCAAGGGCCGCGCCGGGTGACGCGGCAACAGGGAAAACAGACGATAGCGGCAGGCCACGTGGACCACCACGAACAGACGGGCGACGGGGGGCATCAGCGGCCTGGACTCCGGTTTTTCAGGTGTTGCACGCGGGCTTGCAGACGGTCCACGTCGCCGCGCAGTTCGTCCACGTCCTGGTAGAACTCGTACAGATCCCGGCGCAGGGCCAGCAGGCCGGCCTCGCTGCCCAGGTAGTCGCCGACCTGGTCGCCGAGCCGGTTCAGGGTGTCGCGGGCCCAGCCGAACAGGCGGCGCGCCCCCAGGTCCACCTGCTGGGCCAGTTCGCCGCCGATCAGCGGCTCCAGCAGGGCGCCCCAGTCCAGGCGCAGGTCGGCGGCCAGCTCGCGCAGGTCCTGCAGCAGCTCGCGGCTGCCTTCCACCCGCACCGGGCCGCCGATCACGCCGGGCTGGCGGCGCCAGTCCATGACCAGGGCGGCCAGATCCACCGGGTTGCCGGTGACGGTGACGTCCGGCTCCGCCTCGCTGCGCAGATACAGCTCCACGCCGTCTTCCACGATCAGCGCGTACAGGGCGGTGCTGGGCAGAGTGAGGCGCACCGCCAGCAGCCGACCAGCGTGGTGGCTGAGCCGCGCGGCGCTGGCCGGGTCGCCGCGCAGGGCGGCGTTGATGGCCCGTTCGGCGGTGGCCGTGGCGGTAGTGGAGAGCAGGCCCGGTTCGCGCATCAGACCTTGAAACCCCGGTGCAACGCAACGATGCCGCCGATCATGTTGAAGTACTCGGCGCGGGCGTAGCCGGCCTGCTCCATCATGCCCTTGAGGGTGTCCTGGTCCGGGTGCATGCGGATCGATTCCGCCAGGTAGCGGTAGCTTTCCGAGTCGTTGACCACCAGCTTGCCCAGGCGCGGCCAGACCGCGAAGGAATACAGGTCGTAGAGCTTGGACAGGGGTTTGTGCACCGGGTGCGAGAATTCCAGGATCAGCAGCCGGCCACCGGGCTTGAGCACGCGCAGCATGGAACGCAGGGCGGCGTCCTTGTCGGTGATGTTACGCAGCCCGAAGGCGATGGTCACGCAGTCGAAACTGTTGTCGGCGAACGGCAGGCACTCGCCGTTGACCTGGGCGACCCGGGTGTTATGGCCGCAGCCGGCGTCGAACAGGCGGTCGCGGCCCACCGACAGCATGGCCTCGTTGATGTCGGCGAGTACCACCTCGCCGCTGTCGCCCACCAGTCGCGAGAACTTGATCGCCAGGTCGCCGGTGCCGCCGGCCAGGTCCAGGACCCGCTGGCCGGGGCGAACGCCGGCCAGTTCGATGGTCATGCGCTTGAGAACGCGGTGGCTGCCCATCGAGATCAGGTCGTTCATGACATCGTATTTGCCGGCCACCGATCGGAACACGCCGGCCACCTTTTGCTGTTTCTCCCGCCACGGCACCTGCTGGTAGCCGAAGTGGGTCACCTTGTCGTCGTTGGTATCGGTCATCGGGCGTCCTTGAAGGGAGCGGGGTGATCGGCCAGGACCCGGTCCAGGATGGCGGTCTCGCGTTCCGCCACCCGTTCCAGCAGCCGGCCCACGCTGGGCACGGGCTTCATCACCCGGAAACTGCGGTCCATGAAATCATACAGGTTCGCGAAGCCCGCCGCATGGGCCGGGCGGCGCACCAGCCGGAAGGTGGTCTGGATGGCGCGCGAGCGCACATAGCGGTCGACATGATGGCCGAGGCCGGCCACCAGGGCCAGTTGCCGGCGGCGAGCCGGCTCGCCACCGGCGCCACGGTAGGCGGTGGTGTAATCGGCCTGCGCGGGAGCGTTATCCAGGGCGCCGGCCAGTTCGTGGACCAGGGCCTCGTCCAGTTCCTGGGTGAGGATCGCCGCTTCCAGCGCACTGGCGGAGGTGACCATGACCCGGTCAGGCAGCAGGCGCATGGCCTTGGGCAGGGCACGGCGGATTTCCCGGGCCACCGGCGGCAGGTCGCGGCCACCGTAGACGTCGTCGAGGAGGAACGCCATGCCCGGACGGAGCAGCGGGTCGTCGAACAAATCCCGGTGGGTGGCGAGAAAGCGTTCGCGCTGGAAGGCGCGCAGACGGTCCAGGCGCGCCAGGAACACGGCGTCGTCCTGGTGCTGGCGCAGTTGGAAAAAGCGTTCGAGGCAGTGTTGCAGGTGTTCGCCGGCGTTCATGGGGTCCCTCCGGCGAGGGATGATAGCAAGCGGCCCGGCGAGCCGCGATACAGGATTCAGGATACAGGCTGAAGGGCATGGCCCGCCCCTGCATCCTTCATCCTGTACCCTGTATCGCGCCCAGGGGGTGCTTACAGGATGTAGCGGCTCAGATCCTCGTCGGCGGCCAGTTGGCCCAGGTAGTGGTCCACCGCCTGGGCATCGATCACCAGCGGTTTCTCGTGGTACTGGGTGGCCAGGTCGTCGGCGTCGTAGCTGATCTCCTCGAGCAGCTTCTCCAGCACCGTGTGCAGGCGGCGGGCGCCGATGTTCTCGGTGCGCTCGTTGACCTGCCAGGCCACCTCGGCGACGCGGCGGATGCAGTCGTCGGTGAGCTCCAGTTTGAGCCCTTCGGTGGCCAGCAGCGCCCGGTACTGCTCGGTGAGTGAGCATTTCGGCTCGGTGAGAATGCGCTCGAAATCCTCCGGGGTGAGCGCGTCCAGTTCCACCCGGATCGGCAGGCGGCCCTGCAGCTCCGGAATCAGATCGCTGGGCTTGGACAGATGGAAGGCGCCGGAGGCGATGAACAGGATGTGATCGGTGTGCACCATGCCGTACTTGGTGCTCACCGTGGAGCCTTCGATCAGCGGCAGCAGGTCGCGCTGCACGCCCTCCCGGGACACGTCGGTGCCGCCGGACTCGGCGCGCTTGGCGACCTTGTCGATCTCGTCGATGAAGACGATGCCGTGGTTCTCCACCAGGTCCACCGCCGCCACCTTGAGTTCGTCCTCGTTGACGAAGCGGGCGGCTTCCTCGTCGCGCAGAATGCGCAGGGCATCGCGCACCTTGAGCTTCTGGGATTGCTTGCGGCCATTGCCGCCCATGCGCGAGAACATCTGCTGCAACTGGCTGGTCATTTCCTCCATGCCCGGCGGCGCCATGATCTCCACGCCCTGGGGCGCACTGCTCACTTCCACCTCGATTTCCTTATCGTCCAGCTCGCCTTCGCGCAGTTTCTTGCGGAACACCTGGCGGGTGCTGGAATCGGCGGGCTGTTCGCCCCGGGCGGCGGGCAGCAGGGCATCGAGCACGCGTTCCTCGGCGGCATCCTCGGCCTTGTCCCGGTTGCGCGCTATTTCCTTCTCGCGCAGCAGTTTCACCGCCACTTCCACCAGGTCGCGGATGATCGACTCCACGTCCCGGCCCACGTAGCCCACCTCGGTGAACTTGGTGGCCTCGATTTTCAGGAACGGGGCGTCGGCGAGTCTGGCCAGGCGCCGGGCGATCTCGGTCTTGCCCACCCCGGTGGGGCCGATCATGAGAATGTTCTTGGGCGCCACTTCAGCGCGCATTTCCTCGGGCAGTTGCATGCGGCGCCAGCGATTGCGCAGGGCCAGGGCCACGGCCTTCTTGGCCTCTTCCTGGCCGACGATGTGCCGGTTCAGTTCGCTGACGATCTCGCGGGGAGTCAGGGAGGCCACTATTCAAGCTCCTCGAAGGTGTGATTCTGGTTGGTGTAGATGCAGATGTCGCCGGCGATCCTGAGGCTCTGGGCGACGATGTCCCGGGCCGGCAGCTCGGTGTTGCGCAGCAGCGCGGAGGCCGCCGCCTGGGCGAACGGGCCGCCGGAGCCGATGGCGATCAGGCCGCCTTCCTCCGGTTCCACCACATCGCCGTTGCCGGTGATGATCAGGGAGTTGTCCTTGTCGGCCACCGCCAGCAGGGCTTCCAGACGGCGCAGGGCGCGGTCGGTGCGCCAGTCCTTGGCCAGCTCCACGGCGGCGCGTACCAGGTGGCCCTGGTGTTTCTCCAACTGGCCTTCGAAGCGTTCAAACAGGGTGAAGGCGTCGGCGGTGCCGCCGGCGAACCCGGCGATCACCTTGCCGTGATAGAGGCGTCGTACCTTGCGGGCATTCCCTTTCATGACGGTGTTGCCCAGGGTCACCTGGCCATCGCCGCCGATCACGACGTTGTTGCCGCGCCGCACCGAAACAATGGTTGTGCCGTGATATTGCTCCACGGAGGTCTCCTTTTCTGACGTCAATTCGATGTGTGGGTGGGGGTGGGGAAATTCAAGGTGGTGGGGACGCCAGCGCGCCGGCACGCCAGCACGCAACACGCAACACGCTAAACCCAGGGTGGAGAGGCTTGGTGTGTTTCCTGGCGGGGCGGAGTGAGGGGCCGGCTATACCTCTTATTCCCGAAAAACACTGCAATCATCCCGGCAGCGGGTTTAGCGTGTTGCGTGCCAGCGTGCCAGCGTGCCAGCGTGCCAGCGTCCAGCCCTATTCCTTAAGCTGGATCGGCAGGGTCTCCACCCCGTTGGCGGCGAGTTTGTCCTGGGCCCGATGCAGGGCGTTGATGTTGTTGTAGGGGCCGATCATCACCCGGTGCCAGGTGTCGCCGTTCTCCAGCTTAACCGGCTGGATGCGCACGTCGTAGCCCTTGAGGATCAGTTCCGCGCGGCGCCGGTCGGCGTCCTTCTGGTTGCGGAAGCTGCCCGCCTGCAGAACGAAGCGCTGGTCGTGGCGGCCGGCCACCGGGGCGTCGTCGTCCTCGGACGAGGTCGCGGGCCGGGCTTCCTTGACCGGTTTGGACGGGCGTTCCTCGTCGTCGCCCTTGGGCACGATCACTTCCATCTTCGGCAACACCGCGTAGAAATCGAACTTGGGTTCGCTGTCGCCGTCGTCCTTATCGGCCGGCTCGGGCTCCTCGGACCGGGCCGGCGCCGGCGTCTTGTCGGCAGCGCGCGGGCCGTCGCCCTGCTCCATCTGCACGTGGGCCAGATGCACCAGGAAGGCCACGAACAGGCCGGCCACGGCGCCGGTGAACAGCCATACCCAACCCGGGATCTGACGGCGGTTCTGTTGCTTGCCGCTGCGACCGCGGCTGGCGCCACGGCGGGTGTTCTTCGCCATTACATGCGCTCCAGTGGTTCCAGACCCAGCAGGTTCAGGCCGCGCGCCAGGGTACGGGCGGTCAGCGCCGCCAGCTTCAGGCGGCTGGTTTTCAGCGCCTCGTCCTCGGCGGCCAGAATCGGGCAATGCTCATAGAAGGCCGAGAACAGGCCGGCCAGGTCGAACAGGTAGGCGCACAGGAAGTGCGGCTGGCCCTTGGCGGCCACCTGTTCCACCACTTCGCCGAACTGCACCAGGCGGGCGGCCAGGGCCTGCTCCGCGTCCTGGTCGAGCCGGAAATCGCCGTTCAGGTCGCCGACCTGGTTCAGGCTCAGGCCCGCCTTGCGGAACACGCTCACCACCCGGGTATAGGCGTACAGCAGGTAGGGGGCGGTGTTGCCCTCGAAGCTGAGCATCTGGTTGAAATCGAAGATGTAGTCGCTGGTGCGGTTCTTGCTGAGGTCGGCGTATTTCACCGCGCCGATGCCCACCGCCCGGGCGATGGCGCGGGCCTCGTCCTCGCCCAGGTCGCCATTCTTGGACTTCACCAGGTCGTAGGCGCGCTGTTCCGCCTCGTCGAGCAGATCGATCAGCTTCACGGTGCCGCCGTCGCGGGTCTTGAAGGGGCGACCATCGGGGCCGTTCATGGTGCCGAAGCCAAGATGCTCCAGGGCCACATGATCGTCGACGAAACCGGCCTTGCGGGCTACCGCGAAGATCTGCTGAAAATGCAGCGCCTGGCGCTGATCCACGAAGTACAGCAGCCGGTCGCCGCCCAGGGTGTTGGCGCGATAGCGCACGGCGGCCAGGTCGGTGGTGGCGTACAGATAGCCGCCGCCGGCTTTTTGCACGATCACCGGCAGCGGGTCGCCGTCCTTGTTCTTGAACTCGTCCAGGAACACGCAGCGCGCGCCCTGATCCTCGGTGAGCAGGCCGGCGGCGTCCAGGTCGGCCACCACCTTGGGCAGATCGTCGTTGTAGGCGCTTTCGCCGCGCACATCGTCCGGTCCCAGTCGCACGCCCAGGCGCTCATAGACGGCGAAGCAGTGGCTCAGCGACACCTGGTTGAATTCCCGCCACAGCTTCAGGCAGTAGTCGTCGCCGGATTGCAGCTTGACCACCAGGGCGCGGGCGCGGTCGGCGAATTCATCGGATTCGTCGAATCGCTTCTTGGCGGCCCGGTAGAAATTTTCCAGGTCGGACAGCTCGCGGCTCAGAGCCTGGTCGCCATCCTCGTCCTTGCGCTCCTCCAGGTAGGCCAACAGCATGCCGAACTGGGTGCCCCAGTCGCCCACGTGGTTCTGCGCCACCACCTTGTGGCCGAGGAAATCCAGGGTGCGCGCCACGGCGTCGCCGATGATGGTGGAGCGCAGGTGGCCGACGTGCATTTCCTTGGCCAGGTTCGGCGAGGAGTAGTCGAGCACCACGGTCTGGGTGCGCGCCGGGCGCGGCACCGCCAGGTGCGCGTCGGCGAGGGCGGCTTCCAGTTGATCGGTGAGCCAGCTCTCCGCCTGGAAGAAGTTGATGAAGCCAGGGCCGGCGATGTCCACCCTGGCCACCGCCCGATCCTCGGGCAGGGCATCCACCAGGGCCTGGGCCAGGTCGCGGGGCTTCATGCCCGCCGGCTTGGCCAGCATCAGTGCGATGTTGGTGGCGAAATCGCCGTGGCTTTTGTCCTTGGTGCGATCGATCTGCACCGGCCGCCGCGCGTCGGCGGGCAGAGTGCCGTTGGCGGTCAGGCTTTCCAGCGCTTGCTCGATCAGGGCGACAAGACGGTCTTTCATGTTGTTCCGGGGCCATGGATTGGGCCGCCGATTGTACGGCAAAGCGCAGCGGAATGCCGCCCCCGGGGGCGGCATCCGGGCCTCAGCCGCCGCTCACGTCGATGTCCACCTCCACCATCATCCCCGGGCCGATGCGTTCCAGCGGGCCATCGGTGATGGCGATGCGCACGGGGATGCGCTGGGTGATCTTGGTGAAGTTGCCGGACGGGTTCGGGTCGGGCAGCAGCGCGAACTGGCTGGTGGCGGCGCGGCCGACGATGCGCACTTCGCCGGCGAAGTGCTGGTCCGGGTAGGCGTCCACGGTGATCGCCACCGGCTGGCCCGGGCGCAGTTCGCCGATGTCGGTTTCCTTGATGTTGGCCTCCACCCACAGGTCGTCCGGGTCGTGCATCATCAGCAGCGGCTGCCCGGCGCTCACGTATTCGCCCTGGTCCACCAGGGTCTTGTTGACCACCCCGCCAATCGGGCTGGGGACCTGAAGGTCACGCAGGCGTACCTGCTCCTCTTCCAGGTCCGCGCGCGCCCGGGCGAGTTCGTTTTCCGCCACCTTAATGCGTGATCGCATCACTTCCGGCGGCGGCAGCGGCACCTGGACGCCGTTCAGGAAGCCCACATGGGCGTTGTCGGCCTGGGACTGACTCACCGCCACTTCCTGCTTGGCACGTTGATACTCGGCGCGGGCGGTTTGATAGGCGTAATAGTCCTGGTCGCGGCGCTGTTTGGAGATGGAGCCCTTCTTATACAGCGCCTCGGTGCGTTTGTAGTCCTCCCGGGCGCTGGTCAGGCGTGAGCGGGCGGCTTCCTCGGCGGCCTTGGCGGAGTCCAGTTCCTGGCTGGTGATGGTCAGGCCGCCCTCGAATTGCCGCTGGCCCAGCTCCAGCCGGGTGCGCTCGTAGTCGAGCCTGGCCTGCACGGTGGCGACCTCGGCTTCCAGGGAGGCCAGGCGCCGTTGTTCCGGCTCGCTGTACAGGCGCGCTACGGTGTCGCCTTTGGCGAGCCGGTCGCCTTCGGTGATGGTGAAATCGGTGACCCAGCCATCCAGGCGGCTGCTCACGGTGACCTGGCTGGCCATGATCCGCGCGTCCTGGGCGCTCACATGGGTGAGGCGGTGAACGATGGCGAACGCCATCCATACCAGGCACAGCAGCACCAGGAGCGTCAGGGCGGTGAGCTTGAGTCGCCGTGACGGGCGACGAGGTGAAGCGGAGGTGGACGAAGTCATGGTGCAATCCTTGATTCGGTCACGTGAATAAGTTCATCGGGCGTGGGCGGGCCGGCCCAGGCGGCTTAGTACCAGGGAGGGGATCGCCACCACCACCAGGCTGGCGACCAGAACCCAGAAGCCGTCCTGGTAGGCCAGGATCGAGGCCCAGATGGTTTCCATCCGGCCCATCAGATGGCCGGCGATGGCGCCCTGCTGGGTGGCCGGAATGCCCAACCGGTCGGCCAGCTCGGCGAGCTGCCCCAGTTGCTGTTGGGCGAGGCTGTTGCCGGCGTGCACCCCGGCGTTGAGGTGCTGGCCATGGCTGGCGGTACGCCGGTCCAGCAGGATCACCAGGGCGGCGGTGCCCATGGCGCCGCCCAGTTGCATGGCGAAGTTGATGGCGCCGGAGCCGTGGCCGGTGAGTCGGGGCGGCAGCGCGGCGATGGACTTGGACAGGGTTGGCGGCGGAAAAGCCGCCATGCCGATGGACAGCACCGCCATGGCCACGGCCAGATAGTTGAAGCTGGTGTTCCAGTCCATGTGCGTCATCAGCCACACCGCCGCCAGGGTGCAGGCCAGCCCCGGCAGGGTGATCCAGTGCGGCGGATAGCGGTCGCTGAGCCGGCCCACCATGGGCACCAGCACCGCCAGTACCGCGGTGGAAGGCAGGAAGATTTGCCCGGCGGAGATCGGGCTGTAGTGAAGGATCGACTGCACGAACTGGGGCAGCAGGTACATGATGCCGTAGAAGGTCCCGCCGAACAGGAACATGGCCAGGGTACCGGTGACGAACACCCGGTTGCGGAAGATCGCCAGGTCCAGCAGCGGGTGGGCGGTGCGTTTTTGCCAGACAATGAAGGCGGTGCCGCAGGACAGGCCCGCCAGCAGCAGGATCGGGACGCGCGGATCGTCCCAGCCCCAGCGCTGGCCATTGGACAATGCCGCCAGCACCGTGAACACGGCGGTGAACAGCAGCACCACGCCGGCCCAGTCGAATGGTGACCGGGGGCCTTTTTGTTCGCGGCCGGGCAGGAAGAAGAAGCCCATCACCACCGCCGCCACGCAGATTGGCAGGGTGATAAAGAACACATAGCGCCAGGTGAAGTGCTCCACCAGCCAGCCGCCGATCACCGTGGCCAGGGTCAGTGGCAGGCCCAGGCACATGCCGTACATGGCGGTGGCCATGCCCCGGTTCTGCGGCGGGTAGGCGGCGAACAGGGCTTCCATGGCCACCGGCCGGATCAGCCCGGTCATGCCGCCCTGGATGACCCGGGCGGCGATCAGCATGGCCATGCTCTGGCCCAGGCCGCCCAGGAAGGAGGCGGCGATGAACACCATCAGCAGGCCCATGAACGTGGCGCGCTGGCCCACCGCCGACACCAGCCAGGGGGCGATCAGCAGGGAGACGGTGGTGGAGGCGAGGAAGCCGGTGGACAGCCACTGCACCTGGCTGTCGCTCATGCCGAAGGCGCCCTTTATATAAGGTATGGCCACGTTGACGATGGTGATCGACATGCCCAGCGCCACCAGGCCGAGCATCACGGTGAGGGTGACCCAGATTCGATAACGGGTGCCGTAGCGGTCGAACAGGGCGTCGACCTGGCTCATGCAGCTCTCCTGGCCGGGAATGAAAGCGCCGGGGCGCTTGGGAAGGCGGCCATTTTAGTCAAGTTGCATGACTTATTGCCATCGCTATTTTCGATGGCGGCCAGGGTCAGAGCAGATCGATGGGGTCCACGTCCAGGTGCCAGCGGCAGCGCCGGCCCGAGGGCAGTGACCGGGCCAGGGGCATGAGGGCATCCAGCAGGCCATGCAGGGCGGGGCGGCTGGCGCTTTGCACCAGCAACTGGGCGCGGTAGCGTCCGGCCCTTTTTTCCATGGGCGCGGGCACCGGCCCGAGCACGTGGGCGCCGGCCACTTGCGGTAGTTGGGCGGTGCATTCCTCCAGGAAGCCCATGGCCTGTTCCATGGTCATCGCCTCGCAGCGCAGCAGGGCCAGGTGGCCGAACGGCGGCAGGCCGGCGCCGCGCCGCTCCTCGAGCAGGGTGTCGGCGAGGGCGTGATAGTCGCCGGCGGCGGCCAGGCGCACCAGGTTATGGTCGCCGTGGCGGCTTTGCATCAGTACCCGGCCGGGGCGATCCTGACGACCGCTGCGGCCGGCCACCTGCAACAGCAACTGGGCGGCCTGCTCCGGCCCTCGGAAGTCGGCGCTGAGAAAGCCGGCGTCCATGTTCATGATCACCGCCAGACTCAGGCGCGGGAAATGATGGCCTTTTGCCAGCATCTGGGTGCCCACCAGCACCGCCGGCTCGCCTTTCTGGATCTGCGCCAGCTTGGCGTCCAGGCTGCCCTTGCGACGGGTGGTGTCGCGGTCGATGCGTACCACCGGCGCGTCGCAGTGCTCGGCGAGCAGGCTCTCCAGCTTTTCCGTGCCGGCGCCGGCGTCGGTGAGGTTGGTGGAACCGCAGTGGCCGCATCGTTGCGGCACCCGGTGCTGGTGGCCGCAATGGTGGCAGCGTAGCTGGTGCTCGCTGCGGTGCCAGGTCATCAGGCTGTCGCAGCGCGGGCATTCGTCCTGCCAGCCGCAGTCGCGGCACAGGATCACCGGCGCGAAGCCGCGCCGGTTCAGGAACACCAGGGCCTGCTCGCCACGGGCCAGGGTTTCGGTGATCGCCTTAAGGGCGGTGGGCAGCAGTGGCCGGTCCGGGGGAGTGTCGCGGGCGTCCAGCAGCTCGATGGGCGGCGCGCCGGCGCCGCCGGCCCGCTGGCGCAGGCGCAGCCAGTGGTAGCGGCCGTCGCGGGCCAGCTGCAGGGTTTCCAGGGCCGGGGTGGCGCTGCCGTGGACCACCGGCACCGCCAGTTGCTGGGCGCGCCAGGTAGCCAGGTCGCGGGCGTGGTAACGAAAGCCGTCCTGTTGTTTCAGGGAGGCGTCGTGGGCTTCGTCGACGATGATCAGGCCCGGGCGCGCCAGGGGAGTGAACACCGCCGAGCGGGTGCCGATGAGAATGCGCGCGTGACCGTCCCGGGCCGCCACCCAGGCGTCCAGCCGTTCGCGATCGGTGAGGCCGGAATGCAACACCGTCACCGGCACCGCGAAGCGTTGGCGGAAACGGCGCAGGGTCTGTGGGGTGAGGCCGATTTCCGGCACCAGCACCAGTACCTGTTTGCCGGCGGCCAGAACCGGCGCCATCGCCTGCAGGTAGACCTCGGTCTTGCCGCTGCCGGTGACGCCGTCGAGCAGGAATGGCTGAAAACCCTCCGCGGCGATGATTGCCTCGATGGCGGCCCGTTGCTCGGCATTGGCCCGCAGGGCCGGTTCGGCGCGGACTTCGTCCACCTCCGGCGGTGGCGCCTCGGCCACCTCCACCCGTTCCACCCACTCCTTGTCGCGCAGGGCCTGCAGGGCCGGTCGTGATACCGACAGCGCTTCCAGCATGGCGGGGGTCAGGCCGCGCGGGTGCTCGCCGAGCAGCTCCAGGGCCTGGCGCTGGCGTGGTGCCCGCGCCAGACGTTCCGGGTCCACGTGGCGACCCCGGTCGGTGAGGCGCCAGCGCACCTCGCCGCCGGCGCGGGCCGGCTGGCCCTGACGCAACAGCGCCGGCAGCACGAAGTTGAGCACCTCGCCCAGGGGATGGTGGTAGTAACGGGCGGCCCGTTCGCACAGGGCATACAGAGCCGGGTCGATGACCGGCTCGTCGTCGAGCACCTGTTTGACGGTTTTGAGCTGTTTCAGCTCGCTGGGTTGGTGGTCATGAACCAGCCCCACCAGGGTACGGCGACCGAACGGCACTTCCACGCGGCAACCGCGGGCGGGCGCCGCGACGCCGGGGGGCAGACGGTAGTCGAAACAGCCGGGGAGGGGGACCGGCAGGGCGACCTGTACAACGGATGGAGACGGCACGGGGAGCGGTCCGGTTATCTCTTGCGCATCGGTGTCAAGCTGTTATGATTCGCCTTCACTTTTGCCCGGCGCAAGCCAGTGTGGTGCCCGACGATCGGCTCGGGTAGCGACACCCGAAGGAGCTTTGCTATGAAACCAGAGATTCATCCCGATTACCAGGACGTGTCCATTACCTGCAGCTGTGGGAACGTGATCGAAACCCGGTCCACCCGTGGCGGCAGCTATGAAGTGGACGTGTGCTCCGCCTGCCACCCCTTCTACACCGGCAAGCAGAAGCAGGCCGACAGCGGTGGCCAGATCGACAAGTTCAAGCAGCGTTTCGGCATGATGCGCTCAGGCAAGAATCAGTAACGACTATAAAGCGCTTCGTCTTGCCTGTGAAAAGCACCCGCCAGGGTGCTTTTTACTTTTCAAAGTCTGTTTTTGTTATTGAGTGTTTGTGGAGACCCCCATGTCCGAGGATCTGAAAAAGGCGGCCCTGGAATATCACGCCAAACCGCGTCCGGGGAAGATCAGCGTTGAGGTGACCAAGCCGGCGGCGACCAGCCGCGACCTCAGCCTGGCATACAGCCCCGGGGTGGCGGAGCCGGTGCGCGAGATCGCGCGCGAACCGGAACTGGCCTACCGGTTCACGTCCAAGGGCAATCTGGTGGCGGTGATCAGCGACGGCAGCGCGATTCTCGGCCTGGGCAATCTGGGGGCGCTGGCCTCCAAGCCGGTGATGGAAGGCAAGGGCATCCTGTTCAAGCTGTTCGCCGGTATCGACGTGTTCGATATCGAGGTGGACGCCGAGGACCCGCAGGCGTTCATCGACACCGTGATGCGCATTCACCGCACCTTCGGCGGCATCAATCTGGAAGACATCCGCGCGCCGGAATGCTTCGAGATCGAGCGCGTGCTCAAGGAGCAGTGCGACGTGCCGGTGTTCCACGATGACCAGCACGGCACCGCCATCGTGGTCGGCGCCGGTCTGCTCAACGCCCTGGAGATCCAGGGTAAGCGCATCCAGGACATCAAGGTGGTGTGCGTGGGCGCCGGCGCCGCCGGCGTCGCCTCCGTGCGGTTGCTGATCGAAATGGGCGCGCGCAAGGAAAACATCCTGGTGCTGGACCGCAAGGGCGTGATCCACAGCCGCCGTGACGACCTCAATCAGTACAAGGCGGCGCTGGCCAACGACACCGACAAGCGCACCCTGGACGACGCCGTGGACGGCGCGGACGTGTTCATTGGCGTGTCCGGCCCGGACATGCTGACCTCGGAAATGGTCAAGAAGATGGCGCCCAAGCCGATCATCTTCGCCCTGGCCAACCCGGACCCGGAGATCCGCCCGGAGGTGGCCAAGGCGGCCCGCGCCGACGCGATCATCGCCACTGGCCGCTCGGACTACCCGAACCAGGTGAACAACGTGCTGTGTTTCCCGTACATGTTCCGGGGCGCCCTGGACGTGCGCTCCACGTCCATCAACGAGGAAATGAAGATCGCCGCCGTGCACGCCATCGCCGAGCTGGTGCGCGAGGCGCCGCCCAAGGAGGTGCTGGACGCTTACGGCGGCGGCGAGCTGAAATTCGGCGCCGACTACATCATTCCCAAGCCCAACGATCCGCGCCTGCTGGGGCGGGTGACCGCGGCGGTGGCCAACGCGGCGGTGGAATCCGGCGTGGCCCGCAAGGGCTACCCGTCCCATTACCCGCTCAATTCGCTGGATGAGATCTTCCCGGAACTCTGAAGCGCGCTGTTCTTCTCGCCCCACGGAAAAGGCCGGCATTCGCCGGCCTTTTTTGTTCGCGGCTGAAGCCGCGATGGACGTGGCCCGTTGCTTTAGAAAATCTGCTCGGGGCTGCGGCCATCATTGCTGTGGGGGGCTTCCAGTTCCGGCACATTGTCGCGGCGGAAGTATTCGAAGATGGCGTCATCGTTCTCCGGGCGGGCGCGCAGGCCGCTTTCCGGATCAATGCGCACGGACACCACGCCCGGCGGCTGCGGCGGATGCTGTTCGGGCACGCCGTCCAGGGCCTTGCCCATGTAGTCGATCCAGATTGGCAGGGCGGCACGGCCACCATACTCCCCCCAGCCCAGGGTGGCGGGGTTGTCGAAGCCCACCCAGACGGTGGCCACCAGGGCCGGCGAGAAGCCGGAGAACCAGGCATCCACCTGATCATTGGTGGTGCCGGTCTTGCCGTGCAGGTCGTCGCGGCCCAGGCGGCGCGCATCACGACCGGTGCCGCGCACCACCACGTCGTGGAGGATGGAGTTCATCAACCAGACCACATCGGCGTCGATCACCCGGGGCGCCTTCACGGGGGGCGGTTGAACGAAGCGGCCCTCGTCGTCGGAATCCGGCGTGCTCTCCGGCACGCTGTCGGTGTCGGCGACCACGGCGCAGGGCGCCTCGCACATCTCCACCTCGGGTGCCTTCCACAGCACCTTGCCGTTCTTATCCTCGATGCGTTCCACGAAGAACGGCTGTACCCGGTAGCCGCCGTTGGCGAAGATCGCATAGGCGGTGGCCACCTCCAGCGGGGTCAGGGAGGCGCTGCCCAGGGCCAGGGACAGATCGCGCTGGAAGGTTTCTGTCGGCAGGCCGAACCGGTCCAGGGTATTCATGGTCTGGCTGATGCCCATTTGCCGCAGAATACGGATGGAGACCAGGTTAAGGGAGCGGTACAGCGCTTCGCGCAGCCGCGTCGGGCCGTAGAAACGGTCGCTGGCGCCGGTGGGGCGCCAGGCCTCGTCCAGGTTGCTGTCGTCGAACACCACCGGGGCGTCATTGATGATGGTGGCCGGCGTGAAGCCGTTCTCCAGGGCCGCGGTATAGACGAAGGGCTTGAAGGCGGAGCCTACCTGCCGGCGTGCCTGGGTGGCCCGGTTGAACTTGGAGGCATAGAAGCTGTAGCCGCCCTGCAGGGCGCGTACCGCGCCGCTGTCCGGGTCCACGGACACGATCGCCGACTGGGCCGTGGGCAATTGCGCCAGGCGCCAGTGTGAGTTCTCGCCTGCGCCCACCGGGCGCACGTAAATAATGTCGCCGGGGTTCAGCACATCGGCGGCCTGGTTCGGTGCTTCGCCCACATACCCCTTGCGCAGCGCCGGCTTGGCCCAGCGCAGGTCGTCCCAGTCGAGCAGCGCCTGCTTGCCGTCGGCCAGCAGCACGGCGGCCTGCCGTTCTCGCAGCTCGGTGACCACGGCGGTGCGTAGCGGCCCATAGCTGGTCTGGTCGCGGAAGGTGTCCACCCAGGCGGCGCGGTCGTCGTCGAGGGTGTCCGTGGGGTCCGGCTCGGTTTCCTCGGCCAGCTCCGGTTCCGGCTGATCCTGGTCCGGCGCGGCCTCGGTGTCCTCGGGTTGCGGCCAGCCCAGTTCCGGTAGCCCGCCGGTGTCCACCCGGCCCAGCGGGCCCCGGTAGCCATGGCGTTCGTCATAGGCGTGCAGGCCCTGGCGCAGGGCGGTGACGGCGGCATTCTGGCGGTCGGCATCCAGGGTGGTATAGATGCGCACCCCTTCGGTATAGATGTCCTGGTCGACCAGGTCTTCCGCGGCCAGGCGCGCGATCTCGCCGGCATAGGCACCTTCCACTTCGGGACGGGCGGCGTGGTAGCGGGCGGTCACCGGCGCCTGGCGGGCGCTTTCCATCTGCTCCTCGCTGATCGCGCCGACGCTCACCATGCGCTGCAGAATCCAGTTGCGGCGCACCAGGGCGCGTTCCGGGTTGGTGATCGGGTTGTAGGCGGAAGGGGCCTTGGGCAGGCCGGCGATCATCGCCCACTGCGCCAGCGACAGCTCGCCGATCGGCTTGCCGTAGTAGACCTGGGCGGCGGCTTCGGCGCCGTAGGCCCGGTGGCCCAGGTAGATTTTGTTCAGGTACAGCTCAAGGATCTCTTCCTTGCTCAGGATGCGCTCGATCTGGATCGCCAGAACGATCTCGTTGAACTTGCGCAGGAAGCGTTGCTCCCGGTCGAGGAAGAAGTTGCGCGCCACCTGCATGGTGATGGTGGAGCCGCCGGAGCGGATCTCATGGTAGCGCACCAGCTCCACGGCGGCGCGCAGCAAGCCCTTGGGGTCGACACCGGGGTGTTCGAAGAAGCGGTCGTCCTCGGCGGCCAGCACCGCCCTGACGAATAATGGCGGCAACTCCTCGTAGGTGACCGGTTCCCGGCGTTTCTCGCCGTATTCGGCGAGCAGCTTGCCGTCGTCGGTGTAGATTCGAAGCGGGATCTGATACTCCACTTCACGGATGGCGCCGGCGGCGGGAAGCTGCGGGGCCAGATAGAGGTAACAGGCGGCGAGGACCAGGAGGCCGCCGGCGATGGCGGCGAGCGCGAGCAGCGCGAGGGCCCGGATCCAGGAGACGGTCAAACGCATATTGTTGCAATTGCTCCGGCGATCGGAAGAAAGGCCTAGCAGACCCGTGAAGCAGGTCATTATACGGTGGAAAGGTTGTTGTGATCTAATATCCGTTCTGTTATTACTAATTTCTAAAGTGGTTAGGCATAAAAACCACGTAACTACATATTTTTGAAGCAAAAAAGCCTTCATTACAAACACACGGGACGACGACTGTGCTGCCTTTTCTCAGAAAAAAGGCCCAGACACTGCTGGGGATCGACATCAGTTCCACCGCCGTCAAATTGCTGGAGCTCTCCAGGGCGGGGAACCGGTACAAGGTAGAAAGCTATGGCGTCGAACCGTTGCCGGCCAACGCCGTGGTGGAAAAGAACATCAACGACGTGGAGGGCGTCGGGGATGTGGTTGCCCGCCTGGTGGGACACACCCGGCCGGGGGTGAAAACCGCCGCCGTGGCGGTGCCTGGCTCCGCCACCATCACCAAGACCATCGAAATGGACGCCTCGCTCAGCGAGGACGACATGGAGACCCAGTTGCGGGTGGAGGCGGATCAGTACATTCCCTTCCCGCTCGACGAAGTACGCATGGATTTCCAGGTGCTGGGCCCGGTGCAGGACAATCCGGAGCGGGCCGAGGTGCTGGTGGTGGCGTCGCGCACCGAGAACGTGGAGATGCGCGCCGACGCCCTGGAAATCGGCGGCCTGCAGCCGAAGGTGGTGGACGTGGAAGCCTACGCCATGGAGCGCACCTTCCAGATGCTTCTGCCTACCCTGCCCAACGCCGAGGAACTGAACACCGTGGCGGTGTTCGACATCGGCGCCACCATGACCACCCTCAACGTCTTTCATGAAGGCCGCAGTGTCTACACCCGTGAGCAACTGTTCGGCGGCAAGCAGCTCACCGAGGAAATTCAGCGCCGCTACGGGATCTCCATGGAGGAGGCCGGGCTGGCCAAGAAAACCGGGGAGTTGCCGGAGGATTACGAGTCCGAGGTGTTGCGCCCGTTCAAGGACGCCATCGTGCAGCAGATCAATCGCTCGCTGCAGTTTTTCTATGGCTCCACCCAGTTCAATGAAGTCGATTACATCCTGCTGGCGGGCGGCTCCGCCTCGATCCAGGGGCTCCCTGAACTGATTCAGGACAAGGTCGGTACCGGCTGCTCCCTGGCCGACCCGTTCGCCGACATGGCGCTGGCCAACAAGGTCAACGCGAGAGCCCTGGCGAACGATGCCTCGGCTCTGATGATCGCCTGCGGACTGGCGCTGAGGAGCTTCGAACAATGACCACCACCATCAACCTCCTCCCGTGGCGGGAAGAACGGCGCAAGCAGAAAAAGAACGAATTCGTGGCCATGCTGATCTTCGCGGCGATCATCGCCGGGCTGATTTTCTGGCTTTGGAAGGGCATGGTGGAAGGGCAGATCGCCGACCAGCAGAGCCGCAACAACCATATTCAGAGCGCCATCGCCAAGCTGGACACCCAGATCAAGGAAATCAAGGAACTGCAGCGCCGCCGTGACGAGCTGGTGGCGCGCATGAAGGTAATCCAGGAGTTGCAGGGCAACCGGCCGACCATCGTTTACGTGTTTGACCAGATGGTGCGCACCCTGCCCGACGGCGTCTACTACACCATGGTGGAGCGCCGAGGGAACAGCTATACCATCGAGGGGGTGGCGGAATCCAACAACCGCATTTCCCGGCTGATGCGCAACCTGGACGCCTCGGACTGGTTCGTCGAGCCCAACCTGCTCAACGTGCGGGCGCTGAACCCGGACGATCGCGCCGAGGGCGAGCAGGCCAACAGTTTCGTGCTCACCGTCAAGCAAGGCTCGCCGCGTAGCGAGGAAGAAGAGGAGGCCGCGCGATGAAAGCGTCCGAGCTGAAAAACCTCGACGTCCGGGAATTGATCGACGAGCTCAACAGTCTTGATTTCGAGAACGTGGGTGGCTGGCCGCTGCCGGTGAAGATCGGCGCCGCCATTCTGGTGTTCGGCATCATTGTGTTGCTGGGCTATTTTCTCAGCATCAAGGACCTGAACAGCCGCCACGCGCAACTGGAGCGTGAGGAGACCTCGCTGCTCGACAGCTATGAAAAGAAGGCCTTCCAGGCCCACAACCTGGATCAGTACCGGCAGCAACTGGTGGAAATGGAGGCCCGCTTCGAAACATTGAAGAGCCAGCTGCCGCGGGATACCGAGGTGCCTGGTCTGCTCGAGGACATTACCCACACCGGGCTCGGTAGCGGGCTGGAGTTTGAAACCATCGCGCTCAAGGACGAGGTGAAGAAGGAGTTCTACGCCGAGCTGCCCATCGATATTCAGGTGGTCGGCGATTATCACGGCTTCGGCTCCTTCGTTTCCGGGGTGGCGGCCCTGCCACGTATCGTCACCCTGCACGATTTCAAGATCACGCCGGTGAAGGACGAGAGCAGCGCGTCCGGCGCGCTGCTGGACATGGCGATCACGGCCAAGACCTACCGTTACGCGGAAGGCGGGGACAACAGCGACGGCGACAACAAGGGCAAGAACAAAGGCAAGAAGGGCGGTCGCTCCTGAGGGGAACAAGATGAGTGCACGAAAAGCCATCGCGCAGGGGATCATGGTCATCGCCGTGGCGGCACTGCTGCCCGGCTGCGGCGGCGGCGCCAATCTCGGCCAGCTCGACGCCCGCCTGCAGGAGATCAAGGCACGCCCGCGCGGCCGTATCGAGCCGCCGCCGGAGTTCAAGCCGATCGCCACTTACAGCTACGCGGCGCACAAGCTGCGTCCGCCGTTCAGTCCGCCGCAGGACCAGAAGCTGCTGGAGGTGCCGGAGGGCAAACCGGTGGAACCGGATCTCAGCCGGCCCAAGGAATACCTGGAGGGTTTCAGTCTGGATGCGTTGGCCATGGTGGGCACCATCACCCGGCCGGGCAATCCGCTGGAAGCGCTCGTCGAGGACCCGTCCGGCTCGGTGACCCGGGTGCGGGTGGGCAGCTACATGGGCAAGAATTACGGTCGCGTGGTGGAAGTCTCCGCCGGCCAGCTCGCCCTGGTGGAAATCGTTCCGGACGGACAAGGGGGCTGGGTGGAACGGTCCCGCAATATCACGCTTGCTGACTAACTGCTGCTGGGGATGCCAGTTATGATTTTCTTCACGTCGACAAAAACAAGCGCAGCGCCCCGGCTCTGGATCGCGGCACTGCTGGTTCTGGCGGGAGTCGCCCTGATGTCCCCGGGACGGGCGGCCACGCTGACCAATCTGCAAGCCAACACCCTGCCCGGGGACGGCCTGGAAGTGCGGCTGGATTTCGAGGGCGCCGCGCCGGAGGTGAAGGGGTACAGCATCGAGCAGCCGGCGCGTATTGCCCTGGACCTGCTGGGCACCGCCAGTAACGTGGACATCAAGCGCCATAACCTGGGTTCGGGCAATGCCCGCAGCGTGACCGTGGTGGAAGCCAAGGACCGCACCCGCCTGATCTTCAATCTCGATCAGCTCACCGGCTATGACACCCGGGTGGAAGGCCAGCAACTGGTGGTCACCATCGGCGGCGGCCAGCGCACCCCCAGCACCGATCCGGCCAGCCCGGCGCCGATGGCCCCGGCCAGCAACGCCTCGGCGATTCGCGATATTGACTTCCGGCGTGGTGCCGACGGCGAAGGCCGCGTCATGATTCGTCTGTCCAAGGCGTCCATGCCGGTGGATGTGAGCGAGGAAGGGGGCAAGATCATCGCCCGGTTCGTGGGGGCGGACCTTGCCGACGATCTGGTGCGCCGCCTGGACGTGACCGATTTCGCCACTCCGGTGCGTTACGTGGATACCCGGCGCACCGATGGTGGCGCGGTGGTCACCATCGAACCGGAAGGCACCTGGGATTACCTGGCCTATCAGGCCGACAATCAGTTCAGTATCAACATCAAGCCGCTCAGCGCCGCCGAGAAGGAGCGCCAGCGTCGCGAGGCCTTCAAGTATGACGGCGAGAAGCTGTCCCTGAACTTCCAGGACATCGAAGTGCGTTCCGTGCTGCAGCTGATCGCCGATTTCACCGATCTCAACCTGGTGGCTTCCGACACCGTCACCGGTCGCATCACCCTGCGCCTGCAGAGCGTGCCCTGGGACCAGGCTCTGGACCTGATTCTCAAGACCAAGGGGCTGGACAAGCGTCAGGTGGGTAACGTGTTGCTGGTGGCGCCGGCGGATGAAATCGCCGCCCGCGAAAAGCAGGAACTGGAAGCCCAGAAGCAGCTCGCTACCCTGGCGCCGCTGCGCACCGAATACATCAGCATCAACTACGCCCGTGCCGAACAGCTGCAGAGCCTGATTACGTCACGGGGTGGTTCCGACGGCTCCTCCCTGGTCAGCGAGCGCGGCTCGGTGAGCGTGGACCAGCGCACCAACACCCTGATCGTGCAGGACACCGCCGAGCGGCTTCAGAGCATTCGTGATCTGATTCAGCGTCTGGACGTGCCGGTTCAGCAGGTGCTGATCGAGGCCCGCGTGGTGGTGGCCAGCACCAACGTGGCCGACGAGTTCGGCGTGCGCTGGGGCGGCCTGGGCTGGCAGAGCAGTTTCTGGGATGAGGGTGAGAGCTGGGGTATTTCCGGTCGCCATACCTCGCTGCGCAACCTGCATTACGCCAACCTGGAGGCGGACCGTAGCCAGAATCCGATTGAAACGGAGATGGAAGAGTTCGACGAAGAGGAAAATAACGACCTTATCGTCGACATGGGCGTGGAATCCTCCGATGCGACCCGCTTCTCCATCGGCTTCACGTCGCTGGATTCCGGTCTGATCGAACTGGAGCTGTCCGCCCTGGAAGCGGAAGGGCACGGCGAGCTGGTGGCCACGCCCAAGGTGCTCACCGCCGACCAGCAGCCGGCGGTGATCGCCTCCGGCCAGCAGGTGCCGTTCAATGTCTCCACCGCGTCCGGCGCCACCGCCGTTGAGTTCATCGAGGCGGAACTGCGTCTGGAGGTTACCCCCCAGGTGACCCCGGAAGGCGATGTGATCATGCAGCTCAAGGTGAACAATGATTCCCTGGGCACCGACCTGGACAGCCCGGCGATCAACACCAACCGGGTGGAGACCACGGTGCTGGTGAACGATGGCGAGACCGTGGTTCTGGGCGGCATTTTCCAGCAGGAAACGGTAAACTCCGTGGTCAAAACGCCTTTCCTGGGGGATATCCCCTGGCTGGGCGCCCTGTTCCGCAAGAAGGTGAACCGTGATAACAAGCAGGAACTGCTGATCTTTATCACGCCTCGCCTGGTGAAAGATGCAATGGTTAATCGGTGAATGAAAAGGCAGTAACCCCTCTTTATCTGGTGGGGCCCATGGGGGCTGGCAAGAGCACCCTGGGCCGTCACCTGGCTCAGGTCCTGGACCGTCCGTTCTACGATTCCGATCGGGTCATCGAGGAGAAGACCGGAGCCGACATCCCGTGGATTTTCGATGTGGAAGGCGAGGAAGGTTTTCGTCGCCGCGAGCGGGACGTGATCGATGAGCTGACCGGTCTGCCCGGTATCGTGCTCGCCACCGGTGGCGGCGCGGTGACCGAGGAGGAAAATCGCCGTCATCTGCATGATCGCGGCTGTGTCATCTATCTGTGGACGCCGGTGGAGCTGCAACTGGCGCGAACCCGCAACGACCGCAACCGGCCGCTGCTGCGGACCGAGGACCCGAAGGCGCGCCTGCAGGCGCTGCTGGAGGCGCGTGATCCTCTGTATCGGGACGTGGCGCACGCCGTTGTATCCACCGCCTCCGGTAACCTGAAGAAGGTCACCGACCAGATCCTCGGTTGTCTGGCCGAACACGCCAACCGATAATGCCGGCAACCCCTTCCGGCGATTCGAGACACTATGCACAAGCTTGACGTGGCGCTGGGTGAGCGCAGTTACCCCATTCATATTGGTCGCGGTCTGCTCGACGGCGGCCTGATCCGCGAGCACGTTCGTGGCAACCAGGTGATGGTGGTCAGCAACGAGACCATCGCGCCGCTCTATCTGGAGCGGGTCACCGCCGGGCTCGGTGATCTGCAGTGCGACACCCTGATCCTGCCCGACGGCGAGAGCCACAAGAACCTGGCTACCCTGGAGACCATCTTCGACGCCCTGATGGCCAGGCGTCATTCGCGCACCACCACCCTGGTGGCCCTGGGCGGTGGCGTGGTCGGCGACATGGTCGGCTTCGCGGCGGCCTGCTACCAGCGTGGCGTGGACTTCATCCAGGTGCCCACCACGCTGCTGGCCCAGGTGGATTCCTCCGTGGGCGGCAAGACCGCGGTCAATCACCCGCGCGGCAAGAACATGATCGGTGCCTTCCATCAGCCCCGTGCCGTGGTGATCGACACCGCCGTGCTGGATACCCTGCCGGCGCGGGAATTCGCCGCCGGCATGGCCGAGGTGATCAAGTATGGCCTGATCCGCGATCCCGGGTTTTTCCAGTGGCTGCTGGATAACCAGCCGGAGCTGGCCGCCCGCGAGCAGGCGACGCTGGCGCAAGCGATCCTGCGCAGCTGCCGCAACAAGGCCGAGGTGGTGGCCGCCGATGAAACCGAGCAGGGCAATCGGGCGCTGCTCAACCTGGGCCACACCTTTGGCCACGCCATGGAGACCTTCACCGGTTACCGGGACTGGTTGCACGGCGAGGCGGTGGCCGCCGGCATGGTGATGGCGGCGCGTATGTCCCGGGAACTGGGCTGGCTGGACGACACCGACGTGGAGCGGGTGCGTGATGCCCTGGCCGCCTGGTCGCTGCCGGTGGCGGCGCCCGAGGGCATGGGCCGGGACGATTTCAACGATCTCATGGCGTTGGACAAGAAAGTACAGAACGGGCGCCTGAGGCTGGTGCTGCTGAACCAAATCGGCGATGCCCTGGTCACAGGCGAATACGATCCGAACGCATTGACGCGAACGCTCGAGGCCTTTTGTGAGAGATGAGGACTTTTTCTACGAGGGCGCCGAGCGCGGCGACCTTCTCGATGCTCTGAACGGTCATGCCCATGAAGGCGCCACGGTGGTGCTGGAGGGCGAGCCGGGCAGCGGGGTGTCCACTCTGCTGGGCATGCTGGCCATGTCCCTGGTGGGGGACTACGAACTGATCCGCCTGGACGGCGACGACAACCTGGGCGCCAACGCGGTGGTCGACGCCATGCTGGTGCATTTTGGCATCGAGCGCGACGATCTGGCGGAGACCCTCAAGCAATCCCTGGCGCGCAACCGGCTGGTGATCCTGGTGGACAATGCCGACCGGGTGCCGGAGGCGGCGCTGGCCACCATGGCTTCCCTCAAGGAAAAACTCGGGCAGCGCCTCACCTATGTATTCGGTGGCGCGCCGGGCACCGCGCGGTCGGTGGGCGAGGGTGGCCTTACCGTGGTGGACACCCTGGTATTGCCGCCCCTGGACGCGGAGGACGTCGCCACCCTGGCGGAGCAGTTCCACGATCTGTCCCTGGACGAGGGGGAGGCGGAATATTTGCGCGCCGAGACCGGCGGCCGCCTGGGACCTTTACTGGCGCTGCTCGATGAGCGTGCCGAGGAGGCCGCGCCGCCGGCCCGTAAGCCGGTGCCGTGGCGTCATGGCCTGGCGGTAGGCGCGCTGATTCTGGTGGTGCTGGTGTTGTGGCTGGCCAGCGGCGATGACGAACCGGGGGCCGACCAGGTGGTGAGCCTGGATTTGCCGCAGCGGCCCGCGCAAACCGTGGACCCGGAGGGGGGCGACGCCGCCGGTGACGGCCTGACGCCGGAAACCGCCGAGGATGGCCACGATTATGGTCTGGTGTCCGACCCGGAACAGACCCGCAACGCGCTGGCCGAATTCCACGATAACGCGGCGGATTTCGAGCAGGCGGAAACCCGCCGCCAGGAGCGGGCCGGGGCCGCCGAAGCAAATACCGGCGAAACCGCCCCGGCACCGCCGGCGGAACCGGAAGGCCAGAACCAGACCGCCGAGCCAGCGCCACGCGCCCGCCCAGAGCCGCGCCCGGCCGACCGGCCCGCCGGCGATGAGGCGCCGGCGTCGGCGGATGCCGGGCGCGAGCCGTCCTCCGCCGACGACTCCTCCGCCGACGATGACGCCCCCGGGCAGGGCACCGTCAGCGCTAGCCAGCCCGAGCTCAGCGGCCTGGAGGCGCGTCTGGGGTACCGCCAGGAGGACTGGCTGGCCACCCGGGACGACGGTGAGTGGTTCCTGCAGTTGGTGGCCACCGGCCGTGAGGACGGTGCCCGGGGGGTGCTTGACCGCATCGGCCGCCAGGGCGCCTACTACCAGACGGAAAGAGGCGACAATAAGGTTTATCTGGTGCTGGCGGGCCCCTATCCCAGCCGCGACGCGGCGCTGGCTGCCCGTGAAACCCTGCCCGAAACGCTGCGCCGTGGCGGGCCCTTCCCACGGGAGATGGGGTCAATCCGCAAGGAACTGCGCTGATCTCCGGCGAACCCGTCTGGTTCATGACGCCACCTTCCCTGGTGGCGTCATCGTCGTGTTTGTCGCCCATGGGCTCAACGTGTAGAATGCCTATCCCTTTTTTGCCGTCGCCGTCTTTTCGACGTCAGTACCGCCTTCTGTAAGTCTCTGAATTTCAAGAGGATTGGTTTTGATGCAGCAGAATTCCAAGCTGGTGCAGGGGCTCTATGAGCCCGGAGATTTCCGGGACAACTGCGGCTTCGGCCTGATCTCTCATATGGAGGGGCAGGCCAGCCATGAGCTTTTGCAAACCGCCATCGAAGCACTCACCTGCATGACACACCGGGGCGGGATCAACGCCGACGGAAAAACCGGTGACGGCTGCGGGCTGTTGCTGAAAAAGCCGGACTCCTTCTTCCGCAAGGTGGCCGGAGACCTGGGCGTGGACCTGCCCGACACCTATGGCGTGGGCATGATCTTCACCCACCCCGAGGCCGAGCGCGCCGACGCGCAGAAGGCGGTGATCGAGGAGCAGATCCAGGCCCAGGGCATCCGGGTGCTGGGCTGGCGGGATGTTCCCACCGACCCGTCCTGCCTGGGCGATCTGGCCAAACAGTCCCTGCCCGGCTTCGCGCAGGTATTGGTGGCCGCCGAGGGGGATTCCGAACAGGAACTCAACCGGCGCCTGTTCTACGCCCGTCGGCACGCCGAGAAGCGCATCGAGAACGACGGTTATTTCTACGTCTGTTCCCTGTCCGCCTCGGTGGTCTCCTACAAAGGCCTGATGATGCCGGTGGATCTGCCGGCGTTCTTCCCGGATCTCGGCGACGAATCCATGGAAACCGCCATCGTGGTGTTTCACCAGCGGTTCTCCACCAACACCTCGCCGCAGTGGCCGCTGGCCCAGCCGTTCCGCTACCTGGCCCACAACGGCGAGATCAACACCATCCAGGGTAACCGCAACTGGGCGCTGGCCCGGGCAAGCAAGTTCGAGAACGAGCTGCTGCCCAATCTGAGCGACCTCAGCCCCCTGGTTAACCGCAGCGGCTCCGACTCCTCGAGCATGGACAACATGCTGGAAGTGTTGCTCGCCGGCGGTATGGACCTGTTCCGCGCGGTGCGCATGATGGTGCCGCCGGCCTGGCAGAACGTGGACACGATGGACGCGGATCTGCGTGCCTTCTACGAATATAACTCCATGCACATGGAGCCCTGGGACGGCCCCGCCGGCCTGGTCATGACCGATGGCCGCTACGCCGTCTGCATGCTGGACCGCAACGGCCTGCGCCCGGCCCGCTGGGTGATCACCAAGAACGGCTTCATCACCCTGTCCTCCGAGATCGGCGTGTACAGCTACCAGCCCGAGGATGTGGTGGCCAAGGGCCGTGTCGGCCCCGGCCAGATCCTGGCCGTGGACATCGAGAAGGGCGAGCTGCTGCACACCCGGGACATCGATGACCGCCTCAAGGTGCGTCATCCCTACCGTCAATGGCTCAAGGACAACGCGCTGCGTATCGAGGCCAACTACGACCACGAGGTGGAGCGCACCGACGACATCGATCCCCAGGATCTGCTGAGCTACCAGAAGTTCTTCCAGATCAGTTTCGAGGAACGCGATCAGGTGATCCGTCCGCTGGCGGAATCCGGCCAGGAAGCCACCGGTTCCATGGGCGACGATACCCCCATGGCGGTGCTCAGCGAGCGCCAGCGCCCGCTGTACGACTACTTCCGGCAGCAATTCGCCCAGGTCACCAATCCGCCCATCGACCCGCTCCGCGAAGCCATCGTGATGAGCCTGGAGACCTGCGTGGGCGCCGAGCGCAATGTGTTCGAGGAAACCTCCGACCACGCCGACCGCGCGATCCTGGCCACCCCGGTGCTGTCGCACTCCAAGTTCACCAACCTGCTCAAGATCGAACGCCCGGGTTACGCCCAGGAGCGCTTAAGTCTGCACTATGATCCGAGCATCGGCCTGGAGCAGGCGGTGCGTGATCTGTGCGCGACGGCGGAGAAAGCGGTCGCCGATGGCAAGGTGATCCTGGTGCTGTCCGATCACGGTATCGCCCAGGGGCAGCTCACCATCCATGCCCTGATGGCCACCGGCGCGGTGCACCACCACCTGACCACCAAGGGCGTGCGCAGTGACGCCAACATCATCGTGGAGACCGCCACCGCGCGGGATGCCCACCACTTCGCGGTGCTGTTCGGTTTCGGCGCTACCGCCGTCTACCCGTACCTGGCCTATGACGTGATCGCCGACATGGTGCGCAGCGGTGAACTGCTGGGTGACCCGGTGGAGCTGCAGAAGAACTTCCGCAAGGGCATCAACAAGGGCCTGATGAAGATCCTCTCCAAGATGGGGATCTCCACCATCACCTCCTACCGTGGTGCCCAGTTGTTCGAAGCCATCGGCGTCGCCAGCGACGTGGTGGACCTGTGCTTCCGGGGCGTGCAGAGCCGCATCGAGGGCGCCGGCTTCGAGGATTTCCAGAACGACCAGGAAATCATCGCCAAGGACGCCTGGAAGCAGCGCAAGCCGGTGGATGCCGGTGGCGTGCTCAAGTACATCCACGGCAAGGAATACCACGCTTTCAATCCGGACGTGGTGCACGCTATCCATCGCGCCACCCAGAACGACGATTACGAGGCGTACAAGGAATTCGCCGCGCTGGTCAACGATCGCCCGGTGGCCACCCTGCGCGACCTGCTGCGTCTGCGCCAGGACGCCACCGCCATCGACCTGGATCAGGTCGAGCCGATCGAGAGCATCCTGCCGCGCTTTGATTCCGCGGGCATGTCCCTGGGCGCGCTCAGTCCGGAGGCCCACGAGGCCATCGCCACCGCCATGAACCGCCTCGGCGGTCGCTCCAACTCCGGCGAGGGCGGCGAGGACCCGGCCCGTTTCGGCACCGAGCGTGTATCCAAGATCAAGCAGATCGCCTCCGGTCGGTTTGGCGTGACCCCGCATTATCTGGTCAATGCCGAGGTCCTGCAGATCAAGATCGCCCAGGGCGCCAAGCCCGGCGAGGGCGGCCAGCTGCCCGGCGGCAAGGTCAACGCCCTGATCGCGCGGCTGCGTCACTCGGTACCCGGCGTGACCCTGATCTCTCCGCCGCCGCACCATGACATCTACTCCATCGAGGATCTGGCCCAGCTGATCTTCGACCTCAAGCAGGTCAATCCGGACGCCCAGGTGTCCGTGAAGCTGGTGTCCGAGCCCGGTGTCGGCACGGTGGCGTCCGGCGTGGCCAAGGCCTACGCCGACCTGATCACCATTTCCGGCTACGATGGTGGTACCGCGGCCAGCCCGCTGACCTCGATCCGCTACGCCGGTTCGCCCTGGGAACTGGGTCTGTCCGAGGCCCATCAGGCGCTGCGCGCCAATGATCTTCGCGACAAGATCCGTCTGCAGACCGACGGCGGCCTGAAGACCGGCCTGGACGTGGTCAAGGCGGCCATTCTTGGCGCCGAGTCGTTCGGTTTCGGCACCGTGCCGATGATCGTGCTGGGTTGTAAGTACCTGCGCATCTGTCACCTGAACAACTGCGCCACCGGCGTGGCCACCCAGCGTGACGACCTGCGCCAGGAGCACTTCATCGGTGCCCCGGACATGCTGATCAACTACTTCACGTTCGTGGCCCGGGAAGTGCGCGAGCTGCTCGCCGCGCTGGGCGTGAAGAGCCTGCCCGATCTGATCGGCCGCACCGATCTGCTCGAGCGCATCGAAGGCGCCACCGACAAGCACAAGCGTCTCGACCTGACGCCGATGCTGCGCAACGATCATATCCCGGCGGACAAGCCCACCCATTGCCAGGTGGAACGCAATGAGCCGTTCGACAAGGGTGAGCTGAACCGCAAGATGGTGGAAGAAATGCGCACCGCCGTGGAGAACAAGTCCGGCGGCTCCTTCCACTACACCATCACCAACTGCGACCGCTCGGTGGGCGCCACCGTGTCCGGCGTGATCGCCAAGCACCACGGCAACCTGGGCATGGAAAGCGCGCCGATCCGCGTGCGCTTCACCGGCACCGCCGGGCAGAGCTTCGGCGTGTTCAACGCCGGTGGTCTGCACCTGTACCTGGAAGGTGACGCCAACGATTACGTCGGCAAGGGCATGGCCGGCGGCCGGGTGGTGATCCGTCCGCCCAAGGGCAGCCCGTTCAAGACCCAGGACACCGCCATCGTCGGTAACACCTGCCTGTACGGCGCCACCGGCGGAAAACTGTTCGCCTCCGGCACCGCCGGCGAGCGTTTCGGTGTGCGCAACTCCGGCGTGCACGCGGTCGTGGAAGGCGCCGGCGATCATTGCTGCGAATACATGACCGGCGGCTGTGTCACCGTGCTGGGCCGCACCGGCCACAACTTCGGTGCCGGCATGACCGGCGGTTTCGCCTATGTGCTGGACGAAGAGAATGATTTCTTCGACCGCGTCAATCCGGAGCTGATCGAGCTGCACCGCATCAGTTCCGAATCCACCGAGTCCCACCGCAGCCATCTGCGCCACGTGATCGAGGAATTCGTGGGCGAGACCGGCAGCGAGTGGGGTCAGCACATCCTGGATAATTTCGATGCCATGAGCCGCAAGTTCTGGCTGGTCAAACCCAAGGCCGCCAGCCTGGAAGACCTGCTCAAGAGCACGCGCGCCAATCCGGCATAACGGAGAAAAACATGGCTGAACGTCTGAACAATCACTTTCAGTTCCTGGATGTCCCGCGCCTGGACCCCCAGAAAAAGGACATCGAGGAGCGCCGCCACAAGTACGAGGAAATCTACTACCCGTTCGAAACCCGGGAAGTGGAGCATCAGGCACACCGTTGCCTGCATTGCGGCAACCCGTACTGCGAATGGAAATGCCCGGTTCACAACTACATCCCCAACTGGCTGAAACTGATCAGCGAGGGGAACCTGATGGAAGCCGTGGAGCTGGCGCACCAGACCAACTCCCTGCCGGAAGTCTGTGGCCGCGTGTGTCCCCAGGACCGGCTCTGCGAGGGTGCCTGTACCCTTAATGACGGCTTCGGCGCGGTGACCATCGGCGCCACCGAGAAGTACATCACCGACACCGCCCTGGCCATGGGCTGGCGACCGGATATGTCCAAGGTGGCGTGGACCGACAAGAAAGTGGCGGTGATCGGCGCCGGCCCGGCGGGTATCGGCTGCGCCGACGTGCTGGTGCGCAACGGCGTCAAGCCGGTGGTGTTCGACCGTTATCCGGAAATCGGTGGCCTGCTGACCTTCGGCATCCCCGAGTTCAAGCTGGAAAAACCGGTGATGACCAAGCGCCGCGAAGTGTTCGAGGGCATGGGCATTGAGTTCCGCCTCAATACCGAGGTGGGCAAGGATGTGACCATCGACGAGCTGCTTGAGGAGTACGACGCGGTCTTCATGGGCATGGGTACCTACACCTACATGAAGGGTGGCTTCCCCGGCGAGGACCTGGACGGCGTGCACGAGGCGCTGCCTTTCCTGATCGCCAACGCCAACCGCAACCTGGGCTTCGAGAAGGACCCGGCGGACTTCATCGATGTGAGCGACCGGCGCGTGGTGGTCCTTGGCGGCGGCGACACCGCCATGGACTGCAACCGCACCTCCATTCGCCAGGGCGCGGAAAGCGTGGTGTGCGCTTACCGCCGTGACGAGGAAAACATGCCCGGTTCCCGCCGCGAGGTGGCCAATGCCAAGGAAGAGGGCGTGCAGTTCCTGTTCAACCGCCAGCCCATCGAGGTGGTCGGCGAGAACGGCAAGGTGGTCGGCGTGAAGGTGGTCGAGACCAAGCTCGGCGAACCGGACAACAATGGCCGCCGCCGCCCCGAGCCGATCCCGGGCAGCGAGGAAGTGCTGCCCGCCGACGCGGTGATCATCGCCTTCGGTTTCCGCCCCAGCCCGGCGGACTGGTTCGACGCCAAGAACGTGACCACCGACGATTCCGGTCGCGTCACCGCGCTGGAGAAGCAGGCGTTCCCGTTCCAGACCAGTAACGAGAAGATCTTCGCCGGTGGTGATATGGTGCGTGGCTCCGACCTGGTGGTGACCGCCATCTGGGAAGGCCGCGAGGCCGCCAAGGGTATTCTCGACTATTTGGATGTATAACGGCGCTTGCACGCGGCACGCCCGCACGCAACACGCTCAAGGGCCTGCTTTCGCAGGCCCGTTTTCTATATGATGCGGTATCTTTTTTATGTTTTGCGTGCTCGCGTGCAAGCGTATTGCATGCAAGCGTTCTGCAAGGAATTCCCATGACCCAAGCTCCGCTCCAGAACGACCGTTTCCTGAAAGCCCTGGCCCGGGAGCCGGTGGATCGCACGCCGGTATGGATGATGCGCCAGGCCGGCCGTTACCTGCCCGAGTACCGCGCCACCCGTGAGAAAGCCGGCTCCTTCATGGACCTGTGCCGCAACGCGGAATTGGCCTGCGAGGTGACCCTGCAGCCTCTGGAACGCTACCCGCTGGACGCGGCGATCCTGTTCTCCGACATCCTCACCATCCCCGACGCCATGGGCCTGGGGCTGTATTTCGAGCCCGGCGAGGGGCCGAAATTCCGTAAAACGGTGCGCAGCGAGGAAGAAATCGCGGCGCTGCCGGTGCCCGACGCCGAGCGCGATCTGGATTATGTGATGCGCGCGGTGAGTACCATCCGCCGTGAACTCAATGGCCGGGTGCCTTTGATCGGTTTCTCCGGCAGTCCCTGGACGCTCGCCACCTACATGGTGGAAGGCGGCCCCAGCAAGGATTTCCGTCACCTCAAGGGCATGGTCTACGGTCGGCCGGAACTGGCCCACGCCCTGCTCGACAAGCTGGCCCGGGCGGTCACCGATTACCTCAACGCCCAGATCCGCGCCGGCGCCCAGGCGGTTCAGATCTTCGACACCTGGGGCGGTGCCCTGTCGGCGGAAGCCTATCCGGAATTCTCACTGGGCTACATGAAGCGGATCGTCGACGGCCTGATCCGCGACCACGAAGGCCGCAAGGTACCGGTAATCCTGTTCACCAAGAACGGTGGCCTGTGGTTGGAAACCATGGCCGACAGCGGCTGCGACGCCCTGGGACTGGACTGGACCATCAACATCGGCGAGGCGCGCCGCCGGGTGGGTGACCGGGTGGCGCTGCAGGGCAATCTGGACCCGGCGGTGCTGTACGCGCCGCCGGCGGCGATCCGCGCCGAGGTGAAGCGCATCCTGGATGATTTCGGTGACCACCCCGGTCACGTCTTTAACCTGGGTCATGGCATTACCCCCCAGGTGGACCCGGAGCATGCCCGGGTCTTTATCGAGGCGGTGGTGGAACTGGGGAGCCGCTGAACAAGGCTCGCTAGCCTGGAATCCGCCGCCGTTCAGGCCGCCGGCCAGCCGTGCAGCCGGGCCACCGCCCGGCGCCGTTGGCGGGCGGCCATCCAGTTGCGCAGCCACAGTGCGCCATGCACCAGCAGCAGAGTGGCGGCCATCACGATCCAGATCGAACGCAGCAGCGCCTGCCAGGGGCGCTCACCCCGCTCCGGATCGACGATCAGGCCCGGCGTGCCGTGCTGATCGCTCCCCTGGTGGGCGACCATCCCTTCCACATGGAACGCGCGCATACCGTCCTCGCCGAACAACGTTTGCAGGGCCCGCCAGCGCTCCAGCGTGTCGGCTCCCCCTTGCAGCGGCCCCGCCGCCATGCCAGCGGTGACTTCCACCAGTACGCCGCCGCGCTGCTGTGCGGCGATCGCCTCGGCCAGCCGCGCCACCTTGTCCCGGGCGTGTTGATCCGCCAGCGACCGCAACTGGCGGCGGATCGAACCCAGGTGGCCTTTCAGGGTCACGGCCGCCGGTGAGGCATCCTCGCCCCGCTCCTGGAGCTGCTGGCGCAGATCGTCCCAGTTTCCCAACTGCCCCAGTTCGGGGAAATTCAGGGCGCTGAGGATAGTTTGTTGGGCGTTGCCGCAGGCATGAGGCGGTTCGTCCACCTGGCACACACGGTCCACGCGCGCCACCAGATCCTTGGCGTTGGTGAGCAGCAGGGGTTCGCGGTCGCCGGTACCGCCGCCGCGCAGCAGGGCCAGCATGCGCAGCCGTGGGTCGCTGTGTGTTTGCAGGGCGTCGTCGGAGGTTAGCGCGAGGGTGGCGTCGTCCAGCTCCAGGTCCGGGCGCTTGGGTTCATCGCCACCCCAGCGCAGCCGGTCGCAGCGGATATCGGCCCGCGACCAATCGCTGCCCACCGGTGTCACCTGGCAACGACCGCGACCGTCGAGCACCACGCGGCGGCCGGCTTGCGGCGGGTTGGCGGCCAGGCTGGCCGGGTCGTCGGCGTGCAGGGTGCCGGCGCTGCCCAGCCAGTAGACCGTTTGCGCCAGATCGCCGGCGGGATCGGGAAGCGCCCCCAGGCCCACCAGCAGTGCCACCACCGCTACCACCGCCAGGCTCAGGTGCCGGCCCGGGTATACCGGCGGGCAGCGGCGGTATTCTTCGTCCACGGACAGTTTGCGGTCATAGGTGACCACGGAATGGTCCTCCACGCGCATCTCCAGCTCCAGGCGCTGGCCGTCCTCCAGGGGGGTATGGGGGCGCCAGTGTTCCGGCGTCTCGAAGGTCAGCTTGCCGCCCAGGGTGGCGATCACCGACACCGTGCCGCTGGCCTCGTCGACACTCAGCGGTACCAGGTTGACCGTCCCCGTGACCCGATTCACCTTGCCGGCCGGGCCCGGCGTCCGGCGGCGCCAGAACAGCCATAGCGCCGAGAACGCCAGGACCAGGGCCAGGCCGCCCCACACTGAAAGCCAGACCAGGGTGTCGCGGAACACGGCGATCCCCAGGGCCAGGAATGCCAGCGCCCACAGCAGGCCCGGCAGCAGCCCCAGGCCGCGGCCCAGACGCGCTTCGGTTTCCGCCGCGGTTTCCGGGCGTTGGTCGTGGATCTCCACGCGCCGGCGGGCGGCCTCCGCCTCGTCCTCGGCCCGCGGCGCTTCGTCGTCCACGTACACCTGCTCCAGAGTGCCCCGGACGCCCTGTTGCCACTGGTCCTCGGCGGCATCGCGTCGGGCGTCCCGCGCCGCGCCCTCAAGCAGCTCGAAGCCGTTGAGGCGCACCACCACCGCCAGCTTATCGGCGAACACCACCTCGGCCTCGTTGTCTTGATCCAGAAACAGCTCGGCGTCGAAGGGCAGGATCACCTCCACGCCGCCGATCATGTGGTGCCAGCTCTGATGGCCGTTGCTCTGGATGCCGTGGCGTTGGTACTCGCCGCGCAGCGGGAAGACTTCCTCGCTGGTCAGATGGACCGGTTTTCCGGGCCTGTTCGGCTGCACCAGAAATGGAGCCAGGGCGTCGCGCTCATTGGCGGACAGCCGCCGCAGTGGCTGCGCCTGGTCGCGCAGACTGGACAATTCCCGGGCGCTGCCGCGCCGGCGGGCGGAATAGACGATACCTGAATAAATGGTGGTGCCGAGGACGATAACCAGAAGCAGCAGCTTCAGTGCGACCAGGAAACCCATGAGAGCCCTCCATGAACGAGAGCGCGCAATGCTAGCGCATTGTCGGTCCGGAGGCCGGGGGGAAGGACGGAGTTGGTGAAATGGTTCACCGAAATGAAAAGCGCGGCCCGAAGGCCGCGCAAGATTTCCAGACTCTCATGTCACTCGAAATCACACCCGTCGGGCGTCCTGCCGCGTTGGATGCATTTTCAGGCTAGCTCTGCCTGAAGCGGGGTGTCAACTTTCTTTTTGCATCGGCGACAATTATTTGCGGAAAGATCGTTGATCAAAAGGAAAACAAGTCTGTCCCCTTTGCGTAAAAAACAATTAAGGATTGTATCCGCGTGATCTACTGGCCGATGCGGCGTAGCTGGTAGATGTTGTGAGTCAGCGCCACCACCTCGCCGTTGGCGTCCTTGAGCTCGGTGTCCCACTCGAAATCGCATTTGCCGTCGGCCTCGGCCCGTGCCTGGATGCGCTCGATCTCCGCCTCGTCGAGGTGTACTTCCACGGTGATGTCGGTGGTGGCCGGGCGCCGGAAGCGGATGCGCATGTCCTTGACGATGGGGTAGAAGCGGCTGACGTCGAACGACGACAGGTAGATCACGCCGCCGGGCAGCTCCGCCAGGGTGTAGAGGGCACCCGCGTACATGATGCCCACATGGTTCAGGTTTGGCTCCAGGGGCATCATCATGCGGCAGTAGCCACGGTCCACGTCCAGGGTGCGGGCGCCGCAACGCTCCACGAACGGGAAGGTCTTGTCCGAGGCCGCCTTGATCTGTTCTTTTTGGGTATCGCTCAGTGCCATGGGCATTCTCCGTTTCAGCCTGGCTTGCGGCCTTCGAACAAAGCGTCGGTCTTGGCCGCGCAGATGAAGTCATTGCGATGCAGGCCGCCGATCTTGTGGGTCCACCAGGTCACCGTGACCTTGCCATACTCGGTAAGCAGAGCGGGGTGATGGCCTTCGTCCTCGGCCAGGCCACCGACCTGGTTGGTGAACGCCAGGGCCTCGGCGAAGTTGCTGAACTTGAACTGGCGCTGCAGTTTTTCCTCGCCATCCTCCTCCACCTGTTTCCAGTCCGGGATTTGCGGGCGCAGCTCGCGGGCCTGTTCCTCGGTGATGCGTGGCGCGTCCGCGCGGCAGGCCTCGCAGTGTTGTTGTTGCAGGGACATGGCAGCCTCCTTGGTCGTATTCGTCTGCGTCCAGGTAAGGTTGGGGGCCGCCAGGCGGCGAGGCAACCCCCTTTTCCATCGCGGTGGTGGCGGTCAGTCGCGGCCGATCAGATCCCGGGCGATGGCGATCACCTGCATTTCGTCGGTGCCGGCGTAGATCTGCAGGATCTTGGCGTCGCGCATCAACTGCTCCACCCGGGACTCGCGCATATAGCCGTAGCCGCCGTGAATCTGTACCGCCTCGGTGGACACCTCCATGGCCGCCTGGGCGGCGTAGAGCTTCATGGCCGACGCCTCCGCCAGGGTCATCTGCTTGCCGGCGGCGGTCATCTCGATATAGCGGAATACCATGTTCTGCAGGTTGGCGCGGGCCACTTCCATCTTCGCCAGCTTGAGCTGGATCAGCTGGTTATCGCCGATCGGCCGGCCGAACTGCACCCGGTCCCGGGCGTAGCCGGTGCACAGCTCCAGGGCCCGCTCCACCATGCCCAGAGCCATGGCCGCCACGCCGGCCCGTTCCTGCATGAAAGTGGCCTTGGCGCCGGAGCGACCGTAGGCGGTTTCACTGCCGCCCAGCAGCCGGTCCGCGCCGACCTTGAGATCGCTGAAGAACAATTCGCCGGTGGGCGAGCTGCCGATGCCCATCTTCTTGAACGGTTTGGACTGCTCCAGCCCTTCCATGCCGCTGTCGAGAATGAACGACACGATTTTGCGGTCGCGGGGCTCGATGCCTTCCTCGTCCAGCTTGCAGATCAGAATGATGGTGTCGGCGAACGGGCCGTTGGTGATCCAGGTCTTGCTGCCGTTGATCACATAGCCGCCGTTGCCGTCCCGGCGCGCCAGGGTCTTCATCTGGCCGAAGGCGTCGGAGCCGGAGTTGGGCTCGGAGATCGCCCAGGCGCCCACTTTCTCCAGGGTCAGCAGCGGCAGCGCCCAGCGCTCCTTCTGCTCCAGGGTGCCCTTGCTCATGATGGCGCCGCCGGCCAGGCCCATGGACACGCCCATGGCGGTGACCAGCCCCTGGGCGTGACGGCTCAATTCGATGATCGGGATCATGGTCATGGCGGCCTGCTCGCCGGAACCACCTTCCTCGCGGTCCTCCCGGTCGGCGGCGTCGTGTCCGGCTTTCTCCCGGGCGATGCGCTTCTCGAAACTCTGGGTCGCCATCACGTCCATGCCGAATGTCTTGATCATCTTGCGCAGGATGTCGTAGGGCGGCACGCCGTTGTATTCGATGTCGTCAAGATTGGGCACCACCTCCCTGGCCACGAAGTCGCGCACCATTTTCTGGATCATCCGTTGTTGTTCGTTCCACTCAATCATGATGGTTCCCGGGTCGATTTGTGATGGTGTGAAGCTAACAGGGCCCGGGCCGGGCCGTCATTGATCATCGGTGCCGTGTCCGGTGAGGGAAATGGTCAGGCGTTTAAGCGTGGCCGCCCATCCGTCATAATGCGCGCTTCGCTCCGCAACCGGCCGCGCGCATGGAAATCAAGATCGCCCAGGGTCACAACCCGCCCCACAATATTCACGGCATCACCGTGGTGATCGACGTGATTCGCGCCTTCACCACCAGCCACGAGGCCTTCCTTGGCGGCGCCAGCCATATTTACCCGGTGGCCACCGCCGAGGACGCCTTCCATCTGCGCGAAAGCTACCGGGACGGGCTGCTGGTAGGCGAGATCCAGGCGCTGCCCATCGAAGGCTTCGATCATGGCAACTCGCCCTGGGAGATCCGCCACACCGATGTACGTGACCGTTACCTGATCATGCGCACCACCAACGGCGTGACCGCCGCCCTGCGTGCCCGGGACAGCCGCCAGGTCCTGGTCGGCGCTCTGGTCAACGCCCGTGCCACGGCGCGCTACATTCGCGAGCGCGACCCGGAGACCGTGGTGCTGGTGGCTTCGCATCCCACCGGCGACGAGGATGTGGCCTGCGCCGAATACCTGCGCGGCCTGCTGGGTGGCGATGGCATTTCCCTGGAGCAGGCCCGGGAACGCACCCGCAACGCCTTCGCGGCGCGCAAGTTCCTGGACGGCAGCCACCCCCGGCTGCGCCCGGAGGATATCGACATGGCCGCCTCCGACGGCGGCGAGGACGCCCTGGTGATGGGAGTCACCTTCGAGCCGGTGCCGCGTATTGATGTGGTGCGGGGCTAGGGGCGCAGGACGCCTGACGCCGGACGCTGGACGCTGGACGCCTGACGCCTGACGCCGGACGCATAAACCCGGGGTCTGAAAGGCTTGGTGTGTTTTCTGCGTTTCAGTCAGCTCGCCGTACCTTGCCGCGCCGGGTTATAGCGTCTAGCGTCTCGCGTCCAGCGCCCTGGCCAATGCCCACACCCGCACCTCCTTGGCGCCGGCCTCGCCGAGCGCCCGGGCCGCCGCCCGGGCGCTGGCGCCGGTGGTCATGACATCATCCACCAGCAGCACACGCCGGCCCCGGGCATGGCTATCGGCGCGGAACGCATGGCGTAGATTGCGCACCCGCTCGGCGCGGCCGCTTCCCTGTTGGTGGTGGGTCGCCCGGGTCCGGGTCAGTAGTGGGACCACCGGCCTTCGCCAGCGCCGCCCCAGCGCCACCGCCAGCCGTTCCGCCTGGTCGAAGCCTCGCCACCAGCGTCGCCGCCAGTGGGCCGGCAGCGGACAGATCAGGTCGGCCTCCGGCCAGGGCAACGGCTGCGCCCGGGTCAGGGTTTCCAGGGCCCGCTCCACCGTGAGCCGGCCCTGGTGCTTGTAGGCATTGAGCAGCCGGTCCAGGGGAAAGCCATAGACCCAGGCGCAATAGCTGGCGGTGAACGGCGGCGGGCGGTCCAGGCAGCGACCGCATAGCGCGCCGGGCTCCAGCCCCGGACCGGGCAGGGCGCAGCGGCACAGCGGTCCGGACAGGGCGCAATGGCATTCCAGTTCAAGGTGGCAATGCCGGCACAGGCCGGACTCGGCCAGGCGGCCACAAAGAACGCATTGGCTGATAAGGTCAAAAAACATCCAGATGTAAACCTTCCTGGTTTCTTGAAGTTGACAGCTTTCGGCGGACTGCTAGGCTGTCGCTATTCCTTCGGAGAGATTGATCATGACTGTAGCCGCCGCCACGCCCAAGACGACTTCCGCTCTGAATGCCGTACGCCATGACTGGCATCGGGGTGAGATCGAAGCCCTGTTCGCCCTGCCGTTCAACGATCTGTTGTTCCGCGCCGCCCAGGTGCACCGCGAGCATTTCGATCCCAACGCGGTGCAGGTGAGCACCCTGTTGTCGATCAAGACCGGCGCCTGCCCGGAGGACTGCAAGTACTGCTCCCAGTCCGGCCACCACAACACCGAGCTGGAGAAGGAAAAGCTGCTGGAAGTGACGAGGGTGGTGGAAGAGGCCCGGGCGGCCCGCGACAAGGGCGCCTCGCGGTTCTGCATGGGCGCCGCCTGGCGTAGCCCGCGTGCCAGGGACATGCCCTACGTGCTGGACATGGTGCGCCAGGTAAAGGCGCTGGGCATGGAAACCTGCATGACCCTGGGCATGCTCGACGACCAGCAGGCGAAGGATCTGGCCGAAGCCGGCCTGGACTATTACAACCACAATCTGGACACCTCGCCGGAGTACTACGGCCAGGTGATCACCACCCGTACCTACAATGACCGTCTCTCCACCCTGGCCAATGTGCGCGACGCCGGCATGAAGGTGTGCTGTGGCGGCATCGTCGGCATGGGCGAGGGCCGCGACGACCGGGTCGGCCTGCTGCAGCAGCTGGCCAACCTGCCGCACCACCCGGAATCGGTGCCGATCAACATGCTGGTCAAGATCGAGGGCACGCCCCTGGCCGACGTGGCCGATCTGGACCCGTTCGAATTCGTGCGCACCATCGCCGTGGCGCGCATCCTGATGCCGGAATCCTATGTGCGTCTGTCCGCCGGCCGTCAGGAAATGAACGACGAGGCCCAGGCCCTGTGCTTCCTGGCCGGCGCCAACTCCATCTTTTACGGTGAGCGGTTGCTGACCACGGACAACCCGGAAGCCACCCACGACCGCCAGCTGTTCGAGCGTCTTGGTATTCACCCCCTGGACCCGCGCCACGAGGCCTCCGACGAGGCCCACGAAGAGGCGCTGCGCCAGCAGGTGGCGGAACGGGAAGCGGAAAGCAGCGGCCTGTTCCACAATGCCCTGGAAACCGGCCAGCAAAAGCGCGCCGCCAAGCATGTGCTCGACAAGGACACCGGTCGCCCCGCCCAGCGGGCTCTGGACGCCTGATCCGGGAGCACTCCATTGGGCTTCGACCTGCGCGCGCGCCTGGATGAACGGCGCGCCCGGCATCGCTATCGCCACCCCCGGGTACAGGACGCCCCCTGTGGCCGCGTCGCCCGGGTGGACGGCCGCGAGTACCTGAATTTCTGCTCCAACGACTATCTTGGCCTGGCCGCCGACCCGGAGGTCGGCGCCGCCTTCCGCGCCGCTGCCGAGCAGTGGGGCGTGGGCAGCGGCGCCTCCCATCTGGTGTGCGGCCACCAGCGCCCCCACCAGGAACTGGAGGAGGCCCTGGCCGCCCACACCGGTCGTCCCCGGGCGTTGCTGTTCTCCACTGGCTACATGGCCAACCTGGGCGTGATCACCGCCCTGGTGGGTCGGGGTGACGCGATCTTCGAGGACCGTCTCAATCACGCCTCCCTGCTCGACGCCGGCCTTCTCAGCGGCGCCCGCTTCCGGCGCTTCGCCCACAACGACGCCGATGCCCTGGCCGGGCAACTGGCCCGTTCCGACGCCGAGCGCAAGCTGGTGGCGGTGGACGGCGTGTTCAGCATGGACGGTGATCAGGCGCCGCTAGCGCCCTTGCTGGATGCCTGCGAAGCGGCCGATGCCTGGCTGATGGTGGATGACGCCCATGGCCTGGGCGTATTGGACGAGCAGGGCCGGGGCACCGCCTTCGCCCAGGGCGTCAATGAACGCCTGCCGGTGTACATGGGCACCCTGGGAAAGGGGCTGGGCACTTCCGGCGCCTTCGTGGCCGGTTCCGAGGAACTGATCGAAACGCTGATACAATTTTCCCGCAGCTACATCTACACCACCGCCATGCCCGCCGCCGTGGCCGCCGCTACCCGGGTGAGCCTGGCCAAGGCGCGCACGGAAACCTGGCGCCGGGAACGGCTGGCGGCGCTGATCCGCCGCTTTCGCCACGGCGCCGCCGAGCTGGGCTACGCGCTGATGGACTCGGATACGCCGATCCAGCCGATCCGCGTGGGCGAGGACGCCGACGCCCTGGCCCTGAGCCGGGCCCTGGCGGAGCGGGGCCTGCTGGTCACCGCGATCCGCCCGCCCACCGTGCCCGAGGGCCAGGCGCGGCTGCGCGTGACCCTGTCGGCGGCTCACCAGGAAGGGGACGTGGAGCGGCTGCTGGATGCCCTGGAGAACGCCAAGTGCCGAAACTGATTCCCTTCCACAACACCTACCGCGCCACCGGCGTGGCCGATCAGGACGCCGGTGACATCGTGCTGCTGCACGGTTGGGGGCTGCACGCCATTGTCTTCGACGACATCGTGCCGGCCCTGCTGGAGCGCTTCCGGGTCACCGTGGTGGATCTGCCGGGCATGGGCCAGAGCCCGCTGCCCGGCGACCCCTACACCCTGGATTTCCTGGCCGACCAGGTGGCCGCCGTGATGCCCGAGCGGGCCCACCTGCTGGGCTGGTCCCTGGGTGGCCTGGTGGCGCTGCGGCTCGGTTTGACCCGCCCGGAGCGGGTACGGTCCATCGTCACCGTGGCCACCACGCCGCGCTTCACCGCCAGCGACGACTGGCCGGCGGCCATGAAGCCGGAGATTCTGGAGGCCTTCGAGGAAATGTGCCGGGAGGATTACGAAGGCACCTTGGTGCGCTTCCTGGCGCTTAACTGCAAGGGTGCCGAGTCCATGCGCCAGGACGTGGCGCGGCTCAAGGAGATTCTTTATTTCTGCGGCTTGCCGGCTCACCGCGCCCTGCGCGAAGGGCTGGCGATCCTGCGCGACACCGACCTGCGCGCCGATCTGGCGAAACTGGCCATGCCGCTGCGGATGATCTTCGGCGAGCGCGACCACATCGTGCCGGCGGCGGCCATGACGGCGGTGCAGCCGCTGCTCAACGACCAGGGCGACACGGCGCTGATCGAGCAGGTCGCCCATGTGCCCTTCCTGTCCGCCCCCGACACCTTCATGCAGGCCGTCCATGACTTCCATCGCCAACACCGCTTCGTTGCGTCCTGAATCCATGAACAAGGGCGCGGTGGGCCGGCGTTTCGGCCGCGCCGCCGCCAGCTACGATGCCCACGCCGGGTTGCAGCTGTCCTGCGCGCGCAGCCTGCTGGCCATGGGCCCGGAGCAGCTGGCCGGCGCCGCCGCCCTGGACCTGGGCTGCGCCACCGCGCCCCTGGCCCGCCAGCAGCGCGCGCGCTGGCCGGAGGCCCGCTGGCTGGCGGTGGACCTGTCGCCGGCCATGCTCGCCGAGGCCCGGGAACGGGGCCGCACCGGGCCGGACTACCAGCCCCTGTGCGCCGACGCGGAACAACTGCCGCTGGCGGACGCCGGCCAGGCCCTGGTGTTTTCCAGCTTCGCCCTGCAATGGTGTGATCCGGCCCGGGTAAGCCGGGAACTGGCCCGGGTGTTGATGCCCGGCGGTGGCCTGCTGCTGGCGGTACCGCTGGCCGGCTCCCTGTGGGAGATGTCGGAAAGCTGGGCCGCCGCCGACGGCCGCCCCCGGGTGAACCGGCTGCCGTCGGAAGCCGACTGGCACCGGGCCCTGACCGGCGCCGGCCTGGCGATTCAGCGGCATCAACGCCTGGGCATCACCGAGCACTATCCGGACGTGAAAACCCTGGTGCGCGCCTTCAAGGCCACCGGCGTGGATCACGTCCAGGGCGGCGCCACCGGTCTCACTGGCAAGACCGCCTGGCGCGCCATGGCGGCGGCCTACGAGGCGCGCCGCGAGGTCGCCGGCCTGCCGTTGAGCTGGGACGTCCTGTTCGTGGACGCCACCCGGATTCCCTGATCAACCCGACCGTTTCGAGGACCCCATGGCCGAGCCTTCCATCGCTACTCCGCCGCCGCTGCCGGTGCTGCGCGGCGTGTTCTTCATTACCGGCACCGACACCGAAGTGGGCAAGACCTGGGTCAGTTGCCGCCTGTTGGAAAGAGCCCGGGACGCGGGCCTGAGCTGCTATGGGCTGAAGCCGGTGGCGGCGGGCTGCGAGGATACCGACGAGGGCCTTCGCAACGATGATGCTCTGCAATTGATGGCGGCCTCCTCCGTGGCGCTGCCCTACGAGCAGGTCAATCCGGTGGCGTTGAAGGCCGCCATCGCGCCGCACATCGCCGCCCGGCGGGAGGGCAAGCGCATCGACCTGACCCGGCTTGCCGGCTATGTGCGCGGCGCGCTCAACAGCCATCCGGCGGATCTGGTGCTGGTGGAGGGGGCCGGCGGCTGGCGGGTGCCGCTTAACGACCGGGAGATGCTCGCCGGGCTCGCGGTGGAGCTGCAATTGCCGGTGATTCAGGTGGTGGGCATGAAGCTGGGGTGCATCAACCACGCCCTGCTCACCGCCGAGGCGATCCGCGCCGACGGCCTCGACTACGCAGGCACGGTGGCCAACTGTTTTGGCGACATGGAGGTGCGCGAGGATAACCTGTTGACCCTGCGTCAGCATCTCCCGGGCGCCTTCACCGCCGTCTGAGCCGACACGCGGGTACGCCGTGGGAGCGGCTAAAGCCGCTCCCACGGCGCGGATTCCCACGGTGTGGGTGCCGCCGCGTTATGTCGCGGCGGGGTGGGTCACACGTTCGCCTTCAGGGTGTAGGTGCCGGTAACGCTGGCCCGGTCGAGGATATGCCCCTGCATGGCCTTGACCACGTCCGGGCCGCGGAAATCACCGTCCAGCCCCAGGCTGGTCACGTCCAGGGCGTACACGGTGAAGATGTAATGGTGCAGGCGCTCGTCGTTCCAGGGCGGGCAGGGGCCGTCGTAACCGCCGTACACGCCTTTCATGTCCGGGTCGCCGGCCAGGAAGTCGGTGTAGTCGTTGGCGCCGCGTACCCCTTTCTCCACCCGGCCGGTGCTCTTGCCTCGCGGCGTCACGGAATTGGAGTCCTCGCCTTCGTCGATCTGGCGCACCTCGGCGGGGATGTCCACCAGCACCCAGTGATAGAAGTCGGCACGGGGCAGCTCCTCCGGCACGGTCTTGCCTTCCTGGTTCACGTCGGAGGCGTCGGTGGGCGCGTCCGGGTCCACCACCAGCAGGGCGAACCCGCGGGTCCCTTCCGGGGCGCCGTCCCAGACCACCTTCGGGTTGCGGTTGTCGCTGAGGCTCATGTGTTCTTTCGGGTCGGGAACGGCGAACGCGAACTGGCCGGGAATCGGCTTGCCTTCGCTAATGCCTTCGACGGTAATGCGCATGGTCTCCTCCTGATTGGATGACGATATCAATGCTGTGCGGGCCAGCCCGGCTTTTTCAAGGTGACCGGGGCGGTGGCGTCCTGGCAGGTTGCTAGAGGACACCGGCGTCCAGCCCGGCGGCCAGGTACAGGCCCAGTTCCTCCACCTGATCGACGAAGTCATCCCGCCAGTCACCCCGGCACAGCAGCGGCTCCTGGGCCCAGTTCCAGCGCAGCCCGGTGACGATGGATTCGATGGCCCGGCGAGTGCCGGTGCCGTCGTGGCCGGCGCGGATGTAGAGCGCGCAGGGCAACCCCTGCTTCTGGTCGATCACGGCGTAGTAGACGCGGTCGAAGAAATCCTTCAGGGCGCCACTCATGTAACCCAGGTTCTCGGTGGTGCCCAACAGGATACCGTTGCAGGCCAGCACATCTTCCGGGCCGGCCTCCAGCGGCGGCTTCCACTCCGCCCGAACCTGCTCAATGTCCTCGTGGCCGGCGCCGCGCAGAGCGGCTTCCGCCAGTCGGCGGGTGTTGGGCGATGGGGCATGAGCGACGATCAGTAAATTCTTCATGGCGTCCAGGTTAGCAGCGAGCGGGCCGGTATTTGTAGGAGCGGCTTAAGCCGCGATGAAATGCCGGGGCCGTGATGGCGCCATATCGCGGCTAAAGCCGCTCCTACATCAATTAATATACGTCAGCGGCACGGCGGTGGTGTCGATCACCCGGCGCATCACGAAACTGGAGCGCACCCCGCTGACCCCTTCGATGCGGGTGATCTTGTTGAGCAGAAACTGCTGGTAGTGGTCGATGTCCGGCACCACTACCTTAAGCAGATAATCCGCCTCCTGGCCGGTGACCAGATAGCACTGTTGCACCTCGGGGTATTCGGCCACGGTGGCCTCGAAATTGGCGAAGCGTTCCGGGGTGTGCCGGTCCATGCTGATCTGGATCATCGCGGTCAGGTCCAGGCCCAGCTGGCGCGGATCGAGCACTGTTTCCCGGCGCAGGATCACGCCGGCCTCCTCCAGCTTCTGCACCCGCCGGGAGCAGGGCGAGGGCGACAGGCCCACCTGTTCCGCCAGTTGCTGGTTGGTGAGGCCGCCATCGCGCTGCAAGGCGTCCAGGATGCGCACGTCGGTGCGGTCAAGTTTTGCCGGTGTCTTGTTGCTCACGCAATAAAATCCTGATTTCCGTTTTTGAAGCATGATAATATTGCTAAAGATGTCCGGTTTCGGGAAAAAAAGCAAGCACATTGCCGAGCCGCTGTCCTAGACTGTTTCTGTCGCCACGGGAAGATCACAAGTCCTACCGTGGCCGGTCGGGTTCCCGCCTTACCAGGCGGGAACCGGGGCCGATTTCGAGGCGCCACGCCGCCCCTCACCGGTGATCCCGGTCGCGGTGGAACGCCAGGCCAACCCGGCAAGACAACATAAATCTGGAGCAACCCATGAGTTTCGATCATCGCAAGTACGCGCCCTTCGCCACCATCGACAAGCCGGACCGCCAGTGGCCGTCCAAGCGCATCGAGAAAGCGCCCCTATGGGCGGCGGTGGACCTGCGCGACGGCAATCAGGCGCTGATCAAGCCCATGTCGGTGGCTCAGAAGAAACGTTTCTTTCAGTTGCTGGTGGAGCTCGGCTACAAGGAAATCGAAGTTGGTTTCCCCTCCGCCAGCCAGATCGACTACGACTTCTGCCGCGCCCTCATCGAGGAAGACCTGGTGCCCGACGACGTGCACATCCAGGTGCTCAGCCAGGCCCGGCCGGAGTTGATCCAGCGCACCTTCGAGTCCCTCAAGGGCGCGAACAAGGCGGTGGTGCACATCTACAACGCCACCTCGCCCACCTTCCGTGAGCAGGTGTTCAACGTGGACAAGGAGGGATGCAAGGCGATCGCCGTGCAGGCCGCCGAGTGGGTCCGTGACGCCGCCGCCAAACAGCCGGACACCGAATGGTCGTTCCAGTATTCCCCGGAGACCTTCAGCGCCACCGAGACCGATTTCGCCATCGAGGTGATCGACGCGGTCAACGAAGTGTGGCGTCCGGATCAGGGCCAGCGGGTGATCATCAACCTGCCGGCCACGGTGGAAGTGAGCACGCCGAACGTGTTCGCCGACCAGGTGGAGCTGGTACACGAGAACATCCGCTACCGCGAGCATGTGCTGATCAGCGTGCACACCCATGACGACCGGGGCTGTGGCGTGGCCGCCGCGGAGCTGGCGGTGATGGCCGGCGCCGACCGGGTGGAAGGCACCCTGCTCGGCAACGGTGAGCGCACCGGCAATATGGATCTGGTCACCGCCGGCATGAACCTGTATGCCCAGGGCATCGACCCGGAGATCGACTTCTCGCGTATGAAGGAAATCCGCGCGCTGGTGGAGGAGATCACCGAGATCGATACCCACCCGCGCCATCCCTACGCGGGGGACCTGGTGTTCACCGCCTTCTCCGGCAGCCACCAGGATGCGATCCGCAAGTGTCTGGCGCGCTACCAGCCCGGCGACATCTGGCGCGTGGCCTATCTGCCCATCGATCCGCACGATCTGGGGCGCCGCTACGAGGAAGTGGTGCGCATCAACTCCCAGTCCGGCAAGGGCGGCGTGGCCCACGTGCTGGAGCGCGACTTCGGCATCAGCCTGCCGCGCTGGTTGCAGCAGGAGCTGGCGATGGTGGTGCAGCGGGACGCCGAGGAAGACGGTGGCGAAATCACCGGTGAGCGTATTCACCGCCGCTTCAACGGCGATTACCTGAACGTGCCGGCGGGCTGGACGCTGCGCTCCTACGACCTGCACCGTGCCGATGATGGCGTGCGCGCCCGCATCAGTGTCGGTGACGAAGCCGGCGCCACGGTGGAGATCGAAGGCCGTGGCGAGGGCGCCATGGGGGCGCTGGTGGATGCGCTCAATCGTCGCCATGGCTGGCAGATCCGGGTCGAGGCGTTCGATGAGTACTCGCTCGGCGACAACACCGAGGCCAACGCCATGGCCTGCGTGCGGGTGCAGGTGGGTGAGCAGGTGCAGAGCGCCGTGGCGCTGGCCGCGGACACTACCGCCGCCGCGCTGCAGGCGATCCTGTCCGCCGCCGGTCGGGTGGCCGCCGCCGAGGCCGAACAGCCGGTGCGCGCCCAGGCCTGATCCCCGGCGCCCACAGAAAAGCCCGCCCTTCGAAAGAGGGGCGGGCTTTTTTTGTGGGAGAGTGCTGGTTGGTTCCCTCCAGCCAGGCCGCGTCTCGGTGTGGGCCCCTTTTCGGGAACGCCGTGAACCCGTCCATGGGGGCTCCCGGTCAAACATCCTGTTTGACAGGGTCCCGAAAAGGGGCCCACACCGAGACGCTCCAAGGTAGCGTCCCGCGCGGCTCCGTAGAGTGGGCGGGGCGGTCAGGCGAAGAAGAGGTCGAGCAGGCGGTGCAGGCGCTGGCGGGCGGCGTGGAACAGGGCCGGGTCGGCGAGCATCTCCGCCTCGGATTGCACCCAGGGGCCGCCGTCCGCCAGTTCGTCGGCGCACTCCCGGCACAGGGCGCGGGCGTTGTCCGGCGCCAGCTCCAGATGGAATTGCAGCGCCAGCACGTTATCGCCGTAGCGGAAGGCCTGATTGTCACAGCCCCAGCTGCGCGCCAGGTGCACGGCGCCCTCGGGAATCGCGAAGGTGTCGCCGTGCCAGTGCAGCACCGGGGCGCTGTCGCTGAACAGGGCGCCCAGCGGATCGCCGGCGCCGGCCTCGGTGCTTTGCACCGGGAACCAGCCGATCTCCCGTTCCGGGTTGGCGGTCACCGGCGCGCCCAGCACGCGGGCGATGAGCTGGGCGCCCAGGCACACGCCGAGCACCTTCTTGCCGCCCTGGATGCAGGCCTCGATCAGCCGCTTTTCGTCGGCCATCCAGGGGTAGCGGGCCTCGTCGTCGGCGCCCATGGGGCCGCCCATCACCACCAGGGCGTCGAGATCCTCCGGCGCCGGCAGCGGGTCGCCCTGGTACAGCCGCGAGGCATTCACCGCGTGGCCGTGGGCGTCGAACCATTCGGCCAGGGTGCCGAGCTTCTCGAACGGCACGTGGGAGAGATAATGAACGCGCATGGGCCTGCTCCTGGGCGTGATCAGTAGAGGTATTCCGCCCGCAGCACCGCCAGCGGTTCCCCCTGGTCGTCGAGCAGGGTGAGGCGCTGGCCTTGCACCTGGTACCGGCGGGTGTTCTCCAGGGCGGCGACGAAGGCGTCCGCCACGTTGTCGCCGGTGCAGGCTTTTTCGGTGCGGGTCAGATTGCTCAGGGTAAGGCCATTGCCGTCGGTTTGGTATTGGCCCTGCAGGGTGTTGCAGCCGGTGGCGCCCTTCAGGCGGTCGCCGTCACGGTGCAGCACCAGATGCGCCTGGGCGGCCTGGTCGGCCGGTGGCGGCGCCGCGCGCTCGCCGACCCGCTCCAGCTTCCAGTAGGTATTGATCAGACCGGCGCTGGCGCTGGTGGGGCTCAGCGGCAGGGTCACGTCCTGGCGTTGCCCGTCGTTGGCGAGCACCCGTCGTGGCGCGGGCAGGGCGAGCAGGGTGGCGCCGTCGGCGATGACCCGGGCGTCCAGGCCATAGCGGTGGTCGCCGTTGACCCGCGCCTGGTCGAAATAGAGCCGGAACGGCATGGACATATCCCCCTCCAGGGACAGGCGCGTGAGCCGCCGGGCCAGCTGGCCGTCGCCTTCGCCGTCGCTGGCGGACAGATCGCGCAGGGTGAGTACCAGCACGCCGTTGTCGGGCACGGCGCCGGCCTCGGGGAGCGTGACCCGCCCTTCCAGGGTGCCAATGCCGGCTGGATCGCGGCGGTATTCCCCGGCAAGGGGCGACTCGCCCTCAAGGGTCAGTGACGGGTTGTCCAGTGAGACCCGCAGGTCGTCCTCGGTGAGCGTGTCGCCCCCGCTCAGATAGTGCAGGGTGACGGCGTCGTCGGTGGCTTTTTCCCAACGCAGTCCGCGGCGTTCACCGTCGCCGACCAGATACAGCTGGCCCTGATCCTCCAGCACCAGGGCATTCAGGTCGCTCTCGCCCCGTGGGCGCCAGATGCCCGCCAGCCCTTCGCGTACTTCCGTGGCCGCCGGTTGCGCAGCCGGGGCGTCGGCGGTGGACGGCGCCGGGGTATCCGGGTCGTCGCAGGCGGCGAGGGTGAGCAAAAGGGGAAGAACGAACCACAACGGTCTCATACTGCTTTCTCCATGAGTCGGTGGGGCGGCGCCGGTTCGGGCGGGGCGCCGGCCGGATGAGTTCAGGGCGACGGAATACGTACCAGGGGAAGCTGTTGCTGAATCCACTGGCTGCGTTGCTGCACATAGTCGGTGGTGCCGCGCACGTCGTAATAGCTGGGCCGGGGCAGCAGCACCGCCAGCTGCGCCGCCTGGTCCGGTGACAGCTGGTCGGCGTCGACGCCGAAGTAATGGCGGGCCGCCGCCTGGGCACCGAACACCCGGTTGCCCCATTGGGCGGTGTTCAGATAAAGCTCGAGGATGCGCTGCTTGGACAGGGTCAGTTCCAGCATCAGCGCGATCAGGGCTTCCTGGCCCTTGCGCACATAGGTCTTTTCGCCACTCAGGTAAAGATTCTTGGCCAGTTGCTGGGTGATGGTTGAGCCGCCGGCCACCGGTCGGCCCGCTTCCTCATTGCGTTCCATGGCATGACGGATGCCGCGCCAGTCGAACCCGAAGTGCTCCACGAAGCGGGCGTCCTCGGAGATCAGCACCGCCCGTTTCAGATCGTCGGCGATGGCGTCGTAGTCCCGCCATTGATAGAGCACGCGGCCATGTTCCCGGGCCCGCTCCATAAAAGCGGTGTCCTTGGGGTTCTGACCCCGCAATTGCAGTACCTGGCCCAGGTACCAGAGCTGCGAGCCGATGGCGGCGATCGCCAGCAGCCCCAGCACGGAAAAAAAGAAACGCTTCATTCGGGATGTCGCATCCTGTCCATGGGACCCTGATTTTCCCGGAAACCGGGCGGCTTGTCAGGTCAGCGACCGGGAACCGCCGGCATGGCGCCTTTGGATCGGGCGTCGCCATCGCCCTCAAGCCCGAAGTCGCGCTGGTCCGGGTAGGTTTCCTGGCGCAGTTCCCGCAGTCGTCGGGTCATGGAGGGCTGCTGGCCGTCCCGGCTGGCGGCGCCACGCTGGCCGATGGACTCCGGCGAGGCGCCGGCGCCGCCGAGATCGGTGTCCGGGGTTTCCGGCACGCTGCGCAGGCGGTCGTAGTCCAGCCCGTAGTTGTAATCCTCACTGTAGATTTCGTCGCCGCGGATGTAGTCATAATCGTCGGCGGCGGCGATGCCCGCCAGCGCCAGCAGCGCCAGCAGCAGGGTGCGCACAAGGTGCATTCCTGGCTCCTCGTCGAGCGGTGGTCCGGTTCTGTTCGACCGGCTCAGCCGGTGGCGGTTCCAGGGCCGCCGAGTGCCTCGATAGCGTCCCGGTTGTTGACGAACAGGTTGTCCTCGCCGAGCCGGGCCAGCAAGCCAGTGTGTTTCATGACGTCCCGGACTTGTTTCTTGACCCCGGAAAAGGCCAGGCGCACGCCGCGCCCGGCCAGGTCCCGGTGCAGCCGCTCCAGGGTTTCCACGCCGGTGGCGTCCATGGCGTTCATCGCCGAGGCGCAGATCAGTACCACCTGGATATCCGGCTCGGCCCGTAGCCGCTGGCGCACGAAGCGATCCAGCAAGGGCGCGGTCAGGTAGGTGAGCGAAGCATCCAGGCGCAGCGACAGCACCCCGGGCGCCAGCGGCGGCAGGTCGTGCAGGCGCCGGTCGCGCAGGGTGCCGGCCGGGTGCAGGCCCAGCTCGATCAGGCGCGGGTGGGCGCGCCGGTAGAGGAAGAACAGCATCGCCAGCACGAAGCCGGTGAACACGCCCCAGTGCAGGTAGGGCACCGACACCAGGGTCACCACGAAGGTGGCCAGGCCCACCAGGCCATCGTCCACGGAGGCGCGCCACAGGCGTACGAACGCCATCGGGCTGATCAGCCCGAACACCGGCACCATGATGATCGCCGCCAGGATGGCCCGCGGCAGGTGCTGCAGATAGCCGGTGAAGAACAGCAGACACAGCAGGGTGCACAGTGCGGCGAACAGCGCCGACCAGCCGCTGTTGGCGCCCACGTAGCGGTTCAGGGCGGTGCGCGAGAACGAACCGCTGACCGGGAAGGCGCCGCTCAGGCCGCTGGCCACCTTGGCCAGCCCCTGGCCCACCAGTTCCTGGTTCTGATCCCACAGGCGGCCGTCCGGGGACGGCAGCGAGCGGGCGCTGGACATGGCCTCGGTGAAGCTGATCAGGGCGATGATCAGGGCCGCCGGCAGCAGTGCCCGGTGTTGCTCCAGGGTCAGGCTGGCGGGCCAGCCGAATTCCGGCAGGCCGGCGGGCACCGCGCCAACCACGGCGCCGCCCAGGCCGGCATAGCCGAGCAGGGCGCTGGCGGCGATACCCAGCACGCACACCACCAGCACCCCGGGCGCGCGTGGCAGCCAGCGTTTTTGCAGCCATAGCAGCAGCATGGCGCCGGGGCCGAAGGCCAGGGTCCATAGCCAGGCCGGGTCCGGGTGGGCCAGGTGGCCGCCCAGAGCCGTGAAGGCGCTCCGGAGGCCGCCACCGTCCACGCCCAACAGAGCGGGCAACTGGGACACCAGGATGATCAGGGCGGCGGCGTTGAGAAAGCCGGTGATCACCGCGTTGGAGACGAAGTTGGCGATCAGCCCCAGGCGCAGAGCGCCGAGCAGGAACTGGATCAACCCGGAATAGATCGCCAGCCAGATCGCCAGGGTCACCCATTCGCCGCTTTCCGGCGTGGCCATGGGGCTGATGGCGGCGAAGGTCAGCAGGCTGGTGAGCGCCACCGGGCCCACCGCCAGCAGCGGCGAGGAGCCCCACAGGATGCCCACCACCCCGGGTAGCAGGGCGGCGTACAGGCCGGTGACCGGCGGCATACCGGCCAGGGTGGCGTAGGCCAGCGCCTGAGGTACCAGCACCAGGCCCACGGTGAGGCCGGCGAACAAATCCTGGCGCAGGGATTGGCGGGTGGGACGGGGCCAGCCGAGGAACGGCAGCAGGCGCGTCCAGAGGGTCATGGAATACTCCGGCGAAACAACCACGGGGCGCCCGTTGGCGAGGGCGCGAGAAGGGTCAGGAAAGTGGTTATATGTTAATGCCAAAGCGTTATTGTCGCCAGGGGCGGGAGGTTTACACCCCAGGGGATTGAATACGGCGGCCGGCCAGTTTCAGGCGCGGCAGAACATCTTCGCGGGCCCGTTCCAGAGCTCGTTGGCCAGCGGCGAAACTGACGTTGAGGGCGGCCATGGCATGGCCGTCGGCGTCAAACAGAGGAATGGCGATACCACAGTAGCCTTCCTCGTATTGCTGATTGGTAAAGGCCCAGCCCTGTTCCGCGACGACCTTCAACTGCTCTCGTAATTGGTCGGGGTCGGTGACCGAGTGGGGGGTGTATTGGCGGTAGTCGAGCGTCGCCAGAATCGCATCACGTTGTGCTTCCGGAAGGGTAGCGAGCAGGACCTGGCCCATGGAATGGAGATGGGCCGGCACACGACTGCCGACGCTGGCGTCGAAACTCAGAAAACGGCGAGCCGCCACGCGACACAGAAACACCACATCGTTATCGTCCAGCGCGCCGACCGAAACGGTCTCCTGCATCTCGTCCGCCAGTTCCTCGATGATGCGCTGGGCGAGCGGTAGGAACGGCAGTGAGGACAAATAGCGATGGCCCAGTGACAGCACTTTCGGCGTCATGGAGAAGCGGCGGCCGTCCAGGCGGGTGTAGCCCAGATGAGTGAGGGTGAGAATGGCGCGCCGCGCGGAAGCCCGGTCCTGCCCGGTGCGCTCGGCGATATCGCTGATACTGAGGGAGGTGGTGCCTTCCGTGAAGCTGTCCAACACCGCGAGACCCTTCTCCAGGGATTGCAGGTAGGAGTCCTTGCGCGGAGGCTGTTTCATACCGTTCTGCTCGTGGCCAAAGTAACGCCGCCCGCTTACCGCGAGCGGCGCGGCTGATGGTAATCGAACTTAGCGCAGATGTTCCAGCGCCAGGCTCAGAGTGCGGTCTGTGTGTTCGCGGGCCGGATTGTGCCCGCAACGGCTCAGGATGACGGCCTCCGCGGTGGGTAGATGGTCGAGAAGATGCAAGGTGGTGTCCCGGTAGGGCACCGGAACATCGTCGCGACCATGCAGAAGCAGTACTCTGGCCTGGACGTTGTTCAAAACCTTCGGAGACAGGTAGACCGAATCCAGCAGCGCCTGTTTATCACCGGCCATCATGGCGCTGAAGTAGTCGCCAATGCCCCCTTGCTGAAGGGTTTCAAACCGTTCGCGCACCACTTCATCGGTGATTCCGGAGGTGTCGTACATGGAACTGAGCAACGCCTCGCGCAACGCCTCGGCGCTGGGCGGGAAGGTCCAGAATCGCTCCAGGGCGGGGTTGAGTGTTTGTTTGCCGCCGCCGGTGCCGGTGGTGATCACCCGGGTCACCGATGGCATTTCGGAGGCGACCTGCAATGCCATGGCGCCACCCAGGGATTGCCCCCAAATTCGCAGCTCATCGGCGCCCAGGGTGTCGGCCACGAAGCGAGCCTGGCGGCACCACAGGGGAAAATCAAAAAACGGCGCCGTGCTTTTTCGTTCGGACCCGCCGAAGCCGATCAGATCCATGCCAACCACGCTGTAGTGCTCCGCCAGGGCCGGGATCACGGTGCCGAAGTTGGCGGGTATCGAGGTGCCCGGGCCGATGCCGTGAATCAGCAATAGTCGAGGACCCTGCCCGGCACGGTACAAACGCACGCGAGTGTTCTCGAATTCAATGTCCTGGGTATCCATCATGACAGTCTCTCTTGTTGGGTGACTCGGGCGGCGTCGGGCAGCAGGTCCGTAAGCAGTCGCCGGTGTGGCACGATGGGCTGGCCGGCGCGCACCGTTAGCCAGGGCAGCAGGGTCTGCTCGGTGGTGAGTGTTTCGCCGCGCCCGTCGTACAGCTCGCGGGGCGTTGTGTCGATCTCGATGAGACTCAGGTCGGCTCGGGAGCCAGGGGTCAGCGTGCCGATTTCACCCTCTTCGCGCAGCATGCGAGCGGGGTGCCAGGTGGTGGCGGCGATCACTTCTCTTAACGGCATTCCCAATGCCCACAGCCGGGTCATGGCACCGTACAAGCTGTAGTTGAGTTTGCTGTTGTCGTGGAAAGCGTTGAAGTCGCCGTGCACGTCGCTGCTGATAGTAAACGGCGCAATATCGGCGGCCAGCATCATGCGCGCGATGCGGTAGCTGAAGTTCAGCCCGTAACCGATATCGAAATACACGCCCTTATCGCGTGCCTGCAGCACGGCTTCAGGCACGGTATCGGCGTTACCGACGATGCCGTCGGGCATGCAGCTGTAGATGTGCGCGAGCATGTCGCCGGGTTTGAGCAGTGGCAGCATGCTGGGAAACACTTCATCGGCGCTTGGCCGCTGTTGCTCGACCACCGGGAACAGCTCGCCGGTATGAACATAAAGGGGAATATCCGCGTCGCGGCCCACCTGGCTGGCGTGGGTGAGGACCTCGGTGCCCCAGTGTGAAAGGGCTCCGGATTCGCAGTGGCATTTAATGCCCTTAACACGCTCAGGGAACTGTTGCACGAGTTTGACCAGACTGTCGCCATCGGTCATCTGAGGGTTATGCAGAATATCGCCTTTCATTCCGCCCATTAACGCGCCGGCCACATTGATGGAGACAAAGGCGCGCACATCGGTGCGTGATGGCTCGATCACATGGGCGTTGAACCCGCCAAACGTCCAGGCGCCGGAACTGCCCTGATCCACCACCGTGGTGATGCCCGCGTGGACACCCGCATCGTCGGCATGCACCCCGAAATTGGTTACCCATTCGTAAACATGGACATGCATGTCGATCAGGCCGGGGCAGACCAGTCGGCCGCTGGCATCGATGCGTTGGCGGGGGCGCCCCGCCGGAGGGCGGGGCCCGGCGGACAAAATGCGGCCGTGATGTACCGCCAGAAAACCCACTTGGTCGAGACCGGAAGCCGGGTCCAGAAGGTGGCCGTTTTCAATCAATAAATCGTAGATTTCGGGGGAAGCGTCGTCGGGCATGATGTTCTCCAATTGAATGCTTGTGGCCATATATGTTCTATATGTGACCATTAAAGATTTATTCAGTCAAATATAGATTTATATGTTCAATTATGGTGCTTTGGGGCGGCGGCGTGCACAAAGGTGGGGCCTTGGTGATGGCCATGTCGTCGCGGCCATCTCGATGCTGGAGAGCGAAAAAAGCAGGTTTCTCAAGAGCTTGCCGCCGGGCGCCCTGGAGATCGGCGGCGCTGGCACAGGCTCTGCAGACGATAGGGGTACTTATCCGCCTGGAGTTCGGTTTGGGCGGGTCATTTTTACCGGTTTTCGGAGCATCGCTATGAGTTGGATAAAAAGCTTACGGTTGGCCTTCGGCGCCTGTCTGGCATTGATCAGCGCCGGCGCGGTGGCGGAGGAAATCACGTTCGTGACCGACTTCGGGATCAATGGCCGTCACGCTTATTTTTTTGTCGCCGATAAGAAAGGCTTTTATGAAGAGCAGGGGCTGGCCGTGAACATTGTTCGGGGGCAGGGGTCTTCCGATGCCATTAAAAAAGTGGCCAATGGCAATGCCCGGCTGGGTTTCGCCGATGCGGGCTCATTGGTGCTGGCGCGCGGCAATGATCAGGTGCCGGTGAAAATGGTGGCGGTGGTCTATGTCCGTCCGCCCCATGCCATCTATGCCTTGGAAGGTTCGGGTATCGAGAAACCCGAGGATTTGCAGGGCCGGAAGGTGGCTGACACCGCGTTCAGCGCGATCCCCGCTTTATTCGGTGCCTATGCCGCCGATGCTGGCATCGACCCCTCAAAGGTGGGTTGGGTGGTGGCCGATGGCAGCGCGTTGCCCAGCCTGTTGAGCACCGGGCGGGCCGATGCCATCGGCCAGTTCGTGGTCGGCGAGCCGCTGTTGGAGAAGGCAGTGGCGCCGAAAAAGCTGGTGCGACTTGCCTATGAAGATGTGGGGTTGAGCTATTACGGCAATGGTCTGATTGCCTCCGAGGAAACCATCGCCGAGAACCCGGATCTGGTGCGACGTTTCGTGTCCGCCACCATTAAGGGGATGAACTACGCGTTCGCGCATCCTCAAGAAGCCGGAGAGATTCTGCACGGCTACCACCGACAGGTGGATACCGATATCGGTGCCGGAGAAACCCGGATGGTCAAGGCTCTGGCGGAACAGCCCGATGGCCTGCCGATGGGTGAAATCGACCCGGACATGATCGCCAAGACCCTGCAGGTGGTGGGCTCGGCGTTTGATCTGAAGCACCCGGTTGGGGTCGAGGACCTCTATGCGCCGGGCTTTGTCGGTCAGTAAGCGATGCCGGGCCATTCGTCAGAGGAATCAATCATGACTGAAACAATCTCACCGCCGATGCTGTCGGCCCGAAACTTGTCCAAGGTCTATCCGGTTCGTGGCGGTGATATCCAGGCTCTGGATAAGGTGAGCCTGGATGTGCCGGAGGGTAGCTTCGTGTCCATTGTGGGCGCGTCCGGCTGCGGTAAATCCACCTTGTTGCGAATTCTGGCGGCTCTGGAGCAACCCAGTGCCGGGCAGGTGTTCCGTGATGGCCGTCCGTTGGCCACTCCCAGCCGGGAGGTGGGCATCGTATTTCAGGAGCATGTGCTGCTGCCCTGGTTGACGGTGCTGGAGAACGTGATGATGCCGGCGGAGTTGTACAAGCTACCGCGTGAAGAGAGCCGTGCGCGGGCGCAGGAACTGTTGGCCATGTCCGGTTTGTCCGGCTTCGAGGACCGGCGCCCGGGTGATCTGTCCGGTGGTATGAAGCAGCGCGCGGCCATCTGCCGTGCGCTGCTGCCGGACCCCCGTGTGCTGCTGATGGATGAGCCATTTGGTGCTCTGGATGCGTTGACCCGGGAGGAACTGTCTCTGGAAATGCTGCGCATCTGGGAGCGTGATCGCAAGACTGCCTTGCTGATTACCCACGATATCAATGAAGCGGTGTTGCTTTCCGACACCGTGGTGGTGATGTCGCCCCGGCCCGGGCGCATTCTTGAAATTATCCGCATCGATCTGCCCCGTCCGCGTGGGCCGGATACTGAACTGCTACCGGCATTCCGAGAGCTTACTCACCATATCCGCGGGCTGATCTTCGCCCAGCGTCAGCGCGCCGCATCGTAACCGGAGTTTTAACATGGCCAGATTCTGGCGTTCCGAATGGGCACGGTTGGTGTTGCCGTGCATAAGTCTGGCGACCTTGCTGGTCGGCTGGCAGCTGTTGGTTCAGGGAATGGATATCGAGGAATGGATTCTGCCGGCCCCCACGGCGGTGGGCAGTACCGCTCTGGACTGGCGTACCGAGCTGTTCCAGCACAGTTGGGTCACCTTGTATGAAACGGTACTGGGCTTCCTGGTGGCGGTGGCCATTGCCTTACCGGTTTCCGTTCTGGTGGTGTATGTGCCGGCGCTGCATTACACCCTGTATCCGGTGCTGCTGGCGCTGCAGTCCGTGCCCAAGGTGGCGGTGGCGCCATTGATTACGTTATGGGTGGGGTTTGGTATTGCACCGAAGGTGATGGTGGTCTTTCTGGTGTGCTTTTTCCCCATCGTGGTCAATACCGTTGCCGGGCTGCGGTCCACACCGACGTCCATGCTGCATCTGATGACATCGATGCAGGCGGGGCCCTGGCAAGTGTTTCGCCGGGTACGGCTGCCGGTGGCCTTGCCGTCGATCATGGTGGGCTGCAAGGTGGCCATTACCCTGGCGGTGATCGGCGCGGTAATCGGTGAATTCGTGGGTTCGGAGGAAGGCTTGGGTTATCTGATTCTCACCTCCACGGCCCAGTCGAAGACCGCCCTGGCGTTCGCCGCCCTGGCGATCCTCACACTGATAAGCATTGTTCTATACTACTTGGTGGAGCTGCTGGAAAAGTTGCTGATCCGCTGGTGAAAGAATCATGGCGTGGCCCAAAACCGTCGGTGCAGGACCGCCGCTTCATCTTCCAGTAGTGGGCCTATCACCTCTATCTGGCGTTGCCCGGCGTTGAACACACACCGGCAGGGCAGGTCAAGGGTGGGGTTTTCCGGATGGTCGCCGGTGAGTGCCTTGAGGCGCTTTTCGGACAGGCCGTAGACCACCCGACCGACGCCGGTCCAATAGGCGGCGCCGGCGCACATGGCGCAGGGCTCCGCGGAGGTGTACATCGTGCAGCCGGCGAGAAAGTCCGGCGACCAGGCGGTGGAGGCGCGGGTCATCAACACCCGCTCGGCGTGGCCGGTCATGTCGTGATCGGGCAGGAAGGCGTTTTCCTGCTCCATCAGAATCTCGCCGTCCGGCCCGGCGAGCAGGGCGCCGAACGGGTGGCCGCCAGCCTCCAGGGCCCGTTGCGCCACCTGGAAGGCGAGGCGCAGATAGTGTTCGTGGTCCAGGACCGCCAGGGTGTCGCTCATGTTATTTCTCCGCGTCGGGCAGGCTCCAGGGGAACAGCAGGCGCTGGGTCAGGGACACCAACTGGAACAGTACCAGGCTCAGGGTGACCAGCACGCCCAGGGCGGCGAATGCCTGGGGTACCTTGAAGAAGGACGTGGAAAAGGCGATGAAGAAGCCCAGGCCGTCCTCGGCGGCCACGAACTCCGCCACCACCGCGCCGATGATCGCCAGGGTCACGGAGATGCGCAGCGCCGAGAAGATGTAGGGCACCGCGAACGGCAACTGGATGTTCTTCACCTCGCGCAGCCGGCTGGCGCCCAGCGAGCGGGACAGCTCAAGCATCGCCGGTGGCGTCGCCAGCAGGCCGGTGACCGTGGACACCACGATCGGGAAGAAGGTGATCAGAAAGGTGATCGCCACCCGGGGCGCGTCGCCGGCGCCGAGCACCACCACGATGATCGGCGCCACCGCCACGATCGGCGTGGACTGGATGATCACCAGCTGCGGATACAGGGTGCGCGACAACAGTCGGCTGTTGGCCAGGGCCACCGCCAGCGGAATGCCTATGATCACCGCCAGGGCGTAGCCCTGCAGGCTTACCCGCAGGGTGGCCCAGATGTGGCCCAGCCAGCTTTCCAGGGAAACGGGCAGGGCGCCCTGGACGATGGCGCTGGGCGCCGGCAGCAGGTAGGAGGGCACCTGGAACAGCCGGCACCCCAGTTCCCAGATCAGCAGTAGAAGCAGCGACGCGAACAGCGGGGCACCCCGGTCGAGCACCTTGAGAAGGGCGCGCCCCATGTCAGGCCAGCGCCGCCGGTCGGAAGACCTGGGCGCGGATATGGTTGGCGATTTCATGGAAGCGGGGCTCCGACAGCGTCTGCATGGAACGGGGCCGGGCCAGGCCCACGTCGATGATCTCCCGCACCCGGCCCGGGCGCGCCGACATCACCAGGATGCGGTCGGCCAGCAACAGGGCCTCGGGAATGGAATGGGTGATGAACAACACGGTTTTGGGCCGCTCGGTCCAGATGCGCAGCAGTTCGAAGCTCATTTCATCCCGGGTCAGGGCGTCCAGTGCCGAGAACGGCTCGTCCATGAGCAGGATGTCCGGGTCGTGGAGCAGGGCGCGGGCGATGCCGACGCGCTGCTGCATGCCGCCGGACAGCTCGTTGGGGCGGCGGGTGGCGAAGTCCTCCAGGCCGACCATGGCGAGCAGTTCCGCGGCCCGTTGCTTCTCCGCCTGGGTGACCCGGCCATGCTTGTGTTTCATCGGGAAGGTCACGTTGTCGCGCACGTTCAGCCACGGCAGCAGGGTGGGCTGCTGGAACACGATGCCCACTTCCTCGCGGGGGCCGGTCACCGGCAGGCCGTAGATTTCCGCCTGGCCGCCGGTGGGTTTCACCAGCCCGGCGATGATGCGCAGCAGGGTGGACTTGCCGCAGCCGGAGGGCCCGATCACCGCCACGAATTCGTGGCGGTGCAGGGTGAAGCTGACGTCCTCCAGGGCGGTCACGCTGCCGCCGTCGGACCCGTTGAATACCTGGCCGACGCGGTCGAAGCGGATCGCCGGGCGGCTGCCGTCCGGTTCGATGCGGGTGGTCATGGCGTTACTCCGGGATGAACTCGCGGGTCACCGAGGTTTCCGGGTCCAGGCTGTCCTCGGGCAGATCCTGGGCCTTGGCCACCCAGCGCCAGGTCTCCGCCAGCAATTCCGGCTCGAAGGCGCCCAGGCCATCCTGTCCGGCGACGTCGGTATCGATCAGGCGCGCGGAGGCGGCGAATTCCTCGGCGGCGATGTCCGCGTCCACGTCCGGCACCATAGCCTTGAGGGCGGCGCCGGCCTTGGCCGGGTCATCGATGGCGATGCGCAGGGCCTTCTTGTAGATATCGAGCACCTTGGCCACCAGCGCCGGGTTCTCCTGGATCAGGCGGTCGGAGGCGAACACCGACAGGCCATAGCCATTGAAGCCGTATTCGGACCAGGGCAGCACCTTGATCTCCTTGCCGGCGTCGTTCATCAGGGCCTCGAAGGCGGGCAGCTTGGTGATCCAGTTGATGGTGCCGTCCACCCGACCGGTGGCGAACATTGGGCCCATCGCGCCCGGGTCCACCTTGAGCACCTTCACCGCGTCCGGCTCCATGCCGTTGGCTTCCAGCACCAGCGGCCAGGTCACGTTGGAGGCGGAGAAAGTGGCGGTGGCCAGGGTCTTGCCCTTCAGGTCCTGCAGGCGGTCGATGCCGGCGCCCTTGGCGACGAACACCGCGTCCGGTTGTTTGGTGTAGATCGACATCACCGCGGTCACCGGCACCTCGGCCCCGGCCTGGGCCTGGAGCAGGGCGGACAGACCGCCGGTGCCCATGTCGGCGGCACCGGTGCCCAGCTTGGTGACCACGTCGCTGGAGCCACGGCCACTGTTGATTTCCACCTCGATGCCGGCGTCCTCGAACAGGCCTTCCTGCACGGCCAGATAGATCACCGCCTTGTCGCCGGCGGGCAGCCAGTCGTTCAACCAGCGGATTTTGTCGGCGGCGCCGGCGGTGGCGGACAGGGCACTTACCCCCAAGGCGAGCAATATGGATCGCAGGGCACGGAACGTCATGGCGTCACTCCTCGATAATAATTATGTATACAGTTCGGTATGCAATGGGCATGCCCGTCACGGTCTCGACGAGGCGAAAAAATCAGTCAGGCTGGCGGCGAGGTCGTCGGGGGCGGACACCTGGGGGGCATGGCCGGTGTCCAGGGACACCACCCGGGCGCCGGGTACCAGGGCCTGCATGCGACGCTGCGCGGCGGGCACCACGGAGCGGTCGCGGAGGGCTTCCACATACAGCCGGCGCACCCGGCCGAAGCGTTCCGTGCTCCAGCGCGGGGCGGCGGCACGGGCCTTTTCCGGTTGCGCGGTGAGTCGCCGCGCGGCTTGCTCGGCCACGGCGTCCGGCAGGTCCTGGAAGAAGATCGCCCGGGCCGCCTCCGGCGGTACCCGGCTGGCGCGGCGTTCGGCGTCCCATTGCAGGTGCGGCACGATGCCGGCGGCGTCCGGGTCGGCGGTTTTGAGCGGCGCGGTCAGTTCCGCGAAGCCCATGCCGGAGGGCAGCATCATGCCGGCCACATAGGCGACCCCGGCGATCCGTTGCGGCGCCCGTTCCGCCACCCGGGTAGCGGTGACGCCACCACCGGAATGGGCCACCAGGCCGACGCGGCCAGGCAGTGCCGCCAGCGTTTCCAGCACGCTGTTTTCGTAGTCGTCGAGGCCGGCGTCCAGCTCGCCGCGGGGGCCGTGGCCATTGCCGGGCAGGTCCACGGCATGGGGCTGGAAGCCGGCGGCGCGCAGCGGTGCCAGCAGACGCTCCCACACCCAGGCGCCGGCCCAGGCACCGTGAATCAGAATCAGGTGCTCAGGCATGCCTTCACGCATAGGTGCGCCGGTACATGTCGATGATGTGCTGTTCCACGGTCACTGGCGGGTACTTGGGCTGCTCGCCGGCGGCCAGGCAGCCGGGCAGGCAGCGTACTTCGTGGTCCGGGTTGCCGGAGTAGAAGAACGGAATGGAGTAGCGTTCCTGGCCGGAGATGTTCACTACCCGGTGCAGCGTCGAGCGGTAACGGTCGTTGGTCCAGCGGGCGATCATGTCGCCCAGGTTGACCACGTAGGTACCGGGCACCGGGTCGGCATGAATCCAGGTGCCGCGGGTCTGGTTCCAGACCTGCAGCCCGGGGTTGTCGTCCTGCAGTAACAGGGTGATGCCGCCGAAATCCGTGTGCGCGCCGCAGCCCTTTTCGTTGGGCGCCGGGTTGGCGGGCTGGGGCGGATAGTGCAGCAGCCGCACGATGGCCTGGGGCTCCACGCAGAAGTCGTCGAAGTAGTGCTCGTCGAGATCCAGGGACAGGGCCAGGCCGCGCATGATCAATTCGCTGAGCGCGGTCATTTCCCGGTAATAGGCCTCGATGGCCGGGCGGAAATCCACCACCCCTTCGGGCCATTGATTGGGGCCATGGTTGAACTTGCCGGCTTTCACCTTGGGGTCGTCCGGGCCCCGTTCCTCGCCCATGTAGTAACTTTCCTTCAGATCCGGCGGCGCGCCGGCTTCCAGGGTCTGTCCACGCAATGGGTCGTAGCCCCGGTTGGCGGCGGAGTGCGCCATGCCGACCCGGTTCTTCTCTTCCATGGGACGGGCGAAGAAGCGCCGGCTGGCGTCGAACACCCGGGCCTGCAGAGCCGGGTCGACGCCATGATTGCGAATGTAGAAAAAGCCCTTGTCGGCGCAGGCGGCGCGCAGTGCCCGACCCACCGCCCGGCGCTCCGCCGGGTCCGGGGAGCGCAGGCCGGACACGTCGATAATGGGCAGGGCGCCCTGGGACACTCGCATCGCTTCGAAATCGGCGTTCATGGTGGTTTGCCCTCCGGGCAAGGCTGGCGGTCATTGATCCGGAATTCAGTGTGCGCCCGGCCGGCTGTCCGCCAAAGCAGAGAATATCGACCACGGTGATGCCGAATCGGCATCGGCCGCGGGCGGGCCCGGTTGAATCAGGTGGGGGCTGGCAACAGCGCCGCCTCGGCGGCCTCGCGGCGGGCCATTTCCTCGCCCAGCAGGCGGGCGAAGGCGTCCACCGCCACCGGCAGGGCCCGACCGGCGCGGGCGTAGATGCCCAGGTCGCTGTACACCGGACCGGCGTCGTTGAGTGGCAGGTGCACCAGGCTGCCCCGGTTGAGGTCCGTCTCCAGGCCGATGCGGGTCTGGAAGGCGATGCCGATGCCGCGGCGGGCCAGCTCCTTGCTCAACTCCACCGAGCCCGAGCGCACCACGCCCCGGGCGGTGGCGCCGGCCCGCTCCATGGCGGGGCGCATCAGGTGGTGGACGGACAGGTCCTGTTTGGCCAATACCAGGGGGTAGGCCATGCAGGTGGCCACGCTGACTTCCTCGCGACCGGCCAGGGGATGGTCCGGCGGCATCACCGCGCCGAGCCGGAAGCGCGCCAGGGTGAGCTGGCGCAGCTCGGCGGTGCGCGGCAGGGCGAACGCCAGCCCGAGATCGGCGGTGCCGCTGGTGACGGTTTCCGGAATCGCCTGGGAGCCCAGGGTGGCGATGCCGATGGTGATGTTGGGGAAATCCTCGCGCAGGCGGCCGATCACCACCGGCAGCAGATCCGTGGTGACGCCCTCCACGGTGGCCACTTCGACATGGCCGGTGCGCAGCCCCTTGAGGGCGTCCAGTTCGGAGCGGGCCCGCTCCGCGTCCTGCAGCACCACGATGGCGTGGCGGGCGAACACCTCGCCGGCGGCGGTGAGCTTGAGGCCGCCGGGCAGGCGTTCGAACAGGGGCGCGCCGATTTCATCCTCGAGTTTGAGTATCTGCCGGTTCACCGCCGACGACGCCACATGCAGGCGGCGCGCCGCTTCACGGATGGAGCCGGCGCGACGCACCGCGTCGAAGTAGAGCACCGCCGGCGAATGAACGCGCAGCCGGGTGGCCATGTCAGCCGTCGACCAGTTGCCGGGCCAGGCGATTGTGTTGCTCCACCAGCACCGGTAGCTCGATGGGGGTAAGCCGGCCCCGGTCCACCACGGTGCGGCCGTTGATGATGCTGTAGGCGACCCGGCGCGGCGCCGAGAACAGCAGCGAGGCAAGCGGGTCGATCTGGCCGCCGGCGTAGGCGATGTCGCTCAGGTCGAAGGCGATCAGGTCGGCGCAGTAGCCCGGCGCCAGCCGGCCGATGTTGTCGTCGCGGCCGAGCACCCGGGCGCCGCCCCGGGTGGCCAGCCACAGGGCTTCCCGGGCGCTCATGGCGGTGGGGTCCTCGTGGCGCACCCGCGCCACCAGCATCGCCTGACGGGCCTCGCCGAGCAGGTCGTTGCCGTCGTTGGAGGCGGTGCCGTCCACGCCCAGGCCCACCTTGACGTCGTGATCGAGCATCTTGCGGATCGGCGCGATGCCCGAGGCCAGGCGCATGTTCGAACAGGGGCAGTGGGCGACGCCGGTGCCGGTGCGACCGAACAGCTTGATGCCGTGGTCGTCCAGGTGCACGCAGTGGGCGTGCCAGACGTCCTCGCCGACCCAGCCGGTTTCCTCGGCGAACTGGGCCGGCGTCATGCCGTAGCGTTCCTGACTGAACGCCAGGTCCTTGTTGTTCTCGGCGGTGTGGGTGTGCATCAGCACACCCAGGTCCCGGGCCAGTACGGCGCTCTGGCGCATCAGGTCCGGGCTCACGGTAAATGGCGAGGAAGGGCCCAGGGCGACGCGGATCATGGCGTCGTCGGCGTGGTCGTGGTGGGCTTCCACCACGCGCTGCATTTCCTTGAGCACCGCGTCCTCGTCGTGCTCAACCACGTGATCCGGCGGCAGGCCGCCCTGGCTCTGGCCCAGGGTGATGGCGCCGCGCACGCCGTGATAGCGCATGCCCAGGCGCCGGGCCGCTTCCAGGTTGTCTTCCAGGCGCGAGCCATTGACGTAGAAATAGGCATGGTCCGCCGCCGTGGTGCAGCCGGACAGCATCAGCTCCGCCATGGAGGTCTGGGCGGACACCGTCATCATCTCCGGGGTGATGTTGCCCCACACCGGGAACAGGGCGCTGAGCCAGTCGAACAGCTCCGCGTTCTGGGCCGCCGGCAGGGCCCGGGTCAGCGACTGGAACATATGATGGTGGGTGTTCACCAGGCCCGGCATCAGCACATGGCCGCTCAGGTCGATCACCTGGTCGGCGTCGGCGGGCAGTTCGGCGGTGGGGCCCACGGCGGTGATGCGGTTGTCGGTGATCAGCACGGCGCCATCGGCGATCTCGCGCTGTTCATCGTCCATGGTGGCCACCACGGTGGCGTTCTTCAGCAGCAGGGTGCGGGGCATGCGGCGGCTCTCCTCTCGGCCCTCTCGGCCTTTTTGTATACAGTCGGCGGTATGCGGTGCATCCAAGCAGGAGCCGTGCCGGAATCCGCGCCTTCAGGTTTCCGGGCGCAGAATGCGGGCCAGATCGATGGTGGTGTCGGCTTCGTTCAGGTCGAGCAGGTCTTCCAGGGCGCGCAGATGCCGGTGCGCCAGGTCCGCCGCCTGGTCCCCCTTGCCTTGGGCGATCAGTTCCGCCAGCCGGGCGTGGTCGTCGCCCAGGAAGCAGGCGCTCATGCCCGGTGACTTGTACAGGGCGATGACGATGGAGGTGCGCAGTACCAGTTCGCGCATCATTCGCCCGAGCACCTGATTGGGGCAGTGCCGGGCCAGAAAACGGTGCACTTCCATGGAGCAGTGCACCCGGTCCTGGTCGCGACCGCTCTGGTGGGCGCTTTTTTCGTCCTTCACCAGCCGTTTCAGCTCCTGCAGGCGCGCCTTGCTCAGAGTGCCGGCGGTGAGCCGCATCACCTCGCCTTCCACCAGCCGGCGGGCGGCGAAGATCTGGCGGGTTTCCTCCACGTCCGGGCGCGCCACCATGGCCATCTGGTTGGGGCGTTGCTCGATGACGTGGTCGGAAGCCAGCCGCGTCAGTGCCTTGCGGATGATCGAACGGCTCACCCCGAACAACTCGCTGAGGGCCACTTCGGGCAATCGCGAGCCTGGCGGTAGCCGCTGGGTCAGCACCGCCTCGTAGATGGCGTCATAGATGCTCTGGTCGCTGGCCTTGCGGTGGCGGTCCGGCGCGAGGGCCTGGGCCGCGGTCGGCTTGCCGGAATCGGGGGCCGTTGCCATAGATTCAATCTCCCTGGTCGAGCCCGAAATGTATACACCGGGTGGCGCCGGGGCAACCGCCGCCCGCCGCCGGATCAGGGCGTGCCGGCGGGCTGGTTCAGCCAGCGCTCCAGCAGGGCGCGCTCGTCGTCGGTCATGCCGGTCAGGTTGCCCGGCGGCATGATGCGGGTGCGCACCGCCACCTGGCCGATCTGGTCCCGGTGCTGGCGGATGGCCGCTTCGCTGTCCAGGCGAATCCCCTTGGGGGGCGCCGTGAAGCCGGCGAAGGAGGGCGCGGCGGCGTGGCAGGCGACGCAGCGCTGCTCGACCACCGTGTTGACCGCTTCCATGGCCACCGGCGGGGTGTCGGCGCCGGCCTCGCGGTGCGGGGCGCGGGGCGCGGTGGCCAGGATGATCGCCGCCAGGCCGGCCAGGCCCAGGAGCATCAGTCTCCAATGCCGGCCAGGCAGGTGGCGCACGTTGAAGTAATGGCGGATGACGATGGCCGCCAGCGCCAGGGCGGTTAGGATCAGCCAGTTCCAGCCGCTGCCGTAGGTGCTTGGGAAGTGGTTGCTGATCATGATGAACAGCACCGGCAGGGTCAGGTAGTTGTTGTGCCGGGAACGCAGGGCGCCGGCCCGGCCCCGCGCGCCGTCCGGCTCGCGACCGGCTTTCATGGCTTCCACCATGGCGCGCTGGCCGGGAATGATCACGAAGAACACATTGGCCACCATGCAGGTGCCGATGGCCGCGCCCACATGAATGTAGGCGCCACGACCGCTGAACACCTGGCTCAGCCCCCAGGCCAGTAGCACCAGCAGCGCGAACAGCACGGCGGCCAGCGCCACCGGTTTGCGCCCCAGCGGCGAGCGGCACAGGCCGTCGTAGACCAGCCAGCTCAGCGCCAGGGTGGCCAGGCCGATCAGGCTGGCGGCCAGCGGCGACAGCTCCGCCACGGACGGGTCGATCAGGTTGGTGCGCGCGTTCAGGTAATAGACCACCGCCAGCAAAAGAACGCCGCTGATCCAGGTGTAGTAGGCCTCCCATTTGAACCAGTGCAGACGCTCCGGCAGCCGCGCCGGCGCCACCTGGAATTTTTGCAGGTGGTAGAAGCCGCCGCCGTGGATCGCCCACAGGGTGCCTTCCACGCCGTCCGGCTTGTCGCCATGCCGTTCGAGCTGATTTTCCAGCCAGTTGAAGTAGAAGGAGGCACCGATCCAGGCGATGCCCACGGTGATGTGCAGCCAGCGAATCAGCAGGTTGGCCCACTCATACAAATGCGCTTCCATCAGCTTCCCCGGTAGGTGCTGTAGCCGTAGGGGGAAAGCAGCAGTGGCACATGGTAGTGACGCTGCGCGTCGGCGACGCCGAAACGCACCACCACCTCATCCAGGAACGCCGGCTCCGGCAGGGAGGTGCCTTGGCGGCGGAAGTGGTCGCCGGCCTGGAATACCAGTTGGTAGCGCCCCGGGCGCAGGGCCTCGCCCTCCAGCAGTGGCGCCGGGCAGCGCCCGTCGGCATCAGTATTGCATTGGCAAACCAGGGCCGGTGAATCACCGTCATCCAGCCGCCACAGCTGCAGCGCCAGGCCGGCGGCGGGCTGGCCCGAGGCAGTGTCGAGAACATGCGTGGTAAGACGCCCCATGGGCCGCTCCTCGAATTTGTACATTTCGATGTCGACAATAAAATCATAGAAATGTATACATGTACAATCCGAGCCCGGTGAACGCCACGACACCGTCACCACCCATGAATCAGGAGGAACGCCATGGCGGCTGCACGCTCCGGCGGGGACTATCCCCGGGATCTGATCGGCTATGGGCCGCATCCACCGGACCCGCGTTGGCCCGGTGGCGCGCGGCTGGCGGTGCAGTTCGTACTCAACTACGAGGAAGGTGGCGAGAACTGCGTGCTGCACGGCGATGCCGCCTCGGAATCCTTCCTTTCGGAAATGGTGGGTGCCGAGGCCCGTCCCGGCGTGCGCCACATGAGCATGGAATCGCTTTACGAGTACGGCAGCCGGGTGGGCCTTTGGCGGCTGATGCGCCTGTTTCGCCGCTACCGGATGCCGCTTACCGTGTTCGCCGTGGGCATGGCCGCCGAGCGCCACCCGGACGCCATCCGCGCCCTGGTGGACGAGGGCCATGAGATCTGCAGCCACGGTTACCGCTGGATCGACTATCAGTACGTGCCCGAGGCGGTGGAAGCGGAGCACATCGGCCGCGCCGTGGAGGCGCTGACCCGCGCCGCCGGCGCCCCGCCCCTGGGCTGGTACACCGGCCGCACCAGCCCCAATACCCGGCGCCTGGTGGTGGAGCACGGCGGTTTCCTTTACGACGCCGATGACTACAACGACGAACTGCCGTTCTGGACTCGGGTGGCCGATCGCCGCCATCTGGTGGTGCCCTACACCCTGGACGTGAACGACATGCGCTTTTCGTCACCGGCGGGCTTCAATAATGGCGAGCAGTACTTCAACTACCTGCGCGATAGCTTCGATTATCTCTACCAGGAAGGCGCGGAGCAGCCGCGCATGCTGTCGGTGGGCTTGCACTGCCGGCTCGCCGGGCGTCCCGGTCGAGCCGCTGCCCTGGAGAAATTTCTCAAGCATGTGAGCGCCCACCGAGACGTCTGGGTGACGCGCCGCATCGACATCGCTCGCCACTGGATGGAGCACCATGGCTGATACTCCGTTGCTGTCGCCACGCCCCAGCACCCTGGACGAGGAGGCGTTCGTGGCCTGCTATGGCGACGTCTATGAACACTCCCCCTGGATCGCCCGCCAGGCCCACCGGCAGGGCCTGGGCGAGGACGACGACTCCCCGGCGGCCCTGGCCGCGCGGCTGGCGGCGGTGTTCGACGCCGCCGACGCGGCGGCCCAACTGGCGGTGCTGCGCGCCCACCCGGACCTGGCCGGCAGGCTGGCGGTGGGCGAGGCGCTCACCGCCGACTCCAGCGCCGAACAGGCCGGTGCCGGCCTGGATCAGTGCACGGTGGAGGAATTCGAGCGCTTCCAGGCGCTCAACGAGGAATACAAGGCGCGTTTCCGGTTTCCCTTCATTCTGGCGGTGCGCGGCCTGCATCGTCGCGACATTCTTGCCGCCTTCGAAGCGCGGGTGCGCAACGATCCGGACACGGAACGGGCCACGGCGGTGGCCCAGGTGAACCGCATCGCCGCCCTGCGCCTGGCGGCCCGGGTCTAGGGCCTGTTAACAGGTCCTAGACCGGCGCGCCGCCAATCCAGGTTTGCAGGGGCCGGGTCTCCAGATCCCGGGCCTCGCCGCTCAGCAATTCCTCGAACCAGTCCTCGGCGGCCACGCCAGCGTCCGGCGCCGGCAACACCACGAAGTCCGCGCGCCTGCCCGAGGTAAGGCTACCGGCGCGGTCGCCGCGCCCCAGGCATTCGGCGCCGGCCAGGGTCGCGCGGTAGAGGGCCTCCTGGGGCGCGACGGCTTCGCCGGCCTGGCGATGCTGGGCCAGGAAACGCTGCATGACGTGCAGCATGCTGTGGCTGGGCCCGGCGCCCACGTCCGAGGCCAGCGCATAGCGGGTGCCATGGCGGCGTACCGCCGCCAGATCCATGCGCCCGCTGCCCAGGGCCTCATTGCTGGACGGGCAGTGGGCGATCCAGGCGCGGCGCCGGGCCAGGGTGTCATGTTCCCGCTCCGACAGATGGATGCAGTGGCCCAGCACCGAGCGTGGCCCCAACAGGCCGGCCCGGTCGTACACGTCGGTGTAGTCCTCCGCCTCCGGGAAGGCGGCGCGGATCTCGCGGATCTCGTTCACTGATTCCGACAGATGGGTCTGCACGAAGGCGTTCTCGCGGCGCGCCAGCTCTCCCAGGTCACGCATCAGCCCGGCGCTGCAGTTGAGCGCGAAGCGCGGCGTGATGGCGTAACGCTCGCGACCGAGCTGTTCCAACAGCGGTGCCACCTGATCCACGTTGTCCGGACTGGCCCGGCGCAACGGCTCCGGTGCCGCCTTCTCCATGATGGCGTTGCCCAACAGCCAGTCGCCGCGGGCCTCCTCGCCGGCCAGCCGCAGGGCACTCAGGTGCGGGCTGGAGTAGGCCATGCCCAGGGTGGTGCCGGCGCGGACCGTGTCGGCGAAAAAGGCGCGGGCATGGCGGCGTGCGAAGTCGTCCGCCTCGAAGCCGGCTTCCTCGGGCCAGATGTGCTCGCGCAGCCATTCCATCAGGTCGCTCTGGAAGCGCCCGCGCACATGGTGCTGTACCCAGTGGATGTGCACGTCCACGAAGCCGGGCACCAGCACGCCGTCCACGTCCAGCACCCGGCTTGCCGGATGATCGCGGAAGCGCGTCAGCGGGCCGGCGTCGACGATGCGATCGCCGTGCAGCAGCAGGCCGCCTTCCCGGTGGAAATCCCAGCGGTCGGCGTGCACCGGGTTCAGCAGGCTGGCGCGGATCAGCAGAGAGTCGCCCATGGGGGTCCTTTTCCTAAAAATGTATACATGATTTAAACCAGTCTGGCACCGACCGGCAAGCCCGGATTGATGGGCTCGCAAATGGTGCGACACCCTGTATTTTGCGCCATGCAGGTGCGCCGGGATGTTTCGGGTCAGAGCCCTTTCGGTTACGCGGTGAGCGCTCCGGGTGATGATCTGGAGCGTGGCATGGGGCTTGCCTGTATACAGAAAATGGCCCGGGCCGGGCATGCGACAACGCTGGAGATACCCTCATGCAAGAACCGATGCGCGTCTGCGTGATCTGCGATTCCCGTTACGGCACCACCCTGGAGCTGGCCCGCGCGGTGGCGCGTGGCGCCGAACAGGAAGGGGCGGAAGTGCGTCTGTGCCGGGTGGACATCGAGGAGCCGGAGTACAGCGTGGACCCGGAGCGGTCGGATTTTCAGGCCACCCTGGCGGAATACCGGGCTTTGCCCCGGGCCACCGGGGAGGATCTGGAGTGGGCGCGAGGCATCGTCTGGGGCTCACCAACCCGCTATGGGCTGATGAGCACGCCGTTGCGCGCTTTCATCGATGAGGTGGCGCCGTTGTGGCGGCGTGGTGCGCTGATCGGCAAGGTGGGCGCCGCTTTCACTTCCACCGGGGGCATGCATTCGGGCAATGAGATCACGTTGATTAATCTGCTGTTGCCGTTTTTTCAGCATGGGATGGTGCTGGTGGGGGTGCCGCACAGCGTGCCGGAGCTGGTACGCACGGTGAAGGGCGGGTCGCCCTATGGGGCGTCGGCGGTGACCGGGTTCGATGGCACCCGGGGAGTGGACGATAACGAGCGGGCCATTGCTCGGGCGTTGGGGGCGCGGGTAGCGCGTCTGGCCGGGCAGGTCCGGCCGGAGCCCGCCTCCGTGGAGTTGGCCGCCTACGGAAATTAAGAACGGAAACCAAGTTGGTGCATTCGGGGCGGGCATGAAGGTTGCTTGTATACGAAAAGAACCAATGCAACCGGAGCAACAAGCATGCGCGTGATATCCACTCTTCGAACCTACGGGCGCCTGGGCGCCACTTTGATGGCGGTGGCGCTGGGCGTGGGCGCGGGCACCGCCCGGGCCGCCGATGAAGTGACCATCGGCACCAGCTGGTACGCCCAGGCCGAGCACGGCGGTTTCTATCAGGCCAAGGCCACCGGCATCTACGACAAGTACGACCTGGACGTGAACATCAAGATGGGCGGCCCCCAGGTGAATGGCCTGCAGTTGCTGGTGGCCGGGCAGTACGACTTCACCATGGGCTACCCGCTGCGCAACATCAAAGCGGTGAGCGAGGGGTTGCCGGTGGTGAGCGTGGCGGCCTGCTTCCAGAAGGACCCGCAGGGGCTGATTGCTCATCCGCACGTGAAGTCCCTGGAGGAGGTGGGTGATCGCACCGTGCTGATTTCCACCTCGGCCCGTTCCACCTACTGGCCCTGGCTGCAGTCCGAGTACGGTTTCACGGATGCTCAGGCCAAGCCTTACACCTTCAGCCTGGGGCCGTTCCTGGCGGACAAGGAACTGGTGCAGCAGGCCTATGTGAGTTCCGAGCCGTTTGCCGCCGAGAAGGGCGGGGTGACGCCGAATTTCTTCCTGTTCGCGGATAACGGTTATCCGCCGTACGCGGCCACGCTGGAGACGCGGCGGGAGCTGGTGGAAAGCAATCCGGATCTGGTGCGGCGTTTCGTGCAGGCGACCATGGAGGGCTGGAAGAGCTACCTGGAAAACCCGGCGCCGGGTAACGAGCTGATCCAGAAGGACAATCCGGAGATGACCGATGCGCAGTTGGCGTTCGGCCTCGAAAAGCTCAAGGAATACGGCATTGTCACCGGCGGCGATGCGGGGGAAGAGGGGATCGGCTACATGAACGATGCCCGTTGGCAGAAGACCTTCCAGTTCATGGTGGACGCGGATCTGGTGTCCGAGGACGTGGATTACAAGAAAGCCTACACCCTGGAGTTCCTGCCCGAGGAGCCGGTGCTGCCCTGATGGTTGGCGTTTTTGTGCACAACAGCGGGCCGGACGCACCGACCTGGCGCGTCCTGGCCGTCGCTGGAATCCGGGCCGGGGCGCGTAAGGTCCCGGCCTGCAAGGGAACCGGCCATACCCACAAAGGTGGCACGGCCTTTGCGTCGATATCGGCATCAGAACTGGATACCAAGCTGTATACATAATGGAGCTGGCACCATGAAGAAGGCACGAGAAAGTCGTTTCGAGGGCATCGGGAAGGGGGTTCGACGGACCGTGGCCGGGCTTGTCCTGGGGGCGGGCCTGCTGGGCACCGGCGTCGCCGGCGCCGAGGAACTCACCGAGCTGACGTTCGGCACCAACTGGTTTGCCCAGGCGGAGCACGGCGGTTTCTATCAGGCCAAGGCCACCGGCATCTACGAGAAGTACGGCCTGGATGTGTCCATCGAGATGGGTGGTCCGCAGGTCAATAACGTTCAGCTGCTGCTGGCCGGCAAGCAGGACGTGACCATGGGATATCCGATTCGCAACATCAAATCCCTGGTCCAGGATCTGCCGGTGGTGACCATCGCCGCGCCGTTCCAGAGCGACCCGCAGGCGCTGCTGGCGCACCCGCACGTGAAGTCCCTGGAGGAGATCAAGGGCAATCCGGTGTACGTGTTCTCCGGTGCCAAGCAGACGTTCTGGCCCTGGTTGGAAGCCAACTATGGTTTCACCGACGACATGATCCGCCCCTATACCTTCAGCGTGCAGCCGTTCCTCGCCGATAAGTCCGTGGTGCAGCAGGGCTATGTAACGTCCGAGCCCTACGCCATGGAGAAAGGCGGCGTGACGCCGTCGATCTTCCTGTTCGCCGAATACGGTTACCCGCCCTACGCCCAGACCTTGGAAACCACCCGCAAGATGGTGGCGGAGCAGCCGGAGGTGCTGCGCAAGTTCGTCCAGGCTTCCATGGAAGGCTGGAAGAGCTATTTCGAGAACCCGGCGCCGGCCAACGAACTGATCAAACAGGACAACCCGGAGATGACCGATGAGCAGATCGCCTTCGGCATCGAGAAGATGAAGGAGTACGGCCTGGTGGCCGGTGGCGACGCCAAGACCAAGGGGCTGGGCGTGATGACCGACGCGCGCTGGAAAGCCACCTTCGAGTTCATGGCCAAGGCCGGCATGGTGCCCGAGGACCTGGATTACAAGCAGGCCTATACCCTGGAATTCCTGCCCGAGGAACCGGTGTTGCCATGAGCGTTACCCGCGTCCCGGTGATCGATTTCGCGCCCTTCTTGAAGGGGGGCGAGAGTGAGCGAGCCAAGGTGGTGGCGGCGGTTGACCGCGCCGCCCGTGACGTGGGCTTTATGTGTCTGGTGGGGCACGGCCTTCCGGAGGCCCGGTTGACCACGCTGTTCCAGGCCCAGCGTGACTTTTTCGCGCTGCCGGACGCGGTCAAGGCGGAAGCCGCCTTCGCCTACGACGATACCGATGCCAACACCGGTTATGTGGCGGTGGGCAAGGAGCGTCTGGACGTCAAGCGCGCGCCGGACTTGAAAGAGAGCTTTCAGATTCGCGAGCCCGGTCTGTACGGCCACGTTAATCGCTGGCCATCCGGGCAGGCGGCGTTCCGGGCCACGGTGGAGGACTTTTTTGCCGCGGTGTCGGATCTGTCCATGCAGGTGTTGGAAGCGTTCGAGCTGGGGCTGGGCACCGAGCCCGGCTACTTTCGCGACCGCCATCGCACCCACAGCCAGATTCTGCGGTTGCTCCATTATCCGCCGCTGCCGCCGGCGTTCGAGGCCGAGCGTGGCCAGGCGCGGGCCGGCGGACACACCGACTATGGCAGCGTGACGCTGCTGTTCCAGGATGACATTGGTGGCCTGGAAGTGCGCGACGGTGCCGGTAAGTGGGTACCCGTGGACCCGGTGCCGGGCGGCGTGGTGATCAACACCGGCGACATCATGGCCCGCTGGACCAACGATGTGTACCGCTCCACCTTGCACCGCGTGCGTCTACCCGAACACGCCGGTGGTGGTCGGGCCCGCTATTCGGTGGCCTTTTTCAACGACCCGGACAACGACGCGGAAATCCGCGTGCTTGATCAGTGCGTGGGCGACGACAACGCCCGTCGCTACCCGCCGATTCTCACCGGCGACTACCTGGTGAGCCGGCGCGCCGCTTCTTATTGATGTCCGGCGCGGGTCCGAATGGCGGAGGCCCGCGCCGCGTTCAACCTTCCGCCAACAGTGAGGAAAAGCCGGCCTTAAAGAGCGCGAACAGGCTCTCGGCGGGGGCTGCCTCGTCCATAGGAGATGAGCCATGCTAGTAACCCAACAACCCGTCCTGCGCCGTTTCTGGTATCCCGTGATTCCGATGGCGCAACTCGATGACGGCCCGAAACCGTTCCGTCTGCTCAATCAGGATCTGGTGCTGTGGCTGGATAGCCAGGGCAAACCGCAAGCCGCCGAAGACCGCTGTGCTCACCGCAGCGCCAAACTGTCCCTGGGCTGGGTGGAGGGCGACAATATCGTCTGCCCCTACCACGGCTGGAACTACGACGGCACCGGCGCCTGCAAGAAAATTCCGCAAACCCCGGACCGCCCCGCCGGCCGCGCCAAGGTGCCGGCTTTCAAGGCCGACGAGCGTTACGGCTACGTCTGGGTCTGCCTGGGCGAACCGCTTACCGATATTCCCGACATGCCGGAGGCCAAGGAGCCGGGCTATCGCATGTTCCATCAGTTCCATGAGGTATGGCACACCGCGGGCCTGCGTCTGATGGAGAACTCCTTCGACAACGCCCATTTCAGCTTCGTGCATCGGGAAAGCTTCGGCCAGTTCGACAAGCCGATTCCCGCCGACCTGAACATCGAGGAAGGCGAGTACGGCTTCCGTTTCGAGACCAAGGCGCCGGTGAACAACCCGGAATCCCAGAAAAAGCTGCTGCAAATGGACAGCGACACCACCGTGCGGCACATGACCAGCAACTGGTACATGCCGTTCGGCCGCCGCCTGAACATCCGCTACCCGAACGGCCTGGTGCACTCCATCGTTACCTACGCCACGCCCATCGACGACGAGTACTCCATGATCTGCCAATGGGCGTTCCGCAGTGACACGGAAGAAGATGCGCCGCAGGCGGAGATCATCGCCTTTGATCGCCAGGTCACCGAGGAAGACAAGCGGGTACTGGAAAGCACCGATTACGACGTGCCCCTGGACACCGCCAGCGGCGAAGAAAAACACATGCCCTCGGATCAGCCCGGCATGGTGATGCGCAAGATGATGAAGGCGCTGCTGGAACGGTTCGGCGAAAGCGAGGCGCGCAGCGACCACGCGCGCATTCCGGTGAAGCAGGAGAAGGCGTCGTGACCGACCTGCTGATCCAGGGCGCGGACGCGGTGATGACCGGCCGGGCGGGCGACGCCGCCCGCGCCGGCGCCGTGGATATCCGCGTGCGTGACGGCCTGATCACGGAAATGGCCGCCGGGTTGACCCCGGCGGCCGGCGAGGAAGTGCTGGATGCCCGCGGCTGCGTGATCTATCCGGGCTGGGTGAACACCCACCATCACCTGTTCCAGAGTGTGCTCAAGGCGGTACCGGAGGGCATCAACGAGCCGCTGTTCGGCTGGCTGGGGGCGGTGCCCTATCCGCGCCTGACGCGCATTCGCGACCGCCATCTGGAAGTGGCGGCGGAGGTGGGGCTGGCGGAGCTGTTGCTGTCCGGCACCACCACCTGCGCCGATCACCATTACATTTATTATGGCGGTCTCGACAGCGAGATGGGCGATGTGCTGTTCGAAGTGGCTGGGCGGCTGGGGCTGCGTTTCACCTTGTGCCGGGGCGGCGCCACCGAACAGGGTCGCCACCCGGGTTACCCCAATGACCTGGAATCGGAAACCCTGGACGCCTACGTGGCCGACGTGGAACGGCTCGCCGCCCGCTATCACCAAAGCGGCCCGCGCGCCATGCGCCAGGTGGTGATGGCGCCCACCACGCCGACCTTCTCGGTGGACCCGTCGACCTTGCGTGAGCTGGCCCGGGCCGGTCGTGCCCTGGGTTTGCGCCTGCACAGCCATCTGTCGGAAACCTTCAACTACGTGGAGTACTGCCGCGACGTGCACAACATGACGCCGGTGGAATTCTGCGGCGAGAACGAATGGTTGGGCGAGGACGTCTGGTTCGCGCACATGGTGCACGTGGCCGATTCGGAGCTGCCGATCCTGGCGGAAACCGGCACCGGCATCGCCCACTGCCCGCAAAGCAATTGCCGGCTGGGCAGCGGCATCGCCCGGGTACCGGAGATGGCCGCCCGCGGCATCCCGATTTCCCTGGCGGTGGACGGCGCCGCTTCCAACGAAGCCGCCGACATGATTCAGGAGGCGCACACCACCTGGATGATCCATCGCGCCCTGGGTGGTGCCGACGCGGTCACCGTGGAGGACGTGGTCCATTGGGGAACGTCCGGCGGTGCCCGTGTGCTCGGCCTCGACCAGGTCGGTGAGCTGGCGCCGGGGCGCGCCGCCGATCTGGCGCTCTATGATCTGGACCAGCCGCGCTACTTCGGCATGCACGACCCGGCCATCGCGCCGGTGGCCGGCGGCGGCAGCGCCTCGGTGCGCCATTTGCTGGTGGACGGCGAGGTGCGGGTGCGCGACGGCGCCATTCCGGGCCTGGAGCTGGCCGCTCTGCGTGAGCGCGCCGCCGAGGTGGTGGCGGAACTGAACTGAAGGAGCGCGGGGGCGTTCCGGGAGAAATCATATGGATTCAGCGAAACAGGCCGACGTCGCCACTATTCCGGTGATTGATTTCGGGCCTTTCCTGCACGGCGATGCCGAGGACCGCAAGGCGGTGGCACGGGCGATGCGCCAGGCCAGCGCTGACTGGGGCTTTTTCTATCTGTCCAATCATGGCGTGCCGGAGACCCTGCTGCGCCGCTCCTTTCAGGCGTCGCGTTCCTTCTTCGCGTTGCCCTATGAAGAGAAAATGGGCGTGGCCTGGCAAAACGCCAGTAGCAACCGGGGCTATGTGGCGGTGCGCCGTGAGCGACTGGACGCGAGCAAGCCCGGCGATCTCAAGGAAGCCTTCAATGCCGGCCCCGAGGCGGCGCCGGATAGCCTGTCGGAAGCGGAGCGCCCGTATCGGGAAAACCGCTGGCCAGTGGGGCAGCCCGCCTTTCGCGCCACGGTGATGGATTTGATGGAAGGCTGCGTGGCGGCGTCCAACCGGGTGCTGGCCGCTTTCGCCCTGGCATTGGATTTGCCCGACGGTTTTTTCGTCGACACCCATGATCAGCTCCATCATACCCTGCGGTTGCTTCACTACCCGCCGCTGCCCGGGTCGTTCCAGCCCCAGGGCGGCGAGCGTCGCGCCGGCGCGCACACCGATTACGGCAGCATCACCTTGTTGTTTCAGGATGGCGTCGGCGGTCTGGAGGTGCGCACCCGGGACGGCGAGTGGATCACCGCGCCGCCGATTCCCGGCACCGTGGTGGTCAACACCGGCGATCTGATGCAGCGCTGGACCAACCATGTATTTTGCTCCACGCCGCACCGGGTATCGCCGTTCACCGGTGAGGGGTCTCCGGATCGCTATTCCATTGCTTTCTTTTGCCACCCGAATCCGGACGCGGAAATCCGCTGCATTGAAAGCTGCGCGGACGCGGATAACCCGCCGCGCTATCCGCCGATCCGGGCCGGTGAGCACCTGATGGAAAGACTGAATGCCACCTACTGAGTCGCCGTCGGCGGCATTGAAAAGTCCGTCGGTGGCGCCGGCGGTGGGGTTGGGCTGGATCGCGGTGATGATCGTGGTGGCCGGGCTCAATCTGCGGCCCTTGTTGACCTCCCTGGGCGTGAGTCTGGAGGCGGTGCGTCTGGATCTGGGGTTGAGCAGTACCGGAGCCGGGTTGCTGGCGGCGCTGCCCACCTTCTGCATGGGCGCGGTGGCGCTGGTGGGCGGCTGGCTGATTGGCCGGCTGGGCATCGGCGTTGGCATGCGCGTGGCATTGTGGCTGGTGGCGGCGGGCTGTGCCGCACGCTGGGCGGGCCTGCATCCGGCGGTGATGTTCGCCGCCACTCTGTTGGGCGGGTTGGGGATTGCCTGCGGGCAGGTGTTGATCCCGGTGGTGGTGAAACAGTATTTCCCCGGGCGTGCCGCGCTGATGATGGGAATTTTCACCACCGCCATGAATCTGGGGGCGGCTATCGGCGCCGCCGCCACCCCGGCCTTGACCGCCGGCGCCGGTGGCGACTGGCGGCTGGCGCTGGGCATCTGGGCGCTGCCGGCGCTGCTGGCCGCCTTGCTCTGGCCGGCACGGCTTGAGCGCGCCCGGGGTGAAAATGCCCGCGTGTTGCCCTGGCGCGATCCGTTGGCCTGGCGCATGGCGCTGCTGCTGGGCACCGGGTCGGTGGCCTATATGTCCTTGCTGGCCTGGCTGGTGCCGTTCTACGTGGCCCAGGGCCACAGCCAGGCTCAGGGGGCTGCGCTGCTGACCGTGTTCACCGGCGCCCAGATCGCTGGCGCTCTGCTGGTGCCGCCGCTGGCCCAGTTTCAGCGCGACCGCCGGCCGGCGTTGGCCGCCACTCTGGGGCTGCTGATGATCGGCGTGGCCGGTTTCTGGTGGTCTCCCGAACCCGGCGGTCTGCTTTGGGCGGTGATCGCCGGGGTCGGGCTGGGCGGTTCCTTTCCGCTGGCGTTGACCCTGCCGCTGGATTACTCGGCGACGCCCGCCGAGGCTGGTCGTCTGTCGGCGCTGGTGCAGGGGCTGGCCATGCTGATGGGCGCGCTGGGGCCGCTGGTGTTCGGTGTGCTGCGCGACGGCTACGGCTTTCCCGCGGCCATGTTGTTTTTGCTGCTGTCGGTGGTGGCGTCGTTCCTGATTGGCCTGACGTTCCGGCCGCCGCCGCTGCCCGCCCATTGAGGAGAACGCGTGATGAATGTCATGGAGCATCCCGTCTTTCGACGTTTCTGGTACCCGGTGATGCCGCTCGCCCATCTGCGTGAGGGGCCGCGTCGTTTTGTGCTGCTGGGGCAGCCGCTGGTGTTGTTTCTGGACCCGGATGGCGCTCCCGCGGCTCTGGAGGACCGCTGTTGCCACCGCAGCGCGCAGTTGTCGCTGGGTGACGTGTGTCAGGGCAGGGTGGCCTGTCCCTATCATGGCTGGCAGTACGACCGCACCGGCCAGTGCGTGCACGTACCACAGATGCCGGGCCGGGATCCGGGCCCCCAGCGTCGGGTGCGGGCGTTTCATTGTGACACCCGTTATGGCTATGCCTGGGTGGCCCTGGAGGATCCGATCTACGAAATCCCGACCATTCCGGAAGCCGGCGAGCCGGACTTCGAACTGATTCAGGAGTTCTACGAGGAATGGAAGGTGGCGGGGCTGCGGGTGATGGAGAACGAATTGGACATGGCCCACCCCAGTTATGTGCACTTGGGTACCTTCGGCAGCCCGGAGCATCTGGTGGCCCGGGATGCGCGCATCGAGGAATTCGAGGGCGGCTTCCACTACACGGGCCGGCTCGGGGTAACCCAGGCTCACCATGCACAGGAAGACGCCAATGAGCGCTTTCTGGATTGTTCCTGGTTCGCGCCTTTCGTGTGCCGCCTGCGCATCAATTACGCCGATGGCGGCCCGGCCCATGTGATCGTCAATTGCCAGGTGCCCATCGATCACGGCCGTTCCCAGGTGGTGCAGTTTTGCCTGCAGCAGGATGACGGCACCGGTTTTGATCGCGAAGCACTGCTTGCCTTCGACCGCAAGGTGACCCTGGAGGATAAGCACGTGCTGGAGAGCACCGACCCGGACATGCCGTTGGACCCGCGTGGTGAAAAACACATGGAGTCCGATAAGCCGGGGCTGGTGATCCGGCGCATGATGGAGCGGCTGATCGAGGAGCATGAGTCGGCGGCGTCGGTCTGAGTCCTGGCTCGGGCCGTATCCTGGCGTGGGGTCTCCAGTCGGGCCGCGTCTCGGTGTGGGCCCCTTTCCGGGAACGCCGTGAACCCGTCCCTGGGGGCTCCCGGTTTGACATCCTGTCAAACAGGGTCCCGGAAAGGGGCCCACACCGAGACGCTTCGAGGTACCGTCACGCACGGCTCTGTTGTTTTGTATACAAAAATACGTCTGGGAGGTTGAATTTTCACCGATTCCTTTCCGTTCGCCGGGCCCGGCGGGCGCCCATGGCCCCGTCTGGCACGGCTTTTTTCTGTCCCCGCTCTTGTATTTTTCTCGCGCCCCCATAGGGCGAAATTTCCAGGTTTGCCCCAAAAGCGGGCAGGAAACACCCGGTCCGCCGACTGCCTTCCCTCCGTTTGACGTCCTGTTCACCCGTCCGTAGTGCCTTTCAGGCCGCCGCCGAGCGGCTGGCACGCATCTTGAAAGTAGAGGCTTATCGTGTATGCAAGGCTGGGTTTTGCCAGTCCGGTGCACAGGATAACGGCATGCCGCGGCCGAGCCGCCATGCCCGACGAGTCGCCGCCACGGGATGTGGTGGCGTCGGATGCAAGAGGGTTTCGTGGTCGTTCGGGAAGACGACGCGAATCCGGGGGACACCGGCCATACCGGTGGATCGAGGTCGCCTTTGGCGCGGTTCGGAATTCGCTACCGACGCGCGGGTGCCTCCCCACTTTTCAGAGAGGAAAGCACGTGAAACTTAACAGAAAGGTTGCTAAGACTTTGGGGGCCGCCACCCTGATGGGCGCCAGTGGCATGGCCTGCGCGGATGTTGAAGTGGACTTCTACGGTTTGCTTGATCTGTTCGCCGGCAGCCGGGAAAGCGCCGTGGCCGGAGACGATTCCAAGGTGCTGGACGCCGGCGGCATGACCACTTCCTTCGTTGGCTTCAGCGCCACCGCGGACCTTAACGAGAGCACCCAGGCGTTCGCCAAGGCGGAAATGTTCCTGCGCCCGGACACCGGTGACGATGGCCGCTACAACGGCGACGAGTTCTTCGCCCGCGCCGCGCAGATTGGCGTCAAGGGTGATCTGGGTACCTTCTCCGCCGGTCGTGTGGGAGCGCCCATGTTCCTGCCGGTGATTTTCTCCAACCCGTTTGGCGGCTCCTTCGTGTTCTCGCCGGCGATCCTGCATTCCTACCAGGGCGGCAACTATGGCGCCACCGTGGGTGACTCCGGGTGGAGCAACGGTGTCAGCTATACCTCCCCGAACATGAGCGGCCTGACCGCCACCGTGACCTACGCCTTCGGCGAGGAAGAGGGTGAGGACTCCGAGAACAAATTCGGTGGCAACCTGGTGTATCGCAACGGTGGCCTGATGCTCACCGCGGCGGCTCACTCCGTGAAGCAGGGTGCCCTGAACAGCGGCGACAGCCCGGGCTTCGGCGAGAGCGGTGGTCTGGCTGCCATTGGCGGCGGTGTTTTCTCCGTCACCGATCAGGACGCCTACCTGGTGGGCGCCAGCTATGACTTCCAGGTGATCAAGGTCTACGGCATGTTCCACAGCCTGGACACCGACACCACCACCGGCAGCGTGGACGTGGATACCTACCAGGGTGGCGTGGACATTCCGGTGGGCCCGGGCTCGGTACTGGCCTCCTACGCCAGCTCCGATTTCGAGGGTGACATCGACACCGAGCGTAACACCTGGACCGTGGGTTACGACTGGATCATCAACGACCAGTTCGACGTTTACGCCAACTTCATGAACGACGACATCGACGACCTTGGCGATGGCGACACCTACGGCGTGGGCGCCCGCTTCAAGTTCTAACCGTTCGCGTTGCCTTGGGGTGGCGGCGTCCCTCTGCGTCGCCGCCCCAGGGTCCCGCCTCACGGGCTATTTCGCAGTGATTTCGCAGTGAAGGGGCCGAGTAGAGATGAGCGATCAAACCACGCACCATCACCCCGAACTTCTACCGCTGGGCCCCCGGCCCGGCGGCCAGTGGCGGGTCAGCGACCAGGTCGCCGACCTTAGCCGCCGCGGACCGGCGCCGCGTCCCGTTGACGTGCCGGCCGCGCCCAAATCCCTGGTACTCGACCTGAATCGCACGGCGCTGATCGTCGTCGACATGCAGAACGATTTCTGTACCCCTGGTGGCTGGCTGGATCACATCGGCGTGGACACCACGCCGGCGCGCCGACCGGTGGCACCGTTGCAAACCCTGCTGCCCGCCCTGCGCCGTGCCGCCGTGCCGGTGATCTGGGTGAACTGGGGCAACCGCAAGGATCTGATGAACATCTCGCCGGCGCTGCGCCACGTCTACAACGGCAGTGGCCGGGACGTGGGCCTCGGTGACCCGGTGCCGGGCACCGGCGCGCCGGTGCTGGAGAAAGACAGTTGGGGCGCCGCAGTGATCGATGATCTGGACATCGCCGATCAGGACATCCGCGTCGACAAGTTCCGCATGAGCGGCTTCTGGGACACGCCCCTGGATTCCATTCTCCGCAATCTCGGTATCAGCACCTGTCTGTTCGCTGGCGTCAATGCCGACCAGTGCGTGCTGCACACCCTGGCGGACGCCAACTTCCTCGGCTACGACACCATTCTGCTGGAGGACTGCACCGCCACCACCTCCCCGGATTTCTGCTGGCAGGCCACGCTTTACAACGCCCGCCAGATCTTCGGCTTCACCGCCCTGTCGGCGGACCTGATCCCAGCTCTGGAGACATTCTGATGCTGCCGTTCTTCAAGCGCCCCGAGCAGTTCGAGGCTTTCCGCATCAAGGAAGGCGAGAGCAACCGGCTCGTGGTGATGTTTGATTCGATCAACGAAAAGCTGGATTTCATCGCCTGCGTGGAGATCTTCGACGTGGGCGGGCTGACGCCGCCCAATACCCACAAGGCCGCCGATGAACTGTTTTTCGTGCTGGAAGGCGAAGGCCGGGCGCGCTGTGATGACGACTGGCTGGAACTGCGCAAGGGCGACGCCATGGTGGTGCCCGCCGGCGCCGAGCACGTGGTGGAAAACACTGGCGATGGGCGGCTCTACACTCTTACGGTAATGGTGCCCGACGAGAATTTCGCGCGGCTGATCCGCAATGGCGTGCCCGACCATCTGGATGCCGAGGATCTGCGCGTGTTGCGGGGAGCGGGCCCATGACCGCCGGGCTGCCGATGCCGGAAGTGATCAGCATGCGCACCCGCGATGGCGTGCGTCTGGACGCGGATGTGTACCGCCCGGACGGCGAGGGCCCGTTCCCGGCGTTGCTGATGCGCCAGCCCTACGGGCGTCGTATCGCTTCCACGGTCACCTACGCCCACCCTTCCTGGTACGCGGAACAGGGCTATCTGGTGGTGATCCAGGATGTGCGTGGGCGTGGCTCCTCGGAAGGAGTGTTCGAGCCCTTCGTCAACGAGCAGCGGGACGGCGAGGACACCCTGGAATGGCTTGCCGGCCTGACGGACTGCAACGGCCGGGTGGGCATGTACGGCTTTTCCTACCAGGGCGTCACCCAATTGTTCGCCGCCGCCAGCGGGCACCCGGCCCTGAAAACCATCGTGCCGGCCATGACCGGCTTCCGGCTTGCCAGCGACTGGGCCTGCGAGGGGGGCGCCCTGCGTCTGCAGAACAGCCTGTCCTGGGCGGCCCAACTGGGCGCGGAAACCGACCGCCGCGACGGCTACCACGACCGCTTCGCCCAGCGCTACCGGCTGGGCCACGACCCGGCCGCCGATGAACTGATCGACCCGGCCTCGCCGGCGGTGCGCGAATTGCTGGAGGGCACCTTTTTCGGTGACTGGCTGGACCAGCCCCTGGACAGTAAGTACTGGACCGAGCGCTCCGCCGCCGGGACCTTGCCGGTGGTGGATCTGCCGGCGCTGCACGTGGGTGGCTGGTTCGACAGCTTCCTCACCGGCACCTTCGCCACTTACGAGCACCTGCGAGCCGGTGCCGCGCCCCAGCGTCTGGTGGTGGGTCCCTGGACCCACCTGCCGTGGACGCCGGCGGTGGGCCAGGCCTGGCTCGGCGACGCCGCCCGCTCCACCATCGATACCCTGCAACTGCGCTGGTTCGATCGTTTCCTCAAGGAGCGTGACACCGGCGTGGAAAGCGACCCTCCGGTACAGCTCTATGACCTGGGCGCCAATCGCTGGCGCGCCTATGAGGATTACGCCGGCCTGCCCACGGAGCGTTTGTGTCTGGCCAGCGACGGCAGTGCCGGGTTCGACCTGGACGGTGGCCGCCTCGGCGAGACCGGCGAAGCCACCGTGGACACCATCATCCATGATCCGTGGCGGCCGGTACCGGCGGTGGGCGGCCATCTGGCGCCGTCCCCCGGCATCCATGATCGCACCGTGGTGGACGCCCGCCCGGACGTGCTCACCTACACCAGCGCGCCGCTCGGCGCCGACCGTCAACTGGCCGGCCCGGTGCGCGCGACTCTCAATGCCGCCGCCGACGCCGACAGCTTTGATCTGTGCGCGGTGCTGTCGGTGGTGGACGCGGGCGGTCGCGCCCGCAATCTCACCCAGGGTTATGTCCGCGCCAGTGGCAACGGCCCGGTGCGGCTGGATCTGCGTGGTACCTGCGCCCTGGTGCGCGCTGGCGAGCGGCTGCGTCTGAGCGTCAGTGGCGCCTGCTATCCCGCCTATACCCTCAACGATGGCAGCGGCCGCGCCCCGGGCGCGGTGCGCGCCGCCGACTACCGCATTCTGACCCTCAGCCTGAACACCCAGGGGTCCTGGCTCGAGCTGCCAGCCCGAGCCCCGGCCGCAAAGGAGGAAGTGTCGTGACAAACGTCAAAGCAACCCGCCCCGAGGTGGTGGTGCCGATGAGCACCGAACAACAAACCCGGCCCGCCGTGGGCGGCCGGCCGGTGGTGTCCGTGCGCGACGTGGACAAGGTCTACGGCAACGGTACCGTGGCGCTGAAGGGCGTCAACCTGACCGTCAAGGAAGGGGAATTCGTCAGCCTGCTGGGCCCCAGTGGCTGCGGCAAATCCACCCTGTTGCGACTGATGGCCGGGCTCGGCGACGTGAGCGCCGGCAAGGTGAGCTGGTGGGAGCAGGATTACAACGTGGTCGGGCATAAGGGCCGCAAGCTGGCCTTCGTGTTCCAGAACGCCACCCTGATGCCATGGGCCCGGGTGCGCAAGAACGTGCGCCTGCCCCTGGACCTGAACCGGGAGAAAGGCCCGGAAACCGAACAGCGCATCGACCAGGCCCTGGACATGGTGGGCCTGAACAAGTTCGGCGACGCCTACCCCAGGGAATTGTCCGGCGGCATGCAGATGCGTGTGTCCATTGCCCGCGCCATGGTTACCGAGCCGAACCTGCTGCTGATGGATGAGCCGTTCGGCGCCCTCGATGAAATGACCCGCAACAAGCTCAACGACGATCTGTTGCGTCTGTGGAAAGCCAACGGTTGGACCGTGGTGTTCGTTACCCACTCGGTGTACGAGGCGGTTTACCTGTCCAACCGGGTGGTGGTGATGGCCGCCCGTCCGGGCCGTGTGATCGAGGACGTGCCCATCGAGGCGCCCTATCCGCGCGGTCAGGAATTCCGCGTGTCCACCGAGTTCGCCGGTTACTGCCGGCGCGTGTCCGAGGCACTGGAAGTGGCCAGTCGCCAGGGCGAGGAGGCGAAATAATGAAATCCCCGTTGCTGGAAAACGAACGATTCGTGCAGATCGCCGCGCCGGTGTTCGTGGGCGTGGTGTTCCTGTTGTTGTGGGAAGCGGTGGTGCGCGCCACCGGCACGCCGGTGTACATCCTGCCCGGGCCGTTGGACATCGCCAAGGCGTTCGTGGCGGACTGGGCGGTGCTGTTCCACAGCCTGCTGATGACGCTCAAGGTGACGCTGATGGCGTTCGCCATTTCCGTGGTGCTGGGCACCGCCGCCTCGCTGTTGTTCGTGCAGAGCCGTTGGATAGAGGTAAGCCTGTTCCCCTACGCGGTGCTGATGCAGGTGACGCCGATCGTGGCGATCGCGCCGCTGATCATCATCTGGGTCGACGACACCACCTGGGCGCTCACCGTGTGCGCGGTGATCATCGCCATCTTCCCGATCATTTCCAACACCACCCTGGGGCTGCGCAGCGTCGATCCGAACCTGCTCAGCATGTTCCGTATGTATCGCACCGGGCGCCTGCAGCAACTGATTCGCCTGCGTATCCCCAGCGCCTTGCCGTACTTCTTCGGCGGCATGCGCATCAGCACCGGCCTGGCGTTGATCGGCGCGGTGGTGGCCGAATTCGTGGCCGGCACCGGCGGCACCCAGGCCGGCCTCGCCTATCTGATTCTGCAGTCCGGCTACAACCTGAATATTCCCCGTATGTTCGCCGCCCTGGGGTTGATCACTCTCACCGGGATCATTCTGTTCGCGCTGATGGTGTGGCTGTCGGACCGGGTGCTGCGCAACTGGCACGAAAGCGCACTCAAGGTCGAGCAATAGGATGGCGAGCGTAAGAATGGAGAGAACCATGACCGACGACAATACGTTAAAGCAGCTGTGCGCGGACCTGGACGGCCTGGAAATCAGCATGGAGGACCGGGCCCTGCAGCGTTACTCCAAGGATTTCGCCTGGTTCAGTCCGGTGCTGGTGGAGCGGCTCCGTGGCAAGCAGGCGGAACTGGTGGTCAAGCCCGCCAGCGAAGAGGAGGTAAAGCGGGTGGCGGCGGCCTGCAGCCGGCACCGCATTCCGCTCACCCTGCGCGGCAGCGGTACCGGCAATTACGGCCAGAGCACGCCGCTGCACGGCGGGGTGCTGATGGACATGAGTGGCCTGAACAAAATTCTCTGGATCAAGGACGGCGTGGCCCGGGTGCAGGCCGGCGCGCGCCTGGTGGACATCGACAAGGCCGCCCGTGAGCATGGTTGGGAGCTGCGGCTGATGCCGTCGACCTACCGGCTGGCCACCGCCGGCGGCTTTTTCTGCGGCGGTTTCGGCGGCGTCGGTTCGATTACCTACGGCTCCATCGGCGACCCGGGTAACGTACTGGGCGTGCGTGCCCTGAGCATGGCGGAGCAGCCTGAAGCCGAGGAACTGCGCGGCGCCGAGGCCCGCGATCTTTACCACGCCTATGGTGTCAACGGGCTGATCACCGAGCTGGAGTTCGCCCTGGCCCCGGCCCTGGACTGGCGCGAGAACCTGCTCAGTTTCCCGGATTTCATGCAGGCGGTGAAATTCTGCCAGGCCCTGGGCAGCACCTGCGGCACCATGAAGAAGCTGCTCACCCTGCTGGCGGACCCGTTGCCGCAAATGTGCGGCCTGGAAGACAAGATCGCCGCCGGCCACACCGCGGTGGTCACCATCGTTAACCAGCCGGGCATGGACGCGCTCCACGAGCTGCGCGAGAAATTCGGCGGCGAACTGGTGGAGGAGCAGTCCCATGCCGAGGTGTTCGGTACCACCAAGAGCATGATCGAGCACAGCTGGAACCACACCACCCTGCACATCTTCCGCAAACACAAGGACATCACTTACCTGCAAAGCGGTTTCCGACCCTGGGAGAACGTGCAGCGGGTTGAACAGATGCACGAGCACTTCGGCGAGGAAGTGATGATGCATCTGGAATTCCTGCGCGCCGACGGCGCCGTTACCTGCAGTGGCATCCAGGTGGTGCGCTACACCACCGAGGAGCGTCTCAACGAGATTATTCAGTACCACCGGGAGCAGAACGTGCACATCAGCAACCCGCACACCTACATCCTGGAAGACGGCGGCAAGCTCAGCGTCGACCCGGGCCAGCTCGCCATGAAGCGCCGGCTCGATCCCCAGGGCCTGCTCAACCCCGGCAAGATGCGCACCTGGGACGAGGAGGCCGCGGCATGACCCAGCTCCACGGCGCCGTGCCGCCGTCCCGTTTTCTGCCGTATTTCACCGCGCCGGCCATCGAGGCGCTGCCGGACAAGGAAAACACGGTGATCGTGCTGCCCATCGGCGCCATCGAGCAGCACGGCCCCCACCTGCCGGTGTGCACCGACACCGCCATCGCCACGGAGCTCACCGGTCGCGCCCTGGCGGCGCTGCCGGAATCCGTGCCGGCGTTCGCGTTGCCGCCGGTGTGGTGTGGCAAATCCAACGAGCACATTAATTTTTCCGGCACCGTGATCCTCAAGGCCGAGACTCTGATGCGGATTCTCTGGGACATTGGCGAAAGTGTTTACCGCATGGGTTTCCGCAAGCTGGTGTTGCTTAACGGCCACGGCGGCCAGCCCCAGGTGGTGGAAATCATCGCCCGGGATCTGCGCGCCGAATACCAGGATTTCTGTCTGTTCCCGGTGTTTTCCTGGGCGGTGCCGAATTGCGCCAGTGAGTTCCTTTCCACCAAGGAACTGGAAGAGGGCATCCACGCCGGCCGCTCGGAAACCAGCCTGATGATGGCCCTGGCCGGGGATTACGTGCACGCCGACAGGGCGGTGGGGGAGTACCCGCCACCGCACCAGGGCCTGCTTACCCCGGAAGGGCGTTTCCGCTACGCCTGGCTGACCCATGATCTGAGCAAGAGCGGCGTGGTCGGCGATCCGGCGGGCTCCTGCCCGGAAGAGGGGAGCCGGATGCTGGATTCCCTGATCGATGGCTGGGTGCGGGCGTTCACCGAGATTCACCATTTCCGAATGCCGGGCAACGGCCAATAACGATGCAATCGTGGAGGTAGCGATGAAACTCTGGACCCTGACGCGCGTGGCTCTCGCCGGCGCGCTGCTTGGCGGCGCCCTGTCGGCCCAGGCCGAGGAACTGACGCCGGTGACGGTGAGCACCACCTGGTACGCCCAGGCGGAACACGGCGGCCTGTACGCCGCCAAGGCCATGGGACTCTACGAGCAGCACGGCCTGGACGTGACCATCAAGATGGGCGGGCCCCAGGTCAACAACATGCAGTTGCTGCTCGGCGGCGCCACGGATTTCAGCATGAGCTACAGCCTGCAGGCCCTGAACGCGGTCCAGCAGGGGTTGCCGCTGGTCACCGTGGCGGCGTTTTTCCAGAAGGACCCGCAATCGCTGATGGTTCATGAAGGGCAGGGTTACGACGAGATCGCCGATCTCAAGGGTGCCGGCATCCGCGTTCCCACCGCCGGCCGCGTCGCTTACTGGCCCTGGCTAAAAGCGGAGTACGGTTTCACCGATGATCAACTGCGTCCCTACGATTACACCATCGGCCCGTTCATCGCCGACCCCACCATCGCCCAGCAGGGCTATATCACCAACGACGGATATTTCCTGGCCAAGGAAAACGTGGATGCCAAGAGTCTGCTGCTGGCGGACGCCGGTTGGGGGGCCTATTCCGCCACCCTGGTGACCACCCGGGACATGATCGAGGAGCAACCGGAAGTGGTGCAGGCCATGGTGGACGCCACCGCCGAGGGCTGGGCCGCTTACTTCGAGAACCCGGCGCCGGCCAATGCACTGATTAAACAGGACAACCCGGAAATGCAGGACGACCTGATCGCCTATTCAATCCGGGAAATGGAGGAGCAGGGAATTCTGTTGTCGGACGCCGCCGAGGGCGGCGAGTACGGAATGATGACCGACGCACGCTGGCAGTCGTTCTACCAGGACATGGTCGAGGCCGGCACCCTGCCTGAGGGACTGGATTACCGGAAAGCCTACGACCTGCGTTTCATTCAGGAAACCTGGAAGTCCGGCGACTCCTGATCGCCGTCCCGGGGCGCGCGGCGTTCCAGCAGATCCTTGGAGGTACGGTGGGCACTGAGCACGTGGTCGCGGATCTGTTCCGCCGCGTGCTCGCTCTCGCCGCGCACGATGGCCATGACGATGGCGCTGTGCTCGGCGAAGGAGTTGGACAACCGGTCGCCCACGGTGAATTGCACCCGCCGGTAGGCCAGCACCCGTGAGCGCGCCGCCATCGCCGCTTCGAACAGATAGCTGTTGTGGCAACCCCGGAACAGCCGTTCATGGAAGCGCAGGTTGGCGGCGTCGTAGGCGTCCATGTCCTCGTTGACCACGTGCACGTGGCTGTCCAGATGCACGGCCAGCAGCTCCTCCCGTTCCGCCCGGCTCATCTTGGTCGCCGCCATGCGCGCGCACACCGCTTCCATCTCCGCGGCGTACTCGAACATGTCCGCGAGCCGCTGATCGGGGATCTCGATCACGAACACGCCACGCCGGTGCTGGTGTTCCACCAGGCCGGCGGACGCCATCTCCCGCAGCGCCTCACGGACCGGCGTGCGTGACACATCGAAGCGATTGGCGAGCGCGATTTCATCCAGGCGGGTGCCCGGCGGCAGAACGCCGCTGAGAATTTCATCTGAGAGGACGCGCCGGATCTGTTCCGCCAGCGGGCGATCCGAGTCCATCGGGACTTGCACGGAAAACTGCTCGTTCATTGTTATTAACCCTCGTCCATGAACGATACATGGGCGGCGACGACGCGCCATCCCTCCGGCCGTCGTGCCCACACCTGGCTTTGACGCCCGGTGCGCGGATTGCCCGGCCGGTGGAACTCGGTCCAGACCGTGGCGAGGTCGCGGCCGTGGGTGGTGATACGGGTGTTATGCAGGGTGCGGGCCAAATTGCCACCGGGGCGGCCGGCGCGAAACGCCTGAATCTGGTCGTAGCCGTACAGGTTCTCCCCGGCGCCGTAACGCACCACCCGGGCATCCTCCCAGAATAACCGATCCAGCACCGCCACGTCGTTATTTACCAAGGCTTTTTCGTATTCCTGGAAAGCCGCGCTCACTTCCTCGATCACTTCCGGGATATCCAGTTCCTGGGACATTAGCCGTTCTCCCATCGTGCGGCCAGTTGCAGAAGCGCCAGGTCAGCCCCTGGCGGGCCGATCAATGACAGGCCCACCGGGCCGCGCTCGTCATGCAGCAACGGCAGGGTCAGTTGTGGCAGGCCGGCGGTGCCGGCCACCGCGGTCATGCACAGGGTGCGCAGGCGCACCTCGTCCACCGCCGCGTCGCTGGCGTCCAGGGCAATCGCCGCGGTGGGCGTGGTGGGCAGGCACAGCACGGTGCCGTCGGCGACCAGTTGGCGTACCCGGCGGCGCAGCAGGTCGCAGGCCTCGCGGGCCTCGGCGGCCTGGGCCGGCGTGACGTCGGCGGCGGCGGCGAAGCGTTCACGAATACCGGGGCCGAATTCAGGCCGGTGTTCGCTGATCCAGTCGCCAAAATAGCGCCAGGCCTCGAACGCCTGGGCCGGCCGGAAAGCATCGAAGAAGGCCCGCAGCGGGCCCACGGATACCGGCTCGCCGGGGCTCAGCCCGGCGAAGCCCTCGGCGGTGAGTTCGTTAAGCTGGCCGGCCAGGTTCTCGCCGGCCATGGTCAGCGCTTCCCGCAGGGGGCACAGACGCCGCAACGCCGGACCGGTGTAGGCGGGCAGCAGTTGCCGACCCACCGCCAACAGGGTGGCGGCGTCGCGGGCGAACCAGCCGAGCGTGTCGAAGCTTTTCGCCAGGTGCGCGGTGTGGCGGTCGTCGACCAGGCCATGGGTGGGGCGCAGCCCATAAATACCGCAGTAACTGGCCGGCACTCGCACCGAGCCGCCGGTATCGCTGCCCAGGGCGAAATCCACCAGGCCGGCGGCCACCACCGAGGCGGAGCCGCTGGAGGAGCCGCCGGGGATGCCGTCCGGCACCGCCGGATTGGGCGGCGTGCCGTAGTGTATGTTCTGGCCGGCCAGGCTGTAGGTGAGTTCGTCGGTGTGGGTCTTGCCCACCAGTTCGGCGCCGGCGGCCAGCAGGGCGGTCACCACCGGGGAGGTGTGCTCGGCGGGGGCGTGGGTGGCGCGATAGAGCGGGTGGCCGATGCCGGTGACGGTGCCGGCGATATCGTAAACATCCTTGGCGGCGAAGCGGAGCCCGTCCAGGGGGCCGCTACCAGTAGGGGCGAGGTGGACCGGGTCGAAGTCCAGAAAGCCGTTGTCCAGTTTCACTCGTATCTCCAAACAGATTCAAAGGCCCGACATCACGGAGCGCGGCAGCCACAGGCTGATTCCCGGGAACACATTGACGATCACCAGGGCCAGCAGTGCCAGCCACACCAGGGGCAGGGCGCCGCGCACCGCCTCCGCGTAGCGCACATCGCCCAGGCCGCTGGCGACGAACAGGTTCATGCCGAACGGTGGCGTGAACATGCCGATGGCGCAGTTCACGCACAGGATCACGCCCAGATGCACCAGGTCGATGCCCACCGCCCGGGCCACGTTGACGATCAACGGTACCAGGATGATGACGATGGAGTTGGGGTCCAGGAACATACCGGCCACCAGCACCACCAGGTTGATCATCAGCAGCAGGGTCCAGGGATTGTCGCTGAGCGCCAGCAGCCCGCCGGCGATGGTCTCGGTGATGCCACTGGAGGTCAGGTACCAGGAAAACGCCGCCGCCGCCGAGATGATGACCATCACCTGGGCGGTGACCACGGCGCTGTCCACGCATACCTTCCAGAGGCCGGGGAGGTCCAGTTCCCGGTACACGAACAGCCCCACGAAGGCGGCGTAGGCCACCGCCACGGCGGCCGCCTCGGTGGGCGTGAAAATGCCGCCGTAGATGCCACCCAGGATCAACACCGGAATCGCCAGTCCCCAGGATGCCTCGCCCACGGCGCTGAGCCATTCCTCCAGGCCGGGCCAGGGCTTCGGTTCCAGGCCGTCCCGGTGGGCCCGGTAGAAACAGTAGGCGAAGAACACCGCCCCGTACACCAGGCCGGCGCCGATACCGGCCATGAACAGGGCGCCGATGGAAACGCCGGCCACGGCACCGTAGACGATCATGAAGATGCTCGGCGGAATAATAATGCCCAGGGCACCGGTGGCCATCAGCAGGCCCAGGGTGAACTTCTTGTCGTAGCCCTGCTCGGTCATGGTGGGCAGCATCATGCGACCGATGGACACCACCGTGGCCGGGCTGGAGCCGGAGATGGCGCCGAAGAACATGGAGCCGGTGACGGTGGTCATCGCCAGGCCGCCACGCATCGGGCCCACCAGCAGCATGGCCACGCGCAGGATGCGCTGGGACAGACCGCCGGTGCTCATCAGGTTGCCGGCCAGGATGAACAGCGGAATCGCCATCAGCGGAAAGCTGTCCAGGCCGGAGAACATGCGCTGAATGATCAGCATCAGCGGCGTGCCGTTTTCCAGGTGCAGGCCGATGAACACCGCCAGCAGCAGCGCCACGAAGATTGGCAGGCCCACGGTGAGCAGACCCGATACCATCACGAAGAATCCCGCGCCCATGCCGCTACCCCGCCAGTACCGGCGCCGTGGCGGGCGCCGGCTTGCAACGCAGCACCCGTACCAGGGATTCGCCCAGGCGGATCAGCATAAGCACGCCGCTCACCGGGATCGCCAGGTAGAACAGGTACATGGGCGCCTCCATGGCCGGCGATACCTGGCCGAAACGGTACAGGGTGGCGACCATGGCGCCACCGTACCAGACCAGCAGTCCGGCCAGCGCCGCGCAGGCCAGGATGATGATCACTTCCAGCACCTTGCGCGCCGGGCCGGGGAGCAACTGGCGCAGCACGTCGATGTTGATGTGCGCGTCCTGCCGGAACGCCAGGCCACAGGACAGGAACACCATCCAGATAATGGCGTAGCGCACGCTCTCCTCGGCCCAGCTGAACGAATGATTGAACAGGGCGCGGGCGGTGATTTGCACGCACAGCATGACGGCGGCGAACAGGATCAGGGCGCCCACGGACGCCGCCTCCACCCTGGCCAGGCCGCGACTGAATCGTTGCCACATGACGCTAACTCCCCGGGGCTGTTTATTGCCCCTCGTTGAGACGATCCAGTTCCTGGCGAGTGGCCTGCATCAGGTCCTCGCCGAGAATGGCGCCGAATTCCTCGTAGACCGGGTCCATGGCATCGCGGAAGGCCTGCTTTTGCTTGTCATTGAGTACCACCACCTCGGTGCCGCCGGCTTCCTTGATGCCGTCCAGGTAGCCCTGTTCGCGGGCGACGGAGCGCTCACGCTGGTACTGGCCGGCTTCCCGGGCGGCGTCTATCAGGATTGTTTGCTGCGCTTCGGGGAGCTTGTCGAACCACACCTTGCTGAAGATGAAGGCGGTGCCCAGGTAGCCGTGGTTGGACAGCATCAGGTAGTCCTGGACCTCGTAGAACTTCATTTGCGAGATCGATACCAGCGGGTTCTCCTGGCAATCCACCACGCCCTGCTGCAGGGCGGTGTAGGTTTCCGAGAAGGCGATCGGCACCGGGTTTGCGCCCACCGCCTTGTACTGGGCGATCAACAACGGGCTTTCCATGACGCGGAACTTGGCGCCATCCAGGTCCGCGGGTTCATGCACCGGCTTGTTGCAGGTCATCTGCTTGAAGCCACTCTCCCAAAAACTGGCCGGTTCGAAGCCGGCGTCGCGCAGGCCATCCAGCACGCGCTGACCCACCGGGCCGTCCAGGAATTGATAGGCGATGTCCCGGGAGGGGAACAGGAAGGGCAGGTCGATCAACTGAAGCTGCTTGTTGAAGCCGCTCAGTTTGGCGGTGGGAATGGGCGCCGCCTGCACCGCGCCGAACTGCATCTGCTGGGCCACCTGGACGTCGTCGCCAAGGGCGTTGTTGGGGAAGATCTTGACCTGGATATCGCCGTTGCTGCGTTCTTCCACCAGCTTTTTGAAGCGCAGGGCCCCTTCGTGCTGGGCGCTGTCCTCGGTGAGGTCGTGGTGCAGTTTGACCACGGTGGCGGCCTGGGCGGTCAGGGTGCCCAGACTCAAGGTGACCAGGGATAGCGCCACCACGGTGAGCGGGCGGATCAGTCGGTTCAACATGCTGTTCTCCTGCCAATCGGATAAGGACGACAGGAACAGAGCAGGCTTTGTGCCAAACAGAAAAGCCCTTCCTAATCAAAGGCTTGAATATTTATTGCCCACAAAAAATGATCCGCCTTGGTGCGCTGTGCTCCGAATGTATACACAGGCCCGGCGAGGAGAAGGCGGGAGAAGAAAGGAAAGGGGAATAAAAGAAGGCGGACGACACGACCGGGGAAGGGGCCGTGCCGCCGCCGAGGGTTGCTCGGTTGAAACGGGTTACAGCGTTGCCACCAGGCCGTCACTGCGCGGATCGCTGGCGCCTTCGATGACGCCGTCCGGATGGCGCACCACGGCGCCGGCATGGCCCATGGTGTCGCTGAAGTCCTGGTCCAGCACTTCCACCTGGTGGCCGGCGTCGCGCAGCTTTTCCACCAGCTCCGCTTCGAAGCGGGCCTCCAGCTTCAGGCTGGTGCTTACCTCGCCCCAGGTACGGCCCAGCAGCCAGCGCGGCGCGGTCACCGCCTGCTGTAGCGGCTGGTTGAACAGCCCGTAACGGCTGAACACCGCCGCCTGGGTTTGCGGTTGCCCTTCGCCGCCCATGGTGCCGTAGACCATGGTGCGACCGTCGTCGAAGCGGGCCATGGCCGGGTTCAGGGTGTGGAACGGCTTGCGGCCCGGTTTCAGGGCCTGGGGCGCGTTTTCGTCCAGAGAGAAGCTGATGCCCCGGTTTTGCCACAGCACGCCGGTGGCGGGCAGCACCACGCCGCTGCCGAATTCCCAGTAGATGCTCTGGATAAAGCTGGCGGAGCGGCCCTCGCGGTCGATGCAGCCCATCCAGATGGTGTCGCCGGGCAGCGCCGGTTGCGGCCAGGGCAGGGCGCGGGTGGGGTCGATGCCGGCGGCCCGTTCGGCCAGGTCATCGCCGGACAGGAAGTCCGCCGGGTCCACGTCCATGTAGGCCGGGTCGGTGCAGTGGCGGTCGCGGATCAGGAACGCCTGCTTGGTGGCTTCCACCAGGCCGTGGATGTGGTCGAAGCCTTCCGCCTCGGTGACGCCCAGGCGGTCGAACATGCCCAGGATCATCAGCGACGCCATGCCCTGGGTGGGCGGTGGCTGGTTGTAGAGGGTAGCGGTGCGCAGCCGGGTGGACAGCGGTTCCACCACCCGGGCCCGGTAGGCGGCCAGGTCGTCCCCGGTCAGCGGGCTGCCGGCCCGGGCCAGATCCGCCGCCAGGGCGGCGGCCAGCTCGCCCCGGTAGAAATCATCCAGGCCGGCCTGGCCCAGACGCTCCAGGGTATCGGCCAGGGCCGGTTGACGCAGCACCTGGCCTTCCTTGGGAACCTGGCCGTCGAGCAGGAAGGCGTCGGCGAAGCCGGGGACGTCGGCCAGCTCCGCCAGTTTGGCGCGGGTCAGGCCTTCCTGGCTGGCGGTGACCGCCACGCCGTCGCGGGCGTGGCGCCGGGCGTCGTCCAGCAGTCGCGGTAGAGGCAGGCGGCCGCCCCACCGCTCGGCGATTTCCCGGGCGCGCTCCCAGCCGCCGATGGTACCGGCCACGGTGAGCGCCGCCAGCGGCCCCCGGGACGGGATCACGTCGTGGCCGCGGGCACGGTAGAAATCCGCGTCGGCGGCGGCGGCCGCCGGGCCGCAGGCTTCGATGGCCTTGGGCGCCTGGCCGGGTTCGGCGAGCAGCCAGAAGCCGTCGCCGCCGATGGCGTTCATGTGCGGGTAGACCACGGCGATCGCCGCCGCCGCCGCGATCATCGCTTCGGCGGCGTTGCCTCCCTCGCGGAGCACGTCCCGACCGGCCTGGGCGGCCAGGTGATGGGGGGCGACGAAGACACCGCCGAGGGCGCGTTTGGTATGCAGCATGGTGATTCCTCAGAGCAGGCCGTAGAACATCCGCAGGGATGTCAGGAACAGGAACACGGCGAACGCCTGGCGCAGCCGGGTGGCGTTGATGGCGTGGGCCAGGCGCGCGCCCACCGGGGCCATCAGCATGGTCATTGGCACGATCAGAATAAAGCCGATCAGGTTCACGTAGCCCACGGTGAACGGCGGCCGGCCCGGATCGTCCATGCCATGCAGCAGAAAACCAATGGCGCCGGGCACGCTGATGAACAGGCCGATGGCGGCGGCGGTGCCGACCGCCTTGTGAATCGGATAGTTGAACAGGGTCAGGATCGGCACCGTCAGGGTGCCACCGCCGATGCCCATGAGCGTGGAGAAGCCGCCGATCACGGTACCGATCAATTGCTTGAACGGGGTCGGCGGCAGTGATTCGGCCAGCGCGCCGCCCTGGGTACGGAACGCCATGTTGGCGGCCACCAGTAGGGCCACGGCGGCGAAGATGGCGGTCAGGGCGGTGCCGCCCAGGTAGCCACTCAGCCAGGTGCCGATCAGCACGCCGATCACCAGCGCCGGGCCCAGGGTCTTGAGCAGTGAGAAATCCAGGTTGCCCTTGGCGGCGTGGGCCCGTGCCGACATGATCGAGGTGGGAATGATGGTGGCCAGGGAAGTGCCCACCGCAACGTGCATTTTCACGGATTCGTCCACGCCCAGCAGGGTGAACAGATGATAGAGCACCGGCACGATGACGATGCCGCCGCCCACCCCCAACAGGCCGGCCATGACGCCGGCGATCACGCCGGTGGCCAGCAGCGCCACCACCAGGCCCGCCAGCCAGGCGATGCTGTATTGATCCAGGAATTCCAAAAGGTGACTCCTTCAACGGCTTTGTGGTCCGTCCCGGCGGCGCATCCCCAGCATATCGAGGCCGCCCTGGGCGGTTTCAGGGCATGGAGCAAGTTATGTGCCGTTCTTGTATACACGAAAATTGGCAGGAAAGTGAAGGGTTTAGGGGTATTTAGGTGGTGAATGTTGGGGGTTCATGGGATGTATGCACTTTTATGGTGCGTTTTTGTGGGGTGGGTGGGTGGTTTGGGGGCAGGGTGGGAGGTGGCGGGCCGGCGGGGGGAAGGTGGCCGGATCGCTTTTGGCGATCCGGCCATCCCGGCCTTTGGCCGGGACCGTCCCCGCGGGGCGGGGACGTCCTGCGCGAAGCTTTGCTTCGCTTGTCGAACCCCGACGGGGGTTGCTCATCCTCCCACCGCAACCGCGCAAAGAAAAAGGGGCGCCCGCATGGGCGCCCCTTTTTCTTTGCGTTGGTGGAGGCGGGGGGAATCGAACCCCCGTCCGCCAGCAATCCGCCTGTGGATCTACATGTTTAGTCTGGTCTATTGATTTAAGTGGCTGCGGCCCGACCGACAGGGCGCAGTCACCGAGTCCCTAAGAGTTTTAACGGCGCCGTCCGGGACGGACTTTGCCGCGAGCCTGTGTAGCGATGCTCGCCGCACTTCCCCACAGGCTGGGTCGTTTGGCGATAAGCGGGGTTTAAGCCGCTAGTGCGTAAGTATCGTCGTTTGCGATTACTTTAAAATGCCACAAGGAATTTACGAGCATTGCGACGCTACTCGACATGCACCACAGGTTTCTTTACCGGCGTCGAATCCATGTCGCCCCCTGTGATCTGGCCGCTCAGGCCAAGCGGCGTATTGTAGGAGATGGGGACGCCGGGAGGAAAGCCAAGGGGCGCTTTATTTGTTGAGAATGCTCAAAGAGGGCCGCATTGCCGGTTTTTTGTACGCCTTGTCGGACAATCAGACCCGAATGCCATGGCGTTGTCATTGCCCGGGTGCATGATTCTGGTCAAAGCGAGCCTCGAATACCGATGACAAAGTCAGCCGCTAACCCATCCGTTTAAAGAGGGAGCGAGATCATGAAAGCGATCTTCCGGTCAGCTGAACAGGTTGTCGAGAAAGCCCTGGCGCCGGTGGCGGCGCGTCCGTTGCTGGCGCGTACCCTGCAGTTGGTGCTGGCGGTGGCATTATACGCCGGCGGTATCGCGGCGTTGGTGGCGGTGAGCGGCGACGCCCGGATTCCGGTGCTGTTGTTCGCGGTGTACTTTCTGCCGGCGGTGCTGCGTGCCTGGCTGCGGGTGTACTGGTGGGTGCGTGACGAGGTGCGCGGCTGGCGCCGCCGCCATGGCCGCACCGGCAAGGCGTTTTAATCGAGTCTGTCGAAATCGCGACCAAAGTCGCTCCTACGGGATTGCTGTAGGAGCGACTTTGGTCGCGATCAGTGCTGGCGCAGAATACGCTGCTTCTGGCGGTTCCAGTCGCGTTCGCGCTCGGTGGCCCGTTTGTCGTGTTTCTGCTTGCCCTTGGCCAGGGCGATGTCCAGTTTCACCCGGCCCCGCCTCCAGTGCAGGTTCACCGGCACGCAGGTGAAGCCTTGTTTTTGCACGCCGCTGAACACCTTGGCCAGCTCCTTGCGGTGCAGCAGCAGCTTGCGGCTGCGCTGCGGGTCCGGCACGAAATGGGTGCTGGCGGCGGGCAGGGGTTCGAAGCGGGCGCCAAACAGGAACGCCTCGCCATCCTTGAGCAGGATGTAGGATTCCGTCAGGTTGGCCTTGCCGGCGCGCAGGGACTTAACCTCCCAGCCTTCCAGGGCCAGGCCGGCCTCGAAGAATTCTTCCAGATGATAGTCGAAGCGCGCCTTGCGGTTCTGCGCGATGGCGTCGGACGTCGACTTTTGCTTTTTCGCTTTGCCCATGGGGCGGCGATTATAGAGAGTGCCCGCGGTTCTGGCGAGGGCGCCGTTCGTCGGGGTGGGTGAGCGTTCACGCACTGTCCCTTGAGGGGTCCCTGGAAAATCAAGACAATGGCCGCATTGCGTCGAGGGGTTGATAGCCGATGAGCGAACAGAACAAGCCGGTCCACGGCATGTGGGCCAGCCGGTGGGTCTTTATTCTTGCCGCCACCGGGTCCGCGGTGGGCCTGGGCAACATATGGCGGTTTCCGTACATCACTGGCGAGTATGGCGGCGGGGCCTTCGTGGTGCTGTATCTGCTCTGCATCGCCTTGATGGGCGTGCCGATCATGATCGCCGAAGTGCTGCTGGGGCGCCGGGGTGGCCTCAGCCCGATTCATTCCATGGGGCGGCTGGCCGAGCAGAGTAAGGTGAGCCAGCGCTGGAAGGGCATTGGCTACCTGGGGGCACTGGCCGGCTTTCTGATTCTGTCGTTCTATTCCGTGGTCGCCAGCTGGGCGCTGATCTACGTCTGGGAGGCGGTCACCGGCATGTTCCAGGGGCTTACGGCGATGCAGTCCCAGGCTAACTTCGAGGCCATGCAGGCCAATCCCTGGCTGATGATGGGCTCGCACACCGCTTTCATGGTGCTGACCATGGGCGTGGTGGCCCTGGGGGTGAAACGGGGTCTGGAGCGGGCGGTGGAAGTGCTGATGCCGTTGCTGTTCCTGCTGCTGGTGGTGTTGATCGGTTACGCCGCCACCACGCCGGGGTTCGCCGAGGGCGTCAGTTTCCTGTTCGCGTTCGATTTCTCCAAGCTGTCCGGAGAGGCGGTGATCATCGCCCTGGGCCAGGCGTTCTTCACCCTCAGCCTGGGGATGGGCGCGATCATGGCCTACGGCGCCTACATGCCCCGCGAGATCAAGGACAAGAAGAGCGGCCGCTCCCGGCCGGTATCGATCGTTTCGTCGGTGGTCATTATCGCGGCCCTGGACACCCTGGTGGCTCTGGGCGCCGGGCTGGCCATGTTCCCACTGCTGTTCACCGGCGGGCTGGAGCCGGCCCAGGGGCCGGGCATGATGTTCGTCACTCTGCCGCTGGCCTTCGGCCAGATGCCCGGTGGCATTCTGTTCGGCAGCCTGTTCTTCGTGCTGGTGGTGTGCGCCGCCTGGAGCTCCTCGATTTCCCTGGGCGAGCCGATGGTGGCCTGGCTGGTGGAGCGCGGTCACAAGCGCGGCGTGGCCGCCACCATGGTGGGGCTGGCGGCCTGGGTGCTGGGTATCGGTTCGGTGCTTTCGTTCAATCTGTGGAAGGAAGATACCTTCCTGATGGGTACCTTCTTCGACAATATCGAGTTCCTGTCCACCAGTATTCTGCTGCCGCTGGGCGGCTTGCTGATCGCCGTGTTCACCGGCTGGGTGATGAAGGAGACCCAGGTGCGCAAGGAGCTGGCGATGAAGAGCTTCCCGCTGTACCTGGTGTGGCGGGCCCTGGTGAGGGTGTTCTCGCCGCTGGCGGTGATCGCCCTGATTCTCTACTCGATCTGGTCCGCGGTCGGAGGTGGTGGTGGCTGAGTCGATCCGCGTGGAGGTGGTCTACGCGCTGCCGGACAAGCAGCGCCTGGTCGCCCTGGAGGTGGCGCCGGGGACCACCATGCTGGACGCCGCGCGCCAGTCCGGTATCGCCGGGCAGTTCGAGGGGCTGGAATTGGAAAATATGCCCATGGGCATCTTCGGCAAGGCGGAGCCGGACCCGGCCCGGCGCGTACTGGCGGACGGCGAGCGGGTGGAGATCTACCGGCCGCTCAGCATCGACCCGAAGGCCGCCCGGCGGGCCCGGGCGGAGCGTTCACGCTAGCAGGGCCTGTCGGCGTCTTCAGCCGTCGCGGGGCAGGGGAACGGTGGTGGCGTCCGGGGTGCTCTGGGCGCCCGGTTCCGGGGCCGGATCGTTGAGCGGCTCCTGATCCACCACATTGCCTTCGCGGCGGTCCTCGGCGCGCTGTTCCAGCTCCCGGTCTCGGCGACCGGAGGTCCGTTCGCGCACATTGGCCACCACTTCGCCCCGGTAATGGCTGTATTGACCGTTTTCGAAGAACACCACGATGTCCTGCTCGACGGTATCGGCCTTGCCGGGCTGGTAATGCAGCAGGTAGTACCAGGTGTCCGGGGTGAAGGGGTCGGTCAGGGTCGGCGGCCCCAGCACGAAGCGTACCTGTTCCGGGCTCATGCCCGGTTCCAGTTCGGCCAGCATGTCCTCGGTCACCACGTTGCCCTGGGGGATATCAATACGGTATACCCCGGGGAAGCGGAGGGAGCTGCAGCCGGTGAGAAGACCGGCCAATAACAGGGATAGGAGAAAGGTCCTTGGCATGATGTTTCGACTTGGCATAATGTCCGGGCGATAATACAGACTTGTTGAAGGGGAACAAGGTTCCTCACGGAATCAGGAATCCCCGCTGGCGGCATACGGAGCAATTGTTTTGGATAATCAGGATCTTAGAAAAGCAGGCTTGAAGGTGACCCTGCCGCGGATGAAAATTCTGCAGCAGCTGGAATCCTCCAAGGAGCGGCATCTCAGCGCCGAGGACATCTATAAATCGCTGATGGACGCCGGCGAGGACGTGGGGCTGGCCACCGTTTACCGGGTGCTGACCCAGTTCGAGCAGGCCGGTATCGTGCTGCGCCATAACTTCGAAGGCGGTTCCGCGGTGTTCGAGCTGGCCGACGAGGATCACCATGATCACATGGTGTGCATGGAGACCGGCGAGGTGATCGAGTTCGTGGACCAGGAGATCGAGGAGCGTCAGCACCGCATCGCCGAGGAGCACGGTTACGAGATCGTCGACCACTCCCTGGTGCTTTATGTGAAGCCCAAGGGCGGCAAGAAGTAAGCCGCCTTCCCGCCAGCCTGCGTCGCGGCATCCGCCGGGACGCGCCGCCAGCCCCATGAAACACCCCGCCCGGGTTGCCGTCAGGCATCCGGGCGTCGTGCGTTCAGGCGACCCGCTGGCCCTTGTCGAGCATTTCCCGGGCATGGGCCAGGGTGGATTCGGTGATTTCCACGCCGCCGAGCATGCGCGCCACTTCCTCCACCCGGGCGGTTTCCGCCAGGGGCTGAATGCGGGTGCGGGTGCTGTCCTTGCCCTGCAGTTTGTGCACCTGCCAGTGCTGGTGGCCCTGGGCGGCCACCTGGGGCTGGTGGGTGATGCACAGTACCTGGGCGTGATCACCCAGTTCGCGCAGCAGCCGACCGACGATCTCGGCGACCCCGCCGCCCACGCCCACGTCCACTTCGTCGAACACCAGGCTGGGCACGGTCAGGTTGCGCGCGCAGATCACCTGGATCGCCAGACTCACCCGGGACAGCTCGCCGCCGGAGGCCACCTTGGCCAGGGCGCGCGGCGGCTGGCCCGGGTTGGCGGAAAAGCGGAATTCCACCTCCTCGAGCCCGTCCGGTCCCGGTTTGCTTTCCTCGACCACCGCTTCCAGGCGGGCGGCCTTCATGCCCAGGGCCTTGAGTTGCTTGAGCACGTCGCGGGTCAGTATGCCGGCGGCGTCGCGGCGTCGCCGGCCCAGCGCCTGGGCCTGTTTCATGTAGGCGTCGCGGGCCTTTTGCTCGGTGGCGGCGAGGGCTTCCAGGTGTTCGTCGAAATGTTCCAGGGTGTCCGCTTCCTCGGCCAGGCGCTGGTGGTGTTCCACCAGTTCCTCCGGGCGCAGGCGGTGCTTGCGGGCCAGGGTGTAGGCCTGGCCGAGCCGCTCTTCCACGTGATTGAGCCGTTCCGGGTCCAGGTCCAGCCTCTCCAGGTAGTGACGCAGGTCCTCGGCGGCGGCCTCCACCTGCAGGCGGGCGGATTCCACGGTATCGAACACGCCGGCCAGGGCGTCGTCGCTGGCGCGGGCTTCCTCCACCCAGTGGCTGACCTGGCCCAGGTGGTCGTTGACGGTGCCGTCCTCGCCGTCGTAAAGGGCGGTGACCGCCTGCTGGCACAGGCGGATCAGGGCGTCGGCGTTGCCCAGGCGCTGCTGTTCCTGCTCCAGCTCCGGCAGCTCGCCCTCGGCCAGAGCCAGGGCATCCAGTTCCTCGAGCTGGAAGCGCAGCAGCTCCTGCCGCTCGGTTTGCTCCCGGGCGCTGGCCAGAGCGTCGTCATGGGCGCGCCGGGCGGCCTGCCACTCGCGCCAGCGCTCACGTACCCTGGTGGCAAGGTCTCCGGCTTCGGCCAGGTTGTCGAGCAGGGCGCGGTGGGTTTCCTTGCGAAGCAGGGCCTGGTGTTCGTGCTGGCTGTGGATGCTGATCAGGTGTTCGCCCAGGTCGCGCACCTCGGTGAGTGGCGTGGGGGTGCCGTTGATGTAGGCGCGGGAGCGACCATCGGCGCGTACCGTGCGGCGCAGCAGGCATTCGTCGCCGTCGTCCAGCTCGCGCTCGGCGAGCCAGGCACGGGCCGCCGGGTTGTCGCCCAGGTGAAAGGTGGCCAGCACCTCGGCGCGTTCGCAGCCGGGGCGCACCACGGCGCTGTCCGCCCTTTCCCCCAGGGTCAGCGACAGGGCGTCGATGAGCACCGATTTGCCGGCACCGGTCTCGCCGCTGATCACGGTCAGGCCGCCCTCGGGTTCCAGCTCCAGCTGGTCCACGGTGGCGAAGTGGCGAACACTGAGATGGGTCAGCATGGACTGTCCTTCTGGCCAGTAGTTGTGAGGATGTTAGGGCATTCCCGCCGCCAGTGTAAGCCCCTGTCCCGGGGCACTGGACGGCGCCGCCGCCGGACGCCGAAAATGGGCGCCGGGAATCAGGCTATACTGAGTCGTCTTTCTTGGTATTTGAAGTATATGTCCAGGCTGGAACTGAACGAACGCAAGCAACGGTTGTTGATGACCCTGGTGGAGCGCCATATCCGTCACGGGCAACCCGTGGGCTCCAAGACCCTGGCGGCCGGCAGCGGCCTCAGCGTGAGCCCGGCCACCATCCGCAACATCATGGCCGAGCTGGAGGAAATGGGCTTGCTGGCCAGCCCGCACACCTCCGCCGGCCGGGTTCCCACCGAGTTGGGCTATCGGCTTTACGTGGACACCCTGCTTGCCTCCAGCACCATGGAGCGGCCGGACAACGCCCGCCTGCGCGATGAACTGCGGCGCATGCTGGCGCCGGATCAATCTCCCCAGGCGCTGGTGTCCCAGGCTTCGCGAACCCTGGCGGAGTTGACCCGCATGGCCGGGCTGGTGGCGGTGCCGCGCCGTCAGGTCACCACCTTGCGCCAGGTGGAATTCCTGCCGTTATCCGGCCAGCGGGTGCTGGTGGTGCTGGTGGTGAACCGCTCCGAGGTGCAGAACCGCATCATCCAGACCAGCCGGGAATACGATGAGGTGGAGTTGCGTCAGGCCGCCAACTACATCAACCAGACCTACGCCGGCTGCGATCTGGACGGTATCTGTGAAGGCCTGCTCAGCACCATGGAGGCGGATCGCGCGCAGCTCGATGAAATGATGCAGACCACTCTGGACGTGGCCGGCAAGGCGCTGCGCCCGGAGCGTGAGGACTCCGACTATGTGGTGTCCGGTGAGTCCAATCTGATCGACAGTGCCGGGCTGGACAGCATCGACAAGCTGCGCGACCTGTTCGATGCGTTCAATCGAAAGCGTGACATTCTGCATTTGCTGGAACGCAGCATGAAGGCGGACGGCGTGCAGATATTCATCGGCCGCGAATCCGGCTACCAGCCGTTCGAGGAATATTCCCTGGTGTCCGCTCCGTACCGGGTGGACAACGGTCCCATGGGGGTGCTGGCGGTGGTCGGTCCCACCCGCATGGACTATGAGAAGGTGATTCCCACCGTGGACATCACCGCCCGCATCCTCTCCGCCGCGCTTACCCAATTGTAGGCCGTGACTCGGCGGTTCCGGCGCGCGCGTCGTCGTCGCCCTTGAATCCCTCCCCGGCGTTCCCATATCTTTGCCCGCTTTCCCAGAATTCGGGATGTCTGGAGTGGATATGAGCGAACAGGACAAAAAACAGCCGGCCGACGAGGCCGAAATCAACGAAGGTGCCCGCCCCGAGGCGGAAGCCGAACAGGTGGCGTCCGGGCAGCAGGACGGCAACGGCGTCGAGGACGAGCTGGCGGAAACCCGCGATCGGCTCGCCCGCGTGGAAAAGGCGCTGGCCGAGGCCGACCTGCGTGCCCAGGCGGAAATTCAGAATGTGCGCCGCCGCGCCGAGCGCGATGTGGAGAGTGCTCACAAGTTCGCGCTGGAGAAGTTCGCCGCCGATGTGCTCACCGTGGCGGACAGCCTGGAGCGGGGCCTGGCCACGCTGAACCCCGAGGACGAGGCGCTCAAGCCCGCCCGCGAGGGGCTCGAACTGACCCTCAAGGTGCTGCTCGATGTGTTCGCCAAATACAACCTCGAGCAGATCGATCCTCAGGGGCAGCCCTTCAACCCGGAGCACCACGAAGCGATGACCATGGTGCCGGCACCCAATGCCGAGCCCAACACCGTGATCGAGGTGCTGGAGAAGGGGTATCAGCTCAACGGTCGCCTGATCCGCCCGGCCCGGGTGGTGGTCAGCAAGGCCGAATAAGGCGCGCGGCGCCTCTCTTGAAAAGCCACCGCCAGCCGCCATATAGCTGGCAGGTCATTAAGGTTCAGCTGTCCGGGCGGCCATTCGGGGTCCGGACCGTGTGAAGGAGAATGGAGCATTATGGGTAAGATCATTGGTATCGACCTTGGCACCACCAACAGCTGTGTCGCTGTCATGGAAGGGGACAAAACCAAGGTCATCGAGAACGCCGAGGGCGCGCGCACCACGCCGTCCATCATCGCCTACACCGAGGACAATGAGATCCTCGTCGGTCAGGCCGCCAAGCGTCAGGCGGTGACCAACCCCACCAACACCCTGTACGCGGTCAAGCGTCTGATCGGTCGTCGTTTCGAAGACGACGTGGTGCAGAAGGACATCAAAATGGTGCCCTACAAGATCACCAAGGCCGACAACGGTGACGCCTGGGTGGAAGTGAAGGGCGAGAAGATGGCGCCGCCGCAGATCTCCGCGCAGGTCCTCAAGAAAATGAAGAAGACCGCGGAAGACTATCTGGGCGAGGAAGTCACCGAGGCGGTGATCACCGTGCCCGCCTACTTCAACGACTCCCAGCGTCAGGCCACCAAGGATGCCGGGCGCATCGCCGGCCTCGAGGTCAAGCGCATCATCAACGAGCCCACCGCCGCGGCCCTGGCCTATGGTCTGGACAAGAAAGGCGGTGATCGCACCATCGCGGTCTACGACCTGGGTGGCGGTACCTTCGACATCTCCATCATCGAGATCGCCGAGGTGGACGGTGAGCATCAGTTCGAGGTGCTGGCCACCAACGGTGACACCTTCCTGGGTGGCGAGGACTTCGACCTGGCGATCATCAACTACCTGGCGGATGAGTTCAAAAAGGACTCCGGCATTGATCTGGGTGGCGACGCCCTGGCCATGCAGCGCCTCAAGGAAGCCGCCGAGAAAGCCAAGATCGAGCTTTCCTCCGCGGAACAGACCGAGGTCAACCTGCCTTACATCACCGCCGATCAGACCGGTCCCAAGCACCTGGTGGTGAAAGTGACCCGGGCCAAGCTGGAATCCCTGGTCGAGCAGCTGGTGACCCGCTCCCTGGAGCCGTGCAAGACCGCGCTCAGCGATGCCGGCGTGAAAGCCTCCGACATCACCGACGTGATCCTGGTGGGCGGCCAGACCCGCATGCCCATGGTGCAGAAGAAAGTGGCCGAGTTCTTCGGTAAGGACGCCCGCAAGGACGTCAACCCGGACGAAGCCGTGGCCATCGGTGCTGCTATCCAGGGCGCGGTACTGTCCGGCGACGTGAAGGACGTGCTGCTGCTCGACGTGACCCCGCTGACCCTGGGCATCGAGACCATGGGTGGCGTGATGACGCCGCTGATCGAGAAGAACACCACGATCCCGACCAACGCGTCGCAGGTGTTCTCCACCGCCGAGGACAACCAGACCGCGGTGACCGTGCACGTGCTGCAGGGCGAGCGCAAGCAGGCGGCCCAGAACAAGTCCCTGGGGCAGTTCAACCTGGAGGACATTCCGCCGGCGCCGCGTGGCGTGCCGCAGATCGAGGTAACCTTCGACATCGACGCCAACGGCATCCTGCATGTGGGCGCCAAGGACAAGGCCACCGGCAAGGAACAGACCATTCAGATCAAGGCTTCCTCCGGCCTGTCCGATGATGAAGTCGATCAAATGGTCAAGGACGCCGAGGCCCACGCCGACGAGGACAAGAAGTTCGAGGAGCTGGTGCAGGCGCGCAACCAGGGCGACCACCTGGTGCACGCCACCCGCAAGACCCTGGAAGAAGCCGGCGACAAGGCCAGCGAGGAAGAGAAAGAGGCCATCAACAAGGCCATCGCCGAGCTGGAAGAGGCCCTCAAGGGTAGCGACAAGGACGACATCGAGGCCAAGACCAAGGCGCTCACCGAGGCGTCCGGGGCCCTGGCGCAGAAGATGTACGCCGAAGCCCAGCAGGCCGAAGCCGGCGCCGGTGATCAGCAGAAGGCCTCCGGCGATGACGTGGTCGACGCTGAATTCGAGGAAGTCGACGACGACAAGAAGAAGTGAGGAAAGCCTGACGCCGGACGCTCGACGCTGGACGCCGAATGCTAAGTCCCGATACTGAGCGTCTGGCGTCTGGCGTCTGGCGTCTGGCGTCTGGCGTCTGGCGTCTGGCGTCTGGCGTCTGGCGTCAGAGCATATTTATCGCCGGCATAAAGTGCCGGCGTTTCTGCTTCACGGCAAGTTGAATTTCTATGTCCAAACGCGATTATTATGACGTGCTGGGTGTGGCCAAGGACGCCAGCCAGCAGGATCTGAAAAAAGCCTATCGTCGCCTGGCGATGAAGTACCATCCGGATCGCAATCCGGATGACCAGGAGGCGGTGGCCAAGTTCAAGGAGGCAAAGGAAGCCTACGAAGTGCTCGCCGACGAGCAGAAACGCGCCGCCTACGATCAGTTCGGCCATGCCGGCGTCAACGGCCAGGGTGGCTTCGGCGGCGGTGGCGCCGGCGGTTTCGGCGGTGGCGGTTTCGGCGATATTTTCGGGGACATCTTCGGTGATATCTTCGGCGGCGGTCGTCGCGGCCCGGCCCGTGGCGCCGACCTGCGCTACACCCTGGAGCTGACCCTGGAACAGGCGGTACGCGGCTGCGAGGAACAAATCCGCGTGCCCAGCTGGGATACCTGTGAAGTTTGCGACGGCAGTGGTGCCCAGGCCGGCGAGCAGCCGGTCACCTGCCCGACCTGTAATGGCATGGGCCAGGTGCGCATGCAGCAGGGTTTCTTCACGGTGCAACAGGCCTGCCCCACCTGTCACGGCGAGGGCAAGGTGGTGGAAAACCCGTGCGGAAACTGCGGTGGCCAGGGCCGGGTGCAGACCACCCGTACCCTGTCGGTGAAAATTCCCGCCGGCGTCGACACCGGCGACCGCATCCGCCTGGCAGGCAAGGGCGAAGCCGGCATGAACGGGGCGCCCCCGGGGGACCTGTACGTGCAGGTGGCGGTGCGCGAGCACGACATCTTCAAGCGCGACGGCGAGAACCTGCACGTGGACGTGCCGCTCAGTTTCGTTGATGCCGCCCTGGGTGGCGAGTTGGAGGTGCCCACCCTGAATGGCCAGGTGAAGCTCAAGGTGCCGCCGGAAACCCAGACCGGCAAGCTGTTCCGGTTGCGTGGCAAGGGGGTTACTCCGGTGCGCGGCGGGCCGCCCGGCGATCTGATCTGCAAGGTGGTGGTGGAGACTCCGGTGAAGCTGTCCGGCGAACAGAAAGACCTGCTGCGCGATTTCCAGGAATCCCTGGAGAAGGGCGGCGAGCGCCACAATCCGCGTCGCACCAGTTGGTTCGAGGGCGTGAAACGCTTCTTCGAAGGGCTCTGAGGAAAGATCATGAAAGTAGGCATTATTGGCGCCGCCGGGCGCATGGGACGCATCCTCATGGAGGCCACGCTGGCCAATCCGGATACCGAACTGGCCGCCGCCGTGGATGTGCCCGGCTCCAGCCTGATCGGTGTCGACGCCGGTGAACTGGTGGGCCAGGGCCGCCTCGGCGTGGTCCTGGCGGATGAGCTGGAAAAGGTGGTTCGCGACGCGGATGTGTTCATCGACTTCACCGTGCCCGAGGCCACCGCGCGCCATATCGGGGTGTGCCGGGCCGCCGGCACCCGGCTGGTGATCGGCACCACCGGGCTGGATGATCACCAGACCGCCTCGTTGCGCGCCGCCGGCGAGGACATCGCCATCTGCTTCGCGCCCAACTATTCGATCGGTGTGAACCTCTGCTTCAAGCTGCTGGAGACCGCCGCCGCGGTGCTCGGTGACGAGGTGGACATCGAGGTAATCGAGGCCCACCACCGGCACAAGATCGATGCCCCCTCCGGCACCGCCCTGCGCATGGGCGAGGTGGTGGCCCAGACCCTGGGCCGTGATCTCAAGGAGTGCGCGGTGTATGGCCGCGAGGGCCGCACCGGCGAACGGGAGCGGCGCACCATCGGCTTCGAGACCATCCGTGCCGGCGATATCGTCGGCGACCACACGGTGCTGTTCGCCGCCGATGGTGAACGCGTGGAAATCACCCACAAGGCGTCCAGCCGCATGTCCTTCGCCCGGGGCGCGGTGCGGGCGGCTCTGTGGCTGGGCGGGCACGATCGCGGGCTGTACGACATGCAGGATGTGCTCGGTCTGGCCGGCGACAGCGCCGGCTGGGGCCGCTGAGGCGGCACGATCGCGGCTAAAGCCGCTCCTACAGCGGGCGCCACCTCTTTGTAGGAGCGGCTTCCGCCGCGATTACGGGCGTGTGACGTGACACCAGGGCGGTTACGTCCTAAAATGGCGCCTGCCCAAGATGGGCGAGCGGGTGGCCGAGTGAAAAATGGGCTTCTGGCCCAAGAGCGCGTTTCATGAAAGCGAGGTGGAGCAATCCATCTCGCTTTTTTGCGAACCCCGGACGGGGTGGCGCGCGGCCCCCGCCACCGATCTCCACAAGTCCCTATCCGCCAGGAGGTTGCGTTGACGGTACCCGCCATACTAGCTCTGGAAGACGGTAGCCTCTTTCGGGGCGTCGCCATTGGCGCCACGGGTGAAACCGTGGGTGAAGTGGTGTTCAACACCGCCATGACAGGCTATCAGGAAATTCTCACCGATCCGTCCTATGCCAAGCAGATCGTGACCCTGACCTACCCGCATATTGGCAATACCGGGGTGAACCCGGAGGACGAGGAGTCCGACCGCGTCTGGGCCGCCGGCCTGGTGATCCGCGATCTGACGCTGACCGTGAGCAGTTGGCGGGCCGAGCAGTCCCTGCCGGACTACCTCAAGGCGCGTGACATCGTCGCCATCGCCGACATCGATACCCGCCGCCTGACGCGCATCCTGCGCGACAAGGGTGCTCAGAACGGCTGCATCCTGGCCGGCGACGACATCGATGAAGAGAAGGCGCTGGCCGCCGCCCGGGGCTTCCCCGGCCTCAAGGGCATGGATCTGGCCCGGGAAGTCAGCGTGCGCGACACCTATACCTGGACCGAAGGCACCTGGGACCGGCCCACCGGGCACCGGCCCGGCGGCGACCCGCGCTTCCACGTGGTGGCCTACGATTATGGCTGCAAGCGCAATATTCTGCGCATGCTCGCCGATCGCGGCTGCAAGCTCACCGTGGTGCCGGCGCAAACCCCGGCCTCGGAAGTGCTGGCGATGAACCCGGACGGCGTGTTCCTGGCCAATGGCCCCGGTGACCCGGAGCCGTGTGATTACGCCATCGCCGCGATCCGCGAGATCCTCGCCACCGGCCTGCCGGTGTTCGGCATCTGCCTGGGCCACCAGTTACTGGGGCTGGCCAGCGGCGCGCGCACCATGAAGATGAAGAACGGCCACCATGGCGCCAACCACCCGGTCAAGAACCTGGAGGACGGCACCGTGATGATCACCAGTCAGAACCACGGGTTCGCGGTGGACGCCGATACCCTGCCGGACAACGTCAAGGTGACCCATGTGTCCCTGTTCGACGGCACCCTGCAGGGCATTCACCGTACCGACGTGCCGGCGTTCAGCTTCCAGGGGCACCCGGAAGCGAGCCCAGGCCCGCACGATTGCGCGCCGTTGTTCGATCATTTCATCGAGCTGATGGAGGCCCACGGGGCCCGCTGAGAGCGTCCGGCGCCGCGCGCGCCGGACCCCTGGAAAGAATCAACGCCTGACGGTTAGCACTTATGCCCAAGAGAACCGATCTAAAGAGCATCCTCATCATCGGCGCCGGCCCCATTGTCATCGGCCAGGCCTGCGAGTTCGATTACTCCGGCGCCCAGGCCTGCAAGGCCCTGCGCGAGGAAGGCTTCCGGGTGATCCTGGTGAACTCCAACCCGGCCACCATCATGACCGACCCGGCGATGGCGGATGCCACCTACATCGAACCCATCACCTGGGAAACGGTGGCCAGGATCATCGAGAAGGAGCGCCCGGACGCGCTGCTGCCCACCATGGGTGGCCAGACCGCGCTCAACTGCGCCCTGGATCTGGAGCGCCACGGCGTGCTCGCCAAATTCAACGTCGAGATGATCGGCGCCAACGCCGACACCATCGACAAGGCCGAGAACCGTGATCGCTTCGACAAGGCGATGCGGAACATCGGCCTGGAATGCCCGCGCGCCAAGGTGGCCCGCACCATGGAACAGGCCTGGGAAATCCAGGCCGAGCTGGGCTTCCCCACCATCATCCGGCCATCGTTCACCATGGGCGGCTCCGGTGGTGGCGTGGCTTACAACAAGGAAGAGTTCGAGGAAATCTGCGGTCGCGGGTTCGAGCTCTCTCCCACCCATGAGCTGCTGATCGACGAGTCGCTGCTGGGTTGGAAGGAATACGAGATGGAGGTCGTTCGCGACAAGAACGACAACTGCATCATCGTCTGCGCCATCGAGAACTTCGACCCCATGGGCGTGCACACCGGTGACTCCATCACCGTGGCCCCGGCGCAAACGCTCACCGACAAGGAATACCAGGTGATGCGTGATGCCTCCCTGGCGGTGCTGCGCGAAATCGGCGTGGAAACCGGCGGCTCCAACGTGCAGTTCGGCATGTGCCCGGACACCGGCCGCATGGTGGTGATCGAGATGAACCCGCGGGTGTCTCGCTCCTCGGCGCTGGCCTCCAAGGCCACCGGCTTCCCGATCGCCAAGGTGGCCGCCAAGCTGGCGGTGGGCTACACCCTGGACGAGCTGCAGAACGAGATCACCGGCGGTGCCACCCCGGCCTCCTTCGAGCCGTCCATCGATTACGTGGTCACCAAGATCCCGCGCTTCAACTTCGAGAAGTTCGCCGCCGCCGATCCGGTGCTGACCACACAGATGAAATCCGTCGGCGAGGTGATGGCCATCGGCCGTAACCTGCAGGAATCCCTGCACAAGGCACTGCGTGGCCTGGAAACCGATTCCGTGGGCTTCGACCCGAACGTGGATCTGGACGCGCCGGATGCCCGGGAAGTGATCGCCCGCCAACTTTCCACGCCGGGCCCGGAGCGCATCTGGATCGTCGGTGACGCCTTCCGTGCCGGTATGACCGTGGACGAGGTGTTCCAGATTTCGCAGATCGACCGCTGGTTCCTGGTGCAGATCGAGGATCTCATCAAGGAAGAGGCCGCGGTGGCCGCCGGTGTTTTCAGCGATCTTACCAAGGCTCGCCTATACGGGCTTAAGCGCAAGGGCTTTTCCGATGCCCGCCTGGCGCAGTTGCTGGGCGTGAAAGAGCAGGATGTGCGCAGCCGTCGCCGCGAACTGGGCGTGCAGCCGGTGTTCAAGCGCGTTGATACCTGCGCCGCGGAGTTCCCCACCGCCACCGCCTACATGTACTCCAGCTACGACGAGGAGTGTGAGGCGAACGTCTCCGACCGCGACAAGATCATGGTGATCGGCGGCGGCCCCAACCGCATCGGGCAGGGCATCGAGTTCGATTACTGTTGCGTGCACGCCGCCTTCGCCATGAAGGATGACGGTTACGAGACCATCATGGTCAACTGCAACCCGGAGACCGTGTCCACGGACTACGACACTTCCGACCGGTTGTATTTCGAGCCGGTTACCCTGGAAGACGTGCTGGCCATCGTCGACAAGGAAAAACCCAAGGGCGTTATCGTCCAGTACGGCGGTCAGACGCCGCTCAAGCTGGCCCGCGAACTGCAGGCGTTCGGCGTGCCGATCATCGGCACCAGCCCGGACGCCATCGACGAGGCCGAGGACCGCGAACGCTTCCAGCAGATGGTCAACAAGCTCGGCCTCAAGCAGCCGCCGAACCGTACCGCTCGCTCCCTGGACGAGGGCCTGCGGCTGGCCGCCGAGATCGGCTACCCGCTGGTGGTGCGGCCTTCCTACGTGCTCGGTGGCCGGGCCATGGAGATCGTCTATAACGAGGCGGAACTGCGCAGCTACATGAACAACGCGGTGAGCGTGTCCAACGATTCACCGGTGCTGCTGGACCGCTTCCTGGACGACGCCATCGAGGTGGACGTGGACGCCATCTGCGACGGCAAGCAGGTGGTGATCGGCGGCATCATGCAGCACATCGAACAGGCCGGCGTGCATTCCGGCGACTCGGCCTGTTCCCTGCCGCCGTACTCCCTGGACACGGCTGTGCAGGACGTGATGCGCGAACAGGCCGCCGCCATGGCCCTGGAGCTGGGCGTGATCGGCTTGATGAACGTGCAGTTCGCGGTCAAGGGCGACGAAGTCTATGTGCTGGAAGTGAACCCGCGTGCCTCGCGCACGGTCCCCTATGTGTCCAAGTGCATCGGCGTGTCCCTGGCCAAGGTGGCGGCGCGCTGCATGGCCGGCACCTCGCTGGCCGAGCAGGGGTTCACCGAGGAGGTGGCGCCGCGTCACTACTTCGTCAAGGAGGCGGTGTTCCCGTTCGCCAAGTTCCCGAAGGTGGACCCGATCCTCGGCCCGGAAATGAAATCCACCGGTGAGGTGATGGGGGTCGGCGAAACCTTCGCCGAGGCGTTCGGCAAGGCGTCCCTGGGCGCCGGTGAGCGTCTTCCGGAGGGCGGCACCGCCTTTATTTCCGTGCGCGACGCCGACAAGGCCGCCGCCGTGGAAGTAGCGCGCTCGCTGATCAGCCATGGCTTCGAGTTGGTGGCCACGCGCGGTACCGCCGCTCACCTGGCCGAGGCCGGGCTGGCGGTGAAGGCGGTGAACAAGGTGCTGGAGGGGCGTCCGCACATCGTCGACATGATCAAGAACGACGGCGTGGACCTGATCGTGAACACCACCGAGGGCAAGCAGGCGATCCGCGACTCGTTCGCCATCCGCCGCTCCGCCCTGCAGCACAAGGTGTTCTACACCACCACCATCACCGCGGCCTACGCGGTCTGCCAGGCGATGGCCATCAGCGGTGAGCCGCGGGTGCGTCGTCTGCAGGACCTGCACGCCGATATGCACTGACCGTTGCCGTCCCGAGGGCCGTTTCCTTCGGGGCGGCCCCAAGGACGACAAAAGAGGTTAATCCTATGCAACGCTTTCCCATGACGGTGGCCGGCGCCGACGCGCTTCGCCGCGAGCTGGAGCGGCTCAAGAGGGAAGACCGGCCGCGCATCTCCGCGGCCATCGCCGAGGCCCGTGAACACGGTGATCTGAAGGAAAACGCTGAGTACCACGCCGCCCGCGAACAGCAGGGCTTCTGCGAAGGCCGTATCCAGGACATCGAGAGCAAGCTCTCCAATGCCCAGATCATCGACATCACCAGTATCCAGAATACTGGCAAGGTGATTTTCGGCGTTACCATCACCATCGTCGACGTGGACACCGACGAGGAGAAGGTCTACCAGATCGTCGGTGACGACGAGGCCGACATCAAGAACGGCAAGCTGAGCGTCAATTCACCCATCGCCCGGGGCCTGATCGGTCGCGAGGAAGGTGATGTGGTGCAGATCGAGACCCCGGGCGGGGTCAAGGAATACGAAGTGGACAAGGTGGAGCATCTCTGAGGCTGGACGCTGGACGCCGGACGCTGAGAACCCTTAACCGGATAGGTGCGACGTGTTTCCTGCCTGCATCGAGCTGAACCTTTCAGGCAAACACGCCAATGCCATCCGCACCGGGTTGTAGCGTCCGGCGTCCAGCGTCAGGCGTCTAGCTTTCATTGGCCCGCAGGATATTGGACAGCTTCGGGTTAGGCTTGGCGGCGGCGCGGTAGAGCAGGGCGATGTTGCCGATGCGCTGCACCAGTTCGGCGCCGCTTTGCTCGCAGAGCTCGTCGATCATGCGGGCGCGGTCATCGCGGGTGGGCGCGCTGATTTTTACCTTGATCAGCTCGTGATCTTCCAGGCGGCCCTGAAGTTCTTCCAGGAAGGTTTCGCTGAGGCCCTTGTCGCCGGACAGCAGCACCGGTTTCAGGTGGTGGCCGATACGGCGCAGGCGTTTCTTGTCCAACGGGCTCAGGGGCATGATCTTCTCCAAAAACGGGGGCGCCATTCTAGAGCCGTGCGCGCCTGAAACCAACCGATCTCGACGCAGTGGTGACCGATGGCCCGATCAAAAAGCAGCCAGCGCTGGCTCAGGGAGCACTTCGACGACCATTGGGTGGCGAAGGCCCAGGCCGAGGGGTATCGCTCCCGGGCCAGCTTCAAGTTGCTGGAAATCCACGAGAAGGACAAGCTGTTCCGCCCCGGCATGCGCGTGCTGGACCTGGGGGCGGCCCCGGGCGGCTGGTCCCAGGTAGCGGCCCGCCTGGTGGGTTCACGCGGTACCGTCGTGGCCAGCGATATTCTGCCCATGGACGCCATTCCGGACGTCTCCTTCGTGCAGGGGGATTTTCGGGAACAGGATGTGTATACGCAAATAACCGCATTGCTGGGTGAGCAGAAAGTCGACCTTGTAATGTCGGACATGGCCCCCAATATGAGTGGTAATAAGGCCGTGGATTTGCCCCGCGCCATGTATCTCGCCGAACTGGCACTGGATATGGCGGTCAATGTGCTGCAACCGCGCGGGATGTTCCTGGTCAAGGTGTTCCAGGGCGAAGGGTTCGACGAGTATCGCCGCACCCTGCAAGGCGCCTTCAAGAAGGTGGTCAGCCGCAAGCCGGCGGCCAGCCGGCCGCGCTCTACCGAGGTGTACCAATTGGGGTCCATCCTGAAGTAGTGTAGAGTTGCAAGTCTGTCAGTACGCGCAATTGCGCCCAGTAAGTCGAGGTCTCCCTTGAACGACATGACCAAGAACATCGTGCTGTGGCTGGTGATCGCCGGGGTGCTTTACGTAGTCGCCTCCAGCATCAATCCGCAGCCGTCGCAGCAAATGCTGAACTACTCCTCGTTCATTCATAACGTGGAGAGCGGCAACGTGGATCAGGTGACCATCGGTGGCACCCGCATTTCCGGGCAGATGAAGGACGGTACCCGCTTCGAGACCGTCAAGCCGCAGGCCATGGACACCAACCTGATGCCCACCCTGATCCAGAACGACGTGCAGGTCACCGGTAAGGAGCCGGAGCGCCAGGGTTTCCTGACCCAGCTGTTCCTGTCGGTGCTGCCGATTCTGCTGATCCTGGCGATCTTCATCTTCTTCATGCGTCAGATGCAGGGTGGCGGCAAGGGCGGCTCCGGGCCCATGACGTTCGGCAAGTCCAAGGCCCGCCTTATGGGCGAGGACCAGATCAAGACCACTTTCGCCGACGTGGCGGGCGTGGAGGAATCCAAGGAAGAAGTGCAGGAACTGGTGGAGTTCCTGCGTGATCCGGCCAAATTCCAGCGCCTCGGCGGCAAGATTCCGCGCGGCGTGCTGATGGTGGGCTCGCCGGGTACCGGTAAAACCCTGCTCGCCAAGGCCATCGCCGGTGAGGCCAAGGTGCCGTTCTTCAGCATTTCCGGTTCCGATTTCGTGGAAATGTTCGTGGGCGTGGGCGCTTCCCGCGTGCGTGACATGTTCGATCAGGCCAAGAAGCACGCGCCGTGCATCATTTTCATCGACGAGATCGACGCCGTGGGCCGCTCCCGGGGCGCCGGCGTGGGCGGTGGTCACGATGAGCGTGAACAGACCCTCAACCAGCTTTTGGTGGAGATGGACGGTTTCGACGCCAACGACGGTATCATCGTGATCGCCGCCACCAACCGTCCGGACGTGCTCGACCCCGCGTTGCTGCGCCCCGGCCGGTTCGACCGTCAGGTCACCGTGCCGCTGCCGGACGTGCGCGGTCGCGAGCAGGTGCTCAAGGTGCACATGCGCCCGGTTCCGGTGGGCGAGGACGTGGACGCCAGCGTGCTGGCCCGTGGTACGCCCGGCTTTTCCGGCGCCGACCTGGCCAACCTGGTCAATGAGGCCGCCCTGTTCGCCGCTCGCGCCAACAAGCGCGTGGTGGGCATGGAGGAGTTCGAGAAGGCCAAGGACAAGATCCTGATGGGCTCCGAGCGTCGCTCCATGGTGATGAGCGAGAAAGAGAAGCTGAACACCGCCTATCACGAATCCGGCCACGCCATCGTCGGTCGGCTGGTGCCGGACCACGATCCGGTCTACAAGGTCAGTATCATTCCCCGTGGCCGCGCCCTGGGCGTGACCATGTACCTCCCCGAGGAGGACAAGTACTCCCAGTCCAAGCGCGCCATCGAGTCCTCGATCTGCTCGCTGTACGGCGGTCGCCTGGCCGAGGAAATGACGCTGGGCTTCGACGGGGTCACCACCGGTGCCTCCAACGATATTGAGCGCGCCACCAAGATGGCCCGTGCCATGGTCACCAAATGGGGCCTGAGCGAGAAGATGGGGCCGCTGGCCTACGAGGAAGACGAAGGCGAGGTGTTCCTCGGTAAGCAGATGTCGCAGCGCAAGCACGTCTCCGAGCAGACCGCCGAGGAGATCGACCGCGAAGTGCGTGCCATCATCGATAGCTGCTACCAGCGGGCCAAGCAGATCCTGGAGGACAACCGGGACAAGCTCGACCTGATGGCCGAGGCGCTGATGCAGTACGAGACCATCGATGCCGATCAGATCGACGACATCATGGCTGGCCACAAACCCCGTCCGCCCCGTGACTGGCGCGACCAGGGCCCGGGTGGCAGCGGCGCTTCCTCCAAGGGCGACGAAAGCACCGGTGACGCCAAGCCCGGCGACGACGCCATCGGCGGTCCGGCGAACACGCACTGACGACCGGGCTTCAATGACGACAACCAGCCTGACCTGTGGGGCGCGGACACTGAATTTGTCCGCGCCCCTCGTTATGGGGGTCCTCAATGTGACCCCGGATTCCTTTTCCGACGGCGGCCGCTATACCTCGCGGGACGCAGCCCTGCGCCAGGCGGAACGCCTGCTGGCGGACGGGGCGGCGATCATCGACGTGGGCGGTGAATCCACCCGCCCCGGGGCCGAGCCGGTCTCCGAGCAGGAAGAACTGGACCGCGTGATTCCGGTGGTGGAAGCGCTCACCCGGGAGCTGGATGCCCTGGTGTCCGTGGACACCAGTACCCCGGCGGTGATCCGCGATTGCGCCGCCGCCGGCGCCGGTCTGATCAACGACGTGCGCTCCCTGCGCCGTCCCGGCGCCCTCGAGGCTGCCGCCGCCACCGGTTTGCCGGTATGTGTCATGCACATGCGTGGTGAACCCGGCAATATGCAGGACGATCCCCGCTACCAGGATGTCACCGCCGAGGTGATCGCCTTTTTGCGCGAGCGGGTGGAGGCCTGCGTGGCCGCTGGTATTGCCCGTGACAAGCTGCTGGTGGACCCGGGGTTCGGGTTCGCCAAGACCCTGGAGCATAATTTGCGCCTGTTGGCCGAGCTCGAGCAGCTTCGTGTCCTGGATCTGCCCATCCTGGTGGGCCTGTCGCGCAAGGGCATGATCGGCAAGGTGCTGGACCGTCCCGTGGACGAGCGCATGCCGGGTTCGGTGGCGGCGGCGGTACTGTGCGTGGAACGGGGCGCGATGATCGTGCGCGCCCATGACGTCAAGGCCACTTTGGACGGCGTGCGTTTCGCCCACGCCGTGAACCAATATAAGAAACGCTGAACGCGGCCCGGCGGCGACGCGCGCCGGACGCGGGAAACCCCTGGCAGAGGAGGCAAGGGATGAGTCGCAAGTATTTTGGAACCGATGGCATTCGCGGCACGGTTGGGGAGCCGCCGATCACGCCGGATTTCGTGCTCAAGCTGGGCTGGGCCGCGGGCCGGGTGCTGGCCGCCCGGGGCAGCAGCAAGATTCTGATTGGCAAGGACACCCGCATCTCCGGCTATATGTTCGAGTCGGCCCTGGAAGCCGGTATTTCCGCCGCCGGCGTGGATGTTCGCCTGCTCGGCCCGATGCCCACTCCGGCCATCGCCTACCTCACGCGCACCCTGCATGCCCAGGCGGGCATCGTGATTTCCGCGTCGCACAATGCCTATACCGATAACGGCATCAAGTTCTTTGGTGACGATGGGCGCAAACTCAGCGATCAGATCGAAGCGGACATCGAGCGCATGCTCGACGAGCCGATATCGGTGGTGCCCACCGACAAGCTTGGTAAGGTGCGGCGGATCGATGATGCCCGTGGGCGTTACATCGAGTTTTGCAAAAGCACCGCGCCGGGGCTGAACCTGGGCGGGCTCAAGATCGTGGTGGATACCGCCAACGGCGCCGCCTACCACATTACGCCGGATGTGCTTGAGGAGCTGGGCGCCGAGGTGGTGCCCATGGCCAACAAGCCGGACGGCTTCAATATCAACCGTGACTGCGGTTCCACCAACCCGGATGCACTGCGCCGCCAGGTGGTGGAAGAGGGCGCGGATCTGGGGCTGGCCCTGGACGGCGATGCCGATCGCCTGATCATGGTGGATGACCGGGGCCAGGTGGTGGATGGTGATCAATTGCTGTACATCATCGCCCGTGACCGCCACCGGCGCGGCCGCCTGGAGGGCGGGGTGGTCGGCACGCTGATGTCCAATCTGGGGCTTGAGCTGGCGCTGCGCGCCCGGGATATCCCGTTCGTTCGCGCCAAGGTGGGCGACCGCTACGTCATGGAACAACTGGACCAGCGTGGCTGGCTGCTGGGAGGCGAATCCTCCGGGCACCTGGTCTGTCTGGACCGTACCTCCACCGGGGATGGAACCGTGGCGGCCCTGCAGGTGCTCGATGCCTTGCGGCGCGAGGGGCGCGGTCTGCGCGAGGCGGTCACCGAGGCGCCGCTGTTGCCGCAGACGCTGATCAATGTACGTGGCGCTCACCGTGATCGCTATCAGGATGACGATGGGCTGCGCGCGGCGCTGGGCGAAGTGGAGGCGGAGCTGGGCGATAATGGCCGGGTGCTGTTGCGCCCCTCCGGTACCGAACCCCTGGTGCGGGTGATGGTGGAGGGCAAGGACGCCGACCAGGTGGAACGGCTGTGCCGGCGCCTGGCGGACGCGGTGGAAACGGCGATTGCCTGAGATCGGTTTTAAGAGGGTCGACCCATGACAAGAACACCGCTGGTGGCGGGCAACTGGAAGATGAATGGCCGGCTGGCGCTGGTCGAAGAGGTCGCCGCCGCTCTGCGCGGCGTCATGACCGAGGGCGTGGAAGCGGCGCTGTGCCCGCCTTTCCCGTACCTGGCGGCACTGCGCCGGGCACTGGACGGCAGCGGCATCATGCTTGGCGCCCAGGATCTCTGTGATCATGAGGACGGTGCTTTCACCGGTGAAGTCTCCGCGGAAATGCTCAAGGAGCTGGGCTGCGTGTACGTCATCGTCGGCCATTCCGAGCGCCGCGAGCTGTATGGCGAGGACGATGACCGGGTAGCCAGCAAGTTCCTGCGCGCGCAACAGGCCGGGCTCACTCCGATCCTGTGCGTGGGCGAGACTCTGCGCGAGCGGGAGGCGGAGCAGACCGAGCAGGTGGTGGTGCGGCAATTGATGGCGGTGGTGGAGGCCGCCGGCGTGGGCGCTCTGGCCGGGGCGGTGGTGGCCTATGAGCCGGTCTGGGCGATTGGTACCGGCCTTACCGCGACGCCTGAACAGGCCCAGGAAGTGCACGCCCGGCTGCGTGCCGCGGTGGCCGATCTGGACGCCGGGGTGGCCGCCGGCCTGAGGCTCCTTTACGGCGGCAGTGTAAAGGCGGATAATGCCGCCCCTCTATTTGCTCAGCCGGATATCGACGGTGGTCTGATCGGCGGGGCCTCATTGAAAGCAGAACAATTTATCGCCATTTGTCGGGCGGCAGGTTGATTTATGGATATTGTGCTTCATGTAGTGCACGTGCTTGCGGCATTGGGTCTTATTGGCCTGATTCTGATCCAGCACGGCAAGGGCGCCGACGCCGGCGCCTCCTTTGGTGGCGGCGGTTCGCAAACCGTGTTCGGCAGTGCCGGCTCCGCCAACTTCCTGACCCGCTCCACGGCGGTGCTCGCGGTGGTGTTCTTTATCACCAGCCTGGGCCTGGCCTGGATGGCCCGCCAGGAAGCCACGGGTGGCGGCAGTATTCTGCCGGCGCTGGAATCCGTGGACGAGCAGGACGTGCCGGCCATGGATCAGAGCGGTGCCGAGGTGCCGTCCACGGACGCTCCGGCCGCCAGTGACGTGCCCGGTGGCGACGTGCCGGCGATGGATTCGCCCGAATCCGAAAAAGAGTCTTTAGATGTGCCGGCGGCTGAGTTAGAATCCCCGGCCCCGGATGAGACCACGTCTCAGCCGGAGCAGTAAGCGAGTTCTTTGCCGAAGTGGTGGAATTGGTAGACACGCTATCTTGAGGGGGTAGTGACCTTACGGTCGTGCCGGTTCAAGTCCGGCCTTCGGCACCAAAATAAGGTTGGGTTCCTGGCGGAGCCCGCTTGTGATTCTTGGCCGCACTGCCGGCCAACGCCGAGACGCGGCGGGCGGTATCCCCGCCGCTGCGTTGGCGCGGGAAGCGGGGCTTCCCGCCCAGCCTTCGGCAGCAAATGTGGAAGGGTTTTGCACTCGTTAAGGTTCGGAAAAATAAATACTTTTTTCTCGAATCGGATTGACAAGGCCCGCGCGAATCCTTAGTATTTGCGCTCGATTTCAAGTGCGGGGTGGAGCAGTCTGGTAGCTCGTCGGGCTCATAACCCGAAGGTCGTAGGTTCAAATCCTGCCCCCGCTACCACTTGTCGGAGCCGATCCCGGTTCCGTAGAACAAAAAGCCCCTCTAGAGGGGCTTTTTGCTATCCACAACCGGGGTCGCTAGTGGGAATGGGCGTTATGCCCATTTTTTGTTTGTGGCGCCGGAAAAGAGGCACATGTCAAAACGCACTGAACAACTCAAGGAGCTGCTGGCTCCGCTGGTCGAGGACCTGGGTTATACGCTCTGGGGCGTGCAATACCTCCAGGGGCGCAGTGCCGTGTTGCGTCTTTTTATCGACCACGACGAAGGCATCACCGTTGATGATTGCGTACGGGTGAGCCATGAGGTCAGCGGCCTGTTGGACGTGGAAGACCCGATTCCCGGTGAATACAACCTGGAAGTGTCTTCCCCGGGCATGGACCGTCCCCTCTTCGAACTTTCCCAATTCGACCGTTACCTGGGCGAGGACGTGCAGCTCAAGCTGCTGGCTCCGGTGGCGGGCAAGCGTAAAATGACGGCGACCCTGGTTGCCGTGGATGGCGATACGCTGGTGGTGACGCTTGACGGCGACACCCTGCGTGTTCCCTACAGTCAGGTGGACCGCGCCCGATTGCAGCCCCGCTTCGATTGAGCGCGCCCCGGAGACATAGGTAAAGGCCTGGCCATGAACAAAGAGATCCTGCTGGTAGCGGAAACCGTTTCCAACGAGAAAGGCGTCAGCCGCGATGTAATTTTCGAGGCCATCGAATCGGCCCTGGCGGCGGCGACCAAGAAACGGTTCAAGGAAGAAGACGTGGAAATCCGCGTGGAAATCGATCGCGTCAGCGGCGATTACCGCACCTTCCGCGTCTGGCACGTGGTACCCGACGAAGAGCTGTTCGAGTTCGGGCGCCAACTGACTTTGGATGAGGCCCACGAGCAGGATAAGAGCCTCCGGATCGGCGACACCTACGAAGAGGAAGTCGAATCCGAGGCGTTCGGCCGCATCGCCGCCCAGACCGCCAAGCAGGTGATCGTGCAGAAGGTGCGCGAAGCCGAGCGCCGGCAGATCATCGAGGAATATCGTGATCGCATCGGCGAACTGATCAGCGGCGTGGTCAAGAAGTCCAGCCGTGACGCCATCGTGCTCGACCTGGGCGGCAACGCCGAGGCGCTGATCACCCGCGAGCACATGATTACCCGCGAAAGCGTGCGCCAGAACGACCGGCTGCGCGCCTATCTGCTGGGCGTCAACGAGGAGAACCGGGGCCCGCAGTTGTTCGCCAGCCGCGCCTGCCCGGAAATGCTCATCGAGCTGTTCAAGATCGAAGTGCCGGAGATCGGCGAGGAGCTCATCGAGATCAAGGGCGCCGCCCGTGATCCGGGTTCCCGCGCCAAGATCGCGGTGAAGACCAACGACCAGCGCATCGATCCGGTGGGCGCCTGCGTCGGCATGCGCGGCGCGCGCGTGCAGGCGGTGTCCAACGAACTGGCCGGCGAGCGCATCGACATCGTCCTGTGGGACGACAATCCGGCGCAACTGGTAATCAACGCCATGCAGCCGGCGGAAGTGGCCTCCATCGTCGTCGATGAGGAAAGCCACACCATGGACATCGCGGTGGAAGACGAATCCGCCCTGGCCCAGGCCATCGGCCGCAGCGGCCAGAATATCCGTCTCGCTTCCGAGCTGACCGGCTGGGAACTGAACGTGATGACCATTGACGAGGCGGAGAACAAGCAGCAGCAAGAGGCCGAACAGGCCCTGGAAACCTTCATGGAGTTCCTCGACGTGGACGAGGACGTGGCCGCCGTGCTGGTGGAGGAAGGTTTCTCCTCCCTTGAGGAAGTGGCTTACGTGCCCACCGAGGAGATGCTGGCCATCGAGGGTTTTGACGAGGATATCGTCGAAGCGCTGCGCCAGCGCGCCAAGGATGCGCTGTTGACCCGGGCCCTGGTGTCCGAGGAAAAATTCGAACAGGCCGAACCCGCCGACGATCTGCTGAACATGGACGGCATGGACCGTGACCTGGCGGTGGAGATGGCCTCCAAAGGCATCGTCACCATGGAAGACCTTGCCGAACAAGCGGTGGATGACCTGCTCGACATCGAAGGGATGGACGAAGAGCGCGCGGCCCAGTTGATCATGACCGCTCGCGCCCCCTGGTTCGAAGGTGAGGAAGCCGGCGAGTAACCTCCGTCGGAGAAAGCAGGGCGTCACCAAGAAGCGGACAGGAGAGTGTTGCTGACATGGCAGAAACGACCGTAAAAAAACTGGCCGACGTGGTTGGCATTCCGGTGGATACACTGCTTACGCAGATGAAGGAAGCCGGGCTGCCGCACACCGACGCTGGTGATGGGGTCTCCGATGAACAAAAGCAGCAGCTGCTCGCGCATCTGCGCAAGTCCCATGGTGCCCAGTCGTCGGAGCCCAGCAAGATCACCCTGAAGCGTCGTTCCACGAGCACCATCAAGACCACCGGCGCGGCGGGCAAGGCCAAGACCGTGAATGTGGAAGTGCGCAAGAAGCGGACCTATGTGAAGCGCGCGGCGATCGAGGAAGAAGAGCGCCTGGAAGCCGAGCGCAAGGCCGCCGAGGAAGAAGCGGCGCGCCTGGCCGAGGAAGAAGCGAAGCGCAAGGCCGAGGAAGAAGAGGCCAGGCGCAAGGCGGAGGAAGAAGAAGCCCTGCGTCGCGAGCAGGAAGCCAAGGCCCGCGCCGAGGAAGAGCGCAAGGCCGAGGAAGAAAAGGCTTCCCAGGAAAAAGCCAAGCGTGCCAGCGTGCCCAAGACCGGCAAGAAGGCGCAGAAGGAAGAAACCGAGGAAGAACGCAAGCAGCGTGAGGCCGAGGAGCGCAAGCAGCGCGAAGCCGAGGAAGCACGCCGCAAGCAGGAAGCCGAGCAGCGCCAGAAAGCCGAGGAAGAGGCCGCCCGGCGCACCGCCGAGGAAGCCAAGCGTATCGCCGAGGAGCTGGAGAAGCGCGGCGGCGAACAGGAACAGGAAAAGAGCGACGAGGAAGAAGAGAAAGGCTCGTCCATTGTTCGCGACGCCGTGGAAGCCGGCTACCGTACCGAGGAGCGGCAATCCCGCCGTCGCCGCCGCAAGCCCCGCGGTGGTGGCGTGGCCCACGGCCAGATGCGCAGCTCCATGAACAAACAGCACGGGTTCAAGAGCCCCACGGAGAAAATGGTATACGACGTCGAGATTCCCGAGACCATCACCGTGGCCGAGCTGGCTCAGCGCATGAACATCAAGTCCAAGGAACTCATCAAGGCGATGATGAAGATGGGCGAGATGGCCACCGTGAACCAGTACATCGACCAGGAAACGGCGGTACTGCTCACCGAGGAAATGGGCCATACGCCGAAGCCGGTGAAAGGCGAGGAAGAAGCCCTGGAAGACGATCTGGCCAACCTGGCGGACTACAGCGGCGTGGATGAAGTGCCGCGCGCCCCGGTGGTGACCATCATGGGCCACGTGGACCACGGCAAGACCTCGCTGCTGGATTACATCCGCAAGGCCAAGGTGGCCGCCGGCGAGGCCGGGGGCATCACCCAGCACATCGGTGCCTACCATGTGCAGCTTGACAAGGGCATGATCACCTTCCTGGATACCCCGGGCCACGCCGCCTTCACGGCGATGCGCGCGCGCGGTGCCAAGGCCACCGACATCGCCATCATCGTGGTGGCCGCCGACGACGGTGTGATGCCGCAGACCGAGGAGGCGATCAACCACGCCAAGGCGGCCGGTATTCCCCTGATCATCGCGGTCAACAAGATCGACAAGGAAAGCGCTGATCCGGACCGGGTCAAGAATGAACTGGCCGGCAAGGACGTGATCCCCGAGGAATGGGGCGGTGAGTATCAGTTCGTTAACGTGTCCGCGCACAGCGGCCAGGGTGTCGACGATCTGCTCGAAGCGGTGCTGCTGCAGGCGGAACTGCTGGAGCTCAAGGCGCCGGATTCAGGCCCGGCCAGCGGCGTGGTGATCGAGTCCCGCGTCGAGAAAGGCCGTGGCACCGTGGCGTCCGTGCTGATCCAATCCGGTGAGCTTAATGTCGGCGACATGCTGCTGGCCGGCGCGCACTATGGTCGTGTCCGGGCGTTGGTCGACGAAAACGGTCAACCGGTCAAAAAAGCCGGCCCCTCCATTCCCGTGGAGGTGCTGGGTCTGGACGGCGCGCCGGAAGCCGGCGAGCAGATCCAGGTGGTGCCGGACGAGAAGAAAGCCCGCGAAGTGGCGGAATTCCGGCAGGATCGCGACCGCGACGTCAAGCTCAAGCGTCAGCAGGCCTCCAAGCTGGAGAACCTGTTCGAGAACATGGGCAGCGCCGAGGCCAGCCAGGTCAATATCGTGCTCAAGACCGACGTGCGCGGCTCCCTGGAAGCACTGATCGGCGCGCTCAACGACCTGTCCACCGACGAAGTGAAGGTGAGCCTGGTGTCCGCCGGCGTGGGCGCGATCAACGAATCCGACGTCAACCTGGCGATGACCAGCGAGGCGGTACTGCTCGGCTTCAACGTGCGTGCCGACAGCAAGGCCAAGAAGCTGTGCGAGCAGGAAGGCATCGACCTGCGCTACTACAGCGTGATCTACGAGCTGATCGACGACGTCAAACAGGCCATGAGCGGTCTGCTGGCGCCGGAGAAACGCGAGGAGATCCTCGGTGTCGCCGAGGTGCGGGATGTGTTCCGCTCCTCCAAGTTCGGCGCCGTGGCCGGCTGCATGGTGGTGGAGGGTACCCTCTACCGGAACCGCCCGATCCGCGTGCTGCGCGACGACGTGGTGGTCTTCGAGGGCGAGCTGGAATCCCTGCGCCGCTTTAAGGACGATGTCCAGGAAGTTCGCAGCGGTATCGAGTGTGGCATCGCCGTGAAGAGCTACAACGACGTCAAGGAAGGCGACAAGATCGAGGTGTTCGAAGTGAAGGAGGTGGCGCGCAGCCTGTAGGCGCGCCCAGCCATGAGCCGTCATCGTCGCCCCAGTGGTTTTCAGCGCACCGACCGTGTCGCCGACCAGATCCAGCGCGAGCTGTCCCGGGTGCTTCAGTTTGAACTGAAGGACCCGCGGGTCGGGCTGGTGACGGTGCAGGACGTGACCGTGGCCCGGGATCTGGCCTTCGCCGACGTGTATTTCACGCTGCTTGGCGAGGGCGAGGACGCCGGCCTGGAGGCGGAGCAGGTGCTGTCCGGCGCCGCCGGCTTCCTGCGCACGGCGCTGGCCCAGACGCTGAACACCCGCATCACGCCGCGCCTGCGGTTTCACTACGACAAGACCCCGGAGCGGGCGTCGGAGCTGTCCAAGCTGATCGACGAAGCTCGCGCCGAGGACCGGGAATTGCGCCCGGAAGACGACACCAACCCCGATAACGATTGATCACGGAGCAAGAACAGTGGGAAGACGGCGCCGTGGAGGTCGTAATCTCAATGGCATTCTGTTGCTCGACAAGAGCCAGGGCGTAACCAGCAATGGTGCCCTGCAGATGGCCAAGAAGATGTTCGCCGCCGCGAAGGCCGGCCATACCGGGAGCCTGGACCCTCTGGCCACCGGCATGTTGCCGATCTGTTTCGGCGAGGCGACCAAGTTCAGTCAGTTTCTGCTCGACGCGGACAAGCGTTACCAGGTCACCGCCCAATTGGGCGTGAGCACGGAAACCGGCGACGCCGACGGCGAGGTTCGCGAAACCCGGCCGGTGGAGGTCACCGAGGCCCGGGTGCTGGAAGCGCTGGATCGTTTCCTGGGCGAGATCGAGCAGGTGCCGAGCATGTACTCGGCGATCAAGCACAACGGCACGCCGCTCTACAAACTGGCCCGCGAGGGCATCACCGTGGAGCGCAAGCCGCGCCGGGTCACGATTCACGAGATCAGTGACGCGCGCCTGGAAGAGGGCGACCGGGTCAGTTTCGAGGTGGCCTGTTCCAAGGGCACCTATGTGCGCTCCCTGGTCGAGGACCTGGGCGAGATGCTCGGTTGCGGCGCCCATGTGGCGGCTCTGCGGCGGCTGTCCGCCGGCCCTTACCCGGCGGAGCGCATGCTGACCCTGGAGCAGCTTGGCGAAATCAAGGCCGCCGGTGGCTTCGAGGCGATTGATGAATTGCTCTTGCCTTTATCCACCAGCGTGGCAGACTGGCCGCGCGTTGCCTTGGGCGAGACCTCGGCGTATTACCTGCGTCAGGGGCAGCCGGTGATGACCAGTGACCGGCCGCTGGACGGCTGGGTCAGTATTTATGAAGCTTCCACGGACACCTTCATGGGTGTCGGTGAAGTACTGGAGGACGGGCGGATCGCCCCTCGTCGTCTGGTTTCCTGAAGGCGGCGGCTGTAAATATGCACGGCCGACCGTGACATGAACTGCATATTGGAGCAATGATCATGGCTTTGACCAACGAGCAAAAAGCACAAATCCTGAAGGACTTCGGCCTCAAAGAAGGCGATACCGGTTCCCCGGAAGTTCAGATCGCCCTGCTGACCGAGAACATCAACCAGCTGCAAGGTCACTTCAAGGATCACCACAAGGATCACCACAGCCGTCGCGGCCTGATCCGCATGGTAAACCAGCGCCGTAAGCTGCTGGACTACCTGGCTGGCAAGAACCGCGATCGCTACCTGAAGCTGATCGAGCGTCTGGGCCTGCGCCGCTAAGCGAGCCCCTGACCTTGGTGACATTGGAAGCTCGGCCCCGTGCCGGGCTTCCTTTGTTTCTGGGTGGTGGTTTTCTGGCCGCTAAAAGGCTTCGGTGCCGGCCAGCGCCGGGTTATGATGCCCCGGCATGTAACGGAAAGCATGAGCGATAGCGACGAGAGAGCAACGTCGCGCAGTCGAAGAAAAGAGACGACGAAACGAAGAGAAGCGATATGTTCAATATAGTGCGCAAGGAAATTCAATACGGCGACCACAACGTGGTGCTGGAAACGGGGCGCATCGCCCGCCAGGCCACCGCCGCCGTGATGGTGACCATTGGTGAAACCCAGGTACTGGTCACCGTGGTTGGCAAGAAAGAAGCGGATCCGAACAAGCCGTTCTTCCCCCTGACCGTGAACTACCAGGAAAAGACCTACTCCACCGGGCGCATTCCCGGGGGCTTCCTCAAGCGCGAAGGCCGGCCCAGCGAGAAAGAAACCCTCACCTGCCGCCTGATCGACCGGCCGATCCGCCCGCTGTTCCCGAAAGGCTTCATGAATGAAGTCCAGGTGGTGGCCACGGTGATGTCCTCCGACAAGAACCAGGACCCGGATATCGCCGCCATGATCGGCACCTCCGCCGCCCTGGCGATCTCCGGCATTCCGTTCAACGGCCCCATCGGCGCCGCTCGCGTGGGCTTCAAGGACGGTTTCTACCTGCTCAACCCGAGCTACTCCGAGCTGGAAGCCTCCAACCTGAATCTGGTGGTGGCCGGCACCGAAGCCGCCGTGCTGATGGTGGAGTCCGAAGCCGAGGAACTCAGCGAAGACCAGATGCTGGGCGCCGTGCTGTTCGGCCACCAGGAAATGCAGGCCCTGATCGAGGGTATCAAGGCGTTCGCCGCCGAGGTGGGCACCCCCGCCTGGGACTGGCAGCCGGCCCCGGAAAACACCGAGCTGAAGTCGGTGATTCAGAGCAAATACCAGGCCCCGCTGGCCGAGGCCTACACCATCACCGACAAGATGTCCCGTCAGCAGAAAGTCGGCGAGCTGCGTGATGCCTGCGTGGCCGAGTTCGCCACCGAGCAGGACGGCGCGCCGGAAGCCGGCGAAGTGAAGGACCTGTTCGGCAAGATCGAGAAGAGCGTGGTCCGCGAAGCGGTGGTGTCCGGCAAGCCGCGTATCGACGGCCGTGCCCTGAACGCCGTGCGTCCCATCGATTGCCAGGTGGGCGTGCTCAACAAGACCCACGGTTCCGCCCTGTTCACCCGTGGCGAGACCCAGGCCATCGTCACCGCCACCCTGGGCGGCATGCGCGATGCCCAGCTGATCGACGCGCTGGAAGGGGCCCGTCAGGACCACTTCATGCTGCAGTACAACTTCCCTCCGTACTGCGTCGGCGAGACCGGCATGATCGGCTCTCCCAAGCGTCGTGAGATCGGCCATGGCCGTCTCGCCCGCCGTGGCGTGGAAGCGGTGGTGCCCAACGAGCAGGACTTCCCGTACACCATTCGCGTGGTGTCCGAGATCACCGAATCCAACGGTTCTTCCTCCATGGCGTCCGTGTGCGGTACCTCCATGGCGCTGATGGATGCCGGCGTGCCCCTGAGCGCTCCGGTGGCCGGTATCGCCATGGGCCTGGTCAAGGAAGAAGACGGTCGCTACGCGGTGCTGTCCGACATCCTTGGCGACGAGGACCACCTCGGCGACATGGACTTCAAGGTGGCCGGCACCGAGCGCGGTGTTACCGCCCTGCAGATGGACATCAAGATCGAGGGTATCACCGAGGAAATCATGGAGAAGGCCCTGGGCCAGGCCCGCGAAGGCCGCCTCCATATCCTCGGCGAAATGAGCAAGGCGATCAGCGAATCGCGCAGCCAGGTGTCCGAGAACGCGCCCACCCTGATCACCCTGAAGATCAACCCGGAGAAAATCCGCGACGTGATCGGCAAGGGCGGCGCCACCATCCGCGCTCTCACCGAAGAGACCAAATGCACCATCGACATCGAGGACGATGGCAGCGTGAAGATCTACGGTGAAACCCGCGAAGCGGCCGCCGAGGCCCAGCGCCGGGTGGAGGAGATCACCGCCGAGGCCGAGATCGACAAGATCTACGAAGGCAAGGTGATGCGCGTGGTGGACTTCGGCGCCTTCGTGCAGATCATGCCGGGCACCGAGGGCCTGCTGCACATCTCCCAGATCGCCGAGGAGCGCGTGGAGAAGGTCACCGACTACGTCAACGAGGGCGACATCATCAAGGTGAAAGTCCTGGACGTGGACCAGCGTGGCCGCATCAAGCTGTCCATGAAGGAAGCCAAGGAAGCGTAAACGGCGCTTTCCCGGCATCCGGCTCCGCGCGAGCCGGAATAAAAAGCCCGGCCCACTTCGGTGGCGCCGGGCTTTTTTGTGGTTCATCGCGGTGGGAGCGACTTCAGTCGCGATGACGATGGCAGCGCCTATGATCGCGACTGAAGTCGCTCCTTGTGTCTCTCCACAGGGAGATGATTAGCTACCATCCCCTGTCAGCCCGGTGGCAACCCGAGTCGCTCCTGAGGTCCTTGAACCTGTGCC
>NZ_JBKFTL010000003.1:0-361680 GCF_046507615.1 Alloalcanivorax sp. C16-2 | reverse complement strand
GCCACCACCTACCAAATGCTCAAGGCCCTGGACCTGGAACCCATCGTTCCCGGCGCCGGGGCCCTGCTGTCCGGCGCTTACTGAGGAGAATCATCATGGCCAACGGCAACCAGGACGATCTTGCCAGCAACTACCAAGGCGTCTGGGGCACCCGGGTCGGCTTCGGCCGACGCCCGGCGCTGGTGGCGGTGGATTTTCTTCAGGCTTACACCCGTCCCGGTGCCCCCCTCTACGCGCCGGGCGTGGTGGAGGCGATGGATCATGCACCGCGACTGCTGGAAGCCGCTCGCCAGAGCGGTATTCCAGTGATTCATACCAATATCCGTTACCGTGGCGAAGGCCAGATGGACGGCGGCGTCTGGGTGAAGAAAGCACCCGTGATGCGCGCCATGGTGGACGGCAACCCGGACGCGGAGTTCTGTCAGCCGGTAAATCCGGCGGCGGACGAACTGGTAATTACCAAACAATATGCCAGCGCGTTTTTCGGCACGTCTCTTGCCTCCACGCTGACGTCGTTGGGCGTGGATACCGTGATCCTGATGGGCTGTTCCACCAGTGGCTGTATTCGAGCCACCGCCGTGGACGGACTTCAGTACGGTTTCCGGATGATCGTGGTCCGCGAAGCCGTGGGTGATCGTCATCCCGCGCCCCACGAAGCCAATCTGTTCGATATCGACAGTAAGTACGGCGACGTCATTGGCATGGACGAAGCCATCGCTCACCTGAACCAATTATCCTCGAAGGGGGAATAACATGAAGATCGTCAAACTGCTCGCCACCGCCACGCTTGCCGTGGCCATGCTGCTGGGTCTTTCCGGTCGCGCCCTGGCCGAATTCCCGGACAAACCCATCACCATCGTCGTGCCCTGGCCGGCCGGCGGCGCCTATGATCTGGCCGCGCGCCTGATGGCGGAAAAACCGCCGGAAAACCTGCCCGTTTCCATGGTCGTGAACAACGTGACCGGCGCCGCCGGTTCCAACGGCGTGCGCCATGTGGCGAAGTCCGATCCGGACGGCTACACCATCGGTATGATGGGCACCCACGCCATCGCGCAAAGCTACATGAACCGCAACGCCACGCCTCTTGAAGACCTGGAGCCGCTGGTTTTCATCGGGCCCGAACCGGCTTCCCTGGCGGTGGCCAAGGACACCGGCATCGAAAACGTCAAACAGTACATCGAGCAACTGAAGGCGCAGCCCGGTTCCATCATCAACGGTAATGACTCCCCCGGCGGTTTCTCCTACATCGCCGCCACCATGCTGGAAAATCACTTCGACGTGAAGCTCAGCAAGGTGCCCTACCAGGGCTACGCTCCCACCGCCTCCGCGCTGGTGTCCGGCGAGGTCATGTCCACTACCCTGCCGATCCCGCTGCTGGCCGAACAGCACAAAGCCGGCAAGGTGAAAATCATCGGCGTCGCCGCCGAGGAACGTCACCCGTTCGCCCCGGACGTGCCCACCTTCAAGGAACAGGGCTACGACTTCATCGCCGAGGACTTCTACATGCTCTACCTGCCCAAGGGCGTGCCGGAAGACCGTCGCGAAAAGCTGGAGAAAGGCTTTTACGCGCTGCTCAATGACGAGGCCTTCCAGAAGAAAGCCGCCGAACTGGGCCTGGTGATCATGCCCCGTGACGCCGCCGCCACCCGCGCTTACCTGGAAAAACGCAACCAGGAAGTGAAGGCGATCCTTGAAGACGCGAACCTGATCGAAGGCTAAGTCATGAGCCAGCCCACCGATAACACCGGCAGCGACAACAGCGCGCAAACCAGTCCGGTGCTGGACCTGGCCGTCGGCGCGTTCTTCGCGATCATATGCGCCGCCGGCTGGTCCTCGGTGTTGAGCGGCAAGCGCCTTATGGCCAGTCTGGACGCGGGCCTCGATCCCGGGGCCGCGTTCCTGCCGATACTGGTATTGAGCCTGCTTTCCGTCGGCGCCGCCTTGATCCTGATCAAGGGATGTTTCCGTTTCGCCACCGGTCGGACCGATGGCCCTTCCGTGGAGCGTGGCGACCATCCCGCCGCCGTGGTTCTACTGCTCAGCATGATCGCCTTGTGCGTGGGCGTGGCCATGATCGGCTTCTTGCCCGCCACCTTTGTTTTCAGCGCCGCCTGGACCGCCTGGTTGAGCTGGCGACGTACCGGCCGCGCGGGCCGCGCGCTGCTTAGCGGGCTGATTCTGGGCGTGTTGCTGTGCGCCTTCCTCTACGTGACCTTCGTGTCGGTGCTCAAGGTGCCAATCGGCTAACGAGGTATGCCATGCTGAATGATTTCCTGTCCGCCCTGGGCACCACCCTGATGTCTCCCTGGGGCCTGCTGCTGGCGGTGATCGGCACCGTGCTCGGCGTGGTGCTGGGCGCCATGCCCGGCGTCAGTTCCACCATGGCCCTGGCCATTCTTCTGCCCATCAGTTTCAGCATGGACCCGCACCTGGCCATCCTGTTTCTGCTCGCGGTATTCGTGGCCAGCGTCTACGGCGGCTCCATCTCCGCCATCCTGATCAATATTCCCGGTACCCCCGGCGCCATCGTTACCCAGTTGGACGGCTACCCCATGGCCCGCTCCGGCCGCGCCGGCGAGGCGCTCACCTACGCGCTGGTCTCATCCACCCTGGGCGGATTGATCGGCCTGCTGGCTCTGGTACTGGTGGCCCCGATGCTGGCCGCCGCCGCCATGGAATTCCGCAGCCCGGAATTCACCGCCGTGGCGGTGTTCGGCCTGGTACTGCTGGCCTACGCCTCGCCGGGCTCGACCATTCGCGGCATGATGGTGGGCGGGCTGGGGCTGCTGTGCGGCATGGTCGGTTTCGACAGCCTCACCGACATCCCCCGCTTCACCTTCGACAGCCCGGTGCTGGAGGGCGGCATCGAGCTGGTGCCGCTGTGCGTGGGCCTGTTCGGCTTCGCCGAGGTAATGAAGAACCTGGGCGGCGCCGGGCGCCCTTCCACCAAAAGCGTGATGCCCGCCATCGGCAGGCTGTGGCCGCCCATGAAGGAGCTGCTCGGGCAATGGAAGACGATGCTGCGGGGGTCCTTCATCGGCGCCGCGGTGGGTGCCATTCCGGCCGCCGGCTCGGCGATCGCCGTGGCCATCGCCTACGCTCAGGAGATGCGTTTTTCGAAACGCCCGAATGAGTTTGGCAAGGGCGTTACCGAGGGCGTGGTAGCGCCGGAATCGGCCAACAGTTCAAGCATCGGCGGCACCCTGATCCCGATGATGACCCTGGGTATCCCCGGGGACGCCATCACCGCCGTACTCATGGGTTCGCTGCTGATCCACGGCCTGCGTCCCGGCCCCGGGCTGTTCGCCAACAATCCGGAGTTCGTGTCCGGCGTCTACTCCTCGTTCTTCCTGGCGTTGATCCTGACCCTGGTGATCGGTCTGCTGCTGATGCGCTGGGTGGCCTGGGTGACCCGCATTCCCTCCCACATCCTGCTGGTGGTGATCGCGGTGTTGTGCGTGGTCGGTTCGTTCGCGATCCGCAACACCATGTCCGATGTCTATGTAATGCTGGCGTTCGGCCTGATCGGCTACCTGCTCAACCTGTTCCGGCTACCGGCCGCGCCGCTGGCCTTCGGGTTGATCCTCGGCCCGCTGTTGGAGGAAAACCTGCGCCGCAGCCTGATCCTGGGCCGTGGCTCCTGGGACGTGTTCATCAACAGTCCGATCGCCCTGACCCTGCTGCTGATGTCCCTGGGCGCCATCCTGCTGCCCCTGGTGGCACCCTGGTTCGTGCGTCTGCGCGACGACCTGCGCCGCACCTACCGGCGTTAATCGTCGTCGGGGGCCCCGCTCATCTTCGCCAGAAGGTGCAGCAGGGCCACCCGCTCGGCGGGGTTCAGATTTTCCATGGTCAGATCCGAGATACGCTGCGCCGCCGGTATCATTTCTTCCACCAGATCCTCCCCCTGCTGGGTGATATTCACCATCACCTTGCGCTGATCCTGGGCGCAGGTGGACAGCGCGATCCAGTCCCTGGCCTTGAGCCGCTTGATCACGCCGCGCACCGTGGCCGGGTCAATGGCCGTCGCCTGGACGATGTCGGTCAGTGAGCAGGCCCCCCGTTCCACCAGCGTACACAGCGTCACGAACTGGATGGCGGTGAGCTGTTTGTCGCAGCTATGGCGCTGGAAGATGGCGGTGTGCCGCTGATAGGCCCGACGCAGCAGATGCCCCACTTGCTCGGAAAATTCATAGCCGTGTTCGGCCGGGGTATGGGGTTTATCGCGCTTGGGCATGGGCTGGTCCGCCTCCTTCGGTTTATGGTGTACACATTATAACCACCTTTGGCAACCGGCAAAATCCCGGTGTTCGCCGCCTCCCCTCTTGACCCATGTCAACGGTTCCAAGCCCCCCCGCTGTTAACGTTCACCCGCCTTGATCGGGCCCGTCCGGGCCGCTCATCAGAAGGGAAACATCATGCAAGACACCGCTTTGACGCCTGCCTACCACTACAAGGTGGTGCGGCAATTCACGGTCGCCACCGTGATCTGGGGGGTGGTGGGTATGCTGGTCGGGGTGTGGATCGCCGCCCAGCTTGCCTGGCCCGCTCTCAACCTGGAAATTCCCTGGTTGACCTTCGGCCGCCTGCGGCCGCTGCACACCAACGCGGTGATTTTCGCCTTTGGGGGGAGTGCCTTGATCGGCACGTCGCTGTACGTGGTGCAGCGTACCTGCGAAACCAGCCTGGCGTTACCGCGCCTGGCCAGTTTCGTGTTCTGGGGGTACCAGGCGGTGATCGTCCTGGCCGCCATCTCCCTGCCGCTGGGCTTCACCAGCGCCAAGGAGTACGCCGAGCTGGAATGGCCCATCGACATTCTGCTGGCGGTGGTGTGGGTGGCCTATGCCCTGGTGTTCTTCGCCACCATCGGTAAGCGCCGCACCAGCCACATCTATGTCGCCAACTGGTTCTACGGCGCCTTCATCATCGCCGTCGCCTTGTTGCATATCGTCAACAGCGCCGCGGTGCCGATCTCGCTGACCAAGTCCTACTCCGCCTACAGCGGCGCCATCGACGCCATGGTGCAATGGTGGTACGGACACAACGCGGTGGGCTTCTTCCTGACCGCCGGCTTCCTGGGCATGATGTACTACTACGTGCCGATCCAGGCACAGCGGCCGATCTACTCCTACCGGTTGTCCATCGTCCACTTCTGGGCGCTGATCGCCGTGTACATGTGGGCCGGCCCCCACCACCTGCACTATTCCAGCCTGCCGGACTGGGCGCAGTCCGTGGGCATGGTGTTCTCCATCGTGCTGCTGGCGCCCAGCTGGGGCGGCATGATCAACGGCATCATGACGCTCTCCGGTGCGTGGCATAAATTGCGTACCGACCCGATCATCCGTTTCCTGATCGTGGCGCTGTCGTTCTACGGCATGAGCACCTTCGAGGGGCCGATGATGTCGATCAAGACCGTCAACGCCCTGAGCCACAACACCGACTGGACCATCGGCCACGTGCACTCCGGCGCCCTCGGCTGGGTTGCCATGATCACCATGGGCTCCATCTACGTGATGGTGCCGCGCCTGTTCAACCGCCAGCGCATGTACTCGGTCCGCTGGATCAACGCCCACTTCTGGCTCTCCACCATCGGCACGGTGCTCTACATCGCCGCCATGTGGGTGTCCGGCATCATGCAGGGCCTGATGTGGCGCGCGGTCAACGAGGACGGCACCCTCACCTACAACTTCGTCCAGGAACTGGCCGAGCGGCAGCCCTTCTACATCGTGCGCCTGATCGGCGGCGTGATCTTCCTGGCCGGCATGATCCTGATGGCGGTGAACGTCTGGAAGACCATCCGCGGCACGCGCAGCGACGAAGGTGAACTCAATCTGGTCGGGGCGGAGGCGTAACAATGGCCAACTATCATTCGGTAATCGAAAAGAACGTGGGCCTGATGATCGTGCTCACCCTGGTGGCGGTCAGCTTCGGCGGTCTGGCGGAAATCGTGCCGCTGTTCTGGCAAAAAGCAACCACCGAGCCGATGGCCACCCTGCGGCCTTACACGGCGCTGGAAATGGCCGGGCGCGACGTCTATATCCGCGAAGGCTGCCACGTCTGCCACACCCAGATGGTGCGGCCGCTGCGCGCCGAGACCGAGCGCTTCGGCCCCTACAGCGTGGCTGGCGAGGACGTCTGGGAGCACCCCTTCCTGTGGGGCTCCAAGCGTACTGGTCCAGACCTTGACCGGGTTGGCCTGCGGCCGATCACCGAGCAGTGGCACCGTGAGCACCTGCGCGATCCGCGCCAGGTGGTGCCCGAGTCCAATATGCCCGCCTACCCGTGGCTGGCGGAGAACACGGTGGACTGGTCGCACATGGAACGCACCCTGAAGGTGTTCAAGAACCAGTTCGGCGTGCCCTATAGCGACCAGGACATCGACGAACAGATGCAGAAAGTACGCGGCGAATGGGCCGATGCCACCGAGGAAGACGCGGTGGTCGCCTATCTGCTGTCCCTGGGCCAGGCCCGGCGGGAGGAACGCTGATGAACTACCACGCCTTACTGACGGTGATTTTCTTTGTCGCCTTTCTGGCCCTGGTGGCCTGGGTCTACCGCCCCTCGCGTAAGCGCGACTACCAGCGCCTGGGCGAAATTCCGCTGAACACCGACCCGCTCGGCCCGGTGCGCCGGAGCGAGCATGACCACCGTGAGGGAGACCACTGATGAGCCAGTTCTGGAGCGTTTACATCATCGCCATCGTGGTATTGAACCTGGTGGGTTGCGCCATCCTGCTGCTGGTCAATCTGAAGATGACGCCGGAGGAAGCGCGAAACGAGACCACCGGCCACAGCTTCGACGGCATCCAGGAGCGTAACCAGCCGCTGCCGCGCTGGTGGTTGTTCCTGTTCGTCGGCACGCTGATCTTCTCGGTGGTCTATCTGGTGCTCTACCCGGGGCTGGGCCGTTTCGGCGGTCTGCTCAACTGGAGCAGCGTGACCCAGTGGGAACAGGAGGTGGCGCTGGTGGAAAAACGCACCGAGCCGCTGTTCGAACAGTTCGCCAAGGTTCCGGTGGATGAGCTTCATCAGTACCCGGAAGCCCGCGACGTGGGTGGACGCCTGTTCGCCAACAACTGCGCCATCTGCCACGGCTCCGACGCGCGCGGCGCCAAGGGCTACCCGAACCTGACCGACGACGACTGGCTCTACGGCGGCAGCGCCGACGCCATCCTTACCAGCATCACCAACGGGCGTAACGGCATGATGCCGCCCATGGCCGCCGCCATCGGCGGTACCGACGAGGCGGTGCGCGATATGGCTCTGTATGTACAAAGCCTGAGCCGGCCGGACATGACCAGCGACCCGCAGGTCGCCGCCGCGGTGGAGCGGGCCAAGCCCAAGTTCGCCGTGTGCGCCGCTTGCCATGGTCAGGACGCCACCGGCAACCATGCTCTCGGCGCCCCCAACCTGACCGACGGTATCTGGTTGCACGGCGCGCGACTGGAGGATATCGAGACCACCATCCGCCAGGGCCGCAACAGCCACATGCCCAAGCACGAAGGCGTGTTGTCCGACGAGCGACTGCATGTGCTCGCCGCCTATGTCTACGGTTTGTCGCGCAACGACGAGGAGTAATCCATGAACGCAGGTCGCCGTATCCCGGTGGAGCAATCCCATCCCGACCCCGAAGCCAGCGGGCTCTACGCCAAGCGCCAGCGCATCCAGATCAAGGATGTGAAGGGTCATTACCAGCGTCTGCGCGACGCCAGTGTACGGGTGGTGGTGGCGCTCTATCTGGTGCTTCCCTGGCTGACCTGGAACGGCCGGCAGGCGATTCTCTTCGACCTGCCGGAGCGCCGTTTTCACATCTTCGGGCTGACCTTCTGGCCCCAGGATTTCCTGTTCCTGGCCTGGGCGCTGATCATCTCCGCCCTGGCCCTGTTCTTCGTGACCGTGTTCGCCGGCCGGGTGTATTGCGGCTATGTCTGCCCGCAGACCGCCTGGACCCGCTGGTTCATGGCCATCGAGCAGTTCTTCGAAGGCGACCGGCACCAGCGCATCAAGCTGGATAAAGCGCCATTGAGCCTCGACAAGATAGCGCGCCGCTTCGCCAAGCACGCCCTGTGGCTGGCGCTGGCGCTGGCCACCGGTCTTACCTTCGTGGGTTATTTCGCGCCGATCCGCGAACTGGTGCCCGACTTCTTCACCTTCCAGGTGGGCGGCTGGGCGCTGTTCTGGATCGGCTTTTTCACCTTCGCCACCTATGGCAACGCCGGTTTCATGCGTGAGCAGGTGTGCCTTTACATGTGCCCCTATGCGCGCTTTCAGAGCGTGATGTTCGACCGCGACACCCTGATCGTCAGCTACGACCAGGCGCGCGGCGAACCGCGCCGGCGTGGCGCCCGCAAGCAGGCCGAGGAGCCCGCCGGTGACTGCGTGGACTGCGGCCTGTGCGTGCAGGTCTGCCCCACCGGCATCGACATCCGCGACGGCCTGCAGTACGAATGTGTCACCTGCGCCGCCTGCATCGACGCCTGTGATCAGGTCATGGAGCGTATCCATCGGCCCACGGGACTGATCCGCTATACCACGGAAAACGCCCTCAACGGTCGCCATACCCATCTGTTGCGCCCGCGCCTGCTCGGCTACGGCGCGGTGATTCTGATCCTGGTGGGTCTGTTCGCCGGCAGCCTGGTGACCCGGGTGCCCCTGCAGGTGGACGTACTGCGTGACCGCAACCAGCTCTATCGGGTCACCGGCAGCGGCACCATCGAGAACAGCTACCGGTTGGAGATCCTCAATAAGGATCAGAGCCCGCACAGCTACCAACTGACCCTGGAAGGCCCGGATGGCCTGACCCTGGTGAACGGTCCGCGCGACTTCACCCTGCGGCCCGGCGAGCACCGCAGCCTGCCGGTCACGGTGAGCGCCGATCCCTACGCCGGCACGGTGCAATCCGCCGATATCCGTTTCCACGTACGCGCCGTTCAAGGCGCCGATGCTGACGCCCCCGACATGGAGATGGCTCATGAATCCCGCTTTATCGCCCCGCGCTCCTGAGGCGCCCTGGTACCGGCACCCGCTGGTATGGCTGGTGATCGCCCTGCCCGCCTCGGCGATCGTCGGTGGCCTGGTGACGCTGGCCATCGCCATCACCTACGCCGACAGTACGGTGGACGATAACTGGTACCGTGACGGCAAGGCCATCAACCGGTCCCTGGAGGCGGAAAACCGCGCCGCCCGCCTGGGCCTCGCGGCCAGCCTGGACAGCGACGGTCGGGTGCTGATGCGCAGCGCCATCGCCGTGCCCTGGCCGGAGCGGCTGACGCTGAAGCTGCGCCACCCGGCCTTCGCCGACCGGGACCGTGACCTGGAGCTGCGCCATCTCGGCGCAGGCCGCTATGAAGCCGACGGTGCTCTGCCCGAAGGCGGCGAATGGAACGTCACCCTGGCGCCGCCGGACGGTGCCTGGCGCCTCTACCACCGGCTGCGTCTGGGCCCCGATGGAGCGAGCCTGGGCGCCGTGGAGGCGCCTCGGTGACCGTACTGTGCGCGCATTGCGGCGAGGTGGCCCCCACCCCGCCGTTTCTGGCGCTTGGCGACGTCGACCAACGCCCCGCCTGCTGCCCCGGTTGCGCCGCCGCCATGGCCCTGATCCATGATCTCGGCCTGGATGATTATTATCGCCTGCGCGGCGCCGACGGCGGCGCCGCGCCGGACGGCGATGAACGTGACCGCGCGCTGGCGCTGTTCGACGTGCCGGAACTGCTCGCCGCCCACCGCCAGCCGGACCCGGCTGGCGAGCGTCTCACCCTGGCCCTGTCCGGCCTTACCTGTGCCGCCTGTTGCTGGCTGATCGAGAAAGCCGCCAGCGACATCCCCGGGGTGGTCTCGGTGCGCACCAATCTGGCCGCCATGACCCTGACCCTGGTCCACGACCGCCCCGAAGCCCCGCGCGCGGTGGCCGAAAGGCTGCTCAAGCTGGGCTACGGCGTGACCCTGCCCGGCGACCCGGCCGCTGAAGCCGGCCAGCGCCGCGAGGCGCGCCGGCTGCTCGGTCGGCTGGCCCTGGCCGGCCTGGGTGCCATGCAGGCGATGATGTATTCCGCCGCGCTGTATCTGGGTGCCTTCGAAGGCGGTGACGAGGTTTATGCCTGGGTGTTCCGCATCGCCAGCTTCCTGGTCGCCACGCCGGTGGTGTTCTACGCGGGCTGGCCGTTCTTTCAAGGCGCCTGGCGCGGCCTGCGCGCCGGCCGTCCGGGCATGGACCTGCCGGTGGCCCTGGCGCTGGGGCTGGCCTGGGCCGGTTCCCTGGTGAACATGGCCCTGGGCGGCAGCCATGTGTATTTCGATTCCGCCGCCATGTTCGTGTTTTTCCTGCTGCTCAGCCGCTGGCTGGAACAACGCCAGCGGCACCGGGTGCGGGCCGCCTGGCGACGCCTTCGCGACGCCCTGCCGCTGGTGGTGCGGCGCCTCGACGGCGACCGCGAGACCTGGGTGGCGAGCCGCCAGGTACGCGCCGGCGACCGGCTGCGGCTGGCCCAGGGCGAAACCGTGCCGGTGGACGGTGCCGTGGTGGATGGTGAGGCCCGGGTGGCGGAAAGCGCGCTCACCGGCGAGCCGCTGCCGGTGGCGGTGAGCGCCGGCGCCATGGTACGGGCTGGCGCCCGGGTACTGGAGGGCGACCTGACCCTGGACGCGGCGGCGCCGGTGGCGGAAAGTCTGGTGGCGCGGATCGGCGAGCAGGTGGCCCGGGCCGAGGAGGAGCGCCTGCCGCTGGTGCGCGACTGGGGCCGGGTCGGCCCACTGTTCACCCTGGGCGTGCTGGTGCTGGCCGCCATCACCCTGGCCCTGCACTGGTCCGCCGGCCCGGCCCTGGCCTTCGAACATACCCTGGCGGTACTGGTGGTGACCTGCCCCTGCGCTCTGGCACTGGCCGTACCGCTAACCGTCTCCGCCAGCCTCAGTGCCGCCCTCAAGGAGGGCGTTCTGATCGCCTCGCCCTCCCAACTGCTGGCCCTCAACGAAGTACGCGGGGTGCTGTTCGACAAGACCGGCACCCTTACCGAAGGCTGTTTCGAACTGGTCGGCTCCCAGCGCCCGGACGGCGCCACCGGAGCGGATGACAACGCGCCCCTGCTGGCCATTGCCGCCGCTCTGGAACAGGGGCACCCGCACCCGCTGGCGCGGGCCTTCGACGGGCTGGCCCCGGACCGGTCGGTGACCGACATCCGCGTACGCGCCGACGGCGCGGAAGGCCAGCGCCACGGGCATCGCTGGGAAATCGGCCCGGCGCCGGTGGACGGCCCCGGGCCCTGCGCCGCCACCACGCTGATGCTCAGCGAGGACGGCGTGCCCCGCCTGCGGCTGTTTCTGCGCGACCGGGTACGCTCGGAGGCAGTGCCGGTGGCCGCCGCGCTACGCGCTCGCGGCTGGCGCCTGCGGCTGGCCAGCGGTGACAGCGAAGCGCCGGTGGCGGCCCTGGCCCGCACCCTGGAACTGGACGCCCACCGGGCGCGCCAGACCCCGGACGACAAGGCCGCCTGGCTGCGCGAACTGAGCCGCGCGGAGGGTCCGCAGATGATGGTCGGCGACGGCATCAACGACGCGCCCGCCCTGCTCGAGGCCTCGGTGTCCGTGGCCACGGCCAACGCCACCAGCCTGGCGCGGCGGGCGGCGGGGCTGTACCTGCTGCATTCCCGGCTCGATGCCCTGGCGGCCCTGCCGGACCTGGCCCGGCGCGCGCGGCGGCGCATTCATCAGAATCTTGGCTGGGCGCTGGGCTACAATCTGCTCGCGGTACCGCTGGCCATGGCCGGCTGGATTCCGCCCTGGGCGGCGGCGCTGGGCATGTCCGCCAGTTCCCTTCTGGTTACCTTCAACGCGGCGAGGCTGGCACGATGGCCATCATCATTCTCCTGATTCCCCTGGCGCTGCTGTTTCTGGCCCTGGCGATCTGGGCACTGTTCTGGGCCATCCGCCGGGGTCAGTTCGAAGACCTGGACCACGAGGCCTGGCGCATCGTGTTCGAGGACCGCGACCATGATTGAAGCGCTGCTGCCCCTGATCGGCGGCGCCGCGCTGCTGGCCCTGGCCGGCATGGTGCATTGCGTGGGCATGTGCGGCGGCATCGGCGCCGCGCTCACCTTCGCGATCCCGGAGCCACGGCGCCGTGGCGGCCGCCTGTGGGCCTGGCAGTTGTTGTTCGCCCTGGGCCGGGTCAGTGGCTATACCCTGCTGGGCGCCCTGGCCGGTGCCCTGGGCGGCCGTCTTCTCAACCTGCTTCCCGCCGGTGGCCCGGCCTGGCCGGCGCTGTTCTCCGGCCTGCTGATGGTCCTGCTGGCCTGGCATTTCCTCGGCAACGGCGCCGCGCTGCGTGCCCTGGAGCGCCCCGGCGCCGCCCTGTGGCGCTGGCTGAAACCGGCACGCTCGGCGCTGATTCCCGTGGACCGCCCATACAAGGCACTGGCGCTCGGCATGCTCTGGGGGCTGCTGCCCTGCGGCCTGGTCTACTCGGCGCTGCTGCTGGCCGCCACCAGCGGCGGCGCCGGAGGCGGTGCCCTGGTGATGCTGGTGTTCGGCGCCATCACGGTGGCCCCGGTGGCCGCCGCCGGCGTCGCCGGTGGCCAGCTGCGGCGTCTGCGCGGCCCGGCGGCGCGGCGAGTCGCCGGGGTCGCCACCCTGGGGCTGGCATTGTGGTTCCTGGCCCAGGGGTTGTGGCTGCATGCCGGTGCTCTGCCACTGCCCTTTTGCGGCGACGTTTCCGTTCCAACCTTCCTTTGATGCACATCAAAACGGTTCGCACCGGGACAGGCATGATGGCATCGCCTGTTACCTGGAGCATCGCCCATGACCACATGGAACCCGGATCTCATTCGCCGCTTTGGCGGGCCCGGGGCCCGCTATACCTCCTACCCGCCGGCCACCCAATTCCATGAGGAATTGCGGTTCGCCGACGTGGAAGCCGCCGTGGAAGCGGGGAACCGGGAGCGCCGCGACCTCTCCCTGTATTGCCACATCCCGTTCTGCGCCACGGTGTGCTACTACTGCGCCTGCAACCGCATCGTCACCGCCAACCGGCGCCGGGCCGTGGACTATCTCGCCCACTTGAAAAGCGAACTGCGGCGCAAGGCGGCCATGGTGTCACCGCAACGGCCGGTAGTGCAGATGCATTGGGGCGGCGGCACTCCCACCTTCCTCAACGACGCCCAGATCACCGAGCTGGTCTATGACCTGGCCCGCTACTTCCGCCTGCTGGAGGATGACCGCGGCGACTACGCCATGGAGATCGACCCGCGTACCGTGGACCGCTCCCGCCTGGGGCTGATTCGCGGGCTTGGCTTCAACCGGCTGAGCCTGGGCGTTCAGGACCTGGACCCGCGTGTGCAGCAGGCCGTCAACCGGGTCCAGCCGCTGGACATGATCCGGCGCGTATTCGACGACGCCGCCGATTTCGGCTTCCATTCCCTCAACGCGGACATGATCTACGGTCTGCCCTGGCAGAGCGAATCGAGCCTGGCGCGGTCCCTGGAACAACTGGTGGAGCTGCGTCCCAACCGCATCTCCCTGTACAACTACGCGCACCTTCCCGCCCGTTTCAAGATTCAGCGCCAGATCGCCGAACGGACCCTGCCTAGCCCGACCGAAAAACTGGCGATGCAGGTGCGCGCCGGCGAGATGCTGCAGCAGGCCGGCTACGAACTGATCGGCATGGATCACTTCGCCCTGCCCGATGATGAGATGGCGGTGGCCCGGCGTCAGGGGCGGCTGCACCGCAACTTCCAGGGTTACACCCTGCATGGTGACGCCGACCTGCTCGGGTTCGGCGTCAGCAGCATCAGCGATCTGGGCGATGTATACGCCCAGGCGCCGAAACGTCTTGAGGATTGGGAACAGGCCGTGGCCGCTGGCCGCTGGCCGCTGGAGCGCGGCTATCGGCTGAATCGCGATGACCGGCTACGCCGCTCGGTGATCATGGGGCTGCTGTGTGATCTGCGTCTTGATCTGGCCGCGTTCCGGGAAAACTGGGGCGTGGATTTCACCGATTACTTCGCCGACAGCCTCGAGCAACTCGGTGAATTCGAAAGCCTGGGCCTGCTTGCCATGGAAGGCAGTGACCTGGTGATCACCGAAGCCGGTCGGCTGGTGGCACGCGCCCTGGTCCAGCCCTTCGACCGCTTCGCCGTCGCCAGCCAGGGAGAGCGTTTCAGCCGCATCATCTGAGGTTGGCCCGTTTTTGTGGCCACCGACACTTGTTCAGCCCATGGGGCCTTCTATAATGTCGTACGCAGCAACATTGATAACCACTGAGTTATCTTCTTCCATACGCAGCCAACAAGGGGGCATCATGCCGCGCACCGTTTCTTGCAACGACTGCAGCCTGAGCCCGATCTGTCTCCCCCTGGCCGTGGCTCCCGCCCAGCTCGACCAGCTCGACCAGATCATCCAGCGCGGACGACCACTGAAACGTGGTGAGCACCTGTTCCGCGCCGCCGACGATTTTCATTCCGTTTACGCGGTTCGCTCCGGAGCACTGAAGACCTACGTGCTTTCCGATGAAGGCGAGGAGCAGGTGACTGGTTTTTATCTGCCCGGTGAGATTCTCGGCATGGACGGCATCAGCACCGCCCGCCACCTGTCCAACGCCAAGGCGTTGGAGACCTCAACGGTGTGCGAGATCCCTTTCCACCGCCTGGAGGATCTGTCGCACAAGATTCCCAGCCTGCAGCATCATTTCTTCGGTCTGATGAGCAAGGAAATCCGTGCCGACCGGGAATTGCACATGCTGCTCAGCAAGAAGAGCGCCGACGACCGCGTGGCCTCGTTGCTGCTCTCCCTGGCCACCCGGCAACAACGTCGCGGGCTCAGCAACAAACGCTTCCGCCTGCCCATGTCCCGCTACGACATCGCCAACTATCTGGGCCTGGCGGTGGAAACCGTGAGCCGTATCTTTACCCGCTTTCAGCAGCAGAACCTGCTCTGGGTGGATGGCCGCGAGGTAGAAATTCTTGATCGCCCGGCCCTGTGCGGCACCGGTCGCCTGGATTCCGTGCAGGACGCTTGATTCCCGCTAGCAAGGACACCGACTATGAGCTCCGAAAATGGCATTCTGGTTTTCCTCGACCGCGACCTGAAAGCGCCGCAACCGGCCCTGGAAAAAGCGCTACAACTGTCCCGGGCCTCCGGCCTGCCACTGACCGTGGCGATCAACAGCGATTCCCCGGCGATGCGCCGCGCGGTGGGCTTCGACGATGCGCGCCGGGAAAGCGCCGAACGCCAGATCGCCAAGGCATGGGAAAAGCGCATTGATGAGCTGACCGCTGGAGAAACCACCGTCAATAAACGCGTGGCGCCGCACCGCGACGCGGAAACGGCCCTGCGTGACACCGTGGTGGAATGCGCCCCCGCCCTGGTGGTGGTTCACACCAGCGAGGAAGGCACCCTCAAACGCCACCTGTTCACTCCCCGCGACTGGCTGCTGATCCGTCATGCGCCCTGCCCCGTGCTGTGCGTGCATTCCCAGCCCTGGGGAACGCCTCCGCGCTTCACCGCCGCCGTGGAACCGGAAGAAAAGCCCGGCGGCCTTGACGCCGCGGTGATTCACACCGCCCGGTATTGGAGCGAGCAACTGCACGGGGAACTGGAAGCGGTGCATGTGCTTGAGCACCCGGACGAAACCCTGCTGCTGGTGGCCGGCGAAGCCCTGCCCGAATACGCCGCCAGCGCCAACAGCATCCGCGAGTACCACGAAAAAGCGCTGGCCGAATTCGCCAAACGCGAGAACCTGCCGGAGGACAGGACCACCCTGCTGGAAGGTCCGGTTACCCGCACCCTCACCGACTACTGCGAAGAGGAAGGCGCGGATCTGCTGGTGGTCGGCACGGTGCGCCGCAATACCGTGGAGCGCCTGCTGCTTGGCGCCACCGCCGAATCCCTGCTTACCCGCACCGGCAACGACGTGCTGGTGGTCAAGCCCGAGGATTTCGAAAGCGACTGGCGCTGACGCTCTCCGTTGATCGCGACCGGAGTCGCTCCTACCGCGAAGCAGGCACTGTAGGAGCGGCTTCAGCCGCGATTCGTTTCAGGCGCGATCCCCCCTCACCGGCCACCTTCACTGCTCTTCACGCCGGAACACCGGCCTGGTGTCGGTGGACGCTTCCGCGTCGTGACGATAGCCTGCTTCCCGGAATTTCTTCAGAGCCGCCGGCTTGTCGATGCCTTCGCGCAGAATCCAGGCGGCCATCAAGCCCCGGGCTTTTTTCGCATAAAAGCTGATCACCTTGTACTTGCCGTTTTTCTCGTCCTGGAACACCGGTTCGATCACCGGCCCCGGCAGCCGCTTGGGGTGCACGGATTTGAAGTACTCGTTGGAGGCCAGGTTCACCAGCACGTCGGTGCCGGCGGCCTTCATATCCTTGATCAATTGGTCGGTGATGATCTCGCCCCAGAATTGGTAGAGATCCTTGCCACGGGCATTGTCCAGCCGCGTTCCCATCTCCAGACGGTAAGGCTGCATCAGGTCCAGGGGGCGGAGTACGCCATACAGACCGCTGAGAATGCGCAGGCGCTTTTGCGCCGCCTGCAAGTCATCGGCATCGAAGCGTTCAATATCCAGCCCGGTATAGACGTCGCCTTTGAAGGCGAAGATCGCGGGTCGGGCATTGTCCTTGTCGAACGGCGTTGACCACTGCGCGAACCGTTCCACGTTAAGATGGGCGATCTTGTCACTGACCTTCATCAGGCTGGCCAGGTCCGCCGGCGAGAGCTGGCGGGCACGCGCCACCAGTTCCGCGCTGTCGTCGAGCAGGCGCGGTCGGGTTGCGCGCAAGGACGGCAGCGGCGACTCGTAATCCAGGGTTTTCGCCGGTGACACAACGATCAGCATGGTGTTCTCCTTTACATGACGCGACACTGATTATAAGAAGACCACGTAAAGAAGAAACCCATGGGCCCGATCGACGGCGCCCACGAGACCGGGGAGTAACGATTAACGATGCGTTTCCTGTTGATTCTGACCGTCACCGTGGCGGTGGTAGTGCTGCTGTGGGGCAGTTGGCAAGCGGGCCGCCGGCCCTTCTACCTGGCTCTGGCCGGAGTGCTGGTGGCGGGCACCCTGTTTGGCGCGGCGACCCTGTTCACCGATCAGGAGCGGCGCGCCCCGGCGGACCCGGAGACAGTCATCGCCGAGGTATCCCAGGTGCACCGCACGGAAACCACCTACCGGCTCAGTGGCGACATCGCCAACCGGGGCGAGCATGCGGTGGCGCGGGTGCAACTGGCGGTGGAAGCGCTGCGCTGCCCGCCGGCCACCGCCTGCGAGGTAATCCACGAGAGCCGGGAGACGGTGTCCATGCACATTCCGCCCAATGGCCGCTACCCGCTGAACCTGTCGGTGGCGCGCCCGGAACCCGACATCCAGGCGGATCGCTGGCGCCTGCGAGTGCTGCGCGTGGAGGTTTATGGCCGTTAGCGTTCCATTTTTCAGGGCTGGCCAAGCGAAAACGAAATGGTCACAATGCCGGCTCCCTGAAGCACAGCAGCGGCTGTAGGAGAGATCATGGCAGCGCTCATTCCTGGTCAAGCCACCCCCATCGCGCCCCACGCCTGGCGGGTCCTGGGCCGCAACCCGGGAATGATGACCGGGCCCGGCACCAACAGCTATCTGCTCGGTGATCGGACCCTCACCGCCATCGACCCGGGACCGGAAGACCCCGAGCATACCCGCGCCCTGCTGCGCGCGGCGGAACAACTGGAACGCCCCATCGAGCGCATTCTGGTCACCCACACGCACCGGGACCATTCCCCCGGCGCCCGGGCCCTGGCCGAGGCCACCGGCGCGGAAATGCTCGGCCCGCCGGTCCCCGATGACGGGCTGCAGGACGAGAGCTGGGCTCCGGCCCGGCTGTTAAGCCACGGCGACCTGCTGGACTGCGGCGGGGTGCCGCTGGAAGTGATCGCCACCCCCGGCCATGTCGGCAACCACCTGTGCTACCTTATGGTCGATCAGCGTCTGCTGTTCACCGGCGACCACCTGATCCAGGGCTCCACCGTGGTAATCGCGCCGCCGTCCGGCTCCATGGCCGAATACATGGCCTCCCTGGCGCTGCTGCGCGACTATCGCATCGATACCATGGCACCGGGCCACGGCGAACTGATTACCGAACCGATGACCACCGTGGACAAGACCCTGGCCCATCGCCGGGAGCGGGAACGAAAAGTGTTCGAAGCGCTGGATGCCACCCCGGTAACGGTGCAGGAGCTGGTCACCCGGGTCTACGCCGACGTGCCTGACTTTCTGCACGGCGTTGCCTGCCTGTCCCTGGAAGCCCATCTGATCAAGTTGCGCGACGAGGATCGCGTCAGCCACGAACAAGGCAAATGGTCGGTCTGAAAGGCGGTTGCAGCTTTCAACCTGCCCCTATAACCAACCCTTACGCTTGAAATACCAATAGGGCGCGATGCCGGACAGAATCATCAATCCGATCACCATCGGATAGCCGAACTTGAACTGCAGCTCCGGCATCACCTGGAAGTTCATACCGTAGATGCTGGCGATCATGGTCGGCGGCAGGAACACCACGGCGGCGATCGAGAAAATCTTGATGATCTGGTTCTGCTCGATGTTGATGAAGCCCTGGGTGGAATCCATCAGGAAGTTGATCTTCTCGAACAGGAAGGTGGCGTGGGACATCAGGGTATCCAGGTCGTGCTGGATTTCCGAACAGGTGCGGCGGCGGTCCTTGTCGGCGCGCACGTAACGCTGAATGAATGAAATCGAACGCTGGGTGTCCATCAAACACAGGCGCACCTTGCCATTGCTGTCCTCCAGGTGGGCCAGCTTCTCGATGCCGTCCTCCAGCTCCGCCTCCTCATCTTCCAGCACCAGGTAGCTGACGTCCTCCAGGTCCCGGTGAATGTCCTCCAGGGTGTCCGCCAGGTTCTCCGTTTTCTGCTCAAGGATATTGAGCAGGATATCCAGCGGCTCCTGGACCCGAACCCAGCCACGCCGCACGCGCAGACGCATCAGGCGGAAATCCGGCAGCCGTGAGTCGCGGAAGGTGAGCAGGCGCCCGGGTTGCAACACGAACGCCACGGTAGCGGTGCGGTGGCGACCCTCGGCCTGGTAGACGAACAGGGAGTGGACGTGCAGGCCGTGCTCATCGTGGAAGAAGCGCGCCGAGGATTCGATCTCCTCCACATCGTCGGAGGCCGGCAGCGCCTGGCGGAACAAATGCTGCACCTGCTCGCGTTCCTCGTCGGTGGCATCGACCATGTCGATCCAACTCGCCGCGTCGGAAGTCGTGGGCGTCAAATCGGCCACGTCGCGCTCGCGCAGAACGCCATTCTCGATATCGTAGACGTGCAGCATGTTAGACTCCCGAAACGGTCAGAGAACATCGACAGCGGTTAGATAGAGCAGCGCGTCATGAGTGTCAACTCCACCCTATCACGCCCGCCCTCCTGGCCCGCTCCCACGGAGCTGGGCCATGGCGCGCGGTTGTGGCTTTTCTCCGGGGTTCTCGGCGAACAGGCCACGCCGTTGTTCCACACGCTTTGTAACGAATTGCCCTGGGAGTCTCCCACGGTGCGTGTATTCGGCCGTGAACACCCGGTACCGCGCCGCACCTGCTGGCTGGCCGACGCCGGCGTGCGCTACCGCTACTCCGGCCTGGTGCACGAAGGCCACGGCTGGCCGCACCACCTCGCCGCCCTGCGTCACCGCCTCACCGAGCTTACCGGTCGCGCCCCCAACGGCGTGCTCGCCAACCTCTACCGCGACGGCGACGACACCATGGGCTGGCATCGCGATAACGAACCGGAACTGGGCCCCACGCCCTGGGTGCTCTCCTACAATCTCGGCGCCAGCCGCGACTTCGCCTTCCGCCGCCACGGCGAGCACCGCCAAGCCCACATCCTGACCCTGCACCACGACGACCTGCTGGTGATGTCGCCGCAAACCCAGCACCACTTCGAACACGCCCTGCCCCGCCGCCGCCGCGTCAACGCCCCCCGCCTCAACCTCACCTTCCGAGAAATCATTCCCCGCTAACCCCACAAAACCGAGTCAACGAAGCCACGCGGCCCCGATCGAGAACCAGCCCGTCTCGTGGCAGCCCCCTCTGGAGAACATCGACAAGATCAACCAAAAAACAGATAACTCAACCCGATCGCCGCCACCAACCCGGCCAGATCCGCCCCCAACCCACACCAAAGCGCGTACCGCATATCCCGAATTCCCACGCTTCCGAAGTACACCGCCAGCACGTAGAAGGTGGTCTCCGTGGAGCCCTGCATCACCGCCGCCATCTTGCCGGCCAGGGAATCCACCCCCTGGCTCTGCATCACGTCCAGCATCGCCGCCCGCGCACCGGAGCCACTCAACGGCTTAAGCAGAGCCACCGGCAAGGCATCCACGAACCGGGTGTCCCAGCCCAGCGCCGCCACGCCGTGGCGGATACCGTCCAGAAACAATTCCAGGGCACCGCTGGCACGCAGCATGGCGATGGCGGCAAGCATCGCCACCAGATACGGAATCAATTTCACCGCCAGGTGAAAGCCTTCCTTCGCCCCCTCCACGAAGCAATCGTAGCTGTCCACCCGGGCCCGCCAGGCGGCCCAGAAAAAGGCCGCGATCACCGCCAGCAGAATGCCGTTGCCAAGCAGACCGGACAGCGTCGAGCCCAGCGCCGGCGGCGCCAGCCAGATGCCCAGGGCCAACAACCCGAGCAGAGCCAGCCAGCCCCCCGTCACCGCCAGTAGCAACGGATCGCGCAGCGGTATCCGCTGCACCCGGGCGGTGAGCGCCACGCCCACGAAGGTGGATACGGTGGTCGCCATGAGCATGGGCAGGTACACCGCCGCCGGGTCGGCGGCGCCCTGCTGGGCGCGGTAGAGCAGTACCGTTACCGGCACCAGTGTCACTGACGAGGTGTTCAGCACCAGAAACATGATCTGGCTGTCGGTGGCTCGGCGCGGTCGCGGATTGTCGGCCTGCAACGCCTCCATGGCCTTCAGCCCCAGGGGCGTGGCCGCGTTGTCCAGGCCCAGCATGTTGGCGGCCAGGTTCATGGACACCGCCGCGCCGGCGGCCGGGTCCCGGCGCAGCGACGGCATCAGCCGCGCCAGCAGCGGGCGTACCGCGCCGGCCAGGCGATCGGCCAGGCGGCTTTCCTCGGCGAGCCGGAACAGGCCGCTCCACAGAGCCAGCACGCCGATCAGGCCCAGGCTTACCTCCACCGCCAGGTCGGCGGCGCGCCACAACGCCGCCACCACCCGCGCCGGCGCCTCCAGGTCGCCGCTCAAAAGCTGCCCCAGCGCGCCGAGGATGCCGATCAGAAAAAACCCGGTGAATAAACGATGCACGGCCGTCGTGGTCCCATGGCTGGCAAAGGCCACAGTATGTCGCGGGCGCCGCCGCTTGCCTATGGGCGGCCCCCTGTGCGTGGCCGCCGATTCCCTTATACTGGGGCAAAACCTTTGATCCAAACACAACCGAGTTCGCCCATGTCCGTATTCCGAAAGCTGTTAGGCGTGTTTCTCGCGGCCCTGTTGCTGGGCGGCGCCCTCAAGGTGGGCGGCGACCTCAAAGCCGGCCCCGAGGTCCAGGGGGCGCTCAAGCCCGAGGCCGTGCACCGCGAGGCCACCGAGGAAATCGTCGACCGGCTCGACCTGCACTACCGCCGGCTCAAATTCGACGATGCGCTGTCCGCCCGGGTGCTGGAGCAATACCTGAAGGACCTGGACCCCAATCGGCTGTACTTCACCCGCCAGGACATCGACGACTTCCAGGTTTATCGCGACAAGCTGGATGACCAGCTCGAGGACGGCGAACTGGAAGCGGGCTACACCATTTTCAATCGCTTCCAGACACGCCTGGAGGCCCGCCTGACGGAAATCCTCGACGACATCAAGGCCGGTTTCGACGACTGGTCCTTCGACGGCGACGAGGAAGTGCTGGTGGACCGCAGCGAGGCGGAGTGGGCCGCCAATGACACGGCCCTGGACCAGATCTGGCGCCGCCAGTTGAAGAACGCGGTGCTCTCCATGCGCCTCAACGGCACCGAGGACGAGGCCATCCAGGAGCGTCTCACCAACCGCTACGAAAGCCAGCTCAACCGGGTGCGCCAGAACACTTCCGAGGATGTGTTCCAGACCTATATGAACGCGCTGGCGCAGTCCTTCGACCCGCACACCAACTACTTCACCCCGCACAATTCCGAGAACTTCGACATCAGCATGAGCCGTTCCCTGGAAGGCATCGGCGCGGTGCTGCAGTACGAGGACGGCTACACCAAGGTGGTGCGCCTGGTGCCCGGCGGCCCGGCCGCCAAGCACGGTCAGATCAAGCCCGCCGACCGCATCGTCGCGGTGGGCCAGGAAGATGGCGACATGATCAACGTGATCGGCATGCGCCTGGACGAGGTGGTGGACATGATCCGCGGGCCCAAGGGCTCCGAGGTACGCCTGGAAGTGATCCCCGCCGGCAGCGCCAGCGAGCACGACACCCGCACCATCGCCATCACCCGCAACAAGGTGGTACTGGAGGAACAGGCCGCCAAGAAGGAAGTGATCAAATTCCAGCATGACGGCGACACCGTCAAGCTGGGCGTGATCGAGATTCCCGCCTTCTACATGGACTTCAATGCCTTCCATCGCGGCGACCCCAACTACACCAGCACCACCCGGGACGTGGCCGAGCTGCTGGTGGAGCTGCGCAAGGAAAACGTGGACGGCCTGGTGATCGATCTGCGCAACAACGGCGGCGGTTCGTTGCTGGAGGTGAATAAGCTGGTCAGCCTGTTCATCAATCGTGGCCCCACCGTGCAGGTGCGCGAGGCCGGTGGCCGCGTCAGCGTCGAGAACGATCAGTATCCGGGCATGCTCTACGCCGGCCCCATGGCGGTTCTCGTGAACCGCTACAGCGCCTCGGCCTCGGAGATCTTCGCCGGCGCCATGCAGGACTACGGTCGCGCCTTGATTGTCGGCGATCAGACCTACGGCAAGGGCACCGTGCAGACCCTGCTGGATCTGAACCACGGCAAGCTGAAAATGACCAATGCCAAGTTCTACCGGGTATCCGGCTCCAGCAACCAGAATCTGGGCATCGTGCCGGATGTGAACATGCCCTCTCTGATCGACAAGCAGGAGGTGGGTGAAAGCAGCCTGCCCAACGCGATGCCATGGGACGAGATCAAACCGGCGGATTATCAGCGCTACCAGGACCTGGTACCGCTGCTGCCGGCGTTGCGGGAGCGCCACGACAAGCGCATCCAGGACAACCCGGAATTCGTGTACGTGGAAAAACTGCGCGACCTGCTGCGCCAGGCCAACGAGCGCCATGAGCTATCGCTCAACGCCGAGCAGCGCCAGGCCTGGCAGCGGGACTTCGACGGCAAGCGCCTGGCCATCGAGAACCGCCTGCGCGAATACCGGGGCGAGGACACGATCGACAAGATGGAAGACCTGCGCAAACTGGAGGAACAGCGTGCTCTCGACCCGGAAGCCAACGAGGAGCCCATGGACGAGGACCCCTATCTGCGCGAAACCGGCCATATTCTGGCCGACATGATGGGCCTGCTCCATGAACAGCGGGTCGCCGACAAGGGAGCCGGCCTGTAAACCGGTGTAAGGACTCCTGAAGAACCGGCCCTGGATCAGGCCAGGGCCTTGAACCCCCAGCGGGCCGGATCGCCCCCCAATCCCACCTTGAGGGTGCGCCGGCCCAGACCGTGATTGAAATCCTCCAGGCGCCGCTTGGCCGCGTCCGGCAGCAGCCGCTGCCCAAGGCTGGCGGCGCCCAGCGCGGCGCGCGTCAGACGCACCGCCGCCGCCGAGGACACCCGGCTGTGCAGGTTTAGATCATCGGCCATGGCGTCGCCGATCAGATACCGGCTTACCGCCACCAGCACGTCATAGGGAAGATGAAACGGTGGCTTGTTGCTCATGTCGCGCAGCAACGCCTTGGCCAGCGCCTCGCTGTCCCCGGTGGGATCATAAAGGTGAGAGGTAAGCTGCAGCGCCAGCACTTCCTGCTCCTCCAGACTGGTGGTGAGCAGCGCTTCGTCCACGCCCAGCAGGTAGCCCGCGTAGCGCCAGAAGTAATGCATCGCCTCGTGCTCTTCACGGCTGATGTACAGCCCCATGCGCTTGAGCCCACGCACCACCATGTAGTCGAATTCCAGCACCGTGCCGGCCATGTCCTCCTGGTTGATGGGCAGATCGTAGCGGTCTTCGTCCCAGTCACCGCGTTCGGCCAGGAAACGGCGTACCGCGGCATGCAGGAGCCGCACTTCCATCACCGTGCGGTGGCCAAGCCCTCCCGGGCGCAAGCCGTCCGGAGCCGCGATGTTGTGCAGCATCTGACCGGTTTCGTAGATGCGCCGGGAGACATCCTTTTGTAAACGACCGGTGGCCACCAGTACCTGGGAGGGTTTGTTGTGGGCATAGCCCTCCACCAGGCTGGAACACATCAACACCAGCCCCTGCAGGGCGCCGTGACGGCGATACATGCGCCGGCCCAGTTCCATGGCCTCGAAGTCCACCCAGCCCGGCACCGTGAAACAATGCTCCAGGAAGTCCCGGTAGACGCCGCCCTCCTCCCCGGCACGTCGCTCGACCTCCTCCAGCAAACCGGAAGGACGACGGAACGGGACCGATTCCAGACAACGGTCCGCCAGCGGGTCCTGGACCCGGCGCCAGCTCTGCAACCGGGAATGGGAATAGCGATCGAACCAGATATGCTCCCGGGGCGTGCTCGGGCCCGCCCGCAGGCGGGCCAGTTCGGTGGGCGTGGCCATGATTGTGCTCCTGATACCGGGCCGGCTCAGAACCGGCGGGTTCTGTACACGCTAGAGCGCCACCCGGGCGCGGTCAAGACAGCGGATTCGCCCAGCGGACCAGGGTATCGGTCAACCAGGCCGGTGCGTCCAGGGACAGGTCATGGCCGGCGTCCGGATGCACCGCCAGAGGCCGCTCCCAGGCCCGCGCCAGGGCCCGGGAACAGTCCGGGTGCACCAGTCGGTCGCCGGCGCCGTTGATCACCAGCACCGAAGGCCCCTCGGGCAGCCTCGCCGGCGCCCGGAAACGGGCCGCCGCCCACAGCTGGCGCACGGTATTGGCGGCGGACACCGGTCGTGCCCGATCCACCGCCAGGAATCGCCGGGCCACCGCGTCCCGCTCCAGCGGCGACAGGTGGTTGGTGGTGATATCCAGAATCATGCGCTCCCGGGCCAGCCGGTCGCGGCTCAGCAATCCCTGGCACAGAATCCGTCCATAATTGCCAGGGCGCAGGCGCCGCCAGAACGGGCTGAACGGCGCCGCGCTGGAATTGATCAGCGCCGCGGCGGCCACCTGCCGTGGATACCGTTTCAGCCATTCCACCGCCACCATGCCGCCCAGCGACAACGCCACCAGACGCACCGGCCCTTCCACGCCAAGGCCGGCCAGTTGATCCCGGGCGGCGTCCACCATGGCCGCCACCCGCGCCGGGCTGCGTTTCCGGTGCAGCACGCCGTTACCCGGCAGATCCAGGGGCAGCACCCGGTGGCCGCTGCCCAGCGCCGAGGCCAGGCGCTCGGCGAACCCCTCCCAGTGGGCCTGCTCGCGCACCAGCCCACGCAGCAGAATCCAGGTGGTCTGCATATCCATCCCCATGTAGGTATTCGAGGCATCCCACGATAGAATGCGGGGGCGTTCGGGACCCCGCCGTCCCCTCTGTTCATCGTTGGCGCGAGGCACTATGGCACGAAAAACCGTGAAACGGGTAAAGACCGGCTCCCTGGAACGCCGCTTCTCACTGGCCCGGGCCGGTTTCCTGGCCGGCGCGCGCTACGCCACCACCAGCGCCGGCGGCCTGTTCAGCAGTGCCGACAAGCGCGAGGCGCGGCGCCGGGAAAATTTGTCCGAGCGAGCCCGGGAACTGGTCGACGAACTCGGTCGGCTGAAAGGCTCGGTGGTCAAGATCGGCCAGATGATGGCGCTGTTCGGCGAGCACTTCCTGCCCGAGGAGGTCACCGCCGCCCTGCATACCCTGGAGAACAGCACCACCGCCCTGGAATGGCCGGCGGTTGAGAAGCATCTCAAGCAGCAACTGGGCACCGTCAAACTCAGCGAGCTGGACGTGGACCCGGAGCCCCTGGGGGCCGCCAGCCTGGGCCAGGTACACCGGGCCCGGCGCAAAAGCGACGGTCGCCAACTGGTGCTCAAGATCCAGTACCCCGGCGTCGCCGACGCCATAGACTCGGATATGCGTGCCCTGGTGCGTCTGTTGAAACTGAGCCGGCTGGTGCCGATCACCGAGCAATTCAACCAGTGGCTCGATGAAGTGCGCGCCATGCTTGGCCGCGAGGTGGATTACGACCTTGAGGCACACACCACCCGACACTTCCGCCAGGCGCTGCTCGACGATCCGCGCTTCGTGGTGCCGGAGGTGTTCGGCGACTACTCCACTCACAACATTCTCTGCCTGTCCTACGAAGAAGGCGTGCACATCAGCGACCCGTCGGTGACCGAGCTTGGCCAGGAACGGCGCAATTTCCTGGGCCGCGCGATCATGGAGCTGTGCTGTCGGGAGGTGTTCGAGTGGGACAAAATGCAGACCGACCCCAACTTCGGCAACTACCTGATGCGGGTCGGCGAGGATGGCCGCGACCAGATCGTGCTGCTCGATTTCGGCGCCATTCGTGATTTCGATGACGATGTGCTGGGGCCCGGCCGGGAAATGATCCGCGCCGCCTGGTATCACGATACCGACCGCCTGGTGGATGCGATGCGCGCCCTGGGCTTTTTGTCCGGCGATGTGCCCCGGCGCCTGCTGGATGATTTCGCGGCGCTGTGTTTCGAGGCCATCGAAGCCCTGCAGGACCCGGACCGCTTCCCGCCACCGCCCTCGGTGGTCAATGAAAAGGGTGAATATCTGTGGGGCGAAAGCGACCTGCCGAACCGGGTGATGAACCGCGCCAGCCGCACCGCCCTGTCGGTGCATTTCGACGTGCCGCCCAAGGAATTCATCTTTTTGTTCCGGAAATTGCTGGGGGCTTACACCTTTTTACATGTGATCAAGGCACAGGTGCGCGGAAACACCATTCTGGAGCCGTTCGTGCATATGCGGGAAGCGTCGGACCGGGCCATTGTTGATCAAAAACTGAACAAAACTGAGAAAAAACGGTGATCTTTCCGCTCAATTATTGACCGTTCGTCCAGTGGACAGACATTTCTTGTTTGCCAAGCTGGTCACTCCACAATAAGGTTAGCAGCCTGCTCGGCGGCCGGTTTGAATAAACCGGCCGTTTTTCGAGGTCCCGGAAAAAAATCCGGGACCGGTTTGACGAACCATAAGATGGGGGTAACGCAGGTGATTATCGGTGTACCCAAGGAAATCTGCCCCGGCGAGGAACGGGTGGCTCTTACGCCCGCCAACGTCGGCGCACTTTTGAAGAAGCAAGGCGTCGAGATTCTGATCGAACACGGCGCCGGCGAGGCGGCTGGCTTTACCGACGGCGAGTACGAGAGCGCCGGCGCGAAGCTCGTCGACAGGGACAACGTCTTTTCCAACGCTCAGGCTATCCTGCAAGTCCAGACTCCGGGTAGCAATACGACCAATGGCGATAAGGATCTGGACAACCTGAAAGCCGATCAGTTCCTGATTGGCATGACGGATCCACTCGCCAATCCTCAATTCGCCCAAACCCTGGCCGACCATAAGGTCACCGGCATCGCCCTGGAACTGATTCCGCGCATCACGCGCGCCCAGTCCATGGACGTGCTGTCTTCCATGGCCATGATCGCCGGCTACAAGTGCGTGCTGCTGGCGGCCAACGCCTCGCACCGCATGTTCCCGATGAACATGACCGCCGCGGGCACCCTGAACGCCTCCCGGGTGTTCGTGATGGGCGCCGGCGTGGCCGGCTTGCAGGCCTGCGCCACCGCCAAGCGTCTCGGCGCCATCGTGGAAGCCTACGACGTGCGTCCGGCGGCCCGTGAACAGATCCTTTCAGTGGGCGCCAAGCCCGTGGAACTGGACCTGGATACCGGCGAGGCGGAAGGCTCCGGCGGCTACGCCAAGGCCCAGGGCGAGGACTTCCTCAAGCGTCAGCGCGAACTGATGACCGAGGTGATCAAGGAAATGGACGTGGTGGTCACCACCGCCGCCGTTCCCGGCGCCAAGAGCCCGATCCTGGTCACCGCCGACATGGTCAAGGCGATGAAGCCCGGTTCCGTGATCGTCGATCTGGCGGCGGAGCGCGGTGGCAACTGTGAGCTCACTCAGGCCGGCGAGACCGTGGTGGAGAACGGCGTGCTGATCATCGGCCCCACCAACGTGCCCTCCTCCGTGCCGTTCCATGCCAGCCAGATGTTCGGCAAGAACATGGAAAACCTGCTCAACCTGCTGCTCGACGACAACGGCGACCTGCAACTCGATTTCGAGGACCAGATCGTGGCCGACACCGTGATCAGCCACGCCGGCGACGTGCCCCAGGCACGGCTGCGCGAGATGCTGGGCCTGCCGGAACTCAAGAAAGCCGAACCGGAAGCGTCCGACGACGCCGAAGGCGACCACGGCGAGGAGGACAAGTAATGGACTTCGTGGCACAGCTTACCCTCTTTGTACTGGCGATCTTCCTGGGTGTGGAACTGATCACCAAGGTACCGCCGACCCTGCACACTCCCTTGATGTCCGGCTCCAACGCGATCTCCGGCATTACCCTGGTGGGCGCCCTGATCGCCGCCGGCTCCGACGCGGGTCTTCTGATCAACGTGCTCGGCTTCATTGCCGTGGTGCTGGCGACCATCAACGTGATTGGCGGCTTCATGGTCACCAATCGCATGCTCGCGATGTTCAAGAGGAAGTAACCCATGCAGATTTCCGATAACTGGATTGATATCGCCTATCTGATCTCGGCCATTCTCTTCGTTCTTGGCATCAAGGGCCTGACCAAGCCGAAGACCGCCGTTCGCGGCAACATGCTGGCGGCCGCCGGCATGGGCGTGGCCTGTGTGGTCACCCTGCTGCACCGCGACATCGTCACCTATGAAATCATCATCGCCGGCGTCATCGTCGGCGGCGTGATCGGCGCCATCCTGGCCAAGAAAGTGCAGATGACCGCCATGCCACAGTTGGTGGCCCTGCTTAACGGCTTCGGCGGCGGCGCGTCCTTCGCGGTGGCGGCGGCGGAGTTCTTCCGCGGCGGGCACCCGGACGTGGTGGGCATCATCGCCACCGGCGCGGCGGTGCTGATCGGCGCCGTCACCCTGACCGGCTCCTTCGTGGCGTTCGCCAAGCTGCAGGAACTGATCGGCGGCAAACCGATGGGTTTCCCCGGCATGAAGCTGGTCAACGCGCTGCTCCTGATCGGCTCCCTGGTGGCGATCGGTTACCTGGTGATGAACCCGGGCACGCCGCTCGTGTTCTGGGCGCTGGCCATCGCCGCCGCCGTCCTCGGCGTGCTGCTGGTGCTGCCGATTGGCGGCGCCGACATGCCGGTGGTGATCGCGCTGCTCAACTCTTACTCCGGTATCGCCGCGTCCGCCGCCGGTTTCGTGATGGGCAACAGCGCTCTGATCGTCACTGGTTCCCTGGTGGGCGCCTCCGGTCTGATCCTCACGCAGATCATGTGCAAGGCCATGAACCGCTCGCTCACCAACGTGCTGTTCGGCGTGATGGCCGAGGCCGGCGAAGCGATGGATCAGGACGAGGTGTACGAGGGTAAGATCAAGTCCACCTCCGCCGAGGAAGTGGCCATGGTGCTGGAAACCGCTCAGCGCGTGGTGATCGTGCCCGGCTTTGGTCTGGCCATGGCGCAGGCCCAGCACGCGGTGCGCGAGCTGGCCGATACCATCGAGGCCCATGGTGGCGAGGTGGAGTACGCGATTCACCCGGTGGCGGGCCGTATGCCCGGCCATATGAACGTGCTGCTGGCGGAAGCGGAAGTGCCCTACGACAAGCTCAAGGACATGGACGCGATCAACCCGACCTTCGAGCAGACCGACGTGGCCATCGTGCTCGGCGCCAACGACGTGACCAACCCGCTGGCCCGCGAGGACAAAGGCAGCCCGATTTACGGCATGCCGATCCTCAACGTGGACAAGGCCAAGACCGTGGTGGTGGTGAAGCGCTCCTTGAGCCCGGGCTTTGCCGGCCTGCCCAACCCGCTGTTCGCCAAGGACAACACCCTGATGTTGTTCGGCGATGGCAAGGGTGCCGTGGTGGACATCACCACCGCCCTCAAGGAAGGCTGATCGCCGCGATCATCCGACCCCAGGAAGCCCGGCCTCGCGCCGGGCTTTTTTGTGGCTGACCGTTTGGCTTGGCCGCGCGTTCGTGGGCCGGTCTCTCCATCAGGGCCGCGTCTCGTCGTGGTCCCCCTTCCGGGAACGCCGCCCCGCCGCGCCTGGCGCGGTCGTGCCCCTTCAATCCGTGCCGGTGGGCCAGCGCGCCAGAGCGCGATAGCCGTCCTGTTCCGGCGGGCTTTGGTAGAACATCACTTCGCGCACTGGCAGGGTCCAGGGGCCCGGCACCGGGTTGGACTCGGTCGGCGCGGGCAGCCGCGCCAGGGTCACGTGGGGCAGGAAGCGCCGTGTCTCTGCCGCCACGCCCGCGTCTCGCAGCACTCGCCAAACCGCTCCGTGCAGGGCCAGCAGGCGTGGGTCCCGTTCCGCCAGGGCCGCCAGGACGCGACCACCGGCGCGGGGGAACACGTCCACCGCCGGCAGCGTCAGGTCGAAGGCCGGCGTGGCGGCGGCGATGCCGGCCAGGGCCGGCCACAGCGCCCGGGCCCAGCCGCCGGACCGTTCGCCAAGAAAGGCCAGAGTCAGGTGCAGGTCCGTGGCGGCTACCGACCGAGCCCGGGCCGGCAAGGGCAGGCGCCCCAGCGCGGCGCCCGGCTCGGCGGGGACCGGCAGGCCGATGAAACAGCGCATGTCGGGTGTTCTCCATGGTCAGGGCGGCGTGCCGGCGTTAGAATGCCGCCCCCTATCGCGAGATGGCGCATGAGCACTCAAGCACGCATCCTCCCTCAGTTGCCCGGCAAAGGCCAGCCGGCCCGGTGAACCACGAGGGCACCGATCAGCCGATCAAGGGCGCTTTGCTGCTGGTACTGGGTGAAGGTCTGCTGGCGGTGATGGCGGCGATGATCAAGCATCTGTCCGACACCATGCCGGTGGAGGTCATCGTGTTCGGTCGCAACCTGTTGGGCCTGGCGGTGCTGATGCCGGTCCTGGTGGCCAGTGGCGGCATCCGCGATCTGCGTACCGGACACCTGGGGCTGCACTTCATTCGCGGTTTCACCGGCGTGTCCGCCATGTTCTGCTTCTTCTATACCATCGCCCATATTCCGCTGGCCGAGGCGGTGCTGGTGAAGATGACGGTACCTTTCTTCCTGCCGCTGGTGGCCTGGCTGTGGCTGGGTGACCGCATCAGCGGCCATACCTGGCTGGCGATTCTGATTGGTTTCGTGGGGGTGGGCGTGATCCTGCAGGCCGGTCATGGCGCCGTCGACCCGGTGATGCTGGTGGCCCTGGCCGGCGCCATGATCATGAGCATCGCCAAGGTCAGCATTCGTCGCATGGCGGCCAGCGAGCCGCCGCACCGGGTGGTGTTCTACTTCTCCCTGTTCGCCACCCTGTTCTCCGCCCTGCTGCTGCTGCGCGTGCGTCAGTGGCCCAACGCCGAGGAGGCACTGTGGATGCTCGGCATCGGCGCGGTAGCGATCGGCGGCCAGTTCGCGATGACCAATGCCTACCAGATCGCCCGACCGGGCCAGGTGGGGGTCTACAATTATTCCGCCGTGGTGTGGGCGGCGCTGCTGGGCTGGGTGTTCTGGGGCGAAACCCTGGTGCTGTCCACGGTACTTGGCACTCTGCTGATCATCGGCGCCGGTATCTGGAATCTGAAAACCCGCTGAGCCCCTCCCCGACCGCTTCTTCACGCTTTACCGTTTTTGACCTTTCCGGCGCTGCCAACCGGGGGGCGGATCAACTACGCTGACCTTTCCTGGGGGACAATCACGGATAATAAAGGAGCGCCCCATGGTATTACGCACCATCTTTCTGGTCGCCACGCTGACCCTTCTGGCCGGCTGCGACACCACCCGCCACTGGGCCTACGACCAGGGCATGGCGTTCGAGAAATGGCGTGCCGGCCTGGACGATCGCCATGTGGAAACCAAGGATGGCCTGAACTGGCATGTACTGACCAGCAACGGCGACCGGGACGCGCCCGTGGTGGTGCTGATCCACGGCTTCGGCGCCGACGCCCGCAACTGGATCCATTTCGCCAACCAGGTGGAAGGTGATTACTATCTGGTGATCCCGGATCTGCCCGGCCACGGGCAGACCACGCCGCGCACCACCGACATGGATTACGACATCAGCACCCAGGCGGAGCGCCTGTTCACCCTGCTCGACACCCTCGACGTGGACCGCTTCCATGTGGCCGGCAACTCCATGGGCGGCGCCATCGCCATCGAGATGGCGCGCCGCCAGCCGGATCGCCTGCTGTCACTGGGTCTGGTGGACTCCGCCGGCCTCACCCTGCAAACCGCCGAGTTCCTCAACGCCCAGGAACAGGCCGACCGCAACCCGCTGATCCCGCACAGCGCCGAGGAATTCCATACCACCCTGGACTGGGCCTCGGAACGCTCCGTGGGCATCCCCGATTTCGCCATCACCCTGATGGGCGAGGAAAAGGCCGCCAATGCCGATGTCGCCGAGAAGGTGTGGCGGGACATCAACCTGGACCCCGCCATGCGCCTCAAGGGGCGCGGCGTGCTGCCGCGGGTCAAGACACCGACACTGATTCTGTGGGGCCGCGAGGACCGTTTGCTGAGCCTGGATAACGTCCGTGTGTTCGAGCAGGAGCTGCCCGACGCCCGAGCGGTGGTACTCGACGGTGTCGGCCATGTACCCATGGCGGAAGCCCCGGAGGAGAGCGCCGAGGCGTTCCGCCAGTTCTGGAACAACGTCCAGCCTTGATCCCCGACGCCGGCGCCCTTAATGTCGTTGCTTTTCCAAGGCGCCGGCTTCCATGACCCAAGACCTTCCCGAATTCGAGATTCCGCGCATTCAGCGCGGCGAGCCCCACACCGTCCAGACCCGTGGCCTGACCCTGCTGCGCAGCGGCCACCGGGCAGTGCGCCGTCTCAAGCGCGAGCATGAGCCATCGATCCACGGCAACAAGGTGTGGAACTCCAGCTTTCTGATCATGGACGAGCTGACCCGCCTGCAGCGGCGCGGTGAAGTGGGCCCTCAAACGCACCTCATGGACATCGGCTGCGGCTGGGGCCCGCTGTCGATTTTCGCCGCCAAGCGGCTGGGCTGCCGGGTCACCGCCGTGGACGCGGACGCCGATGTCTTCCCCTACCTGGCGCTGCACGCCGCCATCAACAAGGTTGAGGTGGAGACCCTGCGCTGCCGCTTCGAGCGCCTCACCAAGCAGCGCCTGGCCGGCGTGGACGTGATCACCGGCGCCGACATCTGCTTCTGGGACGAACTCACGCCGGTGCTGTTCAACCTGATCCGCCGGGCCCTGGGTCAAGGCGTGAAGCGGATCATCATCGCCGACCCGGGCCGCTCCCCCTTCTATGCCCTGGCCGAGCGTTGCGAAGCGCGCTTCAACGCCCGGGTGGTGGAACGCCGCACGCAAACGCCCCGCTCACTGAGCGCCGACCTGCTGATCGTCGAAGGCGACTGACGTTCGCGGGGCCGCAGGGTTGTAGGAGCGACTTCAGTCGCGATCATGCCCGTGCCGTCGGCATCGCGACTGAAGTCGCTCCTACATGCCCACGACAAGCACGATGAGCCATTGAAAACGTGATAGCCGGCGCCATCTTTTAATGCATTCGTTTTCCGTGATGCTTGTCAGCGAGTCGAGTCAATGAGTCAGGACGATAATCAGACCACCATCGAACAAGGTACCCCGCAAGGCGCTCTGGCGCTGCCCGATAAAACCCTGCCGCAACGGGTTTATCTGATCCCGGTACGCGAGCGCCCCTTCATGCCCGGCCTGGTGCAGCCACTGCTGCTCGACGCCGAGCAATGGCGCGCCACCCTGGAACGGGTCGGCCAGACGCCCCACCATGCGCTCGGCCTGGTCTACGTAGGCGACCGCGACCCGGACGACGTTGACCCGGAGCAGTTCCCCCAATATGGCTGCCTGGTGAAGATCCACGCCGTCAACGGCGAGGACAACCAGCTCCAGGTGGTGGCCCAGGGTCTGGCCCGCTTCCGCGTGGAGGGTTTCCTTAGTCGCAAACGCCCGTTCATGGCCGAGGTCAGTTACCCGGAATCCCGCGACGAGCTGGATGAGGGCCTGCGCGCCTACGCCATGGCGATCATCAACACCATCAAGGAGCTGCTGCCCCTCAATCCGCTCTATAACGAGGGACTCAAGCACTACCTGCAGAACTTCTCCCCCCGGGACCCGTCGCCGCTTACCGACTTCGCCGCTTCCCTGACCAGCGCCAGTGGCGATGAACTGCAGGAAATCCTGGAAACCGTGCCACTGCGCGCGCGCATGGAGCGGGTGCTCACCCTGGTGAAAAAAGAAGTGGAAGTAGCTCGGTTGCAGAACCAGCTGCGTGAGGAGGTCAACGAAAAGATCACCAAGCATCAGCGCGAGTTCTTCCTCAAGGAGCAGCTCAAGGTAATCCAGCGGGAGCTGGGCCTGGAGAAAGACGACCGCACCGCCGACGCGGACGAGTTCCGCGAGCGCATGGAAGCCCTGAAGCCGCCGGAGGCGGTGAAGAAACGCTTCGAGGAAGAGCTGCGCAAATTCAGCGTGCTGGAATCCGGCTCGCCGGAATACGCGGTCACCCGCAACTATCTGGACTGGCTGACCAGCGTGCCCTGGGGCGTCTACTCCGAGGACAACCTGGACCTGGGCCACGCCCGCGCCACCCTGGAAGAACACCACAGTGGCCTCACCGACGTGAAGGACCGCATCATCGAATTTCTTGCCGTGGGCGCCATGCGCGGCGAAGTAAAAGGCTCGATCCTGCTGTTGGTGGGCCCGCCCGGTGTCGGCAAGACCAGTATTGGCCGCTCCATCGCCGAGGCTCTGGACCGCCGCTTCTACCGCCTGAGTCTCGGCGGCATGCGTGACGAGGCCGAGATCAAGGGTCACCGCCGCACCTATATCGGCGCCCTGCCCGGCAAGCTCACCCAGGCGCTCAAGGACGCCGGCACCGGCAACCCGGTGATCATGCTCGACGAGATCGACAAGCTCGGACAATCGTTCCAGGGCGACCCGGCCTCCGCGCTGCTGGAGGTGCTCGACCCGGAACAGAACCAGGACTTCCTGGACCACTATCTGGATCAGCGCCTGGACTTGAGCCACTGCCTGTTCGTGTGCACCGCCAACACTCTGGACTCGATCCCCGGCCCGCTGCTGGATCGCATGGAAGTGATCCGTCTGAGCGGCTACATCACCGAGGAAAAGGTGGCCATCGCCCGCAACCACCTGTGGCCCCGGGCGCTGGAACGGGCCGGCGTGAAACCGGCCCAGCTGAAGATCAGCGACAGCGCGCTCAAGGAAATCGCCGAGGGCTACGCCCGGGAAGCCGGCGTGCGCAACCTGGAGAAGCAGCTCAACAAGATCATCCGCAAGGCGGCGGTGCGGCTGCTGTCCGGCGAGAAGAAGCTGAGCGTTACCGGCAAGAACCTGGAGGAGTTTCTCGGGCAGCCCTATTTCCAGAAAGAGAAGACCCAGCGTGGAGTCGGCGTGGTCACCGGCCTGGCCTGGACCGCCATGGGCGGCGCCACCCTGTCCATCGAGGCTACCCAGGTGCACGCCCATCAGCGCGGCTTCAAGCAGACCGGCCAGCTTGGCGATGTGATGAGAGAATCGGCGGAAATCGCTTACAGCTATGTGGCCAGCCACCTGCCCAGGTTCGGCGGCAGTGCCGACTGGTTCGATGAATCCTTCGTGCACCTGCACGTGCCGGAGGGGGCCACGCCCAAGGACGGCCCCAGCGCCGGCATCACCATGGCCACCGCCCTGGTGTCCCTGGCCACCGGCAAGCGGCTGCCGCGCAAGCTGGCGATGACCGGCGAGCTGACCCTCACCGGCCAGGTGCTGGCGGTGGGCGGCATCCGCGAAAAAGTGATCGCCGCGCGCCGGGTCGGCATCCGCGAGCTGATCCTGCCCAAGGCCTGCGAGCGGGACTACAAGGAATTGCCGGACTATCTCAAGAAGGGCATGACCGTGCACTTCGCGGAACGCTACCAGGACGTCCACGACATTGTCTGGGGACGGTGACCGGGACTCGGGCGGCGGGCCGCGCCGCCCTACCCGCGCCGAGCAGCCGGCGCGCTACATCGTGCCCGAATGCCGGGAACCGGTCACCGAGCTGTACCGGGACGACCATATTCTGGTGGTGAATAAACCGCCGTTCCTGCTCAGCGTGCCGGGCCGCGCTCCGGAAAACCGGGATTGCGTTACCACCCGTCTCAAGCAGCGCGATCCGAAGCTGCGTCTGGTGCACCGCCTGGACCTGGACACCTCGGGAGTGATGGTATTTGCCCTGACCCGGGCGGCGCAGAGTGGCCTGAGCCGCGCTTTCCAGCAACGCCGGATCGCCAAGGCCTATCAGGCGGTGGTGCAAGGGCTGGTGGGCGAGGAGCAAGGTGAGATCGACCTGCCGCTGTGCCCCGACTGGCCCAACCGGCCACTGCAGAAGGTGTGTTTCGAAACCGGCAAGCCGGCGCTTACCCGCTGGCGGGTGCTGGAGCGCGCCCCAAACCTGCAACACACCCGCCTGCGGCTGATGCCGGTCACCGGCCGCAGCCACCAACTGCGCATTCATTGCCGGGAAATCGGCCACCCGATTCTGGGCTGCGACCTGTACGCGCCGGCGGAGGTGCTGGGACGCAGCGATCGCTTGCTGCTGCACGCCGAGACGCTGGCGTTCAACCATCCGATCACCGGTTTATGGAGCGAATTCCATTCACCGGTGCCGTTCTGAAGGCGATCGCGACTGAAATCGCTCCTACGGCAATTCCGGATCGCGATCAGCTCCAGTCCTCGCCGTAATCGTGCAGCAATTCCTGCCCCGTCTTGATGTTCTTCAGGGCCACCACGGTGAGGTCGTCGTAATAAGCCACGTTCGGCTTCTTGGCGTGGTTGATGTAGCGCAGGTCGCAGAGCACCCGGTAGCGCTCCTCGCCCTCGTCGTCCAGCCACAGCACATAGGGACCGTCACCCCTGGCCGGCTTGGTCTTGAGCACGCCCAGCACGGTATCGCGGGGGATGGCTGCCCGGGCGAACAGCCCACGGCCATGGATCGGGCTTTCCTTTACTTCCACCAGGTCCTTGCGCACGAAGGGTTTCGCCATGGTCATCACGCTTGCAGTCGTCATCGGGGCCGTGGCATCTTGCCAGAAAAGCCGCCGGGACGCATGGCATGGGATTCGCCGACTACCCGTTCACCTCGCGCTACCAGACCATAGACGGTCATCGCCTGCATTACATCGACGACGGACAGGGCCCCACCCTGCTGTTCCTGCACGGCAACCCCACCAGCAGCTACCTGTGGCGCAACGTGATCAAGCCGCTGCGCGACCGTTACCGCTGCGTGGCGCCGGATCTGATCGGCTTTGGCCGCAGCGACAAGCCGGAGCTGGATTACCGCTTCCTGACCCATTACCACTACATCCGCGAATTCGTCGCCGCCCTGGACCTCAACGACGTGACCCTGGTGCTGCACGACTGGGGCGGGCCCATCGGCTTCCGGCTGGCGCAGCAGGAACCGCGCCGGGTGGCGCGGCTGTGCTTCATGGAAACCTTCCCGTTCACCTTCGATTGGGAAGAATTCCCGCTGGCGGCACGGCCGTTGTTCTTCGCGTTTCGCCGCCAGCGCCTGTCCTACTGGTTGCTGCAGCGGCACAACCTGTTTGTCGATCTGGTACTGCGCCTGAGCACCTTCCGGCCACTGCCCCGCAGTGTCATGGCCGCCTATCGCGCCCCCTTCCCGGATGCGCGCAGCCGCTATCCGATCCGCGTGTTTCCTGGCGAACTGCCGATCAATGACCGCGACACCGAGGCCCACCGCGCCATCGAGGAGATCGAGCGGGGCCTGGCCGGCATGCCGCAGCCCATGTTGCTGCTGCATTTTCACCCCGGCGCGGTGCTTGGCCGCAGCCGGGTCGCCTGGCTGGCCCAGCGCCTGCCCGATCTGGAAGTGGTGGACGGCGGCCGGGGCCTTCATTACGTGCCGGAGGATCGCCCGGAACGCATTGCCGAAGCGCTGGAGGACTGGCTGCGCCGGCGCCTGCCGGAACCGGTCCGGGGCGCCTTGCCGGCAGCCCGGGTTGCCGCCGAGGACGACCGCTTCGGCGGTGTCCTGACCTGGACCTTCGCCGACACCGAGCACGGCGGCATGGTGGCGGCATGGTCATCCCATGGGCTGGTAATGCTGAGTTTCGCCGAGGACGTCGATGACGGCCGCGCGCAACTGGCGCGGCGCTTCCCCAAGGCTTCCCTGGAGGCCGCCGACCAAGGCGCCATCGCCAACCTGTTGGCGGCGCCAGCGGCCACCCCGCTGCACCTGGTGGGTACGCCGTTCCAGCGGGCGGTCTGGCGTGCCCTGCTGGAGATTCCCCCGGGCCAGACCCGCCACTACGGTGAGCTGGCCCATGCTCTCCGTAGCCAGGCCCGGGCAGTGGGCAGCGCCGTGGGCAGCAACCGCATCGCCTTGCTGGTACCCTGCCACCGGGTGGTGCCCCGGGCCGGTGGCCTGGGCGGCTACCACTGGGGCGTGGCGCGTAAGAAGGCGCTGCTGGCCGCGGAAGGCGTCAAGGAACCCTGACACCATGAATTTGCTGCACACCGGCCGCGATCTGCGCCGTATCAACCAACTGGCGGCGGTACTTCTCAAGTATGGTTTCGCCGATATGCTGCGCCGGCTGGGGCTGGCGACGCCGGTGGAGCAGGCCGGCCGCCTGGTGCGCGCCGGCGGCGACCACCGCATGCTGCGCATGGGCACCGCCGAGCGCCTGCGTCATGCCCTGGAGGAAATGGGGCCTACCTACGTGAAGCTGGGCCAGGTGCTGGCGACCCGGGTGGATCTGTTCCCACCGGACTGGATCGACCAGTTCGAGCGCCTTCAGGACCGCGCCCGTCCGCTGCCCTTCGACAGCCTGCGCCCGGCGGTGGAAGCGGCCCTGGGCCAACCTCTCGAGCGCCTGTTCGCCGCCGTCGACGAACAGCCCCTGGGGGTGGCCTCCATCGCCCAGGTGCACGGCGCCGTCACCCGACGCGGCGACCGGGTGGTCATCAAGGTGCGCAAGCCCGGTATCGAGGCCATGATCCATTCCGATCTGCGGCTGCTGGATCAACTCGCCAAGCTGGCCTCGGATAACTCCGAGGAACTACGCCGCTACCGCCCCGTGGAACTGGTGCGCGAGTTTCGCCGATCCCTGACCCGGGAACTGGATTTCACCATCGAAGCGCGCAACGCGGAGCGCATCCGTCGCAACCTGCGCGCCTTCAAGTGGCTCACCGTGCCACGGGTGTACGGCACCCTGAGCGGGCCCTCCTTGCAGGTACAGCAGCGCATCGACGGCATCCCGGCCCGAGCCCTGGATCAACTCGATGCCGCCGGCCTGGACCGGCCCCTGATCGCCCGGCGCGGTGCCCTGGTGGCCTGGAAAATGGCCCTGGAGGACGGCTTCTTCCACGCCGACCCCCACCCCGGCAATTTCCTGATCCTGCCCGACAACCGCATCGCCATGCTCGACTTTGGCATGGTTGGCAAGCTCAGCGACGGGCGCCGTGACCAGGTGGTACGTCTGGTGCGCGCCGTGATCACCCGGGAATCGGAACACGCGGCGGCGGTGCTGGCCGGCTGGTCCGACGGTCAGCCGGTGCAGTTCGAGGCTCTGGTGGCGGACGTGGAGGACGTGGTCTCGCTGTATTACGGCCTGCCCCTGGCGCAGCTGGATCTGGGCGCCCTGCTGACCGACATCACCGCGTTGATCCGCAACCATGGTCTGGTGCTGCCCGCCGACATCGCGCTGCTGCTCAAGGCGCTGCTGACCCTGGAGGGGTTCGGCCGGCTACTCAACCCGGATTTCGACCTGATCGAGGAAGCCCGGCCACTGCTGCAACGGCTGGTGCGCCAGCGCTACTCCCCGCGCCGCCTGGCCCGCAGCCTGAGCCTGCGCGCCCTGGAGATGGTCGACCGCGCCTACGCGCCGCCCACCGCGCCGGGCGCGCCGCGCCCGGGCCAGGAGAACGGCCTGGACCCGCGCCATCTGGAGGCGCTGGTGGCTCGGCTGGAACGCGGTCAGTACCGCCAGGTACAAACCTTGCTGGCCGCCGCCGCCCTGATCGGTGGCAGCCTGATGCTGGCCGGTCGGGTGCCACCGGCCCCTTGGGGCATCTCCGTGCTCGGCGTGCTGCTATTATTGGCTGGCGGGCTGTGGTCCACATGGCTACTCTGGGTCGCCCGCCGCCACCTGCGCGAATGGAAATGAACAAAAGGAGTATCAATACGATGAAACGTCTCGCCCTGCCCGCCCTGACGGTACTGTTGCTGGCCGCCTGCGCCACTTCGCCGCTGGGCCGCCAGCAGTTCCTGTTGCTGCCGGCTTCGGAGATGGACCAGATGGGGATTCAGGCCTATTCCGAGATGAAGCAGGAGCAACCGACGGTCAGCGGTACCGCCGAAGCACGCTACGTGCAGTGCGTGGCCGACGCCATTACCTCGGTGGTGGACTCCGATCAGGAGTGGGAAGTCACCGTATTCAAGGACGATTCCGCCAATGCCTTCGCCCTGCCCGGCGGCAAGATCGGCGTGCATACCGGCCTGCTCAAGGTGGCCAAGAACCAGGACCAGTTGGCGGCGGTGATCGGCCACGAAGTGGGTCACGTGATCGCCCAGCATTCCAATGAACGCATGTCGATTCAGTACGCCACCCAGACCGGCACCCAGCTGGTGGCCGCTCTCGCCGGCGGCGACAGCGCCGAGAAACAAACGCTGATGGGCCTGCTCGGCGTGGGCGCGCAGTATGGCGTGCAGTTGCCGTTCAGCCGCAAGCACGAGGCGGAGGCGGACGTCGTCGGTCTGCAACTGATGGCCGAAGCCGGCTTCAATCCGGAACAGAGCGTCGATCTGTGGCGGAACATGGCCGCCGCCGGCGGCTCGGCGCCTCCGGAATTGCTGTCCACCCACCCCAGCAACGAGACCCGCATCCAAGGGCTGCAGGCACGGTTGCCGGAAGTACGGCCGATCTACCAGCAGGCCCGGGCCGCCGGGCGTCGGCCGAACTGCGGGTAGGGTTCAAGGCGGGGCTTACTGGTAGTAGGCGTTCTCGGTCACGGTGTGGTCGGTCTTGTCGCGCACGCCGGTAAGCTCCGGGAGCTGCTCCATCAGGGTCCGTTCCACGCCATCCTTGAGGGTCACGTCCACCACCGAGCACCCCTGGCAGCCACCGCCGAATTCGAGAATCGCCACGTTTTCGTCGGTGAGCTCCAGCAACTGCACGTTGCCGCCGTGAGCCGCCAGATTCGGATTGATCTCGGCGTACAGAATGTAATTGATGCGCTCTTCCAGGGTGGCGTCCGGGCTGATGTCCGGTACCCGCGACTTCGGCGCGCGGAAGGTAAGCTGGCCACCCATGGAGTCCTTCTTGAAGTCGATCACGGCGTCTTCCAGGTAACGCACGCTCTTGCCCTCGATGAAGGCGTGGAAGCCTTCGTATTCATAGCGCACGTCTTCGTCTTCCTGCTCGCCGTCCGGGCAGTAGGCCATGCAGCACTCCGCGTGCGGGGTGCCAGGGCGTTCCACGAAGATGCGCACGCCGATGCCGTCCTGGTCCTGGCGGGACAGCAGGTCGCGCAGGTACTCCTGAGCGGAGTCTGTGATGCGGATAAGAGGTTCGGTCATGCCGTTTCCCGGTTGCCACTTTCCTGACTATTTTAGTCAGGTACTGGCCGGTTGCAATGGGCCCACGCTATCGCTGGGGTAGAACCGGCCTTTCTGCTAAGGTGCCCGCTTCCTTGGACCGGGACCCTTCGATCCGTGCTACTCCGCAGCCGACGCATTCTTGCTCTGGCATTGCCGATCATGGCCGCCATGGCCAGCCAGAGCCTGCTCAACCTGGTGGACGCCGCCATGGTCGGCAGCCTGGGCGGCCAGGCTCTGGCGGGCGTGGGACTGGGCGGTTACGCCGCTTTCATGTCGATCAGCGTGGTGATTGGCCTGGGCGCCGGCGTTCAGGCCATGGTGGCACGCCGCAAGGGCGAGCGCGCCGAGGCCCACTACGCGGTGCCGCTGAACGCCGGGCTGGCGCTGGGCTTCGCCCTGGCGGTGCCGATTTCCTTACTGTTCTGGGTGGCCAGCCGGCCCGCCATGGGGCTGCTGGCGCCAGACCCGGAGGTGGCGCGGATCGGTAGCGCCTACCTGGACATGCGCCTGCTCAGCGTCTGGGCGGTGGCCATGAACTTCAGCTATCGCGGTTACTGGAACGGCATCAACCGCCCCCTGGTGTACATGCGCACCCTGGTGATTACCCATGTGATCAACGTGGCGCTGAGCTATTGCCTGATCTTCGGTCATCTCGGCCTGCCCGCCCTGGGCGCCGCCGGCGCCGGGCTGGGCACCAGCCTGGCGCTGTACATCGGCAGCGGCCTGTATCTGTTGCAGACCTGGCGCCACAGTCGCGAGCACGGTTTCCTGCGCGAATGGCCACCGGCGCTGACCTTCCGCCACATTCTGCGCGTCAGCCTGCCCAACGGCGTCCAGCAGTTCTTCTTCGCCGGCGGCCTGACTCTGCTGTTCTGGGTGATCGGCCGGGTCGGCACCGAGGAAGTGGCGGTGGCGCACATTCTCATCACCCTGATCCTGTTTCTGATTCTGCCGGCCATCGGGCTGGGGCTGGCGGCGGCGTCCCTGGTCGGCCAGGCCCTGGGGCGCGGCGATCCGGACGACGCCTATCGCTGGGGCTGGGACGTCACCCGGGTGGCGATCGTGCTGCTGTTCCTGCTGGCCTTGCCGATGTGGCTGATCCCCGACCAGGTACTGGGGTTGTTCCTGAAACAACCGGAACTGGTGGAACTGGGCCGCCTGCCACTGATGATCACCGGCCTGGCGATCTGCCTGGACGGCGTCGCCATCGTCTTCACCCAGGCGCTGCTGGGGGCCGGCGCGGCGCGCTCGGTGATGGTCGTCACCCTGGCGGTCCAATGGTTTTTCTTTTTGCCCCTGGCCTATATCATCGGGCCGGTGCTGGGTTACGGGTTGCTCGGCATCTGGCTGGCCCAGGCGGCGCAGCGTCTGATTACGTCTTCCCTGCTGTGCGGCCTGTGGCTCAAGCGCGGCTGGGCCGGCATTGAATTGTGACCCGTGCGGATCGCCTGTCGAGGTAACCATGAGCAGCAACGAACAAAAAGAGCCGGATCAACGTCCCCGTTTCATCCAGGTGGTGCACAGCGTGCTGGCCGCCGTTTTCGGCGTGCAGAGCGGCGCCAACCGGGAACGGGACTTCGAGAAGGGCAAGGCCGGCGATTACATCGGCGTCTACGTGGTGGTGGTGATCGCCATCGTCATCGGCATGTTCATCGTCGTGAACATGGTGCTCAGCGCCGCCCAGGGCGGCTGACGCCCGCCGCCCTGCCCCGCCCGCTTATGCAAGGTACGCCTAGAGATATAGCAATATATTTCTTTTAAGTATAAGCGGGCTTTGCTACATTCCCGCCCAAATCCGATGGGTAAAGAGATTACTCTTTACGAATCAATGCATTAAACAGTGCGCAACGGTATCTCATGTACGTTTATCAGGACTACGATCAACGGCTTCTGGAAGAGCGGGTAGCCCAGTACCGCGACCAGACCCGGCGCTACCTGGCCGGCCAGTTGAGCGAGGACGAGTTCCTTGCCCTGCGTTTGCAGAACGGCCTCTACATTCAGCGCTACGCACCCATGCTGCGCATCTCGGTGCCCTATGGGATGCTTTCCAGCGCCCAGTTGCGTACCCTGGGCGCGATCACCCGTGAGTACGACAAGGGCTTTGCCCACGTCAGCACCCGCCAGAACATCCAGCTCAACTGGCCCCAGGTGGAGGAAGTCCCGGACATCCTCGCCGAACTGGCCAAGGTGCAGATGCACGCGATCCAGACCAGCGGCAACTGCATTCGCAATATCACCACCGACGAATACGCCGGCGTCAATCCCGGTGAGGTGGAAGACCCCCGCCCCTGGTGCGAGATCATTCGTCAGTGGTCGACCTTCAACCCGGAATTCGCCTACCTCCCGCGCAAGTTCAAAATCGCCGTGAACGCGGTGCCCGACGCGGACCCGGCGGTGATTGGCGTGCATGACATCGGCGTGCAGGTGGTGCACGGCGCCGACGGCGAGACCGCCTTCCAGGTGTGGGCCGGCGGCGGCCTGGGCCGCACCCCGATGACCGGTGCCCTGATCGGCGAATTGGTGCCCTGGCGCGATCTGCTTGCCTACCTGGAAGCGACCCTTCGGGTGTACAACAAATACGGTAACCGGGACAACAAGTACAAGGCGCGCATCAAGATTCTGGTCAAGGCCCTGGGGCCGGACCGTTTCCGCGAGCTGGTGGAGGCGGAATTCGCCGAGCTCAAGGGCGGCTCCATGACCCTCACCGAGGAAGAAGTAGCGCGTATTCGTGAGTGCTTCACCCGCCCCGACTACCGCGACGGCCAGGACAGCGGCGTCCTGGACAAGGCACTGGAGGAACACCGTGCCTTCAACCGCTGGTACCACACCAATACCCGGCCCCATAAGCAAGACGGCTACCGGGCGGTGACCGTGAGCCTGAAGAAAACCGGGCGTATTCCCGGTGACATCAGCGACGAGCAGTTCGAGAAACTGGCCGATCTGGCGGACCAATACAGCTTCGGCGAGGTGCGCAATACCCACCAGCAGAACATGGTGCTCGCCGACGTCGCCAAGGATGATCTGTTCGTGGTCTGGGAAGAGCTGGACGCACTCGGCTTCGCCACCCCCAACCTGGGGCTGCTCACCGACATCGTCGCCTGCCCGGGCGGTGACCTGTGCGCGCTGGCCAACGCCAAGTCCGTGCCCATCGCCGAGGGCATTCAGCGCCGCTTCGACGACATCGACTACGTGCACGATCTGGGCCCGCTGGACATCAACATCTCCGGCTGCATGAACGCCTGCGGTCATCACCACATCGGCCATATCGGCATTCTCGGCGTGGACAAGAAAGGCAAGGAGTTCTACCAGATCACCCTGGGTGGTCGCGGCGACAAGATATCGCGCATCGGCGAGAAGATGGGCCCCTCCTTCGAGTCCCACGAGGTCACCGACGTGATCGAGAAGATCATCAATACCTACGTGGACCGTCGCCTGGAAAACGAGCCCTTCATCGACACCTACGAGCGCATCGGCATGGACCCGTTCAAGGAGAGCGTCTATGGCTAACGCCAACCCCGAGCGGGTCATCGTCGACGGCGAGATCGTCGCCAACATCTGGACCCGTTTCGACGCGGAGCAACTGGAGGCCGCCGGCCTGCCGGACAAAGGCGCGGTGATCGTACCGCTGGCCTACTGGAAAGCCCACCGGGACGCCCTGCTGGAGCGCGCCGATCCGGTGGGGGTGTGCCTCGAGCCCGGCGAGGAGCCGGCGGATCTGGCCGACGATCTGCCCCGCCTGCCGCTGGTGGCGGTGCATTTCCCGGCGTTCAAGGACGGTCGCGGCTACTCCTACGCCCGCGAGCTGCGCACCCGCTACCGCTTCGAAGGCGAAGTGCGCGCGGTGGGAGACGTACTGCAGGATCAGTTGTTCTATCTGCACCGGGTGGGCTTCAATGCCTTCGAGGTGCGCGCCGACCGGGACATCGAGGAAGCACTGGAAAACGGTCTGCGACCGTTCACCATCACCTATCAGGGCGACGTGCACGACCCACGCCCGATTTACCAGCGCAGGCCGGCCTAGCCACCGCCCATCGCGGCTAACGCGGTACGCCGCCCGCTCCTACGGCAGTAGAATGCGGTAGGAGCGAGCGGCGTACCGTTTCAGCCGCAATGCGGCCGAGCCGGAATCCGAGCCTCTTCTGATTCACTTCTTGCGCAGTAACCACGAGGTGCGCGTCAGCACCCCCAGCCGCCCAAGGCGCACCGCCTTGCTGGCGCGGTCGCCGAACCAGCGCTGGCGCACCATCCAGAGCAGCAAGAACACCGAAATCACCCCCAGAAAGCCCAGGAACCACCAGAAGGCGTTCGGGTCCTCGACGCCGGGCATGCCGCCGATGTTGATGCCGAACAGGCCGGTGAGAAAACCCAGCGGCAGAAAGATCGCGCTGATGATCGCCAGCAGGTACATGCGATCATTGATCGCCTCGTTCTGCACCGAAAACACTTCTTCCTGGAGCAGCGTGGCCTGATCCCGGGCGGCGTCCAGATCCTCCACCAGGCGTGTCAGACGGTCTCCCGCTTCACGGACCATTTCCGCGTCATCACGGTCCAGGCGTGCGTCGCCCTGCAGCCGGCTGATCGCCTCTCGCTGAGGCGCCAGATAGCGACGCAGGGCAATGGCGCGCCGGCGTACGCCGCTGATGGCATGGGTCAGTGCCCGGTCCGGCGAATGTTCCAGCGCATCGGAGCACTGCCCCACCAGATCCTCCAGCCGCTCGATCACGTCCTCCATGCGCCAGGTCAGCCCATCCACCAGCCAGGCCAGCAATTCGGAACCGGACGCCGGTCCCTCGCCCTTGAGCAGGTTGTCACTGATCTCGTTGACGGTGAAAAGCTGGCGCTTCTGGGTGCTGATGATCAGGTTGTCCTTCAGCCACAGACGGATGGCGATCATGTCCTCGGGGCGGGCGTCCGGGTACAGATTCACGCCGCGTAGATAGACCAGCAACCCGCCGCCCACCTCCGCCGCCCGGGGCCGGGTATCCGGGGTGACCAGAGCCTCGGCCACGGCATCGGGGATCGACGGCTGCGCCAGCAGCCACTGGTAGGCGTCGTCGGCGGTGTAGTCCAGATGCACCCAGACCGGCTCGCGCCGCTCGGGCAGCCGCTCGCCAAGCGTGAAGGGCTCGGCGCCGCCGGCGCCGTCCAGTTGCAGGGCCAGCCTGGCCCAGGGGGGATTCTCGGCCACCGGATGCCTCCTGGTTCAGTCCGCGATCTTGACGACCACGCGCCCGCGCACTCCGCCTTTGAGAATGCGCTCGAACCAGTCCGGCAACTGGTCGCGGGTGACTTCCGCGGCTTCCAGCTTGGCCAGGTCGGGGCGCCAGTCGCTGGCCAGCAGCTGCCACATCTGCTGCTTGACCTCGCAGGGCAACTCAACGCTGTCCACGCCGAGCAGGTTGACGCCGCGCAGGATGAACGGGAACACGGTGGCATTCTCCAGCTTCGGCGAGCCGGCCAGGCCGCAGCAGGCCGCGCTGCAACCGTACTTAAGGCCCTTCAACGCGCTCACCAGGGCGTCGCCGCCGACGCAGTCCACCACCCCGGCCCAGCGGGGCTTGAGCAGCGGCTTCTCGAGCCCCTCCAGAAGCGCGTCCCGGCCCAGGATCTCGGCGGCGCCGAGTTCGCGCAGCCAGTCGTGGGCGTCCGTCTTGCCGGTAACCGCCACCACGGTGAAGCCCAACCGCGACAGAATCGACACCGCCGTGCAGCCCACGCCGCCGGTGGCACCGGTGACCAGCACTTCGCCCTGCTCCGGCTGCAGGCCGGTGTCCAGCAGCGCCTCCACGCACAGCGCGGCGGTGAGGCCGGCGGTGCCCAGCAGCATGGCGTCCCGGGGGCTCAGATCCGCCGGCAGCGGCGCCAGCCATTCGGCGGGCACGCGGATGTAATCCCCGTAGCCGCCGGCGGTGTTCATGCCCAGGTCGTAGCCGGTGCAGATGACCACGTCGCCGGGGCTGAACGGTCCGGCGGCGGCCTCTTCCACCACGCCCACGGCGTCGATGCCGGGGGTGTGAGGAAACGAGCGGGTGACGCCCTTATTGCCGCTGGCGGACAGGGCGTCCTTGAAGTTGAGCGATGACCAGGCGACCCGTACCAGCACCTCGCCCTCGGGCAGGTCGGTGAGTTCCCGTTCGCCCACGTGGCTGCGGTAGCCATCGTCGGTCTTTTCGGTGATCAGTGCCTTGAAACCCATGGGTCAGCTCCTTTGGTCGGGCATCAATGGAGCTGGCGCTGGCTACCCCGGTGCCAGAAACGGTCGATCAGGCGCTGCGCCGCGCCCTCCAGGGAAAAGCCCAGTTTTTCCGCCAGCTTGCGCTTGTATTCCCAGTTGAGCTCGTAGATGTCCACGTGCTCCTTGCGCCCTTGCAAGTATTCATCACTGGTCATGATATCGTCCACTAGGCCCAGGTCCCGGGCGCGGGTGCCGAACCAGTGCTCGCCGGTGGCCACGGTGTCGATGTCCAGGCCGCGACGGTGTTCGCGCACGAAGCTCTTGAACAGCTGGTGGGTCTCCTCCAGTTCTTCCTGGAATTTCTCACGCCCCTTGGCGGTGTTCTCGCCAAGCATGGTCAGGGTGCGCTTGTATTCGCCGGCGGTCATCAGCTCCACGTCCACGTCGTTCTTCTTGAGCAGACGATGGAAGTTGGGGATCTGGGCGACCACGCCAATGGAGCCGATCACCGCGAAGGGCGCCGCCAGAATGCGGTCGCCAATACAGGCCATCATATAGCCGCCACTGGCGGCGACCCGGTCCACCGCCACGGTGAGCTTGAGCCCCCGGCCACGCAGACGGCGCAGCTGCGACGCCGCCAGGCCATAGCTGTGCACCAGGCCGCCGGGGCTTTCCAGGCGCAACAACACTTCGTCGTCCTTATTGGCGACTTCCAGCACCGCGGTGATCTCGCGGCGCAGCCGCTCCACGTCGCTGGCCTGGATATCACCGTCGAAATCGAGCACGAACAGACGCGCCTTGCTCTTGGCCTCGGCCCCGGCCTTTTTGCGCTGCTTGGCCTTGGCCTTTTCTTCCTTGCGCTTTTTCTTGGCGTCGGCCTTACGCTCATCCGCCGGCAATACCTGATAACTGATGCTGTCGCGCAGATCCTCGAAATCCTCGTTGAGGCTGCGTACCCGCAGCTCCCCCTCCCGGGGGGTACGCTGGCGGTTGCGCATGGCGGTGGCGGCGATACCCGCCACCACAATCAAAATCGCCACCACGAGGGTGGCGACCTTGGCGAGAAACATGCCGTACTGATAAAGAAAATCGATCACCGTGTCCGTTACCCGTCCTGTTTATTGCCAGCCCGCCACGGCGCGCTGGGCGCTGCCGTTGAGCGGTCGTCCGATCAACCCGCCCGCCGGTGGCACCGTCACCTCGAAAATGGCGCCGTCCGCCATGGGCAGGTAAGCCGCGCTACCATAGCGCGCATCGACCAGGAAACTCCAGCCCTCGCGGGCATGGCTCCAAACGTCCATGCCCAGGGGCGTCTTGCTCAGGCTGTACACGGTGCGTTCCTTGGAGCGCTCGTCCTCCAGAGCGAAATAACGGCCCTGAATGCGGTCGAGCTGATAGCCGGGTTTGAGGCCCAGCAACGTGAAGGGCATCTTCCATTTGACGATGCGGGCATCCAATTGCCACTGATCACCGTTGAGGCGGAAGTCCTCGCTGCTGCCGTCGTCACGGGTGACGGTGGCGATGTAACTCTGATCACCGGTGGCGCGAAAGCTCACCGTGGCCACCGGAACTTCCTCGTTGAGCTCGTGGAAGCTGTAAAGGTTGAGCGCCACCAGCACCAGGTAAACCGCCAGCGCCACCAGAGCCAGGCCGGCGGTGCCCTTGATCCACTGCCACACCCACTTATGGCGCAGCAGTACCCAGGCACCCACCAGGATCAGCACCAGGCTCACCGCCAGGATCAGAAAAGGCGCCACACTGAAACTCATCGGTTGTCCCGCCAATCATCAATCAGGGACCGGGCAATGCTGCCCGGCGGTGGAATTTGCGGCAGCTCGCTGTAGTGGAACCAGCGCGCATCGGTGATCTCGTCGTCGTCGATGCGGATCTCGCCGCCGGCGTAGGCGGCGTGGAACCCCAGCATCAGCGAATGAGGAAACGGCCAGGACTGGCTGGCGAAGTAACGCAACTCACCCAGGCTCACCCCACTCTCCTCCATCACTTCCCGGCGCACCGCCTGCTCGGCGGTTTCACCGGCTTCCATGAAGCCGGCCAGGCAGGAATAGAAACCTTCCGGAAAGCGCGCGGAATGGCCCAGCAGGGCATGGTCGCCGTCAGTGACCAGGGCGATCACGCAGGGGGTGATGCGCGGGTACTGACGATAATCGCAGGCCGGGCAAATCATCGTCAGCTCGGTGGCATGGGGCTCGGTGGCGGTGCCACAGCGGCTGCAGAAGCGATGGTTGTAACGCCAGCTGATCACTTGCAGGGCGCGGGCGGCCATGGTGAACAGCGCCTCGTCCATCTGGCCCAGCAACTGGCGCAGGGACATCGGGTACAGCGGCCGGTCGGCGAGTTCGTGATCGGCCTGCAGGCACACATAGCAGGGCTCGTCGTGCAACAGGCCCAGGAAACGATAATCGGGATGCCCCCGGAGCAAAAAGGCGGGCAGCCTGGGGATGCCCGCTCCGGGGTGTTGTTCCGTGTCCACGCAGATTTGCTGCTCGTGGATCACGAACACCCAGGCCTCTTCCGCCCGGGAAGGTTCCGGGGCGGACAGGTCCATGGGGTTCGGCGTGTCAGCCATTCGGGTTCTCCGTCGCCGGGTAGCCCAGTTCCGCCACCGCCTGTTCGGCCACGTCGAGCACCCCTTCGCCAATCGGTTTCTGTTCTTCCATGCTCTCCAGATAATAATCAATCCCCGTGAGAGCGTCGGCAAGGGTTTCCATGGCCGGCTGGCCCGGTGGCTCATCGCCGTTGAGCAGTTGTTCCTCGATATAGCGGCGGCAGGCGGCGATCACCCGACAGGCCCTCTCCAACTCCAGGAACATGAGCCCCCCGCAGATCGTGGCGAAGGTGCCCGGCAGGTTGGTGATGTGCATCGGGTCCCAGTGATTTTCCATGAAACTGGCCAGCGATCGCTTGGCCAGCGCCAGCCCGGCCCGGCACTCTCCCACCACCGTCATGCGGGCATCGTCCAACTGGTACAGGGAGATACTGCTATTAGTCGCGTCACGGCGCACGTCGTCGCTGGGCGCCAGGCTGCGCTCCAGGCTGGCAACGGTGTTCTCGGCGGCCAGCAGATCGTCCACCAGGGCGTGGAACTCCACGCTGTCCACCTCGGTGTCCGCCGGCCAGTCGGCGATCGCGGCGGCGCGCTCGCGAAGCGCCGTGGCTTCCTGTTCCTTGCCAACCATCTCGAGGGTGCTGGCGATGCGGCGCAGGCCGCCGGCCACGGCGGCGTAATCGGTGTCGGCGACGCCCTGGGCGGCCAGGTCCAGGGTATCCTTGATCTGGTTGATCTCGTCTTTCAGAGCACCGGCCACGGAGCGGATCACCGAGCCCCGGGAGCCGGTCATCAGCGCCAGTTCACGCTGCAGGTCCGCGTCGCTGATGCGCCCGCCGACGCCGAACACCCGGCGAACCTCCTGCGCCGCCGGCGTGGCGCCGGAGCCCAGACTGGCAAGAAACAGGCTTTCCTTGATCAGCATCAGCGGCGCTTCCTTGCCCAGTGCGTGCTCGCCGTCGTACACCAGCTTCTTGAGCTGGCGGTCGTATTGGGCCAGCAGCGCCTTGCGCGCCGGCGTGATCACCATGCCATCGGCGGCCAGGCTCTCGGTGGCGGCTCGCGCCACCCACCAGAAACGGCCCAGCGCGCAGTCGCCGCACAGCGCATCGACCCGTTGCAGGGCGCGGGCCATGAGCTTGAGATGGGCATCCCGATTCTGCCCGCGCAGCAGACCGAGCAGGCCCACCTGATACATGTGACGCAGGCGCCGGCCCTGGGACGCCAGCGCCGAGGGATCGCCGGCCGCCGGTACCGGGTCGCGGGCCCGGGACAGATCGACACTGAAGAAATGACTTTCCTGAATCAGGGACTTGCCGCCCGCACGGCGTAATTCGTTGATGCCGCCGATCAGCAGTTCGGGCTGGGCGCGATCCTTGAGCTGGACGTATTCATAGTAGCGCCCGAGCAGCACGATGGCGTTGCCCAGAGCCTGAACCAGGCCACGATCGTGCTGGCGCTTGAGGGCTTCGGTGGCCAGTTCCATCTCTTCGCTCATCAGCGTGGCGGCACTCAGCTCCAGCACCTGGGAGATGCCGCGAAGCTGGTGGAAGGCGCTGGCGCAGTGGTCCAGGACGGCGGCGTCGCCGCGATCCTCGGCGAACGCCTCGAGGCTGGCCTCGGCTTCGCTGAGCGTGGTGTCGATGGCCTCCTTCAGGAAGGTCAAGGAGGTGGTATTGGTTATGGCGACCATGCGTGACGAAACCCCTGGTGAAAATTATCCCCGACCGGTCGGAACGCGCTCGGGAGCGGCGCGCACAACGCGGCAAAACCCCGTCAAAGCGATGTTTTCACTTTCTCACGGGCTTCAACAATGCGTCAACTTTCAACTCTAAGCAACTGATTCCTCGGCATATTGTTAACCTCTGCACAGCCTCGAAACCGCCCCGAGCCTTGATCCGGAGCAAAGCCCGGGCACCCTGCCCTGTACCCGGGCAAAGGAAGTGCTTATTATTGCGCCGCCCATCCGATGCCAACTCATAAATAAGCAGGAAGAGCCATGTCCGCCCATCTCGGCCGTGCCTTCGGTCAGAATTTCCTGGGGCAAGCCCCCGCCTGGTACAAATACACCATTGTCGCCTTTCTGATCGCCAACCCGATCGTGGCCTGGACTCTGGGGGAGGCCACCGCCGGCTGGCTGCTGCTGGCGGAGTTCATTTTCACCCTGGCCATGGCGCTTAAATGCTACCCGCTGCAGCCCGGTGGCCTGCTGGCCATCGAGGCGCTGCTGATCGGCCTGACCTCGCCGACCACGGTACTGCACAAGGTGGAAGGCAACCTTGAGGTGCTGCTGCTGCTGATCTTCATGGTGGCCGGCATCTTCTTCCTCAAGGACCTGCTGCTGTACGTGTTCACCCGGCTGCTGCTTGGGGTGCGCTCCAAGATGATGCTCAGCCTGCTGTTCTCCATCGCCGCCGCGGTGCTGTCCGCGTTCCTCGACGCACTTACCGTCACCGCGGTGGTGATCGCGGTGTGCACCGGGTTTTACGGCATCTACCACAAGGTGGCGTCGGGAAAGAATTTCCAGCAAAAACACGACCACGGCGACGACACCTCCGTGGAGGATCTGCACCGCGAGGATCTGCGCCGCTTCCGCGCTTTCCTGCGCAGCCTGCTGATGCATGCCGCCGTGGGTACCGCCCTGGGCGGCGTGTGCACCCTGGTGGGCGAACCACAGAACCTGCTGATCGCCACCAAGGCGCAGTGGGAGTTCGGTGAATTTTTCCTGCGCATGGCGCCGATCAGCCTGCCGGTACTGGTCTCCGGCCTGCTCACCTGTCTGTTCCTGGAATGGAGCGGTAGTTTCGGCTACGGCGAGGAGATCCCGGAAAAGGTCCAGGCGATCATGCGTCAGTCCGCCCTGGAGCAGGAAAGCCGCCGCACCACTCGCGACAAGGTGAACCTGGTGGTACAGGGCCTGATCGCCGTCTGGCTGGTGGTGGGCCTGGCCACCCACGCGGCGCCGGTGGGTCTGGTGGGTCTGAGCGTGATCATCCTGGCCACCGCCTTCTGCGGCATTATCGAGGAACATCGCCTGGGCGCCGCCTTCGAAGAAGCACTGCCCTTCACTGCCCTGCTCACGGTTTTCTTCGCGGTGGTGGCGGTAATCGCCGACCAACAACTGTTCGCGCCGGTGATCGAGTACGTGCTGTCCCTGGAGCGGGATGCCCAGGGCTCCGCCTTCTACCTGGCCAACGGCGTGCTCTCGGCGGTGTCCGATAACGTTTTCGTCGCTTCCGTGTACATCGATGAAGTAGCCCTGGCGCTGGTTAACAACGAGATCAACCGCGACACCTTCGACCTGCTGGCCGTGGCCATCAACACCGGCACCAACATTCCGTCGGTGGCGACCCCCAACGGTCAGGCGGCGTTTTTGTTCCTGCTCACCTCGGCCCTGGCGCCGCTGGTGAGGCTGTCCTACGGTCGCATGGTGGTGATGGCGCTGCCCTACACCATCGTCATGAGCCTCACCGGTCTGGCGATGACCGCCATTGCCCTGGAGCCGGCCACCGAGTACATGTACGAGCAAGGCTGGATTGAGCACCACCAGCCCAGCGAGCTGAACCTGGACGCGGATACGACGCCGCACCATTGAACCTCTAAGCAATCGCGACTGAAGTCGCTCCTACAGGTGGTTCGGTGCGGGTAGGAGCGACTTCAGTCGCAATTCCAGCCCCTCCGGCTAAACCTCAGCCTTCCAATTCTTCCCACAGCGTGCGCTGACCGTTCTTGCCGGCAATGGCGGACAGCTTGGCGCGATGACGCTCGGCGTCGCCATCGCTGGCGCGAACCACCGTCAGGCGGGGCCGGTCCACGGCCAGACGGCGGATCGCCTCGGCCACCCCGGCGCCCTCGTCGGCGCCCTCGGCGCCCAGGGAAAGCCGCGTCTGGCCACCGGTCATGGCCAGGTAAACGTCCGCCAGGATCTCCGCATCCAGCAAAGCACCGTGCAGTTCCCGGTGGCCGTTGTCCACGTCGTAGCGGCGGCACAACGCGTCGAGGCTGTTCTTCTGGCCCGGGTGCAGATCGCGGGCCAATTTCAGGGTATCAAGTACCCCGCAGGCCTCGGCGATGGTGCCCCACTCCCGGCCCAGGCGACGCAGTTCGTGATCCAGGAAGCCCACATCGAAGGGCGCGTTGTGGATCACCAGCTCGGCGCCACGCACGAAATCCATGAACTCCCGGGCAATCTGATCGAAAGTCGGCTTGTCGGCCAGGAACTCGGTGGTGATGCCGTGCACCTCCAAGGCGCCCTCGTCGATGTCACGCTCGGGATTGATGTACAGGTGCAGGTTGTTGCCGGTCAGGCGGCGGTTTTCCACCTCCACGCAGCCGATCTCGATGATGCGGTGCCCGGACTGCGGGTCCAGGCCGGTGGTCTCGGTATCCAGTACGATCTGTCTCATGCCCGTGCCTTCATTTCATCAATGCCGCGGTTGGCGAGCTGGTCGGCGCGCTCGTTCTCCGGGTGGCCGCTGTGTCCCTTGACCCAGTGCCAGCGCACCCGGTGGCGGGCCGCCGCCTGGTCCAGGCGCACCCACAGGTCCTGGTTGACCACCGGCTTTTTGGCGGCGGTCTTCCAGCCGCGCTTCTTCCAGTTGGCAAGCCATTCGGTGATGCCCTTGCGCACGTACTGGGAATCCGTGGTCAGACGCACCTCGCACTCCTCGCGCAGCGCCTCCAGCGCCTGGATCGCCGCCATCAGTTCCATGCGGTTATTGGTGGTGTGCGGCTCGCCGCCGTACAGTTCCTTCTCATTGTTGCCGTGGCGCAATACCGCGCCCCAGCCACCGGGCCCCGGGTTTCCCCGGCAAGCGCCGTCGGTGAATATTTCGACCTGCTTCAACGATTACTCCGTATTCCGTTCCTGCCGCCAACGGGCCACCGGCACCGAGACCACCGTGGGGCGCTGCCTGCTGAACGCCCGGGATGGGGCCAGCGGGCGCATCATCGCCGCCCGCTTGCGCGCCACCAGCAGATAGACCCCGCCGAAGCGCCACCACAGGCGCCGCCCCAGCCATTCCAGCCAGCGCAGACGAGCCCGGCCGCGGTCAGCCAGCGGCAGATTATAGAAGCCACCGGCCAGGCCTTCGACCTCGAAGCCCAGCACATGCAGCCAGTCACTGACCCGATAGGGTCGGAAGTAGCGCCCGTTCCAGCCCGGGCGGCCATCGCCGCCCCGCAACCAGCGGGCCAGCCCCAGGGGGCTGATGGGATGAAAGCCCAACACCGCGATCACGCCGCCCGGCGCCACGCAGCGGGCCGCCTCGCGCAACGCCTGGTGGGGGTTGTCCTGGAATTCCAGACCATGGTGCAGCAGCACCACGTCGACGCTGTTCTTGGCCACCGGCAGCGCCAGGGGGCAGGCTTCCATGCGCACCGGCTGCGCGGTCGCGCCGTCGGCGTCACGCTCGGGGTAACAACCGAGGTACCGGTCGAGATCCGGGGCGCCGCCGCCCAGGTGAATCGGGTTCACCGCGCAGCGCCACGGCAGGCGGATGCCGGCCAGCATGTCGCGGCCGCGACCGCCGCTGATTTCCATCGCGCGCTGGCCCACCAGCTTGGGCAGCCAGTCGGCCAGCATGGCCCGTTCGGCACCGAGCACCGCCTGGCCGGCTTCACTCTCCAGCCAGACATCGAAGCGCCGTGTCATGTCCGCGGGCTGGCGGCGGAACGGGGAACGGGAAAGCGGAGGCAGCTGCATTTCTGACATTCTCCCTGCCGGCTGTTAGCATCTGAACACCCCAAGCACAGAGTAACACGTCATGCTGCAAGCCCCTACGGCGATCCCCGCCTTCTCCGACAACTACATCTGGGCGATCCACGACGGCACCCACTGCGTGGTGGTGGACCCGGGCGACGCGCGCCCGGTGGAAGCCTGGCTGGCCCGGGAGGGCCTCACCCTGAGCGCGCTGCTGATCACCCATCACCACCCGGACCATGTGGGTGGCGTCAGCGCCCTGTGCGAAAACCGCGACATTCCGGTGTACGGCCCGGCCCGGGAAACGATCCCGGAAATGGACCACCCGCTGCGCGACGGCGACCGGGTTCGGCTGGCCACCCCGGACCTGGAACTGGAAGTCCTGGACGTGCCCGGCCATACCCTGGGGCACATCGCCTTCCATGCCCCGGAACAGGGCTGGCTGTTCTGCGGCGATACCCTGTTTGCCGGCGGTTGCGGCCGCCTGTTCGAGGGCACCCCGGAGCAAATGCACCACTCCCTGACCCGTCTGGCCGGGTTGCCGGAACAGACCCTGGTGTTCTGCGCCCATGAGTACACCCAGGCCAATCTGTCGTTCGCGGCCACCGTGTCACCGGAGGACCCGGCCGTGGCCGAGCGCCTGGCGCGGGTTCGCGAGTTGCGCGGGGAGGACCGCATCACCCTGCCCTCCACGGTCGGCGAGGAGAAGCGCACCAACCCCTTCCTGCGCGCCGCCGAGCCGTCCCTGCGCCAGGCCTGCGAACGCCATTTCGGTGAGCGCCCGGACACCCCGGTGGCCTCCTTCGCCGCCCTGCGACGCTGGAAGGATTCCGCCTGAGCAAAGCACGAAACAGGAAAATCCGGCACGAATATGGCATTGTGATGTCCATCGAATTTCCGGGGGAACGCATCGCGGCGGTGGCCTTTTTGCTTGCCCCGCCCTGGGGCGATGCCTAGAATCCACTTAAGCTTTCATTCGTATATTGTTGTTATGAATAAACTTCTGGGTTGCGTGACCTTGGGGGTCGCGCTTATGGGGAGTGGCTGTGCCCTGATGCCTTCAGGCTCGGCCCCATCGGATCAACCGTCGTCGCGGCACGTGGACGAGCTGCCGCCCATGCCGGCCGCCGAGCCATCTCTGGACAATCCGGATCTGGCCAATGGCATGGCCGAGCCGGAACCACGCAATCCGGATCGCGCCTCCAACGCCGACCGGGATTTGTGGGATCGTATCCGCGCCGGCTACCGCCTGAATCTGGATATGGACAATGACCGGGTGCGCGCCCAGCGCGAATGGTATGCCCGCCATCCGTCCTATTTCACCCGCGTCACCACCCGCTCGGAACGCTACCTCCATTTCATCGTCGAGGAAGCGGAAGCCCGCGACATGCCTCTCGAGCTGGTGATGCTGCCGGTGGTGGAAAGCGCCTTCGACCCCTTCGCTTACTCCCACGGTCGCGCCGCCGGCCCCTGGCAGTTCATCCCCTCCACCGGCAAGTACTTCGGGCTGGATCAGACCTGGTGGTACGACGGACGGCGGGACATCAAGCGCTCCACCCGTGCCGCGCTCGACTATCTGCAGAAGCTGTCGGCCCGGTTCGACGGCGACTGGTTACTGGCCCTGGCCGCCTATAACGCCGGTGGCGGCACCGTTTCCCGGGCCCGCCGCCATAATGAGGAGGCCGGCAAGCCGCTGGATTTCTGGAGCCTGGATCTACCCCGGGAAACCACCGCCTATGTGCCCAAACTGCTGGCGGTGGCGCAAATCGTTCGCGACCCGGAGCGCTACGGCGTGACCCTGCACCCGATCGATGACGAGCCCTATTTCGCCTCCGTGGACGTGGGCGGCCAGATCGATCTGGCCCAGGCCGCCAGCATGGCCGGCATCTCCACCGAGGAGCTCTATCTGCTCAACCCGGCCTTCAACCGCTGGGCGACGGCCCCGGACGGCCCCACCGACCTGCTGGTGCCGGTGGATCAGGCCGACGAGTTCCGCGAGCGGCTTGCCGCCCTGCCCGTCGATCAGCGCATGCGCTGGTTGCGCTACACCATCCGGCGTGGCGACTCGCTGAGCGGTATCGCCCGGCAGCATCGCACCACCGCGGCGGTGCTGCGTGACATCAACGATCTTCACGGCAGTACCATCATCGCCGGGCGCACCCTGCTGATCCCGGAACCGGCGGCGGACCAGTACGAACTCAGCGCCGACGCCCGGCTGGCCAAGCAGCAGGGTCGCGACCGCGCCGGGCGCCAGCGCGTCGATCACCGTGTCTCCAGCGGCGATACCCTCTGGGACCTGGCGCGCAGCTACGATGTCAGCGTGCGCGCCCTGGCGCGCTGGAACAACATGGCGCCGGGTGATCCGCTGCGCGTCGGCCAGACCCTGGCGGTGTGGACCGAGAACGGCGCGGCGGCCCCGGTGAGCGGCGCCGACCGCCAGGAGATGATCCGCAAGGTGCGCTACTCGGTGCGCCGCGGCGACTCCCTGTACGCCATCGCCGACCGATTCAACGTGTCGGTAAGCCAGATCCGCGACTGGAACAACGGCGTGCAGGGCAACCGCTATCTGCAACCCGGTGATCGCCTGACCCTGTACGTGGACGTGCGCAGCGCCCCCTGAACTTCCGGCGGCGCGCGCAGTCCGGGTATTGGTGAATAACACGGCCTGGGCTATGGTGACGCCACCGGTCCTTTTCAGGAGTGCACAATAACGATGACAGGCGCCATGCGGTCTTTTCTTACCCTTCTTTTTCTGGTGCCGGCCATGTTCGCCGGCGCCGCCCGGGCGGACGTGATCACCGCCCACGCCATCGCCATGCACGGCACGCCCAAATACGGGCCCGGGTTCCAGCACTTCGACTACGTCAATCCGAACGCCCCCAAGGGCGGCACCCTGCGCCTGCACGAACTGGGTGGCTTCGACAATTTCATGCCCTGGTTGCCCAAGGGCACCGCCGCCAGCGGCGTGGAGGGCTACCTGTACGACAGCCTGCTGGCCCCCAGCCTGGACGAACCGTTCAGCGAGTACGGCCTGCTGGCGGAAAAGATCGAGTACCCCGAGGACCGCTCCTGGGTGATCTTCACGTTGCGCGCACAGGCGCGCTTCGCCGACGGCGAGCCGGTACGCGCCGAGGACGTGGCCTGGACCTTCCGCCAGCTGCGCGAGGAAGGCGCGCCCTTCTACGCCTATTACTATGGCGATGTGGAAAAGGTCGAGGCGCTGTCCGAACGCAGGGTCAAATTCACCTTCAAGCCCGGCGATAACCGGGAATTGTTGATGATCGTCGGCCAGTTACCGGTGATGCCCAAGCATTACTGGGACGACAAGACCTTCGCCGATGCCACCCTGGTGCCGCCGATCGGCTCCGGCCCCTACCGGATCAAGAGTTTCAAACCCGGCAAGCGGGTGGTCTACGAACGCCGCGACGATTACTGGGCCAGGGACCTGCCGGTAATGCGCGGTCGCTTCAACTTCGATCGGGTGATCTACGAATACTACCTGGATGAAACCGTGGCGTTGGAAGCGTTCAAGCGCGGCGACTATGGCTGGCGCACGGAAACCAATTCCAAGCTCTGGGCCACCGCCTACACCGGCGATGCCTTCGACAGCGGTCGCCTGGTCACCGAGGAGGTGTCACACAGCAATCCCGCCGGCATGCAGGGCTTCATCTTCAATACCCGCCGCCCGCTGTTCCAGGACCCGGTACTGCGCGAGGCGATCGGCTACGCCTTCGATTTCGAGTGGTCCAACAAGAACCTGTTCTACGGTCAGTACCAACGAACCCGCAGCTACTTCCAGAATTCCGACCTGGCCGCCACCGGCCTGCCCGACGAGCAGGAGCTGGCGCTGCTGGAGCCGCTGCGCGACGACCTGCCGCCCCGGGTCTTCACCGAGGCCTACCAGCCACCGGTGTCCGACGGTTCCGGTCGGCCCCGGGAGAACCTTCGCCATGCCCAGCAATTGCTGATGAAGGCCGGCTACAAGGTGCGCGACGGTAAACTGCATACCGCGGACGGCAAACCGGTGAAGTTCGAGTTCCTGCTGTTCCGCCCCGCCTTCGAACGGGTGGTGCTGCCGTTCGCCCGCAATCTGAAGACCCTCGGCATCGACGTGGACGTGGTGCGGGTGGACCAGTCCCAGTACGTTCAGCGGCTGCGCCAGTACAACTTCGACATGCTGATCCAGGGCTGGGGTCAATCCACCTCGCCGGGTAACGAGCAGCGCGGTTTCTGGAGTTCCGAAGCCGCCGAGCGGGAAAGCAGCCGCAATTTCGCCGGCGTCAGCAACCCGGCGGTGGACGCCCTGGTCGACAAGGTGATCCGGGCCAAGACCCGCGAGGAACTGGTGACCCGAACCCGCGCGCTGGACCGGGCCTTGCAGTGGGGCTTCTACGTGGTGCCCAACTGGTACGCCCCCAAGCACCGCTTCGCCTACCGTTCCGGGTTGGCGCACGCGCCGCTGCCACCCTATGTGCCCATCCTGGGCGCCCTGGACCTCTGGTGGGATAAAAGCGCCGACTGATGCTGGTCTATATCCTCAAGCGCCTGGCGCTGATCGTCCCTACCCTGTTCGGCATTCTGCTGCTGAATTTCGTGATCGTGCAGGCGGCCCCGGGCGGCCCGGTGGAGAAAGCCCTGGCGCAACTCCAGGGCCTGGGTGGCGGTGGCACCGGCGGTGGCTTCGCCGGCACCACCGCGGATTTCACCGGCGGCGGTGATGGAGGCTATCGGGGCTCGCGGGGGCTGCCACCGGAGCTGGTGGCCCGCATCGAGAAGCTGTATGGCTTCGACAAGCCGGCTCCGGAGCGCTTCTGGCTGATGGTCAAGCGCTACCTGACGTTCGACTTCGGCGAGTCCTACTACCGCGACAGGCCGGTCAGTACCCTGATCGCGGAACGGTTGCCGGTGTCGATTTCCCTGGGGCTGTGGAGCACGCTGATCACCTATCTGGTGGCGATACCGCTGGGCATCCGCAAGGCGGTGCGCGACGGCAGCCGCTTCGATGTCTGGACCAGTACCGCCATCGTGGTCGGCTACGCCATCCCCAGCTTTCTGATCGCCATCCTGTTGGTGGTGTTGTTCGCCGGCGGCTCCTACCTGGAGTGGTTCCCGTTGCGCGGGCTCACCTCCGACGACTTCGACCAGCTTTCCACCTTCGGCAAGGTGCTGGACTACTTCCATCACATCACCCTGCCCACCCTGGCCATCGTGATCGGCAACTTCGCCACCCTGACCATGCTCACCAAGAACTCCTTCCTGGACGAGATCGGCAAGCAGTACGTGCAGACCGCCCGGGCCAAGGGGCTCACTGAGAAAGGGGTGCTCTACGGCCACGTGTTCCGCAACGCCATGCTGATCATCATCGCCGGCTTCCCGGCCGCGTTCGTGGGCATGTTCTTCACCGGTGTGCTGCTGATCGAGTACATTTTTTCCCTGGACGGCCTCGGCCTGCTGGGCTTCGAATCGGTGATCAACCGGGATTACCCGGTGGTATTCGGCACCCTGTTCATCTTCACCCTGCTGGGCATGCTGCTGAAGCTGGTGTCGGACCTCACCTACATGTGGGTGGACCCGCGCATTGATTTCGAGCGGAGGGCTCGCTGATGGAGCTGAGTCCAATCTGGCGGCGCCAGTGGCACGCCTTCCGCCGCAACCGTCGCGGGCTGTGGTCGCTGTACCTGTTCCTGGTGCTGTTCGTGCTCAGTCTGGGCGCCGAGTTCGTCGCCAACGACAAGCCGATCCTGGTGCGTTACCAGGGCGAACTGTACATGCCGGTGTTCAATGTCTACCCGGAAACCACCTTCGGCGGCCTGTTCGAAACCGAGGCCAATTACCGTGACCCCTACGTGGCGGAGCTGATCAACGACGACGGCTGGATGCTGTGGCCGCCAATCCACTACAGCTACGACACCATCAACTACGATCTGCAGGTGCCGGCGCCGGCGCCCCCCTCGGCGGAGAATTGGCTGGGCACCGACGACCAGGGCCGTGATGTGCTGGCGCGGCTGATCCACGGCTTCCGGCTGTCCGTGCTGTTCGGGCTGATTCTGACGGTCGCCGCCAGTGCCATCGGCATCGTGGTGGGCGCGGTGCAGGGCTACTACGGCGGCTGGCTGGATCTGGCCGGCCAACGCTTCGTGGAAGTGTGGTCGAGCATGCCGATCCTGTATCTGATCATCGTTATTTCGAGTTTCGTGGTGCCCGGCTTCTGGACCCTGCTGTTGATCCTGCTGCTGTTTTCGTGGATGACGCTGGTGGATCTGGTGCGCGCGGAATTCCTGCGTGCCCGCAACCTGGATTATGTACGCGCCGCCCAGGCCCTGGGCGTGCGCACGCCGGTGATTCTATTCCGGCATATGCTGCCCAATGCCATGGTCGCCACCCTCACCTACCTGCCGTTCGTGCTCAATGCCTCGGTGATCATGCTCACTTCCCTGGACTTCATCGGCTTCGGGCTGCCGCCGGGCTCGCCGTCGCTGGGCGAACTGCTCGGCCAGGGCAAGGCCAACCTGCATGCTCCCTGGCTGGGACTGAGCGCCTTCGTCACCCTGGCGCTGATGCTGTCGCTGCTGGTGTTCGTGGGCGAGGCGGTGCGTGATGCCTTCGATCCACGCAAGTACCTGGCCGCCGAGCGTGGAGAAACACCATGAGCCTGCTGAGCGTTCGCGATCTGAGCATCTGGTTCGATGACCCGTCGAAGCCGGCGGTGGACGGCGTGGATCTGGATATCGAGGCCGGCCGCATGCTCGCCCTGGTGGGAGAATCCGGCTCCGGCAAGTCGCTCACCGCCCTGTCGCTGATCGACCTGCTGCCCCCTGGCGCCAGCCGCCAGGTAGCGAGCCTGGCCCTGGAAGGCGAGGATGTATCGGGCTGGCCAGAGGCGCGCCGCCGGGCGCTGCGCGGCGGCCGCATCGGCACCATCTTCCAGGAGCCACTCACCGCCCTGAATCCACTGCACAAGGTCGAGAAACAGATCGGCGAGGCGATCCGCGTGCACCAGAGGCTGGGCCGCGAAGCGGTGCGCCGGCGTTGCCGGGAGCTGCTTGCCCAGGTGGACCTGCCCGCCAGCGAGGACATGCTGGCGCGCTACCCCCACCAGCTCAGCGGCGGGCAGCGGCAACGGGTGATGATCGCCATGGCCCTGGCCAACGACCCGCAACTGCTGATCGCCGACGAGCCGACCACGGCCCTTGATGTCACCATCCAGGAAACCATTCTGGATCTGCTCAAGCGGCTGCAGCGCGAGCGACATCTGAGCATTCTGCTGATCAGCCATGACCTCGGCCTGGTGGGCCGCTTCGCCGAGGAAGTGGCGGTGATGCACCGGGGCCGGATCGTGGAACGGGGCGCCACCGAACAGGTGCTTAACCATCCTCGCGACGCCTACACCCGCCATCTGCTGGACAGCGAGCCCGCCGGACGCCCGGACCCGCTGCCCGCCGATCCCCCGGTGCTGCTGCGCGCCGACGACCTGGCGGTGCACTTCCCGGGCCGCCGGCGGGGCTGGCTGGGCCGGCGAGACACCGTGGCCGCGGTGGACGGGGTGTCCTTTCAGGTCCATCGTGGCGAGACCCTGGGCGTGGTGGGCGAATCCGGTTCCGGCAAGTCCACCGTGGCGCTGGCCCTGCTACGCCTGATCCAGGCACGGGGCAAGGTGGTTCTGCTGGATCAGCCGCTGCACGAGCTGGGCGCCCGCGCCCTGCGCCCCTGGCGGCGCCATATGCAGGTGGTGTTCCAGGACCCCTACGGCAGCCTCAACCCACGCCTGACCGTGTCCCAGGCGGTGGAGGAAGGCCTGCGCGTGCACCACAAGGAACTGGATGCCGGCCAGCGCGCCACCCGGGTCCGCGATCTGCTCGCCGAGGTCGGCCTGCCGGCGGATAGCGGCGACCGCTATCCCCACGAATTCTCCGGCGGGCAGCGCCAGCGCATCGCCATCGCCCGCGCCCTGGTGCTGGAGCCGGACCTCCTGATTCTGGATGAACCGACCTCGGCTCTGGACCGCAGCGTCCAGGCCCAGGTGCTGGAGCTGCTCAAGACGCTGCAGCGCCGCCACGGGCTCAGCTATGTGTTCATCAGCCACGACCTCAAGGTGGTGCGCGCCATCAGCCATCGGCTGCTGGTGATGCGTCATGGCAAGGTGGTGGAGCATGGCGACACCGACCGGGTCTTCGCGAACCCGGAGGACGCCTACACCCGGCGTCTGATCGACGCCGCCTTCAGCCGCGACGGGAAACAAGCCGTTGCACAATAACCCCTCCAGCGCCTTTTAAGGTCCCCAGGATCGCCTATACTGGGCGCCGGAGTGACTTTTTGAGGACAAACCATGGGTTTTCTCGCAGGCAAGCGATTCCTGATCGTGGGCATCGCCAGCGACCGTTCCATCGCCACCGGCATCGCCGAGGCCATGCACCGGGAAGGCGCCGAACTGGCCTTCACCTACCAGAACGACAAGCTCAAAAGCCGGGTGGTGAAAGCCGCCGAGCGCTATGGCAGCAGCGAAGCACTGTGCTTCCCCTGTGACGTTACTTCCGACGAGCAGATCCAGCAGGTCTTCACCGATCTCGGCAAGCAGTGGGAAGGACTGGACGGCGTGGTGCACGCGGTCGGCTTCGCCCCCGCCAACGAACTGGACGGCAACTTCGCCGACGTGGCCACCCGGGAAGGCTTCCGCATGGCCCACGACATTTCCGCCTACAGTTTCGTGGCCCTGGCCCAGGCCGCGCGGCCGATGATGGCGGGCCGCAACGGCGCCCTGCTCACCCTCAGCTATCACGCTTCCCGCCAGACCGTGCCCAACTACAACGTCATGGGCCTGGCCAAGGCCAGCCTCGAGGCTTCCGTGCGCTATCTGGCCGCCAGCCTGGGCCCGGAAGGCATCCGCGTGAACGGCATCTCCGCCGGCCCGATCCGTACCCTGGCGGCGTCCGGCATCAAGAAGTTCCGCAGCATGCTGGACTACAATGCGGCCAAGGCGCCGCTGCGCCGTAACGTGACCATCGAGGAAGTGGGCAACACCGCCGCTTTCCTGTGCTCGGACCTGGCCTCCGGCATCAGCGCCGAGATCACCTACGTGGACGGGGGTGCCGCCACCGTGTCCATGCCTTTCGAGGAGCCCGGCGAGGAATAGCCCGTCACCCAGCGATGCCGCATGGAAAAAAGCCCGCCGTTTGGCGGGCTTTTTTTTGGTGCGGCGCGGCGCCGGTCAGGGCTGCGGCTGCCCGGCCGGTTGGGAATCGCCCTCGGCGAGCCGGTTGGGATGCAGCTCCACGTCCAGGTTATCACGCAGGAAACCCATCACCTGGCGGAAGGTACGTTCGCCTTCCACCCGGGCCAGTTCCTGCAAAGCCTGTTGTTGCTGCTCATCGGGCAACGCTTCCACGGCGCCATCTTCCACGCCGGTAACCTGGAAGGCCACCAGATCACCGTTGCGCAGATCCACGAAGCGAATGCCGCTGGTGTCACCGTCGGCGGGCCGGGGCGTGGCGAAGACCGCGTCGGTAACCGCCATGTCCGGTTCCGCCGCGCCACGCTGCAGGCCGCTTTCCTCTTCCACCGCCGCGTTGAGCAGCTCGGCCACCCGGTTCAGATCGGCACCGTCGTCTTCCGCCGCCGCGCGGGCCTGGTCGGCCAGACTGGCGGCCTGGTCGCGGGCCTTGCGAAGGCGCAGCTGGGCGACGATGTCGTCGCGTACCTGGTCCAGCGGCAACGGTTCCGCGGCCTGGGTATCCTGCAGACGCACCGCCACGAAACGGTCGCCGCCCAGGTCGAGCAGATCGCTGTTGTGGCCCTGTTCACGCACCGCGTCGCTGTTCAACGCCTGCCGCACCTGGTCATTATTGAGCGGCGCCGGCAGATTCTGCAGGGACACCCAGTCAGTGGTTTCCAGGGGCAGATTCAGTTGCTCGGCGGGCACTTCCAGGTTGGCGTGCTCATAGATCAGCTCTTCCAGGGTGACCAGATCCTCGGACAGCATGGACTGGGCCTGGGCACGTTGCAGATCGGCGACGATCTGATCGCGCATTTCCGCGAGCGGCGCCATCTCCGCTTTTTGCTCGCTCTCCACCTTCAGCAGGTGAACCCCGGCGTCGGACACCACCGGATCGGAGACCTCGCCCACGGACAAGTTTACCAGCGCCTCGTCCAGCGGCTTGGGCAGGTCACCGGGCTCCACGGTACCCAGCTCACCACCGCTGTTGGCGGTGGCGGCGTCGTCGGAGTACTCGGCGGCCACGTCGGCGAAGCTGTCGCCGGATTCCAGGGCCTGGCGGGCCTCCCGCGCGCGGGCCAGAGCGGCGTCCTCGTCACGATCGTCGTTCACCGCGATCATCACATGGGCCACCTGACGGCGGGTGGAGGCGTTTTCGCGCATCTGTTTACGCGCCTGATACTCGCCACGGACCTGCTCATCACTGATCTCGATGCGATCGCGGTAATGATCCGGGGCCAGCTCCAGATAACGAACGCGCAGTTGCTCGGGACGCATGAATTCGCCTTGGTGCTCCTCGTAGAAGGCATTTACCTCCTCATCGGACACCGACACGTCACGACGCAGCTGATCCAGGTCCAGACGCACATAGCGAATATCGCGGCGCTGCTCACCCAGCCGGCGTTGCTCCGCCAGTTCGTTGGGCAGCGCGAAGTCGGTACCGGCGAACGCGGCGCGGTATTGCTGGCTGATCCGCTCCTGGCGAATCCCGTCCAGGTAACCCTGGGGCGTCATACCCTGGGCACGGACCATCTGCTCGAAACGCGTTTCGGAAAAGGCGCCGTTGTCGACGAAGGCGGGGTTATCGCGGATCTCACGGGCCGCCTGGGTGTCGCTGTAGGCCATGTTGGCGTTACGCGCGGCACTGATCATCAACTGCTCGTTGACGATGCCCTGCAGCACCATCTGCGGCCGGATAAAGGAGTCCAGCATGGATTCATTGATGTTGGGGCTCTGCTGACGCAGCATCTGGCGCAACTGCTGGGTGCGCGAATTTACATACGCCCGGGTAATCTTGTTGCCTTCCACTTCCGCGACCGTGCTGTCGCTGCCTCCGCCGGTAAAATAGCCATAAAAACCGGAAATAACGAAGGGAAGTATGATGGCGGCGAGCAGAACCTTGCCCACGGGGCCGCGGACAAATCGCCTGAACTCCTGCATGGTTTACTCCAAGGGATCGTCTTTTTTTATCGATGAAAACCGGTGCCGTTGATGTCGGCCGTGGCGTTTTGACCCGCCGCGCTCCGTCCGGTTCCGGCCCCCGCATCCAGAAAGCAAAAAAGCGTACCCACTGCGGATACGCTTATTCGGCTGGCGGAGCGGACGGGACTCGAACCCGCGACCCCCGGCGTGACAGGCCGGTATTCTAACCAGCTGAACTACCGCTCCTGAAACCGGCTCAGTTCACGGCGTCCTTAAGTGCTTTACCGGCTTTGAAACCAGGTACCTTGGCCGCGGCGATCTTGATGGTCTCGCCGGTCTGCGGGTTACGACCTTCCCGCGCGGCACGCTCCTTCACGGAGAAAGTGCCAAAACCCACCAGGGACACGCTATCGCCTTTTTTCAGGGCACCGGTGACGGCGTCCAGAGTTGCATCAAGCGCGCGCCCTGCATCGGCCTTGGAGATGTCGGAGGCCGCGGCGATGGCATCGATCAGTTCGGATTTATTCACAAAATTCCCCTTTCTATTTCCCGGTTTTATGGTCGAGGCGCGATGCACTCTCCTTATGACGAAGCCGCCTTTATACCAACGGGCCCAGGGGGCGTCAAGAAAGGAAGAGGCCGTTCACACCAGCTTTAACAAAGGTAAAAAACCTTGTTGATCAACACGTTAAAAACGTAACGCAAGATCACGAATCGGTTGTGCAGCACGCATTAGAAACGCCGCGCGGGCGCGGGTCAATGGGTGCTCGGCCGTTCGGATTCTTTTTGCGCTTTTTCTTCCGCGAGAGCAAGATCCTCCTCCACTTCCGCATCGCTAAGCGGCGTCGGCGTGTGGGTCAGGGCCACTTCCAGCACCTGGTCGATCCACTTCACCGGCCGGATGTCGAGAGCTTGCTTGATGTTCTCGGGAATTTCCTTGAGGTCGCGCTCGTTTTCGTGCGGTATCAGAACCGTTTTGATACCGCCGCGATGCGCGGCCAGCAGTTTTTCCTTGAGTCCGCCGATCGCCAGGACCTGGCCGCGCAGCGTGATTTCGCCGGTCATGGCCACGTCGGCACGCACCGGGATACCGGTGAGCATGGAGACCATGGCGGTGCACATGCCAATACCGGCGCTGGGGCCATCCTTCGGCGTGGCGCCCTCGGGCACGTGGATGTGCAGGTCGTTCCGTTCCAGTTGACGGCGGCGAATGCCCAGATGGCGGGAACGGCTTTTCACCACCGTCCAGGCCGCCTGGATGGATTCCTGCATCACGTCGCCCAGGGAACCGGTGGTGGTCACCCTGCCCTTGCCCGGCGTGGACACGCCTTCGATGGTCAGCAGCTCGCCACCCACGGAGGTCCAGGCCAGCCCTGTGACCTGGCCGACCTGATCCGCTTCCTCGGCGAGGCCGTAGCTGTAACGACGCACGCCCAGGTAATGCTCGACCTTTTCCTCGTCCAGCGTCACCGGAGCGTCATCCTTGGCCAGCAGATGCTCCTTCACCACCTTACGGCAGATCTTGCTGATCTCGCGCTCCAGACCGCGCACGCCAGCCTCGCGGGTGTAGTGTCGGATTACATGGCGCAGGGTGTCGTCATTGAACACCACTTCGCCCTCTTTCAGGCCGTTGCTCTTGATCTGCTTGGGAATCAGATACTGGGAGGCGATATTGACCTTCTCGTCCTCGGTATAACCGGGCAGACGAATCACTTCCATTCGATCCAGCAGCGGCGCCGGAATGTTCATGGAGTTGGAGGTGCACACGAACAGGGTCTCGGACAGGTCGTAGTCCACTTCCAGGTAGTGATCGCTGAAGGTGTGGTTCTGTTCCGGATCAAGTACTTCCAGCAGGGCCGACGCCGGGTCGCCCCGCATGTCCATGCCCATCTTGTCGACTTCATCGAGCAAGAACAGCGGGTTGCGCACGCCTACCTTGGACAGTTTCTGGATCACCTTGCCCGGCAAGGAGCCGATGTAGGTGCGGCGATGGCCGCGGATTTCCGCTTCATCGCGCACGCCGCCCAGAGCCATGCGCACGAACTTGCGATTGGTGGCGCGGGCCACGGATTGCCCCAGGGACGTCTTACCGACACCGGGCGGACCCACCAGGCACAGCACCGGCCCCTTGACCTTGCCAACCCGGCTTTGCACGGCGAGGAATTCCAGGATGCGCTCCTTTACTTCCTCCAGCCCGTAATGATCCTGATCGAGAATCTTCTTGGCGTGGGCGATGTCGTGGCGAACCCGGCTGCGCTTCTTCCACGGCACCGAGGTCATCCAGTCCAGGTAACTGCGCACCACCGTGGCCTCGGCGGACATCGGTGACATCATGCGCAGCTTGTTGAGTTCGTTGCGGGTTTTTTCCTTGGCTTCCTTCGGCATGCCGACGCTTTCGATCTTCTTCTCAAGATCCTCCAGCTCGTTGCCGCTTTCGTCCAGGTCGCCGAGTTCCTTCTGAATCGCCTTCATCTGCTCATTCAGATAGTACTCGCGCTGGCTCTTCTCCATCTGTTTCTTGACCCGGCCACGGATGCGCTTCTCCACCTTGAGCACATCCATGTCGGATTCCATCAGCGCCACCAGATGCTCGACACGCTCACGCACGTCGACCATTTCCAGCACGTCCTGCTTCTCTTCCAGCTTCAGTTGCAGGTGCGCGGAAATGGTATCGGCCAGGCGGCTGATCTCGTCGATGGAGGACACCGAATTCATGATCTCCGGCGCCACCTTCTTGGACAGCTTGACGTATTCCTCGAATTTGGTGAGCAGGGAACGGGCCAGAGCCTCCTGCTCGCTTTCCGAGGGCATCGCCTCGTCCAGTTCACGCACGTCCGCCACCGCGCCGTCATCATCGAAACGGGCGTGGGCGACATGGCCGCGACCGCCCCCTTCCACCAGCACCTTCACGGTGCCGTCAGGGAGGCGCAGCATCTGCAGGATGGTGGACACCGTGCCCACCCGGTAAATGTCCCTTTCGCCCGGATCATCGTCGGACGCGTTGCGCTGGGCCACGAGCATGATCTGCTTGTCGCTGGCCATGGCCGTTTCCAGCGCGGCGATGGATTTTTCCCGGCCCACGAACAGCGGGATCACCATATGGGGGTAAACCACCACGTCACGCAGTGGCAGCAGAGGAATCTCTTTCAGCACGTATCGCCCCTATCGTTGGTTTGTGGGCGCCCGATTCAATCGGGCGCCACTCTGGACGTCTGCTCGCTGTTCTCGTAAATCAGCAACGGTTCCGATTCGCCGTCGATGGTGGCGCTATCGATCACCACCTTGACCACGCCTTCCAGGGACGGTACCTGATACATGGTATCCAGCAGCACCGCTTCCAGAATCGAGCGCAGCCCACGGGCGCCGGATTTGCGTTCCATGGCCTTGCGGGCCACGGCGCGCAAGGCGTCGTCGCGGAAGTCCAGTTCCACGCCTTCCATCTCGAACAGGCGTGTGTATTGTTTGGTGAGCGCGTTGCGCGGTTCGGTGAGAATCTGAACCAACGCGTCCTCGGAGAGTTCCTCCAGGGTGGCGATCACCGGCAGGCGGCCAATGAACTCCGGAATCAGGCCGTACTTGACCAGATCCTCGGGCTCCACGGTGGCCAGCATCTGCCCCACGGTGAGGGCGGTGTCCTTGCTCTTCACCTCGGCGGAGAAACCGATGCCGCCCTTCTCGGAACGGTCCCGGATCACCTTGTCGAGGCCGGCGAACGCGCCGCCGCAGATGAACAGAATGTTGGAAGTGTCCACCTGCAGGAATTCCTGCTGCGGATGCTTGCGGCCGCCCTGGGGCGGCACCGAGGCCACGGTGCCCTCGATCAGCTTCAGCAGCGCCTGTTGCACGCCCTCCCCGCTCACGTCGCGGGTGATGGAGGGGTTGTCTGACTTGCGCGAGATCTTGTCGATCTCGTCGATGTAGACGATGCCGCGCTGGGCCTTGTCCACGTCGTAATCACACTTCTGCAACAGTTTCTGGATAATGTTTTCCACATCCTCGCCCACGTAACCCGCCTCGGTGAGGGTGGTGGCGTCGGCGATGGTGAACGGCACATTGAGCAAACGCGCCAGGGTCTCGGCGAGCAACGTCTTGCCGCTGCCGGTGGGGCCGATCAACAGGATGTTGCTCTTGCCCAGCTCCACGTCCTCGCGGCTGCGCGATTTGGTGCCCAACCGCTTGTAGTGATTGTAGACCGCCACGGACAGTACCCGCTTGGCGCGTTCCTGGCCGATCACGTAGTCATCCAGGGTGGTCTTGATCTCCTGCGGCTTGGGCAGACGTTCGTCGCCGCTGTCGCCGGATTCTTCCTGCACCTCCTCACGGATGATGTCGTTGCACAGATCCACGCACTCGTCGCAGATAAAGACCGACGGGCCCGCGATCAGCTTGCGGACTTCATGCTGGCTTTTGCCGCAGAACGAGCAGTACAGCAGCTTGCCGTCGTCGCCCTTTCCGGTGGTATCGGTCATCGAATCGCCTCAGAACCTGATGTTTCAGTTTGAAGATGCAGGGTGACACCGGCTTTTTCAAGCCCGGCGCACCCCGAGCGCCCCATCGGCCGCGCCTCAGCGACGGCGCAGGACGTCGTCGACCAGACCGTATTCCTTGGCCTGGGTGGCATCCATGAAGTTATCGCGATCGGTATCCCGCTCGATCACCTCCAGGGGCTGGCCGGTGTGCTCGGCCAGCATGCGGTTGAGATCCCCCTTGATCTTGAGGATCTCCTTGGCGTGAATTTCGATATCGGACGCCTGGCCCTGAAAGCCGCCCAGGGGCTGGTGAATCATCACGCGGGCGTTGGGCAGCGCGTACCGCTTGCCCTTGGCGCCGGCGGACAGCAGGAAGGCGCCCATGCTGGCGGCTTGGCCAATACACATGGTGGACACATCCGGCTTGACGAACTGCAGGGTGTCATAGATCGACATGCCGGCGGTCACCGAGCCGCCCGGGCTGTTGATATACAGGTTGATGTCCTTATCCGGGTTCTCGGACTCCAGGAACAGCAATTGGGCAACGATCAGGTTGGCCATGTAGTCCTCGACCTGACCGACCAGGAAGATGACCCGCTCCTTGAGCAGTCGGGAATAAATGTCGAAGGAACGCTCGCCCCGGGAGGTCTGTTCGATCACCACGGGCACCAGGCCCACGTTGGTCGGATCCTGCATCAGGGTCTTCATTTCCGGAGTAACGGAAGTGATCCGGCTCAAATCAATCATCTAGCGCTTCCTTATATCTGGGTTCCCGTGGCGGCCATTCGCCGGCTCTACAGCGGGTATTGGGGCGAGGCGGTCTCGATACAAGGTATCGCCGCGCCTTTCTCCCCGATAGTAAGGGGGGCCCAGTAGGCCGTCCATAAAGGCCGCGCAATATCCGGTTCAACTGCGCAAAACTTGCGCAAATACACCCCATTTGAACGAAAAAACCTCCGAAACGCCGGCTTTTCGGCCTTTCGGAGGTTTGGCTGGGCGCCGCTTACCGGCGCCTGGCGATGGCGGGCGCTTCAGCCCTGCTGGTCGCGGGGCTTGACCGCTTCCTGGTAGGACTGGCTCTTCTCTTCCACCTTGGCGGACTCGAGCACCAGGTCCACGACCTGGTCTTCCAGCACCGCGCCCTCAATTTGTTGCAGTTGCTGCGGGTTGCTGTAGACGAAATTGACCACTTCCTCGGGCTGCTCGTACTGGGAGGCGATCTCTTCCACCCGGGTCTTGACCCGCTCGGCGTCCGCCTGCAGCTCATGCTTGTCGAGGATGGCGCGCATCACCAGGCCCAGGCGCACGGAACGCTCCGCCTGCTCCTTGAACAGCTCCGCGGGCAGCATGGAGGCATCGAACTGCTGGCCGCCACCAAACTGCTGCGCCATCTGCTGGCGCATGCGGTCCACTTCCTGCGCGATCAGCGGCTCCGGCAGGTCGAACTCGTGCTGGCCGGCCAGGCCGTCCATCACCTGCGCCTTGATCTTGCCGGAGACGGCGTTGTTGAGCTCGCGCTCCATGTTCTTGCGCACTTCCGCCTTGAACTTGTCCATGTCGCCGTCTTCGACACCGAACGCCTTCATGAACTCGGCGTCCACTTCCGGCAGTTGCTTGGCTTCCACCTTGTTGCACTTGATCTGGAATACCACCGCCTGGCCCTTCAGTTCCTCGGATTGATAGTCCTCGGGGAAGGTCACGTCGATGTCCTTCTCGTCGCCGGCCTTCATGCCGACGATGCCGTCCTCGAAACCGGGGATCATCTGGCCGGAACCCAGCTCCAGGTCATGGCCCTCGGCGCTGCCGCCCTCGAAGGCTTCACCGTCCTTGAGGCCCTTGAAGTCGATGTTGACGCGATCGCCACTCTCGGCGGCACGGTCCACTTCCTGGTACTCGCCGCGCTGCGCGCGCAGGGTCTCGATCATCTCATCGACATCGGCGTCGGTGACCTCGGCCACCGGCTTCTCCACCTCGATGGCGTCGAAGGGCGCCAGTTCCACTTCCGGGAACACCTCGAAGGTGGCGACGAATTCCAGGTCCTTGCCGGCTTCGTTCTTGGTGGCCTCGAAGCCCGGCATGCCGGCCGGCTGCAGTTTTTCCTGCTCCACCGCTTCCAGGAAGGACTCGCGCATCACGTCGGCGAGCACCTCGTTACGCACGGCGGCACCGAAGCGACGTTTCACTTCCCGCATCGGCACCTTGCCGGGGCGGAAGCCATCCAGACGCACGTTCTTCTGGGCCTCGCGGAGCTTGTTCTCCACGGCGGCATCCACTTTCTCCGCGGGCACACCCACGGTCACGCGCCGTTCCAGACCTGAAGTCGTTTCTACGGAAACCTGCATAACATCCTCTTTGTAAAGACTTTTGGGGCCAGCGGCCGACCCAGGCGGGTCGGGGCCATGCTTTAAAGGGCGGGAATTATAGACAATGCCGGCGCCCCTGCCTACGGGCCGGAACGGCGGCTACAAAAAAGCCTCCGGGGCGACCCGGAGGCTTCGATGTTGGGGTGGCTGATGGGATTTGAACCCACGACCACCGGAGTCACAATCCGGGGCTCTACCAACTGAGCTACAGCCACCACTGAAACCGTTTTTCCGCCTCCACCAGGTCGCCGATGGCACGCCTGGCAGGGCTCGAACCTGCAACCTACGGCTTAGAAGGCCGTTGCTCTATCCAATTGAGCTACAGGCGCTTAACCGATCCCACCGCGATTTCGCCGGCTGGTCGGGGTGGAGGGATTCGAACCCCCGACATCCTGCTCCCAAAGCAGGCGCGCTACCAGGCTGCGCTACACCCCGCGGAGCAGGTCGAGCGAGGCGGCATAATACCCGCGCCCCCCGGGACCGTCAACGACGCCCCGGCGCACGGTGAATCGTTCGCTGGAATATTCGCCAGCTCGGCCGCGCTTTGCCCCGACCCGGCGCCCATGCGAGAATCCGCCCCCTTCCTTGGACCCGACATACAGAGAGACCCCATGAGCGCGCAGATTCTGGACGGCAAGGCGTTGGCACAGCATTTCGAGGACGAGATGCGTGGCCGCGTGGAAGCGCTGAAAGCCAAGGCCGGGGGCCGCACCCCCATTCTCGCCACCATCCTGGTGGGCGCCGACCCGGCCTCCGCCACCTATGTAAGGATGAAGGGCAACGCCTGTCGCCGCGTGGGCATGGACTCCATGGCCGTGGAACTGCCGGAGGACACCACCACCGACCAGTTGCTGGCGCGCATCGACGAGCTCAACAACAACCCGGACGTGCACGGCATTCTGCTGCAGCACCCGGTGCCGGCTCAGATCGACGAGCGCCTGTGTTTCGACGCCATCAGCCTGGGCAAGGACGTGGACGGCGTCACCTGCCTGGGCTTTGGTCGCATGGCCATGGGCGAGGAGGCCTACGGCTGCGCCACACCCAAGGGCATCATGCGCCTGCTGGAGCACTATGAGGTGCCCCTGGAGGGCAAACACGCCGTGGTAGTGGGCCGCAGCGCGATTCTCGGCAAGCCCATGGCGATGATGCTGCTGGAGGCCAATGCCACGGTCACCATCTGCCACAGCCGCACCCGCGACCTGGCCGGCCTGGTGGCCCAGGCGGACATCGTGGTGGGCGCCGTGGGACGGCCGGAATTCATCAAGGCGGACTGGATCAAGGACGGCGCCGTGGTGGTGGACGCCGGTTTCCACCCCCGGAAATGCGGCGACATCGAGCTGGGTCCGCTGATCGACCGCGTGGCGGCCTACACGCCGGTACCCGGCGGTGTCGGTCCGATGACCATCAACACCCTGATCTTCCAGACCCTGGAGGCCGGCGAAAAAGCCTTCTCCTGAGCGTACGGCCAAAACGCCCGCGGAACACGGCAGGAGCGGCTGAAGCCGCTCCTACTTAACTATGGCAACGCTGGCGGTCATACCCGCCACCAGCGTCAGATCCGCCGGCACCTCGCCAAGCTCGATGCGCACCGGGATTCGCTGGGCCAGACGCACCCACTCAAAAGTGGGCGATACCGGCGGCAGGCCCTGATCGGCGCCGGCGGTGGCATTGGGGTTGGCGATGCCCCGGGCGATGCCGGCCACCCTGCCCTCCAGCACCCGGTCGGCGCCCAGCAGCCGTACTCTGGCCCGGTCCCCGGCTGCCAGCCGGTGCACCTGGGTCTCGCGAAAATAAGCCTCCACCCAGAACGAGTCCCCATCCACCAGGCTCAGCACCGGCTCCCCGGCGCGGGCGTAGTCGCCCTGATAGGCCAGCAAATGGGTGACGAACCCGCCCGCCGGCGCACTGACCCGGGCCCGCTCCAGATTCAGCCGTGCCTCCTTGAGCGCGGCCCTGGCGGCGTGCAGATCCGCCCGGGCCACCTCCGCCAGGCGGGTGGCGGACTCCCGTTCCTCCGACGACACCGCCCGGCCCAGCCGCTGACGACGGGCCGCCTCGTCATCGCGCAGGGTCAGTTCCTGGCGGCGGTGCTCCAGCTCCGCCTCCGCCCTTTCCACCGCCAGCCGGTAACGTTCCGGGTCCACCGAAAACAGCGCATCGCCGGGGGCCACCCGACCGTTGTCCGCCACCGCCATGGCGGTGATGCGCCCGGAGACGTCCGGCGCCACCTGGATCACCGCCGCGCGCACCCGGGCATCCCGGGTCCACAGCTGATGCACGTAGTGGAACCACATGAACCAGACGGCGATGGCGGCGACCAACACCAGCGCGCCGGTCATCAGCGGGGCGCGCCAGCGGCCCGGGCCATGTTCAGACATGCGCATGCCCCCTCATCAAGACCCTTCCCACAGTAAAGCACTCCCGAACATAAACAGCGCCAGCGCCACCGCGCACAGCACCAGGAACACACACAGGCCGGCCAGGGCCGGATGCCAGAACCAGCGATAGCCGTCGACCCTTCCGATCAGCCGGTTGACCGGCCAGAACAGCAGCAGCGCCAGCACCAGCACCGGCAACAGGGGCGGCAGCAGCACGCCGCCCAGATCGATTTCATACAACATCCTGGTTCCTCAGGCCCCGCCAGGGCCGATCCGCGGAGCCGGCCAGGAAAAAGCCGGCATAGCGACGGATAATACTGATCTGCAGGCGCAAGCGCACAACCGAGCGCACCAGCCGACGACGCTCACCGGGGTCCAGCTCCGGGCCGTAGGCGCGCTGGCAGCGGCGCAGCACCGTGTCCGCCTGGGCGGTAAGCGCCAGCCAGCGGTCCTCGTCGCCGTCGCGCAGCACCCTTTGGGTGTCGCGGATCAGGCGGGTGATGGCCAGCGTCTCATCACCGGGCAACCCGCGCCGGCAGAGCATGTTCAGATACAGCAGCCCGAGCCCGAGGGTGACCGCCGCCAGAGCCCCGCGCAGCAGGTCGCCGTCCTCCGGGTTGTCCGGATTCAGGTTTGGCAACAGCAGACCGATACGGTCATAGAGCTGGCGTTCCAGACGATGGCGCGGCCAGCGGCGACGGATCGGCCAGCGTCCCAGGGTACGGCAAAGATCCCGACACAGCCGTTGACGGGCCTCGGCGGGGGTGTCGCCGGGCCACACCAGCATGAATGCCAGCACCGCCAGGACCATGCCCATACCCAGAGAGAGGACGTTATTGAAAAGCGGCAGCGCGTCGAAATTCTGCAGCGGCGACAGGTCCAGCAACAGCGGGAAAAAGATCGTCACCGGAATACCGATGCCCGCCGTGGCCGGGCGCGCCATGGCCAGCCCGGCCAGCACATAGACCGGCGCCAGCCAAAGCACCAATTCCGCGAAGCCATCACTGCCAGGCAGCAGTACCAACCGGTACAGCGTGGCCAGCGCCGCCGCCAGGGCCGCCCCTTTGATAAAGCCGCGCACCGCCGCCAGTGGATTGTCGCGGGTGGCGAACAGCGCGCAGATCACCCCCACCTGGATCGCCACACCGGCGCCCTGGGGCGAGGCGCTCCAGTACCAGAACGCCAGGGCGCCACTCAACGCCAGGGCGGCGCGCACGCCGTTGCGCCAGGCCTGGGACGGGTCCAGATGGGGCCGCGAGGTGCCGCCGCGCCACTGCACCAGCGGCGCCCGGTCGGTGAGCATGGCGAACAGCGCCACGCTGGAGCGCAGCCGGTCGCACAGCTCGGCGCTGTGCTCCAACGCCAGTTGCAGGGAATAGAAGCGCTCGTCGTTGTTGTCACGCTGGCCGCCACGCAGTTCCCGCGCCAGGGTCCGGGCGCGCACGTACAGGCCATGCAGCGTGTCGCGCAGGGCCTCCGGCGGCGCCTCCGGATCAAGGGCGGCAATGTCCGCCAGCAGCGCGGTGACGAGGGGATGGTGGTGCCGTTGCGCGTAGCGGTTCACGTAGGCGTGCAGCGGCCCCACCGAGGAGATCATCGCCAGCATCTCATGGCCCAGGCGGCGGCACAGGCCGGCGCGGTTGCGCAGTCGCGGGGAATCGAACAGGGCGTGTTCGCGCAGGTTCTCCAGCGCCATGCCGTCGGCGATCAGGGCCTGCCGGCGGGCCCGCAATTGATCCCGGTCCAACTCACCGGCGGCGGTATCGGCCACCAGCCGGATCAGTGCGATCAACTGCGCGCGGCTGCTCTGCAGGTAAGCGCCTCCGGCGGAGCGCGGCCACACCAACACGCTGAGCAGGCTGACACAGACGATGCCCAGGCCGATCTCGGTAACCCGGGCCACCGCCAGGGAAAACGTCTGGTCCGGGGTCATTACCGCCGGCACACCGACGATCAGGGCGCTGTAACCGGCCAGCACGAAGGCGTAGGCGCGGAAATTACGCAGCAGGCTGGCGCAGAAGGTGCACACCCCGAGCCACAGCACCAGCGCCACGAAGAACAGCGTTGGCTGGGGATTGAGCCAGCCCACCAGGCCCACCGCCACCAGGGCCCCACCCAGAGTCCCCAGCAGGCGATAAAGCCCCTTGGCCACGGCCATGCCACCCAGGGGCTGGGCGACAATATAAACCGTCATCAGGGACCACTTGGGCTCATCCAGCCCCAGGGACAGGGCGATGTACAGCGCCGTCATGCCGGCGGCGAAGGTGCGCAGACTGAACCGCCACTCCCGCGCCCCGGCCTGACGGACGAAGGCGGGGATCAGGCTTCCCGGGGCCAAGATTCCCGCAAGCCCACGGTGCGGTTGAACACCAGGCCGTCCGCGTTGCTATCGCGATCCACGCAGAAATAACCTTCGCGCTCGAACTGGTAGCGGGTCTCCGCCGGCACGCCATCCAGGCGCGGCTCCACCACGCAACCTTCCAGCACCCGCAGGGACTCCGGGTTGAGGTGATCGAGGAAGGATTCACCCTCCGCCACCCGGGCCGGATTGGCCACCTGGAACAGGCGGTCGTACAGGCGCACCTTGCAGGGCAGGCCGTGGCGGGCGCTGACCCAGTGGATCACGCCGCGCATCTTGCCCTGCCCTTCGTCGTTCTCCGGATTCTTGCCGAGGGTGTCCGGATCATAGCTGCAGCGTACCTCGACGATCCCGCCGGCGTCGTCGCGCACCACCGATTCGGCGCGTACCACATAGCCATAGCGCAGCCGCACCCGGTCGCCAAGCACCAGCCGCTTGTATTTCTTGTTGGCCTCCTCGCGGAAGTCCTCGCGATCGATGTACACCTCCCGGGTCAGGGGCATCTCGCGATGTCCCATGGCCTCGTTCTGGGGATGCAGCGGCGCCTGCAGCCACTCCTCCTGGTCCTCCGGCCAGTTTTCGATCACCAGCTTGAGCGGGTTGAGCACGCAGAAGGCCCGCGGTGCGTGCTGGTTGAGATCGTCACGCACCGTCTCCTCCAGCACGCTCATGTCGATCACCGAATCGGCGCGGCTGACCCCCAGGTTCTCGCAGAAGTTGCGGATCGCCGCCGGTGTGTAGCCGCGCCGGCGCAGACCGCTGAGCGTGGGCATGCGCGGGTCGTCCCAGCCGTCCACGTGGCCTTCGTCCACCAGCAGCTTGAGGCGGCGCTTGCTGGTGACGGTGAAGTTCAGGTTGAGCCGGGCGAATTCGTACTGGCGCGGCCGCGCCGGCACATCCACGTTCTCGATCAGCCAGTCGTACAGCGGACGGTGGTCCTCGAACTCCAGGGTACAAAGACTGTGGGTAATGCCTTCTATGGCGTCCGACAGCGGATGGGTGAAGTCGTACATCGGGTAGATCACCCACTTGTCACCGGTCTGGTGGTGCGCCTTCTTGCGTATCCGGTAGAGAATCGGGTCGCGCAGATTCAGGTTCGGGCTGCCCATGTCGATGCGGGCCCGGAGCACCGCCTCGCCCTCGTCGAACTCGCCGGCGCGCATGCGCGCGAACAATGCCCGATTTTCTTCCACGGACCGGTCCCGGTAGGGGCTGTCCTGACCGGGGGTGGTGAAATTGCCGCGCATTTCGGCGATTTTCTCCGGCGATTGGGTGTCCACATAGGCCAGCCCCTTATCGATCAGTTGCAGGGCGTAATCGTGCAACTGGTCGAAATAGCCGCTGGCGAAGCGCACCGGCCCGGTCCACTCGAAACCCAGCCACTCCACGTCCCGCTGGATGGACTGGATGTACTCGTCCTCTTCCTTCTCCGGGTTGGTATCGTCGAAGCGCAGGTGGCAGGCACCGCCGTAGCTTTCGGCGATGCCGAAATTCAGGCAGATGGACTTGGCGTGACCGATATGCAAATAACCGTTGGGTTCCGGTGGGAACCGGGTCACTACACGGCCATCGTTTTTTCCTTCGGCCAGGTCACGATCGATGATCTGTCTGATAAAATTGCTGGGCGCTTTTGCTTCACTCATTGAGCCGCCTGCGGCTGAAATACGGGGTGCGCTAGTGTACAGTGCGCCCCCCTACAGTCAAAGACTCCCAGGACCCGGAGACCCCATGAAAGTGCTGTTGACCACCACCTACGGAAAGATCCTGCTGGAACTGGACGCCGAACGCGCCCCGGCCACCACCGAGAACTTCATTCAATACGTCAAGGACGGCCACTACGACGGCACCGTTTTCCACCGCGTGATCAGCAATTTCATGATCCAGGGGGGCGGCTTCACCCCGGACATGAGCCAGAAGCCGACCCGCGAACCGATCGAGAACGAAGCCGGCAACGGGCTCTCCAACGAGGCGGGCACCATCGCCATGGCGCGCACCAGCGACCCGCACTCCGCCACCGCCCAGTTCTTCATCAACGTCGCCGACAACCACTTCCTGGACCAGGCCCGCTCCCCGGACGGCTGGGGTTACGCCGTGTTCGGCCGGGTGGTGGAAGGCATGGAAACGGTCAACCGCATCAAGGCCGTGGACACCGGCAATAAAGGGTTCCACCAGGACGTGCCCCGGGAGGACGTGCTGATCGAATCCGCCGAGGTGCTGGAAGAATGAAGGCGCGCGCCCTGCTCGCCGCCCTGCTGCTGCTTCCGGGCCTGACCCTGGCCGCCAACCCGCGGGTGGAGCTGACCACCAGCCAGGGCGACATCGTGCTGGAACTGTACCCGAAGGCGGCGCCGGAGACGGTGGCCAACTTTCTGCGTTACGTGGACGACGGCTTCTATGAGGGCACCGTGTTCCACCGGGTGATCAACGGCTTCATGATCCAGGGCGGCGGCTTCGACGCCGACCTCAAGCAGAAGGACACCCGGGCACCGATCCACAATGAAGCGGACAGCGGCCTGCGTAACGAACGCGGCACCATCGCCATGGCACGCACCGGCGACCCGCATTCCGCCACCGCCCAGTTCTTCATCAACCTGGTCCGCAACCGCAGCCTGGACCACACCGGCAAAACACCCCGTGGCTGGGGCTACGCGGTGTTCGGCAAGGTAGTGGACGGCATGGACACGGTGGAACGCATCGCCACGGTAGCCACTGGCAGCGGCCAGATCGCCGGTGGCCCCCGGGTCCGGGACGTGCCGCGCACCCCGGTGGTGATCGAGAAGGCCCGCCGCCTGAACACCGACAATGACGACGCCAACCCCCAGCAAGACGACAACGCCGAGCAATGACTTACAGCCTGCTGATCTCCGACCTGCACCTGGACCCGGAACGCCCGGCCCACCTGGCGGAACTGGAGCGCCTGCTGGCCGGGCAGGCGGGCCATGCCGAGCGCCTCTATGTGCTCGGCGACCTGTTCGAGGCATGGATTGGCGACGATGACGACAGCGCCTTCAACCGCCAGGCCATCGCCGCCTTCCGCGCCTTCGCCGACGCCGGCTCCGAGCTGTTCTTCATGCATGGCAACCGGGACTTCCTGCTCGGCGAGCGCTTCGCCGCCGACTGTGGCGGCACCCTGCTCGACGAGGGCACGGTGGTGGACCTGCACGGCACCCGGGCGCTGCTGATGCACGGCGACAGCCTGTGCACCGAGGACCAGGCCTACCAGCAGTTCCGCGCCATGGCCCGCAACCCCCAGTGGCAGCAAATGATGCTCGCCAAGCCCCTGGAAGAACGCCGCGCCCTGGCCCAGGGCATGCGCATGCAGAGCAAGAGCAACAACGCCAACAAGGCCGAGAACATCATGGACGTGACACCCTCCGAGGTGGCGCGGGTGATGAACGAGGCCGGCGTCACCGAGCTGATCCACGGCCACACCCACCGCCCGGCGGTGCACGACGTGGACCTGGGCGACGGCGCCCGCGGTCGCCGCTGGGTGCTCGGCGACTGGGGCAGGCTGGCCTGGTGGATCGTCGCCGACGGCGACGGCCTCCGGCTGGAAAGCTGGGAGATCAGCGCCCCCACTGAGTGAGGGATCGCGGTCGGACGACCGCGACCCTGACTACGCCGGGACGCCGGAATGAAACCGGAACGCCTCGTCCGGTTCCTCGATCAGCGCTCTCTCCTTCTCCTTGAAGAACACCAGACGCTCATCAATGGGACCGTCCGCGTAGAGACGGGCCAGGCGCAGATAATCCTCGAAATGGCGGGATTCGCTTTTCAGCAGGTAACGGTAATAGCGACCCAGTTCCGCATCCACATGGGGCGCCAGGGCGGCGAACCGTTCGCAGGAGCGCGCCTCGATCAGCGCGCCGATGATCAGGGTATCCACCAGCCGGCCCGGTTCCGAGGTACGCGCATGGCGGCGCAGGCCCTGAGCGTAACGCGACGGTGACAGATGATCATAGGTGACACCGCGCTCGCGCATCATGCCCACCACCTGCTCGAAATGCAGCAGCTCCTCGCGGGCCAGTTGGCTCAGGTTGTCCAGCAATTCCGGACGGTCCACGTAGCGAAACATCAGGTTCAAAGCCGTGGACGCCGCCTTCTTCTCGCAGTGGGCATGGTCGATCAACAGGATATCCGGGTGCGCCAACGCCCAGCCAATCCAGGCGTCCGGCGTCGGGCACGGCAGGAAGTCGCGCAGCGGGGTTATGTCGGTCATGGCCACCTCGAGAAAGACGGCGCCATTCTACAAGCCCGCCGGCACAAAACCAGCCCGGGTCGGCGGGCCGCCGCGCCGGGGCACGGCGGCCATGGCGGTCAGGTCGGGGGGCAGCCACCGTCGTAGTCGGTGGGGAAGATCCGCGAAATCAGCGCGTACAGAGCCGGGTCATGGCTTTCCAGCTCGCCCCGGGTGTTGATGCTGTTGTGCAGCCCATTGGGCGGATCCGATTCCAGGTTGCTGTTGAACCAGCTTTGCACGCCCTCGGCCCAGTACTCCTCCACGTTCTCCGCCGCGTAGGTGTTCTCGAACAGGCCGTTGTCCAGGGCGTTCTGGTAGGCCGCCGCCAAGGCGGTGCCGAAGGCCGGATTCAGATCGCGCAGGGCCATCACGTCCACGGAATGGGCGAATTCATGGAGGAAAATGTCTTCGTGCGCGCCGTTGCCCTGGTAAGGGTCGCCGGCGTAGCAGAGCACGTTTTCCTCGGTGCCACTGGTCACCGGGCGTGCCTTGGTGGCGCCCAGGCCGCCCCGGGCGCGCTCGTCCCAGGTGCCGCCGTCAATGGGGAACACGGTGTCCAGGTCGGAGTAGGCGGGGATTTGCGTGATGCCCTCGCCGTCGGCGCTGACCGCCGCCAGGGTGCCGTTGTCGATCATTTGCGCGAGCAGATCCTGACGCAGGCTCATCATGCCCAGGATGGTCTCGCAGGCGTGCCACAGCGCCGCCGACGATACCTGATCGCCGCCCAGCACCGGCAGCCCGTTGGCGTCGGCGTACTTGGAATAATAAGCCTGCTCCTCACTGTTCAGATTGAGGCTGGCCGGGGGCGCGCCCACGGCGCAGTCGTAGTCCGCCACCGCCCGGGCGGTGAAGTCCCAGGAACGGGCGTCCGCCAGGGTCTCGCCGCCGCTGTCGGTGATGCCGTCCAGCCTCACGGTGTAGCTCTGCCCGTCCACCAGGTCGGCGTCCGGAATAAAGATGACCACCGAGCCGTCCTCACTGTAATGGAAGGAACCAGTCACTTCGTTGACGCCGGCGGTCACGGAAAAGCTTTGGGCGTCCACGCTGGCCGGGTCCACCGGGGCTGAGAACACCGCCACCACCGGGTAATCCGCCTTCTGCTCGGCGCCGTCCATCGGGCTGTTGGAGCTCAGAGTGAAGCCGTTGGGACCGGGACCGCCGCCTGGATCACCACCGCCGGTGCCAGGATCGGTGCCTCCTCCTCCGCTACCACCACCACCGCCGCAGCCGGCGATCACCAGGGCGCATAGCCCGATCAGTGCCGGCATACCGGCGCGCTGTTTGCTTCCAAGCCAATTCATAGTTGTTTCCCCTCTTCCATCGTTTCAGCGTGTTGTTCACGGTGCTCCGATGCTGACCGAGGCCCGTCGACGCGGATACTCCCTAATAAGGGGAGTCGCTCGGCGCCGGTTCACCATCCGGAAACCGGGTGATCACCGACGGATACGAAACAGCGCCGGGGGCGGCCCCCTGGCGTTCGGGGAGCGCGACGATATAATCGCGCCCCATGGGACGACGAACACACCCCGCCATCCAGACCCTCAAGGGCCGCTCCGCCGCCGGCGCGCTGCGCCTGCTGGGTCTGTTGCCTTTCGGCCTGAACCGGGCCCTGGCCACCGGCCTGGGCCGGCTGCTGGCCGTGCTGCCCACCGAGGCACGGCGCATCACGCGCATCAATCTGAAGCTGTGCCTGCCCGATCACCCGGACCACGAAGCGCTGGCCCGGGCGTCGCTGGCGGAAAGCATCAAGAACACCTTCGAGATCGCGCGTTTCTGGCACCGCCCGCAGGACGGCCTGGACCGGGTGGTGGCGGAGGACGGCGACGGCCCGCTGCGCCAGGCGGTGGCCAACGGCGAGCCGGTGCTGATTCTGGCGCCCCATCTGGGTTGCTGGGAGGTGCTGAATTTCTGGCTGGCCCGGGAGTTCGGCCTGCACGCCATGTTCGCGCCGTCCGGCCTGCCGGAGGTGGACGAACTGATCAAGGAAGGCCGTGAGCATTTCGGTACCACCATGTACCCGGCCACCGCCCGGGGCGTGGCGGGGCTGGTGCGCGCCATGCGCCAGGGCGCGCTCACCGCGATTCTGCCCGACCAGGTACCGGACCGGCGCAGCGGCCGCTTCGCGCCGTTCTTCGGCCAGCCGGCGCACACCGGCACCCTGAGTTGCAAGCTGATCAAGCAGACCGGCGCCCGGGTGTTCATGGCCTGGGCGCGGCGCCTGCCCGGCGACGGTGGCTTCGAAATCCGCGTACGCCCCGCCGACGAGGGCGTCCACGATGACGACCTGGATTACGCCCTGACCGCCATGAACCGGTCCATCGAGACGCTGATCAAGGAAGAGCCCGCCCAGTACTTGTGGAGCTACAAACGCTTCCGCCGGCAGCCCCCCGGCGGCACCCTGCCCTATTGATCACGGCACCAACAGAACCGGTGATTGCGAGTATTCACGCCATGAATGGCCACAGGGCCGGTTCTATTTAACAGTTGATGGCGTTTCCGCTATACTCCGCGCGCAATTCCAACCCCCAGACATACCCCAACCAACTGATTTCCAAAAGAAATCAGTCAGACGAAACGAGGGATTCGCTGTGCTAGAAGCCTATCGCAAACATGTCGAGGAACGCGCCGCCGAGGGCGTCCCCCCGAAACCGCTGGACGAACAGCAAACCGCCGAACTGGTGGAGCTGCTGAAGAATCCGCCCGCCGGTGAAGAGGAGTTCATCCAGGACTTGTTCGTCAATCGCGTTCCGCCGGGTGTTGACCAGGCCGCCTACGTCAAGGCCGCCTTCCTGTCCGCCATCGTCAAAGGCGAAGCCAGCTCCCCTCTGATCGACCGCAAGCGCGCCACCGAACTGCTGGGCACCATGCAGGGTGGCTACAACGTGGCACCGCTGATCGAGCTGCTCGACGACGAGGAACTGGCCGAAGTGGCCGCCAAGGAACTCAAGCACACCCTGCTGGTGTTCGATGCCTTCCACGACGTGGAAGACAAAATGAAAGCCGGCAACGCCAAGGCCAAGGAAGTGATCGAGTCCTGGGCCGAGGGTGAATGGTTCACCCAGCGCAAGGACCTGTCCGAGAAATTCACCGTCACCGTGTTCAAGGTCTCCGGCGAAACCAACACCGACGACCTGTCCCCGGCCCAGGACGCCTGGAGCCGCCCGGACATCCCGCTGCACGCCAACGCCATGCTGAAGAACGCTCGCGAAGGCATCTTCCCCGAGAAGGACGGCGAGATCGGTCCGCTCAAGCAGATGGACGAGCTCAAGAAGAAAGGCCATCCGGTGGCCTACGTGGGCGACGTGGTGGGCACCGGCTCCAGCCGTAAATCCGCCACCAACTCCGTGCTCTGGCACTTTGGCGACGACATCCCCTACGTGCCCAACAAGCGCGCCGGCGGCGTCTGCATCGGCGGCAAGATCGCGCCCATCTTCTTCAACACCATGGAAGACTCCGGCGCGCTGCCGTTCGAGTGTGACGTGGAAAAAATGGAAACCGGCGATGTCATCGACATCTACCCGTTCGAAGGCCGGGTGGAGAAAGACGGTGAAGTGATCGCCGAGTTCGAGCTGCGTTCCCAGGTACTGCTGGACGAAGTACGCGCCGGCGGCCGTATCAACCTGATCATCGGTCGCGGCCTGACCACCAAGGCCCGCTCCGCCCTGGGTCTGGGCGAGTCCGAGCTGTTCCGCAAACCCGAGCAGCCCGGCGACTCCAATGCCGGCTTTACCCTGGCCCAGAAGATGGTCGGCAAGGCCTGCGGCATGGAGGGCGTGCGCCCGGGCATGTACTGCGAGCCGAAGATGACCACCGTGGGTTCCCAGGACACCACCGGCCCGATGACCCGCGACGAACTGAAGGATCTGGCGTGCCTGGGCTTCCAGGCCGACCTGGTGATGCAGTCGTTCTGCCACACCGCCGCCTATCCGAAACCGGTGGACGTGGAAACCCAGCACACCCTGCCCGACTTCATCATGAATCGGGGCGGCGTTTCCCTGCGCCCGGGTGACGGCATCATCCACTCCTGGCTGAACCGCATGCTGCTGCCCGACACCGTCGGCACCGGCGGCGACTCCCACACCCGTTTCCCGATGGGCATTTCCTTCCCGGCGGGCTCCGGCCTGGTGGCCTTCGCCGCCGCCACCGGCGTGATGCCGCTGGACATGCCGGAATCCGTGCTGGTGCGCTTCAAAGGCAAGCGCCAGCCCGGCATCACCCTGCGGGATCTGGTGCACGCGATTCCGCTGCAGGCGATCAAGGAAGGTCATCTGACCGTCGAGAAAGCCGGCAAGAAAAACGTGTTCTCCGGCCGGGTGCTGGAAATCGAGGGTCTGGAAGACCTCACCGTGGAGCAAGCCTTCGAGCTGTCCGACGCCTCCGCCGAGCGTTCCGCCGCCGGCTGCACCATCACCCTGTCCGAGGACAGCGTGGCGGAATACCTGAAGTCCAACATCACCCTGCTCAAGTGGATGATCGCCAACGGCTACGGTGATGCCCGTACCCTGGAGCGCCGTATCCAGGGCATGGAAGAGTGGCTGAAGAATCCGAGCCTGATGCGTGCCGACGCCGACGCGGAGTACCACACCGTGATCGAGATCGACATGGATCAGATCAAGGAGCCGGTACTGTGCTGCCCGAACGACCCGGACGACGCCAAGACCCTGTCCGACGTGGCTGGCGCCAAGATCGACGAAGTGTTCATCGGCTCCTGCATGACCAACATCGGTCACTTCCGCGCCGCCGGCAAACTGCTGGAAAAAGTAGACGGTTTGACCACCCGCCTGTGGGTGGCGCCGCCGACCAAGATGGACCAGCACCAGCTCACCGAAGAGGGCTACTACAACATCTACGGCCGCGCCGGCGCGCGCACCGAGATGCCGGGCTGCTCCCTGTGCATGGGTAACCAGGCACGGATCGCGCCCAAGTCCACCGCGGTGTCCACCTCGACCCGGAACTTCCCCAACCGTCTGGGCCAGGGCGCCTTCGTTTATCTGGCGTCCGCGGAGCTGGCGGCGATCGCCGCGGTGCTCGGCAAGCTGCCCACCGCCGAGGAGTACATGGAGTACGCCAACACCATCGACTCCATGGCCGGTGAGATCTACCGCTACATGAACTTCGACCGCATGGAGGAGTATCAGCAGGTAGCGGACACGGTGAAGATCCCGGTGGCGCAAGCCAGTTAAGGGACCCTCCCACCGACCTCGAAAAAGCCCGGCCTCGCGCCGGGCTTTTTTTTGTTTCCGCCGTATGCCTGATATTGATGTAGGAGCGACTGGGCGGCATTCCGCCACCTTTTACATCAGCGCTGTAAAGAACTATTGAAGAGGGCTGAAGCCCCCCGTCCTGGTATGCACAATCGCCCCTGATGCCCGCCGCGATCCGGTTTCCGCGCCGGTCACGCCGTGGCAGTCCCTCAAGTCGAAAATGGATTCTCGCGAGGAGGAGCACAGCATGACCAGCGAAGACCTTTTCCCCACACGAATGGAACAGGACCAGAAACGGTTCACCCGGCTGGACCCGGTGATTCACGCCCGCAACCAGGACCGCTGGAACGGCCCCCTGGGCGAGGAAGCCCTGTCCCGCTACGAGCGCGACGGCTTTCTGTGGTTCGAAGGCTTTTTCTCCCAGGAGCGGGTGCGCCCGTTCTTCGATGAACTCAAGGAGATCGCCAAGGACACGGATCTGGTGAAGTCCGACCAGGTGATCACCGACCCGGAATCCGGCGATATCCGCTCGGTATTCGCCATGCACGAGCTGTCCCGGCATTTCGATGAACTGACACGGGACCCACGCATCCTGGGCATGGTGCGTCAGCTACTGGGCGGCGACGTCTACATTCATCAGTCGCGCATCAACGACAAGTTCGGTTTCCAGGGCAGCGGCTTCAACTGGCATTCCGATTTCGAAACCTGGCACTCCGAGGACGGCATGCCACGCATGCGCGCGGTAAGCGCTTCGATCATGCTCACCGACAACAACGAGTTCAACGGGCCGCTGATGCTGATCCCCGGTTCGCACCATTACTTCGTACCTTGCCACGGTGCCACGCCGGAGGATAACTGGAAGGACTCGTTGAAGAGCCAGCGAGTGGGCGTGCCCAGCCAGCAGAACCTGCGCGACCTGGTCAATCAGGGCGGTATTCAGGCGCCCAAGGGCCCGCCGGGTTCACTGCTGCTGTTCGAATGCAACACCCTGCACGCGTCCAACAAGAACCTCTCACCATGGCCCCGCTCGAACCTGTTCTTTGTCTACAACAGCGTGGACAACACGCTGGAAAAGCCGTTCTGCGGGCACGACGCACGGCCGCACTTCCTGGCCAACCGGGATAACCACGAACCCTTGTCCATGCACGACAACATCGAGCCCTTGTAAGCCAGGCAGAGGTACGAAAAACCGGCGCCACATCGTCTTTTCGGTGCGGCGCCGTTCACAAAACGCCCTCCGCTTTCCACCTTTTACAAAGGAACACAAACCATTCCCCGATGCTGGGTCCTAACGTCCTGAACCCGCCCTGAACGGCGGCCGGGATGGCTGACAGGATGACGGCATGAAAAATTCGGATCGAATCGGTTTCGGGCTTTTTTTCCTGGCGATCGTATTCATCGCGTTCGTCGGCGGCGCCTTCGTGGTGCTCACCAAGACCTACCCCTACCCCCTGTTCAACGATGCGCACAAGGCCGCCCAGGCGGTGCTCAAGCAGAATACCCTGATCGATTTGTACACCCAGTCCGACCTGTGGCGTGAAGCGCGCCGCGATGAACGCGGCGTTACCATCCACGACCCGGAACGGGCCTACCAGGGTCTGACCCTGTACACCTCCGGCGACGGCAGCCATGCGGATCTGGTCGACATGGAGGGCAAGGTGCTGCACCGCTGGGCACTGCCCTACAGCAAGGTGTGGGAACAAAGCCCCCCGGGCCGGGCAGCGCGCCCCGACGACCACATCTACTGGCGCAAGGCGCGTGTGCTGCCCAACGGCGACCTGCTGGCGATCTACATCGCCAATAACGACACTCCCTGGGGCTACGGGCTGGTACGCCTTAACGCGGATTCGGAAGTGATCTGGGGCTACCACGCCAGCACCCACCATGACCTGGACATCACCCCGGACGGCGACGTGGTCGTCCTCACCCATGAGTTCACCGATCGGAAGGTGCCCGCCTTCGCCAAACTGGAATACCCCTGGCTGGACGACTATCTGGTGGTGCTCGACGGTGACACCGGCGAGGAGCGCAGCAAGGTCTCCTTGTCCAAGGCGTTTATGGAATCCCGCTACGCGGACCTGTTCTACGCGGTACCCAGTTTCGCCACCGCCGACCCCCTGCACACCAACAGCGTGCAATTCCTTAACCAGGATCTGGCGGATCGCTTCGCCCCGGCCGATGGCCGCGCCGGACAGGTGCTGTTGTCGTTCCGGCATCCCGGCGCCGTGGCTCTGGTGGACGCCGACAGCGGCGAAATGACCTGGGCCCTCAAGGGCCCCTGGCTGGGCCAGCACTATCCGCGCATAAACGATGCCGGACATTTCACCCTGTTCGACAACCTGGGCCATTTCGAGAAAGACAACCGCACCCGCGTTCTGGAAGTGGACCCGGAGAACGACCGCATCGTGGCCAGCTATACCGGTGACGCGGAACACCCCTTTGACAGTGGTCTGCGCGGCGCCGTGGAAGAGCTTCCCAACGGCGACTGGCTGATCACTGAATCCGATGGCGGCCGCCTGTTCGAGGTGGCGCCCGACGGCGACATCGTCTGGGAATTCGTCAATCCGGTGCGCGCCGGTGACCAGGATCAGTACATCCCGGTGGTGTCCGCCGCGCAACGCCTCACTCTCGACGACCTGGACGCGGATTTCCGCGCCCGGCTCGTCCCCCGCTCCGACCCGTAACCGAGGAGATTCGTCATGAACTTCCCGTTCCCCCACCGTTACCGCGTCGCCGCCCTGGCACTGGCGGCGCTGACCCTGCCCGGCCTGGCTTCCGCCTATGTGGGCCCCGGCGCCGGCCTGAGCCTGCTTACCGCCCTGTGGGGCATCATCGCCGCCATCGGCGTGGCGGTTCTGTTCGTGATTCTGTGGCCGATACGCCGGCTGCGCCGACGCAAGGCCCAGGCCGCCGATGAAAGCGCCCGCCGCGAGGCCGACGCGCCCGCCGACGAGACGCCGGCCAATGACGACCAGCCCAACGCCCCCTCCACCCGCGACGATCATCACGCCTAGGAGTAACCATGGCCTTGTTCGATCTGCCGGCGCCCCTGTTCGCCGCCATCGACGCCGGGATGGCCACGGTGCTGCCCGGCGCCGCCCGCCTCGCGGTCTGGGCCTTGCTGGCCGGGGTCGGCACCTTGCTGCTCTACCGGCTGCTCTCGCCACAGCAACGCATCGGCGAGGCCAAGCGCGAGGCCCGCGAGGCGCGCCGCGCCCTGAACGGCTTCGACGGCGAATTCAGTGACGCCGGTCCGCTGATCAAGGCACAGTTCGGCACCGCGTTCCGGCATTTGGGGCTGGTGCTGATTCCCACCCTGATCTCGATCCTGCCGCTGCTGGCGTTGCTCACCTGGCTGGAGGGGCACTACGCCCACCGGCTGCCCGCCGCCGGGGAAACCCCGGCGGTGCAAGCCGTGCCGGCCACCTACCAGGCGCAATGGATCGAGGGCGGCGACGTCCCTCGGGTGATCGTGCGCGACGGCGACGGCGGCGGCGCCGTGGCGGAAGTGGCCATGACCGCGCCGATCCCGGTGGTGGAGCAACGTCACTGGTGGAACACCCTGATCGGCAATCCCCTCGGCTACCTGCCCGAAGAGAGCGGCGCGCGGCGCGTCACCATCGAGCTGCCGCAGCCACGCTACCTGCCGTTCGGACCGGACTGGATGCGCCACTGGCTGATGGTGTTCTTCCCGATCATGTTGATCGTCTCCCTGCTGACCTACCGATGGGCGAAAATCGAATGAACGCACGGCAATCCGAACCCGATATCGACCCGGGCTTCCAGGTCACGCCCTGGATGCACCACGCCGGCGGCTGGGTGCATCGCCACCCGCGCGCCTGGATCAAGCTCGGCAACCTGGAAACCCGCATTGTCGGCGACGCCATCGCCGACCTGAGCGTGGACCGGCCAATCTACGTGACCGGCCTGGCCCGCTCCGGCACCACCATCGTGCTGGAACACCTGGCCGCCCACCCGGAGGTGGCCACCCACCGCTATGCGGATTTTCCGTTTCTGCCGGTGCCCTACTGGTGGAACCGCTGGCTTTCGCTGGTGCCCGGGGCCACCGAGCAGGCCCGGGAACGGGCCCACCAGGACGGCATCAAGGTGACCTCGAAAAGTCCGGAGGCGTTCGAGGAAATGCTGTGGATGGCGTTCTTCCCGGACATCCATGATCCGGCGCGCAGTTCCGTGTTGGGCCGCGATGCCTCGCACCCGGAGTTCGAGGCTTTCTACGACCAGCACATCCGCAAGCTGCTGGCGGTACGCCGACGCCGCCGCTACCTGGCCAAGGGCAACTACAACCTGGCGCGGCTCGGCTACCTTCACCGCCTGTACCCGGACGCCCGCTTCCTGCTGATGATCCGCGATCCGGTGTGGCATATCGCGTCGCTGATGAAGCAGCAGGATCTGTTCGTGGCCGGGGAAAGCAAGGAGCCCCGTGCCCTGGATCACATGCGCCGGGTCGGCCACTACGAGTTCGGGCTTGACCGGCGCGCCATCAACACCGGCGATGACCGGCTCACCGCCTACATCGGCGAGCTCTGGGACGGCGGCAATGAAGTGGAAGGCTGGGCCCGCTATTGGGCGGCCATCTACGACCACGTGGCCGACGTATTGGAACGGGACCCGGCGCTGCGCGAAGCGGCCCTGGTAGTGCGCTACGAGGATCTGTGTGGCACGCCCCGGGACACGCTGGAGAAACTGTTCGCCCATGCCGGGCTGGAGGTATCGGCGAGCACCCTGGAAGACGCCGCCGGCGGGTTGCACGCTCCCACCTACTACCAGCCCCGCTTCAGCGACCATGAACGGCGCCTGATCGAGGCGATCACCGCGCCGGTGGCGCGGCGCTTTGGTTACCCCTCGGAGGAACCCGGGAACGGCGGGTAGGTCCGTTCCCCGGCCGGCGGCGGGAAGTACTGGAACAACCAGGTCTCACTCACCACCCGCCGTTCGGCGCTCAGCGTCAGACGCATGTTCACCGGCTCCGTGGCGTCGCTGTCCGGATACCAGTCAAACAGAATCCGAAAGCCGTCCAGGTCCTTGACCCAGAGTACATGCAGATCCTTGATCCGCCCGGCGGACACGTCCAGCTGGGTATCGATATCGATGTCCTGGTCATAGAATTCCTTGAGCCGGCCACCCACGAAATCCACGGCGATACGTTCCGCCCAGACCTCCGGGTAATGTTCCCCCGGCGCCCAGCCTTCCGGAAAGCCCCCCATGCCGCTCAGGGTGGCGCGCACCCGCGCCAGGTCGGTGTGCACCGGCGCCCGCGCGGCCCAGTGCAGGCGGTAACCAAAGGCCAGCGCTTCGCCGCCCTTCAAGGGCCGCGCCGGCTTCCAGAACGCCACCACGTTGTCCATGGTTTCGCCGGTGGTGGGCAGCTCCAACAGTTGGACCTCCCCCGCGCCCCACTCGCCCTTGGGCTCCACCCACAGGCTGGGGCGGTCGTGATAACGGCCGATTACGTCCTCGTAATCGTCAAAGTCCCGATGCGTCTGCAGCAGGCCAAAGCCCTTCGGGTTGTCGTCATCGAAGGTGTTGAACTGAATGCGCGGCGGGTTGTTCAGCGGGCGGCACACCCATTCACCATTGCCGCGCCACATGGCCAGGCGGTCGGAATCATGGATGCGTGGATGCAGCGTACGGCATTGCCGGCGCTGGTGGCCGCCGCAGCTGAACATGCTGGTCATGGGCGCCACGCCCAGCTGCGTGATCGCCTCGCGGGGGAACAGATGGCTGTCGATGTCCATCACCACGCCGTCCTCGCCGCAGTCGATCACGAAGCGGTAGGCACCGGCCAGCTTGGGGGAATCGAGCAACGCATAGGCGGTGAAGCGGGTGGCGCCGGGGGCCGGCGTCTCGAACCAGAAATCGGTGAAATCCGGAAACTCCTCGCGCTCACCATCGGCGTAGGTATTCACCGCCGCGCCGCGCGCCGACAAGCCGTACTGGTAACTACCGTCCACGGCACGGAAATAACTGGCGCCCAGGAAGGAGACGATATCCTTCTCGGCCAGCGACGGCGCCTTGAACACCCGGAAGCCGGCGAAGCCGAGATCCTCGCCGAGCTGTGAAAGGTCCACCTCGACGCGCGAGTAATCGAACAGTTCGGGACGAAAATGAATACGCCGTGCCTGGCCGCTGTCCGGGTCCAGGGAGTGCATTCGCACCGGTTGGTCGAAACCCATGCCGGCATGAATGAACTGAATGTTGAGGCGCTCGCTGTGACCATGCCACAGAGCATGATCCGGATCGTAACCGATCTCGTTGTACTGATGCGGCGTCAGGCCGGCCAGGGTCGGCGGCAAGGCACGGGCGCCATCGCGATAGGGGCGCGCGGCCCGCTCCCGGGCCCGTTGCCGCAATTGCTTGAAACTGAACGGCTCGGCTTCACCGTCGGCGATGCGTTGGTTGGCGCGCGCGGCGGCGAACAGCGGCGCCGAGGGCAGGCCGGACCAGGCGGCCAGCGCCACGGCGCTTTTCAACAGGGTTCTACGCTTCATCGGGTTGGTCCTTACCTCTTCCTTGGCCCACCGGCAACCTTACCCAAAGGCGGGATGCCAATGCGTAAAAGCTTGAATAATCGGACTGCGCGGGGCGTCCTCGGTTCCAACCGCCGACCCCGCCGTCGACCCCGGCCAAACCCCTATTAATTGTCCGGAAATATTGGCGGCGCCATCGGCGGGGTGTATCTTGGTTCGCGGATCGAACAGGAAGGGACGCAGCCATGTTGAAACGTATCCTGGCCACTGTGCTGGTGCTGGCGGTGGTGGTGATCGGCGGGTTCGCCGTGTACGCCTGGCATGGCGAGCTGGCCCCCATGAACGCCTCGGAACGCCCCGACTTCGACGCCGCCACCATCGAGAAAGGCCGGGTGCTGGCCGCCGCCGGCTACTGCGCCACCTGCCACACCGCCGAGGGCGGCGAGCCCTACGCGGGCAACTATCCGGTGGTCAGTGATTTCGGCACCATCTATGCCTCCAACATCACCCCGGACCCGGACACCGGCATCGGCGCCTGGTCGCCACAAGCCTTCCGCCGCGCTCTGCACGAAGGCGTGGACCGTGAAGGCCGGCACCTTTTCCCCGCCCTGCCCTACGATCACTTCACCAAACTCTCCGACCAGGACGTGGACGCGCTCTACGCTTACCTGATGAGCGAAGTGAAGCCGGTGAAACAAAAAACCCGCGACAATACGCTGCCGTTCCCACTGAACCTGCGCTTCCTGCAGGCCGGCTGGAAACTGCTGTTCGTGGATTTCGGCCGCTACCAGCCGGACCCGGACAAGAGCGACGCCTGGAACCGGGGCGCTTATCTGGCCGAGGGCATCAGCCATTGCGGCGCCTGCCATACGCCCCGCAATGCGCTGGGCGCCGAGAAAGGCGGGCAACGCTACCAGGGCGCCGTGATCGATACCTGGACGGCACCGGCGCTGACCAGCCGTAATCCGTCGGCGATGCGCTGGACCGCCGCCGATCTCACCCAGTACCTGAAAGACGGTGCCGACGCCTATCACGGTGTCGCCGCCGGCCCCATGGGGCCGGTGGTGCACGCCGGCATCGCCGAGTTGCCGGACCAGGATCTGCACGCCCTGGGCGTCTATTTCGCCGATATCACCCGTGACGGCGACAGTGCCCCCCTGCCCGACCCGGATTACTCCTCGGTGCAGGCCAGCATCGAGGCCGGCAAGCCGGACCCGGCCTGGCGGCTGGACAACGGCGAGCGGCTGTACACCAGCGCCTGCGCCGCCTGCCACTACAACGACCGGGCCGACAACCTGCAGCCGACGCGCCCGGACCTGGGCATCAACTCCGCCACCCGACTGGACGACCCGGCCAACCTGATTCACGTGATCCTGGACGGGATACCCGCGCAGGCCGGCAACCAGGGCGTGGTCATGCCGGCGTTCCGCTCCGCGCTCAGCGACCAGCAGATCGCCGCTATCGCCGCCTACCTGAGAGCGACCCGCACCGACCTGCCGGCCTGGCCGGATCTGCCCGCCCGGGTGGGCGAACTGCGCGCCCACGTTGGAACGCATTGACGAGGACTCCACCATGATCGAGTGCACCATCAATGGAGAGACGGTTCGCCTGGACGCGGACCCGGACATGCCGCTGCTGTGGGCATTGCGCGACCTGGCCGGCCTCAGCGGTACCAAATTCGGCTGCGGCATCGGCCTGTGCGGCGCCTGCACCGTTCACGTGGGCGGCCGCGCCACGCGCAGCTGCATCACCCCGCTCAAGGACGTGGCCGGCGCCGACATCACCACCATCGAGGGGCTGGACGCCGACGGCGCGCACCCGTTGCAACAGGCCTGGCGGGAACTTCAGGTGCCACAGTGCGGCTATTGCCAGTCCGGCCAGATCATGCAGGCGGCGGCCCTGCTCAAGGACATTCCGGCGCCCACCGACGAGGACATCGACGCGGTGATGACCGGCAATCTGTGCCGCTGCATGACCTACCCGCGTATCCGCGGCGCCATCCGCGACGCCGCCGCCGCCATCAAGGAGGCCAGCGCCAATGGATGAGCAGCGCCTTCCATCCGATGACCGACTGGACGCGCCACGCCTGAGCCGGCGCGCCTTTCTGGTATCCATGTGCGCCGCCGGCGCGGTGTTCGGTTTCCCGCGCTCCGGCCTGGCGGCGATGAACCCGGGCACCACCGATGGTCAGCCCCTGGAGGCGGCCGGGCGTCGCTACGAACCTACCCTTTGGTACTGGATCGACACCGAGGGCCGGGTCAACGTGAACGTGATCCGCGCCGAGATGGGTCAGCATGTGGGCACCGCCATCGCCCGTATCCTGGCCGATGAACTGGGCGCCCGCTGGCAGGACGTGCACATCGACCACGTCGACAGCGATCCCAAGTGGGGCACCATGGTCACCGGCGGCAGCTGGTCGGTGTGGCAAAGCTGGCCTGTTTACCGACGCGCCGGCGCCGCCGGGCGCGTGGCCCTGGCGGAGAAAGCCGCCGCCCTGTGGGGCGTCAACGTCGACTCGGTCACCGTGGCCGACGGTCGGGTCAGCGCCGGCTCTCGCAGCATCGGTTTCGGCGAGCTGGTGCGTCAAGGTCTCGACCGCCCGTTCAGCGAGGATGAACTCAAGGCCCTGCCGCTCAAGCCCCACGATCAACTGACCCTGCTGGGCCAGGATCTGAAGGCCCTGGACATCGACACCAAGACCAACGGTCAGGCGATCTACGGCATCGACGCCAAGGTCGAGGGCATGGTGCACGCCGCGCCGATCCTGCCGCCGACCCGCTACGACTGTGTCATCACCGCCATCGACGACAGCGCCGCCAAGGGCATCAAGGGCTACCGGCAAACCCTGAAACTGGACGACCCCTCCGGCACCGCGCCGGGCTGGGCGATGGTCATCGCCGACAGCCATTGGGCGGCACGGCAGGCCGCCGACCGCGTCAAGGTATCCTACCGCACCGGCGACGCCACCGACGTGGGCGAGGCGGAGATCCAGGCCGAGAACCGGCGCCTGATCGACGACAGCGGAGCCGGCGCCATCATGGACACCGGCGACACCGGCGACGTGGACGCCGCGTTCGCGGACGCCGCCGACACCTTCCAGGCGGATTACAGCACCCAGACCGTGCTGCACTTCCAGCTCGAACCGGTCAATGCCCTGGTGTTCCGCAACGACGACGGTGTCTGGGAAGTGCACACCGGCAACCAGTGGCAGTCCCTGTGCCTGCCCTGGCTGCAAAAAGCCCTGGGCGTGGACGAGGACCAGGTGGTGATGCGCACCTATATGCTGGGTGGCGGCTTCGGCCGGCGCCTCAACGGTGACTACGCGATCCCCGCCGCGCTTGCCTCCAAGGCCCTGGACGGCAAGCCGGTGAAGATGATCCTGACCCGGGCCGATGACAGCCACTTCGACAGCGTGCGCCCGCCCACCCTGTCGCGCCTGCGCATGGCTTTCGACGCCGACAAGAAGGTGGTGGCGATGGACAGCGCCGTGGCCTCCGGCTGGCCCACCAAGGTGATGATTCCCGGCTTCATGCCCAAGGGCACCAATGGCGAACCCTACGACCCTTTCTCCTCGGACGGCATCGACCACTGGTACGGCGTCGGCGCGCAACGGGCCCGGGCGATCTCCAATGAGCTGGCCGAACACACCTTCCGGCCCGGCTGGCTGCGTTCAGTATCGCCGGGCTGGATCAACTTCGCGGTGGAAAGTTTCATGGACGAGGCGGCCCGTCATATCGGCGCGGACCCGCTCCGGTTTCGTCTTGACCACTTCAAGGCCGAGGGCCGCAACGCCGGCCTGGCGCCCAATTCCGTGGGCGGCGCCCGCCGCCAGGCGGCGGTGCTGGAAAGGGTGGCGGAGCTGTCCGGCTACGGCCGTGACGACCTGCCCGCCGACAGCGCCATCGGCATCGCCACCACCTATGGCCAGTCTCGCGACATGCCCACCTGGGTGGGCGGCGCCGTGCACCTGAGCGTGGACCGGGAAAGCGGTCGCGTGCACGTGCACAAGATCTGGCTGGTGGTCGACTGTGGCACCGTGGTGGACCCGAACGGTGCCCGCGCCCAGGTGGAAGGCAGTGCCCTTTGGGGTTTGTCCATGGCGCTCTATGAGGGCACCGAGTTCAAGAACGGGCGGGTGGTGGACACCAACCTGGACAGCTACCAGCCACTGCGCATGATCGACGCCCCGGAAATCGAAATCGAGCTGGTGGAAAGCACCGAAGTGCCGGTGGGCCTGGGCGAGCCGGGCACCACGGTGGTGGCGCCGGCCATCGCCAACGGCATCCAGGCGGCGGTGGGCGCGCGCCTGCGGCATCTCCCGATCACGCCGGCGGCGGTGCTCGAAGCCCTGAAAGAAGGGTCCGCGTAGCGGACCTTATAAATAGAATCAATAGGCGCATTATCGCGTAAGGGCGTATCATCACCGGTCACCCAGTGAGCCCGACCGGGAGCCTTTTCTTGCCAGAAAGCAGTACCCCCGCGGACCCTCGTGCCGAGCACGATGGTCTGCCGGCCCGGCAACGCCGCCTGGCCATGCTCGCCATCGCCACCAGCATCGGCATGTCGGTGATGGACAGCAACATCGTCAACGTCGCCCTGCCCACCATCGCCAACAGTCTGGATGTAAGTCGTTCCGACGCGGTCTGGGTGGTCAACGCCTACCTGCTGGCGGTGGCCCTGACGCTGCTGCCGCTGTCCTCGCTGGGCGACATCGTCGGCTACCGGCGCATCTACCGCCTCGGCCTGGGGCTGTTCATCGTCGCTTCCCTGGTCTGCACCCTGGCGGATTCCCTGGTCACCCTGGCGGTGGCGCGTTTCTTCCAGGGGCTCGGCGCCGCCGGCGTGATGAGTGTCAACGCCGCCCTGGTGCGTTTTATCTACCCGGCCCGCTTCCTGGGCCGGGGCATCGGCCTGAGCGCCATGGTGGTGGCGCTGTCCTCGGCCCTGGGGCCCACCGTGGCCGCCGGCATTCTGTCGGTGGCGGACTGGTCCTGGCTGTTCGCCGTCAACGTGCCTCTGGGTGGTCTGGCCCTGTACCTGGCGTCGCGCAACCTGCCGCGCACGCCCACCGATCCGCGCCCCTTCGACTGGGTCAGCGCCCTGCTCAACGCCCTGGCCATCGGCCTGCTGGTCAGCGCCGTGGATGGCCTCGCCCACGGCATGGCGGTTACCCCGGCGCTGGTGGCGCTGGCCGCCGCCGGCCTGGTGGGCACGGTTCTGGTGCGTCGCCAGCTGAGCCAGTCGTCACCGCTGCTGCCGGTGGATCTGCTGCGTATCCGCCCGTTTGCCCTGGCCATCGGCACCTCGTTCTGTTCCTTCACCAGCCAGATGGCGGCCTTCATCGCCCTGCCCTTCTATCTGCACGACGTGCTTGGCTACAGCGCCGTGCAAACCGGCTTGCTGATGACCCCCTGGCCGGCGGCGGTGATGATCACCGCGCCCCTGGCCGGACGACTCGCCGACCGCTATCCGATCGGCGTGCTGTGCTCGCTGGGCCTGCTCGCCAAGGTGGTCGGGCTGGTATTGCTGGCGTTGCTGTCCAAGCAGGCGCCGCTGCCGGTGATTCTCGCCTGCATGGCGTTATGCGGCCTCGGCTTCGGGTTCTTCCAGGCGCCCAACAACCGGGCCATCATCGGCTCCGCGCCGCGCCATCGCAGTGGTGGCGCCGGTGGCATGCAGGGCACCACCCGGCTGCTCGGTCAGACCCTGGGCGCCGCCCTCACCGCGTTGGTATTCAGCTTGATGGAAGACGCCATCGCCCCTGCCCTGCTGATGGCCGCCGGCTTCTCCCTGTGCGCCGCGCTGGTCAGTCTGTTCCGGATTCGGAACGGGACGCCGGCCTGATGAGGTCATCCTCGCCGCTGCGCAAACCACCATCGGCGAGCAGCCGCCATAGCCGCCCGGCGGCCTGGGACAGGGGCCGCGAACGCAGTCGGTAAGCGCAGGTCTCGGTGGCGGCGCCCACGTCCAGAGGCAGCGGCACCAACCAGCCGGCGGCCAGTTCCTCCTCGATCAGAATGTCCGGCGCCAGGGTCAGGGCGTGGCCGGCCCGGCACAGTCCCACGCAGGCGCTCAGGGTCGGCATCAGGAATTCCGCGCCGTGGCGCGCCTGCAACATACGGTGGAACCAGGGCGCCGCGCGCCGGCCGTAGTCCGGCGATACTCTGGGCATGGCCCAGGGCCGGGAGGCGGCGAAGGCCCGCGCCGCCGGTTCCGATTCCAGCGCCGCCCGGTCCTTGCCACGCACCCAGGCGGCTGGCGCCACCATGCGCAACGGCAGGGTCAGCAGCGGCACCACCACCACATCGTCGTGGTCCGGCACGTCCCGTTGCCGGCGACCATCGTAAAGCAGGAAATCGTAGCGGTAGCCGTACAGTCCCTCGCGCAGGGTCTCGAAGTGATCGGTGTGCACGTCCAGGTGCAGGCTCAGGCCGCTCTCCGCCATCGCCCGCGCCAGCTTGCGCGACAGCAGATCCGGCACGAACGGCCCGCAGCCGAGCCGGACCCGCCCTTCCCGGCCTTCCTGAAAACGCTCCACCAGACGGTCCAGTCCGGCGCTTTCCTGCAATACCCGGCTGGCCTGGCGATACAGCCCGGTGGCGAACTCGGTGGGTCGCAGGGAGCGGGTATGGCGCTGGAACAGCGGCGCTCCCAGTTCCTCCTCCAGCTTGCCCAGGGCCCGGCTCAACGCCGGCTGGGTGAGCCCCAGGGCGCGCGCCGCCGCGGACAGGCTGCCGTGCTCATAGACGGCGCGAAACTGAATCAGTTGTTGCAACTGCCACCCGGGCATCGTCTCCCTCCCGCTCCCTGACCGGCCTCCACTTTAGCAGCCCGGGACCGGGCCTGAAGGGCATGGATTTATAACCCCTGTTTATGGGCTAACTGCGCATACTCCCCCCAGCCGTTCAAAAAAACAACAAGGGGGTGGTCCGATGACCGACCGACGCACCGTTCTCAAACAACTGGCCCTGGGCGCCGCCGCACTGGGCACCGCCCCGGCCCTGCGCGCCGCCGCCAGCGCCGGAAAACGGCGGCCCAACGTCCTGCTGCTGGTCTCCGACCAGGAACGGAGCTGGGGCGATCTGCCAGGCACGCTGGATCTGCCGGCCCACGACCGGCTGCTCAACCACGGAGTCGGCTTCAATCAGTACTACGCCAATACCTCGCCCTGCTCGCCGTCCCGCTCGGTGATGTACACCGGACAGCACACCATGCGCACCGGCATGACCGCCAACCTGCACGCGCCGCCGTTCCCCAGCCTTAACGAGGACCTGCCCACCCTGGGCCAGGTGTTCCAGCGCCTGGGTTACTACACCGCCTACAAGGGCAAGTGGCACCTGTCCGACATCGACGACGGCCCGGGCCTTATGTACGGCAGCTACCCGAGCCGGCGCCGGGCTCTGGAGAAGCACGGCTTTCACGACTACAACCTGACCGGTGACGTGCACGGCTCCGTCTGGCAGGGCTATCTGGCGGATCGCATGGTGTCCGCCGAGGCCGGCCAGTGGTTAATGCGCGACAGCACCGGGCTGGACCAGCCCTGGCTACTGGCGGTGAACTTCGTCAATCCCCACGACATCATGTTCTTCGCCACCAGCGACCGGCAGTCCCGGTCCCGCGCCAATCCGGACTTCATGGCGCCGTTGCGACCGGCTCCCAACGATCCGCTTTACGAAAAAGACTGGAGCGACGTGCCCCTGCCGGCCTCCTTTCACCAAGGCGGCCTGGCTGGCAAACCCTGGTGCCATCACTCCTACGCGGAAGTCATCGACGCCGTTTACGGCCACATCGACAAGGATGACGAAGCCGCCTGGCGGGCCAATCAGAGCTATTACTTCAACTGCCTGCGCGACGTATCGCGGCAGGTGGACCGGGTGCTTCAGGCCCTGGAAAAAAGTGGCCAGCTCGACAACACCATCATTGTCTACACCGCCGACCACGGCGAGATGGCCGGCGCCCAGGGACTGCGCCAGAAGGGCCCGATGATCTACAAGGAAAACAGCCGCGTCCCACTGATCGTGCGCCACCCGGACGTGCGCGGCGGGCGTACCGTGAACCATCTTGGCTCCACCCTCGACCTGCTTCCCACGCTGGTGGGCCTGGCCACCGAGGGGCAGCAAACCACCGGGACACCGGGCGTGGACCTGAGCCCGGCGGTCAACGGCCAGCCCACGCAACGGGACAAGCGCGGCGTGCTGTTCGCCTACGGGGTGCTGCTCTACACCGACCCGGAGGCGACTCGCCGACTGGTCACCGAGGGCGATGAGATCACCCCGGTGAAGGTGATGGGCGATTTTCTCAAGCGGCTGCGGCTGGGGCCGGAGTTGGGCAATCGCGGCTTGCACCGGGGGGTCTTCGATGGCCGCTACAAGTTCGCCCGCTACTTCAGCCCGGACAGCCACCATGTGCCCGAGGACTGGGGCACCCTGCTGGCCCACAACGATCTGGAGCTGTACGACACCTGGCAGGACCCCCACGAGATCGACAACCTCGCGGCCCGCCCGGAGGACGCCCGTTCCCTGCTGATGGCCATGAACGCCAAGACCAACCAACTGGTGGCCGAGGAGATCGGCGAGGACAACGGTTCCGAATTCCCCGGCCCCAGCTTCCTCTACACGCTTTAGGCCCTACACGCTTCAGGCCCTACCGGCCCCGTACCGTTTTTCTGCCCTTGGGGGGCAGCCCGCCCCGACCGGTCCGCCGGTCGGGGCTTTTTATTGGTTCCCTAGAGGCTGTCCTTGAGGTCGTGGGCGCGCTTGATCACGTACTGGTGGATCGCCTCGATCTGCGCCGGCGTCAGGCGGCCGGCGAACGACGGCATGCCCTTGTCCTGGTAGAGACCGGCGACGATGCCCGGGAACGCCTTGTGGGTGTCGCCGTCCATGTAGCGCAGGTCCGGCACCACGCCACCCCCCATGGCGCTGAAGCCGTGGCACAGGCCGCAGTTGTCGTTGTACAGATCACGGCCCTGATCCACGGTGGCGGCATCGGCGGTGAGCGGCGGCAGCGCCTCCGGCACGGCCACCGCGCGGCGTTGCGGCTCAGGCAAGGTGGCGTCGCCGTCCAGCTTGTAGGTGAGGATGCGCGCTTCCGGCTGTACCTTGGCGTTGGCCGCCAGGCCGCCGAACGCCAGCGGGAACACCCCGCCCCAGCCGGCCATGAAGGTGACGTACTGCTCGCCGTCCACCTCATAGGTCACCGGGCCGGCCACCACGCCGGTGTTGGCCGGCGCTTCCCAGAGCTTGTCGCCGTCGGCGGCGTCGTAGGCGGCCACGGTGCCGGTGACGTTGCCCTGGAACACCAGGCCGCCAGCGGTGGACAGCACGCCGCCGTTCCAGATGCTGGGGAACGGCTGGCGCCACACCTCCTTCCGCGCCACCGGGTCCCAGGCCACCAGCCGGCCCTTGTAGGCGGCCACGGTCTTGGCCAGGGTTTCCGCATCCTCGGGCAGTGCCACCGGCTCGCTGCCCACCTGGAAGCGGCTCTTGCCCCGGAAGGTGGCATCGTTGTCCGGCACCATCATGGCCGGCGCTTCCTGCACCGGAATGTAGGCCAGGCCGGTGTCCGGGCTGAACGACATGGGCTGCCAGTTGTGCGCGCCCAGCGGGCCCGGCACCAGCAGGCGCGGGCCCTTGGTCCAGTCCGCCACGTCCTGGTTGACCACCGGTCGGCCGGTAGCCGGGTCGACCCGCTCGGCCCAGTTCACCGGCGCGTACTTCTCGGCGGAGAGCAGCTCGCCGCTGCGCCGGTCGATCACATAGTAAAAACCGTTCTTGGGCGCCTGCATCAACACCTGGCGCATCTCGCCGTCGATTTCCAGATCCGCCAGGGTGATGGTCTGGGTAGCGGTGAAATCCCACTGGTCGCCGGGGGTGGTCTGGTAGTGCCAGACGTACTCACCGGTATCCGGGCGCAGCGCCACGATGGAGCTCAGGTAGAGGTTGTCGCCTTTGCCTTCGGAGCGCGCCTGGCGGTTCCACAGGCTGCCGTTGCCGGTGCCGATGTAGAGCAGGTCCAGCCTCGGGTCATAGGCCATGGAATCCCACACCGTGCCGCCGCCGCCCTGCTTCCAGTACTGGTCGCCGAACCAGGTTTCCCGGGCCCGGGCCATGGCCTCGTTTTCCGGCGGCTGGGACGGATCGCCGGGTACCGTGAAGAAACGCCAGGCCTGCTTGCCGGTGTCGGCGTCGTAGGCGGTGATGTAGCCGCGCACGCCGAACTCGGCGCCGCCGTTGCCGATGATTACCTTGCCCTTCACCACCCGGGGGGCGCCGGTGACGGTGTAGCTGCGGTTTTTGTCGATCAGGGTGTCCACGCTCCACACCGGCTCGCCGGTGGCGGCGTCCAGAGCAATCAGGCGGCCATCATAGGCACCCACGTAGACCTTGCCCTTCCACACCGCCACGCCCCGGTTCACCGGGCCGCAGCAGCCATCCCGGGCACGTGTTCTGGTGACGCCGGGGTCGTATTTCCACAGCAGCTCGCCGCTGCGGGCGTCCAGAGCGTAAACCATGCTGAACGGCCCGGTGGTGTACATGACGCCGTCCACCACGATGGGCGTGGCTTCCACGCCCCGGTCCAGGTCCAGCTTGTAGGTCCAGGCCAGCCCCAGGCGGCCCACGTTGTCCTGGTTGATGCGGTCCAGGCGGCTGAAACGCTGCTCCTGATAGGTGCCGCCGTGGGTCATCCAGTTGCCGGGTTCGGCGGCGGCGGCGGTCAGCCGGGCGGCATCCACGTCAGCCGCCGGGCGGGAGGAAACGGAGGGATCGGCAGGCGCACGCTCGAAATAGGTGCACGCGGAAACCAGGCAGGCGGCGGCCAGGGCCGCCGCACCGCCCATGCGGGTCGAAGTGTTCATTGTTGTCCTCGCTATTCTTGTTATACGTGCCGGACCGGTTTTACTGGGTCACGACGGTGATCACTTTTTCTTCGGTGTAGGCGAGCACGCCGCTCAAACCACCCTCGCGACCCAGGCCGCTGGCCTTCATGCCGCCCCAGGGCAGGCGCGCGTCGATCGGCGCCCAGCAGTTGACGCCCACGGCGCCGGCACGCACGGCACGGGCCACGCGATGGGCGCGGGCGACATCGGCGGTCCATACCGTGGCCGCCAGGCCGTAGCGGGTGTCGTTGGCCAGGCGCACCGCGTCCGCTTCGTCCTCGAAGCCGATCACCGTGGCCACCGGGCCGAAGATTTCGTCCCGGGCGATGCTCAGGTCGTTATCGCCGAGGAACACCGTGGGGCGCACGAAGCAGCCCTTTTCCGTGTCCATGGCGCCGCCGCTGAGCAATTTGGCGCCTTCCTGCACGCCCCGTTGAATGTAGTCGGTGACCTTGTCGCGCTGGGCGGCGCTGGCCAGCGCGCCCATTTGCACCTCGCCGGCGGACGGGTCGCCCACCTGGATGCCCTCGGCCACCGCCGCCAGGTTATCGGCGAATTCCCGCAGGCGGCTGTTGTGCACCAGAATGCGACTGCCGGCGGCGCATACCTGGCCGCTGTTGAAGAAGATGCCCATGGCGCAGCCTTGCACGGCGGCGTCCAGGTCGGCGTCGTCGAATACGATCTGCGGGCTTTTGCCGCCCAGTTCCAGGGATATCCGCTTGAAGCGGCTGCCGGCGGTTTCCTGGATGCGCGCGCCCACTTCCGGGCTGCCGGTGAAGGAAATCTTGTCCACCCCCGGGTGGGTGCACAACGCCTCGCCCACCACGCTGCCCACGCCGGTGACCACGTTCACCACGCCATCGGGAATGCCCGCTTCCTGGCACAGCTTCACCAGATGCAGGGCGGACAGCGGAGTTTCCTCGGATGGCTTGAGCACCACGGTGCAGCCGGCGGCCAGCAACGGACCGAGTTTCCAACTGGTGATCATCAGGGGCGTGTTCCAGGGGATGATCGCGCCCACCACGCCCACCGGCTCACGCACCGTGTAGGACAGGGTCGGCGTGCCCATGTAGCCGGGGGTGGGAATGGTGCGCCCTTCGATCTTGTCGGCCCAGCCCGCGCAGGTGCGCAGGGTGGATATGGCGTTGGGCAGGTCCAGCAGGCGTGGTTCCATGCCGGGGCGGCCAATGCAGGCGGCGTCCAGATCCGCCAGGGTGTCGGCGTCCCGTTCCACCAGGTCCGCCAGCCGATTGATCAGGCGGCCTCGATCCTCGCCGGACAGAGCGCTCCAGGCACCGCCGTCCAGTTGCGCGCGGGCGGCGGAAACCGCCGCTTCCACGTCATCGGAGGTGCCCTGCGCCACCTCCGCCAGCAGCGAATCGTTGGCGGGGCTCACCACTTTCATGGTGCGACCATCGGAGGCCGGCACGTCGCGGCCGGCAATGAAGTGTCCTCGCTTCTCAGTCACGGAAATGCCTCCATCGGAATCGTTTTTATGATGGCGACATTGTCGGCCCGCCGCCGCGGAGCGGCATGGCACTGGGTGCAAAGTTGTTGACGCTGCGTGCCGGGCCCACCGGCGGCTTTGTTGTCCGGCGCCTTCAATCTGTTATATTCGTTCATAGGTTAATAACAACAACCCGGTTGAACCGGCCCATCCAGGGCGCGGAACACCGGTGAGCCGCGCTTCGCACCGGACCAGGACCCGGCCTTCACGTGCATGCTTTTTGCATGAGCTTTTTTGAATGAAGGCGTTACCCGACCGTCCTGAACCGGGGCCGAAAGCCCGGTCACCGTTTTCCGAGTACCGCCATGGAGAATGCCGTGGAGAGCGCCGTGCAAGCATTACGCAGTCACACCCATCCCGCGCCGGGCAATCACCAGGTGATTGAAGGCTTCCGCCCCTGGCAGAATTTCGTCAACTGCAATTTCCCATGGCTGGAGATGAGCGCAAGCAAGAAGCAGGATTTCCGCGCCGACGTGCAGCTGTGCAACTTCGATCACCGTGCCGTGGCCGTGATCCGCTCCGATTCCTGCCAGGTGCGACGCACCGGTTTCGGCGCCCGCCGCGCCGAGGAAGGCCTGCTCAAGGTGATGTGGCAACAGAACGGACGCACCGCCGTGGAGCAGGATGGCCGGGAAACCCTGCTGCACACCGGCGACGTCACCATCTGCGATACCGCCCGTCCCTATCAACTGGCCATGGAAGACCATGCCCAACTGGCCATTCTGATGCTGCCCTACGAGGCGATTCCCGGCTGGGAACGGCTCAGCCAGCGAGTCTGCGCCCACACCCTCAATGATCGCACCACCGCCCGCGCCGCCCTGGCCGCGGTGATGGCGCTGCTCGACCAGAATGGCGACGGCGGCGGCAACGCCAGCCCGGTGTTCCAGGCGGTGCAAATGATGCTCTCCGCCCTGCTCCACTGCGCCACCGCGCCGGACAAGCTCTCCGCCGCCACCACCCTGGACGTGGCCCACCAGCACGTGCTCGCGCACATCGATGATCCGGAGCTGAGCCCGGACGAGCTGGCCGGCGCCCTGCACGTGTCACGGCGGGCCCTGTACCGGCTGTTCGAGGAGCATCAGCTGACGCCGGGGCGTTTTATCCGCCGGGTGCGCCTGGACGCGGTGCGCGAGGCCCTGGCGGCGCCGGACAACGAGCACCGCAGCATCCTGGAAATTGCCCTGGATTACGGCTTCACCGACAGTGCCTCCTTCAGCCGTGCCTTCAAGGCGGCGTTCGGCGTCAGCCCCAGCGAGTGGCGCCTGGCCTAGGGCCTGTTCACACTACACTTGCATCCTGACTGGAGGACCAAAATGACACCTAGCAGGCGCGATGCAAGTAGTGTGAACAGGCCCTAGGCCAGAGCCGCCAGCGCCGCGCGCAGCGGTTCCGGGATCGGCACCGGCCGGCCGCTGACGCGATCCACGAACACATGCACCACGAAACCCAGCGCCTTGGCGTCGCCCTGTTCGCCGAACAGGGCCAGGCCGTAGCGCACCGAACTGTTGCCCAGCTTGTCCACCCGCATGCCCACCGTCAGCGCCTCCGGATAGGCGGCCGCCTCGAAATAATCGCAGCCGGAGCTGACCACGTAGGCGATCACCTCGCCGTCATGGATGTCCAGGCCACCCCGCTCGATCAGGTAGCGGTTGATGGTGGAGTCAAAATAGCTGTAATAGACGACGTTGTTGATGTGGCCGTAAACGTCATTGTCCGCCCAGCGGCTGTCCACCGGGCACAGATAGCCGAATTCATCGCGCGACGGGCGCGCTCGGTGCTCACTCATGCAGGGTCCTCGCGAAAATCGTGCCGGTGCGCGATGATAACCCGGGATCGCGGCTGAAGCCGCCCCCCGTTTACGCAAGGACAGGGATTGCCAATGACACGACGTCGCCGTATCGCCCTCACCATTCTGCTCACTCTGGTCGCCCTGCTGCTGGTGCTGCACCTGGCCCTGCCCTGGCTGGTGCGCGATTACCTCAACAAGCAAATGGCCGGGATGGGCGATTACCGGGGCCATATCGAAGACGTGGACCTGGCCTGGTGGCGCGGCGCCTACCGGCTGGAGGGTTTCACCATCGTGCGTCTGGACGGCACCGTGCCGGAGCCGCTGCTGGACGCACCGGCCGTCGATCTGGCGGTGAGCTGGCGGGCATTGTGGGAAGACCATGCCCTGGTGGCACGCATCCTGTTCGAGGAACCCATGGTCACCTTCGTGGACGGCGGCGACAAGGTCTCCGACCAGACCGGCGCCGGCACCGACTGGCGCGCGCGCCTGCAACAACTGGTGCCGATCACCCTCAACGAAGTGCGGGTGGAGGACGGTCGCCTGGTGTTCCGCAATGACCATTCCAACCCCTCGGTGAACATCGAGGCCAGCCAAGTCGATCTCCGGATCACCAATCTGACCAACAGCCGCGGCGCGGGAGGCAGCCGGGTGGCCACGCTGAAAGGACGGGCCCAGGTACTCGGTGAGGCGCCCCTGGAGACCTCCGCCACCTTCGACCCGTTCAGTGATCTGCGCGACTTCGACTTTCAGTTGCGGATCACCGGCGTGAACCTGGTCACCCTGAACGACTTCACCCGCGCCTACGCCAATCTGGATGTACGGTCCGGCCATGGCGACCTGGTGATGGAACTGAGCGCCCGGAACGGCCAATTGGACGGCTATGTGAAACCGCTGCTCAAGGACCTGGATGTGTTCGACTGGCAACAGGACGTGGCCGGCCCGGACGGCTCGGTACTGGGCGGCCTGTGGGAAGCCCTGGCCGGCGCCGTGCAGACCCTGCTCAAGAATCAGCGTGAGGACCAGTTCGCCACCCGCATACCGATCAGCGGCCAGGTGGAGCAAAGCGAAACCGGTACCTGGGCGGCGCTTTTCGGTATCCTGCGCAATGCGTTCGTGGAAGCTTTCTCGACGCGCTTCGAGGGGAACGCACCGCGACAATGACATCCCGCCCCGCACAGGAGATCCCCATGGGCATGCGCCTTCCGACGGTCCTGACCGCCCTGCTCGCCCTTGGCGGCTGCGTCAGCCCCGCCGGCCCGGAATATCGCCCCGAACCCAACCCGGCGCCCCGGGATCTGCGCACTTATCAACTGCGCCTGGACCCGCCACTGCCGGCGGAACAGGTGCGCGTGGAAGTGGTGTACCGCGCCACCAGGGTGGAATGCCCGGTGAGCCAGGCCGGCGTGCGCCTCACCCCGGAGCAACGCGGGCAGGGCCTCATCTTCCAGGTTGCCCTGGACCAGTTCACCGACCCGCGCTGCGGCTGGCAGGCGAACCAGCTGTGGGTCGCCCTGCGCGCCGGCGACAACTACCGCACCCGCTTCAGCGTGCCGCCGGCCCTGGACCAGCAGGTGCGCTGGTGCCGGCTCAACCCGGAGCACGGCACCTGCCTGGCACGGCAACGGGACATTCTCGACTACAAGGTGCCCGGTGACGTGCACCGGGTGGTGATTACGCGGGGGCAATGAAACCAGCGGCACTGATCCGCTTCAGTCGCGATCAACCGTTACGGGCCATGCGTTCGGCAATGCGGGTGGCCAGGGCGTACACCGTGACCTGGGGATTAACGATGATCGAGGTGGGCAACAGCCCGGCGTCGGCGATATAGAGCCCCTTCACGTCGTGGCACTCACCGTCGCCATTGACCACGCTGGTGGCCGGGTCGGCGCCCATGCGGGTACTGCCCTGGGGGTGGTAGCTGACCATGCGCAGGTGCTGGGGTGCGTTTTCCAGGCCGTCCACGGCGGCCTCGATGTCCGCCTCCGAGCGAATCACGCGGCGGTCGCTGGAGGGCACATGGACCTCCTCGGCGCCGGAGGCCAGATGCAGCCGGGCGGCGGCCTTGAGGGCCCGCTTCATGGACGGGAAGTCCGCGTTGTCGAGCTGGTAGTCGATCACCTTTTGGCCGTCTTCCCAGCGAATGGTGCCCACGTTGTGGTCGTGGATCAGGGTCACCAGCCCGGCCAGGTACTTGCTGTCGCGCATGAAGTCCATGAACGGTTCGCCGCTGCCGGGTTCAGCGGTCATGCTCAACTCCATCGGCCCGGCACCACCGTCCTCCAGCACGAAGCCACCCTTGTCCGGGTGCAGGAATTCATCCACGTACACGCCCAGCATGGCGCCCCGCCAGGGGTGCACCGGTTCCGGGTAGCGGGCGGATACGTACAGCGACGGGTGGCAGGCGAAGTTGCGCCCCACCTGCCCGGAGCTATTGGCCAGGCCGCTTTTCAGCAGCAGCAGCGGCGTCTGCACCGCGCCGGCGGCCAGGATCACCCGTTCCGCGTTGACCGTCAGATCCGCCACCTTGACGCCGTCATGGCCGGTGACCTGGGCGCGCACCCCCCGGGCGCGGCCATTTTCCGCCAGCACTTCGGTGACCCGGGTGTCGGCGAAGATGCGCGCCCCGTGGGCGCTGGCCCAGGGCAGATAGCTGACCAGCATGGACTGCTTGCGCTCGGTCTTGCAGCCGGACAGGCAGTGGCCGGTGAGCGCGCAGTCGCGGATGTTGCGTTTGAACGGCTTCACCGACCAGCCCAGCTTGTGGGCCCCGGCGCGAATCAGCCGGCCATGGCGGGCGATCTCGTGTTCGCCGTTTTCGTGGATCGCCAGGTTACGTTCCACCCGCTCGAAGTACGGCGCCATTTCCTCGGCGGTCAACTCGGAAAGCCCGAAATCCCGCCGCCAGTCCTCCAGGATGAAATCCGGCGTGCGGAAACACACACAGCCGTTGACCACCGTGGAGCCCCCCACGCAGGCACCCTGCAGCACCAGCAAGTCGCCGCTCTTGTTGGTCTGGCCACCGTGATCCTGATAAAGGGTTTCCAGGCTGTGGGAGAAGCGTTCGGTGAACTCCCTGGAAGGCACATAGGGGCCCGCCTCCAGGATCAGCACCTTCTTGCCGCGCCGGGCCAGCTCATAGCCGGTCACCGCACCGCCGGCGCCGGAACCGACGATCACCACATCCGCGTCCAGGGTCAGCCGGGATTCGCGGATATCCTGGGCCTGGGTCACCGCCAGGCCAGATTCAGCGGTCATGCTCGTTCCTCCGCGCGCGCTTCATCCGGCGCCTCATCGGGAAGGGGCGCGTTGCCCAGATAGGCCAGCCCCCACGACTCCGAGACCGGGCCGTCGAACTCGATGGCCGGCCAGGTCGCCGGCTCGCTCCAGTAGGCGCTGTAGGTAAGTTGCTTGATCACCGTGGCCAGGGTGCGCTGAACCGCATTGCCCCGGCTCCAGGCATCGAAATAATCCCGACCGGTGGCCGCATCCAGATCCACGAAGCGGCGCCCGTGGAACACCACCGCGGCGTTATCGAACAACGTCAAACCAGTGGCCAGTTGCGCGCGCAGGGACGGCGCCATGAAACCCAGGGTCCTTTGCACATTGGCCACCACCGGAACCTCCCCGGTGGCGGGCAGATCGGTGCCATCCGTGGGCAGCAGCACCACCCGGGCGCGATCGAACAGATGGTATTCCTGGCGGCTCAGGCCCTCGGCCCAGGCCGGCTTGGGTTGCTGGTCCAAAGGCGAACGGCGCAGCAGGGCGAAGCCGCCGGCGGCCACCGCCGCCACCCCGGCAGTGCCGGCCAGGGTCCACTTGAGAAAACGCCGCCGGCTCAGCCCGCGCTGCCAGGTGGCGGCGATCCGGTGGGCACTTTGTTGTTGTGTCATCGTGATCTCGGGGCTCGGGAACAGGCTTTCGAAGCTACTCAACCCGCCCGGGGAATACAATATGTTTACCCGCACAGGGGCCGTTGACCGCACGGGACAAACAGCAGGCGTCAAACCGGTCCCCCGTGGCACGACCCGCTTGCAGCCCGCGCCCATCTCGGATACTGTCCTTTTGTACAGTGTCCGAGTGCTTTCCCATGTCCTCCGCGTTTCTGCAACAGCTCCTCTCCCGCCGGGACACCTGGCGGGGGCGCGACCTTGACGGCGCCACCCGGGGCGGCCGGCCCACCGGCTTCACCGCCCTGGACCGGCTGCTCAGTCAGGGTGGCTGGCCGACTCACGGGTTGGTGGAGTTGCTCTGCCCGCTGCCCTGCCCGCCGCTGCTGCATCTGCTGCTGCCGACACTGGCTGGCGACCAGCCCGGCGCCCGGTTGATCGCCAACCCACCGGAACGGCCCTCGGCGCTGGCGCTGGCCCGCGCCGGCGTGCCCCTGGAACGGCTGCTGGTGCTGCACGGTGAGCGCGACGGCCTGCTGCGCGCCTGCTACGAAGCGGCCGCCAGCGACACCGTCAGCACCCTGCTTCTGTGGGCACCGGGCGGCGCCCTGCCGGCGGGCACCCTGCGACGGCTGCATCTGGGCGCCCAGCAGGGGCGCTGCCTGCTGGTGCTGGCGCGCCCCCGGCGGGCGGCGCGCCAGCCCAGCCCGGCGCCCCTGCGGCTGGAACTGGAGTGCCCCGCCCCCGGCGAACTGAGCGTGACCGTGCACAAGCAACCCGGCGGTCGCCCCGGAGAACACTGCCGCCTGACCCTGCTGCCCGAGCACCTGCGCAGGGCGCCGCCGGCCACCGCCACCCTGCCGGCGCTCACCCGCCGCCCCCGGCCGGCCAGCGAGCCGCCGGGGCGGGTACCGCCCAGGCCATCATTGGATGCACCGGGCCCGGAGGCCCCGCGACCATGAGCGCCCTGTGGCTGGCATTGCATTACCCGCTGCTGGACCTGGAGGCCGGCGACGGCCCGGTGGATCGGCCCCGGGTGCTGGTGCAGCGGCATCGGGTATCCCAGGCCAACCCGGCGGCCCGCGCCGCTGGCGTGGAAACCGGCCTGCGGCTGGCCACCGCCCGGGCCCTGTGCGAGGCCCTGGAAGTGCGCGAGGCGGACGACGACGTCCGGGACCAGGCCCTGCGCCACCAGGGCCGTCAGTTGCTGGCGCTGACCCCGCGGGTATGCCTGGCGCCGCCGGCCAGTCTGCTGCTGGAGGTGGGCGGCTGCCTGAAGTTGTTCGGCGGTTTCCAGGGTCTGCTGGCTCGGGTCGACCGCTACCGCCTGCACTGTCCCTTCACCACCCGGCTGGGCCTGGGGCCCACGCCCCTGTCCGCCTGGCACCTGACCGATCCGCCGCCCCTGGAGCAGGTACCGGAAGCGGCGCGCTTCCAGGCCTGGCTGGCGGCGCTGCCGCTTGATGAACTGGACCTGGACGCGCGCCTGCGCGAGCGCCTCCAGGCCCCTGGCCTGCGCACCTTGGGCGATCTCTACCCACTGCCCCGCCCGGCCCTGGGCAAACGATTCGGCGCTTCCTTTCTGGACTGGCTGCAGCGACTGCTGGGCGAGAAACCGGACCCGCGCTCCCCCCTGGCGCCGCCGCGTCCGTTTCGCCGGCGCCGGGACTTCGACGATCCGTTGGACAACCTGGACCATTTGCACCGGCCCATGGAGAGCCTGCTCGCTGAACTGGCCACGGAACTGGACCGCCACCAGGAAAGCGTGGCGGCGATCCGCTGGCATCTGTACCTGAACAACGGCCATCGGGACACGCTGGTGGTGCGCCGGGCCCATCCGGGCCACGACGTGGCCACCTGGCTGGATCTGACCCGGCGGCGCCTGGAGCATCAGATGCTGGAGGCGCCGGTGCTGGGCCTGGGGCTGGATGGCGGGCGGCCCCGGTCGCGCAATCCGGCCCTGGCCGATCTGTTCCCGGACCCCGGTGCCCGGGCGCCGCTGTCCGGTCTGCTGGAGAAACTGGCCGCGGAGCCGGCGCTGCGCCTGTACCGGCCGGACCGGGAGCCGGGGCACCTGCCCGAGGAGACCGAGCGCGGGCGCGCCCCCCTGGAGCGTCCGGCCCGCCCGGCGGCACCGGACACGGCGGCCTCGCCGGAGGACCGGCCGCTGTGGCTGCTGGACCCGCCGCGCCCGCTGGGCGTGCGCGACAGCCTGCCGCACTGGCGGGACCGGCCTCTGACGCTGTTTCCCCAGGAGGAGTGTTTCAGCCAGCCCTGGCACGACCAGGCCGCCCGCAGATACCACGTGGCCCACCATCCGGACGGGCTTTGCTGCTGGGTGTTTCAGGATGATCGGGATGGTTGGTGGCTACAGGGTTTTTTCTAGGTCCGCCTCTCGACTTGGGTGTGAACTTTCCATCCGGGCCGCGTCACGCGCGGCTCCGTAGTGTTGAACAGGGAGTCTTGATGGCCTTCGCGGAACTGCATTGCACCTCCGCCTTCACCTTCCTGGCCGGAGCCAGCCACCCGGAAGAACTGGTGCGGCAAGCCCATGATCTGGGCTACCGGGCTCTGGCGATCACCGACGACGGCTCCCTGGCCGGGGTGGCGCGCGCCTGGCAGGCCTGGAAAAACCTCGAAAGCACTTACAAAGATAGCGGTAAGCCACTGAAATTTAAGCTTATCATCGGCAGTCATTTTCGTCTCAATGAAGATCGGGGAGCACTACGGCTGGTGCTGCTGGCCCCGGACCGGCGCGCCTACGGGGAGATCGCCACCCTGATCACCCAGGGCCGCCGGCGCGCGGAAAAGGGCCACTACGACCTGCACTGGCGGGACCTGGCGCGCATTGAGCGCCACGCTCTGTGCCTGTGGCTGCCCGCCGGCGATGACCGCGACGAAGGCCATGCCGCCCTGCTCCAGGCACACTTCGGCGAGCGCCTGTGGCTGGCCTGCGAACTGCTCCAGGACGGCAACGACGCCCTGCGCTACCGCTACCTGCATGGTCTGGCACGGCGCCATGGGCTGGCCATGACCGCCACCAACGACGTGCATTACCACGTCCCGGAACGTCAGCGTCTGCAGGAAGTGTTCACCGCCCTGCGCCTGAACACCACGGTGCGGCGGCTTGGCGACCGGCGCTTTCGTAACGATCAGCGCCATCTGCGCCCACTGGAACGGCTGGCCTCGATCTATCCGCCGGCCCTGTTGGAAGAAGCCGTCTGGATCGCCGATCAGTGCGAATTCCGCCTGGACGAGATCCGCTACCAGTACCCGGAGGAGGTGGTACCACCGGGCCAGGACGCGGACCAGTACCTGGCCGGCCTGGCCCGTCAGGGCGCCGGGGCCCGCTATCCGGACGGCGTGCCGGAGCGGGTGAGCGCCCTGGTGGAGCGAGAGCTGGCGCTGATCCGCCAGCTCGGTTATGCCCATTACTTTCTCACCGTCCACGACATCGTCGCCTTCGCCCGTGGCCAGGGGATTCTCTGCCAGGGGCGCGGCTCCGCCGCCAACTCGGCGGTGTGCTACTGCCTCGGGGTCACCGAGGTGGACCCGGATCGCAGCCAGTTGCTGTTCGAACGTTTTATCTCCCAGGAACGGGATGAACCGCCGGATATCGACGTGGATTTCGAGCACGAGCGCCGCGAGGAGGTCATACAGTACCTGTACCGCAAGTACGGCCGCGACCGGGCCGCCCTGGCGGCCACCGTGATCCACTACCGCACCCGCTCGGCGGTGCGCGACGTGGGGCGGGCCCTGGGCGTGGACGCGGATCTGGTGGAACGGCTCAGCAACAACCTGGCCTGGTGGGACAAGCCGGATTCCCTGGTGGAGCGCTTTCAGGAACTGGGCCTGGGCGGCTCCACCCTGGGCCGCCAGTACCGGGAGCTGGTCCAGGAGTTGGTGGGCTTCCCTCGTCACCTGTCCCAGCACGTGGGCGGTTTCGTGATCACCCGGGACCCGGTGCACACCCTGGTGCCGGTGGAAAACGCCGCCATGCCCGACCGCACCCTGATCCAGTGGGACAAGGACGACCTGGAGTCCCTGGGGCTGATGAAGGTGGACGTGCTGGCTCTGGGCATGCTCACCGCGATCCGCAAGACCCTGGGGCTGATTGGCGACTACCGGGGCCAGCCGCTGGCGATGCAGGACATCCCCGCCGGCGACCAGGCCACCTACGACATGCTCTGCCAAGGGGACAGCGTGGGTGTGTTCCAGGTGGAATCCCGGGCGCAGATGAACATGCTGCCACGCCTGCGACCGCGCCGGTTCTACGACCTGGTGGTGGAGGTGGCGATCGTGCGGCCCGGGCCGATCCAGGGCGACATGGTGCACCCCTACCTGCGCCGTCGGGACGGCCTGGAGGAAGAGGACTACCCGGACGACAAGGTCAAAAGCGTGCTGGAACGCACCTACGGCGTGCCCATCTTCCAGGAACAGGTGATCCAGCTGGTGATGGTGGCCGCCGGCTTTTCCGGCGGCGAGGCGGACCAGCTGCGCCGGGCCATGGCCCGCTGGGGCAAGAGCGGCGAGTTGCTGGGGTTCGAGGACAAGGTGATCCAGGGCATGCGCGCCAACGGCTACAGTGGCGACTACGCGCGCCGGCTGTTCGAGCAGATGAAGGGCTTCGGCGGCTACGGCTTCCCGGAATCCCACGCCGCCAGCTTCGCCCTGCTGGTGTACGTGTCCGCCTGGCTCAAGCGCCACCACACCAGCGCCTTCTATTGCGGCCTGCTCAACAGCCTGCCGATGGGCTTTTACTCCCCCTCGCAGATTCTCCAGGACGCCCGCCGCCATGGCATCGAGACGCGGCCGCCGGACGTGCGCCACAGCCATTGGGACCACACCCTGGAAGACGCGCACCGCGAGAGGCTGGGCGTGCAGCCGGCGCTGCGGCTGGGGCTGCGTCAGATCAAGGGCTTCAATGAGGACGCCGCCGGGCGGTTGGTGGCGGCCCGCGACCAGGCCCCCTTCCGTGGCGTGCGCGATCTGTGCGAACGGGCCGCCCTGGGCAGCCGTGAGCGCGAGGCTCTGGTGGCCGGCAACGCCCTGCGCGGCCTGAGCGGCCATCGCCATCAGGCGCACTGGGACGTGCAGGGCCTGGAGGCGCGACGACCTCTGCTCGGCGGCCAGGGCGGCGAGCTCCGCGACGACCACGACGGCGTCTACCTGGACGCGCCCTCGGAACACCGGTCGCTGATCGAGGATTATCGCCACCTGGGGCTCACCCTGGGCCGCCATCCCATGGCACTGGTGCGCCACCTGCCGCGCTTCAAGCGTTGCCAGCGTGCCCGGGAACTGAAGCGGGCCCGGCCCAACCAACTGGTACGGGTGGCCGGCCTGGTCACCAACCGGCAACGTCCGGGCTCCGCCAAGGGCACCTTGTTCATGACCCTGGAGGACGAAACCGGCAACACCAACGTGGTGGTGTGGACCTCGATCCAGGAGCGTTACCGGCAAATCCTGCTGAAGAGCCCGCTGGTGATCGTTACCGGCACCGTGGAGATCAGCCCGGAGGGCATCGTCCATCTGATGGCCGGACGTCTCCAGGACGCCCGTGACGCCCTGGACGAACTGCAGGTACGGTCGCGGGACTTCAAATAAAGGTTCATCAAGCCTCGGGGCGGGCTCCCCCATCAAGGGCACGTCCCGAAGCACCGTGGCCGGGGTTACTGTAGGAGCGGCTTCAGCCGCGATGAAGACGGCACCGCGGTGATCGCGACTGAAGCGGAGTGCCGCCCAGTCGCTCCTACGAAATGCCTGGTACGCGAACCAAGCCCGCGGCCACCTTCACCATCAAAAGGCCGTTCGCGACCCTGCACGGAGGTCCGGTCGGAGGTCTATAGTGGGCGCATCATTCGCAACAGAGACGGATTGCCGATTATGAGCAATGGAAGAGAGTTCGATCTCATCGTCTACGGCGCCAGCGGCTTCACCGGCCGGCTGGTGGCGGAGTATCTGAATCAGGCCTACGGCGAGGACCTTGAATGGGCGCTGGCCGGACGCAACGCCGAGAAGCTGGCGGCGGTGCGCGCCGAGATGGGCATCGGCGACAACGTGCCGGTGGTGACCGCCGACGCGGACCAGCCGGACACCCTGAAGGCGCTGGCCGAACGCACCCGTCTGGTACTGACCACGGTGGGACCGTACCAGTTGTACGGCGAGCCGCTGGTGAAAGCCTGCGCGGAAGCCGGGACGGATTATGTGGACCTGTGCGGGGAGCCCGCCTGGATGCGCCAGATGATCGATCGCTACGGCGACACCGCCAAACAGAGCGGCGCGCGCATCGTGTTCTCCTGCGGCTTCGATTCCATTCCCTTCGATCTGGGCGTGTTCTTCCTGGAGCAACAGGCCAAAGAGAAAGGCCTGGCGCCGCTGACCCGGGTCAAGGGCCGGGTACGGGCCATGAAAGGCACTTTTTCCGGCGGCACCGCCGCCAGCCTCAAAGCCACCCTGGCGGCGGCCAAGGACCCGGAAATCCGCGCGCTGCTTACCGATCCGTTCGCGCTCACCCCGGAGTTCAGCGGCCCGGAACAACCACCGGCGGCCAAGCCGGAGTACGACGATGCTCTCGGCAGCTGGGCGGCGCCGTTCATCATGGCCGCCATCAATACCCGCAACGTGCACCGCTCCAACTTCCTGCTTGGTCACCCCTACGGCGAGAACTTCGTCTATGACGAAATGATCCTCACCGGCGACGGTGACAAGGGCAAGGCGACCGCCGAGGCAGTGGCCCAGGACCGTTCCCTGGCCGGCGAGGACGCGCCCAAACCCGGCGAGGGCCCGAGCAAGGAAGAACGCGAGAACGGTTTCTACGACGTCCTGTTCCTGGGCAGCAACGACCAGGGCGAACAACTCGCGGTGAGCGTGTCCGGCGACAAGGACCCGGGCTACGGTTCCACCTCGCGAATGATCAGCGAGAGCGCCCTGTGCCTGCTGCGCGACGCCACCGACACCGGCGGTGGCATCTGGACCACCGCGCCGGCCCTGGGCGACAAGCTGATCAAGCGGCTCACCGAACACGCCGGCTTGAAGTTCAAGGTGGAATAATCCCGCCCGCGCTGGATCGCGGCTGAAGCGGTACGCCGCCCGGCCGCTCCTACGGAAACACACCCCGCCGCAGGAGCGGCGTCAGCCGCGATCCGCGATCAAAGCGGGCCGAGGCCGCGAATCTCCAGCCAGCGCCCCCGGCCCGGCTCGTAATGAAAGGTGCCCACCACCTGGACCCGCTGGCCCAGGTAGTCACGGGCCTCCTCCAGGGGCATCAGCTCCACGCGGTTGAGAGCGTCGTCCTCGATCCAGTAATGCTCCGGATCATCAAAGCCCCGTACCACGCCGCTAGTGGCCACCAACGCCTGCTGGAAATCCTCCGGCTGCGCGGCCAGAGCCCGCAACGGCGCCCCCTGGGGCGCGTCGCTGTAATCACAACCGGCCAGCGGCCCCAGCAGCAGCGCCACCATTATCATGGCGGCGCGGCTACTCATGGCCCGGCTCGTCATTATTTGGCCGCTCATTGTCTGGCTCGTCATTGCCGCTGCCCGGCTGCGGTGGCACCCACCATTCCGGTTCCTCGAATTCACCCAGCGGTGTTATATCGCAGGTACGGGCGTGTTTTTCCAGGATCGCCTTAACCAGGGCGCTGCGGCTGTCGTCCTTGGCGTCCCGGTGGGCCTTGGAATCCCAGTGAGCGATGGCCAACAGGGTCTCCGGCTCGCCGATCTTGCGGTGCAGGTAGGTACCCCGGGCGCCCGGGGCCCGCTGGATGACGCGGCTGGCTTCCCGCCAGGCCTCGGCGTACTCCTCCACCGTGTAGCCGTCCTTCATGCGTACTTCGAAGATGTATTTCATGGCCACTCCTTTCCACGTTCTAAGGGCGCGCGGTTTCCCACCAACGGTCGGCGGTTTCGATCAAGCCGGCCCGACGCAGCGCCTGGCGCGCGGCTTCGCGGCCTTCGCCATTAAGAAACGCCCCCAGCTCCACACCACCATGATCGTCACACAGGCGCAGGCGCATCAGGTCCACCTCCTTCACCGGCATGGTCAAATGCAGGTGGGCGTCCGGTCGGCGCAACAGCCATTCCCGGCGCGGCGGGCCACGTACACCCTGCTCCACGCGCACCCGCTCCGGCTCGATGACGACGCGCTGATAGAGGTAGCTGAGACGGAAACACACCCGGTACATCAGATAGCAGATCAGACCCACCTCGACACCGGCGAAGGGCAGCGCCAGCCAGATGCCAGCGGCGGTCCAGGCGGCGGCGACCACGAACACCACCGCGGCGATCAGCGCCATGAAGCGCTTCACCTGGGGCCAGTCAGCGGACAGATGCGGAGTCAGGGTGATGGTCGTTATCCCATCGCGGGTTTCGCTGCGCACCATTTCGCGGCTCGGAGTCGGTGGCGTGGGGACTATTATCATCGCACCGGGGGCGTGGCGATGGAAACCCGGCGCCCCGCCGGGAACGGGTTCGCGTTGACGCCGGTCCCATTGGCCATCATGGCCCATGCATCGCCCCCTCCGGGGGAGTAACATGGGCGGTTTACCGGATGAACCCGGCCAATTCCCTATTACCAGGAGGCACGCATGGGGTGGTTGCAGTCCCGACGGCTTCGTTTTCTGGCCGCCTGCGTGGCGGCGTTTTTTGTTCTGTTAGTGGCCCTTCGGGCGGTGTTCTACCTGTTCTTCTCGGAGGTCGGGGAAACCGTGACCGCCTCTTCCGGGGTGCTCTGGCAAACCGTGGGCGTGGGGCTGCGTTTCGATCTCAGGCTGGCGCTGCTGCTGGTGCTGCCATTGTTCGTACTGGCCTGGTTACCGCGCTTCAATTTGACCACCTCCCCGTTCATGCGCGGCCTGGCGCAGCTCTACCTGGTGCTGGCCACGCTGGTGGTGGTGCTGATCTACATCCTGGATTTCGGCCACTACGTGTATCTGGGCGACCGCCTCAACGTCACCGCCCTGCGCTTTCTGGAAGACACCGCCATCTCCACCCGGATGGTGTGGGAAAGCTACCCGGTGGTGTGGATCACCCTGGGCTGGCTTGGCCTCACCGCCCTGATGGGCTGGCTGTTCGCGGTGCTGGCCCGACGCCTGCTGAAGCGCCCGGCCCGCGCCATCCGCGCCCGCTCGCTGTGGGCCGGCGGCGTCATCGTGGTCGTGCTGGTGGCATTCGGTCTGCTGGGCCGGGCCACCCACATCAACTGGGAGAACCCGGTACCGCTGCGCTGGAGCGACGCCTTCGCCTCCGGTGACAAGGCGGTGGCCGCCCTGGGCCTGAACCCGGTGCTGTTCCTCTACGACACCAGCCAGCTGGATTCCGACCCCTATGATCTGGAAGCGGTGAAACGCTACTACCCGATGATGGCGGACTTCCTGGGCCTGCCCGTGGAGCGCCGTGGTGACCTGAACTACCAGCGCCACGTAACGGTTCAGCCCTACCGCCTGGACACGCAGCGCCCGCCGAACATCGTGGTGGTGATGCTGGAGTCCCTGGGCGCCAGCCGCGTGGGTGCCTATGGCACGCCCTATGATCCCACTCCCAACCTGGACCGCATCGCCGAGGGCGGCTGGTTCTTCGAGCACTTCTACGTGCCGGTCACCGGCACGGCCAAGAGCATTTGGGCCTTCCTTACCGGCATCCCCGACGTGGCCCCGGAGGAGACCGCCAGCCGCAACCCACTGATCGGCCATCAGCGCATGATCGTCAACCAGCTGGACGGTTACCGGAAACTCTACATGGTGGGCGGCAACGCTGGCTGGGCCAACCTGGAAGGCCTGCTCACGCGCAGCATCCAGGGCCTGGAACTGTACGAGGAAGGCGACTGGAAAGGCGGCAACGTGGATGTCTGGGGTATTTCCGATCTGGAGTTGTTCAAGGAATCCAACGCCATTCTCGAACAAATCCCGGAGGACCAGCCGTTCTTCGCCTTCATCCAGACCGCCGGCAACCACCGGCCATTCACCATTCCGCCCAACAACGACGACTTCAAGGTGCGCGACGACCTGTCCGAGGAGGAGCTGCGCGCCAACGGCTTCCGCAACGCCGCCCAGTACAACGCCGTACGGCTGCTTGACTACAACATCGGCCGCTATATGGAGATGGCCCGGCAAAGCGGCTACTTCGACAACACCATCTTCGTGTTCTTCGGCGACCACAACAACCGCATCACCACCCTGCCCCACATGCCCCGCTTCCAGGAGGTACTGCGCCTGGAGAGCCACCATGTGCCGCATATGATTTACGCGCCGGCCCTGCTCAAGCCCCGCCACATCCACGAGGCGGTGAGCCTGATCGACGTAATGCCCACCGTGGCCGGGTTGATCGGCCTGGAGTACGACAACACCACCCTGGGCCGGGATATCCAGCAGCCGGCACCGGAAGGCGACCGCACCGCCTTCGTGGTGCTGCGCGAGGGCCCGGCGCCGCAGATCGGCGCCGTCACCGCCAACCACCTGGCCCGGCTCAACCACGACGGAGAAGCGGCCACCCTGCACGAGCTCTATACCGACAAACCCGAGCAGGACCGCGCCAAGGATCAGCCGGAGACCTTCGAGCACCTGTTCAATCTGGCCCGGGGCTTCTACGAGACCTCCCGTTATCTGTTTTACGATAACGCCATCCGCGATGAGCACGCCCGCCGGGCCGCCAAGGACGGCGCGGACTGATGGAGCGCGTCGGCACCGTCATCATCGGCGCCGGCGTGATCGGCCTGGCCGTGGCCCGGGCGCTGGCCCGGGCGGGCCAGGCGCCGCTGGTGCTGGAGCACGAGAGCCGCTTCGGCGAGCACCTGTCCTCGCGCAACAGCGAGGTAATCCACGGCGGGCTCTATTACCCGCCCGCATCGCTCAAGGCCCGTGCCTGCGTGCGCGGCAATATCCTCCTCCATGAATACTGCTCGGCGCGGAACATCGCCCATCGGCGCTGCGGCAAACTGATCGTCGCCGGCCCCGGCCAGGCCTTCGCCCTGCAGCGTCTCCAAGACAATGCCCTCGCCTCCGGCGCCCGCGGCCTGGCCATCCTGGACCGCCGGGCCCTGCGCCGCGAAGAACCCTGGCTGACCGGGGAACAGGCGTTGTATTCCACCTACAGCGGCATCATCGACAGCCATGGCCTGATGGCCAGCCTGGCTCGGGAAGCGGAAGATGGCGGCGCGCTACTGGCGCCCCGTCACCAGGTAACGGCGGTACGCTGCGCGCGTGGTGATTTCCGGCTGCTGGTGCAAACCCCGGACGGCACCATGGAACTGGGCTGCGAGCGGCTCATCAACGCCGCGGGCCTGGGCGCGGTGCCCCTGGTGGCGGCCATGGAGGGCTTCCCCGACCAGCAACGACCGGAACAGGAATTCGCCAAAGGCAACTACTTCACCCTCAACGGCCCCGCCCCCAGCGAACGACTGATCTACCCCTTGCCCCAGGAACATGGCCTGGGCGTCCACCTGACCCTGGACCTGGCCGGTCGCGCCCGCTTCGGGCCGGACGTGGAATGGGTCGCGACGCCGGATTACCACGTCGACCCGGCGCGGCGGCCAGCCTTCGAACAGGCAATCCGCCAATACTGGCCAACCCTCCCCAAACGGGCCCTGCGCCCGGATTATGCCGGCGTGCGCCCGAAACTGAGAATGCACGGCGAGCCGTACCCGGACTTCCTGATCCAGGATCATCGCGATCACGGCCTGGACGGCCTGATCAACCTGCTCGGCATCGAATCCCCCGGCCTCACCGCCGCCCTCGCCCTGGCGGAAAACGTGGCCCGCATCTAAGCCCACCATTACGGCTGAAGCGGCGATATCCCCTGGCGTCGCCCCCGCGTGTGGGGAACACGATGGCGGGTCGCCTCAGTTAGTGAAGGGGGAATATCTCGGAATGTTCAAACCGAAGAGAGTGCTATTGGTGCCACCAAGCGAGACCTCGCAGAGATATTTGGCGAAGCTCTGAAAGGCCGGATCGATACCAGTGATTTTGTCCTTATCGACAGCCGCAGTCGCAACGACCGGCAATTGTCCCCTCCACGGTGCCATGGTATATGTCACGGTTAAAATAATCGAAATATTGGGGGTAATATGAGGATTGCTGTCGCCATTCTGATAACCGTTGCTTGTGCGGGGTGCGCGAGTTCATGGAAGTCGTTGTCTGGCACCCGTATATCCAGCAATGTGCAAGCACAGGAATACAATTCGATTGCGTCGAGCTATCGAGCTCGTCCCACCTTTGTCCAGTTACGCGAGAACATGGGCGGCGAGCATGTGTTGGTGATAACGATGGATGCTTACGGGCCGGAGGATATTGACATATACATACCGCCAAAAGCGGCGCCGGAAGTGCTGGCATTCATCGATAAATATGAGAAATGGGAGTCCCTTGCAAAAGAGAGGGGCGATATGATCTCCAAGGATATCGGAGACGTCCCAAACTTCACCGGATTCAGACTTAAAGCAAAGTTCCATAGCGGGAACGAGAAACACCATTACTTGGTGTTGCAACAATGCGTTTGGCCGTGTGGGCTGAGCGACGGGGATCTTTCCCAGTACTATGACCTGGAACAGGCAAAGAACTTGAAGTCGCTCGTATCTGACTATATGTCAGGCGACATTCATCCGCTTGACGAAGACGAGGTCTACCAATAGGGCCCACTGCTCACTAGCCAACCCCGCTCCGGCGGGGTTTTGCTTTCCAGGCCCTGCCATTCGGCGGGGCTTTTTCGTTTCTGAAGCCTTGAATGGAAACTTCCACCTACACGGCGAAGCGTTCCGCTGGGCATTCAGCTATATCCTCATAATAAATAAAAACGGTGAGATGGAATCTCGTTAATACCGTCGGAGGCTACTCTACCTCCTTCATGAAGCACCTATTCGTATGAGAATCGATGATGAGTCCTTTCCTTTACCCGACTGAACCAGGAACAGAGCCGACTTGCCTGAGCTGGGGCACCCTATCAGGCTCTACCCGAGCCGAAGGCGGTGCCGGCTCACTCCCAGGTCAGGTCGGGGATGCGCTGGAAGACGTCGCGAAGGCCCTGGGACCAGGCTTCGCCGAGCTGGCGGAAACCTTCGTGGTGTTCGTCCACGTTGAAGTGGGCCTGGTCGCTGAAGCTGTCGCGGGGGTAGCGAAGCACGTCCAGGGGCAGGCCCACGGACAGGTTGGAGCGGATGGTGGAGTCGATGCTGATCAGCGCGCATTTGATGCCGTCGTCCAGGGCGGTGTCGTAATCGATGACCCGGTCCAGGATCGGTTTGCCGTACTTGGTTTCGCCGATCTGGAAGTATGGCGTGTCGGCGGTGCATTCGATGAAGTTGCCTTCGGGGTAGACCAGGAACAGGCGCGGCGGCTCGCCCTGGATCTGTCCGCCAACGATGAAGCTGCTGCCGAAATCCACGCCGCCCTGCCCCTGGCCGCTGTCCCGGGCCACCACCTCGCGGCCAGTGGCACCGACGATGCTGGCCACGTCGTAGAGGGAGGCGGCGCCGAACAGGTTGGGCTGGTCGCTGTTGAGCCGCATGCGCATCAGACTCAGCACGCTCTGGGTGGTGGCCAGGTTGCCGGCGGTCATCAAGACGATGACGCGCTCGCCGGGGATCACGAACTTGTGCAGCTTGCGGTAGGTGGCGATCTGGTCGACGCCAGCGTTGGTGCGGGAATCCGCGGCGAACACCAGGCCGTCCTTGAGGGCCAGGGCCACGCAATAGGTCATGCTGTGCTCCGTTCCGCCCGCTTTACTGGTGGTCGCCGCCGGATTGGCGCACCCGTGCCACCGCCTTGAGCGATTCCACGCCGCCGCCATAGCGAACGCCCCGCACCGGGCAGGCATCGAGATAGTCGAGCCCCACCGCCAGCTTGAGGTGATGACGCGGGCGGCGGGTCTGGTTGGTGACGTCGAAAGTGTGCCAGCCGCCGTCCTGCCAGACCTCGGCCCAGGCGTGGCTGGCCACGTGTTCGGAATCGTCGCTGTAAAGATAGCCGCTTACGTAGCGCGCAGGAATCCCCAGGACGCGGCAGCAGGCCAGGAATACATGGGTGTGGTCCTGGCATACGCCCCGACCGACCTGGTAGGCGCTGATCGCGTCGCTGGCCGAATCGGTGGCGCCGGGGGTGAACGGCATGGCCGCGAGAATGCGCTCACTGAGGCGCTCCAGGCGGTCGAGCACCGGCGTGCCGCGATGGGTCTCGGCCAGATCGATCAGCGCCGCGTCGGCGGCGGTGAGCGGCGATATCCGGGAGAACACCAGCGGCGACAGGCGGTCGTCATCGTCCTCGCCATCCTCGTCGGTGATTTCCACCTGGCCGCGGGCGGTGAGCTGGATTCCCTGATGGGGCTGATCCAGGGTCAGCACATGCAGGATATTGTCGTAGCCGTCTGAGGCGCGCTCGGCCCGCTCCGGCAGGTCCAGGTGCCAGTCGAGAATGCGCTGGCGGCGGGATGGGCGCGGCGTCAGCCGCAGGTACTGGGTGCTGTGACGGACCCGCTCGGAATAGCGGTACTCGGTGCGGTGCCGGATGGACAGTTTCATACCACCTCCAGGTATTCCTCGCGGATGGTGTCCGCCAGTTCGTTGATGCGACGCAGAAAGTCGGTCAGATATTCATGCAGGCCGGTGTCCACGATGTGGCCCAGGTCGCCGTACTGCAACCGCGCGAACTGCACCGCCGCCAGCCGTTTGGCGGTCTGGCCGGCATCACCTTCGATGGCCGGCAGCAGCTCGCACAGTTGCTGCACGCAGGAGCGCAATGAACGGGGCACTTCCGGGCGCAGGATCAACAACTCGGCGACCCGTTCAGCGTTGATGGTTTCGCTGTAGATCTCCCGGTAGGCCTCGTAGGCCCCCACCGAGCGCAACAGCGCGTGCCAGCGATAGAAATCCACCGCCGTGTCGCCGGCCAGCACACCGCTACGATGGCGCACATCAAGAATGCGCGCGGTGTTGTCGGCCCGTTCGATGAAGGTGCCCAGGCGCAGGAAGCGGAACGCATCGTTGCGCATGCTGGTGCCGTAGGTGGCGCCCCGGAACAGGTGGGAGCGGTTTTTAACCCAGTCGAAGAACTCGCTGGCGCCGTAGCCTTCCACGCCCAATGCGCGGATGTCTCGCAGCTCCAGCCAGGTGCTGTTGACGCTTTCCCACATTTCCGAGGTGATCTTGCCGCGCACCGCGTGGGCGTTTTCCCGGGCATCACGCAGGCAGTGAAAAATACTGCCGGGGTTATTCTCGTCCAGGGTGAAAAAATGCAACACCCGGTCGATGCGCACTTCGCCATGGAGTTGCTCGTACAGCGCGCCGCTGCCAGTGATTACCAAGGGCGCGCTGATCTCCTCCCGGGCGTTCACGGCGAACGGGATCAGCGACAGGTTCCAGGCCACGTCCAACATGCGGGCGATGTTCTCGGCACGCTCGAAATAGCGCGACAGCCAGTACAGATCCGAGGCGGTACGACTCAGCATGATCCGTCCTCCAGCACCCAGGTGTCCTTGGTGCCACCGCCCTGGGAGGAATTCACCACCAAACAGCCGGCGTGCATCGCCACGCGGGTCAGCCCGCCGGGCACCAGCCGGCTTTCCTTGCCGCTGAGCACGAACGGGCGCAGGTCGATGTGGCGCGGCGCGATGCCCTCGTCGACGAAGATCGGGCAGGTGGACAAGGACAGGGTGGGCTGGGCGATGTAGTTGTCCGGGCGCGCCTTGAGGCGGTCCCGGAACGCGGCCAGCTCCGCCTCGCTGGCCGCCGGGCCCACCAGCATGCCGTAGCCGCCGGCGCCGTGGACTTCCTTGACCACCAGGTCCGGCAAATGGGCCAGCACATGATCCAGCGCCCGGGGATCGCGACACTGCCAGGTGGGCACGTTGGCCAGTATCGGTTCCTCGTCCAGATAGAAGCGGATCATCTCCGGTACATAGGGGTAGATGGATTTGTCGTCACCGACGCCGGTGCCCACGGCGTTGGCAAGGATCACGTTGCCCTGCCGGTACACCGACAACAGGCCCGGCACGCCGAGCATGGAATCCGGCCGGAACGCCAGCGGGTCCAGGTAATCGTCGTCGATGCGCCGGTAAATCACGTCCACCCGCTGGGGGCCGGCGGTGGTTCGCATATAGACGAAGCCGTCCTTGACGAACAGGTCGGCGCCCTCCACCAGTTCGATGCCCATTTGCTGAGCGAGGAAGGCATGTTCGAAGTAGGCGCTGTTAAAGCGCCCGGGGGTGAGCAGCACCACGGTGGGATAGGATACGCCACTGTCCTCCTGGAGGGTTTCCAGTAACAGCGATGGGTAATGCTCCACCGGCGCCACCGACTGGTTGGCGAACAGCTCCGGGAAAAGCCGCATCATCATGCGCCGGTTCTCGATCATGTAGCTGACCCCGGACGGCGTGCGCAGGTTATCCTCCAGCACGTACCAGGTGCCCTCCCCGTCACGGATCAGATCAACGCCGCTGATCTGCGAATACACCTGATTGGGCAGATCCACGTCCTGCATGCAGGGCTGGTACTGGCTGTTGCCGAAGATCTGCTCGGCGGGAATGCGACCGTCGCGGACAATGGCCTGGTCGTGGTAGATGTCGTGCAGGAACATGTTCAGGGCCCGCACCCGCTGCACCGCCCCGGCTTCCAGGTGCCGCCAGTCCCGCGCCGGAATAACCCTGGGCAGGGCATCGAAGGGAATCAGCCGTTCCGTGCCGCTTTCCTCACCGTAAACATTGAAGGTGATCCCGACCCGGTGAAACTGCAGCTCCGCCTCCTGGCGTTTGCGCACCAGGTTGTCCCTGGCCTGACTCAGCAGCCACCGATGGTAGCCTTTGTAGGGATCCCGGACCTTCCCGCCCGGTAGAATCATTTCGTCGTAACCGGAGACTTCCGGCAGGGATAATGACCGCATGGCGCCCTCGCTGGCACGGCCCCGCCACCTTGCGGGGTCCATTCCAGTATGAGCAAAGGCCGTGCCAGCAATTGTAAAGCTTTGCGAAGGGATCGTGCGCCAAAGCGGCGCCCGGGGCGGCCTGTGCGCCACTATGGCGCACGGCATCGGGCAACGCCGTCATCGGGAACGGCGTGTAGGAGCGGCTTCAGCCGCGATCATCGGCGGGTGCCAGCTTCTATCGCGACTAAAGCGGAATGCCGCCAGTCGCTCCTACCGCACCCGGAACGAAAAAGCCCGGCGCGAGGCCGGGCTTTTTCAGGGTCGGTCGTCGAACCGGTTTTCAGAGCTTGCTGTCCAGCTCCGGTACCGCTTCGAACAGATCCGCCACCAGACCGTAGTCGGCCACCTGGAAGATCGGGGCTTCCTCGTCCTTGTTGATCGCCACGATCACCTTGGAGTCCTTCATGCCGGCCAGATGCTGGATCGCACCGGAGATGCCCACCGCCACGTACAGGTTGGGGGCGACGATCTTACCGGTCTGACCCACCTGCATGTCGTTGGGCACGAAGCCGGCATCCACGGCGGCGCGGGAGGCACCGACGGCGGCGCCCAGCTTGTCGGCCACCTTGTAGAGGATCTCGAAGTTATCGCCGTTGCCCATGCCACGGCCACCGGAGATCACGATCTCGGCGCTGGCCAGCTCCGGACGGTCGGACTTGGCCAGTTCCTCGCCCACGAAGGAAGACAGGCCGGAGTCCTTGACCACGTCCAGGCTTTCCACGGAGGCGGAACCACCCTCGGCGGCCACCGGATCAAAGGAAGTGGGACGCACGGTGATCACTTTCTTGGCGTCGGCGCACTTCACGGTGGCAATGGCGTTACCGGCGTAGATCGGGCGCTTGAAGGTATCAGCGTCAACCACGTCGGAGATTTCGGAAATCTGGGCCACGTCCAGCAGCGCGGCGGCGCGCGGCGCGAAGTTCTTGCCGGTGGTGGTGGCGGCGGCCAGAACGTGGCTGTAATCGGCGGCCACTTCAGCAACCAGCTCACCGATGTTCTCGGCCAGCTGGTGCTCGTAGGCGTCGTTGTCGGCGCACAGTACCTTGGCGACACCTTCCGCCTTGGCGGCTTCCTCGGCGACAGCGCCGCAGCCCTTGCCGGCGACCAGAACGGTGATGTCACCGCCAATTTCCTTGGCGGCGGCGATCACGCTGAGCGTCGCCTTGTTCAGCGCGGCATTATCGTGTTCGGCGTAAACTAAAACACTCATCAGATCACCTTCGCTTCGTTCTTCAGTTTGTCGACCAGCTCGTCCACGGAGCCCACGATGATACCGGCCTGACGCTCCGGCGGATTCTCCACCTTCTCGATGGTCACGCGCGGGGTCAGATCAACGCCCAGATCCGCCGGGGTCTTGTTGTCCAGCGGCTTCTTCTTGGCCTTCATGATGTTGGGCAGGGAGGCGTAGCGCGGCTCGTTGAGGCGCAGGTCGGTGGTTACCACCGCCGGCAGCTTCAGTTCCACGGTCTGCAGGCCGCCGTCGACTTCACGGGTAACCTTGACCTTGCCTTCTTCCACGTTCACTTCGGAGGCGAAGGTGCCTTGCGGCATGCCAGCCAGGGCGGCCAGCATCTGGCCGGTCTGGTTATTGTCGTCGTCGATCGCCTGTTTACCGAGGATCACCAGGTCGGGCTTTTCTTCGTCGACGATGGCTTTGAGCGCCTTGGCGATGCCCAGGGGCTGCACGGCTTCATCGGTTTCCACCAGGATGGAACGGTCCGCGCCCAGCGCCATGGCGGTACGCAGCTGTTCCTGGGCGGCCTTGGGACCGATGCTCACGGCCACGATCTCGGAGACCACGCCTTTTTCCTTGAGGCGAACGGCTTCTTCCACGGCGATTTCGCAGAAGGGGTTCATGGCCATTTTCACATTGGCGAGATCAACACCGGAGTTGTCCGCCTTCACGCGAACCTTAACGTTGTAGTCAATGACTCGCTTGATGGGTACAAGAACCTTCATAGGATCCTCGGAATCTTCCACTTGGTGACTTGAGTCGTTTCCGTCCGCGGGCGGTCGCCGGCACTGCGCGCCGGCGCCTGCGGTGGCTGCCACAAAGCAGGGTTTGGAAGCCCACCGAGCCTTGTGGCAACCCGGCCCCCGGGAGGGACGGAAACGATGAAAATGGCGAGACAACGCCGAACACGGGGCCCCGCGCGAGGTCCGGTATCTTGAACGCTACCCCCGGTAAGGTCAATAGGCCGAAAATGCGTAAGCGGATGATTTCGCTGCCAATTGTGTTCACGATAAATGACTCGCCGGTCGCCCATTTTGTTGAAAATCAAACACCTGGCGGCGGATAATCCAAACAGTTGTTTGAGCATTTGTGAAAGAGAGTTTCACATCTGCCCAATTGGTGGTGCCATCCAACGGATGCTTATATACTCGCGCCACCCCAAGAACCTCCGCCCGCACCGGCCAGGCCCAACCGCCTCGGGCCCACGGCGTCACGGCGAGGTCCCGGCCGGCCCCGACAAGGCAAAATAAGGGCCGTAACACAACCGAAAGCTAGGAGACAGGCTGTGGAACGCGAATCAATGGAAGTCGACGTCGTTATCGTCGGCGCCGGTCCCTCCGGTCTGGCAACCGCCTGCCGTTTGGGACAAATCGCCCAGGAAAGCGGCCAGGAACTCAGCGTGGTGGTCGTCGAGAAGGGCTCCGAAGTGGGTGCCCATATTCTTTCCGGCGCGGTGTTCGAGCCGCGCGCGCTGAACGAACTGTTCCCCGACTGGAAAGACAAGGGCGCGCCCCTCAATGCCCCGGTCACCGCCGATGAAATCTATTATTTCACCGGCGCCGACAAGGCCAGCAAGGTGCCCGGCCCGTTCGCCCCGAAAACCATGCACAACGAGGGCAACTACGTGATCTCGTTGGGCAACCTGTGCCGCTGGTTGGCGGAACAGGCCGAGGGCCTGGGCATCGAGATTTTCCCGGGCTTCGCCGCCACCGAAATCCTCTATAACGACGATGGCTCCGTGAAGGGCATCGCCACCGGGGACTTCGGCATTGATCACAACGGCGAAAAGAAAGACAGCTACATGCCGGGCATGGAGCTGCACGCCAAGTACACCGTCTTCTCCGAGGGCTGCCGTGGCCACCTGGGCAAGCAGCTGATGGAGAAGTACAACCTGCGCGAAGGCGTCGATCCGCAGCACTACGGCATCGGCATCAAGGAGCTGTGGGAGATCGACCCGTCCAAGCACCAGAAAGGCCTGGTGATGCACAGCGCCGGCTGGCCGCTGAGCGAATCCGGTTCCCCGGGCGGCGCCTTCCTTTATCACCTGGAAGACAACCAGGTGACCCTGGGCCTGATCACCGACCTGGCCTACTCCAACCCGCACGTCTCGCCGTTCGACGAGATGCAGCGCTGGAAGACCCATCCGGAAGTCAAAAAGTACCTGGAAGGCGGCAAGCGCGTCAGCTACGGTGCCCGCGCCATCGCCAAGGGCGGCCTGCAGTCGCTTCCGAAGATGACCTTCCCGGGGGGCCTGCTGGTGGGCTGCGACGCCGGCACCCTGAACTTCGCCAAGATCAAGGGCAACCACACCGCCATGAAGTCCGGCATGATGGCCGCCGAGACCATCGCCAAGGCGATCGCCGATGGCCGCGCCAGCGACGAACTGGGCGAGTACAAGGACACCTTCGAGAAGAGCTGGGTGTACGAGGAACTGCACCAGCAGCGCAACTTCGGCCCGGCCCAGCACAAGTTCGGCAACCTGCTGGGTTCAGCCTTCGCGTTCGTCGATCTGAACATCTTCAACGGCAAGCTGCCGTTCACCATGCACGATACCACCCCGGACCATGACACCCTGAAGCCGGCGGATCAGTGCAAGAAGATCGATTATCCGAAGCCGGACGGCAAACTGACCTTCAACAAGCTGGATTCGGTGTTTCTGTCCAACACCAACCACGAAGAAGATCAGCCCTGCCACCTGCAGCTCAAGGACCCGAGCATTCCGATCGAGTACAACCTGCCCAAGTACAACGAGCCGGCGCAGCGTTATTGTCCGGCGGGCGTGTACGAGGTGGTGACCGACGAGGAAAGCGGTGACAAGCGGTTCCAGATCAATGCCCAGAACTGCGTGCACTGCAAGACCTGCGACATCAAGGACCCCACCCAGAACATCAACTGGGTGGCACCGGAAGGCACCGGCGGGCCGAACTACCCGAACATGTAAGCGGGTCTCTCGCCGGAACAGGAAAAGCGCCCTTCGGGGCGCTTTTTTTTATGCGCCCCCACCTGACCAGGCACGTAGGAGCGACTTCAGTCGCGATCAGCACCAGTGCCATCTTCATCGCGACTGAAGTCGCTCCTACCGGCGAGTTCCATGCCGGCGGGTTCCATGCCGGTGAATTGCATGCCGGCGAATGCCATGCGGGTGATAGGGGGTTTCAGGTTTCGCGGCGGCGTTTCAGCCAGTCGCGCAGCCTGGTTTCCAGGGCGTGGATCAGGCCCAGGGGCGGCATGGCGGGCATCGGGAACGGCGGTTCCGGCGGGCGCTCGGGCAGGGGTTCGGGGTCGTGGCGGTCGGATCGGTCCATGGCTCACCTCCTGAAGGGCCAAGTTGGCGAAAACGTTCTGCAAGCGCAGGATGGCGCCGCCACCTTGTTCAATCCAACGAAAAGTTCTACATTGACCTTTCAGTTTTTCTGAAAGCATCCCGGAGCCCTCATGCCTTCCTCCCCGGACGCCGCTATGCCGCCCCTGCTCGACATCGAGGTGTTGCGCAGCTTCGTGGCGATCGCCGAAAGCGGCAGTTTTACCCGCGCCGCCGGTCAGGTATTCCGCACCCCGTCGGCGTTGAGCATGCAGATCAAAAGACTGGAGGAAACCCTCGGGCACCCGCTGTTCGTGCGCGAGGCCCGTCAGGTGCGGCTGACGCCGGAGGGCGAGACCCTGCTGGGCTACGGCCGGCGGTTGCTGAAACTCAATCAGGAGGCGGTGTCACGGTTTCTGGCGCCGTCGGTGGAAGGCACGGTGCGCCTGGGTACTCCGGACGACGTGGGCACCCGCATCCTGCCCGAGGTGCTGGGCCGCTTCGCGCGCAGCCATCCGGCGGTGCAGGTGGAAGTGCTGGCCGGGCGCAGCGGCGAGCTGGTGCGCCGCATGACCGAGGAACGGCTGGACATGGTGTTGATCACCGAGGGCAACGACGACCTGGCGCCGGGGCTCGGCGAGGTGGTGCATACCGAACCGCTGGTGTGGGCGGGCCGTGACGGAGGCGTGGCGGCAATGCGCTCACCGCTGCCCTTGTCGGTGGCCAACGCCGGCTGCGCCTGGCGGGCCATGGCCCTGGCCGCGCTGGACCGGGCCGGCATCGGCTACCGGGTGGCCTACAGCAGCGAACACTGCGCCGGCCAGGAGGCCGCCATGATCGCCGATCTGGCGGTGGCGGCCTTTCCGCGCAGCCTGGTGCGCCCGCCCCTGCGCATTCTCGGCGAGGAGAGCGGCCTGCCGGCCCTGGGCGACTACCGGGTGGCCCTGGTGCGCGGGGAGGCTCCCTCCCCCGCCGCCGAGGCCCTGGCCGGGCAGATCACCCAAGCGTTCCGCGAGCGCCGTTAGGTTTCCGAATCCAGCGCCTGCTGGCCCTTCCAGACCAGGCTGTAGAGATCCTTGCGGCGATCGCGGATGTTGGTCACCGAGCCCTCGCTGTGCAACAGCTTGAGCTTTTCCAGGTCGACATCGGCGAACAACAGCATTTCGGTGTTGGGCTGGGATTCGCTGATGATGGCGTCGTGGGGGAAGTAGAAGTCACTGGGCGAGAATACCGAGGACTGGGCGTACTGAATGTCCACGTTATCCACCCGCGGCAAATTGCCGACGCTGCCGGAAATGGCCACGTAGCATTCGTTCTCGATGGCCCGTGCCTGGGCGCAATGGCGCACTCGCAGGTAACCGTTCTTGGTGTCGGTCCAGAACGGCACGAACAGGATCTCCATGCCCTGCTCGCCGAGCAGCCGGCCTAATTCCGGGAACTCCACGTCGTAACAGATCAGAATACCGATGCGCCCGGCGTCGGTGTCGAAGATGCGCAGATCATCGCCGCCCTGGATCGCCCAGTCCTTGCGTTCGTGAGGCGTGATGTGGATTTTCTTCTGCTCTTCCACGGAACCATCGCGACGCATCAGGTAGGCCACGTTGTAGATACGGCCGTCCTCTTCCAGGGGCATGGAGCCGCCGATGATGTTGATGTTGTAGCTCACCGCCATGTCCGCCATGGCATCGCGGATTTCCTCGGTGAAGCTGGCCAGGTAGCGTACCGCCTCCACCGAATTGAGATCCGGCTTCAGGCCCATCAGCGGCGCGCTGAAGAATTCCGGCAGCACCGCGAAATCGGCCCGGTAATCGGACAGCGAATCGACGAAGAACTCCACCTGGCCAAGCAGGTCCTCCACCGAGCGGGCGGCGCGCATGCGCCGCTGCACCACGCCCAGGCGCACCACCGAGCGGCGCGGCCAGTCGCCGTCGTCCTCGGGCTGGTAAAGGATATTGTCCCACTCCAGCAGGGTGGCGTAGCCCCGCGAGCTTTCGTCCTCGGGCAGATACTTGACCAGCAGGCGCTTGACGTCGAAACCGTTGGACAGTTGGAACGTCAGGATCGGGTCGTAGATGGCCCGGGATTCCACCTCCTCGATGTACTGGGTGACGCTCATGTTGTCCGCGTAGTCCTTGTAACCGGGCAACCGACCGCCGGCCAGGATGGCGCGCAGGTTTTCTTCCCGGCACAGTTCCTTGCGCGCCTCATAGAGTCGCCGGCCCAGCCGGTAGCCGCGGTACTCCGGATCGACGAACACGTCCAACCCGTAGAGGGCATCGCCCTTGCGGCTGTGTGAGCGCACCTTATCGTCGGTGATCAGGTCCTCGTAGCGGTGGGGGTTGGAGAAGCGGTCGTAGCTCACCTTCACGGTCAGGGCCGTGGCCACCAGGTTGCCGTTGTCCTCAATCGCCAACTGGCCCTCCGGGAACAGGCGGATCAGGGTGGCGATGGTCTCCTCCGGCCAGGCGCCGCCGATGTCGTGGTAGACCTGGTCCATCAGCCGCGCCAGCGCCGGGTAATCCTCCAGGGTCAGTTGACGCAAACGCAGTCGGGTACTTTCTTCGGCCATGCTTGTCTCCAATCGCGGACGGTGTCAGGCATTGAGGGGCGGAAACGGAATCAGCCAGTGGCAATCCCGGTTGCGCAGGGCGTCCTCGCCGGACGCGTAGAGGGCCACGCCGTCCGGGCGCACGAACAGCACCGCGCCGGAGTTAAGGCCGATGTAGCCGGAGCTTTGCTCCGCCACATAGCCGTCCGGTTCCAGGTACAGCGGGCACAGCGCGTCGGGAATCGCCTCGTAGCCCACCAGGCCATTGGCCAGGGGATCTTCCACCGCGCGCCGGTCACGGTACAACGCCACCGCGTCGCCCCCCACCAGCAGCACCATGCCCTGGTGAAAGTGCAGCAGATTGACGGCCCCCCGGGCGGGTAATGACAGGACTTCCTGCCGTGCGATAATCGTATCCATTAAGGCTCCGCGAACGTTCAACGGTAAACGGGAGACGGTGAAGCATGCAGGAAAAGATTGTAATACTTACCGGCGCCGGAATCTCGGCGGAGTCCGGCATCAACACCTTCCGCGACGCCGGCGGCCTGTGGGAAAACCACCGCATCGAGGACGTCGCCACCCCGCAAGCCTTCCAGCGCGATCCCGCCGGCGTGCAGGCATTCTACAACCGCCGCCGCGAGCAACTGCGCGACCCGGCGATTCGCCCCAACGCCGCCCATGAAGCCCTGGCCCGGCTGGAGCGGGAGCGGCCCGGCGAGGTGCTGGTGATCACCCAGAACGTGGACAACCTGCACGAACGGGCCGGCAGCCGCAACCTCATTCACATGCATGGTGAATTGCTCAAGGCGCGCTGCCAAAGCACCGACAGCCTGGTGCCCGTGGACAAGGACCTGAACGTGGACCAGGAGTGCGGGGTGTGCGGCGTAAGCGGCTGCCTGCGCCCGCACGTGGTGTGGTTCGGAGAAATGCCCCTGGAGATGGAGCGCATCTTCGATGCCCTGGCCGGCTGCGAACGCTTCATCAGCATCGGCACCAGCGGCAACGTCTATCCGGCGGCGGGGTTCGTGGCCGAGGCCCGCGCCCACGGGGCTCACACCGTGGAACTCAACCTGGAACCCTCGGAGCAGGCCACCGCCTTCGCCGAGCACCGCCACGGCCCGGCTTCCGAGCGGGTCCCCGAGTACGTGGCGGAGTTGCTGGCCGGCGGCTGAGCCGGCCCCGCTTTACAGCACGAAGGATTTGATCAGCGTGTCCAGGCGCTCGACCTGGCGACGCATTTCCACGGCGGCCGCCGAGGTCTGCTGTACCATGGCCGCGTTCTGCTGGGTCATGGCGTCCATCTCCGCCACCGCCGTGTTGACCTGACCAATGCCCCGACTCTGCTCCCGGGCACCGGTGCTGATGTCGGCGATCAGTTCGCTCACCGGCGTAACGCTGTCGACGATTTCCTTCATGGTGGCGCCGGCCCGGCGCACCAGTTCCGACCCCTGCCGGGTGCGGGTCACGGAGGTATCGATCAAGCCACGGATTTCCGCGGCGGCCTCGCCACTGCGCCCGGCCAGATTGCGCACCTCCTGGGCCACCACCGCGAAGCCCCGGCCATGCTCGCCGGCCCGGGCCGCTTCCACCGAGGCATTCAGCGCCAGAATATTGGTCTGGAAGGCGATGCCATCGATCAAACCAATGATCTCGGCGATGCGTGCCGCCGATTCGTCGATGGCGGCCATGGTGGTTTCCACTTCCTGCATGGCGCGACCGCCCTCCCCGGCCACCCGGGCGGCGCCGGTCACCATGGTGCTGGCCCGTTCGGCGGAGTCCGCGGTGTGATCCACGGTGGCGGTGATCTCCTCCATCGACGCGGAGGTTTCCTGCAGGCTGGCGGCGGATTGCTCGGTGCGGGTGGCCAGTTCCTCGCTGCCGGAGGCGATTTCATCGGCGGCGCCGTTCACCGAACCGGTGGTATCGCGCACCTCGCGCAGCGCATCCTGCATGCGCGACACGAAGGCATTGAACTGGCGCGCCAGATCACCCACCTCGTCGTCGCCGGTGACCACCAGCCGGCGGGTCAGATCGCCTCTGCCCCGGGCGATGTCCTCCATGGCACCGGCGGTGTCACGGATCGGCTTGACCACCCGGCGAACCAGCCACCCGGCGAGCACGCCCACCACCAGCAACAGGGCGGCACCGGCCAGCACGCCGATCACCACCGCATGGCGTTGATCCGCCCGCGCCGCCGCCTCGATGGCGGCCATGTCCTCGTTGATGTCGGTGATATAGACACCGGTGCCAATCACCCAATTCCATTCCGGCACCGATACCAGGTAGGCGTATTTGGTTTCCACCTGGCCGGTGCCTGGATGCAGCCACTTGTATTGATAGTCCCCCTCCCCATGATCCCGGGCAACCTGGACCATGTCGCGGACGATGTATTGACCGTCCGCGTCCTGAAGGTCCCAGGAATTACTGCTCGGATTGTTCGCGTTGGCGACTTTATTGCCCTGGAAGTCGTAGGCGAACAAATAACTGTCACCGTCGAATTTCATGCCAAGGATCATCGTCTTGGCGAGGCGTTGGGCTTGCTCTTCGTCCGCCATGTTCAACAGCGGGCGGATCGCCGAGCGAGCCACTTCCGCGGCGCCGCGGATACCCAGTTCGCGCATCCCGATCATCGCCTGGCGCTGCTGCGCCAGACTGTGGTCCGTCGCCCGGGCCCGCTCCACGGCGGACCACAGCGTCAACACCAGTACCGCCACCACCAGCGGCACCAGCGAGAGCAACAGAATCTTGGCCTGCAGACGCAGACCGCTAAAGGAAAGAGGTTTCATGGCTGTCCCGATGGCTAACGTGAAATAGGCGTCCCCGTTATCGGCGCCATAGGCTGAAACCTTAGCGGTATTCCGCTAGACTGCGGGTCTTCCGGCCATTCCGACCAACAAGCAGCCAGATCATGAGTCAGATACAGGTAGACGACATCAACATCGAGTCCCAGGAGGTGCTGATCACCCCCCGGGCGCTCAAGGAAGAGTTGCCGCTGAGCGACGGCGCGCGGGAAACCGTGCTGCAAGGGCGCCAGCAAATCCGCGATATTCTCGACCGCAAGGACCCGCGCCTGTTCGTGGTGATCGGTCCGTGCTCCATCCACGATCCCAAGGCGGCCATGGAGTACGCGGAGCGGCTCAAGAAGCTGGCCGCCGACGTGGACGACGCTCTGTTTCTGGTGCTGCGTGTGTACTTCGAGAAGCCGCGCACCACGGTGGGTTGGAAGGGGTTGATCAACGACCCCTACATGAACGATTCCTTCAAGGTGGCCGACGGCCTGCACATTGCCCGCAAGCTGCTGCTGGACGTGGCCGAGCTGGGCCTGCCGGCGGCCACCGAAGCGCTCGATCCGACCACCCCGCAGTACATCCAGGATCTGATCTCCTGGTCGGCGATCGGCGCGCGCACCACCGAATCCCAGACCCACCGGGAAATGTCCTCCGGCCTGTCCGGCCCGGTGGGCTTCAAGAATGGCACCGACGGCAGCCTGGACGTGGCGGTCAACGCCATGCTCAGCGTGCGCCACCCGCACCGTTTCCTGGGTATCGACCCGGATGGCCGCGTCGCCCTGACCACCACCAAGGGCAACCAGTACGGCCACGTGGTGCTGCGCGGCGGCGGTGGCAAGCCGAACTACGATTCAGTGTCCGTGGCGCTGGCGGAAACCGCCCTGGACAAGGCCGGTGTATCCACCAACATCATGGTCGACTGCTCCCACGCCAACTCCAACAAGGACCCGAGCCTTCAACCGCTGGTGATGGAAAACATCGGCAACCAGATTCTGGAGGGCAACACCTCCATCGTCGGGTTGATGGTGGAATCCCATCTCAAGCAGGGCAATCAGAAGATCCCCGCCAACCTGGATGATCTGGAGTACGGCGTATCGGTGACCGACGGCTGCATCGGCTGGGACACCACCGAGCAGGCGGTACGCGACCTGGCCGACAAAGTGCGCGACACCCTGCCCCGCCGCGGTAACTGATCCGCCCCTCGCCCGATCCAAAAGCCCCGGCCGGAGCCGGGGCTTTGGTCTTTACGACAATCACGGTAATCGAATCAGGGCGCCAGGCCACCGAGCAGGCCGGTCAGCAGATCCGGCAGGTTCTCGCCGGCCTCCAGCAAGCACTCCACCGGCAGCGTCGGGGTGAACCCGCCGGCTCCCGCCTCCGGGCACAATTGGCCGGTCACCGGATCTCCGCCATCGCCGCCGGCGCCGGCGCCGGCAAGCAGATCCTGCAGCTGCGTCAGATTACCGCCGGCTTCGGTAAGGCAATCCAACGGCGTGGTGGGGCCGATTTCACCCTCGGCGGTGGCCGGACAGATTTGACCGAGCAACTGGTCGGCACCGGGAATTTGCGGGTTGTCACCGCCGCCGGGCAGCGGCAACGCGCCGGGCAGGCCTTCCAGTGCTTCCATGAAGCAGGCCGCCGGGTCCAACTGATCGGCGCCGCCGGCCACCGGGCAGAGAGAACCCGTCAGCGGGTTGTCGCCACCGCCGCCCAGACCACCGAGCAGATCCTCCAGCCCGCCGAAGCCGCTGCCCAGTTCCGCCAGGCATTCGATCGGCGTGGTCGGACCCGGCTCACCGGCCGCCGCGCTCGGGCAGATCTGCTCAAGCAACATACCGGTGCCAGGAATCTGCGGCGTACCACCGCCTCCACCGGAGGGCAGATTGGCCAAGGCTTCGCTGAAGCAGGCCGCCGGGTCCAGTTGCTCCTCCCCGGACGCCACCGGGCACAGGGCGTCGGTGAGCGGGTTGGCGCCGCCCAGTCCGCCGAGCAGGTCGGTCAGGCCACCCAGGGAACCACCGGCCTCGGTGAGGCAGTCCACCGGCGTGGTGGGGCCAATCCCGCCTTCCAGGGTAAGCGGACAGATCGCCGCCAGCGCGTCGCTCAGTTCGCCAGGCAGCTCCGGCGTTCCACCACCGCCACCACCGGGCAGCCCCGGCAAATCACCCAGCCCGGGCAGCGACGGCAGACCGCCGCCGGACAGGGCTTCCTCGAAGCACACCACCGGGTCCACCCGTCCAGTGCTGTCCTCCACCGGGCACAGCGCTTCGGTGACCGGGTTGGGGTTGGTGATCATGTCCATGATGGTGATGTACAGCCGCGTGGTTTCACTCAGGCAGTTGATGGCCATTTCCGGGCCCATTTCACTTTGCGCGGCCTGGGGACACAACTGCCCGGCGCCGCCGATCGGCGAGCCATCACCGCCGCCTCCGGGCAAGCTGGGCAGACCATCGCCTCCCAGGGAAGCGGCGATCTCGGAAAAGCAGGTGGCCGGGTCAAACTGATCCGCCGCCGCGGCCAGTGGACACAGTTGGTCGGTCAGCGGGTTACCGCCACCGATCAATTCCTCGACGCCACCCAGGTTGGTGGCGGATTCCTGCAGGCAGGCCACCGGAAAGCTCAACGGACCATCGGTGAGAAAGCCCTGGGGATCGGCGAAAGCCGCTTCGAACGCCGCCGGATCAAACAGCCCGGTGGGGTCGAAGGAAGCCGCCGCCACCGGGCAGAAGCGGGCCACCACGCCGTCCAGGCCGGGCACGCCGCCTCCCTCTTCCGCTTCTTGTAAACAGGCCGCCGGATCCAGGTCGGCGCCGGGCGCCTGACCATCAGTGGTGTCGGGACAGAATTCACCGGTGAATTCGCTGGTTTCATCCACCACCGCCGCCATTTCCTGCGGCAGTTCACGGGTGGACGGGGTGGGTGTGTTGGCGCCACCGCCATCACCCCCACCGCCGCCACCACCACAGGCGGTGAGCGCCAGGGCCAACAGGCCGCCGCCCAGCAAATGCTTGATATGGATATCCAAGGTCTACCCCTCCCTTATTATTGATTCTCGTCGTTATGCCGTATTGGGAAACACGGTATTTCCGACTATGGAAGGGATGACGCGAAGGCATGTAGACACGGGCCGTTGCGGCTGTGTAATGAAGCGTAGCCCTGGTAATCAAACGGTTAGCATGGCGCCACCAACAGACACCTTTGTTTACCCGGACACGGCTTTTCGGCACGCTGGTTCCAGAGCGCTTGTAGTCAGCCGGGGCGGAACAGGACACAATAGCCGGATTCCACGGCACCGCACCACGAACCGCCACCCCGGTGGCCCGGTAAGGAGGGTTATGAGCCCCGACTCCGCCTCATTGCGCGACCGCTGGCGCCACATTATTTTCGGCACCGACACCCCGGCCGGTCGTTATTTCGACCAGTTGCTGATCATCGCCATCATCGCCAGCGTGATCGCCGTCATGCTGGACAGCGTGCACTCCATCCACCGCGAGTACGGTGCCATCCTTTATGCCGCCGAGTGGTTCTTCACCCTGCTGTTCACGGTGGAATACCTGATCCGCCTGTGGGTCAGCGACCGGCCGGTACGCTACGCGCGCAGCTTCTACGGCATGGTGGACCTGGTGTCGGTGATCCCCACCTACCTGAGCCTGCTGTTCCCCGGCGCCAACTACCTGCTCACCATTCGCGCCCTGCGGGTGTTGCGAGTGTTCCGGGTGCTGAAGCTGGCGCAATTGATGGACGAGGCCAATCAACTCGGCACCACCCTGGTCCGCACCCGCCGCAAGATCGGCGTGTTCATGTTCGCGGTGACGGTGGTGATCATTATCTTCGGCAGCCTGATGTACGTGGTGGAGGGGCCCGCCAATGGCTTCAGCAGCATCCCGCGCAGCATCTACTGGGCCATCGTCACCATCACCACGGTGGGCTACGGGGATATTTCGCCGCAGACCCCGTTCGGCCAGGCGGTGGCGTCCCTGGCGATGATCACCGGCTATGCCATCATCGCCGTGCCCACCGGCATCGTCACCGCGGAGATGTCCAAGGCGCACATGGTGCGCCGTTACGAACGGGAATGCCCGGGCTGCCACCGCCACGATCACGACCCCGACGCGCGCTACTGCAAGCAGTGCGGCACCGGCCTGCCGAAGCCCGGGGAAAACCTCTGAGGGAAGGGGCCGGGCTAAAGCCGGCCCAGTTCGAAGGCGTGGCCGTCGGACTCCACCACCAGAAAGGTGGCGCCGTCGCGTTCTTCCTGGCGCGCCCAATCCACCAGCTGGTAGAACACGTTACGGGCGATCAGCGCTTCCAGGTTGTCGCGCACATGCACATAGGGGGAAGGTTCGCCGCTGTGCGGATCGGTCTCCACGCGCAGCGGATGTTTTTCGCCGGCCACCACATGGCTGTCCACGTTGGTGGTGAACACCAGCTTGTCCGGGCCATCGCCACTGACCCGCTCCACCCCGGTGGCCACGAAAGGCACGTCATCCACCTGGATGCGCAGTTTTTCCACCGGCGTGATCAGGAAGTAATCGTCGCCCTCGCGCAGCAGAATGGTGGAGAACAGCCTGACCATGCGATGGCGCTCGATGGGCGAGCCCTGATAGTACCAGGTGCCGTCCCGGGCGATGCGCATGTCGATGTCGTCATGACGGTCCGGGTTCCATTCGTGCACCGGCGGCAGGCCCTGTTCATCCTGATCGGCCTTTTCCAGCAGCGCCAGTAGTTCCTCGGCTTTGCTCATGGGCTCCTTCCGTCGGGGTTATTTGCCGCGCTGGCCCTTGTTGCCCATGCGGATGCCGATTTCCACCAGGAAGTCGAGGAAATCCGGCTTGTCGTCGATCAGCCGCTGGTAGAACGGCGACTGCATCAACGCCACGGCGCCATGGGCCAGCGCCCAGGCGGCGCAAATGTGGTACATGGGCGGCACGTCCTCCAGGGAACCTTCCTGGATACGTGCCTCGACAATATGAGTCAGCTGGGAGAAGTTGGCCTCGCGCAGGCGGTGCAGCTTGTCCACCAGGTCCGGCACCGCATGATCCTTGATCACCTTGTTCTCGAGCCGGTCGAACAACTGGTAACGGGCCGGGTCGCCGATGCGGAAACGAAAGTATTCGCGGGCCAGAGCTTCCTTGTCGCTGCTATCGGAAATGCTGTCGAAGACCTCGGCCAGATCCTCCTCGTAGCGCAGCATCAGCAACAGGTAAATCTCGTTCTTGGTTTCGAAATGCTTGTAGATGGTGCCTTTGCCGATACCGACCCGGTCAGCGATCATTTCCACCGTGACCCGATCCTCCCCCTGCTCCAGAAACAGCGCCAGGGCGGCGTCGAGGATTTCCTGCTCGCGTTGGCGGAACTCCCGCGCCTTGCGCGTCGCTTTTTCCAGATCACCCATCGACACTTCTCCTCAATCCGCCGCCATCGATGGCGACTGCGTTTACCCTATCACAAGCCGGGACGCTGCACGCCCCCGTCCCGCTCGCTACAATCCCCCGGGAGCGGCTCGCAAGCCGCGCCCCATTCGGGCTGGATCATACTCAAGGAGCCTCCCATGGTCGATCTCAAAGCGGAATTTCCCCTGCGCGACGACGTGCTCTATCTCAACCACGCGGCGGTGGCGCCCTGGCCACGCCGTACCCGCGACGCGGTGGTCGCCTTCGCCGATCAGAACATTCATCTCGGTGCCCGGGATTACCCGGACTGGCTGGCCGTGGAAACGCGCCTGCGCCAGCGCCTGGGCTGGCTGATCGGCACCGACCCGGCGGACGTGGCGCTGCTCAAGAACACCTCCGAGGGTCTGTCGGTGATCGCCCAGGGCCTGGACTGGCGGGCCGGCGACCGGGTGGTGATCAGCGATCAGGAATTTCCCTCCAACCGGATTCCCTGGCAGGCCCTGGCGGATCGGGGCGTGGATGTGGTGGAGGTGGACGTGAGTGGCGAGGGCGCCGAGCAAAAGGTGATCGACGCCATCGGCGAGGGTACCCGGCTGGTGTCGCTATCGTCGGTGCAGTATGGCGCCGGCATCCGCCTGGACCTGGCGCCCATCGGCCGGGCCTGCCGGGAGCGCGGCGTGCTGTTCTGCGTGGACGCCATCCAGAGCCTGGGCGCGCAGGCTTTCGACGCCACCGCCTGTTTTGCTGATTTCGTGGTCGCCGACGGCCATAAATGGATGCTCGGGCCGGAAGGCCTGGCCCTGTTTTATGCCCGCCCGGCAGCCCGCGAACAGCTCACCGTGCACCAGTTTGGCTGGCATATGATCGAAGCCGCCGGTGACTATACCCGTAAGGACTGGAGGATCGCCGAGGGCGCCACCCGTTTCGAGTGCGGCAGCCCCAATATGCTCGCCACCCATGCCTTGGACGCCTCGCTGTCACTGTTCCAGGAACTGGGCATGGACACCGTGCAAGCAGCGCTGCGGGAACGGGTCACCTGGCTGTACGAGGCTCTGAGAGCGCGCGGCGCCGAGTTGCTGAGCCCGGCGGACCCGGCGCGGCGCGCCGGTATCATCACCTTCCAACTGCCGGGCGAGGCGCCGGCGGACACCCGCGCCCGGCTGCAGGCCGGCGGCGTGGTGTGCGCGGAGCGTGGCGGCGGCGTGCGCCTGTCACCGCACTTCTATACTGACTATTCGGTCATGGAACGCGCTCTGGCGCTGCTGTAGGATCGCGCCATGAACTCTCAACGGCTCTACCAATGGTTGTGCGAGCGACTCCAGCGGCAACCGGAGAAAAGCGAATGGCCGCTCGGCGACCTGCAAAGCCAGCGCGCCCAGCTGCGCCCCTGCGATGTGCTGCTGGTGGACGGAGACAGCCGGCTGGACCGCCGTCTTAAGGTCCTTACCGGCGGTCGCTTTTCCCGCGCCCTGCTCTATATCGGCCGACCCCACGAAGTGGCCGACCCGGCGCTGCGCGCCCTGCTCGCCGACTACCTGCCCTGCGGGCCGGATACGCAGCTGGTGCTCGACGCCAGCCTGGAACGGGGTCTGTGGGTGCGGGATCTGAGCAATCTGCGCGGGCTCCATCTGCGCGTATGCCGGGCCCAGAACCTGTCCGCGGAGGAATGCCAGGACGCCCTGCGCTTCGCCATCAGCCGGCTGGGAGCCGGCACCCAGCATGGCTGGAGCACCCTGGCGCTATTGTGGCTGCTGCCCTGGCGGTCCCTGGGCGGACATTCACGCCGGCGCCTGCTCAACCGCTGGGCCAATGACCTTCTGCGCGCCATCACCGGCACCACCGTCGGCGAAGCGTTCGCCTTCATCCAGTTCCCGGTGCATCCCCTGGTCAAGCAGACCGGTGATAATGCCTCCCGCCTGCTGCGTCTTCAGCCGCGCGTGTTTCACGCCGCCGACTTCGACCACTCCCCCTATTTCGACATCATCAAGGCGCCCTATCTGCTAAACGCCGTGCCCGCCGGTTTTGGCGCCGTGCCCTGGAAGGGCAATGCTGGCGCGCTTACCCCGGAGCAACGGCGCTCCCATCTTTCCGTGGTGGATTCAACGGCGGACCGCGGCTAAAGCCGCTCCCACCGCATTCTTCCTCCGTAGGAGCGACTTAAGTCGCGATCAGCCCGCGCCTCGCCGGATCAGCGGCGGCGCAAAACACCCAGCCCCGCCAGCACCACCAGCAGCCAGAAACCAACCGGGCCACCGCCGCCGCCACCACCGCCGCCACCGCCGCTATCACGGGTGCTTTCGGTACCGGCCCGGGACGGCGTCACGAACGCCTGCGTATCGCCGGCGGGGAAATCACCACTGGCGCTGCCCGCCTCCATGTAGACCCGGCCCTCGCCGGTGCCATCAAGCACCAGGGTACGACTGGCCGTCTCGCCACGAGCCAGGTCACCCAGATCACAACGTACCGGCTGGGTGGCCGTGCAACCCTCCGGCAGGCTGCTCCAGTCCCAGCCGTCCGGCACCTGGAAACTGACCCAGGCGTTGAAGGCATCGCGATGATCCGCCCGGTTCTCCACCACGGCGCTGACGCGCACCTTGCCGTCGCGGCGTATCGCCGTGGCGGCCAGCTTCAAATCCGGCTGATCGGAAAACACCAGCTCCAGACTTTCTTCATTGGCGTTGTAATAGTCGTGCTCGTCACTGATCGGTACCACCCGCGCGGAGGCCGCGCCGGTGCCGGCGTCGGCGTGGGACAACCACAGCCGGTGATCATCGCCGGTGGCGCCGGTATCCAGGTTCTCAAAGCCCAGGCAATCGGTGTGATCCGCGAACGCGGTGCAGTCCAGGTTATCGGCGTAGACCGTCAGCCCGCCGCCATGGAAGATCCGCACGCCGACCCGGCGCGCCGCGTTGACCAGGCTGCGGTTACTGACACGGGTATCCAGACTCAACGACTGACCGGGGCCGGCGTAGCGGGCCTCACCATTGGTGTCGCTTTCCAGGTCCACCATGGCGCCGCCGGAGGTTCGCTCGATCCAGTCCAGGTAGGCACTGACCCGGGTATACACCGCCGGCACGCCGGAGGCGCATTGGCGGGTGCCGTAGCTGGTGATGCCGGCCAGCCAGACTCCGCCGTCACGGCGATATACCAGAGGGCCGCCGCTGTCGCCCCGACAGGTGTCCTGATCCACGCCGGCCACCGGGTTCATTTCACCGGCGCAAAGCTGGCCACTGCCCAGGTTATTCCAGTAACGGCCACATTCGCTGGGCGTCACATAGTCCAGCGCCGCCTGCCGCAGGGTCGGCGACATGCTGCTGTCCTCGGTCTTCCCCCAGCCCAGAGCCAGCAGGGCTTCATCCGGATTGCCCCGGCGCAGCCGGTTCATCTCCGCGCTTTTGGCCAGATCCAGCGCCACCATCGCCGAAGGACGCTCCAATTCAAGCAGCGCCAGGTCGTTCTGGTAGATATCGTCGCGGTAGCCCTGGTGCACATGCACCGCCACCACGGCGATGCGTTCCTCCGGCTGTTCCTGACGATTCAGATGACCGAGCGCGGCGAACAGGGTTTCCGGCTCGAAAGTGCCATTGTCGTCGCGAACGCAGTGGGCGGCGGTGAGCACCCAACGGGGCGCCACCAGGGTGCCGCCGCAGCGGGTCGACCCGAAAGAGGGGTTACCCGACAAGCTGCGTTCCACCTCCACCATCCAGGAAGGCGCGCTGCTGACCGCCTCGCCGCCGATGATACGCGGCTCTACCTGATCCGCCTTGACTGATCCGAACGCCCCCGTGAGGAGGATGAAGATTACGAAGATTGAACCGCGCATGGCCTTTTACCTAGAAGATATTCGTAGCACGCGAATACTAGGTACAGACCTGTGAAGAAACCATTAGCAAAAAGATGAAAGAGTCATACTTTTATCTTATTTGTGATCTATTTATTAGCAATAAAGTGGGTCAAATCACAGAAATGAATCGAAAAATATGAAACTCACCGCAGTGAAAAACAATGAAAGGCATTTTGGAACTACGAATATGGAACCAGGAAGGGTGTCATCCCGAGAGCGGCGCCGGACCCGCTAAAGTGCGATGAACCATAAAAAAGCCCCGCCGGCACACGGCCGGCGGGGCTTTCGGGTGGTTCGGGGCTCAGCGATTATTCGGGTACCACCCCACAGGCGGCACGGGCGCCACCACCGCCCAGCGGCTTCGGCTGATCGGCATAGTTATCGCCGCCGGCGTGAATCATCAAGGCGCGGCCCTTGAGGTCGTCCAGGTCCGGGCGCGGAGCCAGCACCGGCAGGGTCGCCTTGCCATCGTCGTCCACATAAAGCGCCGGCAGATCACCCAGATGCCCATCGCCCCAAGGGGTACCGTGGCGACCGGTCTCATCCGGATCGTAGTGACCACCCGCCGCCGCGGCCGCGGTCATCTCACCATTCTTCTTGGCCGGCTCGCAGGAGCCGTTTTGATGCAGATGGAACCCGTGAATACCTTCGTCCAGGCCCTCCAGTTGCGGTGTGAACACCAGGCCATACTCCGACTCGCTGACCGTGATCTGGCCTATACGGTCGCCGACGCCGTCTTCGTCCACGGCGTTCATGGGGATGGTGATCGCGGCCTGGGTGGCGCCAGCCAGAGAGGCGGCGATCAGACCCAGGGCGAAACGTTCGCGAATACGCATTGCTTGCTCCTTGCCAGTGAATACGTTGCCCCCGTTTGTAACGCGGTGGTCATCCTCGTGCCAGGGCGTGGGCGGCGGGAAGCGCGGATTTTTGAGTTGTTTACGTTCCCGCCTCCCAACCCGCTTGTGAGCCGCCCGGGGGCCCCCTACTCTGACTCTTCCAGGGAACGACCGCCACCCATGCAGGAGGCCCCATGGCCAAGCAGGCCCGTGGCGCGCGGCGCGGTGCCGCCCCCGACCCAGGCGGGGGGTGGTCATGATGGCGCGCGCGCCGCACCGCAATACCATGATCGTCGCCCACGACGTGCCGGGGCTGCACCGGCTGTTCGATGGTGATCGTTTGCGCCTGGCGGTTTATCTGTTCGCCAGCACCGTGTTGTTCGCCTCCCTGCTGCTGGCGTTTCTGCTCCATCTACGTACTACCCCGTCGCTGTTCGCCGTCGCCTCACGCAGTCTGCATGCGGAACTCGCCGGTGCCGGCGGTCTGGCCCTTGCCGCCGGCGCCCTGGCACTGAGCGGCGCGGAGCGGGCGGTGCACCGACAACGCCTTGCCCGCGGCCTGGTTCTTACCGCTCTGCTGATGGGGCTGTTGTTTATCGCCTGCCGGGCTCTGGAAGGCTATATGGAATACCGTGCCGGGCTGCTGCCGATTCCCGGCCAACCGTTCGCCTACGAAGGTCCCCGCCCCCACCAGGCCCTGCAATTCTTCCACTTCCACCATTTGCTGGCCGCCCTGCACCTGCTGTTCATGGTGCCCGCGTTGCTGGCCCTGTTACCGGCCCTCGCCGCCCGGGCGAATCCGCAACGGGCGGCGACACGGGTGAAGCTGGCCGCCGGCTACTGGGCGCCGGTGATCCTTGCCTGGGCCGCCTGCTACCCCGCTTTCTATCTGCTCGACCCGGTATGGTGACGGGGCCCCAAAGGCCAGCGCGGCCGGAAACTATCCGGGTCGGCCGCGTGCCACCAATCACCGTAGGGCGTGGCATCCGGATCATCGAGCAGGCTGCCCGGCTCCAGGAATGGATAAAGCCGGTCCAGGGTGACCAGCTCCGTCGCGCCGCGCCGCTGCAGCAGATGGCGCGGCAGTAGCTCCCCCGGGTGCTCGAGGCCGGCGGCGGCGATCAGCTCCGCCAGATGCTCCAGGGTGTGGCGGTGGAAATTGGCCACCCGGGGCGCCTTGTCCGCCACCACCAGGCCGCGCTGGCGGCTGGCGTTCTGGGTTGCCACCCCGGTCGGGCAGCGGTCATTGTGGCAGCTCTTGGTCTGCACGCAGCCCAGGCTGAGCATGAAGGCCCGCGCCGCGTTACACCAATCGGCGCCAAGCGCCAGGTTGGCGGCCAGGGTGTAGGCGCTGTAAACCTTGCCGCTGGCGGCCAGCCGTACCCGTGAACGCAGCCCGGTGCCCACCAGGGCGTTGCGCATCAACAGCAGCCCCTCCCGCAACGGCAGCCCGACATGGTCGGAGAACTCCTCCGGAGCGGCGCCCGTCCCCCCCTCAGCGCCATCCACCACGATGTAGTCCAGCACGATGCCGCTATCCAGCATCGCCTTGCAGAGGGCGAAGACTTCCCAGGGATGACCCACGCACAACTTCACGCCCACTGGCTTGCCGCCGGCGTCCTCGCGCAGGGAGGCGGCGAATTCGAGCAGTTCCCGGGGCGTGGAGAAAGCGCTGTGAAACGCCGGCGACCGGCAATCCTGGTTGAGAGGAATGCGGCGGGTCTCGGCGATCTCCGGGGTGATCTTGGCCGCCGGCAGCACGCCACCGTGGCCGGGCTTGGCACCCTGGCTGAGTTTGATCTCCAGCATGCGCACCTGATCCCGGGCCGCCTGCTCGCGGAACAGCGCCCGGTCAAAACGCCCGCGCTCATCCCGGCAGCCGAAATAACCGCTGCCGATTTCCCACACCAGATCACCGCCGTGGCGCAGATGGTACGGACTGATGGCGCCCTCGCCGGTATCCTGATAGAAACCACCCCGTCGAGCGCCCAGGTTAAGCGCCTCCACCGCCGGCGCGCTCAGTGAACCGAAACTCATCGCCGACACATTCAACAGCGAGGCGTCATAGGGGCGCGCGCATTGCTCCCCTCCCACGCGCACGCGAAAATCCGCGTCCGGCTTCGGACACGGCGCCATGGAGTGCGCCAGCACCTGAAACTCGGCGTCGTAGGCGTCCAGATCACTGCCAAAGGGTTTCACGTCCACCTGATCCTTGGCGCGCTCATAAATCAGCGAACGCTGGTCACGGTTATAGGGCCGCCCCTCCCGGTCGTTCTCAACGATGTACTGGCGCAAAAAAGGCCGCAGGAATTCGAAAAACCAGCGGAAATGCGCCAGCAACGGATAGTTGCGCAGTAGCGAATGACGCGACTGAAACAAGTCCCACACACCACACAGAGCAAGCCCGCCAGTGCCGGCAAGCGCCACCCAGGCGAGCCCGGAACGGGGTGCCACCACTACCGCGGCGGCGGCCAGAAAAGCCAGTAACAACACCAGAATCAGCGGCCCGAAGCGGGCCGACCTGGAACCACTCATGGATCGGTTTCCTTGGCAAATGGGGAACGTCATCCAGCAGGTTAACGCAAAGCCACCCACCTGCCGTCTCGGGATTGTAAAAGCCTCTTAAAGCCCAGGCACCGGAACCGCCGCCCATGCATGGGCGGGACGCCCCAGGTCGATTACACTCTGCCCTCGACGAATGCGGTGGTGGAGATCCATGGCGAGCAAAAAATACATCAAACTTCGCGCGCGGCTAATGCGCGACGAGGAAATCGCCTTTGGCCCCGGCAAGGCGGATCTGCTGGCGGCCATCGACCGTACCGGCTCGATTTCCGCCGCCGCCCGGGACATGGGCATGAGCTACCGGCGGGCCTGGTTGCTGGTGGATACCATGAACCGCTGCTTCCGCTCACCGCTGGTGGATTCCGCCCCCGGCGGCAAACACGGTGGCGGCGCCCGCCTTACCGATACCGGCCGCCGCGTGCGCCAGCGTTACCTGGAAATGGAAGCCGCCCTGCGCGCGCTCGCCGACGAGTTCGAAAAGGATCTGAACAAAGACCTGCGCTGATCACGCCTGGCAAGGCGGTTGCCCTCGCCGACCTCTTCGCTATATCCTGCCGTGCATAACGAATAGCCGAGAGCTTCCATGAAAAAACCGAATCCGCCGGCGGCCTTTCTGTGTCTGCCGCTGGCCTTGCTGTGTGCCGCCCCCCGGGCCGATGAACATCCTTCCCGTTTTGAACTGGGCGTCCTGGAACCGGTGGTCGTCGACGGCTCCCAGGCCGACTTCTCCGACGCCACCACCGAGGAAACCGTCAGTGCCGACGACATGGCGCGCTTCGACCGCACCGACGTCTCCCAGGCGCTGGAGCTGTTGCCCGGCGTCAACACCGTGATGATGGGCGGCCGCAGCGAGCGGCTGATCAATGTGCGCGGTTTCGATTCCCGCCAGGTGCCGCTATTCATCGATGGTATTCCGGTGTACGTGCCCTATGACGGCAACATCGATCTGTCCCGCCTGACCACCTACGACGTGGCGGAAATATCGGTGAGCAAGGGCTACACCTCGCTGCTGGCCGGCCCCAACACCCTGGGCGGCGCCATTAACGTGGTCGGCCGCCGGCCGCGCCTGGGCACCGAGGCGGAAGCCGGCTACGGCATGAGCTTCGACGATCGTTTCTCCCGCAATGCCTGGGACAGCTATGCCAACGTCGGCACCAACCAGGGGCGCTGGTACGCCCAGGTGGGCGGCTCGATCCGCGATCAGGATTATTTCCCGCTGGCCGGTGACTTCGACCCCACCGCCAACGAGGACGGCGGCCGCCGGGAGAATTCGGAGTACACCGACCGCAAACTGTCACTGCGCCTGGGCTTTACCCCCAACGCCTCCGACGAATACGTGTTCAGCTACTACAAGCAGGACGGCGAGAAGCAGACCCCGCCCTACGCCGGCGACGACCCCAACACCCGGGTGCGTTTCTGGCAGTGGCCCTGGTACGACAAGGAAAGCTTCTACTTCAATTCCAGGACCCGGCTGCATGAGCATCTGCAGGCCAAACTACGGCTCTATTACGATAGCTTCGAGAACTCACTGCGCTCCTACGACGACGCCACTTACAGCACCATGAACCGGCCCTACGCCTTCGACAGCACCTACGACGATTACTCCTGGGGCGGCAGCGTGGAGCTGGCCACCGATCTTTTCGAGCGGCACGACCTGCGCCTGGCCGCGCACTACAAAACCGATGTGCACCGGGAGGTGGGCGACATCGGTGACCCGGAGCAACGCTTCGAGGACCGCACCGTGTCGGTGGGCGTGGAGGATCGCTACGCGGCCACCGAACGGCTGACGCTGCTGGCCGGCGTCAGCTATGACCGGCTGCGCGGCGAGCAGGCGGACAATCTGGTCAACGGCGCCATCGAGCCGTTCGACCTGGCCTCCACCTCGGCGGTCAACCTGCAGGCCGGCGCGCTCTATGCCTTCAATGATCGGCTCAAGGGCCGCCTGATCGCCTCCAAACGCAGTCGCTACCCGACCATCAAGGACCGATATTCATTCCGCATGGGGTCCGCCCTGCCGAACCCGGATCTGGACGCGGAAACCAGCACCGGCGTGGAAGCCGGGCTGGCCGGCGATGCCCTGGTCGGCGCCGATACCCGGCTGCACTGGGGCGCAGCCGTGTTCCGCAATGAAATCGACGACAGCATCGAAAGCATCGCCATCGACAACGGCCTGTGCACCTCTCCGCCCTGTTCGCAATTACGGAACGTGGCGGAGTCGGTCCTGCAGGGCGCCGAAGCGGAGCTGACCCTGAACATCGGCAGCGCCTGGCAATACCACCTGAACTACACCTACCTGGACCGGGACAATAAGTCCGACCCGGAGGTGCGGGCATTGGACACTCCGCGCCACAGCGGCTTCACCTACCTGAGCTGGTTTCTCGGCGACACCTGGACGCTCACCGCCAGTGCCCGCGCCGACAGCGGACGCTACAACGACAGCGACGGTACGCGGCAAACCGCGGGCTTCGTCACCACCGGCCTCAAAGCCGCCTGGCGGCCGCTGCCGCAATGGAGGGTGGAAGCCGGCGTGGACAACCTGGGCGACAAACTCTACGCCTACGACGAGGGTTACTACGAGCCGGGCCGCACTTACTTCACCAAGGTGCGCTGGCGCTACTGATGGCCGGCCTTCAGGAGATCGGAATGAAAGTATTACTGGCTCTGGCGCTACTGCCTCTGCCCCTGGCCGCCCTGGCCCAGGCGGAGAACAGTGGTTGTGAAACCTATGCTGCCCCGGAGCAGGCGGTGGTCGAACGGTTCGCCGCTGCGTCCCTGCCGGCCCCGACCGGCGGGGAGGACGGCACCCCGGCGCGCCTGGACACCGGTACCGCCTACCAGGTGACACTGCAGCCACAGGCGCGGGTCCGGTTCGTCGCCGAGCCTGGCCGCCACACCCTGGCGGACGGCGCCTACGCCACCACGCTGGTGTTCCATGCCGACCAGGCCGGCCCCTATCGCGCCTATATCGACGACGCCAGCTGGGTGGACCTGGTGGATGAAAACGGCAAGCGGGTACCCTCGGAGGACTTCGGAGGCCGCCATGACTGCCGTCCGTTGCGCAAATTCGTGGCCTACAGCCTGGAGGCGGACCACGACTATGTGCTGCAACTGAGCGGCGGTACACGGCAGCGGCTACGGGTGCTGGTGCAACCGGACCCTCGTTGATGCGCCCTCGATCGATCCGATGCGCGCCGTTGCTCACCGGCACGCTGATCGGCTTGCTGACCGGGCCGGCGGGCGCCGAGCCACCGCCGGACCCGCGCCGGGGGGAGGCGTTCTTCAACACCGCCTTCGTGGCGGCGCCCTCCCCGGCCACCCTGCGCGATGGTCTCGGCCCGCTGTTCAACGCCGCCGCCTGCGACCAGTGCCACAGCCGGCGCGGCCGGCGCGCGCGGCCCGGCGATGGCGAGCCCTTGCCCAACGCGCTGGTGGTACAGCTTAGCCAGCGCCGGCCCGGTGGCGGCTGGGCACCCCACACCGCCTACGGCACCACCTTCAATCCCCTGGCGGTGGCCGGCGTGCCCGCCGAAGGCCGGGTCATCGTCCATTGGCGCACGGAACAGGGCCGCTACGCCGACGGAAAAAACTGGCGCCGGCAAGCGCCGGACTATGAATTCCAGGCACTCAGCCACGGCCCCCTGGGCCCGGAGGCGGCGTTCTCCGTGCGTGGCGCCGCCGCCCTGGACGGCGTGGGTGCCCTGGCGCGGATTCCGGCGGCGGTGGTGCTGGCCCTGGCCGACGCCGAGGATCGGGACGGCGATGGTATCCGCGGCCGGCCCAACTGGATTGTCGAGGACGGCGAACCACGCCTGGGGCGTTTCGGCTGGAAGGCCAATCACCCGGATCTGGAAAGCCAGATCGCCGCCGCCCTGATCAATGAGCAGGGCATCAGTACCTCGCGGCGCCCGGAATCGGGCTGCGCGCCGCCACAGAAGCGCTGCCAGGCGGCGCCGAACGGCGGCGAGCCGGAGATGGCCGACGACGATCTGGCCGCCCTGGTGGCGTTCGTGGCCGGGTTGGCGCCGCCGGCGCCGGTAGCCGGCCATGACCCGATCGGCCACGGCGCCGCCCTGTTCCGGGCACTGGGCTGCGCCGCCTGCCATCAACCGTCCATCGAATGGCGGGAACAAGGACAGCCGGTACGGCTGGCACCGTACACGGACTTGCTGCTGCACGATCTGGGCGAGGGGTTGGCCGACCATCGACCGGACCAGCACGCCGGTGGCCGGGAATGGCGCACGACGCCGCTGTGGGGGCTGGGGCGGGCGCGACGCGCCGGGCTGCCGGCGTGCTATCTGCACGACTGCCGGGCGCGCACCCTGGAGGAGGCGATTCTCTGGCACGGCGGCGAGGCCGCCGCCAGCCGGGACGCCTTCACCGCCCTGCCCGCCCCACGCCGGCGGACGCTGCTGGATTTCCTGGAAGGCCTTTGATTGGTCGCCCCCATAGCAGCTCCGTAGGAGCCCTGTAGGAAGCAGCTCCGTAGGAGCCCTGTAGGAGCGACTTCAGTCGCGATGGCGAGGCACTCCGCCGCTGATCGCGACTGATGCGGAGCGCCGCCCGGTCGCTCCTACAGCCGCTACGGAGCGTCCCGGTGTGGTCCCCCTTCGGGGACGCGGCCCCGCTGGAGGCGCCGGCCCGCGTTTCCCAATCCGTTAATCGTCGCCGGCGTCGGTGATGTCGTCGGCGCGCTCTTCGCCGTCGTCGTCGTCCACCTTCTCCGGCAACGCCCGGCGCGCCTTGGCACCCAGGTCGCGCAGTTTGTGGGCCTGACCGAGCAGGTTGCCACGCCCTTCGGTGAGACGCTTGTAGGCGGTTTCCCAGGACAGCTGCGCCTTGTCGATCTTGTCGCCCACGTCACCGAGGGCTTCGGTGACGCGGGAAATCTGATCGCAAATCAGGCCGGCCCGGTTGGCGATGTCCAGAGCGTTGCGGTTCTGATACTCGTAGCGCCAGATGTTCTGGATGGTGCGCAACGTGACCAGCAAGGTGGTGGGGCTGACCAGCACGATGTTGCGTTCGTAGGCCTCGGTGTACAGACCCGGGTCGGCGTCCATGGCGGTCATGAAGGCCCCCTCCACGGGGATGAACAGCAGCACGAAATCCAGGCTGCGCACCCCTTCCAGATTGCCGTAGTCCTTGATGTTGAGGCCCTTGATATGGGCGCGCAGGGACTGTAAATGCTGTTCACGGCTGTCGCGGCGGCCTTCCTCGTTCTCGGCGCTGACCAGCCGCTCGTAGGCCACCAGCGACACCTTGGCATCGATCACCACGTCCTTGCCCTCGGGCAGATGGACGATGGCATCCGGCAGGCGGCGACCGCCCTCCTCGCTCTTCAGCGCCACCTGGGTGTCGTATTCACGGCCCTTGGTGAGCCCGGAACTCTCCAGCACCCGCTCCAGGATCATCTCGCCCCAGTTGCCCTGGGTTTTCACCTGCCCCTTGAGCGCCTCGGTGAGATTGCGGGCATCCAGATGCATCTGCTGGTTGAGGCTCTTGAGATGCTGCAACTGTTCGGTCATCGCCGCCTGGGCACGGGCATCATCGCTGTGGATCTGATCCACCCGGCGGCGGAACTCCGCCAGTTGTTCGCGGAATGGATTGAGCAACGTGTCCAGGCCCTGGCGGTTCTTCTCCTCGAACTGCTTGCTGCGGTGCTCGAAGATTTTCGCCGACAGATTCTCGAACTCCTGTTTGAGTTGCTCGCGGCTTTGCTCCAGGAACGCCAGTTTGTCGCGCTGGCCGGTAAGCCTCTCCTCCAGGCGGGCCTTGTCGGCGCGCTCCCGGGCAACCTGGTCCTGGGTGTCCCGTAGTTGTCCTTCCAGCGCCCCCAGTCGCTCCCTTTCGCGCTCTAGTTCCCGACGCAGCGCATCGCCGTCATGAAGCGCCTGGTCGCGCTCGCGGCGCGCCCGGGCCAGCGGCGCCCGCGCCAGGATCAGCGCCAGCAACGCCGTGAGCACCACCGCCAGGGCCACGGCCAACCCCAGTTGCACGGGATCGTTCATGAGGCCGCCTTGCTGAACAGCGTGTAGAAGTTATCGCGGGTAACGCGGGCCAGCTCGGCCACCGGCAGGTCCTTGAGCTCCGCCACGCATTCCGCCACCCGGGCTACATAACGCGGCTCGTTAGGCTTGCCGCGATACGGCACCGGCGCCAGCCAGGGGGAATCGGTTTCAATCAGCAGTCGCTCCACCGGCAGCGCACGCACGGTTTCGCGCAGGGCTTCCGCGTTGCGAAAGGTGACGATACCGGAAATGGAAATGTAGAAACCCAGGGCCATGGCCTGCTCGGCCATGTCGGTGTCCTCGGTAAAGCAATGCAGCACACCGCGCACCTCGCCGCCGCCGTGCTCGCGCAACAGCGCCAGGGTGTCGTCCTTGGCGCCCCGGGTGTGGATCACCAGCGGCAGGCCGGTACGCCGCGCCGCCTCGATGTGCGCCACGAAACGCTTGCGTTGCCACTCCCGCTCATCCTTGGCGTAGAAATAATCCAGACCGGTCTCGCCGATGGCCACCACCCGGGGATGATCCGCCAGGCGCGCCAGTTCGTCGGCGTCCGGTTCCCGGGAATCCTTGTAGAGAGGGTGCACGCCCACGGTGGCGTGAACGTCATCATGGCGTTCCGCCAGTTCGCGCACCCGCGGGAAGGTTTCCAGGTCCACGCCAATGCACAGCATGTGGGAAATGCCGTCGGCGCGGGTGGCGGCCATCATGGCCTGGAAGTCGCCCTGGTAGGCGTCCAGGTTGAGCCGGTCGAGATGGCAATGGGAATCCACCAGGTCGATCGCGGTGTCGGACATAGGGCTCGGCGTCTCCGCTGCTTACTTGAACAAGCGCCCTATTCTACACGCTATCGGGGGGTCACATGGTATGGGTGGGGCGATCCGATTGCAGCGCACCGGCGAGATGATTCTCGATGGTACGGCGGGCGGTATCGTCCTGGTCGGAGAACTGCACGCCGATGCCGGCGGTACGATTGCCCTGGGCGCCCTGGGGGGTGATCCAGACCACCTTGCCGGCCACCGGAATCTTCTCCGGCTCATCCATCACGTTGAGCAACAGAAAGATTTCCTCGCCGAGCTGGTAGTTCTTGTCGGTGGGAATAAAGAGTCCGCCGTTGGTGATGAACGGCATATAAGCGGAATACAGGGCCGCCTTGTCCTTGATGCTCAACGACAGGATGCCGCTGCGGCCTCCAGGCATTTTCATGTCCGTCTCCCCCGTGCGGGAGCCCTCGGGCACCCGTTTTTCTGTTTCAGGCAGATTAGAAGCCGCTGGCGGAGGCGTCAACGCCCACCAGCACCAGCAACCACTGCTCCATCAGCAATTCCTTATTGGGGTTGGCGCCGGCCAGCAGTTGGCGGCGGCCTTCCATGACCCGGTGAGCGGCGCGCAGCAGCCGCGCCGGCGGCACTTGCGCGGCCAATTGGCGCAGCAGGGGCTCCACCTTGGGGTCGGTGACGGTGGCCGGGTCGGCATCGCCACCCTGCTCCCCCAGCGCGGCCAGCACCGCGGCCCGGGCCAGCCAGCCATACAGCACGCCGGCCATCACCCGGGGATCGTGGGCCGCCAGCGCCTGGCCCGCCTGGGCCGGCGACGCGCGCCCCAGGGCCACCGCCAGTAACTGGCCGGCCAGTTGCTCGCGGGCGGCGAACCAGTCCGCCTCCTGTAACCCCAGGGCCCGCAACGGGGAGCCCTGGGCGGCGGCGAGCAGGGCCGGCGCGTCGCGCTCGCCCACCTGGGGTGTAAGCCACTCCAGCGCCGCTTCGCGGCCCGGCAGAGGCAGATAGCGCTGCTGGCAGCGGCTGCGGATGGTCGGCAACAACAGGCTGGGCTGGTCGCTGACCAGGATCAGCACCAGCCCCTCGCCGGGCTCTTCCAGGGTCTTCAAAAGGGCATTCTGGGCGCTGCGATTCAGCGCCTCCGCGGGGGCAATCAGCGCCACCCGGGCACCACCGTAATGGGCGGTGCGGCCGGCGAATTCCACCAGCCGACGTACCTGATCGATCTTGATCGCGTTGGAACCGGCTTCCGGCACCAGGGTCTGGGCATCCGGATGGGTGCCGGCGGCGCTCAGATGGCAGCCGTCGCACTGGCCACAGGCGAGCCCGGCCCGGGGCTGCGCGCAGAGCAACGCCTGGGCCAACGACTGGGCCAGGCGGAACTTGCCAATGCCGGCGGCACCGGCGAACAGCAACGCGTGGGGCAGCCGGCCCTGGCCATGCTGGTCCAGCAGCCTCTGCATCTCGTCCCGGTGCCAGGGACAGGGCACCTGGATCGGTGCCCGGCCCTGGGATTCACTCACCGCCACCGCAGCATCTCCTGAAGATGGGTTTCCAGTTGCGCGCGCACCGCTTCAAGGTCGGCGCCGGCGTCGATCACCCGGAACCGCTCCGGCTCCGCCGCCGCCCGATCAAGATAGCATTGCCGCACCCGCTCGAAGAAAGCCACCGCTTCGCGCTCGATGCGGTCCGGGCTGGAGCGCTTGCCGGCACGGGCCATGCCCTGGGCCACCGGCACATCGAACAGCAGGGTCCGGTCCGGGCTGAGCCCCTCCAGCACCAGGGATTCCAGAGCGGCGATGGCATCGCGGTCGAGGCCCCGGCCGGCGCCCTGGTAGGCCCAGGTGGCGTCCATGAAACGGTCGCACAGCACCCAATCGCCGCGTGCCAGGGCCGGTCGGATGCGCGCCGCCAGATGCTGGGCACGGGCGGCGAACACCAGCAGCAGCTCGGTGGTATCGGCCATCGGCTCGGGCCCCGGGTCCAGCAATACCGCGCGGATTCGCTCCGCCAGTTCGGTGCCGCCCGGCTCCCGGGTCACGGTCACCGCCACCCCGGCGGCGCGCAGGCGCTCGGCCAGCCACTCCAGATTGGAGCTCTTGCCGGCGCCTTCGCCGCCCTCCAGGGTGATAAAGCGGCCGCTCACTGGGACGGCCCCGGGTGCGAGCGGTAATCGGAACGACGCCGCAACTGGTATTCACGCACCGCCCGCTGGTGCTCGGCCAGGGTTCTGGAAAATTTGTGGCTGCCATCGCCCCGGGCCACGAAGTACAGGTCTTCGGTGGGCGCCGGGCGCACCGCCGCGAGGATTGAATCACGCCCGGGCATGGCAATCGGCGTCGGCGGCAGGCCGCTGATACGATAGGTGTTGTAGGGGGTGGCGCGGCGCAGGTCGGAGCGACGGATGTTACCGTCGTAGTCCTCGCCCATGCCGTAGATCACCGTCGGATCGGTCTGCAGGCGCATGCCCCGGCGCAGCCGGTTGATGAACACCCCGGCGATGCGACCACGCTCATCGGGCACGGCGGTTTCCTTTTCGATGATCGAAGCCATGATCAGCGCCTGGTAGGGGTCGTCGTAAGGCAGATCCTCGTCCCGGGACAGCCACGCCTCGTCGAGAATACCCTGCTGACGCCGCAGGGCGCGACGCAGCAGGTCCAGGTCCGAGGTGCCGCGGGTATAGAAATAGGTTTCCGGCGCGAACCAGCCCTCCGGGTGCTGATCCGGCAGCCCCAGGCGGGCCATGATCTCGCTTTCTTCCAGCCCCCGGGTTTCGTGTTCCAATCCGTCCAGCCCTTCCAGCAGGGCCCGCCATTCGCGGAACGTCCAGCCCTCCACCAGGGTAATGCTGCGCTGCATCACCTCGCCCCGATCAATCTTCTCCAGCAGCGTGAGCAGGGAGTCACCGGGGACAAGCTGGTATTCGCCCACGTAGAGACGGCTATCCAGGCCGGTGAAGGCGCTGTACAGCCGCGCGCCCCAGCGGCGCAGACGTGCCTCGCCGGGGTCGCCCAGCAAGCCGTCGCGGCGCATGGCGGCCAGCACGCCACTGAACGTGGCGCCCCTTGGCACATCCACCACCGCGGTGTCTTCCAATGGCAACGACTTGTGCAGATAGCTGCTCACCCAGAAACCGGCCACCGGAATGCCGATCACGATGAACAGCACCAGTAGCCCGAGCAATCGAATTTTTCGGCGCATTATTGAAAAAGGAGATCCAGATCCCGTTGAAATCGTCGTACCGGTTCAGTCACCGGCCAGACCCATGGCGCCAGTTTACGCACCGGCAGCACGCCCACAACACTGTTAGCGAGAAAAACCGCGTCGGCGGCGTGCAGATGTGACAGCGGCCTCATACGCACATCGATGCACCAGCCTTGCCGCTCCGCGTGCTCCAGCAGCCATTCCCGGGCCACTCCCGCCACCCCGGCGCGCTCCAGGGCGGGGGTCCAGAGGGTGTCGCCATGGAGCGCGAACAGATTCATGGCGGTGGCCTCCACCGGCCGCTCCCACTCATCGAGCATCAGCCCTTCATGCCAGCCGTGGCGGGCCACCTCGCGGCGACCCAGCACCTGCGGCAGACGGTTGAGGTGCTTGAAACCCGCCATCGGATCAAGGCCCAGCCGGGTATCACAAATGCCCAGTTCCAGGCCGTCATGGCGACATTCCCGGGACCAGACCGGCGATGGGCCGAAACGGGCGAACAGCGTGGGCGTGGGGGATTCCGGGGGTAGATAACCGCGACCACCGGGGCCGCGGGTCAGGGTCAGCTTGAGCACCCCGGCGCCGGTGGCGCCGGCCAGCGCCTCGGCGCGGCAGCGCTCCACCGTGTCCCGGTCCACGGGAATGCCGAGACGCTCGGCGCCGGCCAGCAGCCGCGCCCGGTGGCGCGGCCACAGCGGCGTGGCGCCGCCAGCGGAGACCCGCAGGGTCTCGAACAGGCCATCGCCGTAGGCAAGGCCCCGGTCATTGCTGGCGACGGTGTCGTTCACACCTTGCGGAACAGCAGGGAACCGTTGGTGCCACCGAAGCCGAAGGAGTTGGACAGGGCCACGTCGATGGGACGGGCCTGGGCTTCGTTGGCCACCAGGTCCAGGTCACAGCCCTCATCCGGGCTGTCCAGGTTGATCGTGGGCGGCGCCACGGAGTCACGCATGGCCAGCAGGGTGAAGATCGCTTCCACCGCGCCGGCGGCACCCAGAAGATGACCCACCATGGATTTGGTGGAGCTCATGGCCAGCTTGTAGGCGTGATCGCCAAAGATCTTCTTCACCGCGTGGATCTCGATCAGATCCCCGACCTTGGTGGAAGTGGCGTGAGCGTTCACGTAGCCCACTTCCGAGGGGTCGATGCCGGCGTCGCGGAAGGCGTTGCCCATGGACAGGGCCGCCCCGGCGCCATCCTCGGAGGGCGCGGTCATGTGATAGGCATCGTCGCTGAGGCCAAAACCGGCCACTTCGCCGTAGATGGTGGCACCCCGTGCCTTGGCACGCTCGTATTCCTCCAGCACCACGGCGCCGGCGCCATCGGCCAGCACGAAGCCGTCACGGTCCTTGTCCCAGGGGCGGCTGGCCGCCTGGGGATCATCGTTGCGGGTGGAGAGCGCGCGGGCGGCGGCGAAGCCCCCCATGCCCAACGGCGTGGACCCCTTCTCGGCACCGCCGGCGATCATCACGTCGGCGGTGCCGAGCTGAATCTGCTGGGCGGCGAAGCCGATGTTGTGAGTGCCGGTGGTGCAGGCGGTGACGGTGGCGAAGTTGGGCCCCTTGAGGCCGTACATGATGGCCAGGTTACCGGCGATCATGTTGATGATGGTACTCGGCACGAAGAACGGAGACAGCTTGCGCGGGCCGGAGGCCAGCAGCTTCTCGTGATTTTCCTCGATATTGGTGAGGCCACCAATGCCCGAGCCGATGGCGGCGCCGATACGCTCGCCGTTTTCCTTGTCCATCTCCAGCCCGGCGTCACGGATCGCCTGAATGGCGGCGATCATGCCGTACTGCACGAACAGGTCCATCTTGCGCGCTTCCTTCGGGGACAGATAGTCCTCCAGCGCGAACTCCGGCACCAGGCCGGCGAATTTGGTGGCGAAGGCCTCGGTATCGAAATGCTCGATCGGCCGGATGCCGCTGCGCCCGGCCTTAATGCCTTCCCAGGTGCTGGCCACGTCCGCCCCCAAGGGACTCAACATACCCAGACCGGTCACTACTACTCGACGTCGTGTCACCTGCTTTCCTCCCGCGTCAGGATTGCCGCGCGGCGACCGCCGCAATCCCCACTGTAGCACGCGCCAGGGCCCCCGAAAGCCCCGGCGCGAGCCGGCGATGTTCCGAAAAAAAACCGCAAGCCCGACGAGCCTGCGGTTTTTTTGACTGTCTGTTCAGTCGGCCGCGATCAGTATCAGCTGTGCGCCTTGATGTAATCCACGGCAGCTTGAACGGTACTGATCTTCTCCGCTTCTTCGTCGGGAATTTCAGTCTCGAATTCTTCCTCGAGGGCCATTACCAGCTCAACAGTGTCCAGGGAATCGGCACCCAGGTCCTCGACGAAGGAGGCTTCGGATTTGACGTCTTCCGGCTTGACGCCGAGTTGTTCGACGATGATCTTCTGGACCCGTTCTTCGATGCTGCTCATGATGTTATAACTCTCCTGTTGATGGTGTGCGAGCACCTATGAGCGGCTATTCTAGGTGAACGCCATTCGCGCTTGCAAGCCGCTCTCGGCACCCGCTTTCACGGATTAGGTTTCCAAATGTTTAGCTTCGGATGCGGGCACGATAGCGTTTTTTGCCGTTCGTGTCCCGTGCAATTCCCTGACCCTGGTCAACCAGTGAACATCCCGCCATTGACGTGCACCGTGGTGCCGGTCACATAACCGCCGCCGTCGCTGGCCAGCCAGTTCACCGCGCTGGCCACTTCCGCCGGCGCGCCCAGGCGCCCCAGGGGAATACCGCTGAGCAGTGCTTCGCGCTGCGCCTCGGGCAAAGCATCGGTCATATCGGTCTGAATAAAGCCCGGCGCCACCGCGTTGACGGTGATATTGCGCGAGCCCAGCTCACGGGCCAACGCCCGGGTGAAGCCTTCCACCCCGCCCTTGGCGGCGGCGTAGTTGGCCTGGCCGGCGTTGCCCATGGTTCCGACCACGGAACTGATGTTGATGATCCTGCCCCAGCGTGCCTTGGTCATGCCCTTAAGGCACGCCTTGGACACCCGGTACAGGGAATTCAGATTGGTGTTGATCACATCCGCCCACTCGTCGGCCTTCATGCGCAGCATGATGTTGTCACGGGTGATACCGGCGTTGTTGACCAGCACCAGCGGCGCGCCGTGGGCCTCGCCGATGTGTTTGACGGTATCGGCCACGGAAGCATCGTCGGCCACGTCCATGACCACCCCGGTGCCCCGCTCGCCGAGATACTCAGCGATGGTGGCGGCCCCTTTTTCGCTGGTGGCGGTGCCCACCACGAACAAGCCGGCATCGGCCAGTTGCTCGGCGATGGCGCGGCCAATGCCACGGGTGGCGCCGGTGACCAGCGCGACTTTACGTTCTTCACTCATTACGAAATCCTCGTCACTCGCCGCTCAGGGCCGCTTCGAAGGCGGCGCTGTTTTCCAGCGGCTTGGCGGTCAGGGAGCGATCAATGCGCTTGGCCAGGCCGCTGAGCACCTTGCCCGGGCCGCACTCGTACAGGGTTTCCACGCCGTCGGCGGCCAGAGCCTGCACCGTTTCCACCCAGCGTACCGGGCAGTACAACTGCCGTACCAGGGCCTCGCGAATGCGCGCCGGATCGGTTTCCCGGGCCACGTCCACATTGTTGATCACCGGCAGTTCGGCCGGGTGGAAATTGGTGTTCTCGAGATGCCCGGCGAGCCGCTCCGCCGCCGGCTTCATCAGCGCGCAGTGGGACGGTACGCTCACCGGCAGGGGCATGGCGCGTTTGGCGCCGGCGTCCTTGCAGGCCGCCACGGCGCGCTCCACGGCACTGGCCTGGCCGGCGATCACCACCTGGCCTGGGGCGTTGAAGTTGACCGCCTCGACCACTTCGCCATCGGCGGCGGCGGCGCAGGCCTGGCGTACCTGGTCATCATCCAGGCCCAGAATCGCGGCCATGCTGCCCTCGCCGTCCGGCACCGCCTGCTGCATCAACTGGCCACGGGTGCGTACCAGGCGCACGGCATCGCCCAGATTCAGCACGCCGGCGCAGGTCAGCGCGGTGTACTCACCCAGGCTGTGGCCGGCCAGCAGCGCCGGGCGCGGCCCACCGGCCTGCTCCCACAGCTTCCACAGCGCCACGCCGGCGGTAAGCAGCAGGGGCTGGGTGTTCTCGGTGCGGTTGAGGGCGTCCTGCGGGCCGTCCTGGGCCAGGGCCCACAGGTCCAGGTCCAGAGCGCCGGAGGCTTCCTGAAAGGCCTGACGCACCGGGGTGCGATCAGCGAAATCGGCCAGCATCCCGAGACTTTGGGAGCCCTGACCGGGAAAAACGAATGCGGTTTTCGACATGGGGATCCTCTATCGGTATTCGCCCGTTGCTTCGTGGCCGGCAGTATGCCCGTCCGCGTCGGACTTGTCCGGTGCCGGCCTGCAACAAAGTATGAACCGGCGCCATTCGGGCCCGCCCCGCGATCGCGACGCCCCGCCCGGCCGCCCCTACAATCGCGCCTACAACAAAGAGTCGGTCGGCGCCAGGGCGTCCCGGATCAGCGCCGGCACGTTACGCTCAGCTTCCAGCACCGCCACTTCCAGGGCGCTGGCGAAGCCTTCCACGCTGGTGCCACCGTGGCTCTTCACCACCACGCCATTGAGCCCCACCAGACTGGCGCCATTGTAACGGTCCGGGTCCATGCGTTTCTTGAGCCCGCCGAGCAGCGGCAAGGCGAACAGGCCGCTGAGCTTGCGCAGCAGCGAACGGCTGGCTTCCTCGCGGATCATGCCGCCGATCATCTTGGCCACGCCTTCCATGGTTTTCAGCGACACATTGCCGACAAAGCCATCGCACACCACCACGTCCACGTCGCCCAGGAAGATGCCATTGCCTTCCACGAAGCCCACGTAGTTCAGGTCCTCGGCCTGGCTCATCAGGTTGGCGGCTTCCTTGATCTGTTCATTGCCCTTGATGTCTTCCTCGCCGATGTTCAGCAACGCCACCTTGGGCCGTTTCTGGCCGTCCACGGCGCGCACCACCGCCTGCCCCATCATGGCGAACTGCAGCAGGTGGGCCGGCTCGGAATCCACATTGGCGCCCAGATCGAGCATGTGGCAGTGGCCGGAGGCGGTGGGAATGGCGGTACAGATGGCAGGCCGGTCGACACCGGGCAGGGTCTTGAGGACGAACCGGCTGACCGCCATCAAGGCACCGGTATTGCCGGCGCTGACGGCGGCCTGGGCGCGGCCTTCCTTGACCTGGTTGATCGCCACGCGCATGGACGAGTCCTTCTTCTGGCGCAGCGCCACCGCCACCGGGTCATCCATGGCGACCACCTCGGAGGCCGGCGCCACGCTCACCCGGGGGTGCGCGTCCAGGCCTTCCTTCTTGAGTTCCGGGGCGAGCGCCTCGGGGGCGCCCACCATGATCACGCTCAGATTGGCGTGGCGGGCCAGCACCCGCGCCACGGCCGGCACGGTCACCGGCAAACCGTGGTCACCGCCCATGGCGTCCACGGCCAAGGTCACAACCGCTGACATGGCAAGATTCCATCTGGGAAGAAGCGACGGCCATGATACGGCGTCGTCATGGCGTTAACAAAACGGGAGCCACCAGGGCTCCCGTCTCGGTTCGGTCCAAACGCCACCGGCGGGCGGCGGCGGGACTTACTTACTCTTCTTCGTCGTCGATCTCGTCATTGCGGATCACCTGACGGCCCTTGTACATGCCGTCCGGAGAGATGTGGTGACGACGGTGCACTTCACCGGTGTTGGCGTCCTCGGTGAGCGTGGGCGCGGACAGCGCGTCGTGGGAACGGCGCATGCCGCGCTTGGAACGGGTCTTGCGATTCTGTTGAACAGCCATTGCTTGCTCCTCGGCGTGTTACTTGCGGCGGCCCTTCAATTGGGCCAGCACGGCAAACGGATTATCCGAATTGGTTTGCGTGTCGTCCGGGTCCTGCTCCGGTTCCGGATCGGAACCGGCCGACGCCGGACGCGGGCACTCATCGTGCAGAGCCACCAGGGGCAGGGCCAGCAGCAGCTCTTCCTCAACGAGCTCCGCCAGGCTCAGGCGCTCCTCGGTGACCAGCAAGGGGTCCAGATGCGTCGGCAACGCCTTCGCCTGATCCTCGCTCCACACCAGCACCAGATCCACGTCGGCCGCGACGGGATGGTGCACCGGTTCCAGACAACGCTGGCAAACCAGTATCAGGGTGGTCTCCACACGACCTTGAACACGTCCGCGGCCGTCATCATCGCGGCCAAAGGCCAGCTTCACCCGAACCGGCTGGTCCTGGCTGTCGCGATATTCCCGCAGACGGGGCAGATCCCCGACCCGGGCTTCGCCTTCGACGACGCGTTCCTGGTCCGCGTACTTGCGCGGTTCCAGATACGGTGGCAGTTGCCCTGAAAACATAAGCGCGCAATTCTAGGCGCGCCCCCGCGTCCTGTCAAAGCCAAATTGCAACCCGGGGACGCACCTTAACTGATTGAGAAAACTGGATTTTTCGTGCACCACCTGGATCGGGCCGGTACACTCCGCCGCGCCCAAGCCTCCAACCGCAAGCGAGTCAGCCATGAAGCAACGGTCTCAACCCCTGATCCTGGCCTCTTCGTCGCCGTTCCGCCGCGAATTGCTCGGCAAGCTCGGGCTGGCGTTCGACCACCACGGCCCGGACATCGACGAAAGCGCCCGGCCCGGGGAAACGCCCACCGAACTGGTGCTGCGTCTGGCCCGCGCCAAAGCCGCCGCGCTGGCCGGGAATCACCCGGACGCGCTGATCATCGGCTCCGACCAGGTCGCCGTGATCGATGACGAGATGCTCGGCAAACCCGGCGACCGGGACACCGCCGTGGCCCAGTTGCGCCGCGCCAGCGGCCGCACCGTGACCTTTCTGACCGGCCTGTGCCTGCTGAACGCGGAAACCGGTCGCCACCAGAGCGCCTGCGAACGTTTCACGGTGCACTTCCGGCGTCTGCGTGACACCCAGATTGAACGTTACATCGAGCTGGAACAACCGCTCAATTGCGCCGGCAGCTTCAAATCCGAAGGGCTCGGCATCGTGCTGTTCAAGAGCCTGGAAGGCCGCGACCCCAACGCCCTGGTGGGCCTGCCGCTGATCCTGCTTACCGACTTCCTGGCCGCCGAAGGCGTCACCCTGCCCTGAGGCGGATCGCGACTAAAGCGGCATGCCGCCCAGTCGCTCCTACGCGCCATTGATTCGCTGTAGGAGCGACTTTAGTCGCGATCAGTCGCTAGCGAATCGTTGGCGCCCCGCTTTCCAGGCCGAGCGCCTGGCCAAGGCCATCACCAATGGACACCCCGAACTTCTTGAGCACCTTGTCCAGCGGCGAGGCGCTCACGGTGTAATCCACGGTGCGCTCCACGCCCACCACGTCCCGGGCCACCTGCCCCGGACTCTTGAGGCCATCCACCAGACCCAGCTCCAGGGCGCGCTGACCGGTCCAGAACAACCCGGAGAACAGCTCCGGATGCCCCTCCACCTTGAGCCGGTCGCCACGGCCCTGCTTGACCGCCCCGATGAACTGCTGGTGAATCTCGTCAAGCATGGCCTGCACGTGCTCGCGGTCCTTGTCCTTCACCGGCGCGAACGGATCAAGAATGTCCTTGTTCTCACCGGCGGTGTAGACGCGACGCTCCACGCCCAGCTTGTCGGCGGCCTCCTGGAGGCCGAAGTTGGCCATGATCACGCCGATGGAGCCGACGATGCTGGCCGGGTCGGCGTAGATCTCATCCGCGGCGGAAGCGATGTAGTAGGCCCCGGAGGCGCCCATGTCGGTGATCGCCGCGTACAGTTTCTTGTCCGGGTGCTCGGCGCGCAGGCGGCGGATTTCGTTGTAAACGAAGCTGGACTGCACCGGCGAACCACCCGGGCTGTTGATGCGCAGGATCACCGCCTTGGCGTTGTCCGCCTCGAAGGCCTCGCGCAGCCCGGTGCTGATCAGGTCGGCGCTGGCCGGGGAATCGGCCATGATGGCGCCGTTCAGATCCACCACCGCCACATGGGGCTCGGCCACCGCCAGGGAGTCCCCGGGCCGGTTGGCGGAAAACAGGAACAGCAGCGAGAACAGGTAAATAAAGCCCAGGCTCTTGAAGAAAATCCCCCAGCGCCGGCTCTTGCGTTGTTCCGCCTGGGCCTGGCCCAGCAGTTTCTCGATCAGTTTCCACTCTTTGTTGTTGCCTTCCATCGTCACACTCTTCGCTCGCGTTCAAGTCGCTCGTGTTCAAGTTCCCCGGGCAGCCCGACCACGGGCAGCAGCTGCGGCAGGGCGTCGATCACCGCCAGGGGGTCGAAGGTCATCAGCCGGCCCACGGGATGGGCGCCATAGCTCACCCCCACCCGATCCACGCCGGCGGCGCGGGCCATTTCCAGATCGAAGGAAGTATCCCCCACCACCAGGGCCCGTTCCGGACGGACAGCCAGTTCCAGCAATAATTCCTCGACCATGGCCGGATGCGGCTTGGAACGGCTCTCATCGGCGCAGCGCGAGGCGTGGAACCAGTGCCCCAGGCCGGCGTTGCTCCACACCCGATCCAGCCCCTTGCGGCTCTTGCCGGTGGCCACCGCCAACCGCAGGCCGGCGTCGCGCAGCGCCGCCAGGGTCGCTTCCGCGTGCGGGTAGAGCCGGCTGGGGGTGGCCTCCGCCGCCACGAAGTGAAACGCGTAGCGGTCGCGCATGCGGCCCAGCATGGGATCGTCGATGTCCGGGTACAGAGCGCGAATCGCCTCCGGCAGCCCCAGGCCGATGATGCCACGCACGGTGTCATCGTCCAGCACCGGCAGATCAAGGTCGCGGCCGGCACTGTGCATGCATTCCACGATGCGCGCCGTGGAGTCCATCACGGTGCCGTCCCAATCGAAAATCACCAGGTCGTAATTCATGCCCGCTTCCCCGCCCTCAGGCCAGCGAGGATGGCCTCGAAATCCTCGTCCAAAGGCGCGGTGACGGTAATCCTCTCACCACTCTCCGGGTGACGGAACGCCAGGGTGCGGGCGTGCAGACACAGCCGCCGCCGACCCAGGTCGGCCAGCTTGCGGTCGCCCCGTTCACTGCCGTACTTGTCGTCGCCGAGCAACGGGAAGCCACCGAACTGGGCATGCACGCGGATCTGATGGGTGCGGCCGGTGCCCAAGGTGGCCTCCACCAGGGCGACGTCGCCAAAACGCTCGATCAGCGCGAAATCGGTGACCGACGGCTTGCCCTCCCGGGACACCCGCACCACCCGCTCATTGCCCTGCATGAGCTTAAGCAGCGGCGCCTCCATGCGGCGCTCCTTGCCCTTGAAGCCCTGGCAGAGCAGCCAGTAACGCTTCTCCACCCCACCCTGCTGCATCAGCCTCTGCAGCTTACGCAGGAATCCCCGGTGACGAGCCACCATGATGCAACCGCTGGTATCCCGGTCGAGCCGATGCACCAGCTCCAGTTGGGTCTCCTTGGGATAGAGCACGCGCAGCGCCTCGATCAACCCCAGGCTGACACCGCTGCCGCCATGCACCGCCAGGCCGGCGGGCTTATTGAAGATCATCAGGCGGTCGTCCTGGTAAATCAGCGCCCGGGACAGGCGCTCGGCGAGGCCGTCGCTGACCACCGGCGGCGCCGACGACTCACTGGTGCGAACAGGCGGGATGCGCACCACGTCGTCGGTGGCCAGCCGGGTGGTGGGCTTGGCGCGCTTCTTGTTCACGCGCACCTCGCCGGCACGGATGATGCGGTAGATACGCGAGCGCGGCACGCCCTTGAGGTGGACGAACAGGAAATTATCCAGGCGTTGGCCGTCGCGCCCGTCATCAATGGTGATGAAGGTGACGCGATCGGCGGCGGGGGTGTCAGACATGCGGCGATTCTAGCCAAGGCGCCCGGCCCGCGCCAGCGCCGGCGCGCGGCCCCGCCCGATTCGTCGACCTTCACCCCCTCATTCATGTATCTGATTGATCGCATTATGGTTTCACTGCTATTATCCGGTGTCGGCCGAGGCTGGCCAACGGCGACGCGCAGCGACCATTCGCCGTCGGTAGACACAGTACCCGCCAGCCCGCCCGACAAAAACAGAGACGAACGGGCCCTTGGGGCCCCGACGCTGCATGGCACCGCGGAGCGGTCACACACTCCCTCCGGCGGCCGACCGAAAACCAACAACGGCGGTCTGCAGCATCAGGTCGAAGACAAAACGGTGTGCCGTCGTGGCCGCGCGTGACGCGCCCGACGACACCCCGGCACGGTATACAGACACGAAGAGTTTACCCGGTCCGACGCGCCTGGCGCGCCGGACACAGCGCGAAGCCGATAAGAGGATATCGCCTCGCGAGCGACGCCAACGGCGCAACTTCACCCGGTCCGGAGAACAAGGAAAGGTCGAGAGCAGGCACCATCACCGTTGATCCGGCGCCCCGCGCCACCACCCGTGACGTTCATGCCTGACAGGCATTTCCCCTCCCCCGGACCGCAGGTCTGATACCGGTTATTGATACCGGCCCGCTGCATGCCGCCACGAACCTTGTGGTAGCACAATGAAACGTATGTTGATCAATGCCACGCACCCCGAAGAAATTCGGGTGGCGCTGGTGGATGGCCAGAGACTTTATGATCTGGACATCGAGCACCGCACCCGCGTGCAGAAAAAAGCCAATATCTATAAAGGCAAGATCACCCGGGTCGAACCTTCCCTGGAAGCCGCTTTCGTGGATTTCGGCGCCGAGCGCCACGGTTTCCTGCCGCTGAAGGAAATCTCCCGTCAGTATTTCCAGAAGGACCCGAAGGACATCCAGGGTCGCATCAACATCAAGGATGTGATCAAGGAAGGCCAGGAAGTGATCATCCAGGTGGACAAGGAAGAGCGCGGTAACAAAGGCGCCGCCCTGACCACTTTCATCAGCCTGGCCGGTCGTTACCTGGTGCTGATGCCCAATAACCCCCGTGCCGGCGGCATCTCCCGCCGCATCGAGGGCGAGGAACGCCAGCAGCTCAAGGAAGCCCTGGGCAGCCTGCAGATCCCCGACGAAATGGGCGTGATCGTGCGCACCGCCGGCCTGGGCCGCTCCGCCGAGGAACTGCAGTGGGACCTCAACTACCTGCTCAAGCTGTGGGGTTCCATCGCCGAGGCGTCCGAGACCCGCAAGGCGCCGTTCCTGATCTATCAGGAATCCAACGTCATTATCCGCGCCATCCGCGACTACCTGCGCAAGGACATCGGCGAAGTACTGATCGATTCCCAGAAGGTCTACGACGAAGCACAGGCCTTCGTGCAGCAGGTGATGACCGACTTCCAGCACAAGATCAAGCTGTACAACGACGACACCCCGCTGTTTTCCCGCTACCAGATCGAGTCGCAGATCGAGACCGCCTTCGAGCGTGAAGTGAAGCTGCCCTCCGGCGGTTCCATCGTCATCGATCCCACCGAGGCACTGGTGTCCATCGACATCAACTCCTCCCGCGCCACCAAGGGCGCGGACATCGAGGAAACCGCCCTGCAGACCAACCTGGAGGCGGCGGACGAAATCGCCCGCCAGCTGCGCCTGCGCGACATCGGCGGCCTGATCGTGGTGGACTTCATCGACATGGGCCCGGCGCGCAACCAGCGCGAAGTGGAAAACCGCATGCGCGAAGCCCTGGAGGCGGATCGCGCGCGCATCCAGTTGGGCCGCATCTCCCGGTTCGGCCTGTTGGAGCTGTCCCGTCAGCGGCTGCGTCCCAGCCTTGGCGAGACCTCCAGCATCGTGTGCCCGCGCTGTGACGGCCTGGGCCACATCCGCGACGTGAAATCCCTGGCCCTGAGCATCCTCCGCCTGATCGAGGAAGAGGTGATGAAGGAGCGCACCGGCGAGATCCAGGCCCAGGTGCCGGTCGCCGTGGGCACCTTCCTTCTCAACGAGAAACGCCAGGTGCTGCGCGAGATCGAGGCCAACCACAATGTGCGCGTGCTGGTGATCCCCAACCCCAATCTGGAGACGCCCCACTTCGAGGTGGAGCGCATCCGCGACGACCAGACCAAGGCCCTCGTGAGCCACGAGCTGGAGTTGCACGAAGGGCACAAGGACCCGGCCACGGTCTCCGCCCAGGACACCGAGATCAAGACCCAGGAGCCCGCCGTCAAGGTGGTGGCGCCGGACACCGCGCCGCCGCCGCCCAAGCCGGTCGCCGAGAAGCCCCGGGAACAGCCGCAGGCCAAACAACAGCCCAACCGGCCCCAGCAAGGCAAACCGCCGGCGGCCAGGAACGATCAGGCGCCGCTGCAGCCCGGGCTGCTGGCACGCTTCTTCACCTGGCTTTCGGCACTGTTCGGTGGCTCCGAGGACGAGCGGAAGGCCCGCGCCAAGGGTCGCGACGAGCAGCGTAAAGGCCAACGTCAGAATCGTGGCGACCGTGACGACGCGCGCGGCAACCGCAACGATAACCGTCGTGGCGGCCAGAACCGCGGCAAGGGCGGAAATCAGCGCGGCGACAAGGCCGGGGGCAACCGCGACCAGAACGACAACCGCAACGGCCAGCGGGACGACAGACGCAAAAGCGGCAAGGACGACGGTGACGGCAGAAACGGCGAAAACCGTGGCCGTAGCCGCAACCGCCGTGGCGGTCGCGGTGGCAACAACCGCAACAATGAAAGTCGCAACGGCGAAGGCCGCAACACGGAAGGCCGCAACGGCGACAATCGTGACGGCAAGGCCGACAACCGTCAGGATAATCGCCAAGACAGCCGTCAGGACGCCAAGCCTGATAATCGGGGCGGCAACGACGGCAAGGCCGGCGGCAGCAGAGGCAAGAGCGCCGACAAGCAGGACAAGGCGCCACGCAAGGACGACGGCCCCAAGGCAACCCGTCGTACCGAGTCCAAGGACGACCGGCCGCTGCGTGAACGTCAACGCCCGGATGGCAAGGACGCCCAGGCCCAGCAGCCCGCCAGGCCCCAGGACCAGGCTCCGGTCGAGGCGCCCCGGGAGGAAGCCACCACCCTGCCCGCGCGCATGACCTCGGAGGACAACACTCCGGGCCGTGATCAGGAGCGCGGTGACAGCCGTCCGCCCAAGGCCAAGCTGGTGCCCGCCGACGAGCACGCGCCCAGCATCGAGCGGCCCGCCCCGGCCGCCCAAGCCGACGCCGAGAAGCCGGCCGCCCAGAGCGACCAGCCCAAGGCCGAACCGGCTCCGGTGCGGGAAGCGAAGCCGGCCCGGGAAGAGAAGCCCGCGCAACAGGACAAGCCCGCCCAGGACGCGAAGCCCGCGGAGCAGGCCCAACCGGTGACGCCGGCGCAACCCGCCGCCGAGAGCCCGGCTGAGCAGCCCGCCGCCAAGCAGCCTGAGCCGGCGTCCAGACAGCCTGAGCCCAAGCAAGCACAGCCTGAGCCCCAGCAAGCACAGCCCGAGCCCCAGCAAGCACAGCCCGAGCCCGATGGGGATAAGCCCGAGCCCAAGCAGCCGGAAGTCGGGACCCGGCAGGCCGAGCAGCAATCGGAGCCGCAACAACCGGAGCAGGCCAAGCCGGCCGTCGCGGAAGCCGAACCGGCTGAACCGGCCCAGCCCGAGCCGGTGAAGCAGCCGGAGCCGCAACAGCCGGCCCCCGCCGCCGAGGCCCCGAAACAGCCGGAACCAGCCGCCGAAGCCAAAGCGGAGGCCCAGGCCAGGCCGGAAGCGGACGCCGAACCGAAGCCCGAGCCCGCCGCCGAGGCGCCCCGCGCCGACGCGGAACAGGCCGCCCCGCGACGGGCCGCCAACGATCCGCGCTCGCGGGCGCCCGGCACCCCGGCGCCGCGTCCGGCGCCCAAGCCGCGGCCCGAGAAGCCGGCTCCGGCGGCCCAGGAAAGCACCTTCGAGGCGCCGACCTTCGCCAAGCCGAAACCGGCGGACATTCCCGCCGGCCGGGCCGGCAACGACCCCCGTCAGCGCCGTCGGCAGCAACAGGCCGAGCAGGCGTCCGGGAATGATCAGGACACCAATCCCGGTACCTGATTGATCCCGCCGTAACGAAAGAAGCCGCCTTCGGGCGGCTTTTTTTTGGTTCATCGCGCTTTGACGGGAAATCAATGCGGGCGGTCTCTATCGGGGACACGGATCTGTGTGGGTGCCTTCCGGGATCGCTCAAGCCATCCATGGGCGCTCCCGTTTTTGGCATCCCTGCCAAAAAGGGTCCCGGAAGGCACCCACACAGCTCCGCTTCGAGGTAGCGGAACCGGGCCGGGTACCAACAACGATGAACCAGGGTGGGTGGTGGTGGCGGCTCCGTAGAACCCATTGCGCGGAAGCTCACAGCTCAGCGGCTCAGGGCGCGATGGCCCGGCGGGTTGGTTAATGCCGCGCCGGTTGATCGGGGTTAAAGCCGCGCTTGCTGCTTTCCATGAGGTCGTCGAGAGCCAGATAGAGGCACGGCACCACGAACAGGATCAGGGCGGTGGCGAACACGATGCCGAAGCCCAGGGAAACCGCCATGGGAATCAGATAGGCCGCCTGCAGGGAGGTCTCGAAGATGATCGGCATCAGACCGGCAAAGGTGGTCAGAGTGGTGAGCAGGATCGGCCGGAAGCGTCGCAGACCGGCTTCGTAGACGGCATCCGCCGCGCTCAGGCGGTGCCGTTGGCGGTTGGCGTAGTCGACCATGATCAGGGAGTCGTTCACCACCACGCCGGCCAGCGCGATGATCCCCATGAAACTCACCAGGGACAGATCCATGCCCAGCAACATGTGGCCAAGCACCGCGCCCACGGCGCCGAACGGAATCGCCAGCATCACCACCAGCGGCTGCAGATAGCTGCCAAAGGCCACCGCCAGAAGGGCGAAAATCACGCCCAGGGCCAGGCCAAAACCGCCCCAAAGCGCCGAGGTGGATTCGCGCATGTCCGCCTGGCCACCCTGGAAGGTCCAGGTCAGTCCCGGGTAGTCAGCGCGCAGTTGCGGCAGGATTTCATCGCGCACCACGTTCAGCACCCGGGTGGTGGCGCTCTTGGGCAGCACGTCGGCGCCCACGGTGATCACCCGGCGGCCATCGCGGCGGTCGATGGAGCGGAACGATTCGCTCACCGAAACCCGCGCCACGTCCATCAGCGGCACCTCGCCGCCGTCCGGCAGTTGAACGATGAAATTATCCAGGTAGCGCAGGTCCTGGCGCTCCGCCTCCGGCAGGCGCACGCGGATTTCATTTTCATTGATGCCGCGCAGCTGGCGCAGGGCGATGGCGCCGTAGAAGGCGTCCCGAAGCTGCCGCCCCACTTCGGCGCCGGTCAGTCCGAGGGCGTCCGCCTGGGGCGTGAGGCTGATGTCGAACTGGGGCTTGCCGGCGGTGTAGCTGTCATTGACGTTGCGCGTCTGGGACAGTCCCTTGAGGGCTTCGAGCAGGCGTTCGCTGGCCTTGGCGAGCACGTCGATGTCGGTGTGGCTAAGATCAACGCTGATGTCGTCGCGCCAGGAGCCGGGCCCCTGCTCCGCCTCGAAGGTGATCTGATCGACGCCCTTGAAATCACCGATCTGGTCACGCCACAGCTCGACGATCTGCTGCACCGTCATGTCCCGCTCGTGCTCCGGCTTGAGCACCAGTTCCACGTCGATCACCCGCTCGCCGCGCACATTGCTTTTTATGCCATGGGCATTGCGACCCAGATCGTGTTCCTCGAACAGGCGCTCGGTTTCGCGGGTCAGCGCCAGGGCGAGATCGGCGGCCTGGCGGGGCGTGGTGCCCACCGGCAGGCGGATACCGGCCTCGATCTCGTCCGCCGGCGCTTCCGGCATCATGATCATGCCCATGTGATCACTGACCGCGTAGGCGCCCACCACCAGCATCAGGGTCACGGCGGCGCTCAGGGTCAGGTAGCGGGCAGCCAGGGCACGGTCCAGCAGCGGTCGGTAGCCACGTTCGACCAGCGCCTGGAAACGTTGGGAGAAGGCGCGCTGCACCCGGTGCAGGGCGCGCCCGTACACGGTCACCGTGCCTCGACCGCTGTGCGCCAGGTGGGCGGGCAGAATGAACAGCGCCTCGAACAGGGAGATCGCCAGCACCACGATCACCACGGCCCCCAGGGGCCACCAGAAATTGCCGGTGACACCGGGCATGAACAGCAGCGGCATGAAGGCGACGATGTTGGTGAGAATACTGAAGGTGACCGGCCCGGCAATGTCGCGGGCACCGCGAATCGCCGCCTCCATGAAATCCATGCCTTGCTCGCGGTATTCGTAGATGTTCTCGCCCACCACGATGGCGTCGTCGACGACGATGCCAAGCACCATCAGGAAGCCGAACATGGAGATCATGTTGATGCTGACGCCCATCACCGGCAGAAACAGCACGCCGCCCACGAACGATACGGTCATGCCCATCATGATCCAGAACGCCAGGCGGTATTCCAGGAACAGGCTGAGCACCACCAGCACGATGACCATGGCCAGCACGCCATTCTCCAGCAGCATGCTCATGCGATCCTCGAACTGCTCGGCGCGGTTGCTGTCGATACGCACCCGGATGCCCTCGGGCAGCGTGGTTTCCAGCTCCGCCATCACCGCCTCGGCGGCCTCGGCGATATCCAGCGGCGACTGCCCGCCGGTGCGGAACAACTCGATTTCCACCGACGGCTTGCCGTTGAAGCGGGAATGGAAGCCCCCCTCCTCGAAACCATCATGGACGGTGGCGATGTCGCCCAGGGTAACCACCGCGCCGGTGTCGGCGCGGCTCACCACGATGCCGGCGAATTCATCGGCCCACTGCTTGCGTTCCTTCAGGCGCAGCAGGATATCGCCGTTGTCGGTGGCCAGGTTGCCAGCGGGCACGTCGCGACTGGACTGCTCGATGATCGACGCCACCTTGTTCAGGGTGAGGCCGTATTCACGCAGCGCGTCCTGGGGAATTTCCACGCTGGTCAGGTAATCCGGCACGTCGCTGATGTCCGCGCGGGTGATGCCCGGTTCACTGAGCAACCGGTTGCGCACCTGTTCGCCAAGCTGTCGCAGAGTCCAGATGTCGACGTCGCCGTACAGCACCAGTTCCATTACGTCCGGGGTGTGCGCCAGCAGGCGCACGCGCGGTTCCTCGGCCTGGTCCGGGAAGGTCCGCACCCGGTCCACCGCCTGTTCGATGTCCTGCAGCGCCTGCATGCGGTTGGCGCCGGCCACCAGTTCGAGCTGGATCACGCCGCTGCCCTCACGGGCGGTGGACACCATCTCGGCGATGCTCTCCACGCCCTGAACCGCCTCCTCCACCGGCATCAGCACGCCCTGCTCCACCTCCTCCGGCGCGGCGCCGGGGTAGGTGACTTCCACTTCCACCACATCAAGCCGCGCTTCCGGGAAGATTTCCTTCTGCACCTGCGCCGCCATCCACAAACCGCCGCCGAGCAGCAGGATCATCAGCAGGTTGGCGGCGATGCTGTTGCGCGCCATCCACTCAATCGGGCCTACCCAGCCCTGGCGGCGCGGCGCGCTCATTCCGGTGCCTCGCCGGCGGGCTGTTCCAGGCGCAGGGGCGCACCGTCCACCACCGTGGCCAGATCGGTGCGCACCACCTGATCACCGTGGGCCAGCCCGTCGGCGATGTAGGCGTATTCACCGTCGCGCAACAGTACCGTCACCGAGCGGATATCCAGGGCGCCGTCGGCCATCACCCAGACGGTGTCGCCGCGACGCACCAGGCCCCGCTCCAGACGTACCACGTGTTCCAACTCACGGCCCTGGATCAGCGCGCTGACGAAGCCGCCCAGCATCAGCGGCGGCGTACCCGCCGGCGCCGCCAGGGCAAGCGGGTCGTCCACGGTGATCAGCACCCGCGCCAGGCGGGCGGCCTCGTCCAGCTCGCCCACCAGCCGCCGCAACCGGCCTTGGCGGTACCGGTCCTCGCCCCACACCGCATCCTGGCGCAGGGTTACCGGCGCGCCCTCCGTGTCGCCCTCGGCGAACCGCAGCCAGCGCAGCCGCGACAGTGGCACGCTGGCTTCCACCCAATAACGATCCGTGGCCACCAGCCGGGCAAGACCGTCGCCGGCGTTGATCTGACTGCCCAGGGTGACCTCGCGGCTCAGAATCTGGGCGTCGAACGGCGCCGTCAGCCGGGTGCGTTCAAGGTCCAGCCGTGCCCGCCGCAACGCCGCTTCGGCGGCCTCTACCCGGGCCCGGGCCTGCTTGAGCTGCGGCTGGCGCAGCACCAGGGCGCGGTTGCCCTGGTCCAGGTCCTCGCCGAGCAGTTCGAAATCCTGCCGCGCCACGGCCTGGCGACCCTGCTCCAGTTCCAGGTCGGCGCGGGCCTGGTCCAGTTCGCTGCGGCGCTGGCGTAACACGGCGTCGTAATCGGCCGGGTCCAGGCGCAGCAATACATCGCCCTCGCCCACCCGGCCACCGGGCTCGAACGCCTCGCGGGTCTCGATGACCCGACCGCCCACCCGCGGGCGCAGGGTCACTTCGCGGGCCGGCACCACCCGGCCCATCACCTCGATGCTCGGGTGGAAGCTGCCCCCTTGCGCCGGCGTCACCTCCACCAACATGGCGGTTTCCCTGGCCACGTCGCGGCGGGTGGCGGTGGGCTCGGTCTTGAAGATCAGTACCATCAGGGCAACCCCGACCAGCAGGATCGCCACCGAGATCAGCGCCGTCTTCAGGCGACCGGCGCGACCGCTTTCCGGGCGGGCGGCCCGATCATCCACCGGCTTGCTCATGCGTTCTCATCCTCCTCGTCAACCGGGAGCCCCCCGGCCAGGGCGCGGTACAGGGCGACCCGAAAGGTCAGCAGTTCCTGGCGGGCGGTGATCAGCGTGCGGCGCAGCGCCTGACGATCCTGCAGCGCGCTGAGCACTTCCAGATAGCCGACCGCGCCGTTGACGTACTGAATGCCCAACTGGCGATAGGCGGTGTCCGCCAGTTCCACCTGCTCGCGCAGGCTCTCCATGCGGCGCTGCTGCTGGCGCTCCTGGACCAGGGCGTCCTCCACTTCCTGGAACGCCACCAACGCCGCCTGGCCGTATTCATGGACACGCTGCTCGCGCAGGGAGCGGAACCGGCGTGCCTCGGCGCGGCGCTGACCGCCGTCCACCAGCGGCAGCACCAGGTTGCCGGCCAGGGTGGAGAGCCAGTCATCGAACAGATCGGCGCTGTCGTCGGCCTCGCTGGTCACCGAGGCGGACAGGGTCAAACGGGGAAAGCGCTCGGCGACGGCCGAGGCCAGGTCGGCGTCGGCGGCGCGCAGCCGGTACCAGGCGCCGAGCAGGTCCGGGCGCCGTTGCACCAGATCCGCCGGCAGCCCGGTGGCGGGCAGCGGCGGCAACGCCGGCAGGGTGCCATCGCCGGGCAGCGTCACGGCGCCCGGCGGCACGCCCAGCAGCACCGCCAACTGGTGTTCCAGCACCTGGATGCGCGCCTCCACATTGAGCAGTTGTTCCCGGGAGGCGGCCACCAACTGGCGCTGGCGCAGCACATCGGCGCTGGCGCTCTCGCCGATGGCGAAGCGGGCACGAATCAGCGACAGCACGTCCTGGTTGGTCTCCAACTGAGCGCGGGCCAGTTGCCGCTGGGTACGCTGGGTGAGCAATTGGAACCAGGTGTTGGCGACCTCCGCCGCCAGGGACAGGGACGCCGCCTGATAGTCCGCCAGGCCGGCGCGGGCGCGCAGGGCCTCGGCATCCGCCTGGGCGCCCACCCGCCCCCACAGATCAAGCTCATAGTCGGCGGCCAGGCCGGCGCTGAACAGATCGCTTTCGGTATCGCCGTCATCGCGACGCTGGGCACCGGCACGGGCTTCCAGGCTGGGGAACAGCCCGGCCCGCTGACGATCACGTAGCGCCCGGGCCTGGCGCAGCCGCTCATGGGCGGCGCGCAGATCCAGGTTGGCGCCCAGGGCCTGCTCCACCAGGGTGTTCAGGGAGGCATCATCGAAATCGGTCCACCAGCGCTGGGGGGCGGGCCGCTCGCCGTCGCGGGAAAAAGCGTCCGGCGGCGACACCGGTGGCGGTGGGGTATCCGGCTTGATCGCGCAGCCGGCCAGCGCCAGCAGCACGGACAGCAAGGCGGCGCGAGCCGCGAACCGGAGGTCGGCGGAGGAGGACATCAACGTCAAGGAATCCTGATTTCTTATTGGCGGCGTGCCAGCGAGGCGAAGCGCTATTAGGCTAACAGGGGCAGCCCGGCATAACCACCGACGAACGGTGGGGCCATTCGGATTCATCGCGCTCGCCGGAACGCCCGCTCTCCATTGGGGCCGCGTCTCCGCAGGTTGGATATTGCTGTAGGAGCGACCGGGCGGCGTACCGCTAACGACCTGGCAGCAGCACCGGTTCCTGCTCCAGATCCACATCGAAGCGCTGGCGCACGTCGGCGCGCACCGCCGCCGCCAGGGCGCGCACGTCGGCGGCGCGGGCGCCGCCGTGGTTGACCAGCACCAGGGCCTGGTCGCGGTGCATGCCCACCGGCCCCAGGCTGCGGCCCTTCCAGCCGGCCCGTTCGATCAGCCAGCCGGCAGCCAGCTTCATGCCGTCGCGGTGCGGGAAGGCCACCAGTTCCGGCCAGACGGCCTTGAGGCGATCGTGATGGGCGGTGGACACCACCGGGTTCTTGAAGAAACTGCCGGCGTTGGGCAGTTCCCGAGGATCGGGTAGCTTGCTTCGCCGCTGCTCGATCACCGCCTGGCGCACCGTGGCCGGGTCCAGACTGGCCGGGTCGGTCCCGGCGAAGCGTGCCGCCAGGGCGCCGTAATCCACCCGGCAGGGGCCGTGGCGGCGCAGGGTCAGGGTAATGCCGGTAATGATGAATTCGCCGCGTCGGCGGCTCTTGAACAGGCTGTCGCGGTAATCGAATTCGCAGTCGGCGGCTTCGAAGCGCACTGGACGGCCATCCGCCACCGCCAGGGTGTCCACGCTGTCCAGCACGTCGGCCAGTTCCACGCCGTAGGCGCCGATGTTCTGAAACGGCGCGGCGCCGGCGGTGCCGGGGATCAACGACAGGTTTTCCAGACCCCGCCAGCCGCGCGTCACGGTGTCCGCCACCAGGGTATCCCAGACCACGCCAGCCCCCACGGTGACGCGCGCGGTATCGCCCTGCTCCCGGTACTCGATGCCGGAGAGCGCCGGGATCAGGGTCAGCCCGGGCAGATCACCGTCGAGCACGATGTTGCTGCCCTGCCCCAGCACGAACAGGGGTTCGCCTGCGGCCCGCGCCGCCAGGGCCTCGGCCAGGGCCTCCTCGCTGGCGGGCCGGGCCAGCCGTTCGGCCCGGGCCGGCAGCGCCAGGGTGTTGGCGCCGGACAGGTCCGCGTTCCGTTCGATCACAGCCGCTCCCGCAGCCGGTCCAGCCACAGATCGCTGGCCTGCTCCACCAGGTCGAGCACGTGGTCGAAGCCATCGTCGCCGCCGTAGTAAGGGTCCGGCACTTCCCGGGGGCCGGCGCCGCCGAGCACGTCCAGGAAGCGGGCCAGCACCACGCCGTCATCGCCCCCCGCCCCGGCACGCAGCGCTTCCAGATCCGCCAGATTGTTATCGTCCATGGCCAGCACATAGTCGAAACGGTGGAAATCGTCGCCGCTGACCTGGCGGGCGCGCAGGTCGTCCATGGCGTAGCCCCGTTGCGCGGCGGCGGCGCTGGCGCGGCGATCCGGCGCCTTGCCGATGTGCCAGTCACCGGTGCCGGCGCTGTCGATGCGAATGCGTTGTTCCAGGCCGGCGTCGATCACCCGCTGCCGGAACACCGCCTCGGCGGTGGGCGAGCGGCAGATGTTGCCCAGGCATACGAACAAAACGGATACCGACATCAGGCTTCTCCCGCCAGGTGGCGACGCATGCGCGCCAGGTCATCCTCGGTGTCGACGCCGCCGGGCACCGGCTCCCGGGCCGGCGCCACATGGATGGCGGCGCCGTTGGCCAGGGCGCGCAATTGCTCCAGGGATTCCAGTTGCTCCAGGGGCGCCGGCGGCCACTGCACGAACTGGTGCAGGAAGCCCACCCGGTAGGCATAGATGCCGATGTGCCGCCACCAGCGGCCACCGCTCAGGTCTTCCCGGTCGCGAGCGAAGCCGTCCCGGTGCCAGGGAATCGGCGCCCGGGAGAAATACAGCGCGCGGCCATTGACGTCGAACACCACCTTGCAGACGTTGCTGTTGAACAGGTCCGCGGCGTCCTCGATGGGTTCACACAGGGTGGCCATGCGGCAATCGTCGTGGCGGCGCAGATTGTCCGCCACCTGATCGATTACCGTCGGCGGAATCAGCGGCTCGTCGCCCTGCACGTTGACCACGATGTCGTCGTCGTCCAGGCCCAGTTGCGCCGCCACTTCCTGCAGCCGGTCGGTGCCGGAGGGATGGTCGTCCCGGGTCATCACCACCCGGGCGGTATCGCCCACCGCGTCACGTACCCGGGGATCATCGGTGGCCACCAGCACCTGGCCGGCGCCGCTGCGCGCGCAGCGTTCCGCCACGCGCACGATCATCGGCTTGCCGGCCAGATCCGCCAGCGGCTTGCCCGGCAGCCGCGACGAGGCGTAACGGGCCGGCACTACCACATAAAAACTCATTGTCTCTCCTCGCGGGGACCCTGCCCCAGGGTCCGGTCGAGCATGGCGTCCAGGATCGCCGGCGGCAGGTCGGCGCGCACCGGCAGCGTCCACAGACGGGGATCATCGAAACCCTGGCATTTTACCGCGTCCTTCTCGGTCATGATCACCGGGCGGTCGTCACCGAAGGTCAGGTCCGAGGGCCGGAAGGCGTGGTGATCGGGGAACGCGTGGGGAGTCACCGTCAGGCCGAGCAAGTCCAGGGTGCGGAAGAACCGCTCCGGGTGGCCAATGCCGGCCACCGCGTGCACCGCCGGATAGCGGTCCCGGAAAGTGGCCGCGTCCAGGGCAGCGCCGTCACTCAGCCGCGACGGATCGCCGGGCACCAGGTGCATGACCACGGCGCCGGGCCAGGGCCCGCCGTTGGCGACCACGAAGTCCACCCGGTCAAGGCGGTCGGCGGGCTCGCGCAGGGGACCGGCCGGCAGGCAGCGACCGTTGCCCAGGCCCCGCCGGGCGTCGATCACCGCCACCTCGGCGGAACGCGGCAAGGCGTAATGCTGCAGCCCGTCATCACTGATCACCAGATCGGCGCCGTGGCGGCGCGCCGCTTCGTCCAGGGCCCGGTCGCGGCGCGGATCAAGCACCACCGGCACGTCCGCGCGGCGGGCGATCAGCAGAGGTTCGTCGCCAACCCGGGCCGGGTCATCATCGGCGCGCACGGTGAGCGGATAGTCACCGCCCTCGCCGCCATAGCCCCGGGAAATCACCACTACCGTGAGCCCCCGCTCCCGGGCCCGGCGCGCCAGGGCGATCACCAGCGGCGTCTTGCCGGTACCACCCACGGTGACATTGCCCACCACCAGCACCGGCACCGGCGGCGCCTCGGCGGCGGCCAGGAAGCGGCGCAGCCGGCGCCGCGCCACCCGGCCCACCAGCCAGCCCAGCGGACGCAATGGCGCCAGCCAGGGGCTGCCGGCGTACCAGCCCTGTTCAACGCGGCGGGCCCAGTCAGCCATTGCCGCTGTCGGCGAAATCCATCTTGTAGAGCTGGGTATAAAGGCCGTTGCGGGCGAGCAGTTCCTCATGGCTGCCCTGCTCGATCAACTGGCCCTGGTCCAGCACCAGGATGCGATCCGCCTTCTCGATGGTGGACAGGCGATGGGCGATCACCAGGGTGGTGCGACCGGCCATCAAGCGCTCCAGCGCCTGCTGAATGTGGTGTTCGGATTCCGTGTCCAGGGCACTGGTGGCCTCGTCCAGAATCAGGATCGGGGCATCCTTGAGCAGCGCCCGGGCGATCGCCAGACGCTGGCGCTGGCCGCCGGAAAGCTGGGCGCCGTCCTGGCCTACCTCGGTGTCCAGGCCATGTTCCAGGCGCTGGATGAAGTCCCAGGCATAGGCGTTGCGCGCCGCCTCCTCGATGGCGGCGTCGTCGGCGCCGCGCATTTCCCCGTAGGCGATGTTGTTGCGCACGGTGTCGTTGAACAGCACCACCTTCTGGCTGACCATGGCGATCTGCGCACGCAGATCCGCCAGTTTATAGTCCGTCAGCGGCACGCCATCGAGGCGCACCTCGCCGGAATCCGGGTCGAAGAAGCGCGGCAGCATCGCCGAGATGGTGCTTTTGCCAGCACCGGAGCGACCCACCAGGGCGATGGTCTCGCCGCTGGTCACCGAAAAACTCAGGTTGCGCAGCACCGGCTGGGCCGGATCATAACCGAACGTGACATTGCGAAATTCGATCTCGCCGCTGGTGCGGCTCAGGGTCTGCGTACCCAGGTCCGGTTCCGTGGGCCGGTCCATCAGCTCGAACAGGGACGAAGCGCCGGTGACGCCACGCTGGATTTTCACGTTCACGTCGGTGAGTTGCTTAAGCGGCTTTTGCACCATGCCGGCGGCGGCGATGTAGGACAGGAAGCCACCCACGGTGAGCGCCTCGCCCATCAGGGTGATGTACAGATAGGTGACCGCGCCGATCGCCGCCGCCACGAACAGCTGCACGATCACCGTGGAGGCGATCTTGCTGGCGTTGAGCTTGGTGTTCTGCCGCGAAAAACGGCGGCTCACGGAATGGAAACGGTCGGCCTCCAGCTTCTGGCCACCAAAGATCTTCACCGCCTGGTTGCCCTCGATGGCCTCGCCCAGGAACTGGGTGATGTTGCCCATGGACGACTGGATGCGCCGGCTGATGCGGCGGAAACGCTTGCTGGTCAGGTTGACCACGGTGGCCACCAGGGGCGCCATCACCAGCAGGATCAAGGTCAGCTTCCAGTTCTGGTAGAGCAAAAAGGTGATCAGCCCGATCACCGTCAGTCCCTCGCGCAGCATCACGATGATGGCGTCGGTGCCGGCGCTGGTGACCTGCTGGGCATCGAAGATGATCTTCGACATGATCCGCCCGGAAGCGTTGTTGTTGTATTCCGCCTGGGGCAGACGCAGCACCTGGCCGAACACTTCGTTGCGCAACCGGTAAACAATCTCCTGGGCCACCCAGGTCATCGAGTAACTGCCCATGAACTGGCCGATGCCCTGGGCCAGGGCGATAAAGAACGGCGCGATGGACACGATCACCACCCGGTGCGGTTCCGGGTTGACCACGGTCTCGCCCAGGTAACCGGCGAGCTGGGCGGCGCCGGCCTGGGTGGCGGCGTAGATGGCGTAACCGAAAAAACTGGCGAGCAGAATCGCCCAGTGGGGTTTTACGTAGGAAAGCAGCCGTTTGTAGGTCTGCCAGGCATCATCGGGTAGTTGGCTCATTGCCCCTCGTCATCGGCTTCGCGCGTGGTGAGCGACAGCTTATCAAAGCCGAGCTGTCCGGCCACGTCCATCACGCGCACCACCGCCTGGTAACTGGCGTTGGCGTCGGCGGTAATGATCATCGGCCGGGTGGTCTTGTCCTGACCCAGACGCAACAGCGCCGAGCGCAGACCCCGCTCGCTGTTGTCGGCGAGCTTCTCGCCATTGATCACATACTCGCCCAGCGGCGACACCAGAATCTCCACCGCCTCGGGCACCGCTTGCGGCGGCGTGCCCTTGGCCTCGGGCAAGGTCAGCGCCAGTTGGGTCTCGCGGGTGAAGGTGGTGGACACCATGAAGAAAATCAACAGCAGGAACACCACGTCGATCAGCGGCGTCAGGTTGACGCTGATTTCCTCCTGACGCGGGCGCGGAAATTTCACGGCTTGCCTCCGGCACCGTCCGCCGGGCCGGCTTCCCGGTCACCGTGCACCAGATCCACCAGGTGCACCGCGTTCTGTTCCATGCCCACGGTAATCTCCTCCACCCGGCGCACGAAGAAGCGGTGGAAGAAAATCGCCGGGATCGCCACCACCAGACCGGCGGCGGTGGTAAGCAGCGCCTGGGAAATGCCGCCGGCCAGTTGGGCGGCGTCACCGGTACCGTGGATCATGATCGCGGCGAACACGTCGATCATGCCAATCACCGTGCCCAGCAGGCCCAGCAGCGGGGCGATGGCGGCGATGGAACCCAGGGTGGCCAGGTATTTTTCCAGGTCGTGGACCACGCCGGTGGCTTCCTCCTGGATGCTCTCCTTCATGATCTCGCGGCCATGGCGGGCATTGGCCAGGCCGGCGGCGAGGATGCGCCCCAACGGCGACTGCTCACGCAAGGCATTGAGGCGCTGGGCGTTGAGTTGCCCTTTGCGCAGCCAGCCGCGCACCTGGTTGAGCGTATCCGGCGGCGACAGTTTACTCGGACGCAGGGTCCAGAAGCGTTCCACCACGATGGCCAGGGCCACCACCGAACTGATCAGGATCGGGAGCATCATCCAGCCCCCGGACCGCACTAGATCCTGCACGTAAGATCCCCTTTCCACGATTCACCAATAGCGCCCGCTGGCGGGCCGGTGCCAGGGCCGGCCATGGTCCTGGCGCCACTTTGTTATAAGCGCGGCATTATCAAGGCCCCCCAGGCGAAACACAATCATGCCGGTCCGGTCGGTGCGCAGAACCGTGACACCGGCCGCTTCCAGGCGGGCGACCAGGTCCGGCGCCGGGTGGTGGAAGCGGTTGGCGTAACCCACCGAGGCCACCGCCCAGCGCGGCGCCAGCGAACGCACCCAGGCGTCGGCGCTGGACGAGGCGCTGCCGTGATGGGCCAATTGCAGTACTTCCACCGGCGCCACCTTGCCCAGCAGTCGGTATTCCACCGCCGTGGTGATGTCGCCGGTGAGCAGCAGGCTGGCGCCCACCGCGTCCACGCGCAGCACACAGCTGGCATCGTTACCGCTCCAGCCATCGTCGCGGGGCCACAGCACCCGGAAATCAACGCCGTCGAAACGCCAGTGCTGACCGGCCCGGCAGGCCGTGGCCGGCGCGGAGAGACGGCCCGGCTCCCCGGCCAGCAAGCGCCCCGGCCAGGGCAGATCCCCCAACCCGCCGGCGTGGTCGCCATCACCATGGCTGACCACCGTGACATCCGGTCGCAGCCGATGACGGCGCAGCCAGGGCACCACCACCCGGGCCATGGCGGAGCCGCCCTCCCAGGCCGGCCCCACGTCGTACAGCACCAGATGCCGGGCGGTGCGCAACGCCAGGACCTGGCCCTGGCCGACCTCGAACACCACCAGATCCACCCGCCCCGGCGGCGGTGCCCCCGGGTCCGGCAACCACCAGGGCAGCAGACACAGCACCAGCAACCGGCGCGGCCAGGGCCAGGCTGGTAACAGCCACAGCAGGCAGGCGGCCAACAGCAATGCCCCACCCCAGCCGGCCGCCGGCGGCAGCGACGGGGCCGGCCAGGTGGCCAGGCAGTCCATGATCGCCACCGCCAGTTCCACGCCGGTCGCCGCCGCCATCAACGGCGGGCCGCTGTCCACGACCGCCCCCAGCAACGCCGCCGGCACCACCAGCAGGCTGAACAGCGGCACCAGCAGCAGATTGGCCAACGGTGCCCACCAGGCCCAGATACCGAACAGCGCGGCGCCGGCCACCGCCATGGGCACCGGCAACGCCAGCATCACCGGCAGGCGCCCGCCGTCGAGCAGCAACAGAATCACCGCCACGGCGCCGAATGACAGCCACAAGCCCGCCGAGAGCGCCGCCAGCGGGTCCACCAGCAGCACCGCCATCAACGCCAGAGCCAGCACCCGGCCGGCGGGAGGCCCACGCCGGCGCAGCCGGCACCAGGCCAGCACCGCCATCATCAGCAGGGCCCGCTGGGTAGGCAGGCTGAACCCGGCCAGAGCGGCATAGCCCAGCCCCCCGGCCAGGGCCTGCAACCAGGCCAGTTGCTGCAGCGCCAGGTGCCGGGCCGGTGGCCACGCCCAGGCGTACAGGGGCGCCAGCAGCCAGCGACCGACCCACCACAACAGGCCGGTGACGAGAGTGAGATGAAGGCCGGAGATCGCCAGCAGATGGGCGGTGCCGGTGGCCTGGAACCGTTCCCGCAGGGTGGGACCCAGGCCGCGCCGGTCACCGGCCACCAGGGCCGGGATCACGGCCGCGCCCAGAGGGCTGCCGGCCAACCGCTCGCGCAGGCGCGCCGCCAGCCGCGCGCGAAAGGCATGCAGCCCCCCGGCAGCCCGCACCGGGCCCTCCACGGCCACCAGCTCGCCACGGGCATCCAGGCGCCGGGACAGCGCGAAACGGGCACCATCCGGCCCGGTCTGGTTGTGCCAGCCATGGGGGAAATAGAGCCGCACCCGGCCCTGGAAGCGGTCTCCGGCCTGGAGGGCGGGCAAAGGCCCCCAGGCGGTGACCCGCACCCGGTGGCGCCCCGGCCAGCGTGGCTCACCAGGACCCGGGCTCACCTCCAGCCATAGCCGCTGCCAGGCCACCGGCTCGCCGTAGCGGGCGCGCTGGTCACGCTCCACCAGATCCACCACCCGGGCCCGCACGCTCAGTTCCTGGCCGTTCAACGGCTCCGGCAGCCGCGCCGCGAGGCCCTGGTGCAGCGTCAGCGCGCCCAGCCCCCAGGCCAGCGCCAGGCTCACGGCCAGGCGCGGCTGGCGGGCCACCACGGCCAGCCCCACCAGAGCCGCCAGGGGCCATGGCGAGGTACTCCATACCGCCGCGACCAAGGCCACGGCGACACCGGCGTAACGCATCCTTGCGCTCCTGATCATCCTGGTCGCGGAGATTCCCTAGGCGACGGCGCCCGGGATCGGCATAATAGCGCCCGCAACGGAACCCTCGTATGGATTCCCGCCCGGGAAGCAGTCTCACATGCCGAAACGGTTATTCCGAAAATACCTGCCCTCGCCGGACCGCCTCAAAGGACATAAGTCCCTGAGCTTTCTGGGTGGCGTGTTGTCGGACCCCAACCTGTGGCACATCAACCGCCATTCCCTGGCCGGCGCCGCCTTCATCGGCGTCTTTACCGGGCTGCTGCCCATTCCCCTGCAGATGGGGCTGGCCGCCCTGCTGGCGGTGCGCTTCCACTGCAACCTGCCGCTGTCGGTGGTTCTGGTATGGATTTCCAACCCCGTTACCTATGTGCCGATCTTTTATTTCACCTACCGGATCGGTGCCTGGATGCTGGGCATGACCCCCAGCCCGCCCCACGGCATCAACGTGGCCTGGTTCGTGGAGCAACTGGTGCCGCTGTGGGCCGGTTCCCTGGTCTGCGCGCTGATCGCCGGCTTCACCTCCTACCTGGCGGTGAAACTGTTCTGGCGGCTGGCGGTGGTGCGCAGCTGGCACCTGCGCGCGCGGCGGCGCCGTCAGCAGCGCCGTAACAGCCGCTGAACCCGGCCACCCGACAGGACGCAGAATACCCGCCACGCCGGGCCGCCGCTGTCGGCCATCGCGGTGTCTTTGCGTAGGCTGGGGCTTACCCGGCGTCAGAACGTTCTGAGAAGACCTTCGTGGAGTTCGTGGCGGGTCTGGCAGCGGCCGGCGATGCGATGATCGTGGGTAACGATCAGCAACGCGGTGCCCAGGCGCCGGTTGAGATCCAGCATCAGTTCCTGAACCTGATCGGCGGTGCGCTCGTCCAGGTTGCCGGTGGGCTCGTCGGCGAGCACCAGGGCCGGGTCGGTGACCAGGGCCCGGGCAATGGCCACCCGTTGGCGTTCGCCGCCGCTGAGCATGGCCGGCTTGTGGCTGGCGCGTGCCGCCAGCCCCACCTGGTCAAGCAGGCGCGCCGCCCGTTCCCGGGCCTCGGCGGGCCGCAAGCGGCGGATCAGCAACGGCATGGCCACGTTTTCCAGGGCGGTGAATTCCGGCAGCAGATGGTGGAACTGGTAAACGAACCCCAGGTAGTGGTTGCGAATACGCCCCAGACCCCGGTCGTTGAGCCCGGCCAGGGGCTGCCCACCGATGGCCACGGTGCCCTCGGTGGGCGCGTCCAGGCCACCGAGCAGATTCAGCAGGGTGGACTTGCCGGAGCCCGAGGCGCCAACGATGGCGGCGGTGTCGCCACGGCGCACGGTCAGGTTGACGCCGCTCAGCACCTCCAGCTCACCCTGCCCTTCCTGGTAGCGTTTGATCAGGCCATCGGCGGCCAGCACGATGTCATTCATAACGCAGCGCCTCCGCCGGCCGCACCCGGCTGGCCCGCCAGGAGGGGTAGAGAGTGGCGGCGAAGGTGATCACCATGGCGATGGCGACGATGATCCCCACGTCGCTCCATTCCAGTTGCGACGGCAAATAGTTGACGAAGTAAGCATCGAACAGCCGGGTATTGAAGGTGCGTTCGATCCAGGCCGCCACCTCGCTGACGTTATTGGCCAGCAGCACCCCGAGCAGGGTGCCGAGGATGGTGCCGGCCAGACCGATCACCGCTCCCTGGACCATGAAGATCCGCATGATGGTACCCGGCGACGCGCCCAGGGTGCGCAGCACGGCGATGTTGCCGCGCTTCTCGGTGACCAGCATCACCTGGCTGGAAATAATATTGAACGCGGCCACCGCGACGATGAAGCTGAGCAGCAGGGTCATCATGCTCTTTTCCATCTTGATGGCCTGGAACAGATTGCCGTGGGTGCGGGTCCAGTCGGTGGTGTAGTAATCCGGGCCAAGTGCTTGCTGCAGCCCCCAGCCGATGTCCGGCGCCGCGAACAGATCGCTCAGCCGCAGATGGATGCCCTCCACGGTGCCAGGCTGGCGGTGCAGCACGGCGGCGTCCCGGGTGGATACATAGGCATACAGGCCGTCCACCTCGGCGCGGGCGCGGAACACCCCCACCACCTTGAAGCGCTTGAAGCGCGGCATCACACCCGCCGGCGACACGCTGGCCTCGGGCAGCACCAGGGTCACCTTGTCACCGACCTCCGCGTTCAGCTTGCGGGCCAGACCGTAGCCCAGCACCACCCCGAAACGGGTATCCGCCAGGGCATCGAAATCCCCTTCCCACATCATGTCGCCAACGATGGAAACGCGCCGTTCCGCCTCCGGCTCGACGCCATTGATCAGGGCGCCGGCCACGTTGCCCTTGTGGGTGAGCATGCCTTCAAGCTGAATGAACGGCGCCGCCGCTTCCACGCCCGGGTAACCGCTCACCTGATCGGCGAGCTGGCGCCAGTCCTCCACCGGCTCGCGGCCATGCACGGACAAATGGGTCACCATCCCCAGGATACGGGTCTGAAGCTCACGGTCGAAGCCGTTCATCACCGACAAGACGGTGATCAATACGGCGACGCCGAGCATCAGCCCGAGCGCGGAGATCAGGGTGATCACGGAAATGAAGCTATTACGGGCCCGGGCGCCGGTGTAGCGCAGGCCCACGAACAGGGCAAAGGGTCGAAACATGGCGCGCATTTAAGCACTAAAAGGCCGCGGGGCGCCAGACGAAAACCGGCCCGCTGCCGGGATTGGCACGGGCGGGTTGTGATCGGCATCCACGACCGTCCAGCGCGGTCCTGGTTGAATTCGAATCCGCCGGCGAACACCGACGGTGTTCGGGCGAGGGTCCCGTTGGGACCGCGCCACTTGAACAAAGGTTCAGACTGTGGATGCTAAGGGGTCCAGATTGGGGGAAGGAACAATATGAACAACATCATTGCCGCGCTGCTCGTGGCGCTGATCGTCTCGCCGATGGCCGCCTGGGCCGCCGACGGCCCTACCCGGGGCATGAGCAAGGCGCAGGTTCGCCAGCAGTTCGGCGAACCGCAACGGGTGCGGACACCGGTGGGCAATCCGCCCATCGGGCGCTGGCACTACCCGGACTTCACCGTTTATTTCGAGAACGACATCGTGCTGCACAGCGTGTCCGAGGAGCGCCCGGCACGCACCGATGAGACCACCACCGTGCGTGAACGGGAAACCGGCCACCCTTTGCCTCCGGACGTGGAGAACGAGGAAACCCAGATCGAAGTGGAGTCGCGCATCAAGAACCGGGACGCGGATTCCGACGATGAGCGCGACAAGAAAAGGGACGACGACGAAACCGACGAATCCGACATCGCCCCGGGCAGCACCGGCGTGCGCGCCGCCGGCAGCGAGCAGGAAGAGGAAGCGGAGCGCGACCTGGATGCCGACCCGCAAGACCAGGACACCGCCACCGACCCGGACAAAGCCGCCGACCGGTTCCGTTTCGACCCGGCGTCCGGCCGCATCGTGATCGAGGATGAGGACGACAACGAGGGCTAGGCGGTTATCATTGACGCTGATCGGCGACCGCCACACAATCGCGCGGTTGCCAATCAGCGAGCCGACCGATGCGCCTGTTATTGCCCGAATGGCACCCCCAGTGGGGGGTGCTGCTGGCCTGGCCCGACGCCGACACCGACTGGGCCCGCCAGTTGGACGCCGCCCACGCCACCTACACCGCCCTGATCCGTGCCCTGCTCGACCACGAGCGGGTGCTGTTGCTGTGCCGTGACGACGAGCGCGCCGACCAGGCCCGCCGATGCCTGGCCGAGGCCGGCGCCGACCTGAGCCGGCTGCGCATCGAGTTGGCCGACTACGACGATACCTGGGCCCGGGACTTCGGCCCCATCAGTGTCGCCGACGACGGCGCCCCGCGACTGCTGGACTTCCGTTTTACCGGCTGGGGCCACAAGTTCCCGGCGCGACGGGACGACGCCCTTAACGCCACCCTGCCCTGGCGCGCCCCCCGGGAAACCGTGGACCTGGTACTGGAAGGCGGCGCCATCGACACCGACGGCCACGGCACCCTGCTCACCACCCGGGCCTGCCTGCGCAACCCCAACCGCAACCCGCTGCTCAGCGAGCAGGAACTGGCCGAACGCCTGCGCGTCACCCTCGGCGTCGAGCGCATCTGGTGGCTGGACCATGGCGAGCTGGAAGGCGACGACACCGACGCCCACGTGGACACCCTGGCGCGCTTCGTCAACGCCAACACCATCGCCTACGTGGGCTGCGACGACCGGGAGGACGCCCACCACGCGGCCCTGGCGGACATGGCCCGGGAACTGGAAGCCCTGGCTGATGCCCACGACCTGAGGCTGGTGCGCCTGCCCATGGCCAACGCCCAATACAACGCCGAGGGCGAGAGGTTGCCGGCCACCTACGCCAACTTCCTGATCACCAACCGCAAGATCCTGGTGCCGGTGTACGGCTGCGCCAGCGACGCGGCGGCACTGAATGCCCTGGCGGCGGTGGCCGGCGAGCGCGCCGTGGAGGGTATCCCCTGCCGGCCGCTGATCGAGCAGGGCGGCAGCCTGCACTGCGTGACCATGCAACTGCCGGAAGGCGTGCTGTAGACTGATTCACCCAACCCCTGAAAAGGAACACCATGCGCGTCGCCGCCATTCAGCAGCAAAACAGCGCCGACCTGGCGCGCAACCTGGACCGCTCCATGGAGAAGATCCGCGAGGCCGCCGCCGCCGGCGCCGAGCTGGTGATGCTCCAGGAGCTGCACCGCAGTCTGTATTTCTGCCAAACCGAGGATACCTCGGTGTTCGACCTGGCCGAGCCGATCCCCGGCCCCAGCACCGACGCGCTCGGCGCCCTGGCCCGGGAGCTGAACATCGTGATCGTGGCCAGCCTGTTCGAGAAGCGCGCCACCGGCCTGTACCACAACACCGCCGTGGTGCTGGAACGCGATGGCAACCTGGCCGGCCTGTACCGCAAGATGCACATCCCCGATGACCCGGGCTTCTACGAGAAGTTCTACTTCACCCCCGGTGACGCCACCTTCAACACCGGCCAGTCCGGCTTCACACCGATCCGCACCAGCGTCGGCAAGCTGGGGGTGCTGGTGTGCTGGGATCAGTGGTACCCGGAAGCGGCGCGGCTGATGGCCCTGGCCGGCGCCGACCTGCTGCTCTACCCCACCGCCATCGGCTGGGATCGCACCGACGAGCCCGACGAGCAGGCCCGTCAGCTGGACGCCTGGATCACCGTGCAGCGGGCCCACGCGGTGGCCAATGGGCTGCCCGTGGTGGTGGCCAACCGTACCGGCTTCGAACCGGCGCCGGACGGCGACGGTGGCATACAATTCTGGGGTAACAGCTTCATCTGCGGCCCCCAGGGCGAATACCTGGCCCGCGCCGGCGACGACCAGGAGCAGATCCTGATCGCCGACCTGGACCCGGCACGCTCCGAATCCGTGCGCCGCATCTGGCCCTACCTGCGCGACCGCCGCATCGACGCCTATGAGGACCTGACCAAGCGCTTCCGGGACTAAACCCTGAGCGACTGTAGGAGCGACTTCAGTCGCGATCCCCCCGCGATCACCCCACCGCGATCCGGTTTGGCAACCGCCGGGGATCGCGGCTGAAGCCGCTCCTACGCGGGCGCTACTCGAACTGGTCGTTCTCGCTGGCGTAGGCCACGAACAGGCAACCGGCGCCCACGTTGATGGCGCCGGTGGGACTCATGGTGGAAATCAGCAGGCGCACGCCGCGCTCCTCCGCCGCCACCTTCAGCTCCGCGTAGCCCGGCATCGCCGAGACACGGCTCACGTCACCGGCGTAGCTCAGGCACACATGGCGGGAAATCAAATGGCCGCCACGAATGCGCCCGGCCACGTGCTCGAACAGCCGCCGCACGGATTTTTCGTAGCTGCGGTTCACCGCCGCCGGATTCTCCTCGCCGCCATGAATGCGGATGATCGGATGCATGGACAACGCCGACCCCACGCTCAGCGCCAGCCCGCGCATGGAATCCGAGAGCCGCTTGCGCTCGCCCTTCTTGAAACCCCGGTCGCGCACATAGCCCAGGTCCGCCGGCACCATGTAGCCGCAAACGTGGGGAACCATCTCATCGATATTGAGGCGAATGGCGTTGCGATTGGCACCGCCGCGAATCAGCTCCACCGCTTCGCAGACCAGTACCGCGGTACCGGAAAAAAGGGTCTTGCTGTCGATCACCCGCATGGAGAACGGGCCTGACACGCCGGCATCGGCGCGCACCTTCTGGTACTCCTTGAGGATCGAGAAGGACGCCTGGGTGGCGTTGTCGAAAATCTGGCTGCGCTTGCCGGACACCGTGATGCAGAACACCAGGTCGTAATCCAGCACCAGTTCCTCAAGGAACACGGCGCGAATCTGATCCGCCGAATAAGGAATGGATTCCGCGTCGCGGCCCTTGGCGTCGAGCTGGTCACGGTAGAAACGCGCGGTGGCGTCCGGGTCCCGCTTGTCCACCAGCAGGTCTTCACCGAGACGGACGGAAATAGGCAGGATGCGAAGATTGTGTTCGCGGAAATATTGTTCCGGCAAATCGCAGGTCGAGTCGACGACGATACCGATACGCATGGTGGTTCCCCCAAATTGTGCTTGTTGTTATGGCGCGGCGGCTGGCCTCAAAAACTAGCACGCCGGTACGGCAACAACCACACCCCGATACCGTGGCATTGACCGTCGGTATCGACATTAGGGGAAAAAAGGTCAGCGGCAATTGGCGCCAGCTTTGCCCGGCCGGGTCGCCGGAGCAAGCGGTCCGGCGCCGCTCAGGCCGGTTTCTTCTCGATCCAGTAAAGGTACAGCTCGCCGTCCTGGCGCCACTCCAGCAGGCGGTGACCGAGAAACTGGCAGAACTTGGGAATATCGCGCTCGGTGGAGGGGTCCGTGGCGCGCACCTCCAGCACCTCACCGGGCGCCATGTCGCGGACCTTGCCGTGCAGCAGCATGACCGGTTCCGGGCACAGCAGGCCGGTGGCGTCGAGGTGGTGTTGCGGCTGAATGTCAGTCATGGGGTATCGGCATTTCGGAGGGTGCGAAAAAAGGGCGGCCATTATAACCGGCCCGCCAAGGGCGGCGGCAAGCGATCACCGCCCACCGCGCCGGTCACGGCGCCCGGGTATCCACCCAGACGGTGATTTCCTCGCGGTCATGGTAAAGATGGGAAGCCTGGATCAGCGCCCCCACCTGGCGGCGTTCCAGGCCATCGGCAAGGCGCTCCAGCAGCGCCCGGCTTTCCCGGTAACGGCGCGCCATGGGCAGCTTGAGGTTGAACAGCGCCGCCCGCGCCCAGCCCTGCTCCAGCCATTTCTGCATCAGCGCCAGAGTTCGCGCCGGCTTGTCCACCACATCGCAGACCACCAGATCCACCGGCCGCTCCGGGCGCCAGGTAAAGGCATCGCCGGACACGTGACGCACCGGGTACTCGTCCAGCAAACGGGCATCCAGGCGCCCATGATCAACGCCGGTGACCTTGAGCCCCAGGCGTGCCAGCTGCCAGCTCCAGCCGCCCGGGGCGGCGCCCAGATCCACGGCGGTGTGCAGGCCCGGCGGCTTGCCCCGGCCCAGGAAGCGCAGCATCGCCTCCTCCAGTTTCAGCGCTGAACGGCTGGGCGCCTCCGGCGCCAGCCGCAGCCGCGTGACGCCGCCTTCCGGCAGCGGCACCTCGATCGGGCTGACGCCCACCCGGCCAGTGCGGGAATCCTCGAAGAAAAGATGCAGGCGGCGATCGGCCCGGTCGCGCAACAGACCGGCCTTGCGCAGGCGCGGTTCCAGGGCCTTACGGAAGCCGCGCAGAAAGCGCGCCAGCTCCCGGCCATCGTTGGTGTCGGGGTGCTCCAGATAGAGCTCGGCGAACGGCCCCTGCAGTGCCAGCTCCGGCCACAGGGCGCCGATGCGATCGTGCTCCGGCAGGTCCTCGAACGTCGCCGTGAGCGGGTAGAACGAGCGACCGAAGATCAGCCCGGTGTGCAGCAGAGCATCCGGGTCCCCCTGCAGGTTGTTCCACAGCACATAGCCGCTGCCGTCGGTGGCCTGGGGGTACCCGGAGGCCCCCAGTTCGGCGCAGCGGTCGGTGAGTTCCCCGGCCAGGTCCGATTCGAACCCGGGCCGGCACAGCGCCAGGAACACTTCCTCGCTGGATGACATGATGACTCCATACAGGGCCCCATCGCGGCTGAAGCCGCTCCTACGAAAACGTGGGGGGCGGCTACTTAACAAACACCACGGTCTTGTTGCCGTCGACGATGATGCGGTCCTCCAGGTGCCAGCGCACCGCGCGCAGCATCACCTGACGTTCCACATCCTGGCCCAGACCGCGCAGCTCGGCGGCGGAATGCCGGTGCGAAACGCGCTGCACGTTCTGCTCGATGATCGGCCCCTGGTCCAGGTCCTCGGTGACGTAGTGGCTGGTGGCGCCGATCAGTTTGACGCCCCGGTCCCAGGCCTGCTGGTAGGGATTGGCGCCGACGAAGGCGGGCAGGAACGAATGGTGGATATTGATGATGCGGTGCGGATGCCGGGACACGAATTCCGGGCTCAGGATCTGCATGTAGCGCGCCAGCACGATCACGTCCGCCTGGCCTTCCAGCAACTCCAGGGCCCGCGCCTCCGCCTCCGCCTTGTTGTCCTTGTTGACCGGGATATGGTGGTAGGGAATGCCGAAGCGTTCCACCTCGTCGCGCAGGTCGTCGTGGTTGCTGATCACCATCGGGATGGTGGCCGGCAGGTCGCCCCGGGATACCCGCCAAAGCAGGTCCATGAGCACATGGTCGTGGCGCGACACCAGGATCGCCATGCGCTTCTTGGCGCCGGGATGGCTGATGTGCCACTGCATGCCATAGCGCGCCGCCACCCGGTTGCGGAAGTTGTTTTCCAGGGCCTCGTGGCTGCAATCCAGATCCGGAGTCTGAAATTCCAGACGCAGGAAGAAAGTGCCATCCTGCTGGTCGCTGGAATGCTGGTCGAAATCGGTGATGTTGGCGCCGTGGTTGTACAGGAACGTGGATACGGCACTGATGATGCCCGGCTGGTCCGGGCAGGTAACGAGCAGGCGCGCGGTGGCGTCGTCAGCGGCGGTCATTGAGGTCTCCGTGGAAATCGCCGAAATGTTGTCGCCGGTAGGCGGACGGGGTCTGGTTGGTCCATTTCTTGAACGCCCGGTGGAAGGAGCTGGCCTCGCTGAAGCCCATCAACAGGGCGATCTCGTCGATGCTCAGCTCCGGCTTGGACAGGTAGTACACCGAGGCGTCCTTGCGGATCGAATCCTTGATCTCCTGATAACTGGTGTTGCCCTCCTTGAGACGGCGGCGCAGGGTTTGCGGGGTCATGTCCAGTTTCTCGCAGATTTCGCCGAAATCCGGAAAGTGGTTGCCGTACTCAGTGGAGATGATGGCGCGAATCCGCGCCGGCAGGCCCACGTTGTGCACCGTGCCGTCGAACAGTTGCGCCAGGGATGCGCGCAGGAACTTGGACAGTGACAACTCGTTCTGCACCAGGGGCAGGTCCAGGTAGTGGGCGGGAAACAGCACCTGGTTGCAATCACTGTCGTGGTAGGTGGGGCAATCGAACATAAAACGGTATTCATCGTCCTCGCGCAGGGGCTCGTAATCCAGGTAAACCGCTTCCGGCACCACCGGCTTGCCCACCAGCCAGCCCATGAAACGCAACGACAGGAACAGCATCGTCTCGATGATCACATCACGGAAATCCAGGCGGGGATCGACCCGGGTGATCAGCCGCGCGGTATCACCGTCGCGCACCAACTCACTGTTCATGCTGAGATTGAACAACTGGTAGAAGCGAATACCCCGGTCCACCGCCGCTTCCAGGTTGGGACAGTTGATCACCGCATGGGCCATCATGGAAAAAGTGCCCGGCTTGGATTTGCGGCCCTGGCCGAAGCCCAGGAACTCGTCCTGGGTCTGCTCCATCACCCGGAGCATCAATTTGATGAAGGTATCGCGCTCGATGCGCGCTTCCGGATCCTCCAGTACCCGCCGTTCGATGCCGCAGTCATCCAGCAGGGCGGGAATGCTCACCCCGCCACGGGCGGCGCCCTGCAGCACCTTCACCACGCGGCGCACATTGATGGTTCTTTTCTGAATCATTGGCCGTCCTGAAGCGTCTTCGTTCCCCGGGGAACCCTGCCCGAAGCGGGCAAGCGCCCCATGATAATGAAACTGACGCCGAATGGCATGGCCGGCACCCTCGTTGGCCGCCGCCGGCCCACGGCGCGGGCGCCGATTCCCCTTTTAATTAAATTAAATATTAATTAAATTAGCGCCATGAAAAAGCCCCCTGCCGCCAAAACGCCGCGACGGCGCGGCCGCCCCAGCGACGAAACCGGCAACCTGCGCGACCGGCTGCTGGACAGTGCCGTGCGCCTGTTCGGCGAGCATGGCGTGGCCGGTACGCCCCTGAACCGCATCGCCCGGGAGGCCGGCGCCACGCCCGCGCTGATGCACTACTACTTCGGCAACAAGGAACGCCTGCTGGAGGCGATCGTCGAGGAGCGCATCCTGACCCTGATGGCGCCGGCCATCACCCTGGTGCTGAACGCCCCGCCGTCGCGACCGGCACGGGCGGTGATCGTCGAGCTGACCCGCCACCTGATCGTCACCGTGGACGCGGCGCCCTGGCTGCCGCCTCTGTGGATCAAGGAAATCATCTCCCGGGAGGGCCAGCTCCGCCCCCTGCTGATGCAACGCGACGCGCCCCGGCTGTTCCGCCAGCTCGGCGAACTGGTGGCCCGGGGTCAGGCGGAAGGTGACCTCAATCCGGATCTCGAGCCGCGCCTGTTTCCCATTTCCCTGATCGGCCTGACCATGTTCACCCTGGCCTCCCGACCGATCTGGTCACGGCTGCCTGATTACGGCGACATCCGCACCGAGGATCTGATCAACCATGTGCTGGCCCTGCTCGACCGGGGCCTGGGGGGACCACCATGAAAACCACTGGCGCCGTTCTGTTCGCCAAGACGGCCATTCGATTTGCCGCCGTGGCCATTCGATTTGTCGCCGTGGCACTGTCCCTGGCCCTGTTGAGCGCCTGCGACGCCGAACCGGAGACGCTGCCTGGCACCCTGGAATGGGACCGGGTCGATATCCTCGCGGAAGCCTCGGAACCGGTGGTGGAGTTGTCGGTTCGGGAGGGCGAGCGGGTCGAGGCGGGGCAATTATTACTGCGCCTGGACCCGCGCCGAACCCAGGCACGGCTGGACGAAGCGCGGGCCACCCTGCGCCAGCAACAGGCCCGCCTGGAAGAGCTGCGCCACGGCGCCCGGCCGGAAACCGTGGATGCCGCCCGGGCGGAACTGGCCCAGGCGGAAAGCGACCGCGACACCGCCCGCACCGCCCTGCGCCGGGCCCGCTCCCTGCAAGAACGGGGCGCGCTCGCCCAAGCCGGCCTGGACGATGCCCGCAACGCCTTCGACACCGCCGAGGCCCGGGTCAACGCCCAGAAGGCCCGCCTCACCGAGTTGCTGCACGGCACCCGCCCGGAGCAACTTGAACAGGCGGAAGCGGCGGTGGACAGCGCCACCGCCCGGGTGGTGGGCCTGGCCATCAGTCGCCAGCGGCTGGACGTGATCGCGCCGGCGCCGGGCCGGGTGGACGCCCTGCCCCATCGCCTCGGCGATCAGCCCACCACCGGCGCCACCCTGGTCACCTTGCTGGCCGGCGCGGCACCTTATGCGCGGGTGTTCATCTCCGAGCCACGACGGGCTTCGATCCATCCCGGGGACCGCTACCGGGTGCGCGTCGACGGCGTCGACACGCCGTTCGACGCCGTCGTGCGCAGTGTGCGCAGCGAGCCTGCCTTTACCCCCTACTACGCACTCACCGGCGACGACGCCAACCGGCTCTCCTATCAGGCGGAGCTGGTATTGCAGGGCGAGGCGGCGCGGCAACTGCCCGCCGGGCTGCCCTGCCAGGCCTGGCCGGCGGAAGACGGTGATGAGCGATAACCCGGGCAGCCCCGCGATCCAAACCCGGGGCCTGACCCGTCGGTTCGGCGACCTGGTGGCCGTGGACCACCTGGACCTGTCGGTGCCGCGCGGCCAGGTGTACGGTTTCCTCGGCCCCAACGGCTGTGGCAAATCCACCACCATCCGCATGCTGTGCGGTCTGTTGCTGCCCAGCGACGGCGACATCCGGGTGCTCGATCTGGACATCCCCCGCCAGGCCGAGACACTCAAGCAGCACATCGGCTACATGACCCAGAGCTTTTCCCTGTACCGGGATCTGAGCGTACGCGAAAACCTGGAATTCGTGGCGCGACTGTTCGGGCTGTCCCGGGCACGCCGGCGCCAGCGGCTCGACGAGCTGTTCCAGACCTACCGCCTGGAAGCCCTCAGCGAGCAACTGGCGGGCACCCTGAGCGGCGGCCAGCGCCAGCGGCTGGCGCTGGCCGCCGCCGTGCTCAACGAACCGGAACTGCTGTTTCTCGACGAGCCCACCAGCGCGGTGGACCCGCAATCCCGACGTGATTTCTGGGACGTGCTGTTCGGCCTCGCGGACAGCGGCACCACCCTGCTGGTGTCCACCCATTACATGGACGAGGCGGAACGCTGCCACCGGCTGGCCATCCTGCAGCAGGGCGAGCTCGTGGCGGAGGGCAGCCCGGACCAGCTCAAGCAACGGATGGAGGCGGTCTCCCTGCTGGTGGAAACCGACCGCCCGCGCCGCGCCCAGCATGCCCTGGACGGCCTGGAAGGAGTGCGCTCCTGCGCCCAGATCGGCGCCACCCTGCGGGTACTGGTGGACGACGAGGCCGCCCTCGCGCCGGTGCGCCAGCGGGTACGCACGGTGGACCCGGACGCCGGGGTGAACGTCACCGACGTTAACCTGGAAGACGTGTTCGTGGCCGCCACCCTGGCCCGCGCCCGGCACGGGGAGGCGCAGTGATGATCGGATTCAGCCCCCGGCGCCTGTGGGCGGTGGTCACCAAGGAACTGCGCCAACTGAAACGGGACCGGCTCACCTATGCCATGATCGTGGGCATCCCGATCATGCAGCTGCTGCTGTTCGGCTACGCCATCAACATGGACGTGCGCCACCTGCCCGCCGCCGTGGTCGACCAGGCGCACAGCAGCCGCAGCCGCCAGGTCATCGATGAACTGCATCAGGCGCGGGTGTTCGATTTCCTGCACGCTCCAACCACCGCCGACCAGGCCCAGCGCCTGCTGCGCGCCGGCGACATCAAGGTGATCCTGGTGGTGCCAGCGGATTTCGAGCACCGTCTGACCACCGACCAGCCGCCGTTGCAGCTGATCGTGGATGGCTCCGACCAGGTGGTGCAGCAGGCCGCCCGCCAGCTCAGCCAGTTCCCGGTGCGCGCCTATCTGAACGGGCAATCACTGAGCCCGCCAGCGGCGCAGGTGGCGGTGGTCGCTTACTACAATCCGGACCGCGAGGCCCCGCTGAACACCGTGCCCGGCCTGATCGGCGTGATTCTGACCATGACCATGGTGATGTTCACCGCCATTGCCCTGGTGCGCGAACGGGAGCACGGCAATCAGGAGTTCCTGATCACCACACCGTTGTCATCTGCGGAACTGACCCTGGGCAAGGTGCTGCCGTTCATCGCCATCGGCCTGATCCAGACCAGCCTGGTGCTACTGCTCGGCAAGCTGATCTTCCAGGTACCGGTGCGCGGCCCGCTGCTGGACCTGTACCTGGCGGCGCTGGTGTTCATCGTCGCCAGCCTGGCGTTGGGCATCCTGATCTCCACCGTGGTGCGCAGCCAGTTCCAGGCCATGCAGGCGGCGATCTTCACCTTCCTGCCACAAATTCTGTTGTCCGGCTTCATGTTCCCGTTCGAGGGCATGCCAAGGCCGGCGCAATGGTTCGCCGAGATTCTGCCGCTCACCCACTTCGTGCGGCTCAGCCGTGGCATCATGCTGCGCGGTGCCGACCTGTCATCGCTGTGGCCGGAACTGCTGGCGCTGACGGTGTTCTCGGTGGTGGCGCTGGGCGTGGCCATTCTGCGCGTCAACAAGCGGCTCGACTGATACCGACCGGCGGCGGCTTGACTCGCCGTTGATGGCCACCGGCTATGCTGGGGCTTCCACCAGCGCGATGCACCATTTGGAAGTCCCATGCCCCGACCCCGCTTGATTCTGATTCTCGGCGACCAGCTCAGCCCCGGCCTGAGCAGCCTGGCCGAGGGCAACCCGGCCCGCGACCGCATTGTCATGGCGGAGGTGCGCGAGGAAGCCGGCTATGTGCCCCACCACCGCAAGAAGCTGGTGTTCCTGTTCAGCGCCATGCGCCACTTCGCCGCGCGCCTGCGCCGCCAGGGCTGGACGGTGGATTACCACGGGCTGGACCAGGGGCTGGGTGACCTGTGTGACGCGGTACTGAAAAGCGCCCGGGAGTTCGACGCCGGCGAATTGCTGGTCACCGAACCCGGCGAATACCGCCTGCGCGAGGCCATGAAACGGCACTGGCCGCAACGGCTGAGCCTGTCGGTACGGCTGTTGGAAGACCGCCGTTTTCTGTGCCGCGCCGAGACGTTCCGCGATTGGGCCGCCGGCCGCAAGCAGTTGCGCATGGAGTTTTTCTACCGGGAAATGCGCCGCCATACCGGCCTGCTGATGGAGCCGGACGGTGAGCCGGTGGGCGGTCGTTGGAATTTCGACGCCGACAATCGCAAGCGCTACGACGGCAAGCTGCGGCTTCCGGGGCCAGCACGCTTCGAACCGGACGCCACCACCCGTCAGGTGATCGACCTGGTGGCCGAACACTACCCGGACCGCTTCGGCGATCTGGAGCCGTTCTGGTTCGCGGTCACCGAAACCCAGGCCGAGGAAGCCCTGGCCCATTTTCTGGAGCAGGCCCTGCCCCACTTCGGCGACTACCAGGACGCCATGACCGAGGGCGACGACTTCCTTTTTCACAGCCTGCTGAGCCCGTACCTCAACGCCGGCCTGCTCGACCCGCTCAAGGTCTGCGAGGCGGCGGAACGCTGCTACCGGGAGGGGCGCGCGCCGCTCAACGCGGTGGAGGGCTTTATTCGCCAGATTCTCGGCTGGCGCGAATACGTGCGTGGCATCTACTGGCTGCTGATGCCGGACTACAAGGAAGAGAACCGGCTCGCCAGCCACGCCGACCTGCCCTGGTTCTACTGGAGCGGCGAGACCAAAATGCGTTGCGTGGCGGAGGCGGTGCGCGCCACCCGGGAGCACGCCTATGCCCATCATATTCAGCGGCTCATGGTCACCGGCAACCTGGCGCTGCTGCTGGGCGTGGAGGTAAAGCAGATCCATGAGTGGTATCTGGCGGTGTACGTGGACGCCTATGAATGGGTGGAACTGCCCAATACCCTGGGCATGGTGATGCACGCCGACGGCGGCTACCTGGGCTCCAAACCCTATGCGGCCAGCGGCAAGTACATCCAGCGCATGTCCGATTACTGCGGCGCCTGCCGGTACAAGGTGAGCAGCGCCGAGGAGGACAACAGCTGCCCCTTCAACAGCCTCTACTGGCACTTTATTCAGCGCCACCGGGGGCGGTTCGGAAAGCACCCGCGCATGGGCATGGTGTACAAGGCCTGGGAGCGCATGGCGCCGGCCAGGCGCCGGGCCATTCTCCAGCGCGCCGAGGCGCTGCTCGACGACATCGAAAACCTGTAGTTCCACCCACGCTTTGGTGGGGTTTTCCATTCGGGCCGCGTCTCGGAAAGGGGCCCACACCGAGACGCTTCGAGGTAGCGTCCCGCGCGGCTCCTACGGAGGCGACCGGCGGTCCAGGGTGGGGCTGGTCCAGGCGCGCTCGAGGGCCGAGGCAAGGCGCTCGTTGCCCCAGAACAATTCGCCGCCGACCACGAAGGACGGCGCACCGAAGATGTCCAGGTCCCGGGCCCGATTGACGTCGGCGCGCAGTCGCTGGCCACCGCCCTCGGCCAGGGCCCGCTCCAGGGGAGCGTCGTCCAGGCCGGCGGCACGCAGGCAGGCCGATACCACCGTCGGCGTGGCCGGGTCGCGACGCTCGGCGAAGCCGGCCCGGAACAAGGCCCGGCAGTATGCGGGCAGGCGCTCGTCCGGCTCGATCCAGGTGGCGGTCTTGGTGGCCAGGGCACTGTTGAACGGGAACCGGGTGGGCCTTTGCCAGGGCACTCCCAACCGGCGGGTCTCGCGCTGCAGATCGCGCCACAGGTAGCGGCCCTTGGCGGGGAACAGATTGAACGGCGAATCGGTCCAGCCCTGTTCCTGGAAGATCGGTCCCAGCACGAAGGGCTTCCAGCGTACCATCACGCCGGCGTCGGCGGCGGCGGGCTCGATCGTCTCCGCCGCCAGGTAGGCGTACGGGCTGGCGAAATCAAACCAGAATTCCAATTCGGCCATGGCTGTTTTCCGGTGAGTCCCCAAAAAAACGCAGTTTAGGCGCAAAAGGCGGGGCGCTTCACCCTCCCGTTGCTCATTTCGCCGTGCGTCGCCCATGGCGTCTTGCCAGCCGGCGGGAAGACGCTATCGTTAGACGCATCCCAGCCGTCCGTGATTCAGCACCGAGGAGCGCCGTTGCGTCAGTCTCTTTCCATTCGTGAAGTAAGTGCCCTGATCCGCACCCGTCTGTGGTTGCAGATCGTGATCGCCATGGTGCTGGGCGTGGCCCTGGGCCTGCCGCTGTCGCCGGAAAGCGGCGGCCCGCTGGCGCTGGACGGCGCCACCGCCGCCGCCCTGGGTGAGTGGCTGACACTGCCCGGCGCGCTGTTCCTGAACATGATTCAGATGGTGGTGATTCCGCTGGTGGCCACCTCCATCATTCTCGGCCTGACCAGCGCCGGCGACGCCGACTTTCTGCGCCGGGCGGCGGTGCGCATCGTGCCCTACTTCGTGGCCACCACCACGGTGGCGGTGCTCATCGGCCTGACCCTGGCGTTATGGCTGCGGCCCGGCGACTACGTGCAGCAGGACCTGCTCAACCTGCCTCCCAGCCAGGCGTCCCTGGACATCGCCGGGGCCGCCCCGGATACCGGTGCCAGCCTGGCGGACACCATTGCCAATCTGATCCCGGCCAGCATCTCGGCGGCCAGCCTGCACAACAACATGCTGCAGATCGTGGTCGCCTCGATCTTCGCCGGCGCCGCCATCGCCGCCCTCGGCCGGCTGCGCACCCGCACCCTGACGCGACTGCTGGAATCGGTGCAGCAGGTATCGTTGAAGATCGTCGGCTGGGCCATGTTCCTGGCGCCGGCGGCGGTATTCGGGCTGATCGCCGACTTCGTGATCCGCGCCGGCGCCACCGCCCTGGCCGGCATGTCGGCGTATATTTTCACCGTGCTGGCCGGTCTGGCGGTGCTGCTGGCGTTCTATCTGCTGCTGGTGGCGGTGTTGGGGCGAACCTCGCCGCTGCATTTTCTCAAGCAGGTGGGCGGTGCTCAGTTGCTGGCGTTTTCCACCTCCAGTTCGGCGGCCACCATGCCGCTATCGCTGAAAACCGCCGAGGACAAGCTGGGTGTGAAACCGCAGGTGGCCGGCGTCATCATTCCGCTGGGCGCCACCGTGAACATGGACGGCACCGCCCTCTATCAGGTGGTGGCTGCGGTGTTCATCGCGCAGATGTTCGGCGTGCAGTTGGAACCGGCCACCCTGGCGCTGCTGATCATCACCGTGGTGGGCGCGTCCATCGGCAGCCCCAGTACCCCCGGGGTGGGTATCGTCATCCTCGCCACCCTGCTCGGCGGGCTGGGCATTCCCGCCGAGGGGGTGGCAATCCTGTTGGGCGTGGACCGGCTGCTGGACATGAGCCGCACGGCGCTCAACGTCACCGGCGACCTGACCGCCTGCCTGATTATGAATCGCTGGCTTTAGACAGGCCCAGTTTATCCAGGTGATAGCGGTACTGGCGCGGCGTCATGCCCAGCGCCCGAGCCGCCCTCGCCTTGTTGCCACCGGCCTCCTCCAGGGCGCCCAGCAACATGTCGCCGTCCTGTTCGCGCACCCGGCGGTAGGGCCGCGCCGCCGGCAACGGGGGCGGCGTGATGGTCGCTGGCGGTGTCGTCGCCGTGGCCCGCGGGCCGTCGGCCAGCGGTGCCGGCACGCTTTGTCCGATGCTCGATTCCTGGGCCAGAATCGCCTCCACGTCGGCGGCGGACACCTGGTCGCTGCGCGCCATCAGCACCGCGCGGCGCAGAATGTTTTCCAACTGACGGATGTTGCCGGGCCAGGCGTAGCTTTCCAGCCGCTCCAGCACACCTTCGCCGAGCACCACATTACGGCGGTACTCCCGGTTGGTGCGGTACAGGAAGTGCCGGGTAAGCAAACGCACGTCGCCCCGGCGCTCGCGCAAGGGCGGCAGATGCAGCGGGAATACATTGAGACGGTAATACAGATCCAGCCGGAAACGGCCCTCGTTCACCGCCTGCTGCAGGTTCTTATGAGTGGCGGCGAGAATGCGCACCGTGACCGGAATATCACGATTGCCGCCGACCCGCTGGATCACCCGCTTTTCCAGCACCCGCAGCAGCTTGGTCTGCAGGTCCGGGCTCATGTCACCGATTTCGTCCAGGAACAGGGTGCCGCCGTCGGCCATTTCGATCTTGCCCTTCTTGGCGGCGTTGGCGCCGGTGAAGGCGCCGCGCTCGTGGCCAAACAGTTCCGATTCCAGCAGTTGCTCGGGGATAGCGGCACAGTTGATGGCCAGGAAAGGACCGTCGCGGCGACCGCTCTGGTCATGCAGCAGTTCGGCGAAACGCTCCTTGCCGGTGCCGGACTCGCCGGTGATCAGCACCGTCACTTCGGTGTCCGCCACCTTGAGGGCGTTGTGCAGGGCGACGCGCAACGGCTCGCTTTCGCCGAGAATGCCGTGGGCCGGCTGGGCGCTGCTAAGGGCGTCCTTGAGCTGGCGGTTCTCGTCGCGCAGGTGGGCGGTGCGCTCCTCCAGCAAGGCATTGAACTTGAGAATCTGGACGATGAACACGGCGATGGTCTGCAGGGTGCCCAGGTCGCGATCGATCTTGCGTGGCCGCTGCCGCAAGCGGTGCGCCGCCAGCACCCCCATGGGCACGCCACCGTCCATCAGCGGCACGGCGATGTAGGCGACGATTTCATCGGGCAGCGTGCGGCGGCGCACGGCGCGACCCAGGAACAGAGGCTCCTGATCAATGTCCTGCACCACCGCCACCTGACCGGTGCGCATCACGCGACCGGCCACCCCCTCGCCGGCGCGATACTGACCACGCTCGCGCTCCTCGTCGGTGAGGCCGTAGGCGTAGCGAATCGTCAGGCCCGGATCGTGGATGCGTGGCAGCATCACCCGGGCGCGGTTGAGGCCCAGCATCTGCGACAGCAGCCGCAGGATGCCACTGATCGCCAGTTCCGGCGATTCGGCGCGACCGATCAGCCGTGCCGCTTCGCGCAGCACGGTGAGATCCACGTCCTCGTCGCCGGCGGCCCCGTCCGGGGCCGGCAGCCCGCCGTCGAGCATCAGCCCTCCAGTTGCCAGTTGAAACGCCGCATCAACATCACGCAGACGCTGTCCAGGGCGTAGCCGATCACGCCGATCACCAGCACCACCGCGGTCAGCGCCGCGTAGTCCAGGGTGTCACGGGCGTCGTTGATGGCGTAGCCCAGGCCGCTGGTGACGCCCAGGTATTCCGCCGGCACCAGCACCACCCAGGCCACGCCCACCGCCAGGCGGATACCGGCCATCATGTCCATCATCACCGCCGGCAGGATCACCCGGCGCAGCATCTGCAGGCTGTCGGCGCCCAGGTTGCGGGCCACCTTGAACCAGCCCGGGTCGATGCGCTTGACGCCGTGGGCGGTGGAAAACACGATCGGCCACAGCGCCGCCATCAGGATCAGGAATACGATGGCGCCGTCCCAGCTGTCGAAGATCAGCACCGCCAGGGGCATCCAGGCCAGCGGGCTGATCATGCGCAGAAACTGGAACGGCAGGTTGGCCATGCGCATGGCCAGGGAGAAATAGCCGATCAGGATGCCCAGGGGAATGCCAATCAGCGCGCCCCAGAACAACCCGGCGCCAATGCGATAAAGGCTGGCGCCGATGGCGTCCCACAGCGCCGTCTCGCCGAGCATCCGCCACAGGGCGGCGAAGGTGGGCCCGGGGGCGAAGTTGGCGAACATCATCGTTTCCGGGTTGCTGGCCAGGTAGAGCCCACCCAGCCACCAGACGAACAGCATCACGGCGATGCCGCCCAACGGCCAGGCCAGCGGCGCCACCCGGCGCCACAGCGCCGGCCAGGCCGGTGCCGCGGGGCGGGCCCGGGAAGCGAGGGTATTCATACGCGGATCACCTCTTCCCGGACAAAGGGGTCGTCGTCGTCCTTCTTGCCGGCGGGGAAGGCGATCAGCGACTTGCGCACGAAACGGTCATCGACCAGATCGCCGGCCACGAACTCCGGGTCCAGGGACTGCAGAAAACCGGTGTCGCCGCTGACCAGGGTGTCCTTCATCTGCTCGACGATGAAGCGGGTGGCGGACGGGTACGGCCAGGAGTGGAAATCCACCCGGCCAGTGTGCCATTCCGGGTGGCGGATGGCGTCCGGGTGCTCATAGTCAGCCGGGTTGTAGTGGGTCATGGCGCGCTCCACCACGTTGGCCGGCATCGGCAGGTAACCCTCGCCATCCCGGGACAACAGCCGGGCCACCTCGGCCTTGTTTTGCTGGGCGTCGTTCTGGGCGCGCACCAGGGCGTTCATCACCTTCTGGGTCCACACCGGCTTGGCGTTGACCTGGTTCTCGTTCATGCACACCACGCAACAGGGGTGGTTCTTCCACATGTCACCGGTGAAGCGCAGCACCTTGCCGCCGGCCAGCAGTTCGCCGGCGGCGTTGAAGGGCTCGGCGACGATGTAGCCATCGATCTTGCGCGCCGCCAGGGCGGCGGGCATGTCCGGCGGCGGCATGATCTGCAGGTTCACTTCCTTGGGCCCGAGCGGCTCGCCCTGCCCCTTGATCACCGGGGTCAGGCCGGCCTGGCGCAGGCCCATCTGCAGCACCACATTGTGCATGGAGTACCAGTACGGCACGGCGATCTGGGTGCCGCCCAGGTCGGCGAACTCCTCGGCGTCGGTATGGCGGCCCACCACGATGGCGGAACCGTTCACATGGGCCCAGGACATCACCTTGACCGGGAAATCGTTGCTGTAACGCATCCAGATCGGGATCGGCTTGAGGAAATGCACCAGGTTGAACTTGCCACTGGCGAAGCCTTCCACCAACGGCGACCAGCCGCGAATCAGGGTGGGCCGTTCCGCCTTCACGCCCTCTTCCTCGAAATAGCCGCGGGCATGGGCCACCAGCAGCACCGCCGCGTCGACGATGGGGATATAGCCGATGCGCAGCACCGGGTCCTGTTCCTCGGCGAACGCCTGCCGGCTCAGCCCCAGGCCACCGGCGGTGAACATGCCGGCACTGGTGGCGGCGACGATGTCGCGCATGAAATCACGCCGGCTCAGCCCGGTGTCGCAGGACTCGCAGGTGGGCAGGACCTGATCGTCGTCGTGGTGGTGGGATGAATCACTCATGAATCGCTCTCCTCGGGATTGAAGGCGGTCAGCCGTTGCTGACGCGACGCAAACGGCCGCCATCGCGGTCCTTTTCCGGCAGCGGCGTGACGCTGTCGGTTTGCTGGAACAGGTCCATCAACGCCCGCCGGCGCTGCTGGAATTCATTGGAGGCCGGGTCCCGGGGCCAGGGCAGCCCCACCTCCAGGCGGCTTTCGATGCGGCCCGGGTTCTGGGCCATGATCAGCACCCGGTCGGCCATCAGGATGGCTTCGTCGATGTCGTGGGTAACGGTGACCAGGGTGATGCCCAGCTCGCCGCAGATGCCCGCCACTTCCTGCTGAAGACTGGCGCGGGTAAAGGCATCCAGCGCGGAAAACGGTTCATCAAGGAGCAGCACGTCCGGGCGCGTGGCCAGGGACCGGGCCAGGGCCACCCGTTGTTGCTGGCCACCGGACAGGCTCTGCACATTGACCCGGCTCTTGTCGGCCAGGCCCACCATCTCCAGCAACTGGTCCACCCGTTCGGCGATGTCCGCCTTGGAGGCGCCCGCGAACAGCAGGCCCAGGCCGACGTTGTCGCGCACATTCATCCACGGATACAGGGAGGGTTTCTGGAACATCATGTTCCACTTGGCGGAAGGCCGGGTGATCTGCCGGCCGCCGATCTTGACGCAACCGTCGGACGGCATCAGCAATCCGGCGATCATGTGCAGCAGGGTGGACTTGCCACACCCGCTGCGTCCGATCAGCACCACCCGTTCACCGCTTTTGATCTGGTCGTCAATGTCCTCGAGGACGGTGGCCGCCCCGGGTTTATAGCGGTGACTGATGGCGTTGAGACTAATGGTGGCTCCCATCTGCGTACTCCGGTTTGCAACGGACCCCTTAACGGGTCGACGCAGTGTGAAGAGCAGGTTCCATGCCAGCTCACCGGGCGGGACGGTGGCGGGCCATCGACCGGACCGGCCCCCAGGCCCGAAAACGCCTTGATAACAGGCACTTGGCGCGGCTCTCGCGGCGGCACGCCGGCGCCGAAGCCGTGCAGAGGCCGGGGCCGGGGCGGCCCGCCAGGAACGACAAAGTCGGACATTGTCGGCTTTGTTGGCCTTTGTCGCCGCTCAAACAGCCCGCTAACGGGGCACCGAAGCGCCGCGACGGCAACCGGACAATGATCGGCAACGAAACCGGACATTGTTTCTGTTTGTCGCGCTTCGTCCCGCCCCACGGGAATGCCGAGAGTCCCGTGATTCCGGCGCCCGGCGCCCCCGGCGTTCCGTTTCATCGCCGCCAACGGCTTGTTTTCCCTGCCTTTTCCCCTCCCTGCCCCGGGCCGGGCGTGGCGCGACAGCGCTTCTGGCACAGCGCTTGCGATAGGGCCCTTCGTGATGGCGGACCGCGCCGGTTCCGCCCCGTTACAACGACCCATGAAGGAGATGTCCCTTGAGCACGCAAACCGCCACTACCGTCAGCACCTACCTGCGCCCGATCGACCGCGACGGCCTTGAGGGCTTCGCCGAAAAAGGCCGCGCCAACCCGGAAAACCGGGGCACCAACAAGGTCCACACGATCTGTGAGGGCCAGTACCGCACGCTCAGCTACGTGGGCGACCATGAGCCGGTGGTGGTGGACGAGCCGCTGCATCTGTTCGGCCAGAACACCGCGCCGGCCCCCGGTGAAATCGTGCTGTCCGCCCTGGGCGGTTGTCTGGCCGTGGGCATCACCGCGGTGGCCACCTGGAAGAAGGTGAAACTGTCCCGCCTGGAACTGTTCCTTGAAGGCGACATTGGCAACACCGCCGCCTGGGGCGCCGGTGGCGCCCACCGCATCCCCTCGCAAATGGGGTTCCAGGAAATCCGCGTGCGCGTGGTGGTGGAAGGCGATGCCAGCCGCGAAGAGCTGGACGAGATCGTCCAGCAGGCCAACTACTACTCCCCGGTGGCCAACACCATGCGCAACCCGATCGCCTTCGACATCGCCCTGGCCGAGTAACCGGCCCGATCCACACACAGCGGCTCCGGCCTCGTGCCGGCGCCCCGGGAGGAGCCCATGAACAGCGCCCAACCCCTTGATGTCACGCCGCCGGACAGCGACGCCGCCCTGCTTGAGCGGGTCGAGGAGATCGCCGCCGGCCCGCTCGCCGCCCTCGCCTACCGCATTGACCAGGAAGGCCATTACCCCCTGGAGATCATCCGGGCCCTGGGCGAGGCCGGCGCCCTCGATCCGCACCTGGCGGATCGCGGTGGCCACTTCGATCTGGCCATCGCCGCCATGCAGCGGGTCAGCCGCCATTGCGGCACCACCGGCTTTTTGATGTGGACCCACCAGGTGTGCGCCCTGTACATGGCGGAATCCGGCAACCCGGCCCTGACCGGGGAGCGCCTGGAAGCCCACCGGCGCGGCGAACGCTTCGGCGGCACCGCCCTGTCCAACCCCATGAAGGCGCTCTCCGGCATTGAACGGATGGCCCTGCGCGCCCGGCCCGACGGCCAGGGCGGTTACCGGGTCAGCGGCGTACTGCCCTGGGTGAGCCATATCCAGAAAGGCCAGTACTGCGGCGCCCTGGCCCGGGTCCACGACGACCAGGGCGGCGACCAAGGCGAAATCATGTTCATGCTGGACTGCGACGACGACGTGGAGCTGCGCCCCTGCCCGGCCTTCGCCGGCATGGAAGGCAGCAGCACCTGGGGCATCCGCCTGGAGGATTACCCGGTGGGCACGGAGCGGCTGATCGCCGACCCGGCGCAGCCGTTCGTGGCGCGCATCCGCGCCGGCTTCATCCTGCTGCAGGCGGGCATGGCCCTGGGCGTGGCCCAGGGCAGCCTGGATTCGATCCTGGAAGTGGAAGGCCAGCTCGGCCACGTCAACCAGTTCCTGGAACAGCGCCCGGAAGCACTGCGCGCGGAAATGGAGGATCTGGAAGCCCGCGCCGTGCGTCTGGCCGCCACCCCCTACGACACCAGCCGCGATTACCTGCTGGACGTGCTCGACCTGCGCACCCAGGGCGCCGAGTTCGCCCTGCGCGCCAGCCAGTCCGCCATGCTGCACCAGGGCGCCCGGGGCTATGCACTGTCCGCCGCCGCCCAGCGGCGCCTGCGCGAGGCCCAGTTCGTGGCCATCGTCACCCCGGCGATCAAGCACCTGCGCTGGGAAATGGACCGGCTGTGCCGGGAGGACTGGCCCGAGGAGGCGGCATCATGAGCGCATCGCAACGCCCCTGGCGCCAATACATCTGCCTGGCCTGCGGCCTGATCTACGACGAGGAGCAGGGCGACCCGGACGGCGGCCTGCCACCGGGCACCCGCTTCGAGGACATCCCCGACGATTGGGAATGCCCGCTGTGCGGCGTCGGTAAAAGCGACTTCGAGCTTTACGAACCGCCCGCCGCCGCGATCAATCCGCCGCAGGCGCCGGCGGCGCGGCCGGTGGACGACAGCATCGTGGTGGTGGGCGCCGGCATCGCCGGCTGGAGCCAGGTGGAAGCGCTGCGCGCCCTGGACCGGGACGTACCCATCACCCTGGTCACCGCCTGCCAGGGCGACGTCTACCACAAGCCGGAGCTGTCGGTGGCCCTGAGCCGGGGTCTGGACGCTCCGGCCCTGGCCCGGGAAAGCGGCGCCGACGCCGCCCGCCGACTGGGCGTTACCCTGCTCGCCAACACCTTCGCGGTGGGGCTGTCACCGGCGCTCAAGCAGCTGCGCACCACCCGCGGCACTCTCACCTACCGGGCTCTGGTGCTGGCCCACGGCGCCCGCCCGGCGCTGCCGCCGGTGCTGCCGGAAACCCTGTGCTGGCGCATCAACCACCTGCATGGCTGGGCCGGCCTGCAAACCGCCCTGGCCGGCGGTGCCCGGCGGGTGGCGGTGGTCGGCGCCGGCATGATCGGCTGTGAACTGGCCGAGGACCTGGCCCACGCCGGCCATGCCGTGACCCTGATCGACCAGCAGCAAGGCCCGCTGGCCAATCTGCTGCCGGCCCCGGCGGTGCGACGCCTGACCCGCCACCTGGCGGACCTGGGCGTGACCTTCCTGGGCGGCACCCGGGTAGCCGGCGTGCGCGCCGCCGACGGCGGCCGTGACCTCACCCTGGAAGACGGCCACCGACTGCACGTCGATCAAGTGGTGGCGGCCACCGGCCTGGTCACCGAGCCACGCCTGGCGCGCCAGGCCGGGCTCGCTTTCGACCGGGGCATCGTGGTGGATGGGGACACCCTGGCCACCAGCCAGCCGGGCATCCATGCCCTCGGCGACTGCATCAGCATCGACGGCGCGCCGTGCCGTTTCATCGAGCCGATCCCCCGGCAGGCGGAGGCCATTGCCCACCATCTGCTGGATCTTCCCCACCCGGGCTATGGCCACCGGCCGCCGGTGGTGCGCCTCAAGACCCGGCGCCTGCCCATCGTGCTGCGCGGCGCTCCCAGCGCCGACCTGGCCTGGGAGGTGGAACACGACGACGACGATTACCTGGCCATGCGTCAATGCCGCGACGGCGAGGTCACCGCCAGCCTGACGGTGGGCCGCGCCCCACGGCGGGACGCCGCCTGATTTTTCATCCCACACTCCCCTCTTTTTCCCACACTCCATGGAGACGCAACCATGATCAGTAACCGCACTCAAGTCACCGAAATGATCCGCGCCGCCAAGGTCGCCAAGGGCCTTACCTGGAAAGCGGTGGCCGACGCCGTCGGCAACAGCAAGGAATGGACCACCGCCGCCTGCCTCGGCCAGATGGCCATGAACAAAGAGCAGGCCGCCGTCGTCGGCGAGCTGTTCGGCCTGTCCGACGAAGCCGTGGCCTGGCTGCAGATCGTTCCCTACAAGGGCGGCGAATCCGACACCCAGCACAAGGACCCGCTGATCTACCGCCTCTACGAAGCAGTGCACGTCTACGGCGGCGCCATGAAGGAACTGATCCACGAGGAATTCGGCGACGGCATCATGAGCGCCATCGATTTCGATCTGGACATCCAGCGCCAGGAAGATCCCAAAGGCGATCGCGTGCGCGTGCTGATGACCGGCAAGTTCCTGCCCTACAAGGTGTACTGACCCCCGCCCCAACAATACCGTGGGAGCGGCTTTAGCCGCTCCTGCGGTGTGGTTCTGGCCTGGCTCAACGCACCGGCACGATCGACAGGGTCACCGTGGCCTTGGCGATCAGCTTGCGCTGGCCGTGCCCGTCCTCGGCGTATACTTCCGATTCGGCCACCGTGATGGCGCGGCCGGCCTTCAGCACCGTGGCCTCGCACACCAGCGCCACGCCCAGGGCCGGGCGCAGCAGGTTGACCTTGTACTCGGCGGTCAACGGCATGTGGGCGTCGTCCAGCAAGGTGCCCGCCGCCGCCCCGGCGGTATGATCCGCCAGGGTGCCCACCGCCCCCGCATGCACATAGCCGTTCTGTTGATGCAGCGCCTCGCGCACCGGTAACCGGGAGACCACCCGACCGGCTTCGATGGACACCGTCTCCACGCCCAGCAGCCTCAGAAACGGCGGCCCCATCAGCTCGGCGATACGATCAAACTGGCCCATGGCCTTTCTCCTCACAGCCGGAAAAACCACAAGCATCTCCCAGGCCGGCACTTTTCTCCAGCCGCGCCTGACGGTGCCATCATCCGGCATTGCCCTCTCAAATCTAACTGGTTCTCATTTACAAATGGGAGGCAATATTCTATAAAGCCGCCTTACCGAGCGCCCCCGGCGTCGGCTTTTTTGGTTTGCCTTTTCAGAAGGATTTGTATCGTGACTTACCCCTCCCACGCCGTTACCGCCCTGGCTCTGGGCGTCGCCCTGGCCACCCAGACCGCCCACGCGGCCCAGCCCGACAACCATGTTCTCGAAGCGGTCACCGTGGTGTCCGCCGCCGGTTTCGAACAGCACATCGCCGACGCGCCGGCGTCGATTTCCGTGATCGACCGGGAACAGCTGGAAACCCATGGTTACCAGGACGTTACCGACGCCCTCAAGGACATTCCCGGCGTCACCATCACCGGCGGCGGCTCCCGCCAGGACATCAGCCTGCGTGGCATGTCCGCCAAGTACACCATGATCCTGGTGGACGGGCGCCGCCTGTCCGGTCGCGAAGCCACCGCCAACGGTAACGACGGCGGCCTGGAGCAGAATTACCTGCCACCGTTGCGCGCCATTGAACGCATCGAGGTGATTCGCGGCCCGATGTCATCACTGTACGGTTCCGAGGCCATGGGCGGGGTCATCAATATCATCACCCGCAAGGTACAGAAACAATGGCTGGGTTCCTTCGGCAGCGAAGTCACCCTGCAGGACAACAGCGAATCCGGCGACGCCCGCCAGTCGGATCTGTACCTGGCCGGCCCGTTGCTCGAGGACAAACTGGGTCTGCAGGTCAACGGCCAGGTCCGCCATCGCGAGGAAGACGACATTCTCGAGGGCTTCGAGGAGCAGAAGGTACGCGGCGGCGGCGCCAAACTGGTGTTCACGCCGGATCACCGCAACGATCTGGCGGTGTCCTACGACGAGGTGCGCCAGGAGCGTAACGGCTCACCGGGCAAATACTACGAGCCCGGCGCGGAAGCCTCGCAACGGCGCTTCAACAAGGAAACCGCCGCCCTCACCCACGAAGGCCGCTTCGGCGCCTGGAGCACCGAGTCCTATGTACAGAACGAAAAAACCGAGAACCCGGATCGGGAAGGCGAATTGCGCGACGGCATCACCCTGGAAACCCTGATCGCCAATACCCAGGCCACCTACTTCGGCGACCGCCACATCGTTACTTTCGGCGCCCAGTACAAGGACGAGGACCTCACCGACTACGCCACCAACCGTTTGCCCACCAGCGACGCCACGGAAATCAGTCGCTGGCAGTACGCGGTATTCCTGGAGGACGAATGGCGGCTGACCCGCACGCTGTCGCTCACCGGCGGCCTGCGCTTCAACAAGGACGAGAACTTCGGCAACCATGTGTCGCCCCGACTCTATGCCGTGCACCACCTGACCCCGGCGCTCACCCTCAAGGGCGGTGTATCCACCGGTTACCGGCAGCCGTCGCTGCGCGAAGCCGCCGACGACTGGGGCGGCGTCACCGGCGGCCCCTGGTCCGCCGCCGGCCAGCCCCGCGCCATCATGAAGGGCAACCCGGATCTGGACCCGGAAACCAGCATCAACTACGAAGCCGGCTTCGCCCTGGACCTGCCCACCGGCATCGCCACCAGCGTCATGCTGTTCCAGACCGACTTCAAGGATAAGATCACCGAATACCGGGAGTGTGAATCCGATCCGTCCTCGGACCGCAACGACCCTTCCACCTGGGATTGCAGCGATTCCGGCGAGGCCTATTACTTCATCAGCAACCGCATGAACGTGGACGAGGCGCGCATGCAGGGCGTGGAGGCCACCCTGGCCTGGCGGCTGGCCACCGATCTGCGCTTCAACGCCAGCTACACCTACACCGATTCCGAACAGCGCACCGGTGAATTCAAGGGCGAGCCACTCAACAAGATTCCCCGCCACATGTTCAACGCCGGCCTGGAATGGCAAACCACCGACAAGCTGCAAAGCTGGGCCCGGGTCAATCATCGTGGCCGCACCTCGGACTATCAGTCCCGGGTCAGCATGGCCGAAGGCACGCCGGGTTATTCGCTGGTGGACGCCGGCCTGAACTACCGCGCCAGCGAGCACCTGACCCTCAAGGCCGGGGTCTACAACCTCACCGATCGCCAGGTCACCAACGAGGACTTCGAGATCATCCTCGACGGCCGCCGCTACAACGCCGGCCTGGTGGTGGATTTCTGATGAGCATCGACCACCGACGCCGTTCCCTGTGCGCCGCCCTGGCCGGGGTCGGGTTGCTGCCCGCCACCGTGCTGGCGCGACCGGACATGACCCGCACCATGGGCACCACCCTGGCCGACACCGGCTCGCGCTGGTACCGGCTGCGAAGCTGGCGCCTGGACGCCGGACCCGACCGCCGCGCCCACCGCATCTGGCTGGCCATTCCCCGTGCCGAGGCCCCCGCCGCCGGTTACCCGGTGCTCTACCTGCTGGACGGCAACGCGACGCTGGCGCGCCTGCGCGAGGAGTGGCTGGCGCCGCTGATCGAAGGCCGGCCGCCGGTGCTGGTGATGATCGGCTACGATACCGATCTGATGTTCGACGGCGCCGCCCGGCAACGGGACTACACGCCACCCCGACCGGACGGCACCCGCCCGCGCGACCGCCGTCATCCGGATCGGGAAAGCGGCGGCGCGGCACGGTTCCTCGAGCGCATCGAGCGTCATATCGTCCCGCGCGTGGCGGATACGGTGGCCATCGATCCGACCCGGCGCGCGCTCTGGGGACATTCCTACGGGGGCCTGTTCACCCTGTTCGCGCTAAGCAGCCGCCCCACCCTGTTCGATGACTACTTCCCCACCAGCCCGTCCCTGGGCTGGGGCGACAACGTGCTGAACGCGCACCTGGAACGCCTTGCCGGGACCCCGCCGGGACAACCGGCGCGGGTCTGGTTGCGGCGCGGCAGCGAGGAACTGCGCGCCCCCGCCGACGCCGATCCGGCCACCCTGGAGCGGCTTCGCCGCCAGGCCAGCGAGCGCTTCTTGTCGTTCTGCGACGAGCTGGCGGACATCCCGTCGCTGACGGTGCGCCGGCGCATCGACCCCGGTCTTGGCCACGGCCCCATGTTCAGTGCATCGCTGCCGGACACCCTGCGGATCGCCGCCGGGCTGGCACCGCTTCAGGACTGGTCAATTGACAATGATTCTCATTACAAATAAAGTCCGGTCGCGATAACAGCTTCGCTTTTTCTCTACTTGCACTTGGGGTGATCGGCATGCACGCGGACGACGACAAACTCAGGGTCTACCTTGAGCACCGTGCCGCGCTGATCAACTACGCCACGCCGCTCACTGGCAGCCGGGCCACCGCCGAGGAGGTGGTCCAGGACGCCTGGCTGCGTTTCGCCAATGCCAACACACCGCGCCAGCCGGCGCAGTATCTGTACCGCATCGTCCGTAATCTGGCCATGGACCTGACCCGCCGCCTGACGGTGGAGAACCGCTACCGCCAGGAACAAGGAGAGGACGCACAGGGCTGGATGGCCCCCGGTGCCCTGCCCGAGCCGGAACGCAGCCTGATCAATGATGAACAGCTCCATGAGGTAGCCCGCGCCATGGCGGCACTGCCGGAGACCACCCGCAAGGCGCTGGAGATGCATCGCCTGGGCGGCGCGCGCCTGCAGGAGATCGCCAAGGCGCTGGGTATTTCCACCTCCTCCGCCCAACGTTTGGTGCATCAGGGCCTGGTGCGGGTGGCCCTGCATCTGGACCGGGCCAACCAGACCGGTTCCGACAATGCCGATCTCCCTGAGTAATTACCCCGACTCATTCGTCATATAGGGGATAAGCACCTATCATGATCAGCCTCTTTTATCCGGGCACGGACCAGCAGGACGGAACCATGACGACGTCGCCGACACCGCGCGAACAAGCCATCAGCGAGGCCATGGACTGGCTGATGCGCCTGCAGGAAGAGCCGGATAACGTCGCCTTGCACGACCAGCACCAGCGCTGGCTCGACGCCGATGAACAGCACCGCGACGCCTGGCGCCACGCGCGCCATTCCTGGCGGCTGATCGGCGCCCTGCCCGCCGCCGAGCCGGCGCCGCCGGCGCAGGCGCGCCCGGCCCGTCGCGGTCGCTGGTATCGGGGCGCCGCCCTGGCGGCGGCGGCCTGCCTGCTGCTGGCCTTGCTGCCGACCCTGTGGCTGCATCTGCGCGCCGACTATCTCACCGGCACCGAGGAAACCCGGCTGGTCACGCTGCCCGATGGCAGCCGGGTTCATCTGGGCGCCGCCAGCGCCCTGCGTACCGATTTCGACCAGGGCCGGCGCCGTGTCACCCTGCTGCGCGGCGAGGCGTTCTTCGACGTGACCCGGGACCCCGCCCATCCCTTCCTGGTACGCACCGACACCCTCGATGTCACGGTGCTCGGCACCCGCTTCAATGTCGCCATCGGCGCCCTGTCGGACACCGTGAGCGTGGCCAGTGGCCGGGTGCGGGTGGCCGACCAGCACCGCCGGCTGGCCGATCTGCGGCCGGGACAGCAGCTGTCGCGCTATCACGACGGCGAGGTGCGCGAGGCCCGGCTGGCCGTCGAGGACGTCGGCGCCTGGCAACAACAACGGCTGTTCGTGGTGGACACCGCCATCGCCGATGTGATCGCCGTTCTGCGGCGCTACGACGACCGGGGCATTCTGCTCGCCGATGATCGCCTGGGCGAACAGCGGGTCACCGGTTCCTTTGATCTGTCGGCGCCGGAACAGGCCCTCGACAATCTGGTGCAACCGCACCAGGGCCGCATCCTGTCCCTGCCGGCGCTGCCGCGATTGGTGTTTCAGTAGAATTTTCTGGGAAAAAACATCCCGGTCTCCGTCTTAGGGTTTTAAGAGAATAAATCTCATTCTCGAACCCAGGACAGGAGAGCCGCTTCATGCCTCAATCGCTACCATGCCACCTGCTGGCGCTGGTACTGATCGCTCTATTCACCACAGGCGCCCAGGCCGCTGGTACCGATCCCGCACCGGCCGCCTCCAGCCAGGATTTCCAGATTCCCGCGCAACCGCTGGCAAGCGCCATCAGCGCCTTTGCCCGGCAATCCGGCTGGCAGGTATCGGTGCGTTCGGAGCTGGCGACGGGCCGCCAGTCCCACGGCGTGAACGGCGCCCTGCCACCGGGGGCCGCGCTGTCGCGGCTGTTGGTCGGCACCGGGCTGGATTGGCGCGCCACCGGCCCCAACGCCGCCGTCATCCACCCGGAGGATCAGGCCGGCGCCACCCTGGAACCGGTACGGGTACAAGCCACCGCGCCCTCCGACTACACCTACCAAACCGCCGGCTCCAAAAGCGTCATCGATCGCGGTCACATCGAACGTTTCCGTGGCACCTCGGTGGGCGATATTTTCCAGGGCACCCCCGGCGTGCTGGTGGGCGAAAACCGCAACAGCGGTGGTCTGGATGTGAATATCCGAGGCATGCAGGGCCAGGGCCGGGTGCCGGTGCTGGTCGACGGCGCCCGCCAGGAAACCACCGTTTACCGGGGCTACGCCGGGGTATCGTCACGTACCTACATTGACCCGGATCTGATCGCCAGCATCGACATCGACAAGGGTCCGGTGATGGACGCCGGCGCCAGCGGCGCCACCGGCGGCGTGGTCAGCATGCGCACCATCGACGCCAATGACATCATCAAGCCCGGCAAGGACTGGGGCCTGCGGCTGCGCGGCACCGCCATCGGCAACAGCAGTTCGCCGCCCCCCTCCGGCACGCCGTCCGGCATCAACGGCACCGGTGCCGTCTACCGCACCGACTGTGCCGTGGCCAGCCTCTGCGAAGGCGAATACGCCCTGCCCGACAGTTTCGGCTCCGACCAGGGCATGGACCGCCCGGGGCTGTTCGACATGCGCAGTTGGGCCGGCAGCATCGCCGCCGCGCGCCGTTTCGAAAACTTCGATCTGCTCGCCGCCTATGCCCAGCGCGATCAAGGCAACTACTACTCCGGTGCCCACGGTCCCACCCCCGAGGTACAACTGGATACCCGCGAGCTGCCGTTCTATACCGAAGTCACCGCGGTGCGTGAGGGGGTGTCCCGATTCCGTGGCGAGGAGCGCATCGTCAACAGCAACAATCGCAGCAACACCCTGCTGCTGAAGGGCAATTTCTATTTGCCCGCCGACCAGATGTGGAAACTCAGCTACCAGCGCTACGACAGCGAGTACGGCGAGCTGATGCCCTCGCAACTGATCTGGTTCGACCAGATCAAGCAGACCCGCCCCAGCACCGTCACCGCTCATACCTATACCAGCCGCTACGACTGGGACCCGCTCGACAACGCCTGGCTGGATCTGCAGTTCAACCTCTGGCACACGCACACCACAAGCGTTAATCGCAGTTACTCCGAGGACGTCTACCAGAGCTTCACCTCCAATCCCTCGCCGGAACGCTATGACCGCTGGGGAAGCGATCTGAACAACGAAAGTCAGTTCGCCTGGTGGGGCGACCACACCGTCAAATATGGACTCACCGCGCAACGGGAAGACATCGATACCGAGGTGCCGGCGGACGCGGCGGGCAACCCGGATCTCAACACCGCCTATGGCCGCATCGGCGACCGCGACGAACTGGGTGCCTTCCTCAACTGGCAATGGCGCCCGATCCGGCCGCTCACCCTGGACGCCGGCATTCGCTATACCCGCGTGGAAACCGACGATCACAAGCTGGTGGTGCCGAAGGGGCACACCGAAAAACTCTACGACGACGACGGCCAGGTGATCGATGAAGTCTACGTGGAAAGCGTGTTCTGCGTGGACAACGACAACGACGGCGCCTGCGACCCGATCCGCTATCGCACCAGGAACAGCGGCAGCGCGCCGGTGTTCAGCGTCACCTGGGAGCCGTGGATGAACGGTCTGCAGTTCTATGCCCTGCACGCCGAGGCGCTGCGCATGCCGAGTCTGTTCGAGGCCACCCAGGGCTGGTCGGTGCAACCGGCCCTGGACGTGCCGCTCCAACCCGAGCATGCCACCAACCGGGAAGTGGGCATCAACTTCCTGGGCCGGGACCTGTTCCTGGGCGGCGACCGGCTCGCCGTCAAACTGGCCCGCTTCGACAACCTGACCGAGGACTACCTGACCCGCACGTCCACCAATACGTGGGAAGACAACCGCCAGCTGTTCGTGATGCGCAACATCGAAAGCGTCTCGCTACGTGGCGTGGAGCTGACCCTGGAATACGACGCCGGCTTCGCCTACATGAAGCTCGCCGGTACCAAATACGACCATATCGAAGTGTGCCACTACGGCAGCTACCGGCGCGAACGCTGCAACGACTACGGCGTCGCCAACTCCTACTTCAACAACATGATTCCGCCGGAATGGCACGCCTCCGCCACCCTGGGCGGCCGGTTGTTCCGGCGCCGCCTGGACATTGGTACCCGGGTGACCTTCATGGGGCGGCGCACCGAAACGCCGGCCTTCAACGACGACACCTCACTCGGTTTTCTCAGCCCGGTGCCGTGGCACGACTACCGCATCGTCGATCTCTACGCCAGTTGGCGACACAACGACACCCTGAGCATCGATTTCAACATCGACAACGTCACCGATCAGTACTACCTGGACGCGCTCAGCCTGGGCATGGTCCCGGCGCCGGGACGCACCGCCCGACTGGGCATGACCCTCAATTTTTAAGCACTCTGAACCCGATGGAGAAAGCATCATGCAATTCCTGAAAACACCGTGCGCCCTGCTGTGCGCGTCACTGCTGCTGATCGCCTGTGGCGGAGGTGGTGGCGGTGGCGGAGGCGGAGGAGATAGCGATGGCGGCGTGGAGAAACCCACCGCCAACGCCGGCAGCGACCAGACCGTGGAGATGGGCACCACCGTGACCCTGGACGGTTCCGCCAGCAGCTCGCCGAACAGCGGCGCCGACATCAGCTACACCTGGACGCTGGCGCGCAAACCGACCAACAGCGACGCTGAACTGTCCGATGACACCGACGAGCGCCCCACCTTCGTCGCCGACCAGCCCGGCATCTACCAGGCCCAGTTGGTGGTCAACGACGGCACCGCCGACAGCGGCCAGGATCAGGTCACCATCACCGCCACCAACCCGGAACCGGTGGCCGTGGCGCGGACACAACATAACGAGCTGGTCGGCACCACGGTGCTTCTGGACGGCGGCGAGAGCCTGCCGCCCACCGGTGGAGACGCCAGTCTGCTCAGCTACGAGTGGCAGCTCACCGAGACCCCCGACGGCAGCACCGCCACCCTGGCCGATACCGGTACCGCCCTGACCAGCCTGTACACCGACGTGGCCGGCACCTACACCGCCACGTTGACGGTGCGCTATCAGGCGCAGACCAGCGAACCGCTCACCGTGACCATCATCGCCGCCGAGGCCAACGCCCGGCCGGTGGCCGATGCCGGCGGCCCCTACACCGTCGAGCGGGGCACCACCCTGACCCTCGATGGCGGCGCCAGCTCCGACGCCAACGGCAACCCGCTCAGCTATCGCTGGTACCTGTTCACGCCCAACACGGAAAGCGGTGACCGCGTCGCGAGCATTCCACGCGGCTCCTCGCTGACCGTGGAGACCGCCCTGCAAGACGCGGACACCGCCACGCCCTCCATTACCCCGGACGTGGTGGGCACCTGGACCGTCTACCTGGTGGTCCATGACGGCACCTCCATCAGCGACGTAAGCAGCGCCGACATCGAAGTCACCTTGCCCGCCGGCGCCGCCAACACCCCCCCGGTGGCGACCTGGTTCCCGAAACCCCATGTCGGCTTCTACACCGGGCGCTACAGCAATGAAGTGGAGCTGGGGGTCACCACCTGGGCCAGCGGCAACTCCTACGACGTGGATGGCAACCGCATCAACAGCGCCAACCGGCGCTATCAATGGATCGCCACCCCGGACGGTTACGATGCCCAGGATCTCAGCGGCAGCGGCTCGTTCAGTTTCACCCCCAGCGTGGAAGGCGACTACACCGTCCAGATGATCGTCAACGACGGCGAGGCGGACAGCGCCCCCGAACAACGCACCTTCACCGCCCGCACCGGCGCCAACAGCGCGCCCTCGGCCCACATCGACGTGGATTCCGGCACCGTGCTGGTGGGCACCCCCGGCTGGTTCGACGGTCGCGAAAGCAGCGATCCCAACGACGACCGCCTGGAATACATCTGGACCCTGTTCGACAAACCCGACGGCAGCAACGCGGGGCTGACCTACCAGGACGTAACCCTGCAGGACGGCACGGTGCTGAACAACGCCCGCGCCGGCATCGTCCCCGACCAGCCCGGCATGTACATCGTGATGCTGGCGGTGCGCGATTCCCTGGGCGCCACCAACCGTCCCTCCGCGTTTCAGTTCGGGCGCCTGCTGGTCAAGTCCGAGAACAATCCGCCCACCGTGAACCTGCCCGGGTTCCGCTCCTCCGGCGTGAACACCAACCCGCTCTACCCGTACTGGGGCATGGATGAGACCCAGCCGGCCCCCACCGGCATCAGCACCATGATCCTGCCCCAGGTGGTCGACCCGGATTTCGACGACCTCTATTACCTCTGGACCCTGGACGAGCAGCCCGCGGGCAGTAATCTGGCCGACGCCTATACCTCGGAAAACCTGAGGCTCATCCCCACCGTGCCCGGTGACTACCGCGTGACCCTGGTGGTCAGTGACGGCATGGACACCTCGGAGCCGCAATCGCTGACCCTGCGGGTCGTCGACGCGGATGCCTACCCGTCGCTGAAACTCAGCCTCGGCGGCATCTACACCGGCGCGACCGTGGGCATCGGCGACGTCCCCGAGGACCTGGCCACCCGCGAAATGGGCAACAACAGCACCGTGACCTTGCCCTACCAGAGTGACGACATCACCACCCAGGGCCTGACGGTGATGTACAAACTGACCGCCTCCGGGGGCGACTACACCATCACCGACCTGGAGGTCAGCACCGCCTACGGCGGCACCGGCCAGGCCCGGCTGGTGGGGCTCAGCGAGGGCCAGGTGATTCGAGAAGGCGAATCGGTGAATTTCGCTCTGGCCAGCCCGTCGGACTACAGCATGATCAGTTCCGACGCGGACTTCCGCTGGTCCTTCAACATCAAGGAACGGGACGACTGGTGGTTCGACTATCACTATCAGCGCGAGCAGCTGGTGATTCCCGGCCTGTGAGACAACCCTGACCAACCGGCCCGCCCCGGCCTTCGTTCCGGGGCGGGCCGACGAGCGGAGAAATCCATGCCCAAGAACATCCGGCCCTGGCTGCTGGTCCTGGCCCTGACCCTGGCCGACCCGGCCCGGGCCGCCGACCCGCGACACATCCAGGCCCTCAACGACGAAGCCCTGTCCCTGCACGCCGCCGGTGATTACGCACAAGCCGCGCAACGCTACCGGGAACTGCTCCCCCTGCTGGACGAACATTTCGGACCGGACAGCCTGGAGGCCGCCCGCATTCGCGCCAGCCTCGCCGACACGCAACTGGCCCGTAAACAGTTCAAGGACGCCGAGGCCAGTTACCGCGACGTGCTCGCCGCGCCGGCCACCGACCAGGCCCCGCTGCTACGTGCGGATGCCCTCAACGGCCTGGCCTCGGCGCTCTATATGCGACGCCAGTACGGCAAAGCCGAACCCCTCTATCAACAGGCCCGGGAGCTGCTGGAGGCACAACCCTCGCCACCGCCGGAACGGCTGGCCCTGGTACTGGACAACCTGTCCTCGCTGTATCGCACCCTGCGCCGTGACGCCCAGGCGCAACGGTATGACGAGCAAGCCCGCAAGCTGCGCCGCCAGCAAAACAGCGCCGCGAAAGACCATCCCTAGGGCCCCGGCGCGCGGATCGGCGGCGACCCTGCCGCAGATCAAGGCGCCGGCGCTGGCCGGCGCCTACATTCACCGGCTGACCCTGATTCGAGGAGGCGACGGAATGGACGCGGATGTGATCATCGTGGGCGCCGGGCCCGCCGGGCTGAGTCTGGCCCGGGTACTGGGCAGCGCCGGCCTTCAGGTGCGGGTTCTGGAGAAACAGCCCCGCGCGGCCCTGGAGGAACCGGCCTTCGACGGTCGCGAGATCGCCCTCACCCACACCTCCCGGCGCCACCTGATCGACTGGGGCATCTGGGAGCATCTGCCCGCCGAGGACATTTCCGATCTGCGCCATGCCCGGGTGTTCGACGACGGCCTGCGCCGCCACAGCCTGGACATCGACGCACGGCTGGGCGGCCGCGACCAGCTCGGCTGGCTGGTGCCCAACCAATGCCTGCGCCGCGCCGCCTGGGCGGCGGTCCGGGCCTGCCCCGGGGTGACCGTGCTGGACGGTGTCGAAGTCAGCGACCCGCGCATCGAGCGCGACGCCGCCAGCGTGGCGCTGGACGACGGCCGGCGTTTGCGCGCCCGCCTGCTGGTGGCCGCCGACAGCCGCTTCTCCGCCACCCGGCGCGCTCTGGGCATCGCCGCCCGGGTCCGTGATTACGGCAAGAGCATGATGGTGTTCCGGGTACGCCACGAACAACCCCACCATCACCAGGCCTGGGAGTGGTTCGGCCACGGCCAGACCCGCGCCCTGCTGCCGCTCAACGGCGACCGGGCGTCGGTGGTGCTGACCCTGCCGGCCAACGAGCTGGAGCGCCTGCTGGCCCTGGACGACGACGCCTTCAACCACGACATCAGCCAGCGCTACCAGGGCCGCCTGGGCGCCATGACGCGCATCAGCGAGCGCCATGTCTATCCGCTGGTGGGGGTCTACGCCAGTCGTTTCCACGGCCCCCGCTTCGCCTTGGTGGGCGACGCCGCCGTGGGCATGCACCCGGTCACCGCCCATGGCTTCAACCTGGGCCTGAGCAGCGTGGCGCATCTGGCCGCGCGCCTGATTCCGGCGCACCGGGCGGGCCGCGATCCCGGCGCCGCCGAGTTGCTGGAAAGCTACCACCGCGCCCACCGACGCGGCAGCCTGCCGCTGTTCAACGCCACCCACCTGGTGGTGTCGCTGTACACCGACGACCGGGCCCCGGCCCGCCTGTTGCGCGGCGCCGCCCTGAAAGCCGCCAACACCCTGACCCCGTTCAAACGGCTGATCGCCCGCCAGGTCACCGGCTGACCCCTGGCGCTCGGCGCCGGGGCGGCCTACCATGCGCGGCGACCACGCCCGTACCGTCCTGACCGCCGGATTAATGCCGTACCGATGTCCAGCCTCCGTTCCTCGCCCTGGCGCCACGCGCTGTCCCTGACCACCCCGGTAATGCTCGGCTATGTGCCCCTGGGCATTGCCTTCGGCGTGCTCTGCGTGCAGATGGGCCACGCCTGGTGGCTGGCGCCGCTGATGTCGGTGGCGATCTACTCCGGCGCCAGCCAGTTCCTGTTGTTGAGCCTGCTGGCGGCGGGCGCCTCGCTGACCGAGATCGGCGTGGCCATCTTTCTGCTCAGCGCCCGACACCTGTTCTATGGCCTTTCCCTGGTGGGCCGGTTCCGGGGCAGCGGCGCGCGCAAACCCTATCTGGTGTATGCGCTCACCGATGAAACCTACTCGCTGCTCAGCTCCCGGGAGGAAACCCGCGACCCGGCGGTGGCCTTCCGTATCAGCCTGCTCAACCAGGGCTGGTGGTTGCTGGGCTCCCTGCTGGGCGCCCTGGCCGGCAGCCTGCTGTCGTTCGACAGCACCGGCATGGAGTTCGCGCTCACCGCTTTGTTCATCGTGCTGACCCTGGAACTGATGGCCACGGTAAGACGTGTCACGCCCTTTGCCATTGGCCTGGCCTGCGGCCTTGGCGCCCTGTTTCTACTGCCCCAGCGGCACATGCTTCTGGCCGCCATCGGCGCCGCCTGCCTGGTGCTGTTGCTGGATTACCGCCGCCGCGCGCCGCGCGCCCTGGAGCAGCGCCCATGAGCACCGATACGGTTTTAGTGGCGGTGGCGATCGGCGCGCTGGCCAGCCTCGCCTCCCGGGCGCTGCCGTTCCTGGCCCTGTCACGGCACCACGACCATCCATTGCTGGCCTGGCTGGGCCGTTATCTGCCCGCCGCCATCATGGTGATTCTGGTGGTCTATTCCCTGGCCGACCTGCGACCGCTGCAACTCCATGATCCGAAGGGCGCGCCGCTGCTGCTGGCCTGCGCGCTGGTGGTGGCTCTGCACCTGTGGCGTCGCAACGTGCTGATCTCCATCGTGGTCGGTACCGGCGCTTATATGGCCATGGTGCAATACGGCACCTGACCGCCCGCTTGTGCCCCGGCGGCCCCATCCTTATAGTTGATAATCATTCTCAACACCACCGATCATCCGGAGCCCTGCATGACGGCGATGCCCGCCCCTCGACGCTTCACCCTGTCCGACTATCAGCGTTTTGGTGAACGCCACGGCTTCGAATACCTTTGGCACGACCTGGAGGGCGACGACGACCCGTGCCTGGCGGAAGGCGTGATGGAGGAAGTGACGGTGGCCGGCGGCCTGACGCTGGTGATCTCCGACGTGCTCAACCATCGACGTTATGGCGCCCGCTCCCTGATGGCCCCCGGTTTTACCTCGATCCTGCTGCTTGAGGGCCACGCCGAGGCCCGTTTGGGCGGTCGCGCCAAGCGGCTGACTCTCAATGACAACGACGCCATCACCGTCAGCCATGGCGACAGCGAGGCGATGAGCGGTGAGCATCAGGCCGGCCTGCGCCTGCGCAGCGTATCGCTGCTGGCCCGGGAATCCACGCTCAGCAACCAGGCAGCGCCGGCGCCCCTGCGCCAGCGACTGGCCCGTGGCGGCTTCAGCCTGAACGGCTGGCGCGCCGATGGTCACCTTCGCGTGTTGGCGGAGAGCCTGTTCCAACCCCGCTGGGACGGCGGCCTCGGCCGCCTCTGGCAGGAAGGCGTGGCCCTGCAGATACTGGCCCAGGCGTTGTCCGTGGGAGACGATGCCACGCCGCCGCCGGCCCGGCTGAGCGAGCGCGACCGGCGCGCCCTGGCCCGTGTCCGGGAGGCACTGCACCAGCAGCCGGAACACGACCACACCCTGGATGCCCTGGCGCGGCTGGCCTGTATGAGCAGCAGCACCCTGCGCCGCAAGTTCCGGTGCGCCTATGGGCAAAGCGTGTTCGATTACCTGCGCGACCGGCGCCTGGAGCGGGCCAGTCACGGCCTGCGCCGGGAAGGCTGGAGCGTGGAACAGGCGGCGGAACGCGCCGGCTACCGCCACGCCAATAACTTCGCCGCCGCCTTCAAACGGCGTTTCGGCATGGTCCCCAGCCGCTGGCGCTAGGGCCTGTTCACAGGCCCTAAAACGCGCGCCGCGCAGCGATTAGCGAACACCGGCCAGCGGCGGCGGCGATGGCCGACGGCGACAATATGGGGCTATTTTCAGCCTGGACCCACGCCCATGAGCCCTACCTCCCCCGCACCGGCTTTCCGCCTGTCTCCCCTGCTCGGCGCCTACCTGTGCTGCACCATGGCGATGATGGCCTTCGTCTCCCTGATCGGCCCGATCGCCCGCCAACTGGGTCTGCCGGCCTGGCAGGCGGGCACCGTGGTGTCGGTGGCCGGGGTACTGTGGATGCTGCTGTCACGGCCCTGGGGCGCCCTGAGTGACCGGTGTGGACGGCGGCCGGTGCTGCTCTCCGGTCTGGTCGGGTTCACCCTGGCCTATGGCGCGCTGTGCGCCTTTCTAATCGCCTGCCTGCGATGGGGCGCCGCGCCCCTGTGGGTGTTCGCCGGCCTGTTGCTGACCCGTGGCCTGGCCGGTGCCTTCTTCGCCGCCGTGCCCACCACCGGCCAGGCCCTGGTGGCGGATCATTTTCCCGTGGGCCGGCGCACCGGCGCCATGGCTTCACTGGGCGCCGCCAACGCCGTGGGCGTGGTGCTGGGGCCGGCGCTGGCCGCCCTGCTGGCCCGCCAGGGGCTATGGCTGCCGCTGCTGGCCACCCCCGTGCTGCCCGTGCTGGCGTTGGCGCTGATCTGGCGTCTGCCGCGCACCGGGCCGGCGCGGGCCGATGACACGGCCTCCATCCTGCCCCTCGGCGACCGCCGTCTGCGCCGCCCCATGGTGGTGGCGTTCCTGGCCATGGGCACGGTGTCGATAGCACAGATCACCGTGGGCTTCTTCGCCATCGACCGTCTGCACCTGTCCCCGGAGGCGGCGGCCCGGGCGGCGGGCCTGGCGCTCACCGTGGTGGGCGTGGCGCTGATCCTGGCGCAGTTGCTGGTAAGGCGCCTGGGCTGGCCGCCGGCACCGCTGATCCGTACCGGCCTGCTGGTGGCCGCCGCCGGCTTCGCCCTGGTGGCCCGGAGCCACGATCACGTCACCCTGATGGCCGGTTTCTTCGTCGCCGGCGCGGGCATGGGCTGGGTGTTCCCGGCCTTCGCCGCGCTGGCCGCGAACGCCGTGGGACCCTCGGAACAGGGTGCCGCCGCCGGCTCCGTGGGCGCCGCCCAGGGCCTCGGTATCGTGCTTGGCCCGCTGGCCGGCAGCTTGTTCTATGAGATCGCGCCGGGGGTTCCCTACGCGGCAGCCGCCCTCGCCCTGGTGATCACGGCGCTGTGGCCGTTACCGGCGCGAACGGCGCAAGCCACCTGAGCGGTGAAGGGGCGGCGAAGGGACGGTGCGGCGTTATACCGCATCCACCCACGCTCCGGCCTTGCTAGAGTCTCGCGCGTTTTTGGACCGCGAGAGACCCAACCATGAAAGCACCCCATCGCCGCGCCGGCGCCCTGTTGCTCCTGGCCCCGGCCGCCACCCTGCACGCCGCCGAACCGACCGGCGACGCCACCACCGACCACCTTCTGGCACCGGTGGTGATTACCTCGGTGGCGCCGTCGTCCCCGCTCACCCTGGAAACCGACCCGGGCGAGCCGCGCCAGCCGGTGCCGGCCAGCGACGCCGCCGACTATCTGAAGACCATCCCCGGTTTCTCGGCGGTGCGCAGCGGTGGCAGCAACGGCGATCCGGTGCTACGTGGCCAGTTCGGCTCGCGGCTTAACCTGCTGGTGGACGGCGGCGAGATGATCGGCGCCTGCCCCAACCGCATGGACGCGCCCAGCTCCTACATCGCCCCGGAAACCTACGACCGGCTGACCGTGATCAAGGGCCCGCAAAGCGTGCAGTGGGGGCCCACCGGCTCCGCCGGCACGGTGCTGTTCGAGCGTGAACCGCTGTATTTCAGCGCCGCCCACCAACAACTCAACGCCGCCTTCCTGGCCGGTTCCCACGGTCGCCGGGACCAGGTGCTGGACGCCACCCTGGGCGACCGCCCCGGCTACCTGCGTTTCAGCGGCAACCACGGCGAAGCGGACGACTACCGGGATGGCCATGGCGAACGGGTGCCATCAAGCTGGGAGAAATGGAACGCCGATGTCAGCGCCGGCTGGACGCCCACCCCGGACGCCCTGATCGAGCTGCGCGCCGGGCGCGGCGACGGCGAAGCCCGCTACGCCGGGCGCGGCATGGACGGCAGCCAGTTCGATCGGGAAAGCCTGGGCCTGCGCTGGCGCTTCGGCGCCCTCGGCGAGGTGCTGGAACGCATCGAGGGTCAGGTCTACTACAACTACGCCGACCATGTGATGGACAACTACAGCCTGCGCACGCCCTCCGGCACCGGCATGATGGCCGGTCCCATGGCCGCCAACGTGGACCGGCGCACCCTGGGCGCCCGGCTCAAGGGCACCTGGCTGTGGCAAGGTACCGAGCTGGTCGCCGGAGTGGACGCCCAGACCAGCACCCACCGGGAACGCAGCGCCATGGGCGTGGACGCCTACCACGCCGAGCCCTGGACCAAGGACGCCGAGTTCCAGCGCCATGGCGCCTTCGCCGAGTTGACCCGGCATCTGAACGGCCCGGCGCGACTGATCGCCGGCGCCCGCCTGGACCACCACACGGTGGAGGACCACCGCGCCACCCTGGGCGGCGGCATGGGCATGCCAATGGCCAACCCCACCGCCGGCGACGAACGCCGGGACACCCTGCCCTCCGGCTTCCTGCGCTACGAGCGCGACCTGCCGGCCCGGGGCGCCACCCTCTACGCCGGCCTGGGCCACGCCCAGCGCTTCCCGGACTACTGGGAGCTGTTCTCCCCGGACGCCGGCCCGGCGGCCAGCGCCAACGCTTTCGACGGCGTCGAGCCGGAGAAGACCACCCAGCTCGACCTGGGCGCCCAGTACCGGAGCGACGCCCTGGACGCCTGGGTGTCCGCCTATGTGGGGCGCATCGAGGACTACATTCTGTTCCGCTACCAGGACGGCATGATGGGCGCCACCAGTCAGGCGGACAATGAGGACGCGCGCATCATGGGTGGTGAGCTGGGCGCCACCTGGCGCTTCGCCGACCATTGGAGCGCCGACGCCAGCCTGGCCTATGCCCGTGGCGACAACCGGGACGACGGCGAACCGCTACCGCAGATCCCGCCGCTGGAAAGCCGCCTGGGGCTGAACTACCAGCGTGGCGACTGGAGCGCCGCCGCCCTGGCCCGGCTGGTGGACGGCCAGCACCGCATCGACGCCGGCAACGGCACCGTGGTGGGCCGGGACCTGGGCGACAGCGGCGGCTTCGCCACCCTGGCCCTGAACGGCGCCTGGCGCGTGAACCGTAGCCTGCGACTGAGCGCCGGCGTCGACAACCTGTTCGACCGCGCCTACGCCGAGCACCTGAACCTGGCCGGCAACGCCGGCTTCGGCTTCCCCGGTGACGAGCGCATCAACGAACCGGGCCGCACCGTCTGGGCGCGGATGGATCTGACGTTCTAGGGCCGCCCGGTGTCCCGGTCCGGCGCGCCGCTGACCCGTTCGGTGAGTGTCTGCACCAGCACATACAGGCCGGGGATAAGAATAATCCCCACCAGGGTCGCCGCCAGCATGCCGCCGAACACGGTGGTGCCCAGGGCGCGGCGGGCCCCGGACCCGGCGCCGGTGGCGAACACCAGCGGCAGGATGCCGAGAATGAACGACAGGGCCGTCATCATCACCGCCCGGAAGCGCTGCTCGGCGGCGATGCGCGCCGCCGCCTGGATGGACTGGCCGGCCTGCTCCCGTTGCACGCGGGCGAACTCCACGATCAGGATGGCGTTCTTGGCGGCCAGGCCGATCAACAGCACCATGCCGATCTGCGCGTACAGGGAATTGGCCTGGCCCGATACCCACAGGGCGAGCGCCGCGCCGGCCACCGCCACGGCCAGCGACAGCAGGATGCTCACCGGCAGGGTCCAGCTCTCGTACTGGGCCACCAGAAACAGATAGGCGAACACCAGCGCCAGGGCGAACACCAACAGCGACGAGCCGGCGGTCTGCTTTTCCTGAAACGACAGGCCGGACCACTCGAAGGCATAACCCGCCGGCAGTTCATGGTCGGCCAGCGCTTCCACCGCCTCGAGGGCATCCCCGGAGCTCACCCCCGGGGCGGCGGCGCCGTTCACCGGCGCCGCCACATAACGGTTGTAGCTGGACAGCGAATAGGGAGCCAGCACGGTGCGCACGCTGGCCAGCACCCGCAACGGCACCATTTCACCCTGGTCATTGCGCACCCGTACCGCGAGCACGTTTTCCGGGTAGGCCCGGAAGTCGGCGTCGGCCTGCACGCTGACCTGGAAGATGCGGCCTTCGTGGGTGAAGTCGTTGACGTAGCGGCTGCCGAACACCGCCCCCAGGGTGGAATAGATGCGCGCCACCGGCACCCCCATGGCCTGGGCGCGGTCGCGATCCACATCCAGGTAGAGCTGCGGCACGTCGGCGCTGAACGCACTGGTGGCGCCGGCGACTTCGGGCAAGGCGTTCACGCCGGCGAGAAAGGCGCGGGTCACCTGGGCCAGTTGTTCCGGAGGCTGGCCCTGCAAAGCCTGCAAGCGCAGGTCGAAACCACCCACCGCCCCCACGCCGGGGATCGGCGGCGGCGAAAACACCGAAACGATGGCACCGGGCAGCACGCCCAGCTCCCCCTGAATGCGTGACTGCAACGCATCCAGGCGCAGCGACCGTTCCTCCCGCTCGCTCCACGGATCCAGGGTCACCAGCATGAAACCGCCATTGGGGCTGGAGGCGCTCTGCAACAGGCTGAAACCGGCCACCGAGATCACGTTCTCCACCCCCGGCGTCGCCAGCAGGCGCTCCTCCACGTCACTGATCAACACCGTGGTGCGTTGCAGGGAGGCGCCGTCGGGCAGGCGGACATCCACGAACAGCGCGCCCTGATCCTCGTCCGGCAAAAAGCTGGAAGGCAGGCCCGAAAACGCCAGCAGAGCCACCGCGACAGCCAAGACAATCCCCAGCGCGGCGGCCCACCAGTAGCCCACCAGACGTTCCACCAGCCGCGCATAGCCGCCCCGCACCCGGTCCAGCCCATCGGAAAACAAACGCAACGGCCCGCGCGCCGGGCGCGGTGGGCGCAGCAGGGTGGCGCACAGGGCCGGGCTGAGCGTCAGGGCCAGTACCGAGGACAACACCATGCTCGACGACAGCGTCACCGCGAACTGGCGGTACAACTGGCCATTGATGCCGGGAATGAAAGCGGTGGGCACGAACACCGCCAGCAGCACCAGGGTGGTGGAGATCACCGGGCCAGTGACCTGCCCCATGGCCTTCCAGGTGGCCTCCGGCGCGGGCAGCCCTTCCTCCTCCATGATCCTCTGCACGTTCTCCAACACCAGAATGGTGTCATCCACCAGCACGCCGATGGCCAGGATCATCGCCAACAAGGTCACCGTGTTGGCGGAATAACCCACCGCCAGCAACACCGCGAAACTGGCGATCAACGACACCGGTACCGTCAGCGACGGGATCAGCGTGGAGCGCCAGTCGCGCAGGAATACGAACACCACCGCCACCACGATCAGGAAAGTGACGATGAAAGTGATGATGATCTCGCGGATAGTGACGTCCACGAAGCGGGTGGCGTCGTACACCGTGCGGTACTCGAAATCCTCCGGGAAGGTGGCGGCCAGACGCTGCAACTCGGCGCGCACTCCCGCCGCCGTGTCCACCGCGTTGGAACCCGGCGCCTGGTTGATGCTGAGCATGGCGGTCTGCTGGCCATTGAGCAGCGCGCTGGCGCTGTAGCTACGGGCCCCCAGCTCCACGCGACCGACGTCGCGCAGTCGCACGATACCGCCATCGGGATCGGAGCGAATCACGATGTTCTCGAAGGACTCCGGGTCCGAGAGGCTGCCCTGGGCGGTCAGCGTGTACTCCAGCGCCATGCCGTCCGGCGCCGGTTCACCCCCCACCTGGCCAAGGGACGCCTGCACGTTCTGGGTCTGGATCGCCGTTGCCACGTCCTCCGGGGTCAGCGACAGGGCCGCCAGACGACCGGGGTCGATCCAGATACGCATGGCGTATTCGGAGGTCCCCACCACCGAGGCCTGGCCGACGCCTGGCACCCGGGCAATCACATCGACGATGTTATTCGAGGCGTAGTTGGACAGGGCCAGCGCATCCATGGCGCCACCCGGCGAAATGAAGCCGATGGCCATCATGAAATCCGGGGAACGGGTGTTCACCGTGACCCCCTGCTCGGTCACGGAGGCGGGCAGCCGGGTCAGCGCCGACTGCAGCCGGTTTTGCACGTTGATACGCGCCAGATCCGGGTCGGTGCCCACCGCGAAGGTCACCGACAATGAATAGGTGCCGGCGTTGGAGGCGTTGGACGACATATACAGCATGCCATCCACGCCATTGACGGCTTCCTCGATGGGGCCGCCCACCGCCTCGGAGATCACCTGGGCACTGGCGCCGGGGTAGACCGCCGACACCTGCACGGTGGGCGGTGACATATCCGGATACTGGGTCACCGGAATGGCGCGCAACGCCAGGGCACCGGCCAGGAACATGATGATCGCCACCACCAGGGCGACCCGGGGGCGACGGATGAACACCCCGGAGATCATGGCTGCTCCGGAGCCGCGTTACCGGCCGGGCCGGCCTCGCTTTCAGTCACCGGCACGCCATCGGCGAGGCGCTGCGTGCCCTGCACCACCACGCGCTCACCGGCGCTCAGGCCATCACGGACGAACCAGCCCCGGTCATGGCGCTCGCCGGTGACGATACGGCGCTGCCGGGCCACCCCCTGGTCATCGATGACGAACACATATTCGCCCTCGCGATCACGCAGAACCGCCGACTGCGGCACCAGCGGCGCCGACTCCGCCCGAGCCGCGCCGATCAGCAGCGTGACGTACTGGCCGGGCACCAGCAGGCCGTCGGGGTTATCAAAACGAGCCAGGAACCCGAGCAGGCCGGTGCCCGGGTTGATTTCATTGCCCACCACGGCCAGCGTGCCGTGTCCCGGGTAAAGGCTGTTATTGGGCAGACGCAGGCGCATCGACACCGACGCCGGGTCCAGGTCATCCAGGGGGCCATACCGCTGCCGGAGAGAGACCACCTGCCCTTCCGGCAGGTCGAACGCCACGTAAACCGGATCGGTACGCACGACCCGGGCCAGCGCGCCCGACCCGGGACCGGCCAGATTGCCCCGGGTCAGCGCCGGCGCGCTGATCTGACCGGTGATCGGCGACGGCAGGTGGGTGTCGGCCAGGTCCAGGCGCGCGGCCCGGACTTGCGCCTCGGCGGTTTGCACCTCCGCCTCGGCGACCCGCAATGCCGCCTCCGCCTCGTCCAGGGAGGCCCGCGACACGGTGCCTCTCCGGGCCAGCGTGCGCATGCGCTCGTGGTTCTGGCGAGCGTTGTCACGGCTGGCCCGGGCCCGCGCCAGCCCGGCTTCGGCGGCGGCCAGCGCCGCCTCGTAACGGCGCGGGTCCAGGGAGAACAAAAGATCGCCCTCTTCCACCTGTTCACCACCGGTGAACGCTACCTCGGCGATCACCCCCTCCACCTGGGCGCGCACATCCACCGCCTCGATGGCCCGTACCCGGGCGACGAATTCCGTGCTCCGATCACGGGGTTGCTCGGTGACCGCGCCGGTGACCACCGGCACCGCCGGGCCTGCTCCCTTCGCCACCGCGCCGGCGCCGGCGAGCAGCAGTGCCACCACCAGCGAGACCGCGCGCGGCACCGTGATTGCCTTATGCATTCCTAACAACCCCTTTTATCCGTCCTGGCCCGGCTTGCCCCACCGCGGCCGGGTCAACGGGCCGGATAGTACCGCACGGCCCCACCGAAACCCAGACGGGCGCCGGCGCGACACCTCCTCGACTGGTCGAGGGAGCGGCGTGGGGGTCAACCAGGGGGCAGAGCGCCCTCCACGTGCAACACCGGTCCATCCGGGTGATCGAGCCAGCGACTGCGCAGGCCATAGACAGCGGCCAGCCGCTCCGGGGTGAGCACCCGGGCCGGTGCGTCGTCCGCCAGCAGGCGGCCCCGGTCCAGCATCAACACCCGCGAGGCGAAGGCATTGGCCAGGGTCAGGTCGTGGCACACCAGCACGATCAGATAGTCGCCCTGCTCGGCCAGCGCCGCCAGGGTTTCCAGCACCCGGTACTGCTGGGCCGGGTCCAGCGCCGAGGTGCTTTCGTCCAGCAGCAGCAGGCGCGGCCCCGGGGTTTCCCAGATCTGCGCCAGCACGCGGGCCAGATGCACCCGTTGCTGCTCGCCACCGGATAGCGACGGATAGGCCCGCCCACGCAGGTGGGCGACGCCGAAGCGGTCCAGCAGGTGTGCCACCAGCGGGTCGTTGGCGTTGCCGTGGCGGCGCCCGGGCAGGCCCAGGGCCACCACTTCATCGGCGCGCACCGGAAACCCCACCGGCGTTTGTTGCAACATCACCGAGCGGCGCCGCGCCAGTTCCGACAGCGGCCAGTCCGGCAGCGGCCTGCCGTGCAGGGTCACGGCGCCGGCGTCCGGGGTAAGATCGCCGGCCAGGGCTCGCATCAGGGTGGACTTGCCGGCGCCGTTGGGGCCCAGCAGGGCCAGGCGCTCGCCGGCGCGGGCCTGGAAGCTCACCTCCGAGAGCAGCGCACGATCACCGGCGCGCACGGTCACGCCGGCCACGTTCAGGAGCGTATCGGTCATCGCTCAGACTCCGTTGCGGCGCAGCAGCAGCACCAGGAAGAAAGGACCGCCCAGCAACGCCATCACCAGGCCGATGGGCAATTCCGCCGGTGCCACCAGGGTGCGCGCCAGGGTATCGGCGAACACCGTGAGCAAGGCGCCGAGCACCCCGGCACCGGGGATCAGCCAACGGTGATCGACGCCGATCAACAAGCGCACCAGGTGTGGCGCCACCAGGCCGACGAAGCTGATCTGCCCGGCGGCGGCCACCGCCGCGCCCACCGACACCGCCCCCAACACCATTACCGCGCGCTTTGCTCGCGGTACCGTATGGCCCAGGTGCAGCGCCGCCTGCTCACCCAGCATCAAGCCATTGAGCGGTCGCGCCAGCAACGGCATCAGGACGATGCCGGCCAGCAGCCAGGGCGCCACCAGGGCGACGTCGGACCAGCGACTGTGCGCCAAGCTGCCCATGGCCCAGAACGTCAGGGTGCGCAGTTCGTTGTCATCGGCCAGGAAGGTGAGCACGCCGGTCAGCGCCATGGCGATGGCGCCGATGGCGATGCCCGCCAGCAGCAACAGGGCGACACGGGTCTCGCCGCCCCGGGAAGCGATGCGCCACATCAGGAAGGTGGTCACCAGGGCACCGGTGAAGGCGGCCAGCGGGATCGCCTGGTGGCCCAGGGCGCCACCGCCGAGCACGATCACCGCCACGGCGCCGAGGGCGGCGCCGGCGGAAATACCGATCAGGCCGGGGTCGGCGAGGGGGTTGCGGAACAGCCCCTGAAGGGCCGCGCCGGTGGACGCCAACGCTGCTCCCACCAGAGTGGCCATGATGATGCGAGGCAGGCGCAGATCGCGCACCACCCGGTAGCCGGGCTCATCACCGGCGCCCCAGAGCCCCTGCCACAGGGTCGCCGGCGCCACCGACAGCGGGCCGGCCAGGGCGGCGATGACCATGCCCAACGCCAGCAGCGCGGCGAGCGCGCCAAGGGTCGGCGCCACCGGCCAGCGCCGGGGCTCAGCCTCCCTCACCGGTGACCACCTCCAGGACTTCTTCCATGGCGTCCGGCAGGCGCGGGCCGAAGCCCAGCAGGCGCATGCCATCGGCCACCAGCACCCGGCCATGGGCACCGGCATCCGTGCTTTCCAGCAAGGGCAACTGTTCCGGCTGGAAGCTGCCGGGGCGGGTCTCGGCGATGATGATCAACTGCGGGTCCGCGGCCAGCACCGCTTCCGCGTTGAGTGGCTTGTAGCCCTCCCCTTCCGCCACATTGGGCAGACCCAGGGCATCCAGCAGGGCCTGGCCCTGGGTGCCCTTGCCCGCCACCTGCACGCCGTGGCGGCCAGCGGACAACACCAGCAGGGTGCGCGGCGGGTCCGCCAGCGGCAGCCGTTCATCCAGGGTCGCGAAGCGCTCGCGCAGCTCGGCGTTCAGTTGCTCGCCGCGCTCTTGCAGATCCAGCGCCTCGGCGACCTGCTCGACCCGGGCCAGCAGCCCGGTCGGGCTCCACTCCGGATCGATCACGCGTACTTCCGTGGCCTGCTTCAACTGAGCCACCGCCGGCGGCGGGCCGGCCTCCCCGGACAGCAGCACCAGATCCGGCCTCAGGGCCAGGGTGCCCTCCACCGGCAGCGCCCGCACATAGCCCAGCTTGGGCAGTTGCCGCGCCGCCGCCGGGTAATTGCTGGTGGAGTCCACCGCCACCAGCCGCTCGCCGGCATCCAGCGCGTAGACGATCTCGGTCAATTCACCGCCGGCCACCACCAGACGCTGCTGGGCCTGGCCGGCCACCGCCATGCACAGTGCCAGCAGCCCAATCAGAACTCGCATGCCATCCCTCATGCCATTACCGCTTCCACGGATTCGCGCACGAACGCGAACGCGGCCCGGGCGCCGCGCACCGCCTGGTCCTGCCCGGCGTCGCCCAGCCCCAGCTCATCAAGCTGGGCCTTGAAACGCTTCCAGTGCAGGCCGCGACCGTCCGGATGGCCGGCCAGATGACGGGCGCCGAAGTCGGCGCTCAGATCCAGCTCCTGCTGGGCGCGCTTGAACAGAAAGGCGGCCCCCAGATTGGAGCCCTCGTTGGTGTACAGCCAGCCGATCACGGCGTCGCCGTCTTCGATGGCCGCCGCCCGACCGGCGGCGCGGTCCGCCTCGATGTCGGCCTCGGCGATGCCCAGATCACGGCAATCCGCCTCGATCAGATCCACCCGGCTGCGCTCCAGCAGCCCCGGGAACCGTTGCTGCAGATCATCGCGCTCATAGAGCGGCGCGGTGGCGGTCTGGAAACGCAGCTGTACGCGCAGGAAACGGGCGTAGTGCGCGCGGTCCAGGAACGGCGACAGGGCGCTGATGCGGCTGTCCAGCGCGTCGTGGATGGCGTGGGTTTCCTGCTTGAGGCGGGCGGACAGAGTGCGGTCCGCTTGGGCGGGGTCGGCAAGCGTGGTCATCGGCTGTTCCTCGTGGTTATCCATGAAACGAGCCCGGGTTAAACCCGGGCCCTACCACTAAAGACGAACAGCTCGCGGATTTTCCTCACCGGAATGGTGAAATTCTGGCGCCGGCCATTGATCAGCCCACTTAGTGGACGCCGATCACCGATACGATCACCCCGGTGGTGATGGCGATCAGCACGAAATCATTGTCCACCTTGATCCAGCGGCGATCCTTGCCGGGCGCCGGCAGATCGTGGTGGCGCCAGTCATCGACGACGTGGCGATCACCCCGGTAGGCCTCCGGCAACCGATCCCCCTGGTGCCAGCCGGCGGGGTCCCGTTTGGAGGCGGCGGGGGCCGGTCGTGCTTCCGGGGCGGCCTGGTGATGCTCGGGGGCCGCGTTGCCACGGTGGTCGGGCTCATCCCCCGGGCGCGGGCCGGCCCAGGCGGTGGTCAGGCTGCCCAGGCTCAGGCACAGAATAAGAAGGTTGCGGGTGCGTGCGTTCATGACGGTGTCTCCGTTGGGTACGTACCACCACCCTGCCGGCTCAACGCGCAAGAAATGCGCCCGCTTTGTGCAAATAATCAGAAGCCACCACGGCCCCGCCCCGGGGTTTCGCTCAAAAAAAGCCGGCGCTGGCGGCGCCCGGCTGTTCCAGAGCGTCGGCGATCAGATGCAGGGCCTGGGCCAGGTCCTGACGGCTGGCGGGACCGCCCAGGCACAGGCGCACCGCCTCCGGCGGCTTGCCATTGACGGCGAAGGCGTCGCTGACCACCACGTTGATGTTCTGGGCGCGCAGCCGGGCGGCGAACGCCACCCGGCTCCAGGCCTCGGGCATCTTCAACCACACATGGAACGCCTCCGGATGAGAGCGGTAATCGGCGCCGGCGAGAATCTCGGTGACCAGCGCCTGGCGGGCCTGGGATTCCTGGCGGGTCAGCGACAGCGCCAGATCGGCGGTGCCGTCCTGCACCCAGCAGGAGGCCAGCGCGGCGGTGATCGGCGAGGCCATCACGGTGGTGGCACGCAGGGTCACCGTGAGCCGGGACCGCACCCGGGCCGAGGGCAACGCCAGGTAGGCCACGCGCAGCCCGGCCCCCAGGGATTTACTGAATCCGCACAGATAGTAGGTCAGCTCCGGCACCAGGCTGGCCAGGGCCGGCGGTCGGTGGCTGGGCAGCAAACCATAGGCGTCGTCCTCGATGATCGGCAGGTTGTGCTTGCGGGCGATCTGCGCCACCCGGTGGCGGCGTTCCTCGCTGAGCGTCACCGCCGCCGGGTTGAGCAGCACCGGGTTGCAGTACAGCGCCTTGGGGTGGTGTTCGGCGCACAACCGCGCCAGCGCGTCCGGGTCGAAACCGTCGTCATCCAGCGGCAACCCCACCAGGCGGATGCCGAGCTGGCCGGCGATGGCGCGCAGACCCGGATAGGTCAGGGACTCGCACAGCACCACGTCGCCGGGCCGCGCCAGGCTGCCGAGCACCGCCAGCAGCGCGCTCTGCACCCCCGGGCACACCAGCACCCGGTCCTCGCTGACGCGCAGGGGCCGGCGTTGCAGCCAGGCCACCGCCGCGTCCCGGTCCTCGGCGGACCCACCGAACTCCTGGTAACGCATCAGCGGCTGCAGATCCGGCCCCAGGGCTCGCAGGCCCGCTTCCATGCGCTCTCGCAGCAGCGGGTCGCGAGGCTCCGGCGGCAGATTCATGGTCATGTCCACGGCGCGGGCGGCGCTGGCGCTACGCCGGCTGAGCCGGCCCGGCTGGCAGACAAAGGACCCCTGCCCCACCCGCGAGTAGATCAACCCGCGCCGCTGGGCCTCGTTGTAGGCCCGCGACACGGTGGCGTAGTTGAGGTTAAGCGCCGCCGCCAGGTCACGCAGCGGCGGCAGTCGTTCACCCACGGTAAGCCGACCGGCCAGGATATCGTCGCCGATGGCGTCGGCGATGCGCAGGTAGACCGCCTTGCCGCCGGTTTTGAGTTGCGGCCGCCAGCCGTCCTTTTTCGCACTATCGATGGTCATGCTCTGCACCAGGGTTGTTCACCGGCGCCGGGGGATGTCCGGCGCCGCGTACCGCTTTGATTGGTCGCCGGCCCGAGGCGCCGTCCGCATACCCCGGCCAAACGCCGCCCATTGGGCCACAACAGCCCAAACCAATCAATCAATTTAATACTTGATTGGCATCTTGATTGCAGTTGTTTGAGTGCCCGATCCCGGGCCATGCGCCGGCGCCCCGCGCCGGTGCGCGACATACGACATACGCAGAGGGAGGCGGCTATGCCCACCGTAGAAAAAGCAGCGCATCAAAAAGGCGATTTCTTCGTCGACTACGAAGAGAAGGTGTTCGAGGACGTCAAGGCGGAACCCGGCGAGAAGGCGCTGGTAACCTTCCATACCGTGGCGTTCGAAGGCTCCATTGGCCTGGTCAACATGCTTCAGGCGACGCGCCTGCTGCGCAAGGGGTTTGATACCTCGGTGCTGCTGTACGGCCCCGGTGTCACCCTGGGCTTGCAGCGGGGTTTCCCGACCCTGGGCGACGAGGCCTTCCCGGGCCATCTGGCGGTCAACAACCAGCTCACCAAATTCATGGGCGAAGGCGGCAAGGTGTATGCCTGCCGGTTCGCGTTGCAGGCTCTTTACGGCCATGGCGAGCCATCATTGATTGAGGGGATAACACCAATCAATCCTCTGGACGTGCTCGACCTGGTGCTGCTGCACCGCCGGGACAACGCCTTCATCCTCGACACCTGGACCCTGTAAGGAGGGCGCCATGAGCGAGGCAAGGATGGTACGGGCGGCGGCGGCGCAAATCGCGCCGGATCTGGAGACCGCCGGCGGCACCCTGGACAAGGTCCGCGAGTGGATCGACGACGCCGCCGAACAGGGTGTGCAATTGCTCGTTTTCCCCGAAACCCTGGTGCCCTACTACCCCTACTTCTCGTTCGTGCGCCCCCCGGCGCTCTCCGGCCCGGACCATCTCGCCCTGTACCAGCGGGCGGTGACGGTGCCGGGCCGGGAGATCGACCGGGTCGCCGAGCGCGCCCGCCACCACGGCATGGTGGTGGTGCTGGGCGTCAACGAACGGGACCGGGGCACGCTCTACAACACCCAGGTGGTGTTGGACGGCGACGGTCGGCTGTTGCTCAAACGTCGCAAGATCACCCCCACCTACCACGAACGCATGATCTGGGGTCAGGGCGACGCCAGTGGCCTGCAAGTGGTGGACAGCGCCGTGGGCCGGATTGGCGCGCTGGCCTGCTGGGAGCATTACAACCCGCTGGCCCGCTACGCGCTGATGACCCAGCACGAGGAAATCCACTGCGCCCAGTTTCCCGGCTCCATGGTGGGGCCGGTGTTCGCCGATCAGATCGAGGCGGCCATGCGCCATCACGCCGCCGAGTCCGGCTGCTTCGTGGTCAACGCCACCGGCTGGCTGGAGGACCACCAGATCAGCGCCATCACCGACGACCCGGCCCAACAAAAGGCCCTGCGCGGCGGTTGCATGACGATGATCGTGTCGCCGGAGGGCAAGGTGCTGGGCGAGCCGGTCACCGAGGGCGAGGGGCTGTGCGTGGCGGACCTGGACATGGCCCTGATTCTCAAGCGCAAGCGGATGATGGATTCCGTGGGGCATTACGCCCGCCCGGAATTACTGAGTCTGCTGATCGACCGCCGTCCGGCGGCCCCCGTTCATGACCTGAACGATTTGCACGACCTTCACGGCCCGCGCGGCGACGCCGCCGGGGCCTCCATCGGGAGCGATGAGCATGAGCAGCAAGAGTACCCGCTTCAATCAGCGGCTCATCAATGAGCTGCAGACCCGGGGCGTGCGGCTGAGCGATCCGGCCGCCGGCGCCCCCAGCCGGCGTGGCGGCGCCGGCCCCTCCGACCACAAGGCGGTGGAAATCGGCGGCAAGGTGGTGATGATTCCGGTGCACACCGCCGGCGCCGGCGACTCCCCCTATGAACTGGACGGCCGCCGGGTCACCCGGGGCGGCGAGGAGATCGCGCGCATGGCGTTCACCGACCGGCCGCGTTTCTACGATCTGAGCACCGCCGACGGCGTACCCTACTCCCACATCGCCACCCTGCACGGCAAGGACGTGCTCGCCACCACCGTGTTGCAGACCTGCATCCGTTACAACAACCGCAAGGTGTCCTGTCAGTTCTGCGCCATCGGCCAGTCCCTGGACGAGGGCCGCACCATCGCCCACAAAACGCCGGCGCAACTGGCCGAGGTGGCGAAAGCGGCGGTGGAACTGGACGGCGTCAAACACATGGTGATGACCACCGGCACCCCGAATCTGCAGGATCGCGGTGCCCGGGTGCTGTGCGACAGCGCCCGCGCCGTGCGCGCCGCCGTGAACCTGCCGATCCAGGGCCAGTGCGAGCCGCCGGACGACCGCGCCTGGTTCCGGCGGCTGCGCGACAGCGGCATCGAAAGCCTGGGCATGCACCTGGAAATCGCCACCCCGGCCCTGCGCGAGAGGATCATGCCGAGCAAGGCGTCGATCAGCGTGGACCAGTACCTGGAGGCGTTCGCCGACGCCGTGGACGTGTTCGGGCGCGGCCAGGTAAGCACCTATCTGCTGGCCGGCCTGGGCGACACGGTGGAAGACACCCTCGCCCTGTGCCGGCGGCTGGTGGCGCTGGGCGTATACCCGTTCGTGGTGCCGTTCGTGCCGATTTCCGGCACCCCGCTGGAACATCACCCTTCGCCCTCGGCGGTGCATATGCGCCGTATTCTGGAGCCGCTGGGCGCGCTGCTGCGCGGCGGCGGCCTGCGCTCGGCGGACATCAAGGCCGGCTGTGGCCGCTGCGGCGCCTGCTCGTCGCTGTCCGCCTTCGAGGACGTGGAGCAAGCCTCATGATCCTGGAGCCGGTGACCCCGTTCCGCAGCCGCGAGTACGCGGTGAAGCTCACCTCCGAGGCCTGGGAATACCAGGCCGCCCGTGACCTGCGTCGCCGGGTGTTCTGCCACGAGCAGGGCCTGTTCGACGGCGATGATGGTGATCCGCTGGACCGTCGCGCCCTGACCATCGTGGCGCTGGCCTATGTGGCCGGCGGCCCGGACGAGGTGGTCGGCACGGTGCGCATCCACAGCGACCGGCCCGGTATCTGGTATGGCTCCCGGCTGGCGGTGGCGCGTGGTTACCGGCGAGATGCCCATCTGGGCAGCGCCCTGATCCGGCTGGCGGTGGGCAGCGCCCGGGCGCGCGGTTGCGAGGCGTTCTTCGCCCAGGTGCAGGCCGTCAACGAACCCCTGTTCCGCGCCCTCCACTGGGACAGCCTTCGGCCCCTGGCCCTGCACGGTCGCGATCACGTGCTGATGCGCGCGCGCCTGTCCCACTACCCGCCGCTGCCGGACGGTCGGCTGCCACTGCTGGCCACCAGCCGGCAGGCATCCTAGGGAGGTCCGCATGGAGCTGGAGGCGCTGATCAGCGCGCTACGCGACGCCCCGGCGTTCGCCCACAAGGGCGATATCCGACCGGTGATGGCGGGCCTCGCCGGCCTCGACAGCGGCCACCTGCCGCTGGGCGATGACGCCGCCGCCCTGGCCGACGGCGACGGCTTTCTGCTGATGGCCATGGAAGGCTTCGTCAACGAATTCGTGGCCACCGAGCCGTTCTTCGCCGGCTACTGTGGCGTCATGGTGAACGTCAGCGACATCGCCGCCATGGGCGGTCGCGCCCTGGCGGTCACCGACGCACTGTGGAGCCGGGGCGACGATCAGAGCGCGGCGATCCTGGCCGGGCTGCGCGAAGCGGCGGGCAAATACGGCGTCCCCCTGGTGGGCGGCCACAGCAACGCCCATTGCGACCGGCCGCAACTGTCGGTGGCGATCCTGGGCCGCGCCCGGGCCCTGCTCACCAGTTTCGATGCCCGCCCCGGCGATACCCTGCTGGTGGCCTGCGACCTGCGCGGGCGCTACCGGGCCGTGGGCGACAATTGGGATGCCAGCAGCGACGCTCCCGGGGCACGCCTGCGCGATGACCTGGCGATCCTGCCGGGGCTGGCCGAGGACGGCCTGTGCCAGGCCGGCAAGGACATCTCCATGGCCGGGCCGGTGGGCACCGCCCTGATGCTGCTGGAAGCCTCCGGGGTAGGCGCGGAGCTGAGCCTGGATGCCCTGCCCCGGCCACCGGGGGTGCCGCTGGAACGCTGGCTGCGCACCTTCCCCAGCTATGGCTTCGTGCTGGCGGTGGCACCGGACCGGGTGGCCGAGGTGACACGGCGTTTCCGGCGCCGCCAGCTGGCCGTGGCCGACGCGGGCCGGGTCACCTCCGGCGGCCATCTCACCCTGACCCTGGGTGACCAGCGGTTGCCGTTCTGGAACCACCACGAAACCCCGTACCTGGGGCGCCCCTTCCCCCCTTCTTCCCCAGCCCGTCATCAAGGAGGCCACTATGCCTGAAGTGCATTTCAACGTGCGCTGGCCGGATCACAGCGAACAGAGTTGTTACTCCCCGTCCACCGTGATCCACGATTTTCTGCGCGCCGGCGAGAGTTATCCGCTGGCGGAATTCCTGACCCTGAGCCGGGACGCCCTGACCCTGGCCGGCGACCGGGTGGAGCAAAAGTACGGTTTCCGCTGCACCAGCGCCGACAGCCAGTTACTGGCCCTGGAAACCAGGGGCCGGCAATTCGCCGGACAGGCCGACGCCCGCGTCACCGTGACCCGGGTAGGCGCCGCCACGCTCGCCCCTTCGTCCACCGACCCGTCCATGACCAACAAGGAATCCTCATGACCTTCGCCCAACGCCATTACCCGGTGATCGTGGTGGGCGGCGGCCAGGCCGGCCTGTCCACCAGTTACCTGCTCCAGCAACGGCGCATCGAACACCTGGTGCTGGAAAAGGAGCAAGCCTTCCACGCCTGGAAGGCGCAACGCTGGGACAGCTTCTGCCTGGTCACGCCGAACTGGCAGTGCCGACTGCCGGATCACCCCTATGACGGCGACGATCCCCACGGTTTCATGGTCAAGGAAGAAATCGTCGCCTGGATGGAACGCTTCCGTGCTTCCTTCGAACCGCCCCTGATCGAGGGCATTACCGTGCAGGCGGTGCGTGCCCTGCCGGTGGGCGGCTACCGCCTGGACACCGACCGGGGCCCGCTCACCGCCGACCAGGTGGTGATGGCGGTCAGCAGCTACCACCAGCCCAAGGTGCCGGATTACGCCCGCCGGCTGCCGGCACGGATCAAACAGGTGGATGCCTCCGCCTACCGCAACCCGGCGACCCTGCCGGAGGGCGCGGTGCTGGTGGTGGGCACCGGCCAGTCCGGCTGCCAGATCGCCGAGGACCTGCACCTGGCCGGTCGTCGGGTGCACCTGGCGGTGGGACCGGCGCCCCGCGTATCGCGTTTCTACCGTGGCCGCGACGTGGTGGACTGGCTCGATGACATGGGCCACTACCGGATTCCGGTGCAGGAACACCTCACCGAGGACCAGGTGCGCGCCAAGGCCAACCACTATGTCACTGGTCGCGACGGCGGTCGTGATATCGATCTGCGCCGCTTTGCCCTGGAGGGCATGCGCCTGCATGGCCGGCTGGAGAATGTTGAATCCGGCCAGGCCCACTTCGGCGATGACCTGACCAAGAACCTGGACCAGGCCGATGCCACCAACGCCCGCATCAAGAACAGCATCGACGAATACATCGCCCGGCAGGGCATCGACGCACCGCTGGAAGCGCCCTATGAACCGCTTTGGGAACCGCCCCGGGACCTGGAGCGAGGACTGGACCTGGACGCGGAGGGCATCGCCGCCGTGATCTGGTGCATCGGCTACGCCCCGGACTTTTCCTGGATCGACGCCCCGGCCTTCGACGCCAGCGGCTACCCGAAACACCGGCGTGGCGTCACCGCCAGCCCGGGCCTGTATTTCCTGGGTCTGCCGTGGCTGCACACCTGGGGCTCGGGGCGCATCTATGCCATCGCCGAGGACGCGGAACATCTGGTGGACCACATCGAGGCGGCGCGGCTGCCCCTGCGCGAGCAATACCTGGCCGGTATCGCCTGAAGGGCCTTGGCGGCGCGCTAGGAGCGACTTCAGTCGCGAAAAAAGCGGTGGTGATATCCTCGCGCGCGCATCGCGGCTGAAGCCGCTCCTACAATGGACCAACAGACGGCAATGGAGCGACAGGCGGCGACGCCAGCACATAAAAAACCCCGCCTTGCGGCGGGGCTTTCGGGTCGCGGAAAGCGGCGTTGTTGTTATTTGAAGATGTCGCCTTTTTCCGCTTTTTCCACCAGCAGTTTCGGCGGCGTGAAGCGCTCGCCGTAGGTGTTGGCCAGTTCCTGGGCGCGAGCCACGAAGCCGCGCAGGCCACCGTCGTACTGGTTCATGTACTGCACCACGCCGCCGGTCCAGGCTGGGAAGCCAATGCCGAAGATGGAACCGATGTTGGTGTCGCCCACCGAATCGATCACTCCTTCCTCGAAGCACTTCACCGTCTCAATGGCCTCGGCGAACATCATGCGCTCCTGCATGTCCTGGAACGGGATCGGGTCCCGGGCCGGGAACTGCTCTTTCAAACCGGGCCACAGGTGGGCCTTGCCGCCTTCCGGATACTCGTAGAAGCCCTTGCCGTCCAGCTTGCCCGGGCGATCCAGCTCGTTGACCATCTTCTCCATCACCGCCAGGGCCGGGTGTTGCCGGGCTTCACCGCCAGACTGCTCGGCGGCCTGCTTGTACTCGCCGGCGATCTTCAGGGACAGCTTCATGTTGATCTCGTCGATCAGCTTGAGCGCGCCCACCGGGTAGCCGGCCTGGGTGGCCGCCTGTTCGATGGAGTTGGCGTTCTGCCCTTCGCCGACCATGGCGATGGCCTCGTTGATAAAGGTGCCGATCACGCGGCTGGTGAAGAAGCCCCGGGAATCGTGCACCACGATAGGGGTCTTCTTGATCTGCAGGGTGTAGTCGAACACCTTGGCCAGCACTTCGTCGCTGGTGTTCTTGCCACGGATGATTTCCACCAGCGGCATCTTGTCCACCGGGCTGAAGAAGTGGATACCGATAAAGTTATCCTGCTTTTTCACGCCCTCGGCGAGGCCGGTGATCGGCAGCGTGGAGGTGTTGGAGCCGAGCACCGCGTCCGCGTTGACCACGTCCTCGATTTCCTGGAACACCTTGTGCTTGAGCTCGGTGTTCTCGAACACCGCCTCGATCACGAAGTCCACGCCTTCCAGATCCTTGGCGTCGGCGGCCGGGGTGATGCGCGCGAGAATTTCTTCTTTCTTCTCCTTGCTCATCTTGCCCTTGGACACTTCCTTGTCGAGCAGCTTCTCGGAGTAGGCCTTGCCCTTCTCCGCGTTCTCCATGGAAACGTCCTTGAGCACCACCCGGGCGCCGGAGCGGGCGGTGACATAGGCGATGCCCGCGCCCATCATGCCGGCGCCCAGCACCGCCACTTTTTCGGCTTTGTACTTGGGCACGTCCTTGGGACGGCTGGCGCCGGCGTTAATGGCCTGCAGGTTGAAGAAGAAGGCGTTGATCATGTTCTTCGCCACCTGGCTGCGCGCCAGTTCCACGAAGTAACGGCCTTCAATGGTGAGCGCATCGTCGAAGCCCACCTGGGCGCCTTCCACGGCGGCGGCCATGATGTTGCGCGGCGCCGGGTAGTTGGCGCCCTTGAGCTGCTTGCGCAGGTTGGCCGGGAACGCCGGCAGGTTCTGGGCGAACGCCGGGGTGCTGGGGGTGCCGCCGGGGATCTTGTAGCCTTTTTCGTCCCAGGGTTGTTTGGCTTTCGGGTTGGCCTTGATCCATTCCCGGGCCTTGGCCAGCATCGCGTCTTCGCTGTCGGCGATGTCATCGATGATGCCCACGGCTTTGGCTTTTTCCACCTTCAGCCGCTGGCCCTGCATCAGCACCTGCATCAGCGCGTTCTGGATACCCAGCATGCGCACCGTGCGCACCACGCCGCCGGCGCCGGGCAACAGGCCCAGAGTCACTTCCGGAAAACCGAACTGCGCCTTCGGATTGTTCAGCGCCACCCGGTGATGGCAGGCCAGCGCGATTTCCAGGCCACCGCCCAGGGCGGTGCCGTTAAGCGCCGCCACCACCGGTTTGCCCAGGGTTTCCAGGCGGCGCAGCTGCGCCTTGCCGGCTTCCACGCCCTTGGCGAATTCCGGCGCGTTTTCCTTGGTGACCTTGGCCAGATCACGCAGGTCGCCACCGGCGAAGAAGGTGCTCTTGGCGGAGGTGATGATCACCCCGGCGATGTTGTCCTTCTCTTTTTCCAGCCGGCTTACCATTTCTTCCATGGAACGCATGTAGCGCTCGTTCATGGTGTTCGCGGATTGCTGGGGATCGTCCAGGATCAGGGTGACGATGTTGTCCGCGTCCTGTTCCCAGCGGATCGTGCTGTCTTTATCGCTCATGGTCTCTCTCCGTTGGGTCCGTTACAGACGCTCGATGATGGTGGCGATGCCCATGCCGCCGCCCACGCACAGGGTGCACAGGGCGAATTTCTTGTCGCGGCGTTCCAGCTCGTCCAGCGCGGTGCCCAGGATCATGGCGCCGGTGGCGCCCAGCGGATGGCCCATGGCGATGGCGCCGCCGTTGACGTTGACCTTGTCGTGGCTGAGGCCCATGTCCTTCATGAAACGCATGGCCACGGAGGCGAACGCTTCGTTGATTTCCACCAGATCAATCTGCTCCACGGTCATGCCGGCTTTCTTGAGCACCTTGCGGCAGGCCGGGGCCGGGCCGGTGAGCATGATGGTGGAATCGGCGCCGCTGATGGCGGTGGCGACGATGCGACCGCGCGGCGTCATGCCGTAGTCCTTGCCCACCTGTTCATTGCCCAGCACCACCAGGGCGGCGCCGTCGACGATGCCGGAGGAGTTACCGCCGGTGTGCACGTGGTTGATCTTTTCCACCTGGTGATACTTCTGCAGGGCCACGGCGTCAAAGCCGCCCATCTCGCCCATCACCGCGAAGGAGGGATTCAGTTCACCGAGCTTGTCGGCACTGGTGCCGGGGCGGATGTGTTCGTCCTTTTCCAGCACCATCATGCCGTTGCGGTCCTTGACCGGCACCACGGAACGCTGGAAGTAGCCTTTTTCCCAGGCATTGGCGGCGCGGGCCTGGGATTCGGCGGCGAACTCGTCCACGTCCCGGCGCGAGAAACCTTCCAGGGTGGCGATCAGATCGGCGCCGATGCCCTGTGGCACGAAGCCGGTGTTGTAGTTGGTGATCGGGTCCATGGCCCAGGCGCCGCCGTCGGAGCCCATGGGAACCCGGCTCATGGCTTCCACGCCGCCGGCCAGGATCAGGTCGTCCCAGCCGGACGCCACTTTCTGGGCGCCGGTGTTAACCGCTTCCAGGCCGGAGGCGCAAAACCGGTTGAGCTGGTAGCCGGCCACGGTGTCCGGCAAGCCGGCGGCCAGGGCGGCGGTCTTGGCGATGCAGGCGCCCTGGTCGCCGACCGGCGTGACCACGCCGAGCAGCACGTCGTCGATACGGTTCACGTCCATATCGGGGAAGCGGTGGCGCACTTCGTCGATCAGGCCCACCACCAGATCCAGGGGCTTGACGGTGTGCAGGGAACCATCGCTCTTGCCGCGACCCCGCGGGGTACGGATAGCGTCATAGATATAGGCTTCGGTCATGTAACCTTTCCTCTCGCCTTGGGCAGTAACCGGCGCGGCGCGGGCGGGGCCCGGCGGCACCGGCGTCGGTGAAAAGCAGACCGCCAGGGTGCCCCAGGGCCGGGGCGGCGGCAATGACAGGAGTGCTCAGCGGCCCTGAGCGGAACGGCCAGCGCATCGCGGATCGCGGCTGAAGCCGCTCCTACAGCGTGCATGGAACCCGTAGGCAGCGCGCATAAAACCCGTAGGAGCGACTGGCGGCACTCCGCTTCAGTCGCGATCCCCCGGCGCAACGGCCATTGCAAGCGGCCTGGCGCGGCCCCAGGGTAACCACCAAACCGTAACAGGAGACTCCCATGCATTCCCTGGACGTGGCCCGTTCCCTGGCCTCCACCCTGGCCCAGCAGGGCCGGGGCATCGCCACCCACGGCGCCGCCCACCAGCCGGCGGAGCCGCTGGAACTCTATGATATGGAAGGCTGTCCGTTCTGCCGGCTGGTGCGCGAGGCGCTCACCGACCTGGATCTGGACGTGCTCACCTACCCCTGCCCCAAAGGCGGCGACCGCTACCGGCCGCTGGTGGAGAAACTGGGCGGCAAGCAGCTTTTCCCCTACCTGATGGACCCCAACACCGGCGTGGCGCTGTACGAGTCCGCCGACATCATCGACTACCTGTACCGTGAATACGGCAACCGTCCGGCCCCCACGGGCTGGCGGCTGCGGGCACGCACCGCCGCCTCCATGGCGGCCTCCGTGCCGCGTGCCGGGCACGGCCTGCGGGCCCGCGACGCGGAGGTGCCCGAGCAGGCGCTGATTCTGTATTCCTTCGAGGGCAGCCCATTCGCGCGGCTGGTGCGCGAGCGCCTGTGCGAGATGCAGATCCCCTATCTGGTGCGCCAATGCGGTCGCGATCAGTGGCAGGACTGGGTACTGCCGCCGGTGCGCAACGCCCTGGACATGGAGTACCTGCCCACCCAGCGCCACCGCCAGGAATTGATGGCCCGGGCCGGTCGGGTGGCGGTGCCCTACCTGATCGACCCGAACAGCGGCGAGGAGCTGTTCGAGTCGGAACGCATTCTCGCCTACCTGGAGCAACGCTACGGTCGCTGACCAACGACGGGAAAGCGTTTTTTGTTAAGCCGGCACCTTCTCCGTGCCGGAATTCAGTGCTATATAAGGGTGGGAATCATCCCACCCTAACCCAGCTTTAAGAGTAGTGAACGATGAGTCGTCGCCACTTTGATGACTACGACGCCCGCGAGTGGGAAGAAGAGCACAAACGGGTCGTCAGCAAGGAACGCCGTAAACGGGACGCCAAGAAACAGCGCCACCAGCTCGACGACGCGGACGACGCCCCCACGGGTCGGGTCCGCGTGCCGCGCCCGACGCACTGATCCTCCCCCCCGGCCCGGCCCGCCGACGGGGCAGCGTGCTGCTCCGCGGTTGGCTTTTGCCGCCATTTGCCATCCGCCCTTCACGCTATCACGCATGGCATTGCGGGCTGTCAGGCCCTAGTATGAGTGTTTCCTTGAGGGCGTGTAGGAGGCGACGAGCCATGGGCGACTATGACGACGACCTGTTCCAACGTGAGATGACCGGCGTGGCGCCTCTCAAGGAAGACGACCGGATACACCCCGGCCGTCGCCGCGAGCCGACCCTGGCGCAGCGCCTGCGGCGGGCTTCCGCCAGCGCCCGGCCCAACCGCGACCCCAATCCCCTTTCACTGCCCGAGCAGGTGCCCCAGGCGGACCCTTACGACATCGTCGGACTGAAGAAGAACGGCGTGCAGGAAGGCGTGTACCGCAAGCTGCGGCTGGGCAAGTACGAACCCCAGGCGCGGCTGGATCTGCACCGGGTACGGCTGGCGGCGGCCCGCGATCAGGTCTATCTGTTTATCCGCGAGGCCCAGCAAAACGGTCTGCGTACCGTTCTGATCAACCACGGCAAGGGCCAGCACAGCGAGCGCCCGGCACTGCTCAAGAGCTATGTGCTGCACTGGCTGGAAGAATTCGATCAGGTGCTTGCCTTCCATAGTGCGCCGGCCAACCAGGGCGGCGCCGGCGTCACCCTGGCGCTGCTGCGCAAGACCGGCGACGCCAGCCAGAAGAACCGGGAGTTCTTCTACGAGCGCAGCCGCGCCCAGCGGTAAGCGATCGCCGCAACGACCTCTAACGTTTGACCCGGTTCATGCCATTGATCGCCGCCACCCGGTACGCCTCGGCCATGGTCGGGTAGTTGAAGGTGGTGTCGATGAAATAGTTGATGGTGTTGTTGGGCGGCGGCTGGCGCATCACCGCCTGCCCCACGTGCACGATCTCCATCGCCTGGTACCCGAAGCAATGGATGCCGAGCACCGCCAGGGTATCGCGGTGAAACAGGATCTTCAGCATGCCGACCCGCTCACCGGTGATCTGCGCCCGGGCCAGGCTTTTGAAAAACGCCTGGCCTACTTCATAGGGCACCTTGGCCTCGGTGAGTTCCTGTTCGGTGCGCCCCACGGAACTGATCCCGGGAATAGTGTAAATGCCGGTGGGCACATCGGTGACCTGCTTGACCGGGCCGCCGTCGACAATGCCGGCGGCGCAAAAACGCCCCTGGTCGTAGGAGGCACTGGCCAGCGACGGCCACCCCACCACGTCGCCCACCGCGTACACCCCTTCCACCTCGGTTTGGTAGCGTTCGTCCACCGCAAGCTGGCCACGGCCATTGGCCTGCAAGCCGATGTTTTCCAGGCCGATGTTCTGGGTGTTGCCGGAGCGGCCATTGCTCCACAGCAACGCATCCGCGCGCAGCCTCTTTCCGGATTCCAGCTCCAGGGTAACGCCTTCGTCGTCGGCGACCACCCGGGTGTAGTGTTCGCTGTGGCGAATGGTGGCGCCCTGCTCGCGCAGATGATAACTGAGCGCGTCGGAGATTTCGGTATCCAGGAAATCGAGCAGGTGCTCACGGCTGTTGACCAGATCCACGCGCATGCCCAGGCCGGTGAACAGGCAAGCGTATTCGCAACCAATCACGCCGGCGCCGTAGATGATGATGTGCCGGGGCGTGTGGTTCATGCGCAGGATGGTGTCGGAGTCGTACACCCGAGGATGGTCGAAATCCACGTCCTCCGGATGATATGGCCGCGAGCCGGTGGCGATGATGATATTGCGGGTTTGCAGCAGCCACTGGCGGCCGGCGTCGTCGTCCACGCGCACCTGGTCGGGCGCCTGGATCACGCCACGACCGGCGAACACCTTGACCCGGTTGCGGATATAAAAGTCGCCGCGCACCTGCACCTGGGAATCCACCACTTCACCGGAACGCTTGATCAGATCCTGCCAGCGCACCTGACGCGGGTTGATCAAACCACGCAGCAACGGATTGCGCTGCGAGCGGATCACCTGGCGCACCTGGTGGCGCAGGGCCTTGGAGGGAATCGTGCCCCAGTGAGTGCAGTTGCCGCCAATCTGATCGCCCTTGTCGATCACCGCCACCCGCAACCCGCCCTTGGCCGCCTGCATGGCGGCGGCCTCGCCGGCCGGGCCACTGCCCAGCACCACCAGATCCCATCCGGAACTGATATCCATAGACGCTGCTCGCCTCCCTTGTTGATGAACCGATACTGTGAAAGATTGGGGGGAAACCGCAAGGAGCCAAGTCATGGAACCGGATCCCTACGACAGCCCTCGCCCGGGCTCGAAACTGGGCCGCGCCGCCAAGGGCGGCGGCCGCTGGCTGCGGCGCCACCCGCTGGGAGCGCTGCAGATTCTACTGCTGATCCTGGTGTTGATCGTGGTCGCCCAGAACCTGGAGCCCACCTCCATCGACCTGCTGTTCTGGACCGTGGCGGCGCTGCCCAAGCTGGTACTGATGCTGCTGAGCATGGTGGTCGGCGCGCTGGTCTGGGAGGGCCTGCGTCGGCGCTGGTTGAAACCCGGACGGCGCCATGGCGCCACGCCGAAGGACACCGGCGCTACCAGCCAAACACGTCCTTGACGAACGGAATGGTGGGGGCCCGCTGCCGGGCCAGGGCGGTACGGTCCAGGGTGGCCAGCCGCTCCAGCAGCAGCGCCGGTGAACGCTCGCTGCGCATCACCATGAAGCGCGCCACCTCCGGCCCCAGCTTCAGCCCCCGTTCCCGGGCGCGCTCGGCCAGCAGGCCGGCCAGATCCTCCTCCTCCATGGGCTGAAGGCGGAACACCGGGCCCGCCGCCAGGCGCGTGGCCAGGTCCGGCAACAGCCAGCCCAGCGCCCCGGGCGCCGCCGTGGCGCTGAACAGCAGCGCGCCACCGCGCGCCATCATGCGGTTGTAGAGGTGAAACAAGGCTTCTTCCCAGGCCGCCTCGCCGGCGAAGCGGTCCACGTCGTCCACCGCCAGCAGATCGAACTGTTCCATGGACTCCAGCACGTCCGGCACCAGCGGCAACAACTCGGCGGCGGGCAGCAGGCAGGCATGGCGGCCCAACTCCTGGGCACGGCGCACGGCGCCCTCCAGCAGGTGGCTGCGGCCCTGCCCGGCGGCGCCCCAGATGAACGCCTGGCGCTCCTCGCCCTCGGCGGCGGCACGCACCGTGGCCAGAGCGGCGCCGTTGGGGCCGGCATGGAAGTTATCCAGCGCGTGGCCCTCGCGCAGTTCCAGGGCCAGGGGCAATTGACTCATCGCAGGCAGTAGGTCAGTGGCGGCGCGGTCGGATCACCGCAATCACGCACCGCGTCCAGGCTGGCGACCAGACGCGCCAGCTCGGCGCGGTCGCCGGAGAACGCCAGCTCGAACTGCACCCGATCATCGCTGACCACGCGCAGGGCCACCTTGCGCACCGGGCCCAGGTCGGCCAGTTCCTGGTAAAGACGATGCCAGGCGCCGAGGGTATCGACGCCGCGCACGGTGATCACCCGGTCGTCGCGCAGCAGGATATCGCCGCCGGCAGTGTCCGGCGCCGTGGATTCCGGTTCATCGCCGCCCACCGCGTAGCGTTCGGCCATCTGATCGGACAGCGCGGCAATGAAATCGTCCAGGGCGGCGTCGGTGCCATCGGCGCGGGCACGCTCGCCGGCCACCGCCTCGCCGTCGTGCAACAACCGCCAGTTAAGGGTGGAAGCGGCGCCGTCGTAGAGTACCGCGGTGGCCACCCAGGCGGTGTCGTAGCGGCGCGAGGCCTGCAGCACCGGCCCATCGAAGCGGCCGCGCACATCGGCCACGGTGACCGTGTCCCGGTCACGCTGGTCGCCTTCCGGCAGCACCAGCGACAGACCACGGCGCTCCGCCACCTGCTCGAGGCGCCGGGCCAGAGGGTCGCCACCGGTGACCAGGTCGCCGCGTCCGGTGCCCTCGGTGACCAGCCACACCAGCACCGGCGGCTGGCTGCCGCCCCAAACCGGGGCACCGTGGTCGGCCAGATAGCGGGTCAGGGCGCGATCGTCGAACAGCGCGCTCAGGCGCGGCGGCTCGCCGGCCTCGTAGGAATAGCGGGACAGCCAGCGCCGCGGGTCGGCCAGCGCCTCGGCCACGCCCGGCAGCTCCGCCACCCGGTCGCGACCGGTGAGCCGCGTGATGACCGTTTCCAGCCCCTGGCGCAGCGCCGCCTGCCGGGCCTCGTCGCCGCGCGGCTGGTCCCCTTGCAGGGGCACCGACACCTGGCCGGCCTCCGCCGCCCAGGCCGGCGTCGCCGCCAGCAGTACCATCACCAGACACAACAACAATCGATACATCGATACGTCCAAAACCGGGTTTGTGAGCGCGCGCCATTATCCCTGATATGACCGCCTCTGGCGAACCGGATTCCCACGGATGCAAATAGAATGAACAGGCCCTAGAATACGCAGCCTTCAAGCCCCCAGGAGCCCCTTGCCATGAGCGAACAGAAACGGCCGTTGACCTACCGCGATGCCGGCGTCGACATCGATGCCGGCAACGAACTGGTAAAACGCATCGCCCCGGTGGCGAAACGCACCCAACGCCCGGAAGTGCTCGGCGGCCTGGGCGGTTTCGGCGCCCTGTGCGCCCTGCCCGAGGGCTACAAGAACCCGGTTTTGGTGGCCGGCACCGACGGCGTCGGCACCAAGCTGCGCCTGGCGATGGAAAACGACCGCCACGACAAGGTGGGCATCGACCTGGTGGCCATGTGCGTCAATGACCTGGTGGTGGGCGGCGCCGAGCCACTGTTCTTCCTGGACTACTACGCCACCGGCAAGCTGGACGTGGACACCGCCGCCCGGGTGGTGAGTGGCATCGGCGAGGGCTGCGAACAGGCCGGCTGCGCCCTGATCGGTGGCGAAACCGCCGAAATGCCCGGCATGTACCAGGGCGAGGACTACGACCTGGCGGGCTTCTGCGTGGGCGTGGTGGAGCGTGACGGCGTGCTCGACGGCTCCGCCGTGGAAGCCGGCGACAAGGTGATCGGCCTGGCCTCTTCCGGCCCCCACTCCAACGGCTACTCCTTGATCCGCCGCATCCTCGAACAGGCGGACAGGACCGAGATCGACGGCCAGCCGGTGATCGACCTGCTGCTGGAACCGACCCGTATCTACGTCAAACCACTGCTGGAACTGATCAAACAGGTGCCGGTGCACGCGCTGGCCCACATCACCGGCGGCGGCCTCACCGAGAACCTGCCCCGGGTGCTGCCCAACGGTACCCGCGCCGTGATCGATACCGCCGTCTGGCAGTGGCCGCCGGTATTCCAGTGGCTGCAGGAACAGGGCCAGGTACCGGTGCCGGAAATGTACCGTACCTTCAACTGCGGCGTGGGCATGGCCGTGGTGGTCCCCGACAACGCCGTGGACCAGACCCTGGCGCTGCTTGCCGCCGCCGGCGAGAGTGCTTTCCTGATCGGCGAGATCCGCGCCAGCGACAACGACGAACCGGAGGTGCTGCTGGAAGGCGTGGCCCCGTGACGCACCGGCTCGCGGTGCTGCTCAGCGGCGCCGGCACCAACCTGCAGGCCATTCTCGACGCCATCGCGACCGGCGATCTGCCGGCCCGGGTCACGCTGGTGCTCAGCAACCGCGCCGGGGCGCCCGGCGTGGCCCGGGCGCGGAGGGCCGGGCTGCCCACGGCGGTCATCGATCACCGCGACTACCCGGACCGCGAGGCCTTCGACCGGGCCATGATCGGGCGCATCGACGCCGCCGGCGCCGATACCGTGGTGCTGGCCGGTTTCATGCGCATTCTTTCACCACTGTTCGTGCGCCATTACCGGGGCCGGCTGATCAATATCCACCCATCCCTGCTGCCCAAGTACCCGGGGCTGGACACCCATGCCCGCGCCCTGGCCGCCGGTGACGCCCGGCACGGCTGCTCGCTGCACTTCGTCACCGACGAACTGGACGGCGGGCCACTGATCGCCCGGGCCGAAGTGGCCGTGGAACAGAACGATAACGTCGAAACCCTGTCAAAACGGGTTCAGCAACAGGAACACAGCCTGTACCCTCGGGTTCTTCGATGGCGCGCCGAAGGCCGCCTGCATCTGACCGACCAGGGAGTGGAACTGGATGGCGAAACCCTGCCCGCCTCGGGCCTTTCACCGGGCACTCCGGCTTAGCGGCCTGCTCGCCGCGCTGACGCTGGGCTCCACCGCCATGGCGGCGCCGCCGGTGGCCGCCTTCCAAAGCGAATACCGCCTCAAGGCCGCCGGCTTTCCATTCTCGGTGAGTGCCACCCGCTCCCTGAGCCCGGCCGCCAACGGTGGCTGGAAAATGGAGGTGAAGGCCAAGAACTTCATCGGCGAGATCCGCGAGACCTCGTTGTTTGAGTGGCAGGGCTGCGTGCCGGTGACCCGCTACTACGGCTACCGCCGCGCCGGCCTGGGCCGGGTGAAGACCGCCGAACTGCGCATCGACCCGGCCACCCACCGGGCCACCAGCGAGCGCAGCGGCCATGAGCCGCGCGACTACGACGCTGGCGCCGCCGCCACCGACGAGATCGCCCTGCCACTGGCGCTGCAATGCATGCTGTCCCGGGATCAGGACAACCTGACCCTGCGGGTGGCGGACGAACGCGAGGTGGAAACCCACCGTTACCAGGTGGAAGGCCGGGAAACGCTGGAAGTCGGCGACCACGAAGTGGCGACCATCAAGGTGCGTCGCGTGCGCGAGCGCGACAACGGCCGCGAGACCTGGCTGTGGTTCGCGCCGGAGCACGATTACGCCCTGGTGCAACTGGTGCAGCGCAACAACGACGGGCGCCACGTGCTGCGCCTGGAGAACTTGCCCTGATGCGTTTGCCCCTGATCCTGACGGCGTTGCTGTGGCTGGCGCCGCTGATCGCCGGCGCCGCGCCCCTGGCGCCGTTCTCCGCGGAATACCGCATCTACGTCAACAAGATCCCCACCACCATCAAGGCCACCCTGGTTCTTGAGCCGGTGGCCGGTGACGACCGCTACCACATGTTGTTCGAGGCCCATTCCTTGCTGCTCAACAACCGCGAGGAAAGCTGGTTTCACTGGAACCGCTGCGCGCCGCGCACGATTCGCTACGAGCATGAGTTCAACGGCTTCGGCAAGCACCGTTATTACCACACCGATTTCGACTGGGACAAACCCGGCGTGATCACCAAGTCCGACGATGGCGTGGAAGCCTTCGCCATTCCCGAGGACGCCCTGGACGAGCTGAGCATGCTGCTGCGCGCGCGCTGCGTGTTCGCCAGCGGTGACAAGGAATACGACGCCACCAGCGTGTACGGTGACGACCTGCGTCATCACCATTTCGTGGTGGTGGACCGGGAAACCATCGACACGCCCATGGGCGAGCTGGACACCCTGGTGGTGGAAAAGAAACGGGACAAGGACCGGGACGAAAAACGTCGCACCCTGTTCTGGGTAGCACCCAAGGTGGGCTACATGGTGGTCAAGGCCCGGCACATCGAGAGCGCGCTGCTGCACGGCGAGCTGATCATGCGGGAGTACAACGGGCCCTTGCCGGAGTAAGACGGGTGCAGGATGCAGGCGCGATGGGTTTCAGGCGCGCGGCAGGGTCACGCCCTTCTGGCCCTGGTACTTGCCGCCGCGGTCCTTGTAGGACGTTTCACACACCTCGTCGGATTCCAGGAACAGCATCTGCGCCACGCCCTCGTTGGCGTAAATGCGCGCCGGCAGGTTCGTGGTGTTGGAGAATTCCAGGGTCACATGCCCTTCCCACTCCGGCTCCAACGGCGTCACGTTGACGATGATGCCGCAGCGCGCGTAAGTGGATTTACCCAGACAGATGGTCAGCACGTTACGGGGAATGCGGAAGTATTCCACGGTGCGCGCCAGGGCGAAGGAATTGGGCGGGATGGTGCAGTAATCGCCCTTGATGTCCACGAAACTCTTTTCGTCGAAGTGCTTGGGGTCCACGGTGGCCGAGTGAATATTGGTGAACACCTTGAACTCATCGGCGCAGCGCACGTCGTAGCCGTAGCTGGACACGCCGTAGGAGATCAGCTTCTCGCCGTCGGCATCGGTGCGTACCTGCCCGTCCTGGAACGGCTCGATCATGCCGTGCTCCAGGGCCATGCGTTTGATCCAGCGGTCGGCTTTGATGCTCATGGAAGTCCTTTATGTCGGCGTCGACGGAATCGGGCAATGGTACCCAAGCGGCGGTGGAAAAACAGCCCCGGGGTGAAAAGCCAGCGTAGGAGCGAGCGACTTCAGTCGCGATCGCTCAATGCTGGGTCATCACCTTGGGAAACGGCCGCCGGCCGGCGCGGGTCAGCGACAGCCGCGCCGCCATGCGCCGGGCGGTGTCGCGGTAGATACGAGCTTCGGCGCTGTCCGGCTCCGCCACCACCGTGGGCGTGCCGCCGTCGGCCTGCTCGCGGATGCGCAGTGACAGCGGCAGCGAGCCGAGCACCGGGGCGTCGTATTCCCGGCTCATGCGCTCGGCGCCCCCCTGCCCGAAGATGTGTTCCTCATGGCCGCAGTTGGAGCAGATGTGCACCGCCATGTTCTCCACCACGCCGAGCACGCCCACATCCACCTTGCGGAACATTTCCACGCCCTTGATGGCATCCAGCAAGGCAATGTCCTGGGGCGTGGTCACCACCACCGCGCCGGCCACCGGGATTTTCTGCGCCAGGGTCAACTGGATATCGCCGGTGCCGGGCGGCAGATCGACGATCAGATAATCCAGGTCGTGCCAGGCGGTCTGCTGCATCATCTGGGTCAGCGCGCCACTGGCCTTGGGCCCGCGCCATACCACCGGGGTCTGTTCGGTGATCAGGTAGCCCATGGACATGGTCTGCAGGCCGTGGGCCGGCACCGGAATGAAGGTGTTGCCGTCGCGTACTTCCGGCCGGGTGCCTTTGGGTAACCCCAGCATCACCGGCTGGCTGGGCCCGAAGATATCGGCGTCCAGCAGCCCCACCCGCGCGCCTTCCGCGTGCAGCGCCAGGGCCAGGTTCACCGCCGTGGTGGATTTGCCCACCCCGCCCTTGCCGGAGGCCACCGCGATCACATTGGCCACCTGCAGCATGGACGGCATGTCGTGCTGAGCACGGTGCGGCGTGATGTGCACCGCCAGATCTAGGTCCAGCTCGCGACCTTCCAGCAACGGCGCCACTTTTTCCTCGATGGCGGCGCGTAACGCGGGCAGCCGCGACTGGCAGGGGTAGCCAAGGCGCACCACCAGGCGCACGGCGGTATCGCTTTCCACGATTTCCTTCACCGTTCCCGCGGAAATCAGGTCCACGCCCAGATCCTCGGGGATCAAATCCGCCAGGGACTGTCTAATCGCCTGTTCAATTCGCATTTCAGGACCTCCTGCATCCGGGGAGGGAATGATAAAGTTGCGGGCTGGACTGAACCAGCCCCCGATCAAGGAGATCAACATGGTAAAACCCGCCCCCCTGTTCGCCGGCCTGCTGGCCGCCCTGCTGCTCACCGCCTGCGGCGCGCCCGCCGGGCCGCAACAGCGGGACACCGTCAATGTGTCCGGCGAGGGCAGCGTCAAGGCGCGCCCGGATGTGTTCTCGCTGACCGCCGTGGCCCGCGAACGGGGCGATGACATCGCCGCCATGAAAAGCACCGTGGACGACCAGGTGCGGGCGATGCTGGACCTGGCCGATGACCTGGATATCCCGGAAAAGAGCGTCACCGCCAGCGATATCCAGATCAGTCCGGAGTGGCAGTACCAGCCCGAACGCAAGTTGATCGGCCATCAGGTCAGCCGTGAGGTCACCTTCAAGGTGTCCGGGGTGGAACGCTACGCGGAACTGGCCGACGGCCTGGCCGGCCAGGGCCTCAAGGAACTTCGTCCGGCCGGCAGCGAAATCAGCAACGCCGACGAACTGGCCCGGCAGGCACTGGAAAAAGCGGTCGAGGACGCCCGCGACAAGGCCAGGATTCTGGCCCGCGCCGCTGGCCGCGACCTCGGCGAGGCCATGCAGATCAATGCCCAGGGCTACCAGATGCCCCAGCCAATCATGATGCGCGCCGCCATGGCCAAGGAAGACAGCGCCGAGAGCTACCGCCCCGGCGAGCAGGACGTCACCGCCAGCGTGCAGATCACCTTCGAGCTGGAGTAACACGCCGGCATGGACCCGCTGGGTTTCATCTCGGTGGCGGCGCTGCGCCAGTACCTGGCCAGCGCCCGGGTTCTGCGCGTGGACGTGGACCAGGCCCTGGCCACGGCGGGCATCGCCACCACCGAGCTTACCGACCCTGAAGCGCGCATTCGCGGCGCCCGCTTCGAACGGCTGCTCAATGAACTGATCGAGCGCGGCAACGACCCGCTGTTCGGGCTGCACACCAGCGAGCACGTGCAGCCCGGCTCCTACAACGTGATGGGCTACATCGCGATGAGCGCCGGCACCGTGGGCGAGGCGCTGTCCAAGGTGTCCCGCTACGAAAAGCTGGTCGGCGACATGGGTACCACGGAAACCCGCCTGCACGAAGAACACTCGGAAATTCTCTGGCATTGCCGTTATCCTCGCCAGCCGGCGCGCCGCCATCTGATCGAGAACGTGTTCGGCTCCTGGCTGCACTACACCCGCTGGCTCACCGGCGATCTGAGGCTGGCGCCCGGCGAGGTATGGTTCGAGCATCCCGGGCCCCGCTTTCTGCACCAGCAGCGCGAATACGAGCGGGTGTTCCGTTGTCCGGTGCGCTTCAACCGTCCCTATTCAGCGCTGATCGGCCCGCGACGGTTACTGGACTACCCCCTGCGCCAGCCGGACCCTACCCTGCTGTCGACCCTGGAGGCCCATGCCGCCCGCCAGCTACAGGCCCTGGGCATCGCCACCAGCCTGGGACAGCGCGTGCGCCAGTGCCTGGAGGCCGCCTTGGGCGGTCGCCTGCCGGACCGCGACCAGGTGGCCCGGGAACTGCGCCTGAATACCCGCACCCTGCATCGCCGCCTGGCCGCCGAGGGCACCGGCTGGCAGCGTATCCTCGACGACGTGCGCCTGGAGCGCGCCAAGCAGCGGCTGCGCGACAGTGACTGCCCTCAGGGCGAGATCGCCGAGGACCTGGGTTACGCGGACATCCGCTGCTTCCAGCGCAGCTTCAAACGCCGCACCGGGCTGACGCCGGGCCAGTGGCGCCGCGGCCTCCGGGACGCTGGCTGAGAGCGCCGTTTCTTTTTGACATTGCTCGATGTCAATATTAATGTCTTGTCGGACAATCCAAGCGATGAAAGCGCGCCGACCGCCGCTAGACTGGCCCGCGAACACAATAAAAGTGCCAGGGAGAACCGCCAATGAAACGCACGCTCAAGCAGCTTGAGCGCGCCATCGAGCACGCCAGCACCCATGAGGAATGGCTCGAGGCCAGCCGTGAACACGACCGGCTGTCCGGCGCCAATGACTGGAAGGAAATCGACCGCTCCCCGCACTACGACTACGAACTGATCCGCAACCGACTGTGGCAGATCCGCCAGGCCCGCGAGCGTGGCGACGTCAACAAGCTGGTATTCCACCTCCACGAAGGGCTGCACGGCAACCTGGGCAATATCTCCAACCCGGCCCTCTATGGCCACGCCCGGGTCGGTACCAAGCAACTCATCGAGCGTTACCTGGATGAGGTGTGCACCGCTCTGGAGTGGGTCTGTGACGGCGACTTCAAGGACTTCGGGCTCAAACAGAAACTGGACTTCTTCGAGACCACCGGCGCCGCCTTCGGGCAAAGCTGCCTGATGCTGTCCGGCGGCGCCGCCCTGGGCCTGTTCCACGTGGGCGTGGTCAAGACGCTTTGGGAGCACGGCCTGCTACCGTCGGTGATTTCCGGCTCCAGCGCCGGCAGCATCGTCGCCGCCGTGGTCGGCACCCACAACGACAGCGAGCTGGCCGCCAAGCTGGAGCCGGAGAACCTGTATCTGGAAGCGTTCCGGGCGATTGGCTGGAAGGGCGTGCTGCGCGGCACCCCGGTGCTCGATGGCGACCATCTGGAAGCCTGCCTGGAAGAGAACATCCAGGACCTCACCTTCGAAGAGGCGTATCGCAAGACCGGCCGCGAAATCAACATCACGGTCAGCCCCTACGACCGCAACCAGCACGCCCGCCTGCTTAACTGGCGCACCTCGCCCAATGTGTTGATCCGCAAGGCGGCCCTGGCCAGCTGTGCGATTCCCGGCATCTACCCGCCGGTGACCCTGTGGGCCAAGAGCCTGGACGGCGAGCGGGTACCCTATATTCCCGGCCGCAAGTTCGTGGACGGCTCGATCCAGGACGACCTGCCGATTCGCCGCCTGTCGCGGCTGTTCGGCGTCAACCACTCCATCGTCAGCCAGACCAACCCCCATGTGGTGCCGTTCCTGCCGCGCAGCGAAAGCACCAACTCCAGCCTCAGTACCCTGGGCGACTGGGCGATCCGCAATGTGTCCATGAACCTGCACTACGCGCTGGAGCTGGTGCGTCGCCGGGTGCAATCCAACGACCTGGGGCTGATCGTGGACAAGGCGCAAACCGTGGTGAAGCAACGCTACATCGGCGATATCAACCTGATTCCACCGCGCCAACCGCTCAATGCTCTGCGCGTGCTCAGCAATCCGTCCCTGGATGATGTGCGCGCCTTCATCCGCGCCGGCGAGAAAAGCACCTGGCCAAAGCTGTGGATGATCGGCAACACCACCCGCATCAGCCGCACCTTCCGGGCCTGCCGCGAACGGCTCGACCGCCTGGAGGAGCGCACCCTCAACCGCCTGCAGATGGTGACCACGGTATAGCCCATGCGCCGGGCCCCGCCCGGCGCTATTTGCTTAGCTCGATTCTTTCTTTCACGGCCCTTTAAAGGCGGCGTGCAAGCCTCTATGTTTGGAACATTGGTATTCAATGGATTCGTGATTACACAGACCAGGAGGCACGACATGGCACTGCAGCTCGGCGATACCGCCCCGGATTTCAAACAGGATTCCACCGAAGGCCCGATTTCCTTCCACGACTGGGCCGGCGACAGCTGGGTGGTGCTGTTCTCCCACCCCAAGGACTTCACCCCGGTGTGCACCACCGAGCTGGGTGAGGTGGCGCGCCTGAAGCCCGAGTTCGACAAGCGCAACGTCAAGACCATCGGCCTGTCGGTGGACCCGCTGGACGACCACAACGCCTGGTGCGGCGACATTGAGGAAACCCAGGGCTCAGCCCTCAACTTCCCGCTGCTCGCCGACGCCGACCGCACCGTGTCCAACCTGTACGGCATGATCCACCCCAATGCCGACAACACCCTCACGGTGCGCAGCGTGTTCATCATCGACCCCAACAAGAAGATCCGTCTGACCATCACCTATCCGGCCAGCACCGGCCGTAACTTCGACGAGATCCTGCGGGTCATCGACAGCCTGCAGCTCACCGACGGCTACAAGGTGGCCACCCCGGTGAACTGGACCGAGGGCAAGGACGTGATCATCGTGCCCTCGCTGAACAACGAGGAAGCCGCCAAGCTGTTCCCGGAAGGCTGGGACGAGAAAAAACCCTACCTGCGCATGGTCAAGCAACCCAAGCGCGGCTGAGCCCGACCACCGGCACGCCCATCGGCGTGCCGGTTCCCCTCCCGACTCCGGGGCTTATTGGCCCGCCGGTCGGCGCCCGATCAGGTTCATCGCCTTGAAGCTCGCCACCACCTCACCGTTCTGATTGATCCCCTCCACCAGGGTATGCACCAGGCCGCGATCCGGCTTGGACCGCGAAGGCCGGGCATCGGTGATGGTCAGCCGCACGCGTAGCTGATCGCCAGGGCGCACCGGCTTAATCCAACGCACCTCGTCCACCCCCGGCGAAGCCAGGCTGGCCACCGAGGTGAGGTAATGATCCACGAACAACCGCATCATCAGCCCGATGGTGTGCCAGCCGCTGGCGATCAGCCCCTGGAAGGGGCCCCGCGCCGCCGCTTCGGGATTGATGTGCATGGCCTGTGGGTCGAAACGGCGCGCAAAGTCGATAATGTCGCTCTGTTCGGCGCCAATGGGACCGTACTCGAACGTCGCTCCTTTCTGGTAGTCCTCGAAGTAACGTTGATCCGGCGGGGTGCTGAAATCGGACATTGGCATGGTCGTGCTCCGTGTTATGGCGCTGGGTCATGAGTGGATATTGAACCGGGGCGCCCGTTTTTCCAGGAATGCTCGCATGCCCTCCTCACGATCAGCCAGTGAGAGGCTGTGATGGAAAGCGGCCCGTTCCCGGCGCAACCCTTCTTGCAGCGGAAGGCTGGCGCCGGATCGCGCGGTCCGCTTGATCAGCAGCAGGACCTCCCCGGACAGCGACGCCATGTCGGCCACCAGCCTGCGCCCCTCCTCCAGCAGATGCTCCGTCGGCACCACACGCGAAACCAAGCCGCCACGCTCCGCCTCCCGGGCATCCATGCGGCGCCCGGTGAGCAGCAGATCCAGCGCCTTGGCCATGCCCAGCAAGCGCGGCAGACGCTGGGTGCCGCCCGCCCCGGACAGGGTACCAACCCGCACCTCCGGATGGCCGAATACGGCGTTCTCCGCCGCCAGCACGATGTCGCACATCTCCACCAGCTCGCAGCCGCCGCCCAGGGCAAAGCCCTGCACCAGTGCCACCACCGGCTTCGGGAAGTCACCCAGCGGCGCGCAGCAGCCGGCGAAATCCGTGCCACGGGCCTGCTCCGCGCTGATGTCGAGCATTTCCTTGATATCGGCGCCGGCGGCGAAATGATCCCCCTCCGCACGCAGCAGCACCACCCGCACGTCGGGCGCGGCGGCCAGCCGTTCAAGATGATCGGCCATGGCGTCGGTCAGGGAGCGGCACAGGGCATTGCGGGCGGCGGGCCGGTCAATGATCAGCTCGGCGTAGCCGGCGGGATCTTGCTGGCATCGAATGAAGTCGGACTGCATGGGCATCTCCTGGCAAGAGGAACGGCGGCACCGGTCCAGAACCCGGCGCCGGGCAATACGCCCGAGTCTGCCGCGCGTTCCGGCGCCGGACCAAGCGCGAATATCTCAGCCACGGTTGAATATTTTTCCCGCCGCCATCAGTGGCCGGCGCCGTCACCGACCTGTTCGCGCAGCCAGCCCCGCAGGTTGTCGAGGCGTCGGTCCTCACTCAACGCCTTGGGATAGACCAGCCAGAAGCCGACTCCCGCCTTCACCGGGTGCTTGAAAACCGACTCCAGACGCCCCAAACGCACGGCGCTTTCCGCCAGCTCACACACGGCAATCGATACCCCGGCGCCGTCGGCGGCGGCCTGCAGGGTAAGCCCGCCGGAATCCACGCGGGTAACCATGGCGGGTTCGAAAGGCCCGCCGGGCAGACTGTCCATCCAGCGGCGCCAGGTCAGGCAGTGTCGGGAAACGAACAGATTGGCCCGGGAAACCCGCTCGATGCGCGCGCGGCGCGCGCCAGACGCGAAGCCCGGCCGGCCATACAGGTCGATGGTGGCCTCGAACAGCAAATCCGCTTCCAGGCCAGGCCATTGCCCACCGCCGTACCAGATGCCGGCGTCCGCCACACCCGCCGCCAGATCCACATCCTCCTGGGTGGTGGAGATGTCCAACGAGAAACCCCGCCGTTCAAACGGGTACAGACTCAGACGCGGCGACAGCCAGTTGGTGGCGAACGTGGGCAGCATGTTCACCCGCAGCGGCCCCTCGCGCCGCTCCTCGCGCACACCCGCCACCGCTTCGGCGATCAGCGTCAAACCCTGATGCAGGCCCGGCGCCAGCCGCTGGCCAGCCGGGGTCAGTTCCAACCCGGTCCCCGCGCGACGCAGCAACGTCACGCCCAGCATGTCCTCCAGCGTACGCAACTGATGGCTCACGGCGGACGGCGTGACGGCCAGTTCCAGGGCCGCTTCCTTGATGGAAAGATGGCGTGCCGCCGCCTCGAAGGCACGCAGTGCATTCAGTGGAACAGGGATGCGCATGGCAGGACCATCCTCCCGTGGATCATGGGGTTGTTCATGGCCCCATTAAACAGGAAATCACCCCGAAGCCGCTCCGTTCCCCAGCGAGCAAAACTCAGCTTCATCTGAGATTTGCTCACTGGAGGCGGCTACCCGGCGGCGACGCGGAGGGCGTCGTAGGCCTGCATATGGGCGAGACTCACTCTCAACAACGGCGCCTCCAACCCTGCTTCGCGCGCGCGGCGCACCATGTCTCCGATGATGTGGTCATGCTCGGTGGCCCCGCCGCCTTGCAGGTCACGTAGCATCGAGGCGGTGCCGCTGGAACCATGCTGGGTCAGCGTCGCCAGCATCCGGTCATAGGCCTCCTGGGAGGGTATGTACCGGGACGCGGCGGCGGTGGCGACGCATTCGCCAAGCATACGGCGCACCAGCGCTTCGCCCTCTTGGGCCCGCAATATGGCGCCGATCGGCGCGCGCATCAGCGTCGTCATACCGGCGTAGGTGGTCAGGAAGACGAACTTTTCCCACATCTCCCGCTGGATGTCCGGGCTCAGCACCGGCGCGAAACCACCTTGTTTCAGCACCCCATGCAGAGCGCGGGCGGCGTCCCGCTGACCCTCGGCGCGCGCGCCCAGCACCAGGAGCTGCAACGTGTTGAGGTGCAACACCTCGCCGGCGGCGCCAAGAGCCGCGCCGATGTGGCACAGCCCCCCCAGAATCCGTTCCGCGCCGAAGCGCGCATCCAGGTAGTCCAGATGCCGCATGCCGTTGAGCAATGGCACGATCAAGGTGGAGGGGCCGACAGCGGGGGCAATGGCTTCCACGGCGCCCTCAAGATCGTAGGCCTTGCAGGCCAGCAGCACGGCGTCCACCGGTGATGGCGCTTCGGTCACGGTGCTCACCGGAGTGACCAGATCACCCAGAGGGCTCTTGATCACGAGCCCGCTATCGGCGAGCTGTGCGGCGCGCCGTGAGCGCACCAGGAAACGCACGTCGACACCGGCGGCGGCCAGCCGTCCGCCAAAATAGCCACCGATCCCCCCTGCCCCAAGCACCAGAAGACGCATCACCCTGTTCCTCTTTGAATTCACCGCATTTCACTATAGAGGCCGAATGAGCGGCAGTCTTCCAGATCGTGATCCATGATCGGACCAGGAGGTAAGCGACCGAATGGATCGAGAGCGCGAGCGCCCCTCCGCGGCCCCGGATCAAAACTCAATGTCCTCTGAGATTTGCTCACTCGTGCCGATGGCCAGCAGGCGGCACACTGAAGCCATCGACAACCAATACGCGGTGTGCCCCATGCTCACTTCCCTCGACGATCGCGATGGCCTGATCTGGCTCGATGGCGAGTTACTACCCTGGCGCGAGGCGCGTCTGCACGTGCTTACCCATGCGCTGCATATGGGCGGGGCCGTGTTCGAAGGCATGCGCGCCTATGGCGGACGGGTGTTTCTCGATGCCCCCCACCTGGAGCGCTTTCAGCGTTCCGCCGTGCTGCTCGACTACCGCTTGCCCTGGTCATCGGACGAACTGAGCCAGGCCATCAACGCGGTGCTTTGGGCCAATCAGCTCGACGATGCCTACATCCGGCCACTGGCCTGGCGCGGCACGGAAAGCGTCTCCATCGCTTCACCGCATGCCCGCATCCACGTGGCCATCGCGGCCTGGGACTGGCCCACGGCGGCCTCCCAGGGCCGCGCGGAGGAAGGCATCCGGCTGCATCTGGCCCATTGGCGCCGCCCGCGCCCGGACACCTCTCCCACCGAAGCCAAATGCTCCGGGCTCTACATGATCGGCACCCTGGCGCGCCATGCCGCCACGGCGGCGGGCTGCGACGATGCGCTGCTGCTCGACAGCGAAGGGCTGGTGGCGGAGACCACGGCCACCAACCTGTTGATGATCCGCGACGGCGTGCTGACCTCGCCCCTGCCGACCTGCTTCCTGGACGGGATCACCAAACGTCATGTCATGGAGCTGGCCCGCCAGCGCGGCCTGCGGGTCGAGGAGAGGGCCGTGACCCTCGAGGAATTGCGCCGCGCCTCCGAGGTGTTCACCGCCGGTACCTCGGTGGAGCTGCAGCCGGTGGTGGCCCTGGTGGAGCGGGCCGGCACCACTGAATGGCCGGTGGGGCCGATAACCCGGCAACTGATTCGGGACTTTCGCCGGTCCGTGACCGCGACCCGCCAGGAAAACGCGGCCCCGCGGGACCGGCAACAACACACGAACGCAGCCCACACCGTGGATGGGTGTACTACGCCATGACCCGCTACCGCCTCATGATTTACCGGCATGGCAAGGCTACTCCGGGTGGCCATGGCCCATGGCCCCCTGGACAGCGGCCCGGTTTCCCGGTGTAATAGCCGCCCATCGCGGGTGTAGCTCAATGGTAGAGCAGAAGCTTCCCAAGCTTACGACGAGGGTTCGATTCCCTTCACCCGCTCCAAACTCGAAAGGGTCGCCTCGGCGGCCCTTTTTTGGTTTCAAAGCCTGGGATTTTCTCCTACGAAACCCGCCAAATTGCCACACTTCGATTGGGATTTTGCTTACACGACTTTCAGCACGGCGCCGATAGCCGTCGTCTCCCTCACGATCGAGACTGGTTGTTCAGGATTTGAACAACCACAGGGAGGCAGGAAGCATGTCCCGACCGATTGTGTATTTCGTGGTCACCGTGATCGTGGTGTTCCTCACCGTGGCCGCCACCGTGGGCCACGGCAAGACCACGCCGGCCCTGATGCTGGCCAACGTCTACCAGGACGACGTCAACCTGGCCAATTACTGGGTCAGCGAGAAATTCGACGGCGTGCGCGCCTACTGGGACGGCCGGCGGCTGATCAGTCGCAATGGCAACATCATCCACACCCCGCCTGGCTTCACCGAGGGGTTTCCGGATCAGCCCATGGACGGAGAACTGTGGCGCGGGCGCGGCACCTTCGCCCGGCTGATGGGCGCGCTGGGCCGCGCCGAGCCGCAACCGGAGCAATGGCGGAACATCTATTACATGGTGTTCGACCTGCCCAAGGCCAGCGGCCCCTTCGATAAACGCCTGCGCGAACTGCGCGCCTTGCTCGAAAACCGGCCCGCTCCACATCTCAGGCCGGTGCCTCAGCAACGGGTGGCCGACCGGGATCAACTCATGGCCTGGCTGGACCAGGTGGTGGCCGCCGGCGGCGAGGGGTTGATGCTGCACCGGGGCAGCGCCCCCTATCGCAGCTACCGGTCCGACGATCTGCTCAAGCTCAAGCCCTACCGGGACGCCGAAGGCCGGGTGGTGGCGCACCTGCCCGGTGAAGGCAGGCTGGAAGGCATGATGGGCGCCCTGCTGGTGGAAACGCCGTCCGGCCTGCATTTCCGGCTTGGCACCGGCTTCAGCGACGCGGAGCGGGCCAACCCGCCGCCCATCGGCAGCATCGTCACCTACCAGTACCACGGCCACACCAAGAGTGGCCTGCCGCGCTTCGCCAGCTACCTGCGAACGCGCAGCCGGGGCCCGGGATATGTACGCTGAACGCGCCTCAGCGCATCGCCCGGTAGACCCGGAAGCGATTGGTCTCGCGCATCACCTGAACGTGCTTGAAAGCACCGTCCAGCCACTGCACGTAGGGCAGCTCCCGGTTCGCCACCATCCACAGCACCCCATCACCTTCCAGGTGCGCCGGGGCCTTCTCGATCAACCGGCGGGTGATCGACGTGGTGCGGTCGCGACCATCATGGAACGGCGGGTTGGTGATCACCGCCTGGTAACGCCCGGCCACGCCCTCGTAGAGATCGCCGCCCACCACCTTGCCCTGCAAATGGTTGCGCTCCAGGGTGGCGGTGGTGGCGGCCACCGCGGTGGCGCTCACATCGGTGGCGGTGACATGGCAGCCGCCGTGGGCCAGGGTGGCGCTGAGGGCGCCGCCCCCACAGCCCATGTCCAGTACCTTACCCCGGGGCAGCCCTTCGGCAAGCGCATCCAGCAGCAGGGCCGTACCCTCATCGAGGCGGCCATGACTGAATACCCCGGGGTAACTGACCACCTCAAGATCGCCGACCTTCACCCAGGACGCCACGTCTTCCAGCGCCAGCGCCGGCCCCGGCCGCAGCATGGCCCGGTAGAGCTTGCAATGACGGGCGCTGTCCACCAGCGTGACCTCGTCGGCGAACCGGGACAGGCGCGTCACCCCACCACGAATACCGCCCTTGGCGGGGCCCACCAGCCACACTTCCAGCGCCACGTCCACGGCGCCGGCCAGCGCACGCAGCAGCAATTCCAGCCGTTCGGCGGCCTTGGGCAGTGGCAGAATCACCAGGTCCACGTCGTCCGGCAAGGTGGGCAACGGCGCCCACTGATGGGCGCCCACGGTGTAATCATCAGCGTGCAGATAAAGCTGCTCGGCGGGCAGCGTCGCCAGTTCCGGGTCGTTCGCCTCCACCACCAGGGCGCGACGTCCGGCCAGGAGTTGCGCCTGCCGGCGAAGCAATTGCGTGCTGTTTTCCATGCCACTTCCTGCCACCAATGAAGGCGGCAGTATAAAGGAAGCCACCGGGTCGGACCCAGGCGGGTTTTCAGGGCGGCCAAGTTTTACATAAACACGACGCGGGGCCGCCTGGTCCTGGCTAGAATAGGGCCAACAGATGCAGTCGTGGAGGCAAGGATGTTCCGTTCCGCAGTTCTGGCCGTGATCGCCGTGATCGTCGCCATGCCGGCCCAGGCCGCCGATACCCCTTTCCAGGAGGCGTTGCACGCCGCCCGCAACGACGACTGGGAAACCCTCAGCCGTGCCCAGAACCACCTTGGCGACCACCATCCGCTACAGGCCTACCTGGACTTTCACCGGCTGCGCGCCGCCCTCCCCGACCTGAACCCCCAGCGGGTCCGGGACTACGCCGAACGCTACCCGGACTCCCCGCTTCCCAACGACATCCGCCAATTGGCCCTGGTGGCTTACGCGCGGGACGAGCGCTGGGACGCCGCCCGCGCCGTCTACGACAGTGCCCCCCGCTCCACGGAGCTGAGTTGCCTGTACTGGCACGCCCAATGGCAGGCCGGCAACCAGGAAGCCCTCAATCAGGCCCGGGAACTCTGGCTGTCCGGCAACTCCCGGCCTTCCGCCTGCGATCCGATCTTCAACGCCGCCCGTCAGCACGGGCAAATCGGCGACAAGGAAATCTGGCGGCGCATGGAACTGGCCTTCTACGAGCGCAGCCCGGGCCTGATGCGCTACCTGCGTCCGATGCTCGACGACAGCGCCTACGCTACCGCCGCCGACTGGCTGCTCGACCTCTACGGCGACCCGGATACGCTCACCGATCTGCCCAAGGATCTGGCCGACGATCAGCGCCAGGTGCTGCTCGCCGCTGGCTTCCGCCGCCTCGCCTACACTGACACCGAAACCGCCCGGGAATGGTTCGAGGACAAACGCGGCGATCTGGGCTTCACCGACGCCGCCCTGGTGGAACGCGCCGGCCAGCGCATCGCCTGGTACTCCACCATCCGAGGCGTGGAAGACAACCGCGACTGGCTGGACCAATGGCTGCGCGAAAAGGGGGGCGACGACTTGCTGGATCAGCGTGCCCGGCGCGCCATTATCGAACAGAACTGGGATGAGCTCCCCGACTGGGTGGCGCGCCTGTCACAAGGTGAACGCAAGGACAGCCGCTGGCTGTACTGGCTGGGCCGCGCCGCCGAGGAAAACGGCGACGACGACAAGGCCAGAAGCCTGTGGCAGCAGGCCGCCGGGCAACGGAACTTCTATGGTTTCCTGGCCGCCGACCGTATCGGTGAAGCGTACCGCTTCGCCAACGCCGTCCCCACCGGCGATCAGCCGCTGCCGGACCTGCCCGCCCTGGCCCGCGTCAAGCTGCTGCGCGAGCAGAACGAGCCCGGCCTCGCCTGGAGCGAATGGAACTGGCTGATGTGGCACAGCGACGAAAACCGCCAGCGCCAACTCGCCCAATACGCCGTGGACGCCGGCTGGTATGACCTGGCGGTACAGGCCTCGATCCAGGCCCGTGCCTGGGACGTGCTCGCATGGCGCTTCCCCGCCGCCCACCGCGAACGCTTCCGGGAAGCCGCCCGCCGCAACAATCTCGACCCCTGGCTGCCCATGGCCGTGGCCCGCCGGGAAAGCGCCTTCTACCCCAACGCCCGCTCCCCGGTCGGCGCCCTGGGTCTGATGCAGCTGATGCCCGGCACGGCGCGCAAAGTATCCCGCGAAGCCGGTCAGGCAGTGCCCGGCGAACAGCAGATTCTGAACCCCGACACCAACATCGCCCTGGGCAGCCGCTACCTCGCCGACCTGCTTAAGCAGTTCAACGGCAACCGCATCCTTGCCCTGGCCGCCTACAACGCCGGCCCCAACCGGGTCGAGCAATGGCTCGCCGACAAAGAGGATGACGCCGTACCCGTGGACGTCTGGATCGAATCCATCCCGTTCCGCGAAACCCGAGCCTACGTCCAGGCCGTGCTCACCTACCGGGTCCTGTTCCAGGGCCTCCACGGCGACGCCGAAGAGCGCACCGCCCTGCTCCTGCTCCCCCGGGAACGCGGTACGCCCTACTCCGTGGCCATGATCGAGGATTAAGAGTTAAGGGGCTCAAAGAGCCGGGTTGCGATCAAAACCGCGACCCGGCCTTTTTCTGGCTAGCGGCGGCCAACCCGGTACTCCGCCAGCTGCCCGCCGATCTGCTCGGCGCACTGCTCCGCCACATGGCTCAAGGTCCGGGTCAGGATGCCGTCCCGGTTCTCCTCGAAGTCCGAATAACCCGCCGTCCACTCGGAACCTTTCTCCGGCCGAACCGCGCAACTGCCGGTCCCCAGCACCGCCTCGGACGCCGCGTCGATAAAACGGGCATCGGCCCGGTAAGTAATCGAATAGGTGCCCCAGGCCGACTTGTAATAGATCAACTGCCAAACACTGGTCCGCACATCCACCACCACATCCGCGTCACCGCTCGCCGCCACGATCTCGGCGGCGTCCGCCCCCTCAACCACACCCCCCGGCGGCAGCGCCTCGCCGCCAAAAATAGTCGCCAGCCGGCCCGCCAGACTGCGGGACACGGAGGAAGCCGGGTCCGCCACATCGTGGCTTTCGATGATCTTCTTGCCGGCGGCATTCATCGCCATATTGCCCAGGAACCCGAACTGCGCCTTGGTCGGCGTGATCGCCGACATCGCCGGCATCGGATGTTCGGTGGCGGCCACCTTATCAATCCTCCTGCCCTCCAAGGCCTTCACATCCAACGCCACCGGCTTCACCGTGGCGCAACCTCCCAGAACCAACATCGCGGCAAGCGAAAATATCCTTTTCATTTACACTCTCCAATAATCATTAAAATTTAAAAAAACAGCCAAAAGAACAATGCGCCAAAAAACACACAGACCTGAGCCCTTCTTATTTTTTCAAAAACCGGAAGCAATTCGTCCGGCACTTTTCCATATATATGCTTATTTGAAAACGGATGCACGATTGAAAACAAACCCTTAAATTCTCCAACCCCCTCATACCTAAATCTCACATAGAGGACCACAAACACGACCTCCAGAAGAATAAATAAAAAGACCATCACCTCAGCCAAAATAAAACCCCTGATCAATCCATGAAATCAACATAGTGATATTTGTAGAAGTCTTCAATTTTATACGATTCCTCGTAAGAAGATTCAGCCCAGCCAGCCTCTGCCGAAAGACCAAAACCGAACGACACACCTCCGCCCATTTGGCCTTTCGAGCCTCCAAAGTTACCACCAACTAAAAAGGCCCCACTCACATTACCCCCCAATCCATCAAAAGGTTTCCCTTGCTTAACATTAGTCGCATTTTCAATTTTAACGAGCCCCTTTGAAATATTAAGCATTGCTGAAACTGGACTCCCCGCAGAGCCAGCCCCTCCAGCCCCAGAATAGCGATGCACCAAACCGTTATTAGGGTCTACCAGATAGTAGCTGGAGTATGACCCGCCAGCCTTAAGGATTCCTAAGGAGCTACTTTCGGAATAATATTGATAAGTGCCACTATCGACATCACCAACATATTCAAAACCGAAATTGGACACATCCGTTTCCAAAGGACCCCCAACTGCCCTTCCCCAAGGGTCTTGCCACTGAGAACCGTTTTCACCATCGAATCTCGAAAGATAGATTGTGTCGCTGAACTCACCTTCAGGTTCCGGCAGGACAGGCACCCCATAGTCATAGCCCAACTTACCGGTATTGGCTATCACATATTCAGCCAGATCTTTATCCAGGGCTTGTGGATTTTGCACCATGTAGCGAAGCACACCATCTTCTCCTGGAGTACCTAACCAGTCACCACCATAATCAAAATAGATGTCTTTATAATCTTCACCCTGCAAGGCATCACTTCGCAAGTCGACGATCATTTCATCCGTGACGAGCCGGCCATTTTTATGGTCATTAAGTGCTCTAAGCGTTTCTTCGATATCCTCGGCTGTGTATATGCCATTACTGTTTTTGGCGAGCACCTTAGCCAGCGTTTTTTCCTGCGGGTGCAGTTGGCGATTGTATGTATCCGCCTGCTTCCCTATCCACGCACCTTGCTCAACGTCACCATTGACCAGGCCCGAGCCAAACATTCCTGCAAGCTGTGATGCCGCGGGTTTCCAGGCCCCCTGGCTATCGACATGCGGAGAAAACAATTGATTCATAGCCCCTGCTGCTGCGCCGGTCTTGAAATCGCCGCTTATGGCGCCGGTGACCAACCCGCCCGTACCCGCATGTAGGAGGGTTTTCCCTGCGCCGCCCTCCAACCACCACTTGCTTTGCTCCAACGTCGAAGGAATATTCGACGCCAGCGTGCCGGCTCCGTGAAAAGCCAAGGCGGAAAGCACGTTGTTGCCCTGGCTCTCCAGGTTCCCGATCAGGTGATCCTGGAAGCTGCCGCCCTGGATGGCGGCGGTGGCGCTGGCGTTGATCAGGCCCTGGCCGGCACTGTGCGCCGCGAAGCCCAGGGCGCCCTGGGCGGTGCCCAGGTCGAAGCCACGGGTGATGGAGTTGATCGGGTCGCTTTGGATGCCGGCGGCTTTACCGAACTCCATGTTGTCGAAGGCCGGGTCCAGCAGGCCCGAGGTGAGGCCGGCGGTGACGCCGCCGACGGCCAGGCCGCGCAGCGTGTCGCCGCTGCCCAGGGTGTCCAGGGTGGCGCCCAGGTCGCCGCCGTTGTTGATGGTGCTGACGGCGGCGGTACTGGCCGCGCTGGTCACTACGGCGGAGGTGGCCGAGCTGATGGCGGTGGCCGTGGCGCCGGTGGTGCCCCCGGCCACGGCGCCGCCCGCTGCCGCGCCTGCGCCGGCGGTCATTGCTGTGACCACGATGGTCACCGCCAGGGCGGTGGCGGGGCCCATGCCCTGGCTGCTGTATTCCCAGCTGTCGTGGAGTTCGCGCACCTGGCGCCAGTCCACGTCGCCGCGTTGGTAGGCGTCCTTCATCCAGGCCAGGTCCGGGTTTTCGGCGGCCATACCGTCGATCATTCGTTCGACGGTTTGCTGGTCCACTTGTTTGACGTCGATGTGGAGGCCTTCGGCGGCGTCGATGGCCAGGTTGCCGGCGGCGACGATTTCGGTTTGGCGGAGGGTTTCGTCGGTGAAGCCTTCGCCTTCCATCTTCTGCCAGGCCAGGTCACCCTGACTTTTTTCGTGGCTCTCCTGGACCAGGTCCTTCACCGATTCGAAGGTGATGCGCCCGCCGCTTTTCAGGGTGGTGTCGCCGCCACTTTCCAGGCGGGCGGCCTGGTAAAGCTGGTCGCCGCCGCTGGTCAGGGTGAGGTCGCCGCCGGCGGTGGCGGTGCTGGTGACGTTGTCCACGTGGGTGACTTCGTCCCGTTTGAAGCTGTGGGCGCCGTAGTCGCCGTCTTTCTCGCTCATGGAGAAGTGGTAGTCGCGGTCCTGGGTGGCCAGGAAGGCGATGCGACCGCCGGCGGCGAGGCCCATGTCGCCGCCGCTGCTCAGGTCGCTGCCGGCCACCAGCAGATCGCGGCCGGCGTCGATGCGCAGATCGTCACCGGCGCTGACGGTGGCCTTGCGCTGGCGGACGGTGTCGTGGGTGTATTGTTTTTCTTCGTGGCTGGCTTCGCGGTGGTAGTTTTCGTAGTCGCGGTTGGCGGCGGACTGGATGATGACGTCGCCGCCGGCGGCCAGGCTGGCGCTGCCGCCGGCGCTGACGTCGGAGGCGGTGACACCGATATCCCGGCCGGCGGTGATCAGCAGGTCGCCGGTGGCGTCCACCTGGCTGGCGATTTGCTCGATGGTCTGGGTCTGATAGCGGCCGCCGTTGGCGCGGCCGTCGAAGCCCCGTTCCAGGGTCTGGCTTTCGATGCGCACGTCACCGCCGGCGTTGAGGCCCACGGCGTCGCCCTGGACGCGGCTGCCGGTGACGACGATGTCGCGGCCGGCGTCCAGGGATACGGTGTCGGCGGCCTGGATCACGCCGGCGTCACCGTGGTCGGTGCGGCGATGGGTGCCGTGGTCCCATTCGGTGACCACTTGCTCGGTCCAGGATTCATTGATGATGTCGCCCTGGCTGCGGATCGAGACCCGGCCGGCGCGGACGGCACCGCTCTGGTTCTTCACATCGCCGAGGGAATCAATGGCGAGGCCGGTGCCCGCTTGCAGGGTGCCTTCCAGGTTCACCACGCCCTTGTTGCCAGCCTGTACGTTGAGGCCGTTGGCGGCGGCGATGATGCCGCTGTTGCCGAGGCCGCCGGCGCGCACATTGATGGTGTCACCGGCGATCACCGCGCCTTCGGCGGTGAGCCGGCTGCTGCCCGGAGCCAGATAGAGCACTGGCACCAGCACGGCGTGGCCGTCCACCTGGCGCTCTTCCATCCACACCAGATCCTGACGCAGGCTGGCCACCTGCTCGGCGGTGAGTGCCACGCCCATGGACAGCTCCAGCCGTTGCGCTTCGGAGAGGGCGTTGTCCATCAGGCGCTGGTATTGCTGCTGGTCGGATTGGACGTCGGCGTCCAGGAAGCGGCGGCCGGTGGCGGCAAGGATGGCGTCGCGGACCAGCTGCGTTTCGTAGTAGCTGTCGCCGAGGCGGCGCAGTTGCCGGTCCGGGTCGGTGTTCAGGCGGTCGAGCAGGTAGTCCGAGCCGAGGAAACCGTCCAGGGAAGCAAACAGCGGGTTGGTTTCGATCAGGTAGGGGTGGTCGGCGTCGTCGACCACCGTGTAGAGGCTGCTGCGGTTGTCGAGGATGTCGCGCAGGCCGGCGTTGAGGGTGCCGATGACCCGGCTGTCGTCGCTGAGATCCCAGGACACTGGCTGGGGTGAGCCGCCGCCGTCTTCTCCACCACCGCCGGCGCCGCCGCCGTTGTCCTCGTCCTGGTAGTCGCCGTCGTCGAAGAGCACTTCCTGGTCGAAGCGTTCCTCGGTGTAGTTGCCCGCCTCTTCCTGAAAATCCAGGGTCACGTTGCCGCCGGCGGAGATCACGCTGGCCACCTGCTCGCCCAGGCCGAACCCTATGTCCTCGGTGTCGGTGACCTCCATTGGCTCGCCGGGGCTGGGTTCATGGTGGAAGTTGTGCCATCTCCGCAGACCGGTTTCCAGGATGGCATGCCGCTTAAGTTCCACCGCTTTGTTGATCAGGCGGTCTCCTTCCAGGTGAAGGTCCCCGGCAGCGGCGAGGGTGCTGTATTCGTTCCGAAGCACGTCGGCGTTGATGGTCAGATTGCCCGCGGAGGACAGGACCGATTGCACGTCTTCGGAGGACGGATCGATGATATCGTCGTAGGCTTCGGCGCCGAACCGGTATTGGTAGATTGCACCGTGGTCGCAATCCGCATCACCTTTTCCATTCCAACCATTGCGTCCCTCGCCACAGGAGAAGTTACGCAGATAAAGGCCACCGCCGTCCTCATCCAGTTTGGCCCGGGTGTGGGCCAGGAAACGCTGGTATTTAAGCGGTGCCCGGTCCTTGAGCAGTTGGGTGACCCGGACCACCAAGTAGAACGTCTCGGCCAATGGATTTTTAGTGTCTCCGGTTCCCCCATAAGCTTCGCCGCCACCGGGAAGGAACTTATACACCGAACCCTCAACAGAACCTTGCTCGGTGGGGCCGCGAAGGGTTTCCTGGAGATACTGAATATCAGCGTCGGAAAGCAGACCGCCCATCTCGTCGTTGATGTAGTCGGTGTATTGCTCTACCCAGTAGTCCACCCAATAAAAACGAGGCGAGCCTTTGGTGACGAACCGCACCAGCGAAGATTCCAGATCCGGGTCATAGATAAAGGCCCAGTCGTCCTCGCTGAAGGTGACGTCATCGATGGTGAGCCCGATTTCCATCATTTCCATCAGTTGGGCAATGGTCAGGGGATCGCTTTTGCCCAGCGTCACTTCCCGGCTGTTGTCCAGGGAGTGGGTAAAGATCGCCAGGTCGCCGGCGTTGGTGGTAATGGTGCCGGAATGGTTGATGACCTGGCCGGTCTTGCCCTGCTCCTGGTCGGCGGCGATCAGCAGGTTGCCGTTGGCGACGATGTCGGCGCGGTCGTTGGTGACGCGCTCAGAGGCGAGCAGCGCCATGGCGCCGCCGCTGCCGAGCAGAGCGCCGTCGCGGTTGGTGAGTCGCTCGCCCTGGAACAGAACATCGCCGGCGGCGCCCAGGGTGCCGTCCTGGCCGCTGGCCTGGGCGGCGCGTTCGTTGAGCAGTTCGCCGACCTGAAGCGCCAGGTTGCCGGCGGCGAACACCAGCCCGTGGTTGGTCAGGCGCTCGCCGGTAACGACGGCGTTGCCGCCGCTGCGCAGGATGGCACCGGCGCGGTTGTCGATCTCATCGGCAGTCAGGGACAGCCCCTGGGCGCCGGCCACGGTACCTTCATTGCGCAGCGACGCCACGCCGTCGGTCAGGGTCAGCACGCCGCCGGCTTCTAGAGTGGAGGTGTTGGTGATGCCGGTCTGGTCCAGGGTCAGGTCACCGGCCACGCTGATCAGGCCGTCGTCGTTGTTCAGTGCGTCGCCGCTCAGGGTGGCGTCACCGCCGGCCATCACGTCGCCGCGCTGGGTGAGCGCGCCGTCGGTGTGGACGTCCAGATCGCCGTTGGTGAGCAGATCACCGTCGTTGTCCAGGCTGCCCGCGTTCAGGGCCAGATTGCCTTCGGTCTGCACGGCGCCGGTATTGGCGAGCGCGTCCTCGGTGTCGATGGCCAGATCGCCCACCGCCAGCACCTGGCCGCTGTTGTCCAGGGAGCCGGCCTCAATCCCGGCGTCGCCCAGACTCTGCAGCGCCCCCTGGTTGATGAGCGCCCCGTCCACGGAGACCGCCAGTTGCTCCTCCGCCACCAGGGTGCCCTGGTTGTCCAGTTCGCCGGCGTCCACGGTGAGCGTGGAGCCGGCGGTTACCAGGGCGCGGTTGTCGAGGCGGTCGGCCACGTTCAGGGTGACGTCGCCAGCGGACTGGATGCGGCCTTGCCGGTGTTCCAGGTTGGTGGCGGTGACCGTGGTTTGTTCGCCACCGTGGGCCAAACCCTGATTGGTCACGGCGTCGGCGCTCACCGCCAGGGTACCGTTGGCGATGGTTTCGGAGCCGTCGTCCAGGGTCAGTTCGGTGGCGGCCAGCCGGGCATCACCGCCGGCGGTGACCGAGCCGGCCTGGCGCAGGGCGCCGTCCGCGCCCAGCGTCACGTCGCCGTTGGCGGAGACGGTGCCGGTGTTGTCCAAAGTGCCACCGTGCACCTCGGCCTGCCCATCGGCGAGGATTTGGCCGCCGTTGTCCAGATCATCCTCGGCGCGAACGGTTACCTGTGCGCCGGCCAGTTCCCCCTGGTTGTCCACCGTGCCGGCGTCCAGGGTCAGGTCCTCCACACCCAGCCAGCGAGCACCCTGATCCAGGCGGACGCTGTCCAGTGCCATCGCCAGATGGTTGGCGGAGGTGGTGCCGGCCACGGCGTGGTAGGCCTCGGCCTGCACATCGATGCGGTCGCCGGCCACCAGGTTGCCTTCGGCGGTGATGTCGTTGGCGGCGAGCTGGACCGAGTCGGACGCGCTGATTTCCTTGAAACGCAGTTGGCCGTTGGCGCTCAGGGTAACGTCGCCGTTCTGGGCCGCCACCGGCGCGTCCAGGCGTACGCCCACGCCCTTGTCGTTGCCGATCAGGCGGATGCGGTTGGCGTACATGCCGCCCAGGGCGGCGGAATCGATGGCGAACTCCGGCCCGTCGCCGTCGTCCTCATGGGCCTGGGTGGCGAGGCTTTCCCGGTCCACTTCCTGGCGGCCGGCCACCACGTTGAGCCGGTCGGCGTTGATCTCGCCGCTGATCGACACCGAGCGCGCGATCAGGTCGAAACGGTCCACGTTGGTGGTAGTGGCACCGTCCTCGCCGATGCGTACCTGGCCACCTTGCACGTCGAAGGCTCGCAGAGCGCCGTCCTCGTCCATGATGGCGCGGCCAGTGGTGAGGGTGGCATGGTCGGTGTTGATGAAGCCGCAGCCCTGGCAGGAAATGCCATTGGGGTTGGCCACCACGATGTCCGCCTTGGCGCCACCCACTTCGAGATAGCCGTGCAACGCCGAGGGGTTGGCGCCGATCACCTCGTTGAGGATCACCTTGGCGCTGCCATTACGCAGATTGGGGTTGGCCTCGATGTAACCGGCCAGCTCAGTGCGGCTGAGCTGGCGCCCGTTGTTGAGGATCAGCCCGCGCTCGTCGACGTTGAAATCCTGGTAGAAGTTTTGCGAGACACCGGCGCCGTTGGGGTTCCGGATATTGACCACCGGCACGCCGTTAGCGGCCCGGTCGGTGGCGCCCCGGGTAGGCGTGACACCGTCGGCGGCCGCCAGCAGCGGCTGCCAGATGAGCAGTAGCGACAGGCCGTAAACCAGGCCGCGCCGCGCCCTTCCGTGGGCGTTAGAATTGGACGTACAGGCTCGCCAGGACTGTGTATTCATGATCCGTCATCTCCGTTGAATGCTGCTCCATGGGCCAGGTGATCTGGGTGGTCAACTGAATATCGCGGTAGCCGAGGCCGAGCCCGGCGGTGGCCGAGGCCAGGCGGGTAAAGTCGTCCTCGTTGCCGTTGTCGGGCACCACGCCCAGGTCGTAGGCGACGAACGGCTTGAGGCTTACCGGGCCGGTGATCGGCGGGTAGAAATCGAATTGCAGGCTGCCGGCGGTGGCGCTGTTGCCGCTCACCGAAAGGCTGTCGTAGCCGCGCACCGCGGCGCTGGAGGCCAGGGACAAGCGTTCCGAGGGGAACAGTTCGTGGCGGCTGTACTGGCTGTTCAGCCGCAACTGCAGGGCACCGTAAAGCGGCTGGATGAAACGGGTGGCGGACAGAAACAGTTGGTAGCGGTCATGCACCGCGTCGGCCACTTCAGCGCCGTCCGGCAGCCGGGTGGCCGGGCCGGCGGTCCAGGCCCGTTCGGCGGTGAGGTTGCCGGCCAGTTGCACCCGGCCAAGCCGGGACTTGCCGCTCAGACGCAGGCCGCCGGTGCGCAGTTGATAGCTGCTCACCTGGATGGTGGTCTCCTCGATGCGGTTGTCCACGTCGGTGTAAGCGCCGAGCAACGCCAGGGACAACCGCGTGCGCTGGGAGCGGTGCAGCAGCCGGGTGAGCTCGAAGCGGGAAATTTCCGTGAGACCGGAGGAATCGAAGCGCTGGAAAATCCCCGCCACCTCGTTCTGGTAGGCCTGGCGGCTGTAGCCCACGGCCAGATTCCAGTAGCCCAGGCTGATGTCGTAGTCCAGGCTGGCGCCCCAGGCGCGGTCGGAGAACTCCTGGTCCAGATCGCCGTTGACGCCCAATGACAAGCGATCGGTGACGCCGAAGGGGCTGCCCCAGTCCAGATTGAACTGGCCGGTGCCGTGGGTGACGTCGCCGTAGTGTTTTTCGTTGAGAATCAGACTGCCCTGGTAGCGTCGCGGCCAATCGGCGTGGCCGACGATCACGGTGCCACCCTGCCCCTGGCCGGGCGCCAGATCCATCTCCGCGTCCAGATGCGGCAGCCGGGCCAGGGTTTCCACGGTGTGTTCCAGGGCGCGCAGGTTCAGCAGGTCGCCGGCGCGCAATGGCAGGGCCCATTCCAGCACCCGGTCGGGCAGGCCCTCGCCGCGCCAGCCCTCCACCCGTCCGGGCACCAGCAGCAGGGTCAGTTCGCCGTCGGCGATGTCCTGCTCGGGCAGCAGCACCCGGCTGGTGACATAGCCCCGGTCAATCAAACGGTTGCTCAGCTCCGCCTGCAAGACACGGATGTCGTTGAGGGTCAGGCATTGCCCTCGCAGCGGTTCCAGCGGCGCGGTTAACCAATGGCCGAACGGGATGGCCGCGCCATCCGGCGTGGTCAGCGTGAGCCGCTCCACGATGAAGCAGCCCCCACCGTCGGTGTCCTCCGGCTCGGGTACCCGGGCACCGGGCCGGTCGCCGGGCACGCGCATTTCCTCCAGGCGTTGCTCCTGGCGCTGCCGGTCCTGTTCCTGAAGACGGTCATACATACGTTGCTGGGGATCCGGAGCCGCCCAGGCGGTGGCGACGAATACGAAACCCGCGAGCAAAAGAAGAGAAAATCTGATCGGTCTTTCCCCCAAGCCATCCATGACATGGTCCCGACCCCGCCGGCCCCCACCGGCTTGCCACGACGCCGCGCCATCCGGGCGCGTCGTCAGAGTCAGGCGTTATTATGAGGCTGAGTATAGGAAAGAGAGCCGACACCTTCACCGCCGAAAACGACGGCGAGCGGCACTTTATGCAAAAAACTTGACCTTATTCACAAAACCACCCCCCTCCCGCCACGGGGCCGGGACCGCCCCGCTCAGGAGTGCGATTCGTGATGATGGCCCCGGTGCGCCAGAGTCCGTTTGCGTGCGTCGGATTTCAGGAACCACTGCTCTCCGGCGGCGAGCAGGATCATGGTGACCAGCGCCACCCCGATCACGAACGGGTCGGACGCCAGCTTGGTGATCACGAAGCCGCCCAGCGCCAGCAGATCGAGGATGATCGCGGTCACAGGTACCCAGCGTCGGGCGCCGATATCGTCCAGCAGGTAGCGCAGCACGCCCCAGTGAATGGCGATGTCCATGATCAGGTAGAAGATGATGCCCAGCGCCGCGATGCGCGACAGATCAAAGAAGGCGGTAAGGATCAGGCCCAGAACCACGGTGTAGACCAGGGTGTGTTTCTGGATGGTGCCGGGCATGCCGAAATGGCTGTGCGGCACCAGCTTCATTTCCGTGAGCATGGCCAGCATCCGCGAGACCGCGAAAATGCTGGCAAGGATGCCGCCCGCCGTGGCCAGCATTGCGATGGCGACGGTGAACCAGACGCCGTACTCACCCAGCGCGGGTCGGGCGGCGGCGGCGAGGGAGTAGTCACGGGTAGCGACAATCTCGCTCAACGATAGATTGCTCGCCACGGCAAACCCCACCAGCGTGTAGATCACGATGCAGGCGGCGATGGAAATGACGATGGCACGGCCCACGTTACGGTGCGGGTCGATCACCTCGGAACCGCTGTTGGTGATGGTGGTAAAGCCCTTGAAGGCGAGAATCCCCAGAGCGGTGGCGCCAAGAAAACCGCCGATGCCGGCGCTTTCCCCCACGCGATTGAAGTCCACTGCCACGCTGTCCGCCAGCCATATGCCGACCAGGCCGAACATCAGAATCCCGCCGATTTTCAAAACGCCAATGAAACCCGCCACGCCCTGGATCAGGCGGTTACCGAGCAAGTTGATGATGAAGGCGGTGAGAATCAGCGCCACGCCCAGGGTGGGCACCATGCGCCCGGATTCATCGCCGCCAAACAGCTGCATGGTGTAGGCGCCGAAGGTACGTGCCAGGAAGCTCTGCGCGATGACCATGGAAAAGTACATCAGCAAGGCGTTGAACGCCGTGGGCAGCCGGTCGCCGTAGGCCTTGTGCAAGTACATGCCAATGCCGCCGGCGGACGGATAGGCGTTGGAAATCTTGACGTAGGAGTAGGCGCTGAACGACACGATCACCGCCGCCGCCAGGAACGCCAGGGGAAACAAGGCACCGGTCATCTGGGCCATCTGTCCGGTGAGCGCGAAAATGCCGGCGCCGATCATCACCCCGGTGCCCAGCATGACCGTGCCCGCCAGGGTCAGGCTGCCTTCGGCGTATTTCGTGGTGCGGTCCTGATCCGCCATGAAGTGCCCCCTTGAAGCATGTGACGCGTGCGAGGAAAGAGGCAAAAAATAGCATTTTCGCCGGGTTTGTTCAGCCGGCGTCGGTGGCCACGCGGTACAGCAGGGTGTCCTCGTAGCCACTGGTGATCGGCCACAGGCCGCACAGCGCCCGGTCCAGCTCCGGGTCGCCGGTGTCCACCACCAGGGGGCGGCCTTGCAGGGTGCCGAGTTTGGTGCGGCTGGCCAGGATCTGGATGTTGGCCTTGCCGAGCCGGCGGATCACCGCCGGGCTGAACTGCTGGTTGCCACGCCCGAACAGGTGGCCCTGGCCGCCGATCACGGTAAGCAGGGCTCGGGCCGGTTGATCGCCGATGATGTCGAGGATTTGTTCGGCGCCAACGTCGGCGGCCACCACTTCCTGATCGCGGATGATGTCCACGCCGAGCAGCGTGTTGGGCAAACCGAGCAGTTCCATCACGGTGGCCACGGTGGAACCGGAGCCCACCAGGTACCAGGTGCCCGGTTCCAGGTTGTCGATCACCGAGGCGGCGATTTCGGTGACCACCAGATCCTCCACCTCTCGGCCGCCGCATTTCACCTGTTGCAGGTAGCGGCCTTCGGCGGGCACTTTCAATTCGCCGTAGTGGCGGGCGCGGACCTCACCGTGGCGAAAGGCATCCTCGTCGATGTCGCGGACCTCGGCGTCGTGCAGCGCCACCAGGCCACCGTGGACCAGGTCCGCCAGCAGCCGGCCGGCGGCGTCCGGGTTGATGGCATAGACCGCCGAGTGCATCTTGCAGCCGGCGGGGACGCCGAGCACCGGGATGCCGTCACCCACCGCGTCCACCAGATCCCGGGCGGTGCCGTCGCCGCCGGCGAACAGCAGCAGCTGGGCGCCGGCGTCCAACAGCGCGCGGGCCGCCTCGCGGCTGTGCGCGGCGTCACTGGGAGACGGCGAGGCGCCGATCACTTCGGCCTCCAGGCCCGCCGCCCGGCAACTGTGCTCGCCCATGTCGCCACCCCAGGTGAGCACGCGCAGGTGGCCGGCGTCACCGGCCACCGCCTGCAGGGCACGGGTCATACGCGCCACCGCCATCGGTGTGGCGCCCCGGCGCAGGGCTTCCTCGCGGGTGGCTTCGCCGTCGCTGCCCTTAAGGCCCACGGCGCCGCCGATGCCGGCGAACGGGTTCACGAGAACACCGACCACCAGAACATTGCGCGCTTGTGTCATAAAACGATCACACCTTTTTCCAACAATGACCGCGTCGAGGAAAACAGCGGAGAAGCATCATGAACCGTCTTCAGTATTCACAGGCCGCCGGTCGTCGGGAATTCAACGGCGCGGCGCTGGTTGACGAGCAGGGCCGGGAAATTCCCATCACCGAGGCGATGATCCTGCGCGCCTGCCGTGAGCTGGAGCAAGCCTGGCACTACCCTACTCCGGCGCGAAAAGCCGGCTGACCAGGGGTTTGAACGGCGCCGCCACCCCGCCCGCGTGGCGCCAGTAGAGCAATTCATGCCGGGCCGGGTATTCCTTGCGCAGGGCGTCGAAGGCGGCCCCCGGGTCCGGCGCGCGCACGGCTTCACGCAGGCGTGCGTCGTCCTCGTGGAGCCGGTAGGCACGGCGCAGCAGCGCCAGCAGGTCCGCTTCGTCGTGGACCGGCGCGTCCAGCTCCGCGTCCTCCGTTGGTGGCGCCATCTCCGGCGCGCTCTCGCCGCGCCAGTGGCACCAGGCCCGGTACAACATGGCGGTGCCGCGCCATTTGCCTTCCATGCTGTAGCCGGCCACATGGGGCGACCCCAGAAACACCCGGTCGAGCAGCGCCGGGTCCAGGCACGGTTCATTCTCCCATACATCCAGCAGCGTCAGCGGCGCGTCCTCTTCTTCCAGCCGTGTGGCCAGGGCCCGGTTGTCGATCACCGGGCCCCGGCAGGTGCTGATCAGGGTCTGGTCGGGGCCGAGGCGAACCAGACGCCCGGCATCGATCAGATGGTGGGTGGCGTCGTCGCCATCCCGGGTGAGCGGCACGTGCAGGGTGATCAGGTCCGCTTCCAGGGCGGCGTCGAGGGGCCCCAGGGGCACCGGGGCGCGGGTGCCGGCCCGGGCCAGGGGCGGATCGCAGCCGATCACGGTGACGCCCAGGGCATTGAGCCAGTCCGCCAGGCGGCCGCCCACGTTGCCCAGGCCGACGATGCCGACGCGGCTTTCGCGCAGCGTTCTTCCCTGTTTGTGGCAGGCCAGTAGCAGCGCCTGAAGCACGTACTCGGCGACGGCGCGGGCATTGCAGCCGGGGGCGTGGGCGAAGGCGATTCCCAGTTCCCGCAGGGCCTGGCGGTCGATGTGGTCGGTGCCGATGGTGGCGGAGCCAACGAAACGCACCGGGGTGCCTTCCAGCAGGGCGCGGTCGACCCGGGTGACCGAGCGGACCAGCAGCACCTCGGTGTCCTGGAGTTGGTCGCGGGTCAGGGTGCGACCGTTGACGCGGGTGACCTGGCCCAGGGATTCGAAGGGGGTCAGGGCGGGCATGTTTTCGTCGGCGACGATGCGCATTGAATCAGGACTCTCTATTGGAGGTTACTACGTAGCGGGGACGCTCACGGCCGGGTACAGCCGGGCGCGGACACGCTACGAGTTCGTCCCTGAAGGCTCGGGTTTGGCCATCCCTGGCCAAACACGGTCCGCGCCCGGCTGTACCCGGCCGTGAGCGTCGTGTCACACCTCATACTCTGCCCTTTTATTCACAGAGGAGGGAGAGGGCGCTGTCTTCGGTGGTTTCGGTGTAGGGGCCACCGAAGAGGTTGTGGTGGTTGAGGAGATGATACAGGTTGTAAAGGCGGCTGCGGTGCTGGAAATCACGGTCGTGGGGGTCCTGGCCGTGGGCGCGCCAGAGCGCGGCGCCGGTATTCGCCGGGGGCGCAGCCCTTCCAGCGTTTGAAGGCGTGGTAGAAGTTGGCGGTGTCGGAGAATCCCAGATACAGCGCCAGATGGCCCATGTCGCAACAGGGCTCGCGCAGCCGACGGCAGGCGTATTCCATGCGCACCTGATCGCGCAGGCGGGCGAACTGGACGCCTTCGTCGCGCAGCCGGCGTTGCAGGGTACGGGCGGTCATGTTGAGGTCCGCGGCCACCCGCTCCACGGTGAGACCGCCCTGCCCCAACCCGCCCCGCAGGCGCTCCAGTACGCGCCCGGCGACACCGCCGGCCCGGGACAAATCCAGCAGCAGGCCGGCGGCGGCGGCCTCCAGGCGCGCCCGGCGGTGGGCGTTGGCGGCGGGCAGCGTCTGGCCCAGCAGCGCCGGGGAAAACTCAATGGCGTTGCTGGGAGCACCAAAATTCAGCGGACATTGAAAGAAGGCGTCGTATTCGTCCCGTTGCGTGGGCGGCGGGTGGCGAACCAGCACCCGATGCACCGGCATGCGGCCACCCAACAAGGAGCGCCCTACCGCCACCAGGCTGGCCAGCACCAGATCGTCATGGGCCGGGTGGCGGGCAAAGGTCAGCCCGTCACCGCCGGTGATCGTCAGGGTGCAGTGGTGCTCGCCGCGCTCAAGCTGGAACGCCAGGTACGGCACCACCAGGTTCTTGTAGCGGAACAGCAGCGCCAGCGCCTGTTCCAGGGTGCTGGCGGCGGCCATCAGGCGCCCCAGCAGGTCCAGGCGGCGATAATCGTGGTCACGGCCGGCGCGCAGGCCGAACAGCGGATCACCGGCATCGCGAAATACCGTGCTCAACAGGCGGTCGAGCTGATCCAGGGTCAGATAGCGATCGCCGGCGCCGAGGTCCACGCCGGCGCGCTCGAACAGGGTGGCCGCGTCGAGCCGGCCGCGCAGGGCCATCTCCAGCAGGCCCGGCAGGACCGACGCGGGCAGGTGCGTTCCCACCATCACGTTTCCTCGTTGATTATTATTCTATCCGTGCCGTCGTGGGCGGACCTTCATGGAACGATGATGGCGTCGCGCCCACATTGACCGAAGGTTCTCCAGGTCGGTCCCGCCGGTCAAGGGCATAGGGACCAATTAGGTGGTGAGCGCCGGTCATGATGGGTACTCTTGGGGCCTCCGGAAAACGAGGACGTTATGCTGAAACGCTACTTCATCGACGAAGTGACCGACACCCGCGCCTCCCCCCGCCAGGCCTTTTCCCTGTTCAGCCAGGTCGACGGCTGGTCCGACTGGTGTTCCGTGGTACGCCACGCGCGGCTGTTCGGCGGCCAGTGGCGACGCGGCGCCAGCCTGCTGTTCGTGGCCGATCTGCCGCGCCTGCCGCCGGCGCCGGTGGTGGTGCGCGTGCATGAGTACCGGGAAAATGAGTGCATCGCCTGGGGGCTGGATCTGCCCATGGCGCGCCTGATCCACCGCTTCACCTTCATCGCCGACGGCGACGGCGGTTGCCGGGTGCATCAGGAGGAATGGTCCGAGGGGCTGCTGACTCTGCTTACCCTGCCCGCCGGCCGCCTCATTCACCGCTTCGATCAGCGTTTCGCCGCGGAATTCGCGGCCATGTTCTAGGGCCCGTCATGATGTCTCGATTGTTCCGCGCGTATTGCGCGGTGGTACTGCGCCACCCGATGCTCTGGCTGCTGGTGGTGGCTCTGATGTGCGGCGTCGCCGCCTGGCAGGCCCGCGATTTCAAACTGGATGCCTCCGCCGAATCCCTGACCCTGGAAAACGACCAGGCCCTGGAGTACTACCGCAAGATCGCCAAGCAGTACGGGGGCAGCGATTTCCTGGTGGTCACCTATACCCCCAGCGACAGCGAACTGTTCAGCCGCGACACACTGAAGGATCTGCAAAGCCTGCAGAACAAGCTCAAGAGCCTGGACCGGGTTGCCTCGGTGTACAGCCTGCTGGACGTGCCCCTGCTGTTCAGCCCCAAGGTGGAATTCACCGATCTTTCCGACGGCTACCGCACGGTGCTGGACCCGGACGTGGACCTGCCCCTGGCGAAACAGGAATTCACCGACACCAACCCGCTCTATGAGGACCTGCTGGTCAGCGACGATGGTCTCACCACCGCCATGCTGGTGACCTTCGAGCGCGACGAACGCTATTTCGAGCTGCTCAACCGGCGCAACGCACTGCGCGAACAGCAACGCCAGGGGACCTTGAGCGACGCCGACGCGGCGGAGCTGGAACGGGTCGATGCCGAGTTCAGCGACTACAACAGCCAGGTGCAGGCGCGCACCGCCGAGGAGATCGAGGCGATTCGCGGCATCATGGACGGCTACCGGGACCGGGCCCGGCTGGTGCTCGGCGGCGTGCCGATGATCGCCTCGGACATGATCCGCTTTATCCGCTCGGACCTGGAAATTTTCGGCATCGGGGTGGTGGCGTTTCTGATCCTCACCCTGTTCCTGATTTTCCGGCGCCCGCGCTGGGTGGTGGTACCGCTGCTGTGCTGTGGCGTCACCGTGCTGACCGTGACCGGCTGGCTCGGCTTCATGGACTGGAAGGTGACGGTGATCAGCAGCAACTATCTGTCGTTGCTGCTGATCATCACCATGTCGATCACCATCCACCTGACCGTGCGCTATCGGGAGCTGCACGAGGAGAATCCGGACGCCACCCAGGGCTGGCTGCTGCGCGAAACCGCCGCCCATATGATGCGCCCCAGTGTGTACATGATCCTGACCACCATGGTGGGCTTCTCGTCCCTGGTGATCAGCGATATCCGCCCGGTGATCGACTTCGGCTGGATGATGACCGTGGGCCTGGGCGTGGCACTGGTGACCTGTTTTCTGGTGTTCCCCAGCCTGCTCGGCGGCCTGACGCCGGGCCAACCGCGCCAGGGCCGCGACCTGACCCGTCAGGTGACCCTGGGCTTCGCCGGCTTCACCGAACGCCACCGCGCCACCCTGTTGGTGGTCACCCTGGTGGGGATGGCGGCGGCGCTGTGGGGCATGACCCGCCTGACCGTGGAAAACCGTTTTATCGATTATTTCCAGAAGGACACGGAAATCTATCAGGGCATGCTGCAGATCGATCGCAAGCTGGGCGGCACCACCCCTCTGGACATCGTCATCGACGCGCCGCCCCGGGAGCGCAAAACCGCCGGCCATGGCAGCGCCGCGCCCGCCCGGGACGCGGACGGTTTCGACGCGGTCCAGGATGATCCATTCGCCGGCGGCGCCACCGCGTCCCGTGACGATGCATCCAGCGGCGACCCGGCCGCTACCAACGATGGTTTCGGAGCCGTCCAGGACGACCCGTTCGCCGCGGGCGAGAGTGACGATTTCGGCGCCGGACAGGACCCGTTCGCCAGCAATGCGCCGAAGGCCGCCGCCGACCCGGGCCCGGATCTTCAGGGCGCGTACTGGTACACGCCGCAGCGGTTGGAACGGATCATCGAGATCGAGGATTACCTGCAATCGTTGCCGGAGACCGGCAAGGTGCTGTCCATCGCGACCACCTACAAGGTGGCCAAGAAGATCAACGGCGGCCCGCTCAGCTATGTGCAGTTGATGCTGCTGGCCAGCTTCATTCCCGAGGATCTGCGCGGCCAGCTGGTGAGCCCCTACTTGTCCGACGACGGCCGCCAGATCCGCATCAGCGTGCGGGTGGTGGATTCCTACCCGGGGCTGAACCGGGACGATCTGCTCAAGAAGATCAACGACGACCTGGTCAGCCGGTTCGATCTGAAGCCGGAGCAGGTGCATCTGACCGGCGCCATGGTGCTTTACAACAATATGCTGCAGAGTCTGTTCGACTCACAGATCAAGACCCTGGGCTATGTGTTCACGGCGATTCTGATCATGCTGCTGTTGCTGTTCCGCTCCCTGCCGGTGGCACTGATCAGCATGGTGCCGAGCCTCGTCAGCGCGGCCACGGTGCTGGGGCTGATGGGTTGGATCGGGCTGCCGCTGGATCTGATGACCATCACCATCACCGCCATCACCATCGGCATCGCGGTGGACGATACCATTCACTATGTGCATCGCTTCCACGAGGAGTGGCCGGTGGACCGTGACTACGTGGCGACCATGCGGCGCTGCCACGGCTCCATCGGCAAGGCGATGTATTACACCTCCCTGGTGATCATCGCGGGCTTCTCGATTCTGGCGTTTTCCAACTTCAACCCGACGGTGTATTTCGGTCTGCTGACCGGGCTGGCGATGCTGGTGGCGTTGCTGAGCAACCTGACGTTGTTGCCGGCGCTGTTGATCACCGTGCGGCCGAAGCTGCGCGCTGGCCAGGCTGATTGACGTTAGCCGGGCCGCCCCCGGGGGGGGGGGGGGGTGACGGCGGCGCGGGGCGCGGGATTCCGGGCTATCGCGGCTAAAGCCGCTCCTACGCGGCTTTAGAATGCGGTAGGAGCGGCTTTAGCCGCGATCCGGTTCGACCGGGACGTGGGGCGGATCGGGCACCGGGTCGTGGTGGATGATCACCTCGGCGGCGGGGTAATGCTTGAGGATATCGGCGCGGATACGCTCCCCCAGGGCGTGGGCTTCCTTGAGCGGCAACGTCTCGTCCATGTCCACGTGCAACTGAATGAACCAGGTACGCCCGGACTGGCGGGTACGCAGGTCGTGGAAACCCAGCGCCTGCTCATGCTCGCCGACCACGGCGCCGATCACGTCGCGCACCTCGCCGGGCAGTTCCCGGTCCAGCAGCAATTGCACGGATTCCCAGCCGATCTTCCAGGCCGAACGCAGAATGTAGAGCGCGATCACCAGGCCCACCAGGCCGTCGGCGGCGTCAAAGCCCAGGCCGCTGACCAGCAGCGCCAGGATAATACCGGCGTTGACCGCCAGGTCCGACAGATAGTGTAGTGAGTCCGCGTCGATGGCGGTGGAGCCGGTGCGTCGCACCACGTACTTTTGCACCACCAGCAGCAGCGCCGTAAGCGCGATGGAGAACACCATTACCCCGACGCCCAGGCCGGTGGCTTCCAGGGGTTGCGGATCGAGCAGCTTAAGCACCGCTTCCCGAAGCAGGTAGAGCGCCGAGCCGGCGATCAGCACGGACTGCCCCAGGCCGGCCAGGGCCTCCGCCTTGCCATGACCGAAGCGGTGCTCGTCGTCCGCCGGCACCAGGGAATAGCGGATCGCCGCGAAGTTCACCAACGACGCCAGGGAATCCATGATCGAGTCGATCAGCGATGCCAGCAGGCTCACCGAGCCGGTCAGGGTCCAGGCCACGCTCTTCACCGCGATCAGGATCAAGGCGGTGAGCACCGAGGCGCTGGCGGCGAGGGTCAGCAGCCGGCGGGCCTGATGATCGTCGAGGGCGTCGGGCATGGATCAGGATTTCCTTGGCAACAGAGTGAGCGGGTCCACTGGCTGGCCGTCCTTGCGGATCTCGAAGTGCAGTTGAGTATGCAGGGTACCGCTGGCGCCCATGGTGGCGATTTCCTCGCCGGCGCTCACCTGGTCACCTTCCTTCACCAGCAGTTTCTTGTTGTGGGCGTAGGCGCTCAGCCAGCGGTCGTTGTGCTTGATGATCAGCAGGTTGCCGTAGCCGGTCAGCCCGCTGCCCCGGTACACCACCCGGCCGGCGGCGGCGGCCCGCACCGGGCTCCCCTCGCGACCACCGATGGCGATGCCACGGCGGCCTCCGGCGGCGGTGGAGTAGCGTTCCAGCAACTTGCCGTCCGCCGGCCACTGCCAGGGCACCGGGCCGGTACTGGCCGGGCTGCTGGTCTTGGGCGGCGCCGGCGGGCTGCTGGAACGGCTGGCGGTGCTGGAACCGGAAGACGCGGCACGGGAGCCGGCGGAGGAGGACGAGGAGGAAGCGGTGCGCCGCTCCGGCGTGGTCTCGGTGGCCGACGCGCCGCCGAACGAAATCACCTGCCCCGGATAAATGGTATAGGGCGCGCCGATGCCGTTGGTGCGCGCCAGGGACCGGTAGTCCCAGCCGTAGCGCCAGGCGATGGAATACAGGGTTTCGCCGCGCTGTACCCGATGGCTGCCGGAGGTGACCCGGGTGCCCTGCTCATCGCGTTGGTAAATGTCGACCACCGGCGGCGGGTTCCGCACGGCGCAGCCGCACAGAATCATCGATACGACTATGGGAAGCCAAACACGCAAAAGGTTACTCGTCCGTTGCCGTGGCTTCATTATGCACGGGGGCGGCGAAGGAAAGTAGCCAGACCAGCACCAGCCCCACCGCCATCATCAGCAGCGCCAGCCCCAGCTGGCTGCCGCCGTCCACGACGCGGGCATAGTCCGCCGGCCACAGCCAGCGCTCGCTGACGCCCTGATCCATCGGCAACCGCCACGGCCAGAGCTTGACCAGGGAGCCGGCCATGAAACCGCCCAGCAGCGCCATCACGGTATCGTGATAACGGTGCAGCAGCCATTTGAGCAGGCGCACGAACGCCAGCAGCCCGCAGGCGCAGCCGGCCATGAAAGCGAGCAGCAGTGGCCAGTCGCCCTGCTCCACCGCCGCCAGCACGGACGGATAAAGACCCAGTAATAACAGGATAAAACTGCCGGAGATGCCGGGCAGGATCATGGCGCAGATGGCCACGGCGCCACCCAGGAAGAACACCAGCGGCGACACGCCCAGAGCGGTGAGCCCTGGCGCCAGCGCGATCGCCACCGCCAGCCCGGTACCAGCGGTGAACGCCAGCCACTGGGGTGGGCCGCGCTGGCGCAACGGCGCCAGCACCAGCACGATGCTGGCCAGGATCAGCCCGCAAAAGAACGCCCACACCGGCACCGGATGATGTTCCAACAGCCAGGTGAGCAGCCGCGCCAGCAGCGCGATGCTGGTGAGAATCCCCGCCAGCAAAGTGAAAAGGAAAGTAAAATTACCGGCTCGCCAGAACGCCACGAACCCCTCGCGGCGCCACACGGCCAGCAAACGGGGGCCGATGCCGCCGAGGGTATCGATCAGTTCCTCGTAGATGCCGGTGATCAGCGCCAGGGTGCCGCCGGACACCCCCGGCACCACATCCGCCGCTCCCATGGCCAGGCCGCGCACGTACACGCCCGGGCGCCACGCCCGCCGCGTCATTGCACGCCCCGCTGGAACGGCACGAAGCGTACCGCGTCCAGTTTGCGAGTGCGGATTTCGTCACCCTGACGGTCCACCACGGTGAGATGCTGGGCGCGATCCCCCACCGGCATCACCAGCCGGCCACCATCGGCGAGCTGGTCGAGCAGTTCCTGGGGAATGTCCGGCCGCGCGCAGGCCACCAGAATGCCGTTGAAGGGCCCGGCGGTTTTCCAGCCGAAACCGCCGTCGGCGTGCTTGAGCTGCACCCGCGCCAACCCCAGGCTGAGCAGCCGCTGGCGCGCCTGCTCCTGCAGCGGGCGGATGCGTTCGACCGAGTACACCTGCTGGCACAGGGCGGCCAGCACCGCGGTCTGGTAGCCGCAACCGGTGCCAATCTCCAGCACCTTGTCGGGGACGCCGTCGCTGATCAGCAGCTCGGTCATGCGCGCCACCACCCAGGGCTGGGAGATGGTCTGGCCGTGGCCGATGGGCAAGGCGGTATCGTCGTAGGCCTGGTGCGCCAGGGCCTCGTCGATGAACATATGCCGGGGGGTGCTGCGGATCACCTCCAGCACCCGCTCATTCTCGATGCCGGCTTCCCGCAGCCGGTTGATGAGCCGTTCCCGGGTTCTCGCCGATGTCATGCCGATGCCACGCAATTCCGTATCCATGTCCGTCGGTGGATCCCCCATCCCCGTTTCATTTTCGTGCGCCCGACTCGCATCGGGCATCGCGGCTTCAACCGCGATTCGCCGAAGGCACCCGGGTGGTCAACAACTCCGCCAGCACGGCGGTGGCGAACGCCCCGGTGGGCAGCCGGAAGGTCAGTTCCAGCGTATCGCCGACGCACTGCCATTGCAGCGCGCTCACCGGCAGCCGGGTGGCGCGCCGCTCGGCGTCCAGGCCCAGGTCCGCGAGCGCCTCCACCAGGGCGACGTGGTCGGCCAGCACCGTGTCTTCCAGTTGCCGGCAAGCGCCCGATGATGCCATGCCCATGCGCCCCGGCAAAGGGGCCGTGGGGTGTACGGTACCGGCGGCCACCCGGGCGGCGGCGTCGTGATCGTCGTCGGCGCTGAACAGCCCCCGGCTGCCATCGGGCTGCAGCAGGTCGCCGTCCAGCAGCCGGTGCCAAACATCGCGCCGCACCCGCTCGGCGAGCACCGCGTTGAACAGGCCCGAGCGCACCCCGGACAACCAGAAATTGCGCAGCGGTCGCTTGCGCGGCGCCTCGCCACCCAGCAACCAGGCGCGCCCCCGGGTCCAGTTGGCGCCGTCACGGCCGAAGCGCTGTTCACCAAAATAGTTGGGCACGCCCTCGGCGGCGATGCGCTCCAGCCGTGCCGCCAGGGCGTCCTGGTCCGCCGCCAGCTCACGCAGACGCAGGCGGAAGGTGTTGCCCCGGTGGGTGCCACGATTGAGCTTACGCCGGTGGCGCGCGGCGCGCAGCGACCGCAGCCCCGGCGGCCACTGGAATTCCGGGTCCGGCTTGCCGGGCAGATGCAGGCTGAACCACTGGCGGGTCACCGCGCGGCGGTCCTTGAGACCGCTGTAACCCACCGACAGCCGGTGCAGGCCGGCGTTCCTGGCCAGCCACAGGGCCACGTCCTCGGTGTTCCAATCGGTCTTCTCGATCTCCAGCCAGAGGTGCTCACCCTCCCCCTCCGGCTCCACCACCATGATCTCGTCGACCTGGAAATCCGCCGGTTCGGCGCGCAGCACCGCTTCGCCCACCGGCTCGCCATGGGCCCGAGGGGTGGCCGGGGGGCGCGCCAGGGCGTCGCTGTGGGGGTCGCCCAACGCCTCACTCACGGGCGCTGTTCCAGCAACGCGGAGGCCTGCACGGCGATGCCCTCGCCCCGGCCGGTGAAGCCCAGCCGCTCGGTGGTGGTGGCCTTCACGGAGACCCGATCCAGCTCGCAGTCGAGCAGGCCGGCGATGCGCTCGCGCATGGCGGCGATGTGCGGCGCCAGTTTCGGCGCCTGGCAGATCACCGTCAGGTCCACGTTGCCGACCCGCCAACCGGCGCCGTTGATGTCCTCCATCACCCGGGCCAGCAGGAGGCCGGAGTCGGCGCCCTTCCATTGCGGATCGTTGTCCGGGAAATAGTGGCCGATGTCGCCCAGGGCCAGAGCACCAAGCAGGGCGTCGGTGAGCGCGTGCAAGGCCACGTCGCCATCGGAATGGGCCTTGAGCCCGCGCTCATGGGCAATGCGCACACCACCCAGCATCACATGGTCACCGTCCTCGGCGAAGGCGTGCACGTCGAAGCCGTTGCCAATGCGAATGGCGCCTAGGGATACCATGCCAGCCCCTCCTCTTCCTGGGCCCGCAAATAAAACCGGGCCAGGGCCAGGTCCTCGGGCAAGGTGATCTTGATATTGTCGGCATGGCCCTCCACCAGGGCCGGGCGCCGCCCGGCGGCCTCCAGGGCGGAGGCCTCATCGGTGATCGCGTCCAGATCGCCGCCCAGGGCATCGTGCAGGTCGCGGGCGGCGAACAGCTGCGGCGTCAGTGCCCGCCAAATGTGGCGGCGATCCAGGGTGGCGGTGATGTGGTCGTCGCCGTCGCCGCGCTTGATGGTATCGGTGACCCGCCGCGCCAGGATGGCGCCGTCTTGACGACAATGCTCCACCAGATTCTGGATATCCGACAGGCGCACCAGCGGGCGCGCCATGTCGTGGACCAGCACCCAGGCGTCCGGGTCCCGGGCCAGCACCGCCGCCACCCCGGCACGCACCGAGGCCGCCCGGCTGGCGCCACCGGTGACGGTGTCCACCCGGCGGTGGCCGGCCACCGGCAGCTGCGGCCACCAGGGGTCGCCGTTGGCCACCGCCACCACCACCCGGCGCAGCGGCGCGAACGCCAACAGTCGGGTGATGGTGTGCTCGGCCACCGTGCGACCTTCCAGGGTCAGATATTGCTTGGGCAGGCCGGCGCCCATGCGAGCGCCGATCCCGGCGGCGGGCACCACCGCGTAAAGCGGTCCCGGTTTACTCACTGGCTTGCGGTTCCACGATCTGAAAAAAGGTTTCGCCGTCACGGATCATGCCCAGATCCTTGCGGGCAATCTCCTCCACCGCCTCGCTGCCCTCCTTGAGGTCGCGCACGTCGGCGGCCATCAGGCGGTTGCGCTCGGCCAGCTCGGCGTTCTGCTCGCTCAGCGACGCCACCTGGTGCTCCAGGGTGGCCACATGGCGAAGGCTGCCCTCGCCGAACCAGAGCCGCGCCTGCAGCCCCAGCAACAACAGGGCCAGCGCGGCGAGAACCACCTGACGGGCCGGGGACAGCTTCATTCGCCCTCCCCGACCGTCGGCAGACCGGCCTTCAAGGGCTTACAGGAACCGGAATTCTTGGCGGCCGTTGTAAGCGGCACGTCCCAGTTCCTCTTCGATGCGGATCAGACGGTTGTACTTGGCCACCCGGTCGGAGCGGCACAAGGAACCGGTCTTGATCTGGCCGGCGGCGGTGGCCACCGCCAGGTCGGCGATGGTGGTGTCGGCGGTCTCGCCACTGCGGTGGGAGATCACCGCCGTGTAGCCGGCGTCCTTGGCCATCTTGATGGCGTCCAGGGTCTCGGACAGGGAGCCGATCTGGTTGAACTTGATCAGGATCGAGTTGGCCACCTTCTCGTCGATGCCGCGCTTGAGGATCTTGGTGTTGGTCACGAACAGGTCGTCGCCCACCAACTGCACCTTGTCACCGAGCTTCTCGGTGAGGATCTTCCAGCCGTCCCAGTCGGACTCGTCCATGCCATCCTCGATGGAGATGATCGGGTAACGGTCGCACAGCTCGGCCAGATAATCGGCGAAGCCGGCGGAATCCATGCTGCGGTTCTCGCCGGCCAGCACGTACTGGCCATCCTTGTAGAATTCGCTGGAGGCGCAATCCAGGGCCAGGGTGATGTCCTCGCCGGCCTTGTAGCCCGCCTTGTCGATGGCTTCCATGATCGCTTCCAGGGCCGCCTCGTTGCTGGGCAGGTCCGGCGCGAAACCGCCTTCGTCGCCGACGGCGGTGTTCAGGCCACGGGCCTTGAGCACGCCCTTGAGCGCGTGAAACACCTCGGCGCCGTAACGGATCGCCTCGGCCACGGTGGGCGCGCCCACCGGCTGGATCATGAATTCCTGAATGTCCACGTTGTTATCGGCGTGCTCACCGCCGTTGATGATGTTCATCATCGGCACCGGCAGGGAGTACTCGTTGTCGTCGTCCTGCAGGTCGGAGATGTATTCGTAGAGCGGCTTGCCCTGGGCCAGGGCTTCCGCCTTGGCGGCGGCCAGGGACACCGCCAGGATCGCGTTGGCGCCCAGGTTGCCTTTGTTCTCGGTGCCGTCGGCGTCGATCATGGCCTGGTCCAGGCCGCGCTGGTCGGCGGCGTCCACGCCCACCAGCAGTTCACGGATCTGGGAATTGACGTTGCCCACCGCGCGGGTCACGCCCTTGCCCAGGTAACGGCTCTTGTCGCCGTCGCGCAGTTCCAGCGCTTCCCGGGAGCCGGTGGAGGCGCCACTGGGGGCGCAGGCGCTGGCGCTGTGGCCGGACTCCAGGATCACATCGGCTTCGATGGTGGGGTTGCCGCGGGAATCGAGAATCTCGCGGGCCTTGACGTCGACGATTTTGGACATGGGTCGGTCTCTCTAGATACGAACTCAGTGGTTGTCGAAGGCGGGCAACGCCTTGACGGCATTATCCAGGGTTTGCATTTGTTCAAGGAATGGCTGCAGCCGGTCCAGGCGCAGGGCGCAGGGGCCATCGCACTTGGCGTTGTCCGGGTCCGGGTGGGCCTCCAGGAACAGGCCGGCGATACCCTGGCTGATGCCGGCGCGGGCCAGCTCGCCCACCTGCTGGCGGCGGCCACCGGCGGAATCGGACCGGCCGCCGGGCATTTGCAGCGCATGGGTGACATCGAAGAACAGCGGGTAGCGGAACTGCTTCATGATGCCGAAGCCGAGCATGTCCACCACCAGGTTGTTGTAACCGAAGCAGGAACCGCGCTCGCACAGAATCAGTTTGTCGTTCCCGGCTTCCTCGCACTTGTGCAGGATGTGCTTCATTTCCTGGGGCGCGACGAACTGGGGTTTCTTGATGTTGATGATGGCGCCGGTTCTGGCCATCGCCACCACCAGATCGGTCTGCCGCGCCAGGAAGGCGGGCAGCTGGATGATGTCGGCCACCTCCGCCACCGGCGCCGCCTGATAGGGCTCGTGCACGTCGGTGATGATCGGGCAGTCGTAGGTGTCCTTGATCTCCTGGAAGATCTTCAGGCCTTCTTCCAGGCCCGGCCCGCGAAACGAATGCAGCGACGAGCGGTTGGCCTTGTCGAAGCTGGCCTTGAACACCCAGGGGATGTTCAGGGCGGTGGTGGCCTCGGCGTAGGCTTCCGCCACGCGCATGGCCAGGTCCCGGGATTCCAGCACGTTCATGCCGCCAAACAGCGCCATGGGCTGGTCGTTGCCGAAGCTCAGGTCGCCGAGCCGCAGGGTGATGGGGTCCGTCATCGTCGCTGTCCTTACTCTTTGCCAGCGGCCTGGTGGGCCGCCAGGGCCGCTTCCACGTAGCCCTTGAACAGGCCGTGGCCGTCACGGGGCGTGGAGGTGAATTCCGGGTGGAACTGGCAGGCCACGAACCACGGATGGTCGGCCACCTCGATCACTTCCACCAGCTCACCGTCCCCGGAACGACCGGCGATGCGCAGGCCCGCCTCTTCCAGACGCGCCACGAAATTGTTGTTCACCTCGTAGCGGTGACGGTGGCGTTCGATGATATGGGTGTGGCCATAGCAACGCGCCGCCAGGGAGCTTTCGTCAAGCACGCACTCCTGACCGCCCAGGCGCATGGTACCACCCAGGTCCGAAGCTTCCGAGCGGGTCTCCTTGGCGCCATCCTCGCGGGTCCATTCGGTGATCAGCGCCACCACCGGGCTGGCCGTGCCGGGCTTGAGCTCGGTGGAATGGGCGTCGCCGATACCGGCCACGTCGCGGGCGTACTCGATCACCGCCAGCTGCATGCCCAGGCAGATGCCCAGGTACGGCACCTTGTTCTCACGGGCGTAGCGAATGGCGGCGATCTTGCCTTCGGTGCCCCGGTCGCCGAAGCCACCGGGCACCAGAATGGCGTCCACCTTGTTCAGCTCGCCGGTGCCCTCGCGCTCGATGTCCTCGGCGTCGATATAACGGATATTGACCCGGGCCCGGGTGGCGATGCCGGCGTGCATCAGTGCCTCGTTGAGGGACTTGTAGGCGTCCGCCAGATCGATGTACTTGCCAACCATGCCGATGGTGATTTCGTGCTCGGGGTTGAGCTGTGCTTCCACCACCCGGTCCCATTCGGTGAGGTCCGGGGCGGGCAGGTCGAGGCCGAATTTCTCGACGATGATGTCGTCCATGCCCTGCTCGTGGAGCACACGGGGCACCGCGTAGATGGTTTTCGAGTCCGGGCAGGACACCACGGCGCGGGCTTCCACGTTGGTGAACAGCGCGATCTTCTCGCGCGCCCCCTGGGGAATCGGGTGATCGGCCCGACATACCAGCATGTCCGGCTGCAGGCCGATGGAGCGCAGCTCCTTGACCGAGTGCTGGGTAGGCTTGGTCTTGATCTCGCCGGCGGAGGCGATGTACGGCACCAGCGTCAGGTGCACCAGCAGGGAACGGCTGGAACCCAGCTCCACGCGCATCTGGCGCACCGCTTCCAGGAACGGCAGCGATTCGATGTCGCCGGCGGTACCGCCGATCTCCACGATCGCCACGTCGGCGTCGCCGGCGCCTTCCTGGATCTTGAGCTTGATCTCATCGGTGATGTGCGGGATCACCTGCACGGTGGCTCCCAGGTATTCACCGCGCCGCTCCTTGTCCAGCACGTCCTGATAGACGCGACCGGTGGTGAAACTGTTGCGGCGGCTCAGCCGGGTGCGGATGAAACGCTCATAGTGGCCCAGGTCCAGATCAGTCTCGGCGCCATCCTCGGTGACGAACACCTCGCCGTGCTGATAAGGGCTCATGGTGCCCGGGTCCACGTTGATGTAGGGGTCCATCTTGATCAGGGTGACCTTGAGGCCACGGGCTTCCAGCAAGGAAGCGAGGGACGCCGAGGTAATGCCCTTGCCCAGGGACGACACCACCCCACCGGTGACGAAAATAAAACGTGCCATGCACCCACCAGAATATGTCATGGATTGAACGCGCTCACCGCGCGGCCCGAACACACTCGCCATCCAAAAAAAATACCCTTGCCCGCCGAAGGGGGCAAAGGTTCTCTGTTCTGGACACGTTGAAACGGGCTGTCGACGGCTGGAACCCCCGCGATATCAGGGAGTTGCGCGACGTCAGGATGGGAAGAAATGGTAACAGAACGGGGTCGGGCGGGCTACTGGAAAGGTGGGGATTTTACTTGGGGGATGGAGGCCGGATGCTTGACGCCGGACGCCTAACCCGTGGCGGAAGGCATACGGGTGTTTCCTGCCAGTCGCATATCAGCATCACGGAAAACACGCCAACGCTTTCCGAACCGGGTTGAGCGTCCGTCGTCCGGCGTCCGGCGTCAAGCGTCCGGCGCAACAACCGCCTCCAGCCGCCACACCTCCAACCGCCGGTCGCGCCAGGCATCCGCCACCCCCACCCCGGGCACGCAACGCAGGGTGTCACCCTCGTAGACCAGTGGCCACTGGGCGCGGCGCCAGGGCGGCACGCCGGCGGCGCGCCACAATTCCGAGACCCGCTGATGACAGCCGTTACGGAACAGCCGCTCACCGCCGGTAGCGGGTACCAGACGCAGCGGGCCGGCGTCCCGGGGCCTCCAGAGCAGCGGCGTGGAGGCCGGTGCCGGGGGCGCCGGAGCGTCCGCCACCGGCTCCAGCCGCCAAGCGCCAAGGGAGAACGCATCCTGGCCCGGTGGCCAGCCCCATTCCTCCGTCAGCGGCGCCAGGGTAGCGCGGTCCAGCAGGTGCAGCTCGCCGCCGAAACGGCGCAGTTGCCAGCCGCCCCACTCCACCCGGGCGGCGCGGTCCGCCGGTGCCGCCAGCAGCCCCTCGATCTGCGCCAGCAGGGCCTGGCTGGGCGCGCCGGCGCCGGCTTCCCGCAACCACCAGCGCAGCAGATTGCGGCGCCGGGGGCCGCTCAGCGAGGCCACCGTCAGCGCCAGCCGGTCCCCGGTGGCGCCCAGGGCGGCGGCGTCCTCGGCGGCGCGCTCGTCGAGCAACGCGGCGGCCTCGGCCTGGTGATCGGCGGCCCGGGCCAGGGTCGCCAAAACCCCAGGCCAGCGCCGCGACAGGGCCGGTAGCACGGTGCCGCGCAGGTAATTGCGATCCAGGCTCTGGTCCGTGTTACTGGGGTCTTCCAGCCAGGACCAGCCGCCCTGCTCCGCCCGTTCCAGCAACCGCCGCCGCGACAGACCCAGCAGAGGCCGCCATAGCGGCGTGTCGCCCCGGCGCCCGTGCTCACGGATGGCCGCCAGGCCGGCCACGCCGGCCCCCCGTAACAGCCGCAGCAACAGTGTCTCGGCCTGGTCGTCCCGATGGTGGGCGGTGATCAGGGTAGCGCTGCCGGCGCGGGCCGTGAGCGCCCGGTAACGGGCGTCCCGGGCACCGGCTTCCAGGCCGGCGGCCCGGTCCACGGTCACCTTGGTGCTCTCGAAGGCGACCCCCAGATGCCGGGCCACCGTCTGGCAATGGGCGGCCCAGGCGGCACTGTCGGGATGCAGCCCGTGGTCCACGTGCAAGGCGGTGAGGCGGGCGCCGAGGCCGGCGCCGGCGAGAAGATGGAGAAGAACGGTGGAGTCGAGCCCGCCGCTAAATGCCAGCCACAGGGGCCCGGGCGGGGCGCGCCGGGCCAGCTCGGCGCTCAGTTCGTCCATGGAGGAGTGGGTCGGGGGCGCCATGACCGCGCCCCGCTCAGTCGTCGGCGGCGTCGGTGGCCACGTTGCCGTAGCTCATCAGCCGCCGGTAGCGACGCTCCACCAGTTCCTCCACCGGCAGCTCACCGAGACCGGCGAGTTGCTCGACCAGGGCACGACGGATGGCATCGGCGGCCTGCTCATGATCCCGGTGGGCGCCGCCCAGAGGTTCCTTGATCACCTGATCGACGATGCCCAGCTCGTGCAGGCGGCCGGCGCCCACTCCCATGGCCTCGGCGGCCTCCGGGGCCTTGTCGGCGCTGCGCCACAGGATCGACGCGCAACCTTCCGGGGAGATCACCGAGTAGGTGGAATATTCCAGCATCTGCAGATGGTCGCAGACGCCAATGGCCAGGGCCCCACCGGAGCCGCCTTCGCCAATCACGGTGGCGATGATCGGCACCTTGAGACGGGACATGACGCGCAGATTGCGGGCGATGGCCTCGGACTGGCCACGCTCTTCCGCGTCGATACCGGGGAAGGCCCCGGGGGTGTCGATAAAGGTGAGGATCGGCATCTTGAAGCGTTCGGCCATTTCCATCAGGCGCAGCGCCTTGCGGTAGCCCTCCGGCTTGGGCATGCCGAAATTGCGGCGCACCTTTTCCTTCACCTCGCGGCCCTTCTGGTGGCCGATCACCATTACCGGCTGGTCGTCCAGGCGGGTGACGCCACCGACAATGGCCGGATCGTCGGCGAAGGCGCGGTCGCCGTGCAGTTCGTCGAACCCGCCGAACAGCCGCTGCACGTAATCCAGCGTATAGGGCCGCTTCGGATGTCGCGCCAGCTGGGAAATCTGCCAGGCGGTCAGATTGCCGAAGATGTTCTCGGTGAGGGCGATGCTTTTTTCCTGCAGCTTGGCGATCTCCTCGGAGATATTGACCTCACTGCCACTGCCCACCAGCCGGAGTTCCTCGATTTTCGCTTCCAAATCGGCGATGGGTTGTTCAAATTCGAGGAAATTCGGATTCATGTGCTACCCCTTTCTACGGTGCCGGTAAGTGTAGCCGCAAGGCCCGGACAGCGTCGAGAGACCGGCTTCCCTCTTAGGTTGCAAGTTGTTACCGGCGGCGCGGCACGCTGGCACGCTGGCACGCTGGCACGCTGGCACGCTAGACCCGGCGCGGAGATCGTTGGTGTGTTTTCTGCGGGGCCGGGGGCCGGTGCTAACAGGAAACACGTCACACCAACCCGGTTAAGGGTTGAGCGTGCAAGCGTGTTGCGTGCAAGCGTGCTGCGTGCCAGCGAGGTTGCGCCCTCAGTCAATACTCCAACGTCACCGACTTGTCGCCGTAGCGCCCGCGCAGATCATCCACCAGGGACTCGTGCGGAATCACCCGCCAGTCGTCGCCGAGGAACAGCGCCGCGTCCGCTTCCTGGTGGCTCAGATCCAGCAGCACCGTCAGGCCACCGCCCTGCCCATTGGCGCGGTACGGCGCCAGGGTACGGCCAAGCACCTCCGGCAGGTTGTCCTCCACCGGCACCTTGACGCGTAGCCGGCGGCCGAAGGTTTCCCGGGCCTGACTCATGTCCATGACCTCGTCGGCCACCAGGTTGAAACCACCGGTGTAGTCATCCATGCGCACACCGCCACGCACCACCAGCAGGGCGTCCTTCTGCACCCGCTCGCCGTATTGGGCGAAGGTCTTGCCGAACACCGACACCTCCAGGCGACCGGTTTTATCGTCCAGGGTGATGAACGCCATGCGCTCGCCGCTGCGCTTGCTGCGCGTGATACGCAGCGCCACCACCAGGCCGGCGACGGTGGCGGCCTCGCCCTTGCCGGTGGGCTGCAGGGCGTTCAGGCGGCTGGTGACGAACTGTCGCACCTCGGTTTCGAACTGGTCGATGGGGTGGCCGGTGAGGAACAGCCCCAGGGTATCCCGTTCGCCGTTAAGGCGGATGTCATCGTTCCATTCCCGGGCCGGTTTCCAGGCCACCACGGTGGCCGGCTGGTCGTCACCACCACCGCCGAACAGATCCATCATCCCCGCTTCCTGGTTGCGGGCGTCCTGCTCGGCGGCGGCGATGGCATCCGGCAGCGTGGCCAGCAACACGGCACGGTCGCTGAAGTGGCCGTTGGGCCCGAGCTTGTCCAGAGCGCCGGCGCGCACCAGGGCCTCCAGGGAGCGTTTGTTGATCTTCTTGAGATCGATGCGGCGGCAGAAATCGAACAGATCCTCGAAGGCTTTCTCACTGGCTTCGCCGCCGGCGCTTTCGGCGTCGCCCTGCCCGCGCGCATTGACGATGGCGTCGATGGGGCCCTCGCCGAGGCCCTTGATGGCGCCCAGACCGTAGACGATGTCACCTTCCGGGTTAACGGTGAACCGGTAGCCACAGGAATTCACATCCGGCGGCAACACCCGCAGGCCCATGTTCTTGGCCTCGTCGATGAAGGTCACCACCTTGTCGGTGTTCTGCATATCCGCGGAGATCACCGCGGCCATGAACTCCGCCGGATAATGGGCCTTGAGCCAGGCGGTCTGGTAGGCCACCAACGCGTAGGCGGCGGAGTGGGATTTGTTGAAGCCGTAGCCGGCGAACTTCTCCACCAGGTCGAAGATCTTCATCGCCAGATCCGGATCAATGCCCTTCTCCTCGGCGCCGGACTGGAAGATCTCGCGCTGCTTGGCCATTTCCTCGGGCTTCTTCTTACCCATGGCGCGGCGCAGCATGTCCGCGCCGCCCAGCGTGTAGCCGGCCAGTACCTGGGCGATCTGCATCACCTGTTCCTGGTACAGGATCACCCCGTAGGTGGGCTTGAGGATCGGCTTGAGCCAGTCGTGCTGGTATTGCGGGTCCGGGTAGGACACCGGCTCGCGACCGTGCTTCCGGTTGATGAAGTTGTCCACCATGCCCGATTCCAGCGGCCCGGGACGGTACAACGCCACCAGCGCGATGATGTCCTCGAAGACATCGGGCTTGAGCTTCTTGATCAGCTCCTTCATGCCCTGGCTTTCAAGCTGGAACACGGCGGTGGTGTCGCCTTTCTTGAGCAACTCGAAGCTGGGCTTGTCATCGAGCGGAATACGCTCGATTTCCAGCGGCCCCTCGCCATCCCGGGCGCGGCGCACGTTGGCGGCCTTCACCGCCCAGTCGATGATGGTCAGCGTCTTCAGGCCCAGGAAGTCGAACTTCACCAGGCCGGCGGCTTCCACGTCGTCCTTGTCGTACTGGGTGACCAGGTTGTCGCCTTCCTCGTCGCAGTGCAGCGGCGCGAAGTCGGTGAGCTTGCCCGGGGCGATCACCACGCCGCCGGCGTGCTTGCCCACGTTGCGGGTCAGGCCTTCCAGCTTGAAGGCCATTTCCATGATCTCGTTGACCGCTTCCTTGTCCGGGTTGCCGTCGTCCTCCAGGAATTCGCGCAGGTTGTCTTCCTGCTCCAGAGCCTTGGCCAGGGTCATGCCCGGGGTGCCGGGGATCATCTTGGAGAGGCGGTCGGCCATGCCGTAGGGCTTGCCCTGCACCCGCGCCACGTCGCGCACCACCGCCTTGGCGGCCATGGTGCCGAAGGTGATGATCTGACTCACCGCGTCGCGGCCGTACTTGTCGGCCACGTAATTGATCACCCGGTCGCGCTTCTCCATGCAGAAGTCCACGTCGAAGTCGGGCATGGAGACCCGTTCCGGGTTCAGGAACCGTTCGAACAGCAGGTCGTATTCAATCGGGTCCAGGTCGGTAATACCCAGCGCGTAGGCCACCAGGGAGCCGGCGCCGGAGCCCCGGCCCGGGCCCACCGGTACCTGGTTGTCCTTGGCCCACTGAATGAAGTCCGCCACGATCAGGAAGTAGCCGGGGAAGCCCATCTGGTTGATGATGCCCAGCTCCATTTCCAGCCGCTCGTAATAAACGCCACGCTGGGCCTCATAGTCCTCCGCCGCCGGGTCCAGGATGCGGCCCAGGCGGGTTTCCAGCCCTTCCTCGGAGACCTTTTCCAGGTATTCCTCGATGGTCAGCCCCTCGGGGATCGGGAATTCCGGCAGGAAGTTCTCGCCCAGGCGGATGTCCAGGGTGCAGCGGCGGGCGATCTCGACGCTGTTTTCCAGTGCCTCCGGCAGGTCGGAGAACAGCTCCGCCATTTCCTCGGCGCTTTTCAGATACTGTGCCTCGGAGTACTTGCGGGGCCGGCGCGGGTCGTCCAGAGCGTTGCCGTCGTGAATGCAGACGCGGGCCTCATGGGCCTCGAAATCCTCACGGCGCACGAAGCGCACGTCGTTGGTGGCCACCACCGGCAGCCCCAGGTCGGCGGCCAGGGCGACGCTGGCGTGCAGGCAGTCCTCGTCGCCGGGCCGTTCGGTGCGCTGCACTTCCAGGTAGAAGCGGTCGCCGAACACTTCCTGATATTCCCGGGCACGCTGCGCGGCGGCGTCGGTCTTGCCGGACAGCAGCAGGCGCCCCACGTCGCCAACCCGGGCACCGGACAGCAGAATCAGGCCTTCATTGAGTTCCAGCAGCCATTCCCGGCGGATCATGGCTCTATCGCGGTGCTGGTTATGCTGCCAGGCACGGCTGATCAGCAGGGTGAGGTTGCGGTAGCCGGCCTCGTTCTGCACCAGGCAGCACAGGTAATGGGGCTCGTCCTCCGGGTCGTCGGCCTGCAGCCACAGGTCGGCGCCCATGATCGGCTTGAGGCCGGCGTTCATGGCACCGGAATAGAACTTGATCAGCGCGAACAGGTTGTTTTCGTCGGTGACCGCCACCGCCGGCATGCGCTGGTCGACGCTGGCCTTGATCAACTCCTTGACGCGGGCCACGCCGTCCACCAGGGAATAATCGGTGTGCACGCGCAAATGGACGAAACGGGGTTCAGTCACGGCCGGACTCCTGTGATTCTGGGCCTTGCGATTCATAACATGCCGCCACCGGCGCGAAGGAGCGGCGGTGTTCGGCGAGCGGGCCGTGCTCGCGCAGGGCGGCGAGGTGGGCGGCCGTGGGATAGCCCTTGTGGCGGTCGAAGCCGTACCGTGGATAGCGCCGATGCAGGACCACCATTTCCGCGTCGCGGGCCACCTTGGCGAGAATCGAGGCGGCGGCGATCGCCGGCACCCGACCGTCGCCCTTGACCACCGGTTCGGAGGGGCAGGCGAACGTCGGGCTTCGATTACCGTCCACCAGCACCGCGTCCACGTCAATAGTCAGGGCTTCCACCGCCCGTACCATGGCCAGATGGGTGGCGTGGTAGATGTTCAGGCGATCGATCTCATCCGGTTCGGCCCGGCCCAGGGCCCAGCCCAGGGCGCGCTCACGGATCGCCGTGGCGAGCCGCTCGCGGCGCGCCGGGGTGAGCTTCTTGGAATCCGCCAGGCCATCAATGGGCCGGGCCGGGTCCAGCACCACGGCGGCGGTGACCACGGCGCCCACCAGCGGCCCCCGGCCCACCTCGTCGACGCCGGCCAGGCGCATGCCGGCGCGCCAGGCGAAGGCGCTGGGGTAAAACGGCTCGGCCAGCCGGTACTCGGCGAACGGATCAGTCATTGGCCACATCCCCGGCGATCACGGCGGCCACCGCCTCGGCGGCTTTCTCGCTGGCGCCGCCGCGCAGTTGTTCATGGACCCGGGTGAAGTCGTCCTTGAGGCGGGCGACGCCGTCCGGGTCATCCAACCAGCCGGCCACCGCGTCCGCCAGGGCGGCGCCGCTGAGCGCGTTCTGCACCAGTTCCGGCACCAGGGGCTTGCGGCACAGCAGGTTGGGCAGCGCCACGTATTCGCTTTTCACCAGCCGCGACAGGATCGCATAGCTGATCGCCCCGAGCCGGTAACCCACCACCATGGGCTTCTTGAGCAGCAGCCCCTCCAGGGTGGCGGTGCCGGACGCCATCATCACCACGTCGGCGGCGGCCATCACGGTGCGGCCCTGGCCGTCCACCACCGTCACCGGCAGCTCGGTGCCGCCCAGAGCGGCGTCGATCTGGGCGCGGCGGGCGGCGTTGGCGGCGGGGATTACGAAACGCAGGTCCGGGTAACGCTGGTGTAACCGCGCCATGGCGTCGGTGAAATCAGGCAGCAACTGCCCCACTTCGCCGCCCCGGCTGCCGGGCAACACCGCCAGCACGCGGCCCTCCACCTCCAGGCCCAGCTCCTCGCGGGCGCCGGCGGTGTCCACGCTGAGCCCGATCATGTCGGCCAGCGGGTGGCCGACGAAGGTCACCGGCACGCCATGTTCCTCATAGAAGCGGGCCTCGAACGGAAACAGGGTGAGCATGTGGTCCACGTCGCGGCGGATGCCCTTCACCCGGCCCTGGCGCCAGGCCCATACCGAGGGGCTGACGTAGTGCACGGTCTTGAGACCGGCGGCATGGACCCGCTTGGCCACGCCCAGGGTGAAATCCGGGGAATCGATGGTAATCACCACCGCCGGGCGACGCGCCAGCAGGTCGCCCACCAACCGCCGGCGCAGACGGAACAGCTCCGGCAGATGGCGGATCACCTCGGTGAGCCCCATCACGGAGAGCTTTTCCATGGGAAACAGGCTGTGCTGGCCGGCGGCGGCCATGCGCTCGCCGCCGACACCGATGAAGCGCGCGTCCGGCCAGCGCCGGCGCAGCGCCTCGATCAGGCCGGCGCCGAGCAGATCGCCGGAGGTTTCTCCGGCGATCAGCGCGATCAGGGGGGCGTTGGAGGCATCCATGGCGGATACCGTCAACGGGTGATGCCGCGTTCCGAGGCGCGCAGGGAATCCAGGAACAGGGCCAGCGGCGGGCAGTCGTCCTGCCCGGGCTCCAGCTCGGCAAGCGCCTGCTCCAGGGTCAGGCCACGGCGGAACACGGTTTTGTAGGCACGCCGCAGGGTGGCGATCACGTCCGCGTCCCAGCCGCGCCGGCGCATGCCCTCGAAGTTCATGCTGCGCGCCGCCGCCGGGTTACCGCCCACCATCACGAAGGCGGGGATATCCTTGAGCACCAGGCTGCAACCGGCGGTCATGGCGTAGGAGCCGATACGGCAGAACTGATGGATGCCGGTCATGCCGCCGAGGATCACGCCATCGCCGATCTTCACGTGGCCGGCGATGCCGGTGGTGTTGGCGAAGATGTTGTCGTTGCCGATGCGGCAGTCATGGGCCACGTGCACGGTGGCCATGAGCAAATTGTTGTTGCCCAGGCTGGTGATGCCCTCGTCCTGGACGGTGCCGCGATGCAGGGTGCAGTGCTCGCGGATCACGTTGTTGTCACCGATCTCCAGGCGGGTGGGTTCGCCCCGGTACTTCTTGTCCTGGCATTCCTCGCCCACGGACGCGAACTGAAAGATGCGGTTGTTCTCACCAATGCGGGTCGGGCCCTGGATCACCACGTGCGGGCCGATCACGGTACCCGCGCCAATGGTCACATGGGCTCCGATCACGGAGTACGGCCCGACTTCCACGTCGCTGGCCAGTTCCGCCTTGGGGTCGATGATGGCTGTGGGATGAATCATGGTTGGAGAGGGTCCACCCTGGCGTTGCGAAATGGTATGGGAAGGCGACGAGTATACCCCGGGGCCACCGCTCATCGCGACGACCTCGGGGGCGCTTCACACCCGCTGTTCGGCCACCAGCAGATCGCAGGCCGCCACCAGCTTGCCGTCCACCTCGGCGCGGCAGGAGAATTTGGCGATGTTGCGGCGCAGGGTGAGCCAGTCGGCGTGCAGGGCGAGCCGGTCGCCGGGCACCACCTGACGCTTGAAACGGGCCTTGTCGGTACCCACCAGCAGATAAATGAAACCGTCCGCCGGGCGCTTGTTCTCGGTGACGAAACCGAGGATGCCGGCGGCCTGGGCCAGCGCCTCGATGATCAGCACGCCGGGCATGATCGGTTCCTGGGGAAAGTGCCCGTTGAAGAAGGGCTCGTTGATGGAGACGTTTTTGTACGCCTCGATGCGTTTGCCCGGCTCCACGGAGACCACGCGGTCGACCAGCAAAAAGGGATAGCGGTGAGGCAGGTATTCCCTCACCTCATGGATGTCCATCATGAGCATTATCCAAACAGATGTGAGTCGCGGGCCGGGGGCTAGTCCCCGGCGTCGCGCTCTAGCTTACGCACCCGGCGATGGAGTTCGTCCAGGTGCCGAAAACGGGCCACATTGCGGCGGTAGCGATCCTGCTTGTCCACCGGCAGCGCCGAACCGTAGGTGCCGGGCTCGGTGATCGAGCGGGACACCAGCGACATGCCCAGCACCTGAACCTTGTCGCAGATCTCCAGGTGGCCGGATATACCCACCGCGCCGCCGATCATGCACTGCGAACCGATACGCGCGCTGCCGGCGATGCCCACCTTGCCGGCGATGGCGGTGAAGTCACCGATCACCACGTTGTGGGCCACCTGGATCTGGTTGTCCAGGATCACGCCATTACCGATGACGGTGTCGTCGATGGCGCCCCGGTCGATGGTGGTGCCGGCGCCGATTTCCACATCGGCGCCGATACGCACGCCGCCCACCTGGGCGATCTTGGTCCAGCCACCGGGGCCGGGCGCGAAACCAAAGCCGTCGGCACCCACCACGCAATGGGCGTGTATGATAGTGCGCGGCCCGATCGTCACACCATGGTAAATTGTAACATTTGGCCAGATATGACAGCCATCACCCAGCTCGGTGCGGGCGCCGATCACCGTGTTGGCGCCGATCACCACGCCCTCCCCCAGCACCACGTCCGCCTCGATCACCACATTGGGACCGATACTCGCCGACGCCGGCACCCGGGCCGACGGTGCCACCACCGCCGACGGATGGACGCCGGCGTCCGGCGCCGGCGCGGTGTCGAACACATGGCTGACGCGGGCATAGGCCATGTAGGGGTCGTCCACCACCAGCGCCGCCGTCGGGCAGTGCTCGACCTGATCGGCGCGCAGCAGCACGGCGCCGGCGCCGGTGCTTTCCAGTTGCGCGCGGTAACGCGGGTTGGCCAGGAAGCTGAGCCGGTCGGCGCCGGCGGTGGCCAGGGTCCCCAGCCCGGCCACTTCCCGGTCCGCCGGGCCGTGCAGCTCGGCGTCCAGATATTCGGCGAGGTAGGCCAGTGTCACCGACATTGGCTTACTTCATCGCATTGAGCTGTTTGGTGACCGCCTCGGTGATGTCCATGTCGGATTGCACGTACACCACCGCCTGGGCATTGACCACCAGGTCCAGGTTCTCCCGCTCGGCCACGGTTTCCACCGCCTGCTTGAGCTTGGGCTCCATGACATCAAGGATTTCCTGCTGGCCCTTGCCCATTTTGCGCTGGGCGGATTTACGCAGGTTCTGCAGCTCGATCATTTTCTGCTGACCCTGGGTCTGCAGATCCTGACGCTGGTCCTCGCTCATGGTCATGCCCTCTTTCTCCAGGCGACCACGCAGCTTCTCCACTTCACCGCCGAGGCGGTCGAGGCGGGACTGCTCGTCCTTCAGGGAAGATTCCAGTTTTTCAAAACGGTCCTGGAATTCCTCGGCCTGCTGGAGGGCGCCAATCGGATCGACCACGCCGACGCGCTGCTCGGCGGCGGCCAGAGCGGGCAGGATGAGGAAAACGGCAAGCAGAATTTTTTTCATGTTTAACTCCTAGAAAGTTTGGCCCAGGGAGAACTGGAACACTTCCGTGTCGTCGCCGGATTCATCGTTGATCGGCGTGGCCAGGTTGAAGCTGAGCGGGCCGATGGCGGTCAGCCAGCTCAGCCCGATGCCCACGGAGGTGCGCAGTTCGGTGGCATCGAAATCGTCGCCGATATCGGTGCGCTGGGTCTCGAACACATTGCCCGCGTCGGCGAACAGGAAAGTCCGCACGCTGCGCGAGTCGGCCGCGAACGGCGTCGGGAAGATCAGCTCCAGGCTGGCTTCGGTGAGCAGGTTACCACCAATCGGGTCCGGATCGGGATCGTTGGTGCCCTGCTGCTGATAGTAAAGCGCTTCGGAACGCGGGCCCAGTGAACGCGACTCAAAACCGCGCACCGAACCGATGCCGCCGGCGTAGTAGGCTTCGAAGAACGGCAGCACTTCATCGTCGCCGTAGCCGTCACCGTAACCCACGTTGGCGCGGGTACGCAGCGTCCAGTCGCCAACGATCGGGAAGTACTTCTCCCCTTCCCAGCTCACTTTATAGAACAGGTAATCGGAGCCGGGCACCGCGGTCTCCAGCTCGAAGGTGCTGGCCCAGCCACGATCCGGCAGGATGCCGCGGTTCAGGGTGCTGGTGCGCAGCGAGGCATTGAACTTGAACTCGTTGAACTTCTCGCCTTCCTGCTCGATGAAATCATCGATCGCCACGGCGATGTAGTCGCCGCGCTGCACCTTGGTCTGCTCGACACCACCGCCGAAGTTCAGACGGGTGTATTCGGAAATCGGATAACCGAAGGTCACCGAGCCGCCGGCGCGGTCCGCCGCGTAGGACGAGATGCGGGTCTCGTCGAAGTCGATTTTCGAGTAGAACAGGCTGAAGCCCCGGCTCACCCCGTCCAGAGTGTAGTACGGGTTGTAGTGCGAGAAGCTGTAGGAGTCGCGGATATCACTGCGGCTCAGGGAGAACGACACCCGGTTGCCGCTGCCACGGAAGTTGTTCTGGCTGATGTTGGCGCCGAAGATCACGCCGGAGGCATCGGAATAGCCCACGTTGGCGCCGATGGAACCGGACGGCTGCTCTTCCACGTCATAGTTCACGTCCACCAGATCCTCGGAGCCCGGCACCCGCTCGGTATCCGCCTGCACGGTACTGAAGTAGCCGAGCCGCTGCAGACGTTCCCGGGAAAGATCGATCAGAGAAGTGTTGGCCGGCGCGTCCTCGAACTGACGCAGCTCGCGGCGCAGCACTTCGTCGGAAGTCTTGGCGTTGCCGCTGAAGCCGATGCGGCGCACATAGACGCGGCGACCCGGATCCACGTAGAAGGTCACGTCCACGGTATTGCCGTCGCCGGTCTCCTGCTCCACGCCGCGCACCTCGGCGAAGGTGTAGCCTTCGTTGCCCAGGCGGCGCTTGATCAGGTCACTGGTGTAGGTCACCAGTTGCTGGCTGAACACCTGGCCCTTCTGGATCACCACCAGCGGTTTCAACTCCTTCTCGCTGACCACCAGATCACCGGAAAGCTGCACGTCGTTGACGCGGAACTGCTCGCCCTCGGCCACGTTCACGGTGATCAGCACACGTTCGCGATCCGGAGTCACGGACACCTGGGTGGATTCGATGGAGAAGTTGATGTAGCCCCGGTCCAGGTAATAGGAACGCAACCGTTCCAGGTCACCGGCCAGACGTTGACGGGAATATTTATCGTCGCCCTTGATGAACGACCAGAAGTGGGACGGGCTGAGCTCAAAGTCCTCGAGCAATTCCTCGTCGCTGAACAGGGTATTGCCGACGATATTGATGTCGCTGATGCGCGCCGCCTTGCCCTCGTAGATGTTGATCTTGAGAGCCACCCGGTTGCGCGGCAGCGGCGTCACCTCGGTTTCGATGTCCGCGCCATAACGGCCCTGGGCGATGTACTGGCGCTCCAGCTCGCCGGAGATCGACTCCAGGGTGGAGCGCTGGAACACCTCGCCCTCGGCCAGGCCGGCCTGGGTGAGCCCCTTGCGCAGGTCCTCTTCCTGAATCGACTTGTTCCCGTCCAGCTCGATGCGGGCGATGCTGGGGCGCTCGGCCACCACCACCACCAGATCGTCGCCGTCGCGGCCCAGTTGCACATTCTCGTAGTTGCCGGTGGCGAACAGCCGCTTGACCGCCTCGCGCACGTCATCCTTGTCGATGGTGTCACCGGGCTGGATCGGCAGGGCCGCGTAGACCCGTTCCACCGGCAACCGCTGCAGGCCCTCGACGCGGATGTCATGGACCTTGTACGGCAACAGTCCGGCGGACGTTTGCGCCTGGGCCGGGAAGAAAATGCAGAAAGAAACGATGACGAGCGTGGCGCCAAGCAGGCGACTTAGAGGGTTATTCGCGGCGAAATTCATGAAAACTGTCGCACCAGGTCGTTATAGATGGCCAACAACATGAAACTGACCACCAGCGTCAGCCCCACGCCCTGAGCGGTCATCAGCAACCGCTCCGGCAGGCTGCGCCCGCGTATCATTTCAATGATGCCGAAGAGAATCCAGCCACCGTCCAGCATGGGCACGGGCAGCAAATTGATCACCCCGAGGGTGATGCTCAGATACGCCAGCAGCATAAGGAAGCTGGCGAAACCCACGGCGGCGCTTTCACCGGCCACCTGGGCAATGGTCACCGGGCCGCCGAGACTGTCCAGCGGCAAATGCCCGGTGAATAACTTGACCACGCTGGCCCAGATCACGTTCACCTGTTGGGCGAAACGATCACCGGCGGCACCCACCGCGGCCACGGGATTGTAGGTGTGCTCCACCAGGCCGCCGGGCGCCACGCCCAACTGGCCCACGGTGCGCCCCTGATACTCCACCGGCAACGGATACAACGTCAGTGACACCTGACGACCGTCGCGCAGCACGGTGGCGGGCAGCGCCTCGCCGGCGCTGGCCTGCAGCAGATCACGCCAGGACGTCCAACCGGTGACCGGCTCGTCGGCGGTGGTCAGCACCTGATCGCCGACGCGGATGTCGGAACGGGTGGCGCCGCTGTCCTCGGCGACCCGGCCAATCAGCACCGCCTGGTGCAGGCCCAGGGCGGAGAACGGCGATTGCTCCGGATCGGCGGACCACGGGCCCAGGTTCAGCTCGCGCACCGTGGTGCCGCCGCCGGCCTCGCGGACCCGTACCGGCACCGGTGCTTCCTCGCCCAGGTGCAGCACCAGGGCGCTGATCACGTCCTGCCAGCCTTCCACCTCGCGGCCATCCACCGCCAGCCACTGGTCACCGGCCTGGAAACCGGCCTCGGCCGCCGCCGATTGCGGCGCCGGCGCGCCCACCACCGCCAGGCTGTCGCGCTGGCCCACGGCCATCATCAGCAGCCAGTAGATCAGGAAGGCAAGAATGAAATTGAACACCGGGCCGGCGGCATAGACCACCACCCGCTGCCAGGCCGGCTTGCCGGAGAACTCCTCGTCCTCGCGGGCGTCCGGCGGCAGTTCATCGTCACGGCGATCCAGCGGCTTGACGAAGCCGCCCAGGGGAATGGCGCTGATTACCCAGTCGGTGCCTTTTTTGTCGGTAAAACGCGCCAGGCGCGGGCCGAACCCCACGGAGAAGGTGAGCACGCGCACACCGAAAGCGCGCATGGCCAGAAAGTGGCCCCACTCATGAAATGCCACGATGACCACGATGGTGACCACAAAGGCCAGCAGCGTCAGCATGCCTTCTCCTCGATCAGGCGCCGGGCCAGGCCGCGCGCCTCGCTATCCACATTCATCACCGCGTCCACGTCGGCGCAGGCCGGCGCCGGCAGTCGCGACAGGGTCTCCGCCACCACCGCTCCGATGCCGTTGAAGCTCAGGCGGCGGTCGAGAAAGGCGGCCACCGCCTCCTCGTTGGCGGCATTGAGCACCGCGGTGGCGGCGCCGCCGGTTTCCATGGCCTGACGGGCCAGCCCCAGGCAGGGAAAGGCCGCGTCGTCCGGGGCCTGGAAATCCAGGCCCGCCAGGGCCGCGAAATCCAGCCCCGGCGCGCCGGATTCAATACGATCCGGCCAGGACAAGGCGCAAGCGATCGGCGTGCGCATGTCCGGCGTGCCCATCTGCGCCAGCACCGAACCATCCAGGTACTCGACCATGGAGTGCACCACGCTTTGCGGGTGAATCACCACCTCGATGCGCGCCGGCGGCACGTCGAACAGCCAGCACGCCTCGATGAACTCCAGCCCTTTGTTCATCAGGGTGGCGGAGTCCACGGAAATCTTCGGGCCCATGTCCCAGTTGGGATGGCGTACCGCCTGCTCCGGCGTCACCGACGCCAGCCGCGCCCGGTCCCAGCCCAGAAAAGGGCCGCCGGAAGCGGTCAGCAGCAGGCGCCGAACGCCGGGGCCCACGCCGTCGGCGGGCAGGCACTGGAAGATGGCGTTGTGCTCCGAATCCACCGGCAACAGCGTGGCGCCGTGGTGTTTCACGGCGTCCATGAACAGAGCGCCGGTGACCACCAGGGTCTCCTTGTTGGCGAGCAGGATCTTCTTGCCCGCCTCCACCGCCGCCAGAGTCGGCCGCACGCCGGCGGCGCCGACGATGGCCGCCACCACGGTATCCGCCTCGTCCAGGGCCGCCACGCGGGCCACGCCCTCGTGGCCACCCAGGACCTCGGTGTCAGACCCGGCCTCCCGGAGATGGTTCCGGAGCGCCTCGGCGCCGGCCTCGTCGGCCAGGGCGGCGTAGCGCGGGTGCCAGGCCAGGCAGTGTTCGGCCAGTTCCCGCCAGCGATGGCCGGCGGTCAGGCCGACCACTCGGTAGCGCTCCGGGTGGCGCGCCAGCACGTCCAGGGTCTGGCGACCGATGCTGCCGGTGGCGCCGAGAATGGTAACCGCTTCAACGGGCTCAGTCTTCCCGATCAAGGATGACCTCCCGGGAGCGCGAACCAGTTGAGGCCGGCCAGCGCCACCGGCAGCGCCGCGGTGACGCTGTCGATACGGTCCAGCATGCCGCCGTGGCCGGGCAGCACCGTGCCGCTGTCCTTGATGCCACGCTCGCGCTTGACCATGCTCTCGAACAAATCACCCAGCACCGAGGCCAGGACCGTCATCAGGGCCACCACCATGAGCGCCGGCAGCGAGGCATTCAGCCAGCCGGTGTAGAACACCGCCGCCACCACCGCCAGGGCCAGCACCACGCCACCGACCAGGCCTTCCACGGTCTTGCCGGGGCTCACCAGGGGCGCCAGCTTGTGGCGGCCCAGGGCACGTCCGGCGAAGTAGGCGCCGGTATCCGCCGCCCACACCCAGACCAGAATGAACAACAATGCCCAGGGGCCGGCCAGCCCCAGGGCACCGTGGTCCTGCAGCTCCACCACCGCCATCCAGGACGGCACCAGCAGCAGCCAGCCCACCGGCGCCATCAGCGCCGGCCGGAACCAGTAGCGGGCATTGCGCGGATAGCCCAGCACCGCCACCAGAGCGAGCAGCCACCACAGCGGCAGCACGGTAAGCACCCAGGCCGGGCGCAGGGTCTCGGCGGCCACCATCAGCACCGCCAGCAGCACGCACCAGAGCAGGCGCAGCGCCAGGGACCAGCGGCCGATCATCGCCGACCATTCCCAGCCACCGACCAGGAAGAAGGCCCCCGCCACCAGCGCGAAGGGCGTCCGCCCCAGCCCGAAAACCGCCCCCAGAACCACGGGCAGCAGGACCAGGGCGGTGATCACCCGGAGTTTCAGCATTGTTGTTCTCCGTCGGGCTCGTTCACCTGATCGCCGGAGCGACCGAAACGGCGCTGGCGGCCCGCATAGTCTTCCAGGGCGGCATCCAGGGCGTCGCCGTCGAAATCCGGCCACAGCGCCGGCGTGAAGTACAACTCCGCGTAGGCCGCCTGCCAAAGCAGAAAATTGCTTAAACGCCGCTCGCCACCGGTGCGGATCAACAGATCAAGCGGCGGCAAGCCGGCGGTGGAAACACGGGCGTCGAGGGCGGCGGCGTTGATGTCCGCCGGGTCCAGGCGGCCATCGCGGGCATCGCGGGCCAGGGAGGCGGCGGCCTGGGCCAGATCCCACTGGCCACCATAATTGACCGCCACCACCAGGGTCATGCGGTCATTGCCGGCGGTGCGCGCCTCGGCCTCGGCCATGCCCAGGCGCAACGGCTCCACGAAAGCGTCGCGGTCACCGATGAAACGCAGCCGCACGCCGTTGCCGTGCAGTTCGTCGACGCGCTCGCCGAGCGCGTTCACGAACAGCCCCATGAGGTGGTTGACCTCGTCCTCGGGACGGCGCCAGTTCTCGGAGCTGAAGGCGAACAGGGTGACCACTTCGATGCCATGGCGGGCCGCCCGGCGGATCACTTTCTGCACGGTGCGCTCGCCGGCGCGGTGGCCGTCCGCGCCGGGCAGGCCGCGATGCCGCGCCCAGCGGTTGTTGCCATCCATGATGATCGCCAGGTGCCGGGGCACGGCGCCCCGGTGACTGTCGATATCCGGCGCGGAAGAGTCGGGTGTCTTATCGTCCATAAAAAAAGATCGGGCTGCCGCAAGCGGCATCCCGATATCACCGTTCAGTGTATTCGGACAACGGCCGGAGCGGGCGCTGCGCCCTGCCCGCTTATACCGTCATCAACTCCTCTTCCTTCACTTTCAGCATCTTGTCCACTTCAGCCACCATCTTGTCGGTAAGCTGCTGGATCTGTTCCTCGCCGTGCCGGGCCTCATCCTCGGAGATTTCCTTCTCCTTGAGCAGGTCCTTGAGGTCACCGTTGGCGTCACGGCGGATATTGCGAATCGCCACTTTGGCGTTCTCGCCCTCACCGCGCACGTGCTTCACCAGGCCCTTGCGGGTTTCCTCGGTGAGCGGCGGCAGCGGCAAGCGGATCACGGTGCCGGCGGTGGAGGGATTGAGCCCCAGATCGGAGGTCATGATCGCCTTTTCCACATCCGGAACCAGGGATTTGTCGAACGGCGACACGATCAGGGTGCGACCCTCTTCCACGGAGATATTGGCCACCTGATTGAGCGGCGTATCGGACCCGTAGTAACTCACGTGAATTCCGTCCAGCAGGCTCGGATGGGCCCGCCCGGTACGGGTTTTCTTGAGCGCCGAATCCAGCGCCTCAAGGCTTTTCTTCATGCGTGACTGGGCGTCTTTCCGGATGTCCTCGATCACCTTTGTTCCTCGCTGGCTGCTTCCACCAGGGTGCCCTCGTTACCGCCGAGCATCAGGCTCAGCAGCGCACCCTGCTTGTTCATGTTGAACACACGCAACGGCATGTCGTGGTCACGGCACAGACAGATCGCGGTCAGGTCCATGACGCCGAGCTTGCGGTCGATGACCTCGTCGTAGGTCAACCGATCGTATTTCTCGGCCTGCGGATTGGTCACCGGATCGTCATTGTAGACGCCGTCCACCTTGGTGGCCTTAAGAACCACGTCGGCGCTGATTTCGATGCCGCGCAGGCAGGCCGCGGAATCCGTGGTGAAGAACGGATTGCCGGTGCCGGCGCAGAAAATCACCACCTCGCCGTTCTTGAGATGGCGGTTGGCGTTGCGGTGGTCATAATGCTCCACGATACCGCTCATGGGAATGGCCGACATGAGACGGGTGCGGATATTGGAGCGTTCCAGGGCATCGCGCATGGCCAGCCCGTTCATTACCGTGGCCAGCATGCCCATGTGGTCACCGGCCACGCGGTCCAGGCCGGCGGTCTGCAAAGCGGCGCCACGGAACAGGTTGCCGCCGCCGATCACCAGCCCGACTTGCACGCCGATACCCACCAGCTGGCCAATTTCCAATGACAGGGTGTCCAGCACCCGGGGGTCGATGCCGAACCCCTCCTCGCCCGCCAACGCCTCACCGCTCAACTTCAGCAGAATGCGGTTGTAGCGCGGCGAGCGCTCCTTGTTCTTGGCCATCTCTTGATCTCCGCCACTCATGAATACCCGCCGTTTTTCCGACCGCCGGCTCGCTGCCGGCGGTTAATGAAACCATTTGGAGGCGATCAAGCCAAGGCACCCGGCCGATTTGGCCCGTTCCCCGCCCGATAACGCCCCGGGCCGCGCGTCCGCCCGAAAAAAACGCCTTGCTGGGCTCGGCCAACAAGGCGTTCTTGCGCGGCAGCGCGACAAAGCCAAGCCCCAGCGGGCTTACTGCTTCGCCTGTGCCATCACTTCCGCGGCGAAGTCCACTTCTTCCTTCTCGATGCCCTCGCCGACCACCAGGCGCTCGAACGCCACCACTTCGGCACCGGCGTCCTGCACCAGTTTGCCCACGGTGGTGTTGGGGTCCTTCACGAACGGCTGATCGTTCAGGCTCACTTCCTTGAGGAACTTGTTGATGCGGCCGCCGAGCATCTTCTCGACGATTTCCGCCGGCTTGCCTTCCATGTCCGGCTGGGCACGGATGATTTCACGCTCTTTGTCGAGCACGTCCTCGGGCACCTGGTCGGACTTGACCACCATCGGCGCCACGGCCGCCACGTGCATGGACACATCCTTGGCCAGCTCGGCGTCGCCGCCACCGGACAGGGCCACCAGCACGCCGATCTTGCCGCCGTGCACGTAGGAACCGACCAGGCCGTCGGTGGCGTTCAGACGCACCGCGCGGCGCACCTGGATGTTCTCACCGATTTTCTGAACCAGCGCCTGACGGGCTTCTTCCACGGTGGCGCCCTCTTCGAGCTTGAGCTCGCCGATCTTGGCGGCGTCCACTTCGTCGGCGGCCAGAGCGGCACCGGCAACTTTTTCGCAGAAGCCCAGGAAGTTGTCATCACGGGCCACGAAGTCGGTTTCGGAGTTGATCTCCACCATCACCGCGCGGGTGTTATCGTCGCTGGAAGCCACCACCACGGCGCCTTCGGCGGCGGTGCGGCCGGCTTTCTTGGCGGCTTTCGCCTGGCCGGACTTACGCAGGTCGTCAATGGCTTTCTCGATGTCGCCATCCGCTTCCACCAGCGCTTTTTTGCACTCCATCATGCCGAGCCCGGTGCGCTCGCGCAGCTCTTTCACCATTGCAGCAGTTACAGCAGCCATGCTTAACCTCTTGAAACTTTGTATTCGGGAATGCGTTCGGGGCGGGCCCGGCCCGCCCCGGCGTGATCAGCCTTCGGCTTGCTCGCTGGCGGCTTCGCCTTCGGCGGCCTCCACTTCGACGAACTCGCTCTCGCCGCCGCCCTGGGTCTGGGCGTACTCACGGCCTTCCAGAATGGTGTCGGCGACCGCCTTCACGTACAGCTGGATGGCACGGATGGCGTCGTCGTTGCCCGGGATCACGTAATCGATGTCGTCCGGATTGGAGTTGGTGTCCACCACGGCCACCACCGGAATACCCAGCTTGCGGGCTTCCTGAACGGCGATGTCCTCATGGTCCACGTCCACCACGAACAGAGCATCGGGCAGGCCGCCCATGTCCTTGATGCCGCCGATGGAGCGTTCCAGCTTCTCCATCTCGCGCTGACGCATCAGGTGCTCTTTCTTGGTCAGCTTGCCGAGGGTGCCATCCTGCTCCTGGGCTTCCAGGTCACGCAGGCGCTTGATGGACTGACGAATGGTCTTCCAGTTGGTGAGCATGCCGCCCAGCCAGCGGTGATCCACGTAGGGCATGCCGCAGCGCTTGGCTTCCTCGCGGATCGCCTTCTGCGCGGCGCGCTTGGTGCCAACGAACAGGATCTTGTTGTTGCTGGCCGCCAGCTTGTTCAGGAACGACAGGGCGTCGGTGAACAGCGGCAGGGTGCTTTCCAGATTGATGATGTGGATCTTGTTCCGGGCACCGAAGATGTAGGGTTTCATCTTCGGGTTCCAGTAACGGGTTTGGTGGCCGAAGTGCACGCCGGCCTTCAGCATATCGCGCATGTTTACGCTCATGGTTTTCTCTCCTGGGTTAGGCCTCCACGCTCCCGCATGACCCAACCCTTCTTCCTGGGAAGAACGGGCACCCGGAGCCATGTGACGGAGCGTGTGTGTGATTTCCCTTCGCCGACGCCCAGCGGGTACAATGGCGCACCGCTTCACGGGGCCTGCCCACCGGGGAGCGACGAAGGCGCGCGCTTTATACCACAGCCGCCTGTCACGGGCAACGAGAAAGCGGTATACAGCGCCCGGCCACCACCCGCTTTCTGGCCACCCAAGCCACTGAAAACGCTGGAGTTTCCCTGATCAACATGAATGTCACGATTAAAACCCCGGAAGACATCGCCAAGATGCGCGTAGCCGGCCGCCTGGCGGCGGAAGTGCTGGAAATGATCGGCGAGCACGTGCGCCCCGGGGTCACCACCGAGGAACTGGACCGGCTCTGCCACGACTACATCGTCAACGAGCAGGACGCGATTCCCGCCTGCCTGGGCTACCGGGGCTTCCCCAAGTCCGTGTGCACCTCCGTGAACCATGTGATCTGCCACGGTATCCCCAGCGACAAGAAGGCGCTCAAGAAGGGCGACATCATCAATATCGACGTCACCGTCATCAAGGACGGCTGGCACGGCGATACCAGCAAGATGTTCTACGTGGGCGAACCGTCGGTGCTGGCCCGCCGTCTGGTGGAAACCACCCGGGAATGCATGCTCACCGGCATCAGGATGGTGAAACCCGGCGTGCGCCTGGGCGACATCGGCCACGCCATCCAGAAGCACGCCGAGGCGGAACGCTTCTCGGTGGTGCGCGAATACTGCGGCCACGGCATCGGCCAGGTGTTCCATGAGGAACCCCAGGTGCTCCATTACGGCAAACCCGGCACCGGCCTGGAACTCCAGGAAGGCATGGTGTTCACCATCGAGCCGATGATCAACGCCGGCAAGGCCGCCAACAAGGTGCTGCCCGACGGCTGGACCGTGGTCACCAAGGACCGCAAGCTGTCCGCCCAGTGGGAGCACACCCTGGTGGTCACCGCCGACGGCTACGAGGTACTCACCGCCCGCCAGGAAGAAACCGACCTTTATTAAGGACGCGACGCCGCCACTATGGATTTGACGCCCCAGGATTTGACGCCCCCGCTCAGCCCCGAAAAGCTGCTTGCCGCCCTGCGCGACAGCGACCAGCCCGGCCAACGGGCCCGCGATTTTCTCGAAGAGGGCCAGGCACGGCTGGACGCCGCCTTCGACAAGGCCCCCATCGAGGCCCTGGTGCACGGGCGCGCCGATCTGGTGGACCGGGTGCTGGTGGCGGCCTGGTCCCTGTTCGGCCTGGACGATTTCCAGGACGTGGCCCTGGTGGCGGTGGGCGGCTATGGCCGTGGCGAGCTGCACCCCCATTCCGATGTGGACCTGATGGTGCTGTTCCGCGCCACGCCGACCCAGGACGCCTGCTCCGCCCTGGAGGGTTTCGTCGCCTTCCTGTGGGACATCGGCCTGGAGATCGGCCACAGCGTGCGCACCCTGGATGAGTGCGAAACCCTGGCCGGCCAGGACATCACCGTGGCCACCAACATCATGGAAGCGCGCACCCTGGCCGGCGATGACCGGGTCCGCGAGGATCTGGCGGTGCGCACCGGGCCGGACCGCATGTGGCCCACCGACCGGTTCTTCGCCGCCAAATGGGAAGAACAGACCGCCCGCCACCGCAAGTTCAACGACACCGAATACAACCTGGAACCGGACATCAAGAACGCCCCGGGCGGCCTGCGCGACGTGCAGATGATTGCCTGGGTAGCCAAGCGCCACTTCGGCGGCGACAGTCTGGAGGCCCTGGTGGACGCCGGTTTCATCACCCGCGTTGAGTTCGACGCCGTGACCCGCTGCCTGGACTACCTGTGGCGGGTGCGCTGGCAGCTCCATTCGCTCACCGGCCGCAACGAAAACCGGCTGCTGTTCGACCATCAGCGGCAACTGGCGGAGCGCCTCGGCCACCGCGATTCCAACGCCAATCTGGCGGTGGAACTGTTCATGAAGGAGTTCTACCGGGCGGCGCTGGCCCTGTCGGTGCTCAATGACATGCTGCTGCAGCTGTTCGACGAGGCGATCCTGCGCGCCGGCGAGCCGGAACAGGTGCGCCCGCTCAACCGCCGCTTCCAGGTACGCAACAACTACCTGGAGATGAGCGCCCCGGACACCTTCCGCAAGCATCCGTCCGCGCTGCTGGAAGCCTTCGTGCTGATGGCCCAGAACCCGGATCTGAAGGGCATCCGCGCCGCCACCGTGCGCGAGCTGATTCACTGCCGACGGCTGATTGACGACGACTTCCGCAACGACCCGGCCAACACCGGCCTGTTCATGCAGCTGCTGCGCAGCCCCCATGCGCTGTTCACCCAACTGCGGCGGATGAAGCGCTACGGCATCCTCGGCAAGTACCTGCCCGAGTTCGGTCGCATCATCGGCATGATGCAGTACGACCTGTTCCATATTTACACCGTGGACGCGCACACCCTGCTGGTGCTCAAGAACATGCGCCGGCTGCGCTACGAGAACATGCGCGATGAGTTTCCGGTGGCCTGCGAGGTGTACTACCGCTTGCCCAAGCCGGAGCTGCTGTACGTAGCCGGCCTGTATCACGACATCGCCAAGGGCCGCGGCGGCGACCACTCGGAACTGGGCGCCGACGACGCCATCGCTTTCTGTCAGCGCCACGGTCTGACCAGTTGGGACGCCAAGCTGTGCGCCTGGCTGGTGCGCAATCACCTGACCATGAGCGTGACCGCCCAGCGCAAGGACATCTCCGACCCGGACGTGGTGCACGAATTCGCTCGCACCGTGGGCGACCTGGTGCACCTGGACTACCTTTACGTGCTCACCGTGGCGGACATCAACGCCACCAATCCGGCATTGTGGAATTCCTGGCGCGCCTCCCTGATGCGCCAGCTTTATATGGAAACCAAGCGCGCCCTGCGCCGCGGGCTCAACAACCCTCAGGACAAGCAGGACTGGATCGACGAGACCCGGGACGAGGCGCTCAAGCTACTCGCCGAACGGGACCACGACATCAAGGCCATCGAGGCCCTGTGGGCCAACATCGGCGACGAGTACTTCCTGCGCGAAACGCCCTGGGACATCGCCTGGCACACTGAAGCGCTACTGGAACGCACCAACGATCGGGACCCGCTGGTGCTGATCCGTGAATCGGAAACCAGCCCGGGTAACCTGGAAGGCGGCTCGCAAATATTCATCTACACGCCGGACACCCGCAATCTGTTCGCCGCCACCGTGAACGCCATCGACAGCCTCGGCCTGACCATCATGGACGCGCGTATTATCACCAGCGCCGACGGTTTCAGCCTGGACACCTACATCGTGCTCGACGAGAACGGCACGCCGATCGGCGACGACTGGCCGCGCATTGAACACATCCGCAAGACGCTCACCGAGACCCTCAAGGAGCCGGAGCACTTCGGCAACACGGTGAGCCGGCGCATGCCCCGGCGCAACAAGCACTTCGACGTCCCCACCCAGGTCACCATCAGCAACGACATCGTCAATGACCGCACCGTGGTGGACGTGCAGACCCTGGACCGCCCCGGCCTGCTGGCGCACATTGGGCGCATCTTCGTGCAATTCGAGCTGCTGGTGCAGAACGCGCGCATCGCCACCCTGGGCGAGAAAGCCGAGGACGTGTTCTTCATTACCGATCTGGACGGCCAACCGGTGTCCGACCCGGAGCTGTGCGAGCGTCTGCGCGATACCCTGATCCGCGAACTGGACGACCGCAGCAAGAACGACACTCTGTCCGTCACCCTCTAGGCCCTGATAAGGAACACCATGAATCCCGATCTGGAACGGCTGCACCCGTATCCGTTTGAAAAGCTGGGAGCCCTGTTCGCCGGCCTGACCCCGGCGGACAAAGCACCCATCGCCCTGTCCATCGGCGAGCCTCAGCACCCGGCGCCGGCGTTCGTGCAACAGGCGCTGCGCGACAATACCGCCCTGCTCGCCAAATACCCGGCCACCGCCGGCCTGCCGGAATTGCGCCAGGCCATTGCCGGCTGGCTGACCCGGCGCTTCAAGCTGGAGAGCGTGGACGCCGACCATCAGGTATTGCCGGTGAACGGCACCCGGGAAGCCCTGTTCGCCTTCGCCCAGGCCCTGCTCGACCGCCGCCGCGACCCGCTGGTATTGATGCCCAACCCCTTCTACCAGATCTACGAAGGGGCCGCCCTGCTCGGCGGCGGCGAACCGGTGTATCTGCCCTGCACCCAGGCCAGCGGCCTGCAACCGGACTTCGACGCCGTGGAAGAGGACGTCTGGCGGCGCACCCAGTTGCTGTTCATCTGCACGCCGGGCAATCCCACCGGCGCGGTGCTCACCAAGGCGCAGCTCAAGGCACTGATCCAGCTCGCCGATAAGTACGACTTCGTGATCGCGTCCGACGAGTGCTATTCGGAAATCTACCGGGACCAGGCGCCCCCGGGGCTGCTGCAGGCCTGCGCCGAACTGGGCCGCCACGACTACCGCCGCTGCGTGGTGTTCCACTCGCTGTCCAAGCGCTCCAACCTGCCCGGGCTGCGCTCCGGCTTCGTCGCCGGTGACGCCGAAATCCTGGCGGGCTTCCTGCGCTATCGCACCTACCACGGCTGCGCCATGCCCGTGCACCACCAACTGGCCAGCATCGCCGCTTGGAACGACGAAGCCCACGTGCGGGAGAACCGCGACTTCTACAACGCCAAGTTCGACGCGGTGCTGGACATTCTCGGCGAGCCTCTTAAGGTATCCGCCCCGGACGCGGGCTTCTATCTGTGGCCAAAGACGCCGGTGGACGACGAGACCTTCGCCCGCCGTCTCAAGGCCGAGGAAAACGTCACCGTGCTGCCCGGCCGTTATCTGTCACGCACCGTGGACGGTCGCAACCCCGGCAAGAACCGGGTACGCATGGCCCTGGTGGCGGAACTCGACCAGTGCATCGAGGGCGCGCGACGCATCCGCGCCCTGATTGAAAGGTTGTAACGGCATCGCGGCCGAAGCCGCTCCTGCAGTCGCTTTGTAGGAGCGGCTTCAGCCACGATCCCAGCATGAAGGAAGCACCACGATGACCACGATCTACGGCATCAAGAACTGCGATACCATGAAGAAGGCCATGAAGTGGCTGGATGAACAAGGCGTGGATTATCATTTCCACGACTATCGCAAGGAAGGCGTGCCCGAGGACCATCTGCGCCGGTGGATGGCGGAACTGGGCTGGGACACGGTGATCAACCGTCGCGGCACCACCTGGCGCAAGCTCGACCCCGAGGTGCGCGACAACATGGACACCGACAGCGCCGTGGCGCAAGCACTGGCCAACCCGTCCCTGATCAAGCGACCGATCCTGCGTACCGATAAACACCTGCGCGCCGGCTTCAACGCCGACGAGTGGAAGACACTGATTTAAAACGCCGGACGCTGGACGCCAGACGCCGGACGCATACCACGAACAAGGGTTTTTGGCGTCCGGCGTCCAGCGTCAGGCGTCCAGCGCCCAAACAGGAGGCAACATGAGCACGATTTTCGCGATGGCCCTGGGCTGTGGCACCAAGAACCGCGACGAGCAATGGCTGGAAGTTTTCTATCCGGACCCCTACCTGAAACCGGACCCGAAACTGGTGGAGGTGGTCCGCGAGGAAGTGGGCTACGAAGGCGGCAACGCGGCCCTCGAACTGACCCACCGGCAGATCCAGCATCTCGCCCGGGAATGGCGGGAAGCCGGCTTCGAGCACGAAGCGAGCTACGCGGTGGCGTTCCAGGAAAGCGAGCGTCCGGTGGTGCTCACCATCCTGGAAACCGACGCCGAACCCGCCTCCACCCCGGAGGCCTACCTGAAGCTGCACCTGCTCTCCCACCGCCTGGTCAAACCCCATGGCGTGGTGCTCAGCGGCATCTTCCCGCTGCTGCCCAACGTGGCCTGGACCAACGAAGGCGCCATCGACCTGAACGAGCTGCCCGAGCGGCAACTGCTTGCACGCCTCAACGGCAAGCTGCTGGAAGTGAACAGCGTCGACAAGTTCCCCAAGATGACCGACTACGTGGTACCCGCCGGCGTACGCATCGCCGACACCGCCCGCGTCCGCCTGGGCGCCTACGTGGGTGAAGGCACCACCGTCATGCACGAAGGGTTCATCAACTTCAACGCTGGCACCGAAGGCCCGGGCATGATCGAAGGCCGCATCTCCTCCGGTGTGTTTGTCGGCAAGGGCTCCGACCTGGGCGGCAGTTCCTCCACCATGGGCACCCTGTCCGGCGGCGGCAACATCGTCATCTCCCTGGGCGAAAACTGCCTGCTCGGCGCCAACGCCGGCACCGGCATTCCCCTGGGCGACCGCTGCACCATCGAAGCCGGCCTGTACATCACCTCCGGCACCAAGGTGGAAGTGCTCGACGAGGACGGCAAGGTGGCCGACACCGTCAAGGCCCGCGACCTGGCCGGCCAGTCCGATCTGCTGTTCCGTCGTAACTCCGTGAGCGGCGCGGTGCAATGCCAGACCAACAAGAGCGCCATCGCCCTCAACGAAGAGCTGCATAAACACAACTGATGCCCGCACGCCGGCACGCGGCACGCACCACGCTTTCCGGCGTGCCAGCGTGCAGCGTGCAGCGTGCCGGCGAAGCCGGAGCCTTCATGAGCCGTACACTGGACTACGCCAAGGAACTCATCCGCCGCCCCTCGGTAACCCCCGAGGACAAAGGCTGTCAGGACTGGATGGTGGAAAAACTGGAGGCCCTGGGTTTCCGGTGCGAAACCCTGTGGTTCGAGGAAGTGCGTAATCTCTGGGCCCGGCGCGGCGACGCCGGCCCGCTGTTCGTGTTCGCCGGCCACACCGACGTGGTGCCCACCGGCGACACCAACGCCTGGCGCTTCGACCCGTTCCAACCCACCGAGCACGACGGCCAGCTCTACGGCCGTGGCGCCGCCGACATGAAAGGCTCCATCGCCGCCATGCTGGTGGCGGTGGAAGAATTCGTGGCCGCCCACCCGGACCACGCCGGCAGCATCGGCTTTCTGATCACCGCCGACGAGGAAGGCCCCTCGGTGAACGGCACCGTCAAGGTGGTGGACACCCTGCAGGCGCGTAATGAAGCCATCGACTACTGCCTGGTGGGCGAACCCTCCTCCACCGACACCGTGGGCGACGTGATCAAGAACGGCCGGCGCGGGTCCCTGGGCGCCGTGCTCACCGTGAAAGGCGTACAGGGCCACGTGGCCTACCCGCACCTGGCCCGCAACCCGGTTCACGACGCCGCTCCCGCCCTGGCGGAACTGGCCGCCACCGAATGGGACCAGGGCAACGACTTCTTTCCGGCCACCAGCTTCCAGATCTCCAACCTTAACGCCGGCACCGGCGCCACCAACGTGATCCCCGGCACCTGCGAAGTGGTGTTCAACTTCCGGTTCTCCACGGAGCTCACCGAGGACGAACTGCGCCGGCGCACCGAGGCGGTCCTGGACAGGCACGGCCTGGATTACGAGATCGACTGGAAGCTCTCCGGCCAGCCCTTCCTCACCGACCGGGGCGCGCTGGTGGACGCCACCGTGGCGGCGATCCGCGACGGCCTGGGCCGCGACACCGAACTGTCCACCGCCGGTGGCACCAGCGACGGCCGCTTTATCGCCCCCACCGGCGCCCAGGTGGTGGAACTCGGCCCGGTCAACGCCACCATCCACAAAGTGGACGAGCACACCGACATCGCCGAACTGGACGCCCTCACCGGCGTTTACCGCCGCGTCCTCGAGAACCTGCTCACCTGACGGCGATCGCGACTGAAGCGGAGTGCCGCCCAGTCGCGATACCCTCTACCGGAACGTCATCCTTTATCCCGCCCCGCCGTCTCCCGCGTCCCCAGCACAAACAGATAAATCACCCCCACGATGGGGATGAACGCCGCCACGAACCCGGCGGCGGTGGGCAGCAACGACTTCATCCCCTTGTGCCGCGCGATCAAAAAACTCAACAGCGTACACACCAGGATCCAGGTCCCGGCCAGGGGCGCCCACTGGGCATAGTTGTACTCTTCAAGCATGGCTTCGCCGTCCTCTTCCTTCGATGCCGGCGAGTATCGCAAGCCCACGCACCCCGCGCCAGCCGCCCCCGGCGCCTTTGACGCCGGCGACGCCGCTCGCCGCCGGTTCGCCATTCCCCCGCGCCCGGCGTTATGCTCTGCTGGCGTCTTTGCCGCCTTCCGCCGAAGGGAGTGTCCCATGACCGCCGAGCAGCAGACCGTCACCGACTACAACCCGGCCACCGGCGCCGCCGTGGCCGAGCTCAACCACACCGACCTGGCCACCCTGCCCGAGCGCATCGCCAAGGCCCGCGCCGCCCAACACCGCTGGGCCGCCAAAAGCTTCAAGGAACGGGCCCGGCACCTGCGCCTGATGCGTGACTACATCGTCGAACGCGCCGAGGACCTGGCCACCATCGTCAGCGACAGCAACGGCAAAACCCGGGTCGACGCCCTGGCCACGGAAGTACTCCCCTGTGCCCTCGCCTGTAGCTGGTACGGCAAAAACGCCGGCAAGGTACTGGCTCCCCAAAGGCGCGGCGGCCATCTGCTGTTCGCCAACAAAAGCACCACCGTGGAACACCTGCCCCTGGGCGTGGTGGGCATCATCAGCCCCTGGAACTACCCGCTCTCCATCCCCTTCGGCGAAATCACCATGGCGCTGATGGCCGGCAACGCCGTGCTGCTCAAGGTGGCCGCCGCCACCCCCGCCGTGGGCCGCGCCATCGAACGCATCCTCGACGCCGGCGAGCTGCCCGAGGGCCTGTTCCAGCACATCGTCGGCTCCGGCTCGCAAGTGGCCACCGCCTTCTTCGAGAACGGCATCGACAAGCTGTTCTTCACCGGCAGCGTGCCCGCCGGCAAGACCCTCATGGCCCAGGCCGCGCAAACCCTCACGCCCGTGTCTCTGGAACTGGGCGGCAACGATCCCATGATCGTACTCGCCGACGCCGACCTGGAACGAGCCACCAACGGCGCCGCCTGGGCCGGCTACCAGAACGCAGGCCAAAGCTGCGGCGGCGTGGAACGCATCTACGTGGAAGACAGTGTCCACGACGAGTTCGTCGCCCTGCTCGCCAAGAAAACCCGCGCCCTGCGCCACGGCCCCGGCCGACGCGACGACATCAGCGTGGACATCGGCAGCCTCACCACCGAAGGCCAGCTGCGCACCGTGCAACAACACCTGGAAGACGCCCTCGCCAAAGGCGCGCGCATCGAAGCCCAATCGCAACCAGTCGGCGACGTGGAACACGGCTACTTCTTCCCCGCCACCCTGCTCACCGGCGTCAACGACACCATGCTCACCGTGTGCGAGGAAACCTTCGGCCCGATCATCGCCGTGGAAAGAGTCACCGACGCCGAACAGGCCCTGACCCGCGCCAACCGCTCCAACCTGGCGCTCACCTCCTCGATCTGGACCCGCGACACCCGCAAAGGCCGCGCGCTCGCCGCGCGCCTGCAAACCGGCGTCACCACCCTCAACGACCACCTCTACACCCACGGCCTCTCCGAAGCCCCCTGGGGCGGCTGGAAAGAATCCGGCATCGGCCGCACCCACGGCCCGGAAGGCCTGCTCGAAATGACCAACGCCAAGGTCATCAACTGGGACCGGCTACCCGCCAAACGCAACCTCTGGTGGTACCCCTTCGACCAGGCCACCTACCGGGGCCTGCTCAACGCCCTCCACTTCGCCTTCCCCCGCGGCCCCCTCAAATGGCTCGGCGCCAGCCTCAAGCTGACGCCCTTCCTGGTCCGCAAGATGTTCAGCAAATGGAAGGTGGATTAGGGCCTGTCACTTCAAGGGCTCGCCCAATCCTCGACGACCAGCCCGTCTACCCGGTCGAACTCCCGACGGTTATTGGTGACCAGGCGGGCCTCGGTGGCGAGGGTATGGCCGGCGATCAGCAGATCATTGCCGCCAATCACCTCGCCCCGCGCCGACAAACGTGCAGTTGGTATCCAGCATGTACACCGTCATTCCGAGCGGCCTTCCAGGTCATCGTCCGTGAAGATTGTAATCCCCCCATTTGTAATCGCCGATTTGAGTAGAGGGTTAACCGGTTTGTAACAGCCGGGTCGGCGGCACGCCGCCGATAGCCGAGTTCGGTCGCTCGTGATTGTAATGCCAGAGCCACTGGGCCGCTAATAGCTGGGCGTGAGCAACGCTGGTGAACTCATGCAGATCCAGCCATTCATGCCGTGCGGTTCGGTTGAACCGCTCAATGTAGGCGTTCTGGGTCGGTCTGCCGAGCTGGATGTAGATCAGTGTAATCCGCTTCCTGTTGGCCCACTCCACCAGCGCCTGCGAAATATATTCCGGGCCGTTATCACAGCGCAGGGCGGCGGGCTTTCCTCGCCATTCGATGATCTGGTCAAGCGCACGTATCACTCGTTGTGCAGGCAGTGACAGGTCAACTTCAATGCCAAGCCCTTCGCGATTGTAGTCGTCGATCACATTGAACGTTCTCAGTGACTTGCCGCTGACCAGCTGGTCGCCCATGAAGTCCATAGACCAGACCTGATTCGGTGCCGTCGGCACCGCCAAATCGCCCGGATAATCCCGCTTGATCCGCCGCCGTGGCTTGATCCGCAGGTTGAGCTCCAGCTCCCGGTAGATCCGATACACCCGCTTGTGATTCCAGGCATAGCCCTTCACGTTACGTAAATACAGGAAACATAACCCAAACCCCCAGCGCTTGTGGGTCTGCGTGAGCTTGAGCAACCAGTGCGCAATCAGGGCGTTCTCACCGTTGAGCTTTGCCTGGTAGCGGTAGCAGGTTTCACGAATGCCGTACACCACACAGGCCAGCCGGATACTGAGCCCGTGCTTGGCCACGCCCTTCAGGGCCATCTCCCGGCGCTGAGACGGCCTTACAGCTTTCCCTCCAGGGCTTCCTCGCGCAGCTCCGCTTTGAGCCGCTCTTCCGCATACATCTTCTTCAGGCGGGCGTTCTCAGCCTCCAACTCCTTCAACCGCTTCATCAGCGACGCGTCCATGCCGCCAAACTTCGACCGCCATTGATAGATCAGCGCCGTACTCACGTTGTGTTCGCGGGACAGTTCCGCCACCGGAACCCCGGCTTCGTGCTGCTTCAGAATCGCCAGGATCTGGCTGTCGGAAAATCGAGACTTCTTCATGTATCGCTCCTCAATGCGATCAGTGTAAAAGTCTCTACTCAAAACCTCGATTACTTTTCGGGGGGATTACAAGAACGTCTTCCGCGTCATTTCTACCGATGAAATAGAAGTGACATTCATATTTAGTGAAACTCACGTTTGGTGTCGAGTAATTGAAGACGATCAGCAGCTTTTCTTATTATTCATTTCCATTCATTTCAGTCAACGCATCAGATATAGAAGAAGAACCAGCTTTAGTTTGTTCTTTCAAGAGTGCTTCTTTAAGTTTGGTAATTACATAGCCCTTGTGATCATCATCTATAAAATTGCTAAGTAAATTTGCTGTTGCACAGCGCACACGGTAATCAGAGTCTGACAAGCAGGACAAAACATCATCCAAATACTTTGAATCTCCTAATGTATAAAGCGCCATAGCAGAAGATAGCCGCTCCAATCCCGATAAAGATGGGTGCTTTCCAGCAAGAAAAGAGACTGTATCGGGTCTTCCAATCTGACCTAAAGCTGTTATAGCTGCCGATCTAACAAGCTGTGATTCATCATGTATGCAATTGTATAAGAGCTCAACTGAACACTTATCTTCCCAGTCCCCTATCAGCTCCGCACAAGTAGTACGAACCAATTCATCAACGTCAGATAAGCCTTGCCGAACCCTACACAGCATTTCATTGGTAACAGTATATTTTTCCAATGCTTCGATTGATCTGAATCGCACTTCTTCGTCGCTGTCGTAAGATAGCTCAAGAAGACGGCTTAGTGTTTGGGGAGTAGGATGCCGTATAAGCCCCTCAATTTCAGTCAGCTTCTCATTCATCGCCATCACCAACTATCACAGTCATTACCGCATTTATCTGGATAAAGCTCACAGCACTGATCGGGGTGCTGGATACAAAAGCAATCTGCTGTGGTTAGACAAGGAATACCAAATAGCCCTCCACCAAACTTCCCACCTTTTCCTTTACCCTTATTCCTTTTGGTTTTGTTTCGTTGCTTTCGAGCTTTTTCTTCCTTCTGTGCTTTACGTCGATCCTCTTTGCTAACATTAGGGTCACGTGCTTGTTTAGACACATCAGCATCAGACATACCATCGAATTCAGAACTACGTTGATTTTGGTTGCCACCCTTTGCAAGACCGTAGGGATCGATCCAGTACAATGGGTTTTGCCCCACGTAGCCATAAACGTGATTTAACACTTCACCCGCTGAGCCAGTTTCCTCCAACGTGCCCATGCTGATTGCAACTTGAAGCTGTGGGTCACTGTAGTCGCGTAGGATGCCTATTGGGTCAGACTGAAGATACCTTCCAAGACTGGGGTCATAGTCCCGAAACCAATTCTGGTGCAGGCCTATCTCCTGATCAAAATACTGCCCCGGGAACCGAAGCGGATTGCTCTCCGTATTGACTTGTACGTCGACTTCCCCGAAAGGTGATCGGATGCCATCCCAAACAACGTCTTGATTACCATCAGTCAGCTTCAGCGGGCTACCCAGCTGATCATTGTGGAAGTAGTAAACCTCTCCTTGCCGCACCAAAGCCATCGGTTCGCCCGCCAGATACACATACTCGCGAATCACCTGGCCAGAGGCATCGTATTCGCCGATCAACTGGCCGCCTTGGCCATAAACAAAGTGTGTCTCAGCGCCGGCGTGGTTCTTGTATGACCGTTGTCCCAGGGCGTTGTACTCATATTCCGCGATCAGCGACTGGTTGCGTTCCGTGGTCTGGCGCCGGTTGCGCGCTCCATAGGTGAAGGTGTCGCCAGCCAGGGCAAGCATGTTGCCGATGGCATCATAGGGTACGGTCTGGCCGTCAATGTCGGTAAGGCGGTTGCTGTCGGGTGCGTAGCCATAGGTCGTTTGCTGGCTATCCTTGGTCAACCGGGTGCGGTTACCCACCGCATCGTACTCGTAGGCTCGCACGCCATAAGCCCCGCTGGCGCCGGTGAGGCGATCAAGGGCGTCGTAGTCGAATGTCTGGGTCCGTGCCGGGATGACCCCGTCCTGGATTTCCGTGATGTTACCCACGAGATCATAGGCCCAGTCGAGATCCTGTATGGGCATGGCGCTTCGGCTCGTCAGGCGGCCCGCCAGATCGTACTGCCGGACTTCGGTCAGGCCGTTGCCGTAGGTAAGGCCGGTTATGCCTCCGAAGGGCTGATACTGAATTTGACTGGCGAGCTGCGAGCCTTCGCCATCAATGGTGGCCTCCACCGAGGTCACTCTACCCATGGTATCCCGAGTCAGATCAATGCGCAGTCCACTGGGGTAAACCAGAGCAGTGAGGTTATCCGCCAGATCGTATTCGTATTTGGTGGTGAAGCTGGGCCCCGCAGTGCTGGTATGGATGCGTGTGAGTACATTGCCCCTCGGGTCATACGTCATCGTGGTCGACCCACTAGCGTCGCTGAAGCCCGTTAGTTGCCCTTTACCATAGACGCCCTGATCGTAGACATAAGTTACATCTTCTTCGGTACCGGGGTAATCGATGGCTGTGAGCCGGTTGAGTGCGTCATAACTGTAGGAGGCGGTCACGCCTCGGGCATCGGTCCTGGTCGCGCGGTTACCCGCAGCGTCATAAGTATAGGTGGTCGCGCCAGCGTCCGGGCTGTGTTCGGCGATAACGTCACCGAAGGCGTTGTATTCATAGGTGGTGGACACTCCACGGGGGTCGATGACCTTGGTCAAGTTATCTAGCGCGTCGTATTCGTACGAGGCAACCCCATTAATAGCATTAGTGGTTTCCACCAATCGATCAAGGCTATCATATTTATAGTTCGTTACCCGCCCCAAAGCATCCGTAGAAACTACACGGTCACCTGCGCTGTTATAGCCGTACTCCTTGCGCGCACCCACACCATTAATTTCAACTATCACTCTGCCCAAAAGATCGTACTCTTTCATATGTTTTTTTATAATAATCCCTTCGGGGTCGAGAACTTGCTTGGATTTATGGTTGCCGGCATCATCCAACAGATATCGTATCTGCTGTCCGCCACTATTCATTACTGCGGTCAAATACCCCGCTTCATTGTAATGAAAATTCAGTCTAGAACCAGAAGGAGCATAAACCTCTCTAACTTGACCAGCACCATTATATAAAAATTTTTCAATGGAATTCTCAATGGAACGCTCCGTAACTCTGCCATACTCATCATATGACAAATTAACTTCAACCCCATTAACACCTACTATTCTTTTCGGATCACCCCTTCCATTATAAGAGCCCACTTCTCTTACTTGGGAAAGCCCATTAGAAACACTCAGAAGCCTCCCCATTTCGTCGTATTCATAACTATAAACATCATTAACATCCACTCTGGGCCCATCTCTCTCCTTTAGCAGACCAAACGCCGAATAAGAGAACGTATCTACCCTTTCTTCCCCTGTTTTTTCATCCACAATTTTTCTTCGAACGAGGTTGCCATCAGCGTCATAAGATAACTCTATATAGCGACCAGACTGAACCATTTTTACAGGAAGAGAATACTCATCATGCCAATCATATGTTTTATGTCTAACATCAACCCCACCCTTTGATTCAACCTCGTCTACCACCAAACCTCGAGAATTATATTCATACACCCTAATCGTGCCATCAAAATCAGAAACAGAATCAACAAAACCATTTTCATCATAAGAAAACATCTTTTCCAGAACAATCCCACCACCAACATGGAGATTTATTTTTTTTGGCTTCCACCGACCACCAACATTCTGGAATTCGTAGTCATATCTAGCGCCCAGCGGATCCGTCACAGAAGCGGCTCCGCCTTCCCCATATTCAATATGATAACCGCCCCCCTCACCCAGATAATTCCTCACAACCCGCCCAAACTCATCATATTCCCACGAAACCCGCCAACCATCCTCCTCGTTAATAATGCCAGTCAATAAATAGAGGTCGGCAGGATCATCATATCTATAAATATAAGAAGAACCATCAATATTCTTAACGGACTCAAGCTTTCCATAATTATCGTAATTATAAAAACTCTCCACGCCAGAAGGATACCTTATTTTATTAATCCGCCCACCATCATAAAAAAAATAAATCTTTCTACCATATGAGTCCACGACCGATACTATAAGGCCATCATCCCCATATTCCATAGATTTTGAATAACCATCACGGTAATCAATTCTTAACAAGCGCCCTTCGGCGTCATAAAATTCTTTCTCATCCCTCTCTGTCAAATAAAGAAAGCCATCCTCCTTTATAAAAAGCCTCCCCCTACCCCCACCATATGACAGACAGATGCCTTCCGAGCAATAGAATTTAAAATAATCTCCATTATCCCTTTTAACATCGACAATACGCCCCGCGTCAGAAATACCGGATAGAGCATCACTATCAGTATGCAAAATAACAGCAGCACTCCCATCTGATAACATACAGCGCCCATCCACATATGAGGCCGTCACGCCACCGAATTCAGCATTATCATTCGCTACCTGGGGCCAACCTTGGACACATGCATCCGAGGCGGTATCAAATGCGGTTGAATGAAAGACTGCCCCCTCACCCCCATTAAAAAACGTTCTAACCTCAACCCTCTTCGAGTATTCAATTGTCCATCGCCTATCTCCCCAAAAATCACCATGACTATTATAAAATCTCTTTATTCCCAACCGCCCATCAGCTGTCTTATAGTCCAACTCTTCTCTAAACATCAGTCCTGTCGCAGGGTCAACTGGGTCAGCCACCTGGCAGCCGGACCGACAATTTGGCTCAGGCCTAACCCTTTCAGGCGGAGCCGAAACATAATAACCAGATCGACACATAGGAGTCCCATGTTCATTATAATACTCCAAGGTCGTTCCCTCAGGACATCCGGCGTACCTGAACTCCATGCAATTATCATTGCCTGACACAACTCCAAATCCGGGACCCGCCTTCTTCAACGTAACGGGAAGGTCCCTATACCAGCGACTAGAAACATCACCGTAATCATAACTCCTTCCCTTGCAATTCTGATAATAATACAGGCTTGCACCCGAAACTAAGCCGTCAGCAAGAGTCTCCCCCTGAAGGAAGAAGAAACAGAAAATAAAAACGATTCCGCGAATAGAAAAATAACTACGCATCCCCACCCCAACCCTTTTTATATTGCCTCCATGTATTCATGAGAATCTCATGAATCCCCACCAATTACTCAACGAACTTTCCATATTTTGAACTGGTTACTATTTACCCTGACTAGCGTTCCCTCGGAGGCATATTTCTACCGATCCCAAACCAGAATCAGCAAGCCGCTGCCGGTGATCAGGCCGATGCCGAGCCAGGTCGAGGGGTCGGGGAAGTCGCCGAAGATGAGCCAGCCGATGAGGACGGCGGAGACCATTTCCATGTAGCTCACTGGGGCGAGGATGGGGGCGGCGGCGTATTCGAAGGCGCGGATGATGAGGAAGTGGGCGAAGGCGCCGATGGCGCCCATGAGCACCATCAGGGCCCAGCCGTCGGGGTCCGGGGCGCGCCAGGTGGCGGGGACGATCAGGCTGAGCACGGCGAGGCCGAAGACAGCGGTGTAGAGCAGGGTTACCGAGGGGCGGCCGCTGCCGGCGAGGCGGCGGGTGGTGAGTTGGTAGAAGGCGTAGCTGAGGCCGGCGCCGAGGGCCAGCAGGCTGGCCCAGTGGAAGGCGCCGACGCCGGGGCGGATTACCACCAGGGTGCCGGCGAAGCCGATCGCCACGGCGATCCAGCGGCGCGGGCCGGCGCGTTCGCCAAGGATCAGCGGCGCCAGGGCGGTGCTGGCGAGGGGGCCGATGAATACCAGGGCCAGGGCGTTGGCCATGGGCAGGTACGCCAGGGCGCCGAAGTAGCCCAGGGTGGTGAGCAGCAGGCAGGCGCTGCGCAGGGTCTGCATGCCCAGGTGGCGGGGGATCAGGTCACGGGGGCGCAGGCGCCAGAGCAGCAGCGCGCCGAGCAGCAGGAAGTGGAACAGGTAGCGGGCCCAGGTGACCTGGACCACGTGGTACTGCTCGCTGAGGGACTTGGCCAGGCCGTCCATGAGCGGCAGGGTCATGACGCCGGCGGCCATCAGGGCAATGCCCAGCCAGGGTCTGGGCGGTCGGCTGCCGAGCGCCGTGGCGGGCGGGCCCGGCGGCGCCGGCGGCGGAGTGGTCGGCGCCCGTGGCGGGTAATTCGGCGCCCGTGGCGGATAACTCAAAGCGCCGCCAGCCACTCCTGGGTGGGGGCGTACCACCAGGAGCTGGTCACCGGGTGGGTGAAGTCCAGCATGCGGTCGCGGACGCCGTCCTCGGTGAGGCCGTACATGCGCCGCAGCAGGTAATCGAAGCGGTCCAGTTCGCAGCTGAAGGCGAGGAAATACAGGCCGTGCTCGGTGGTGGAGCCGTAGGGCACGGAGCGGCGCCAGATTTTCTGCGGCACGCCGTCGCGGTCCACGTCGGTGCGTCCCACGTGGGCGTTGTCCGGCATGCGTTCATCGTCGAATTCCACGGCGTCGGCCTTGGTGCGGCCGAACACGTTTTCCTGCTCGGCCACCGGCATTTTGTGGAAGTCCTCCAGACCGCCGTGCACCCATTTCTGGCTGAGCACCCAGCTGCCGCCGGCGGCGGGATGGGGATCAGGGATAATGGCGGCCTGGCGGGCGGCCTCCCCTTCCGGGTTGCCGATGCCATCGACGAAGCCGCTCAGGTCGCGCAGGTCGTGGTAGACGAAGGCGTCCACTTCCAGTTGCAGGGCCAGCTCATCGCGCAGTTGCCGGTGCACCGCCAGGCCGGTGTCGAACAGGTCGCCGCGGTTGTCGGCCTGCACCCAGACGAACAGGTCACCCTGGGTGGCGGGTACCTGGCCTTCCAGGTAGAAAGCGGGAAAATCAAACTTCGAGGACAGACGCGACCACAGCCCGGGGCCGAAGGCCACCAGTACCGGCGTGCGCTCACCGGCCAGGGCCAGGGCCTGGCGCAGGGCCCGGCGGATGCGGTCTTTGTCGTGGCCGCCACCGAGGGCGTATTCGAGAAACAAATGCTGGGTGTAGCTGCGGTCGAAAATCCCCGCCTGATGCTCTGACACCTGGCTTCCCCCTTGTCTTGTATTGAATCATTGAGGTCGGGATTCTACGGCGCCGTGACAGCCGCGCGCCAGTGCGACATACGGTGGTGCGCGAGACCGCTCTCCTTAGGTAGAATCGGCGGTCCATTCGCCACGATTTTGGCCCCTATGACGCCCTGGTTAGGACTGGACCGACTTTTCTTCCTGTTGATCCGCGCGTTCATGCGCCTGTGCACCCGGATCCGGGCACTGCCCGGCGATCCGGAAGAACTGCAGCTGGATCCCAATAAACCCGTGGTGTATGTGCTGCGCGACCGCTCCGTGGCGGACGCCGCGGTGGCGGACCAGGCGGCGCGGCGGCTGGGCCTGAGCGCGCCCAAGGCATCGCTGACCCTGGGCAAGCAGCATCTGTCGCGCAGCTATTTCCATGTCTACAAACGCGAGATGTCGGTGGCGCGACAGCGCCGGGCGATCACCCCCGCGCGGCTGCAGCGGCTGGTGGCGGGGCTCAAACAGAACGCCGAGCTGGACGTGCAGCTGGTGCCGGTATCCGTGTTCTGGGGTCGTCAGCCGGAGAAGGAAAGCTCCCTGTGGCGGATCATCTTCTCCAACAACTGGTCGCCGCCGGGCCTGATCAAGAAATTCCTGATCATCCTGACCCAGGGTCGGGATCTGTACGTGCAGTTCAGCCCGCCGGTGTCCCTGCGCCAGGTGATGGATCAGTGCCGCTCCGACGACCAGGTGGTGCGCAAGACCTCGCGCATTCTGCGCGTGCATTTCCGGCGCCAGCAGGAGGCGGCCATCGGGCCGGACCTGTCCCACCGCCGCACGCTGAGCTACGCCATCATGGAGGCGCCCTCGGTGCGCGAGGCGATCGCCGAGGCCGCCGCCGAGAACAACGAGAGCGAGGATAAGGTGATGGCCCGCGCCCGGGGCTATGCCCTGGAGATCGCGGCGGACTATTCGCACACCGTGATCCGTGCCCTGGAGCTGTTTCTCAACTGGCTGTGGAACCGGCTTTACGACGGCATCCGCCTGTACAATCTTGAGCACCTGACCCAGGTGGCCCGCGACCACGAAGTGATCTACGTGCCCTGCCACCGTAGCCACATCGACTACCTGCTGCTCAGCTTCGTGGTCTACCGCAATGGCCTGGTGCCGCCGCACATCGCCGCCGGCATCAACCTGAACCTGCCGGTGGTGGGCACCATCCTGCGCCGGGGCGGTGCCTTCTTCATGCGCCGCAGCTTCCGCGATAACCCGCTCTACGCGGCGGTGTTCTACGAATACCTGCACAGCATCACCACCCGGGGCTTTTCCATCGAGTATTTCGTGGAGGGTGGCCGCAGCCGCTCCGGGCGCATGCTGCAACCGCGCACCGGCATGCTGGCGATGACGGTGCGCAGCTTCCTGCGCGACGCGCGCAAGCCGATCGCCTTCGTGCCGGTGTACATCGGCTACGAAAAGGTGATTGAAGCCAGCACCTACATGGGCGAGCTGGGCGGCGGCAAGAAGAAGAAGGAATCGATATTCCGCCTGGTGAAATCCCTGAAAGTGCTGCGCAGCCACTTCGGCCAGGTGCACGTGAACTTCGGCGAGCCGATCAAGCTGGTGGACTATCTGGACGATCACCGGGAGGGCTGGCGCAACGAGGAACTGAGCGTCAACGAGACCCCGGACTGGTTCAAGCACACCATCAACGACCTGGGCCGCGACGTGGTCACCGGCATCAATGCCGCCGCCGTGGCCAACCCGGTGAACCTGATCAGCCTGGCGCTGCTGGCCACGCCCAAGCACACCATGGATCTGCAGCAGCTGCGCCAGCAGTTGCAGCTCTACATCAATCTGCTCGGCGAGGCGCCCTACAGCGACACCGCCCGCCTGGCGGAGACCGACGCCGAGACCATCATCGAGTACGGCCTGGAACACGAGTTCCTGATCCGCGTGGCGCACCCACTGGGCGACGTGGTCACCACCGATCCCAAGACCGCCCTGCAGATGGCCTATGTGCGCAACAACAGCCTGCACCTGTTCATCCTGCCCGGGCTGATCTGCTCGCTGTTCCTCAACGCCCGGAGCATCAGCCTGGACGTGCTGCAGAGCATGATCGCCCTGCTCTACCCGTTCTTCCGCAACGAGTATTTCCTGCACTGGCGCGAGGACCAGGACCTGACCGCGGCGGTGGAGCGCATCGCCACGGTGCTGGAGGAACACGGCCTGGTGAACCGCGAAGGCGACTGCCTGCACGGCGCCGCCATCCACACCCACGCCTCGGACATGCTCGCCCATCTGGGGCAGACGGTGATGCCCTCCCTGGAGCGCTACTACCTGACCATCCGCCTGCTGGTGCAGTACGGCGACGGACGGCTCACCGCCGACCAGCTCGGCGACCTAGCCCACCACACCGCCCAGCGGCTGTCGCTGCTGTATGAGTTCAACTCACCGGAATTCTTCGACAAGGTGGTGCTGCGCAACTTCATTCGCCAGTTGCTGGACACCGAGCTGGTGTGGCTGGACGACGACGACCAGTTGCACTTTGGCGACAACCTGCGCGCCCTGGACGACGAGGCCCGGCGCATTCTCAGCCCGGACATCAGCCAGGCGATCCAGCGCGTCACCCGGGTGCCGCAGTTGGAGGAAGCCCTGGCCCGCACCGCCGAAGAGGAACAATCCGCGGACGCCAACCCGGCGAAAGGCACTGAGGCGGGCAAATAGCCCGCCGCGCCTTAGTTAACAGTGAACAGTGAATAGTTAATAGCTAACTTCAAAACACCGTTGCAGAAACGCAGGGCAGGCGCTGCGGGTTCGCAAGGCCTGCGCGCGGTCAGTGCCGCCGGGCTGATCGCGACTGAAGTCGCTCCTACGGACCCTCTCCCTTGCGGTAGGAGCGACTGGGCGGCATTCCGCTTCAGTCGCGATCGGCCTCTAAGCCGGCGACAACGGCCCATAAACATCGAAGCGTACGGTTTTGCCTTCGTGGCCGTGGTGCGGCGCCACGCCGGCCAGGGGCGGCGCCTTGCGGGGGCGCTTCACCACCACGCGGCGGGCGTTCCGGGCCCGGGCCAGGGCCAGCAGCGCCGCCTCTTCCTCCACGTCCGGATAAGCGCACAGCGTCTGCAGCCATTGCAGATCCTGCTTCACGGCGGCGCTCTTGGCCCGCGCCGGGAACATGGGGTCCAGATACACCGCGTGCCAGGGCCCGGCGGGCAATGCCACCTCGGTGGCCTCGCCGGCGGGCAGCAGGGTCAGACGCGCCGCCAACTCGGTGTCGGCGGCCCGGGCCAGGCCGTCCGCCAGCAGCGCCTGCAGTGCCGGCTGGCGCTCCACCAGGGTCACCGGAAAACCGGCGGCGGCCATCAGGGCGGCGTCGCGGCCCAGGCCGGCGGTCAGATCCAGCACCCGGTCAATACCGTCCCGGGGCTTGCCCAAGGCCTTGATCAGGCGCTCATGGCGGGCGCGCTCGGCGGCCAGCCGGTAGCCCTGGCGGCCGCCGAGAAAATCCACCTTGAGCGGCGCGGCGCGGGCCGCCGGGTCCCACAAACTGAGGGCGCCATCGTCACCGGCCGGGCCCAGCACCAGGGCGAAACCCCGCTCCCGCGCCTCGGCCGCCGTGGCCACCGGCGCGCCGCCGGCCACCGCCGGGGCACCGGGCAGGCAGCCCACCGCCGCGCTCATACGAACCAGATAAAGAGAATGGCGCCCAACAACAGGCGGTAGACCATGAACGGCAGCATGCCGAGCCGGTCCAGCAGGCGCAGGAAGAAGACGATGGTCAGGTAGGCGGTGATCGCGCTTACCGCCACGCCCAGGGCCATATGGGCCCAATCCACCGCCTGCTGGCTTTCGATCAGGTCCTTGGTCTTGAGCAGGCCGGCGCCCAGAATCACCGGCACCGACATCAGGAACGAAAAGCGCGCCGCGTCCTCGCGGCGGAAGCCCAGCGCCAACGCCGCGGTAATGGTGATGCCGCTGCGCGAGGTGCCGGGAATCAGCGCCACCGCCTGGGCCAGCCCGATCAGCAGGGCACTGCCCACGCCCACCTGATCCACACCCCGGCGCCGGGCACCGAATACGTCCGCCAGCCACAGGGCGACGCCGAACACCACCGTGGTGGTGGCGATCACCGCCGCCGAGCGCAGCTCGTTCTCGATCAGGTCCTTGAGCAGAAAGCCCGCCGCCACCGCCGGAATGGTGGCCAGCACCACCAGCAGGCCCAGGCGCAGGTCAGGGTTCATGCGCCGTTCCACCAGGCCCTGGCCGGCACCCCGGGTCATGCCCCACAGATCCCGGCGGTAGTAAACCACCACCGCCAGCAAGGTGCCCAGATGCACCGCCACGTCGAACGCCAGCCCCTGGTCCGGCCAGCCCAGCACCTGGGAGGGCAGAATCAGATGGGCGGAGCTGGAGATCGGCAGGAATTCCGTCAGTCCCTGAATCAGCGCCAGGATCAGCGCCTGGAAATTGTCCATTCAATGATTTCCTTATTCCTCGGCGGTGATCTGGTAGCCGCTGAGGAATTCCGGCGGCATGCGGCGCGGCTTGCCGGAATCCAGGGCCACGCACACCCATTTGGTGCGCCCGCGCAGCAGGGTCAGGCCGTCGCTTTCGCGCACGATCTGGTAACGGCGGGTGATGGTGATGCGCTGGTCGTTTTCCACGATCCAGGTACCCACCCGCAGGGTCTCGCCCTGGTAGGCCGGGGCCAGGTAGTCCACCTCGGTGTGGCGCGCCACCATGCAGCGGTTGAGGCGCTGGTATTCATCCCAACCCAGCCCCAGCACCTGGGTGTGCTGCCAGGCAATCCTCTCCATGTAACGCAGGTACTCGGTGTTGTTCACATGGCCGAGCACATCGATGGATTCCGGCGCCACCACCACTTGCAGCTCGTGAACATCCGGCAGGTCCCATTCGATCATTTCGTTTCTCCTTGGCGTGGCGCGATCCGGCGCCGAAATCATACTACCCGGTCACGCAGGTAGACCGGCTGCGCCTGTTCCGCCGGTACCGTGAGGCCGGCGGCCACCAGCGGCGCCGCCAGCCGGGCCACCGCCGAGGCCCGCGGCGCGGCGGCCTCGTCCACCTCCGCCAGAGTCACCCGGGTGGCGATGCGCTCCCGATAAACCGCGCCGGAGCCGGCCAGCAGCCAGTCGCCACCGTCCAGGGCGGGCACGTCGTCCGGGTCGAACAGGCCATCCGCCAGCAGCGCCTCGACGCGCTCGCCCTGACCGTTGCCGCCCGCGTAACAGTGGTAGGCACCCAGATACAGCTCGCCCATGCGCGCGTCGAAGGCCGCCAGTACCCGTGGCCGGGCCGGGTGGGCGTCGAAGGCCGCCAGCGCGCAGGCGGCCAGAGTGGAGACGCCGGCCACCGGCAGGTCGCGGGCGAACGCCAGACCCTGGATCACCGAGGTGGCCACGCGCACGCCGGTAAAGGCGCCCGGGCCCTGGCCGAACGCCAGGGCATCCAGGGCGGCCAGGCCGATACCGGCCTCGGCCAGCAGTTCATCCACCAGCGGCAGCACCCGCTCGGTCTGGCGGCGGGCGCCGGGTTCGAAGCGCTCCAGCACCTCGCCGTCCCGGTAGAGCGCCACCGAACAGGCGTCGGTGGCGGTTTCAATGGCCAGAATGTGCGTCATGGGTCGGCTCTTGCGGGGCGGGCGCCGGTGGCGCCTCGCCGGTTTTCGATTGCGCCAGGCGTTCCGCCTGCAGGCGGGCAATGTGCGGAAAGAAACGTTGCACCACCTCCGCTTTGCGGGTGCGCGTCATGCCCGGCAGGCTGTCCAGGAACAGGCGCCCGTAGCCCTTGGTCACCAGGCGCGGATCGCCCACCACCAGCAAACCGTGGTCGTTGGGGTCGCGGATCAACCGGCCGGCGCCCTGGCGCAGGGCCAGCACCGCCTGGGGCAGCTGATAATCGCGGAAGGCGTTGCCGCCGTTGGCGTTGATGTGCTCGATGCGCGCCGCCGCCACCGGGTCCCCGGGGGAACCGAACGGCAGTTTGTCGATGATCACGCAACTGAGCGCCTCGCCACGCACGTCGATGCCCTCCCAGAAACTGCTGGTGCCGAGCAGCACCGCATTACCCAGACGCCGAAACTCGTCCAACAGTTCCCGACGGCCGGCCTCGCCTTGCACCAGCAGCGGGTATTCCAGCTTTGCCTCGCGCAACAACGCCGCCGCCTCACGCAGGGCCCGATGGCTGGTGAACAGAAAGAAAGTGCGGCCTTCGGCGGCGCGGATCACCGGGATCATCGCCCGCGTCAGGCTGGCGGTGTAATCCGGCGACGACGGCGCCGGCAGATTCTCGGGCACGTAGAACACCGCCTGCCGCTTGAAATCAAACGGGCTCTCCAGGCTCAGGGTGTCCGCCTCGTCCAGGCCCAGGCGCTTCTGCAGGTGCTCGAAGCGCCCCGCCACCGACAGGGTCGCCGAGGTCAGAATCCAGGTGCAGGGATGCTTGTCGCGCTGGGCGCGCAGTTGCCCGGCCACCGACAGCGGCGTGCTGTGCAGCACCACGGTGCGGCGGAAGGTCTCGAACCAGTAGACCCGGTTGGGGCCATTGGCATCGAGGATCGATTTGAGCGTCAGCACATGCTCGGAGGCGCGCCGGGCACAGGACTCCAGGCCACGGCTGGCGCGGGCCTCGGGTTCCAGAAAATCATTCAGGTCGATGAGCCCGTCGAGCAGCGCCTCGCCGGCCTCGCGCACCGCCGGCAGTTCCGCCACCTCGGACCAGGGCGCGCGCCGCTCCTGCTCGCCCAGGCTCAGGCGCAGGTCCTGGCCGGCCTTGTCCAGGGCGGAAATGTGCTGGTTCAGCGCCGCCAGATCGAGCGCCGAGTGCGCCGCCTCGGACAACGCGTCACGGCCCAGTTCCTGAATCTGACGGGTGCTCAGGGAATCGCCGAAGAAGGTGGCGGCCACCTCCGGCAACTGGTGGGCTTCATCGAAGATCACCGTGTTGGCGCTGGGCAGCAGTTCGGAAACGCCCTCCCCGCGCAACGCCGCGTCGGCGAAGAACAAATGGTGGTTGACCACCACCAGGTCCGCCTCCTGGGCTTCCTTGCGGGCGTTCATCAGCGGGCATTCGCTGTACTTGGGGCATTCGGTGCCGAGGCAGTTGTCGGCGGTGCTGGTTACCCAGGGCCATACCGGAGCATCCTCCGGGAGCTGCTTGAGCTCGGCGATGTCGCCGGTCCTGGTGCGCCCGGCCCAGTGCGCCACCACCTGCAGTTGCTCGGCGGTTTCCCGGGTCAGGAAGCGGGCTTCCTCCTGGTGCAGCTCCAGCCGGTAGGGGCACAGGTAATTGGCGCGCCCCTTGAGCAGCGCCGCCTTGCGGGGCAGGCCCAGGGCCTTGAGCACCACCGGCAGATCTTTGAAGAAAAGCTGATCCTGCAGGCTTTTGGTGCCGGTGGAGACCAGCGTGGGCCCGTCGGACAACAGCGCCGGCAGCAGGTAGGCCAGCGTCTTGCCGGTGCCGGTTTGCGCCTCCACCAACAGCGTGCCGCGCGCGCGGATCGCTTCCGCCACGGCATCCGCCATGCGCAACTGGGGCTCGCGGGGACGGTAACCGTCCAGCAAGCGACCAAAGCGGTCGATGTCGTTAAGATAGTCGCGGGCGCTGTTCACTCAGGGTCTCATGCGGCTGCGGGCTGCCATTGCCTGGGCGCAGAGGATAGCGGATAAGCGAGCACACTCCCAATATGGATCTTTTCTACACATTGCTGATTCTGGCCGGCGGCGAGGGGCGCCGCATGGGCGGCCGCGACAAGGGCCTGGTGGAGATCGACGGCGAGACGCTGATCGACCGGCTCTTGGACGCGGTGGCGCCACCCGGGCCGGTGGTAATCAGCGCCAACCGCAACCTGGATCTCTACCAGGGCCGGGCGGACAAAGTGGTGCGCGACCGCCGCGACGGCTACCGGGGCCCCATGGCCGGGCTCGAGGCGGGCCTGGCCGTCTGCGGCGACGGCCCGGTGTTGTGCCTGCCCTGCGACCTGATGGCGCCGCCGCCCACCCTGCCCGGCCTGCTGCTCGACGGCCTGCCCAGCGACCGGGTGCGCCGGCTGGAGGACGACCACGGCCCCCAACCGCTGTGCCTGGGGCTGCACGGCGAGCGCTGGGTGGCCTCCATCACCGACTACCTGGACCGGGGCGGCGGCAGCGTGCGCGGCTGGCTCAAGAGCGTGCCCCACGACGTGGTGCGCCTCCACGGGCGGCTGGAGAACCGCAACCGGGAAGAGCGCGGCTGACACGGCCTGCGGTATCGCGACTGAAGTCGCTCCTACACTACCCCCTGCCCGTATGAGCGACTTCAGTCGCGATCCGCTCGCAAAGAAAAACGCCCGCTTGAGGCGGGCGTCTTCGATTCACCGAGGCGAAGGCGGATCAGGCGGTCACGTCCTGGATCTGCTTCATCAGCTGCTTCTGCTCGTCGGTGGGTTGAGCGGACTGCAGGGACATCAGCTTGCTCATGTCGCCCTCGACCTTGATCTGACCGCTCATGAAGCCTTGCATGCCGGCGGACTGGTCGCCCTCGATGAAGATGCGCTTGGCCAGGTCCGCGGGCAGGATCAGGGTGGTGGCCGCGTCCTCGTGCTGGCCTTCCTCGATCATGCCGCCCACCAGGGAAAGGTGCTTCTCGCCATCGTCGGTGTTCACCTTGATGTTGATGACCAGGTCAGCCAGGGCGGCGGGCGCTTCCACGTCGCCGGCGGACTCACGGATTTCCTTGACCTTCGCGAACCATTCGTCGGACAGAAATTCCACGCTCATTGTTGTCTCCTTGGTTGGATTCCGCTTCGACGCCCGGCTCGGTGCCAGGACCGGATTCAAACGAGCGTTCGAAACTTTCCCGTACCTTATAGAAAGCCCCAGAGGCTGACAATGCTTTACTGGCGGTCGCCACGGGCCAATACGGTCAGTCCCGCCCGTCGTGCCCGCCGCCGCGCAGCAGCGCCTTGTAATGCTCGATGCAGCCAATGTTTTCGCGCGGATACTCCGGCGCCAGCGTGGCCAGCAGGTCCGCCATCAGAGCGGCCACCCGGGCCCGGGCGGCATGCTTGTCGTCGTTGGCGATCAGATGCCAGGGCGAGTGGTCGGTATGGGTGGCGGTGAGGGTTTCGTTGACCAGCGCCAGGTAACGGTCCCGGGCCCGCCAGCTCTCGATGTCGGAGGGGTCGAACTTCCAGCGTTTACGGGGCTTGTCCAGGCGTTTGAGCAAGCGCCGGCGCTGCTCGTCCCGGGAAGTGTTCAGCCACACCTTGACCAGGCGCATGCCCTCGCGATGCAGATGCCCCTCGAACTCGTTGATGGCGCGATAACGACCGCGCCAGTCCGGCGGCGGCTCGGCGGTGGGCCACAGCCGCTCCGCCAGCACCGCCTCGTAATGACTGCGGTTGAAGGCCACCACCTGGCCGCGCGCCGGCAGATGCCGCCATACCCGCCACAGGAAATCGTGATCGACCTCCTCCCCCAGGGGCCGGGCGAAGGAATGGGCGCGGAAGGCGGCCGGGTCCATGGCCCGGGCCAGGGTACGGATCAGGCTGTCCTTGCCCGCGGCATCCAGGCCCTGCACCACCAGCAGCACGCCATGTCGGCGGCCGGCGTAGAGCCGGCGCTGGTGTTCGTGAATACGCTCCAGGCTGTCCGCCAGCGGCGCCACGCCGTTCCCCACCACCCGGGCGGGAAGCTGGCGAACGTCCAGCGCGCCGGCGCGCGGCCAGCCGTAGGGGTCCAGATCCATGACGACTCCTTGGGAAAAGATCTCCCCCGAGCATACTGGACCCCGGCCGGCGGCGTCAGATGTCGTAACCGCGCTCCTCGTGCAACGCGATGTCCAGACCCTGGCTTTCCTCCTCGGCGGTAACGCGCAACGGCGTGAACAGGCCCACCAGCTTGAGCAGCGCCCAGGTCAGCACCGCCGTGTAAACGAAGGTGACCACCACGCCCAGGGCCTGCACGCCCAGCTGCTGGAGCATGCCGTAGTCCGGCTTGGCGAAGCCGTAGCCGGAAAACACGCCCAACTCCGTGGAAGCGAATACCCCGGCCAGCAGGGTACCGAGGATGCCGCCCACACCGTGCACCGGAAACACGTCCAGGGAATCGTCAATGCGCCAGCGCTGCTTGACCACCAGCACCATGTAGAAGCAGATCACGCCGGCGGCCAGGCCAATAATCAGCGCCCCACCGGGGCCCACGAAGCCGGACGCCGGGGTGATGGTGCCCAGCCCCGCCACCATGCCGGTGGCGATGCCCAGGGCCGAGGGCTTGCCGAACTTCCGCGCCTCCAGGGTCAACCAGGCCAGGGAACCGGCGGCGGCGGAAATGTGGGTCACCAGCATGGCCATGGCGGCATTGCCGTCGGCGGCCAGCGCCGAACCACCATTGAAGCCGAACCAGCCCACCCACAGCATGCCCGCGCCCATCACCGTCATGGTCATGTTGTGCGGCTTCATGGCCTGGCCCGGCCAGTCCTGCCGCCGGCCCAGCACCACCGCCGCCACCAGGGCGGCGACGCCGGCGGTAATATGCACCACGGTACCGCCGGCGAAATCATACAAACCCAGCTCCGCCAGCCAGCCACCGCCCCACACCCAGTGGCACACCGGCACATAGACACCCAGCACCCACAGCACCGAAAACGCCAGCATGGCGCCAAAACGCATGCGCTCGGCGAAGGCGCCCACGATCAGCGCCGGAGTGATGATGGCGAAGGTCATCTGGAACAGGCCATGCAGGCTTTGCGGCAGGGAACCCGCCAGGCTGTCGCGGTCGATACCGGCGAAGAACGCGTGCTGCAGGCCGCCGATCCAGGCGTTGACGGCGCCGCCATCGGAAAACGCCAGGGAATAACCGACCACCAGCCACACCAGCGACACCGCGCAGGCAATGGCGAAGCATTGCATCAGCACCGACAGCACGTTCTTGTTACGCACCAGGCCGCCGTAGAACAGGCTCAGGCCGGGCAACGTCATCATCAGCACCAACGCGGTGGCCACCAGAATCCAGGCGGTATCGCTCTTGTCCACGGTATCCGCCACCGCCATCGAGGGCATCAGCGCCAGCAAGCCGGCGACTCGGTATTTGATTCGCATTATTGGTTCCCTTGTCCTCGGGGCCGAAACGCGGCCCGGAATTGCACCGCCGGGACGCACCCCGACGGCATTGCACCGGAAAAGGGCATACAAGAATCAAGCCAGATCACAAAGCCAGCGAACACGCCCTCTCAGGGCGCAACCCGCACAAAATCCGGGCAAATACGCACCCAAAATGTGCACATACACCCTGAGAAGCACCAATATCGATCACGAATAAGAAGAAAGCCTGCGCCACAAACAGGCATGTAGAGACCATAGGTAGGCAGGTAGAGGCCCTAGAAGCCACATCCAACCGCCAACGCCACAACAACGCCCCACTACGGAGCCGCGCGGAACGCTACCTCGGAGCGTCCCGGTGTGGGCCCCCTTTCCGGGACCCTGTCAAACAGGACGTTTGACAGGGAGCCTACAGGGACGTACTCGCGGCGTTCCCGGAAAGGGGGCCCACACCGGGACGCGGCCCCAATGGAGGGCCCGGCGGCGCCCCCACCGACGACTCAATGCAGATAGGTGAACATCTTGCGCCGATACTGGCTCGCCAGCGGATCACCCTTGGGCAGGCAATCGAACACCTCCAGCAACGCCGCCCGCGCCACCCCATCCTTGTAGTCGCGATGATCACGCAGCAACGTCAGCAACGCCCGCAGCCCCGCCTCGAACTGACCGGCGGCGGCGGCCCGCAGGCCATAGGCGTGCAGATCCTCAGGCGCCGGATCGCTCTCGATGCGGGCGGCCAGCTCGTGCAAGCTCTCGCCGCCCCCCTCCAGCTTCTCCAGCAACGCGAAACGAGCCCGGAACGGCCGCAGCTCTTCCACGTCCTCGACCACCTCCGCCAGCACGGACTGCGCCTCATCGGTGCGCCCCTCGCCCAGCAGGTACTCCACCAGCAGCGCGCGGAAAGCGTGCTTGTCGGGCTGCTCGGCCAGGGTCTGGCGCAGCGCCTGCTCCGCCTGGCCGCCATGGCCGGCCTCGATGGCCTGGCGCACCTGCTCCAGGAACTGCTGCTCCTGCTCCGCCTGAGCGGCGTCCGGGTCCACCACCGGCGCCAGCCACTGGCGCAGCGCGCCCTCGGTCTGGGCGCCGTCCAACTCGCTGACCAGCTGCCCCTGATAGACCAGCTTCAGCGACGGCAGGCTGCGCACGCCGAACTGGGCGGCGATGTTCTGCTGGGCGTCGGCGTCCACCTTGGCAAGCAGGAACTTGCCCTGGTATTCGCCCGCCAGTTTCTCCAGCAGCGGCGCCATCTGCTGGCACGGCTGGCACCAGGAGGCCCAGAAGTCGAACAGCACCGGAATCTGCCGGGAACTTTCCAGTACCTGTTGAATGTTCTGTTCGGTAACGTCGATGATCGAAGCGTTGTCCTGCACCGGAGACTCCTGTGACGGGAATTTTGATTGGCGGCAATTGTACGAAATTCCAAGGGTCCATAAACAGATTAAAAACTGTTAAAACGGCAACAGGACGGAATGATCGGCGTACACTGAAACAATCGTTCACGCACCCTCCATGCCCGCTGGGTAAGGTATGGAGGCATTCCTGAACCTCCGCAAAGCATCCTGGCAAAGGAGATGACCATGCTGAGCCTTTTGGCCCTGGTAATACTGGCCGCCACCCTGGTGGCCATATTCTACATGCAGCTGTCACTGACCACCGGCAGCGCCGTGTTCGCGGTGGTCTGGTTGCTGTGCGGCCTGTTGGCATCCTGGCTGTACAATCCGCTTCTGCTGATTCTGGTCGCCGCCGTGCTGGTGGTGCTCAACCACCCCGGCCTGCGCGCCAAACTGATCAGTCGCCCGGTCTTCAAGACCCTCGGCAAGATGATGCCGCCCATCGGCGACACCGAGCGCGAGGCCATCGAGGCCGGCGCCACCTGGTTCGAGGCGGAACTGTTCGGCGGCAAGCCGGACTGGGATGAATTCTCCAAGACCGACTTCACCCGCCTCACCGACGAGGAACAGGCGTTCCTGGACAACGAGGTCGAGCAGCTCTGCGACATGCTCGATGAGTGGAAGATCTACCACGAGCTCAAGGACCTGCCCGAGGAGGTCTGGGAATTCCTCAAGACCAAGGGCTTCTTCAGCCTGATCATCCCCAAGGAATACGGCGGCAAGGATTTCAGCCCCTACGCGCAAAGCCGCACCATGAGCAAAATCGCCACCCGCTCGCTGACCACGGCGGTCACCGCCATGGTGCCCAACTCCCTGGGCCCGGGCGAACTGCTGGCCAAATACGGCACCGACGAGCAGAAACAGCGCTGGCTGCCCGGCCTGTCCTCCGGCGAGGAAATCCCCTGCTTCGGCCTGACCGGCCCGGAAGCCGGCTCCGACGCCGGCGCCATCCCGGACAAGGGCGTGGTTTGCAAGCGCACCGTGGACGGCGAGGAAGTGGTGGGCATCAGCCTGGACTTCGCCAAACGCTGGATCACCCTGGCCCCGGTGGCCACCGTGGTGGGCCTGGCGTTCAAGCTTTATGACCCGGAACACCTGCTCGGCGACCAGGACGACATCGGCATCACCTGTGCCCTGCTGCCCGCCGACACCGAAGGCGTGGAGATCGGCCGCCGCCACAACCCGGGCGGATCGCCGTTCATGAACGGCCCGATCAACGGCAAGGACGTGTTCGTGCCCCTGGACGCCATCATTGGCGGCCCGGAAATGGCCGGCAAGGGCTGGCGCATGCTGATCGAGTGCCTGGGCGCCGGCCGCGGCGTCTCCCTGCCCGCCCTGGCCACCGCCAGCGGCGAGATCGGCTATCGCATGACCGGTGCCTTCGCCCGTATCCGCCGCCAGTTCGGCACCGCGGTGGGCCACTTCGAAGGTGTGCAGGAGGCCTCCGCCGACGTGGCCGGCCTGGCCTACACCCTGGAAGCCTACCGGCACCTGGTGACCCGGGGCCTGGAGGAAGGCACCATCTCGGTGGTCACCGCGATGGCCAAGTACCACTCCACGGAAATGATGCGCGTACTGATCAACAACGGCATGGACATCGCCAGCGGTCGCGCCGTGCAGATGGGCCCGCGCAACTTCATGGCGCTGCCCTACCAGTCCATCCCGGTGGCGATCACCGTGGAAGGCGCCAACATCCTCACCCGCTCGCTGATGATCTTCGGCCAGGGCGCGATGCGCTGCCATCCGTACCTGTACGATGAGCTCCAGGCGATCCAGGACGAGGACCAGGAACGCGGCTTCAACAACTTCGAGCGGTTGTTCTTCAAGCACGCCGGCCACTCCCTGGGCAACATCAGCCGTGGCCTGGTGCACGGCCTGAGCGGCGCCCGGCTGGCGGAAATCCCCGCTAACGCGGACAGCTTCAGTGCCCCCTGGTACCGCCTGATCACCCGCTACAGCGCGGTGCTGGCGAGCCTGTCCGATGTGGCCTTCGCCCTGCTCGGCGGCGACCTCAAGCGCCGTGAGATGGTGTCCGCGCGGCTCGGCGACCTGCACAGCCAGTTGCTGATCAGCTGCGCGATCCTCAAGTACCACGCCACCCTGCCCCGGGACGAGGCCAACGACGCCCACGCTACCTATGCGCTGCAGCGTTCCCTGAGCCAGGCCCATGAGGCGATCGAGGACTTCTGCCGCAACTTCGGCTACTTCGGCGTGGCGCGGGTGCTCAAGGCACTGTTCTTCCCGCTGGGCCGTCCGTGCCTGGCGCACAAGCCCAGCGATGAACTGATCCGCACCCTGGGCGAGCAGATCATGAGCCCCTCCAGCGTGCGCGATGCCCTGGCCGCCAACGCCTACATTCCCGAGGACCCGGAGGACAACATCGGTCGGGTGGAAGCCACCTACAACAAGCTGCTGGAGGTGGAATCCGACTTCGAGGCGTTCTACAAGGCGGATCTCAAAGGCAAGCTGGAAGGCGACACCCTGCGCGCCAAGGTGGAGAACGCCGCCGCCCAGGGCATCATCCCCGAGGACAAGGTGGCGGCGATTCTCGAGTACGACGAGATGCGCTACGACTGCCTGCTCACCGACGCCTTCGACAAGGAGTTCAAGGAAGTGAAGATGCACACCGAGCGGCCGATCTGATCCGCCCCGTCCGTCCGCGAGCAAAAAACCGCCCTCCGGGGCGGTTTTTTATGCCTGATGGTTTGGCGCAAAAGCCAGGGGGTGATCCCTCCATCGGGGCCGCGTCTCGGTGTGGGCCCCTTTCCGGGAACGCCGTGAACCCGTCCCTGGGGGCTCCCGGTTTGACATCCTGT